>NZ_JALAMO010000011.1:741-55901 GCF_026790065.1 Bacillus sp. N13C7 | reverse complement strand
CCGCTTTCATCTTGAATTCTTTGGTATAGTGCTGAAAGTGTTGTCCTTTTCGCGCCATAAAAAATCCCCTCCAAGTATAGTGTAACAGCCACTTTTGAAAAGTGGGCTTTTTACACTGTCTACTTAGAGGGGATAATATCACAAAAGCCGGGCTTTTTTTGTGCCAAGAGTGACATCGTTTAGAATGGCAGGAAAATTCTTATGGGCTTTAGATCATCATTCGCAGGCAACAATATAGGTATTACGTTAAGAGCAGGAGTTGTGATGAATGAATGATCAACTGACCGCAATTTATACGGAACTTCTTCTGATGAAAGAAGAATTACAGTCGAGATTATTTGAGTATTCTTGCTTTCAGGTTTCAACAAACCCGCAAGGAGCAATCAATCATAAACAAAAAGCAACTCTGATCTATCACATTAAAGAAGAGCTTCAAGATGTTCTACTCGCATTGTCCAAAATCGAAAACGGCACATTTGGATACTGTGAAGAAACCGGGGCTCCCATTCCCCTTTCAAAGCTGGCTGTGCTTCCAACTGCCCGCACAGCAAATGATTTTCTTTATTCTGTCCAATTTGAAAAAAAGACGCTCCCGCTGTGGAAATCAACTGATATCGAATATGGACAGGCACTGTACGAATAACAGTGTCTGTCCGGTTTATATGCCTGATATTTCTTTACTCCAGTGCTTTTTATTGATAAAATGCATAATGGATTAAAGTAACCGTAAACTGGAGGAACGTTTGTGCTGTATTATGTAATCGCACTACTTATTATTGCAGCCGATCAATTGACAAAATGGCTTGTCGTTAAGAACATGGACCTTGGACAAAGCATTCCGATCATTGATCAGGTATTCTATATCACCTCCCATCGCAATACGGGTGCTGCATGGGGGATATTAGCCGGTCAGATGTGGTTTTTCTACCTCATTACAACCGCGGTTATTATTGGCATTGTTTATTACATACAGCGTTACACAAAAGGGCAAAGGCTTCTTGGCGTGGCCCTCGGTCTTATGCTTGGCGGTGCCATCGGCAACTTCATTGACCGGGCAGTCAGACAGGAAGTTGTGGATTTTATCCATGTCATTATTGTCAATTATAATTACCCGATTTTTAACATCGCGGACTCTTCACTATGTGTCGGCGTAATGCTTTTATTTATACAAATGCTGTTGGACAGCGGGAAAAAGAAAAAGGAGCAATAGCATGAATCAAATTGATATAACCGCTTCAGAAGAACAAAAGAGCGAGCGGATTGATAAATTTCTGGCATCGGCTGAGAATGATTGGTCGAGAACCCAAGTGCAGCAATGGGTGAAAGACGGACAAGTTGTCGTAAACGGAAGCCCGGTAAAAGCGAATTATAAAATTCAGCCGGGTGATCAGGTGACCGTCACTGTACCTGAGCCGGAAGCACTCGACGTGCTGGCAGAACCGATGGATCTGGATATATACTATGAAGATCAAGATGTGCTGGTTGTCAATAAACCTCGCGGAATGGTTGTACACCCAGCACCCGGGCATCTTACAGGCACACTAGTGAACGGCCTTATGGCACATTGCACGGACCTTTCCGGAATAAATGGCGTGATGCGTCCGGGGATCGTTCACAGGATCGATAAGGATACGTCCGGATTATTAATGGTGGCGAAAAATGATATGGCACATGAGTCACTTGTGAACCAATTGGTCAACAAAACGGTCACGCGGAAATATACGGCGGTTGTCCATGGGCTTATTTCTCACGATGACGGCACAATTGATGCGCCGATCGGACGGGACAAGAAAGACCGTCAAAGCATGACTGTGACGCGTGATGGCAAAAACGCCGTCACTCATTTTCACGTGCTTGAGCGTTTTCAGGATTTTACGTTGGTGGAATGCCAGCTTGAAACAGGGAGAACGCATCAAATTCGTGTTCATATGAAATATATCGGATTCCCATTGGCGGGCGATCCAAAATATGGTCCGAGAAAAACGATCGACTTTAATGGCCAGGCTCTTCATGCGGGCGTTTTAGGTTTTGACCATCCGCGTACTGGAGAATATGTCGAATTTGAAGCGCCGCTTCCTGAGGATATGGCAGAATTAATCGAAAACCTCAGAAAAAACAGTTGACAGTGTGTTTCTTTTCTGAAATAATAAACGAAGCTGAATAGATTCTTTAAAACAGTCCAGAGAGGCTGAGAAGGATAACGGATAGACGGGATGCGTGTATACGCGCGCACCTTGTCCTAAAACCCCTCTATGCTCTGGCAGGAGGGGTTTTTTCTTCTATATGAACTGTGAGGTGTCACCATTGAATCAAAAAGCTGTCATTCTAGACGAACAGGCGATCAGACGGGCGCTGACAAGGATTGCTCACGAAATGATCGAACGCAATAAAGGAATGAATAACTGCATCCTTGTCGGCATCAAGACAAGAGGAATTTACTTGGCAAAACGCCTTGCGGAACGAATCGAGCAGATTGAAGGGAATCCTGTAACAGTTGGAGAAATCGATATTACCCTATACAGAGATGATCTTTCCAAAAAAACGAGCAACGAAGAACCGCTTGTAAAAGGTGCAGATATTCCGGTGGACATCACAGATCAAAAAGTCATTCTCGTTGACGATGTCCTGTACACCGGAAGAACAGTAAGAGCAGGTATGGATGCGCTTGTTGATGTGGGCAGACCTTCCTCCATTCAGCTGGCTGTGCTTGTTGACAGAGGACACAGGGAGCTGCCGATCCGAGCGGATTACATCGGAAAAAACATCCCGACATCGAAGGCTGAAAAGGTTATGGTTCAGCTTCATGAGGTAGATCAAAACGATCTCGTCGCCATTTATGAAAATGAATAATAGATCACCTTTTTAAAGGCAATCCAGAGAGGTTGCAAAGAGGTGCACAACAAAGTCCCGATAGTATTCGGCAGGTCTTTGTATGCCTCTTTGCGTAAAAATAGCAAAGAGGTTTTTTTATACAGTCAATGAGTCATTCTAAAATGAAAGTCAACAATCAGGGGGAAATCATCATGAGTAAGAAAAAAGTAAATTTAGGGGTCAGGGATATCCCAACACCTTTCTCTTGGGTTTCGTTCAGCCTGCAGCATTTGTTTGCTATGTTTGGCTCAACGATTTTGGTTCCGAAGCTGGTCGGAATGAGTCCTGCTGTGGCTTTGGTGACAAGCGGCATCGGTACACTGGCTTACCTGCTTATAACAAAAGGGCAAATTCCGGCGTATCTCGGATCATCCTTCGCTTTTATTTCTCCGATCATACTGGTAAAAGCGACCGGCGGGCCGGGAGCGGCAATGGTCGGGGCGTTTCTTGCAGGGTTAGTGTACGGGCTGATTGCCTTATTGATCAGGCAGCTTGGCACTGGATGGCTGATGAAGATTCTCCCGCCTGTAGTCGTAGGCCCTGTTATAATCGTCATCGGGCTTGGGCTGGCCAGCACTGCGGTAAACATGGCGATGTATGCTGACCCAAACGCAAGTGAATTGGTCTACAGCTTAAAGCATTTCAGTGTTGCAGGAGTTACGCTGGCGATTACAATTATTTGCGCGATTTTCTTACGAGGATTTTTAAGTCTGATACCGGTTTTGATCGGAATTATCGGCGGATACCTGTTTGCCCTTACTCAAGGGATTGTCAACTTCCAGCCGGTTCTTGACGCGAAATGGTTTGCAGTGCCTGAATTTATCATCCCGTTCAAAGACTATACACCGTCGGTAACACTCGGCATCGCAGCAGCAATGGTTCCTGTCGCTTTTGTCACAATGTCAGAGCATATCGGCCACCAAATGGTGCTTAGCAAAGTCGTAGGACAAGATTTCATTAAAAAGCCGGGGCTTCATCGCTCCATTATGGGTGACAGCGTGGCGACAATTCTAGCTTCCCTGATAGGCGGTCCGCCGACAACGACTTACGGGGAAAACATTGGCGTGCTGGCCATCACAAGAGTATTCAGCGTTTTTGTCATCGGCGGTGCGGCAGTGATTGCTTGTTGCTTCGGCTTTATCGGCAAAATCTCAGCGCTGATCAGTTCAGTGCCGTCAGCGGTCATGGGAGGCGTCTCCTTCCTGCTGTTCGGAATTATCGCTTCGAGCGGTCTGCGAATGCTGATTGACAACAAAATTGATTATGAAAACAACAGAAACCTCATTATCACATCGGTTATCCTTGTGATCGGTGTAGGAGGCGCATTTATCCAAGTGTCTCAAGGGGGATTCCAAGTGTCGGGAATGGCGCTTGCCGCAATTGTCGGTGTCATCTTAAACCTGGTTCTTCCGCAGTCGAAGGAAGAGCAGGCAGACACATCTGAACAACATCATATCTAAAACCTTTTAAAGAAAGTCCAGAGAGGCTTGGAAGGGTTATAAGAGAAGGAAGCTTCAATGCTGCCCTCTATTTAACCATACCCCGAGTCTATCTTAGACCGGGGTTTTTTTTCAGCCTTCAAGTTGAAATGAGAGGGGAAAAAACATGAAGCATTTAACGACGATGAGCGAGCTCAGTGTTGAGGAAATTAAAGATTTGCTTCAAACAGCACAAGACCTCCAAAGCGGAAAAACAGACAATCAGCTTACAGGGAAATTTGCAGCAAACCTGTTTTTCGAACCGAGCACGAGAACGCGGTTCAGTTTTGAGGTCGCAGAAAAAAAGCTGGGCATGAATGTGCTTAACCTTGATGGAACAAGCACAAGCGTGCAAAAAGGCGAAACCTTATATGACACCATCAGGACGCTCGAATCAATTGGTGTGGACGTGTGCGTCATCAGGCACAGTGAGGATGAGTATTATCAAGAGCTTGTCAGCCAGGTGAATATCCCGATTCTGAATGCAGGAGACGGATGCGGGCAGCATCCGACACAATCACTGCTTGATTTAATGACGATTTATGAAGAATTCAATTCATTCAGAGGGCTTACCGTCTCCATTCACGGCGATATCAAGCATAGCAGAGTGGCTAGGTCAAATGCGGAAGTGTTGACAAGATTGGGTGCCCGGGTCCTGTTTTCCGGTCCTTCGGAATGGCAGGATGAAGAAAATACATCCGGCACATATGTTTCAATGGACGAAGCAGTTGAGTCTTCTGATGTCGTCATGCTGCTGCGCATTCAAAATGAACGACATCAGTCCGCTGTCAGCCAGGAAGGCTATTTAAACAAATACGGCTTGACTGTAGAACGGGCTGAGCGGATGAAGCAGCATGCGATCATTATGCATCCTGCTCCGGTCAACAGAGGAGTGGAGATTGATGACAGCTTAGTAGAAAGCGGAAAATCAAGAATTTTCAAGCAAATGAAAAACGGCGTATTTATCAGAATGGCAGTGATACAGCGTGCCTTACAAACCAATGTGAAAAGAGGAGAAGCAGCATATGTCATATCTCATTAAAAACGGCTGGATACTGAACGAAAATGGTGAAAAAACAGAAGCGGATATTCGAGTGACAGGAGACACGATCTCCGAAATCGGCAAGCTTGATGCAGGGGATAATGAAACGGTAATTGATGCAAAAGGGTTGCTTGTTTCACCTGGATTTGTTGATCTTCACGTACACTTCAGAGAGCCGGGCGGAGAGAAAAAAGAAACCATTGAAACCGGTGCAAAAGCAGCGGCGCGCGGAGGTTATACAACTGTAGCAGCAATGCCGAATACGCGGCCCGTTCCTGATACGAAAGAGCAAATGGACTGGGTGCAAAACCGTATTAAAGAAACATCCTGCATCAGAGTTCTTCCGTATGCATCCATTACGATCAGACAAATCGGCGATGAGATGACAAACTTTGAAGCGTTAAAAGAAGCCGGGGCATTTGCCTTTACAGATGACGGCGTCGGTATACAGACAGCAGGAATGATGTATGAAGCGATGAAACGGGCAGCCGCAATTGACAAAGCGATTGTTGCACATTGCGAAGACAACTCCTTAATTTACGGAGGAAGCGTACATGAGGGGACATTCTCCAAAGCAAACGGGCTCAACGGCATTCCTTCTGTGTGTGAATCGGTTCATATTGCCCGCGATGTGCTGCTGGCTGAGGCGGCAAACTGCCATTATCATGTATGCCATATCAGCACGAAAGAGTCTGTCAGGGTCGTACGCGATGCGAAAAAAGCGGGAATCAGAGTGACGGCAGAAGTATCACCGCATCATTTGCTGCTTTGTGATGAGGACATTCCTGGGCTGGACACAAATTATAAAATGAATCCTCCGCTCCGCAGCGCAGAAGACAGAGCCGCTTTAATTGAAGGCCTTTTAGACGGAACAATTGATTTTATTGCAACAGACCATGCGCCGCATACAGAAGAAGAGAAAAACACGGAAATGAAGCTGGCGCCATTTGGAATTGTCGGCTTAGAAACAGCATTCCCGCTTCTTTACACAGACTTCGTCAAAAATGGCAGCTGGTCGCTGAAACAGCTGATTGACTACATGACAATCAAGCCATGCGAAGCTTTCGGTCTCCCATACGGAACATTACAAACGGGACAAATAGCTGACATTACATTAATCGATTTAGAAAAAGAAGCAGTCATAGACAAAGAGACATTTTTATCAAAAGGAAAAAATACACCATTCAACGGCATCAGCTGCGCCGGCTGGCCGGTCGCTACAATGGCAGCAGGGAAGCTTGCTTATGAGGAAGGGAGACTTGTCAAATGAAGAGACGATTAGTACTGGAAAACGGAGCGGTATTCGAGGGAGAGGCCTTCGGGAGCTTAGAGCACAGCGTGGGAGAAGTCGTTTTTAACACTGGGATGACAGGCTATCAGGAAATTTTATCTGATCCTTCTTACTGCGGACAGATCGTAACATTAACATACCCGCTTATCGGAAATTACGGCATTAACCGGGATGATTTTGAATCGATTACCCCTTTTGTGAAAGGGCTGATCATCAAAGAATTATGTGAATTGCCTTCCAACTGGCGTTCAGCGTACACATTAGACGAGTATTTAAAAATGAAAAGCATTCCGGGACTGCAGGGAATTGATACAAGAAAGCTGACAAGAATGATCCGCACGGCAGGCGCGCTAAAAGGAACATTCGCTTCACCTGAAGAAGACATCGAAGCAGTGCTGAATAGACTGAACGAAACGGAACTGCCGAGAAATCAAGTATCCCAAGTATCAGCCAAAACAGCATATCCGAGCCCGGGAAGAGGCAAACGCATTGTCTTGGTTGACTTCGGTATGAAACATGGGATCCTAAGAGAGCTAAACAAGCGGAAATGTGACGTCATCGTTGTGCCTTACAACATTACAGCGGAAGAAGTGCTTCAGCTGAAACCGGACGGCATCATGCTTTCTAACGGACCCGGAGATCCGAAAGATGTGCCAGAAGCGATTGAAATGATTAAAGGTGTTCTCGGAAAAGTGCCATTATTCGGAATATGTCTTGGCCACCAGTTATTCGCGCTGGCGTGCGGGGCGAATACTGAAAAAATGAAATTCGGCCACAGGGGCTCAAACCACCCGGTAAAAGAGCTGGCTACCGGAAAGGTCGCCTTAACATCTCAAAACCATGGCTATACAGTGTCATCCATCAGCGAAACAGAACTGGAAGTGACCCATATCGCAATTAACGACGATACGATTGAAGGGCTGAAGCATAAAACATTGCCGGCATTTACGGTTCAATATCATCCTGAAGCCTCGCCTGGTCCTGAGGATGCTAACCATCTATTTGACAGATTCATTGAAATGATCGAAACAACAGAGAAAGAAGGGGAAGCGGTATGCCAAAACGCGTAGACATTAACAAAATTTTAGTAATCGGATCCGGACCAATCATCATCGGACAAGCCGCAGAATTTGACTATGCAGGAACGCAAGCCTGTCTTGCTTTGAAAGAAGAAGGCTATGAAGTCATCCTTGTCAACTCAAACCCTGCCACGATCATGACAGATACAGAAATGGCTGACCGGGTTTACATCGAACCGCTCACACCTGAATTCCTGACACGAATCATCAGAAAAGAACGCCCAGATGCTATTCTTCCCACTCTCGGTGGCCAAACCGGTTTGAATCTTGCGGTTGAGCTTTCAGAAAGAGGCGTCCTGGCAGAATGCGGCGTTGAAGTTCTCGGCACAAAGCTGTCTGCGATTCAGCAGGCTGAAGACCGTGACTTGTTCAGAACACTAATGAATGAGCTGAATGAACCGGTGCCTGAAAGTGAGATCATCCACTCTCTGGAAGAGGCAGAAAACTTCGTCAGCCAAATCGGTTTCCCTGTCATTGTCCGCCCTGCATATACATTAGGCGGAACAGGCGGAGGCATCTGCTCGAATGAAACCGAATTGAAAGAAATTGTTGAGAACGGCTTGAAATTAAGCCCTGTGCATCAATGTCTGCTTGAAAAAAGCATCGCCGGCTATAAAGAAATCGAGTATGAAGTCATGAGAGACAGCCAGGATCACGCCATTGTCGTTTGTAACATGGAAAACATTGATCCAGTCGGAATTCATACTGGAGACAGCATTGTTGTCGCACCGAGCCAAACGCTCAGCGACCGCGAATATCAGCTCTTGCGGAATGTATCGTTAAAGCTGATTCGCGCACTTGGAATCGAAGGCGGCTGTAACGTACAGCTCGCTTTAGATCCAGACAGCTTCCAATACTACATTATTGAAGTAAACCCGCGTGTCAGCCGTTCATCTGCCCTTGCATCAAAAGCGACGGGATATCCTATTGCAAAGCTCGCTGCTAAAATAGCTGTCGGCCTTTCATTAGATGAAATGATGAACCCGGTGACAGGAAAAACATACGCAGCATTTGAACCGGCTCTTGACTATGTCGTATCTAAAATTCCGCGCTGGCCGTTTGATAAGTTTGAATCAGCAAACAGAAAGCTCGGCACGCAAATGAAAGCGACAGGAGAGGTCATGGCGATCGGCCGCACGCTTGAAGAGTCATTGCTGAAGGCTGTACGTTCACTGGAGGCAGACGTGTATCATCTCGAATTAAAAGACGCAGCTGATATTTCCAATGAGCTTCTTGAAAAACGAATTAAAAAGGCCGGTGATGAACGCTTATTCTACTTAGCTGAAGCGTACAGAAGAGGTTACACAGTAGAAGAGCTTCATGAATTTTCCGCTATCGATGTCTTCTTCCTGCATAAGCTGTTCGGAATCGTACAGTTTGAAAAAGAACTGAAGGCGCATGCGGGCGATACGGATGTGCTGAGACGGGCGAAAGAACTCGGATTCTCTGATAAGTACATCAGCCGTGAGTGGAAAATCAAAGAATCGGAGCTTTACAGCTTGAGAAAACAAGCGGGCATCGCGCCGGTATTCAAAATGGTGGATACGTGCGCGGCAGAATTTGAATCAGAAACACCATACTTCTACAGCACATACGAAGAAGAAAATGAGTCTGTCGTTACGGATAAGAAAAGTGTGATCGTACTTGGCTCCGGTCCGATTCGAATCGGCCAGGGTGTTGAGTTCGACTACGCAACTGTTCACTCTGTGTGGGCCATTAAACAAGCAGGCTATGAAGCCATTATTGTCAATAACAACCCGGAAACCGTTTCAACAGATTTCAGTATCTCAGACAAGCTGTACTTTGAACCGCTTACGATTGAAGATGTTATGCACATTATTGACCTCGAACAGCCGATGGGCGTTGTCGTACAATTTGGCGGACAAACAGCGATTAATCTTGCTGACGAGCTTTCTGCACGCGGAGTGAAAATTCTTGGGACTTCATTAGAAGATTTAGATCGTGCGGAAGACCGGGATAAATTTGAACAAGCGCTTGGAGAACTTGGTGTTCCGCAGCCGCTTGGCAAAACAGCGACATCAGTTGATCAGGCAGTAAGCATCGCGAGTGATATCGGCTATCCGGTACTTGTGCGCCCTTCCTATGTGCTTGGCGGCCGGGCGATGGAGATTGTGTATCATGAAGAAGAACTGCTTCATTACATGAAAAACGCAGTCAAAATCAATCCGCAGCATCCTGTATTAATTGACAGATATCTAACGGGGAAAGAAATTGAAGTGGATGCAGTATCTGACGGTGAAACAGTTGTCATACCGGGAATCATGGAGCACATTGAACGTGCAGGCGTTCACTCCGGGGACTCAATAGCTGTTTATCCGCCTCAGTCTCTCACAAATGATATTAAGAAAAAAATTGAACAATACACGATCGCACTAGCTAAAGGATTGAACATTGTCGGTTTGCTCAATATTCAATTCGTCTTATCACAAGGCGAGGTGTATGTGCTTGAAGTGAACCCGAGATCAAGCAGAACTGTACCGTTCTTAAGCAAAATTACGGGTATCCCAATGGCGAATCTCGCAACCAAAATCATTCTCGGTCAAAAGCTGGCTGCGTTTGGCTATACAGAGGGCCTTCAGCCTGAACAGCAAGGTGTATTTGTCAAAGCGCCGGTCTTCTCCTTCGCCAAGCTGAGAAGAGTGGACATTACGTTGGGGCCTGAAATGAAATCAACAGGTGAGGTCATGGGGAAAGATTCGACCCTTGAGAAGGCCCTCTATAAAGCCTTGATTGCTTCAGGCATTCAAATTCCAAACTACGGTTCCGTGCTCTTAACAGTAGCTGATAAGGACAAAGAAGAAGGGCTTGCTATCGCAAAACGGTTCCACGCGATCGGCTACAACATTTTAGCGACGGAAGGAACGGCAGGCTACCTGAAAGAAGCTTCCATTCCAGCGAAGGTCGTCGGAAAAATCGGCCAGGACGGCCCGAACTTGCTTGACGTCATCAGAAATGGAGAAGCACAGTTTGTCATCAATACGCTGACAAAAGGAAAGCGGCCGGCTAGAGACGGATTTAGAATCAGACGTGAATCAGTAGAAAACGGTGTTGCCTGCTTAACATCTTTAGATACGGCAGAAGCGATATTGCGAGTGCTGGAAAGCATGACATTCCGTGCTGATCAAATGCCGGCAGTCAACACAAATCAGGAGGCGGCAGTCACTATATGAAGAAAGCGTATTTGACAGTATGTTCTAACCAGCAAATTGCAGACCGGGTGTATCGAATGGTTCTGAAAGGGGAGCTTGTCCAAGGGTTTACAACCCCCGGACAGTTCCTTCATCTAAAAGTGAGCGAAGCGGTTACGCCTCTTTTGAGAAGACCAATCAGCATCGCCGACGTCAACTTTGAAAAAAATGAAGTGACCATCATTTATCGAGTAGATGGGGAAGGAACAAGGCTCTTGTCGCTGAAGCAGCAGGGAGAGCTTGTGGATGTCCTCGGGCCTTTGGGAAACGGCTTTCCTGTCAATGAAGTCCAACCCGGAAAGACGGCTTTGCTGGTAGGAGGCGGTGTAGGTGTGCCGCCTCTCCAAGAGCTGTCGAAACGCTTGAACGAAAAAGGGGTAAAGGTCATACACGTTTTAGGATTCCAATCGGCAAAGGATGTCTTTTACGAAAAAGAATGCCGGCAGTACGGCGACACATATGTGGCAACAGCTGACGGAAGCTACGGGGAAACCGGGTTTGTCACAGATGTCATAAAACAGAAGAATCTGGAGTTTGACATTCTCCTCAGCTGCGGGCCGACACCGATGCTGAAGGCATTAAAACAGGAATACGCCCATAAAGAAGTTTACCTGTCCATGGAGGAACGAATGGGCTGCGGTATCGGCGCCTGCTTCGCATGTGTGTGCCATACAAATGAAAGTGAGACATCCTACGTAAAAGTATGTCTTGACGGGCCTGTATTTAGAGCTCAGGAGGTGGCGCTGTAATGCTAGAGGTGAAGTTGCCGGGACTTAATTTGAAAAATCCGATCATTCCTGCATCAGGCTGCTTTGGTTTTGGTAAAGAGTTTGCCCGTTTTTATGACTTGTCTTGTCTCGGTGCAATCATGATTAAAGCTACGACAAAGGAGCCTCGCTTCGGGAATCCGACCCCTAGGGTAGCTGAGACTGGCGCTGGAATGCTCAATGCGATCGGTCTGCAAAATCCGGGGCTTGAAAGCGTCTTGCAAAATGAGCTGCCTTGGCTTGAGCAGTTTGATACGCCGATCATTGCCAATGTCGCAGGTTCTCAAGTTGAGGATTATGTTGAAGTTGCAGAGCATATCAGCAAAGCGCCTAATGTTCATGCTCTTGAATTGAACATTTCCTGTCCAAATGTGAAAACAGGCGGAATCGCTTTCGGCACAAACCCTGAAATGGCTGCTGATTTGACAAAAGCGGTAAAAGAGGTTTCAGATGTGCCCGTTTATGTAAAGCTTTCACCGAACGTGGCAAATATCACAGAAATTGCATCAGCGATTGAAGAGGCTGGAGCGGACGGTCTTACGATGATCAACACATTAATCGGCATGAGGCTTGATTTAAAAACAGGCAAGCCGATATTAGCGAATAAAACAGGAGGACTTTCCGGCCCTGCTGTGAAGCCGGTTGCCATTCGCATGGTGTATGAAGTCAGCCAGGCGGTCAATATCCCGATTATCGGAATGGGAGGCGTGCAGGCGGCTGAAGATGCACTGGAGTTTCTTCTCGCGGGAGCAAGCGCGGTCGCTGTCGGAACAGCAAACTTTGTGAATCCTTTTGCATGTCCGGACATTATTGAACAGCTCCCTGCTGTTTTGCGCCAATACGGCTATCAATCAATTGAAGAATGCATCGGAAGGAGCTGGAATCATGAAAAACAACCTGCCCATCATCGCGCTTGATTTTGCATCAGCTGAAGAAACACTTGCATTCTTAGCGCCTTTTCAGCAAGAACCGTTATTTGTAAAGGTTGGAATGGAGCTTTTTTATCAAGAAGGGCCATCTATCATTACACAACTAAAAGAAAGAAATTGCGAGCTGTTTTTAGATTTAAAGCTTCATGACATCCCGACCACTGTAAACAAAGCGATGAAGCGCCTCGCCGGTCTCGGAGTCGACCTCGTCAATGTTCATGCGGCCGGAGGCAAAAAAATGATGCAAGCAGCTCTGGAAGGCTTAGAAGAAGGGACGCCGGCCGGAAAAAAACGCCCGTCACTTATCGCGGTCACCCAGTTGACAAGCACATCTGAACAAATCATGAAAGCTGAATTGCTGATCCAAAAGCCTCTGATCGACACGGTTGTGCACTACAGCAAATTGGCGGAAGAAAGCGGCCTGGATGGAGTGGTCTGCTCGGTTCATGAAGCAGAAGCCATTTATCAGGCGGTATCGCCTTCATTTCTGACTGTCACTCCGGGCATCAGGATGTCAGAGGACGCTGCGAATGACCAAATCCGTGTAGCGACACCTGCAATAGCGAGAGAGAAAGGGTCATCAGCGATTGTAGTAGGCCGCTCGATTACAAAAGCGGCAGACCCAGTAAAAGCCTATGAAGCTGTCAGACTCGAATGGGAGGGAATCAAATCATGAAACAAATCATCGCAAAACATCTATTAGACATCCAAGCTGTATTTTTACGCCCGAACGAGCCATTTACATGGGCAAGCGGCATATTATCGCCAATCTACTGTGACAACCGCCTTACGCTATCTTTCCCGGAGGTCAGAAATGATGTCGCCTCAGGCATCAGCAAGCTGATCGAAGAGCATTTTCCTGAAGCTGAAATGATTGCGGGAACAGCAACTGCCGGTATTCCTCATGCTGCTCTGGCGGCTGACCGATTGAATCTTCCGATGTGTTATGTAAGGAGCAAGCCGAAAGCACACGGGAAAGGCAATCAGATTGAGGGGGCTGTTCAAGAAGGCCAAAAAACGGTCGTCATTGAAGACTTAATCTCAACAGGAGGCAGCGTGCTTGAAGCTGCGGCAGCTTTACAAGCGGCTGGCTGTGAAGTGCTTGGTGTCGTCTCGATCTTTACGTACGGGCTGCCTAAAGCACAGGAAGCGTTTGCGAAGGCGGAACTGCCATACTACTCATTAACTGATTATGATACTTTGACAGAGGTCGCTCTTGAAAACGGAAATATTCATTCGGACGATCTAGAAAAGCTTAAAACGTGGAAACGAAATCCCGAGTCAAAAGATTGGTTTAAAAAATAAAAAATAAATTTTAGTGATGTACAGGGGCGTTAAAGCCTTGCTGTACTTGAAAACAGGCCATCCGGCCTGTTTTTTTATTAATCCTATAAAAAAAGTCGGGTTGACTTATGTTAGAATTGTGCTAAAATTTACTACAAATCTAAAAACTTATCAAGAGCGGCTGAGGGACTGGACCTATGAAGCCCGGCAACCTGCACAGTGTGTAAGGTGCTACCTCCAGCAAAATGAATTCCATTTTGAAAGATAAGGGCGCCATGCAGTTCCTGTCTTTCTTTCCGCCGGATTGAAAGTTTTTTATTTTAAGAGGAAAAAAGGCTGTTTGCATAACACAGCCCGCATCACATTACAATTTGGAAAAGACAACCGGCAGAAAGCTACTGTTTGTTTGTCTCCGAAAGGAGGAAAGAAGAAATGTTAACGTACGATAATTGGGAAGAACCAACCATTACATTTCCGGAAGACGATCCTTATAAAGGAGCGCTGTCAGTTTTAAAGTGGGCATACGGCCATTACGGCAATCAGCTAGTTTATGCCTGCAGTTTCGGAATTGAAGGAATCGTTTTGATTGATTTAATTTATAAAGTGAAAAAAGACGCAGAGATTGTGTTTCTTGATACAGGACTTCATTTTAAAGAAACCTATGAAACGATTGAACGGGTAAAAGAGCGCTATCCGGGCCTTAACATCATCCTGAAAAAACCAGATCTGACCCTTGAGGAGCAAGCCGAAGAATACGGTGACAAACTGTGGGAAAGAGAACCGAATCAGTGCTGCTATCTGAGAAAGGTCGTTCCTTTAAGAGAGGCGCTTTCTGGACATCCGGCTTGGCTTTCCGGCCTGCGCCGCGATCAAGGGCCGAGCCGTGCCAATACGAATTTCTTGAACAAAGATGAAAAATTCAAATCAGTAAAAGTATGTCCGCTTATCCATTGGACTTGGAAAGACATTTGGAGATACACATCTCGTAATGAGCTGGACTACAATCCGCTTCATGATCAAGGATATCCAAGCATTGGCTGCGCGCCTTGCACGGCTCCTGCTTTTACTGCAGAGGATTTACGCTCAGGCAGATGGAATGGTATGGCGAAAACAGAATGCGGACTGCATGAATAAGGAGCTGCAAAATGGAACTAGCCGCTATTTTATTTAGCTTGTTTTTCGCAATGAATATTGGTGCAAGCGGCGCTGCGGCTTCGATGGGAGTTGCTTACGGCTCTGGAGCCATCAAAAAGAAAACCTACGCTTTGATCATATGTGCAGTCGGTGTGCTGGCCGGGGCGGTCATTGGCGGAGGCGAGGTTGTAAAAACCATCAGCTCCGGCATTATCCCCGAGCAGACGATTACACTGCCGATTGTTTGCATCATTATTGGAGCCGCTGCGCTGTCGCTCTTTACGGCTAATCTGCTCGGCATTCCTTTGTCGACAAGTGAAGTAACAGTCGGCGCGGTTGTCGGAGTGGGAGTGGCTTACAAAGTATTGTTTGTGAACAATCTTCTGGTCATTGTGGCGTTTTGGGTTTTTGTCCCGCTGTTTGCTTTCGGCTTTACCTATTTGGTTTCAAAGCTGTTTAGTTTTTTAAAGATTGAAATTAAATCTGCTAAAAAGCAAAAAATCCTCGGCATTGTTTTGTTAGTTGCCGGATTTTTCGAGGCATTCTCTGCCGGCATGAATAACGTGGCCAATGCTGTTGGCCCGTTGGTAGCGGCGGGTGTGCTTGATGTCGCAAAGGGAACCTTGTACGGGGGAGCTTTTGTTGCTCTTGGCGCGCTGTTATTAGGCCGGCGTGTGTTAGAAACAAACGGAAAGAAAATCACGAGATTCTCAAAAGGGGAAGGCATTCTCTTATCCGGTACAGGAGCGGGTCTGGTGATCGTCAGTTCAGTATTTGGGATGCCGGTGCCCTTGGCGCAAGTCACGTCATCGTCTATTATCGGAATAGGCATGGCCAAAAACGGTCCGAACGTGTTCCATAAACAGGTTGTTCAAACGATGCTGAAGGTATGGATTGTATCGCCGTTTTTATCTTTATCGATTTCTTATCTGCTTGTATCATTGTTTTTAAAAGCGGATTATTATTCAATCTTTATCATGGTAAGCGTGCTTTTAGCGGCGGGCGGTGCGGTCAGCCTGACGAAGGCCATACGTAAAGAGAGACGCTCTGTCCACGAACAAGGCGGGGGAATCTGATTATTAATCTGAGTAATTTTATATGTTAAATAGGAGGAGATGGATAGTATGAGCTTAGCACCACACGGAGGAACATTAGTAAACAGAGTAGATGAATCGTATGATGTAAGCAGTATTCAAAAAGAAATCGAACTTGATTTGATTTCTTTTGCAGATTTAGAATTAATCGGAATCGGTGCGTACAGCCCAATCGAAGGTTTCTTTAATGAAAAAGATTACGTATCTGTTGTCGAAAACATGCGTCTTTCTTCCGGTGTTGTCTGGTCTCTTCCGATCACGCTTCCGGTGAACGCGCAAAAAGCAGCGGAACTGTCAGTCGGTGAAACGGTCAAGCTGACGTATGAAGGAGAAACATACGGTGTTATCCAAATTGAAGACCTGTATGTGCCTGACAAACAAAAAGAGGCTGTTAATGTGTATAAAACGGATGATCAGGAACACCCGGGTGTTAAAAAGCTGTTCAGCCGCGGCGATACATATGTCGGCGGACCGATCACATTGATTAAAAAAGCTTCAAAACAGTTCCCAGAGTTTACGTTCGAACCGGCGGAAACAAGACGCCAGTTTGCGGAAAAAGGCTGGGAAACCATTGTCGGTTTCCAAACAAGAAACCCTGTTCACAGAGCGCATGAATATATTCAAAAAACTGCTCTTGAAACAGTAGACGGCTTGTTTTTGAACCCGCTGGTAGGCGAAACAAAATCTGATGACATCCCAGCTGATGTTCGCATGGAAAGCTACCAGGTGCTTCTTAACAATTATTACCCGAAAGAGCGCGTATTTCTCGGTGTCTTCTTAGCGGCGATGCGTTATGCAGGGCCGAGAGAAGCAATTTTCCATGCGCTTGTCAGAAAGAACTACGGCTGCACGCATTTCATCGTCGGCCGCGATCACGCAGGTGTAGGTGACTATTACGGAACATACGAGGCACAGGAGCTTTTTGATACCTTTAAACCTGAAGAACTCGGCATTACACCGCTGAAATTCGAGCACAGTTTCTTCTGTGAAAAATGCGGAAATATGGGAACAGCGAAAACTTGCCCTCATGGCCGAGAGCATCACGTCATTTTATCAGGCACGAAGGTAAGAGGCATGCTGAGAGACGGTGTGCTGCCTCCTGCAGAATTCAGCCGCGCAGAGGTCGTAGAAGTGTTAATCAGAGGGATGAAGAAAAAAGAAGAAGCAGGCGTATCTTAAGGGGGACTGGCAGTGACAAATCGCGATATCGTATGGCATGAAGCCTCTATTACAAAAGAAGAATATCAGAAAAAAAACAAGCACAAAAGCTCCATTCTCTGGCTGACAGGATTAAGCGGTTCGGGCAAATCAACCATTGCCAATGCCGCTGCGAGAGAATTGTTTGAGCAGGGCTATCAGGTGATTGTGCTGGACGGGGATAATATCCGTCACGGCTTAAATAAAGACCTTGGGTTTTCTGATGAAGACCGAAAGGAAAACATCCGCCGAATCGGAGAGGTGGCAAAGCTTTTTGTTCAGCAGGGCACAATTGTCATTACTGCTTTTATCTCACCTTTCCGCGAGGACAGAGAACAGGTACGCCAGCTTGTAGAAGCAGGCGAATTCCATGAGGTATACATTAAATGCGACCTAGATATTTGTGAACAAAGAGATCCGAAAGGGCTCTACAAAAAAGCAAGAAACGGGGAAATTCCGTTCTTCACTGGAATCGATTCTCCTTATGAAGAGCCGGAAGCACCGGAACTTGTTCTTGATTCAGGACAGCATGACCGTGAAGCGTGCAAAAACCAGCTGATCGAGTTTGTCAAACAGCAATTGAGCTAAATATGATCTGCTGTGTTCTTCTCAGATGCCGGAATGCAAGCGAGAATAACATCACAGCGAATGTTCTGGAAGAACTCGAATAGATCGGGGGAAATACGATGGGGAAAGTATATATTGTAGGAGCGGGTCCCGGTGATCCTGATCTGCTGACAATTAAAGCGCTGAAAGCCATTAAAAAAGCTGATGTCATCTTATACGACAGATTAGTAAATAAAGAGATTTTACAATATGCCAAAGAGCAAGCAGACCTGATCTACTGCGGGAAGCTTCCAGATTTTCATACGATGAAGCAAGAAACCATCAATCGGTTTCTTGTAAAGTATGCGCAAAAAGGGAAAACCGTTGTCAGACTGAAAGGCGGAGACCCTTTTGTGTTCGGCAGGGGGGGAGAAGAAGCGGAATGTCTCTCTGAAAACGGAATTCCGTTTGAAATCATCCCAGGTATTACGTCAGGAATTGCGGCAGCCGCTTATGCCGGGATTCCTGTTACTCATCGGGATGCGGGCTCTAACGTCGCTTTTGTAACGGGTCATTATAAAAAAGAAGAAGATTTTGAGGAAAAGTGGAAAGCGCTGGCCACGGGAATTGATACACTTGTCATCTATATGGGTATCAAAAACGTGAAGCAAATCGAAAAAAAACTCCTTGAAAACGGGCGAGACGGTTCTACGCCTGCAGCCTTTATTCACTGGGGAACAACGGACAAGCAAAAATCTGTTTTTTGTACAGTTGACACCCTTTCAGAAACAGTGATAAAAGAAGACATTAAAAATCCGAGTTTAATTGTCATTGGAAATGTTGTAAATTATCACTATAAGCTGGAATGGTTTGAATCTGAACTGAAAAAACAAGATTTAAGCGAGGCGTTGTAAAATGAAACAAGCAATTTTATATGTCGGTCACGGCAGCCGGGTAAAAAAGGCGCAGCAAGAAGCCGCCGCCTTCTTGGAAGGATGCAAGGCGCACATCTCTGCGCCTATACAGGAAATCAGCTTTTTGGAGCTTCAGGAGCCGACAATTGAGACAGGGTTTGAAGCATGTGTAAAGCAAGGCGCCACTCATATTGCAGTGGTGCCTCTGCTTCTTTTAACAGCTGCCCATGCAAAACATGATATACCGGAAGAAATTGCGCATGCTGCATCCCGATATCCTTCAGTCCGCATTTCATACGGAAGGCCGATCGGAATTGATGAGGAAGTAGTCAAAGCTGTATATCATAGAATAAAAGATATAGGTGTTCCGTATGAAAATGCCAGAGTCGTGCTTATCGGGAGGGGCAGTTCAGATCCCGCTGTAAAAAGAGACGTAACCGGCATTGCCAATCTTCTTCAACACATGATTCCGGTCAAGGAAGTCATCCCGTGCTTTTTGACAGCATGCGGCCCGAGTTATAAAGAGATTTTTTCAGAGCTTAAAAAAGATGACGGCATGACAACCTTTGTTGTTCCCTATTTGCTCTTTACAGGTATGCTGATGAATGAAATAGAGCGAGAGGTTCAGGTATTAAAAGCTGAAAATCCGAATGTCTACCTCTCTTCCTATATCGGTTTCCACCCCCATGTGAAAAACGCATTTTTAAACCGTGTGAGAGAAACCGCCGCAAACCATGAGGGGCAATTTGATTTTGACGGAGATTCATATGCTTCCGCTGCACATTAGCCTGGAAAAGAAAAAGGTTGTCATTGCGGGGGGCGGCACCATTGCTCTCAGAAGGCTGAAAACGGTACTTTCTGAGGGAGCTGATATTACGCTTGTCAGTCCAGATGTTGAACCGGAAATCAAGGAGTTGGCAGACAACCGCCGCATCAGATGGGCCAGCCGCACGATTGAAAAAGAAGACTATCTCGATGCTTTTTTGATTATTGCCGCGACGGATAATGCGGCAGTGAACAAAGAAATTGCTCAAACCGCTTCACCTTTTCAGCTTGTCAATTGTGTCAGTGAAGCTGAGCTTGGCAACGTGTACATGCCGAAAATCGTAAAAAGAGGGCATGTTACGGTGTCTGTTTCTACAAACGGAGCCAGTCCAAAGCATACAAAGGAACTGGCTGGAAAAGTGGATGAGCTGATTGACGGCAATTTTGTTGCTGAAGTTGACAGGCTTTATCAAGTGAGAAGAAAGAAATAAGCCAGAGCATTCAATGCTCTGGCTTTTCTTTATGGATTCAGCTTTTTTTCAGCTTGATGACAGTATCAGCATCAGGTGTGACAAAGACGGTGTGCTGGCTGTCATAGGTGACGAAGCCGGGCTTCGCGCCGTTCGGTTTTTTGACATGCCTGATTTTTGTATAATCTACAGGCACTGAACTTGAATCTTTAGCTTTCGAATAATAAGCTGCAATTGTCGCGGCTTCAATGATTGTTTGCTCATCCGGTTCGCTGCTTCTGATCACAACGTGGGAGCCGGGAATATCCTTCGTGTGAAGCCAAATGTCATCTCTGGCTGCTGCTCTTGTCGTTAAATATTCATTTTGTCGGTTGTTTTTACCTACTAAAATCGTCAAGCCCGAAGAGGATTCATATGTTTCTAAAACAGGGTTGTGCGGTTTTTGTTTTTTCTGTCCTTTTTGCTGCTTAGGGCGTAAATATTTACCCTCCACAAGCTCCTCCCTGATTTCGCTGATATCTCGAGGAGAGGCGGACGAAAGCTGCTGAATCAGCTGGTCAAAGTATTCGACCTCTTCCTGTGCCAGCCTGATTTGCTCCTCAACAACTGCGACTGAATTTTTCGCTTTCTGATACCTTGTGAAGTAGGCCTGTGCGTTTTCGGAAGGCGTTTTGTTCGGGTTTAAAGGAATGGTGATGGTTGGACTTTCTTCATCGTAATAGTTGATAACCTCAGCCTGCTTATCACCTTTTTTCAGCATATATAAATTAGCAGTTAAAAGCTCTCCGTATAGCTGAAATTCCTTCGCCTGTTCCGAATACTCCAGTGTTTTCTCTAGTTTTTTGATTTTGTTGGCATTCTTCTTCCGTTCATTGACAACAAACCGTTCAAGGTCCTGGGCCTGCTGCTTAACCCGGTCTCGTTCAGCTTTTCCAAAATAAAAACGGTCAAGCAGCTCACTTAATGAATCAAACCGGCGCGCTTCGCCATTTAGATGAGTCAGCTCCAGCAGATAAAAATAGTCCTTTCCGCTTACAGTCGTAATGTTGGGAATAAAGCGGTGCTCTTTTACTTCAGCAAACAGTTCTAGCAGTGCTTTTGGCAGTGTGACTTTGTTGGTCAGGCCCGCTCTGTGAACCGCTTCTTTGGCAAAAAGCGGAGACACACCCGAAAAGTGGTCGACAATTTGTTTATCCAGCCTTCCTTCTTGAAAACTGAGATGACGTAAAATATCGTCTTCTGTCGCCTCAAGCGGTGAGATTTTGTCCTGGGCCGGCGGAAGCTTATAGCCGTAGCCGGGCAGTACAGTACGGTAGCTGTTCATTGACGGTGATAAATGCTTAAGCCCGTCGATGATCACATTTTCTGCAGCGTCTGTCAAAATGATATTGCTGTGGCGGCCCATAATTTCTACATAAAGCTTTCGAACGGTTTCATCGCCAATTTCGTTCCGGCTTTTAATATGAAAAATCATAATGCGGTCTAAGCCGGCCTGTTCAATTTTCTCAATAAATCCGCCTTCGATATGCTTTCTCAGCAGCATGCAAAACATTGGCGGTTCGCTTGGGTTTTCATAAGCTTGCGTCGTGATATGCACCCGTGAATAGCTCGGGTGTGCCGATAATAATAGTTTTTGGTTTTTTCCGTTGGCACGGATGTGAAAAATCACATCGTGTTTATATGGCTGATGGACTTTTGTAATTCGCCCGCCCATCATTTTCTCATTAAGCTCGTGTGTCATTCCGTATGTAAACATGCCATCAAACGACATATCAAAACACCCTCTCATTCTTCCTGCATTCGATAATTATAGCATGAAATGGGACGAGTCAGAATAAGCATGCTTATAGAGTGATATCTCTATATGAGCGCAGGGGAGTGGACGAGCGGAATGAAGTTTCATGAAATGGGACAAACAGATTTACTAGAGGCAACCAACACGTCCATGAAACAAGGATTAACAGAAAAAGAGGTGAAAAAACGCCTCGATAAGCATGGACCAAACGAGCTGCAAGAGGGAAAAAAAACATCAGCGCTTCTTTTGTTTTTGGCGCAGTTCAAAGATTTTATGGTGCTTGTGCTTCTGGCGGCAACGTTAATCTCAGGATTTCTTGGCGAATACGTAGACGCGGTTGCGATTATTGCGATTGTGTTTGTGAATGGCATACTCGGTTTCTTTCAAGAAAGGCGTGCTGAGCAATCTCTTCAGGCTTTAAAAGAGCTTTCAACACCACATGTTATGGCGCTCAGAGAAGGAAGCTGGACAAAGGTTCCTTCTAAGGAGCTTGTGCCGGGTGATATTGTGAAATTTACAAGCGGGGACAGGATTGGTGCAGACGTTCGAATTGTCGAAGCGAAAAGCCTTGAAATAGAAGAATCAGCGCTGACCGGGGAATCAATCCCAGTTGTGAAGCATGCCGATAAATTGAAAAAACCGGATGTTTCACTCGGCGATATTACGAATATGGCATTTATGGGAACCATTGTGACCCGCGGCAGCGGTGTCGGAGTCGTCGTTGGCACAGGAATGAATACGGCAATGGGGAAAATTGCCGACATGCTGGAATCGGCAGGAACACTGTCAACCCCGCTGCAAAGAAGACTGGAGCAGCTTGGAAAGATTTTAATTGTTGTTGCGTTGCTTTTGACCGTACTTGTCGTTGCTGTCGGTGTCATTCAGGGGCACGATCTGTACAGCATGTTTTTAGCGGGTGTGTCGTTAGCAGTTGCCGCTATTCCGGAGGGACTCCCGGCGATTGTGACAGTGGCGCTGTCGCTAGGCGTACAGCGGATGATTAAGCAAAAATCAATCGTAAGAAAGCTGCCTGCGGTTGAAACGCTTGGGTGTGCTTCTATTATTTGTTCAGATAAAACAGGGACAATGACGCAGAACAAAATGACAGTGACACATGTCTGGTCTGGAGGAAAAACATGGAGAGTAACTGGAGCCGGCTATGAACCGAAAGGAAGCTTCACACTAAACGAAAAAGAGATCAGTGTGAATGAGCATGCGCCGCTTCAGCAAATGCTGCTGTTCGGCGCGCTGTGTAACAACTCCAATATTGAGAGAAGAAATGGCGAATATGTGCTTGATGGAGATCCAACGGAGGGAGCGCTGCTCACCGCAGCAAGAAAAGGCGGTTTTTCAAAGGAATTTGTTGAATCTCATTACCGGGTGATTGAAGAGTTTCCGTTTGATTCTGCACGGAAAATGATGACTGTCATTGTCGAGGATCAGGACAGAAAGCGGTATATCATTACAAAAGGTGCACCGGATGTGCTGATGCAGCGCTCTTCCCGTATTTATTATGACGGCTCAGCGGCACTTTACTCTAATGAGAGAAAAGCAGAAACTGAGGCGGTATTAAGACAGTTGGCCTCCCAGGCGCTCAGAACGATAGCAGTTGCCTACAGGCCGATAAAAGCAGGGGAAACACCGTCTATGGAGCAGGCTGAAAAAGATTTGACGATGCTCGGCCTTTCGGGCATTATTGATCCGCCGCGGCCGGAAGTCAGACAGGCAATTAAAGAATGCCGTGAAGCGGGAATTAAAACCGTCATGATTACAGGCGATCATGTGGAGACCGCGAAAGCGATTGCGAAAGATTTGCGTCTCCTCCCGAAAAGCGGCAAAATCATGGACGGACAGATGCTGAACGAACTTTCCCAGGAAGAGCTTTCTCATGTAGTGGAGGATGTGTATGTATTTGCCCGCGTTTCTCCTGAGCATAAACTAAAAATCGTAAAAGCCTATCAGGAGAACGGGCATATTGTGGCGATGACGGGAGACGGCGTTAATGATGCTCCTGCCATTAAACAAGCCGATATCGGAGTCTCTATGGGCATTACCGGGACAGATGTGGCCAAAGAAGCGTCATCTCTTGTTCTTGTGGACGATAATTTTGCGACGATCAAATCAGCCATAAAAGAGGGCAGAAACATCTATGAAAATATCAGAAAGTTTATTCGGTACCTGCTGGCGTCTAACGTCGGAGAAATTCTTGTCATGCTGTTTGCAATGCTGCTTGCCCTTCCGTTGCCGCTCGTGCCAATTCAGATTTTATGGGTCAACTTGGTGACGGACGGATTGCCGGCAATGGCGCTCGGCATGGATCAGCCGGAAGGAGACGTGATGAAACGGAAGCCGCGTCATCCGAAAGAAGGGGTGTTTGCCCGCAAGCTTGGATGGAAGGTCGTATCCAGGGGATTTTTAATCGGGGCTGCCACTATTTTAGCCTTTATCATTGTATATCACCGGAATCCGGAGAATTTGGCTTATGCTCAGACGATCGCGTTTGCCACATTGGTGCTGGCTCAGCTTATTCACGTTTTTGACTGCCGCAGCGAAACCTCTGTTTTTTCCAGAAATCCGTTTGAAAATCTGTACTTACTCGGCGCGGTATTGTCATCAATTTTGCTGATGCTAGTCGTGATCTATTATCCGCCGCTTCAACCGATTTTCCATACGGTTGCCATCACGCCGGGAGACTGGATGCTTGTCATCGGTATGTCCGCCATCCCTACTTTTTTGCTGGCTGGGTCACTTTTGACAAGAAAAAAATAAATTCATATGATATAATCTTAGGGGTAATAGCATGTCTATTGCCCTTTTATTATGAGAACAGGGAAGAATTGGGTGTTTTAAAATGATACGAAGTATGACAGGCTTCGGCAGTGCAAGCAAAACACAAGATGATCTCTCTGTAAGCGTTGAACTTAAATCTGTGAACTACAGATTTAAAGAAGTGAACGCTCGTTTGCCAAGGCCTTTGCTATATTTTGAAGATAAGCTGAAACAGACCATTCTGCAGCATATCCAGCGCGGAAGAATTGAGCTTTTCGTATCCGTTGACAGCGATATGCTTGTTGAGAAAAGGCTTGACATTGATTGGCCGCTGCTCGATGAATATGTCGCAGCTGCGGGAGAAATGAAGAAAAGGTATCAATTGTCTGCAGAGCCTGATGTAATGGATTTCTTTAAGCTTGACCATGTCGTCCAGATTCATGAAGAACAGGCGCAAAATGACAAGCTGGAGGCGTTAATCACAGCTGCTGCAGAGGAAGCGGTAAAAGAACTCTGTGAAATGCGTGAAAAAGAAGGGCAGCTTTTAGCAAAAGACTGTCTGCTGCATATTGATCAGCTTGAAGAGCTGGTGAAAGAGACCGAATTGCTGGCAGCGGATGTCGTATCTCGTTACCGGGAACGGCTGTACGCCAGAATAAAAGAATGGACTGAAGACGTGTTAGACGAGAGCCGGCTTGTAACAGAATGCGCTATTTTTGCAGACCGCTCTGATATCTCTGAAGAGATTACAAGGCTGAAGAGCCACTTTGCCCAGTTTCGTGATATATTAGCTGGAGGCGGAGCTGTCGGGCGCAAACTCGACTTTCTCGTTCAGGAGCTGAATCGGGAAGCAAATACAATTGGCTCAAAAGCAAATGATCATCAGATCACAAAGCTTGTCGTCGAAATGAAAAGTTCTATTGAAAAAATAAAAGAACAAGTGCAAAATATAGAATAGTGACTGTGCGTATTGTTTACAGACGGTCTTACTAGGCTAAACTAGAGACGTCTATTTTACAGGGGGAACGTAGAAGATGACGATTAAACTGATTAATATCGGATTTGGCAATATTATCTCCGCCAATCGGATGATTTCGATTGTCAGCCCGGAGTCTGCGCCAATCAAACGGATGATCCAGGATGCAAGAGACCGCGGAATGCTAATTGACGCTACATACGGGCGAAGAACCCGTGCAGTTGTCGTCATGGATAGTGATCACATTATCTTATCTGCCGTCCAGCCTGAGACAGTTGCACACAGACTTTCTGTTAAAGAAGAAATTATGGATGAAGGGCAGGGATAGTTGCCGCATGAAAGAAAGAGGGTTATTAATCGTTCTCTCAGGTCCCTCAGGAGTTGGTAAAGGAACGGTTCGGCAAGCGATCTTTTCGCAGGAAGACACAAAATTTGAATACTCGATTTCAGTAACCACAAGAAACCCGCGTGAGGGCGAAGTGAACGGAGTCGATTATTTTTTCAAAACAAGAGAAGAATTTGAGCAAATGATTGCAGACAACAAGCTGCTTGAATGGGCGGAGTATGTCGGCAATTATTACGGCACGCCTGTCGATTATGTTGAACAGACGCTTCAAGAAGGAAAAGACGTCTTTTTAGAAATCGAAGTTCAAGGGGCTCTTCAAGTAAGAAATGCTTTCCCGGAAGGCCTGTTTATTTTCCTTGCGCCTCCAAGCCTTTCTGAACTGAAGAACAGAATCGTGACAAGAGGAACGGAAACTGACGCTCTCATTGAAAATCGAATGAAAGCCGCAAAAGCTGAGATCGAAATGATGGATGCTTATGATTATGTCGTTGAAAACGATAATGTCGAAACGGCTTGCGATAAAATCAAAGCAATCGTTCTCGCTGAACATTTGAAGCGCGAGCGCGTTGCACCAAGATATAAGAAAATGCTGGAGGTTGAATAACAAATGTTAGATCCGTCAATTGACTCTTTAATGAATAAATTAGATTCCAAATACACGCTCGTGACGGTTTCTGCGAGACGTGCCCGTGAAATGCAAATCAAAAAAGACCAAATGATTGAACATACGATTTCACACAAATATGTAGGCAAAGCTTTAGAAGAAATTGATGCAGGCCTGCTTTCGTTTGAAAAGGAAGACCGCGAATAGTAGCACAAGTAGCAACCTATATCATGTAGGTTGTTATTTTTTTCCGTGCGGTTTTGTAAAGTGCAGAGGGGGAGAATTCATTGCTTAACAATCGAAATGTGTTACTTTGCGTGAGCGGAGGCATCGCTGTCTATAAAGCCTGTGCATTAACGAGCAAGCTTGTTCAGGCAGGAGCAAATGTCAAAGTGATTATGACTGAGTCAGCTTGCCGATTCGTTTCACCGCTGACATTTCAGGCATTGAGCCGCCACGAAGTCTATACAGATACATTTAAAGAACAAAATCCAAGCGTCATTTCTCATATTGATGCTGCAGACTGGGCCGACTTGGTTATCGTGGCGCCGGCTACGGCTAATGTGATTGGAAAAATGGCTAACGGCATCGCTGATGATATGCTGACGACGACATTGTTAGCAACGACGGCCCCCGTTTGGATCGCGCCGGCCATGAACGTTCACATGTATGACCATCCGGCAGTCAAACGGAATATTTCTGTCCTTTATCAGGACGGTTATCGTTTTATCGAGCCTAGTGAGGGCTATTTAGCATGCGGTTACGTCGGTAAAGGCAGATTGGAAGAACCCGAAAATATCGTGAAACTGGCCGAAAAGCATTTTGCTGACGAAAAAGTCGCTCCTTTAGAAGGCAAACATGTAGTTATCACAGCTGGCCCGACAAGGGAAGCGGTTGATCCTGTCCGATTTTTCACCAATAAATCAACGGGCAAAATGGGATACGCATTAGCGGAGGCGGCTGTCCAGCTCGGCGCGCGGGTAACCTTAATCTCTGGCCCTGTTTCGCTTGATCAGCCTAAAGGCCTTGCTCAGTTTATCCCTGTTCAATCGGCTGCAGATATGCGCGAAGCGGTGCTCTCTGTGTATGGCTCAAGCGATATTGTCATCAAAACAGCTGCGGTAGCCGATTTTACGCCGAAAACAGTTTTTGATCATAAAATGAAAAAACAAGACGGCGGCATGACCTTAGAACTGAAAAGAACGGTCGATATATTAAAAGAATTAGGCGAGAAAAAGCAGGAGCAGCTATTGGTCGGATTTGCAGCTGAAACCCAAGACGTTGAACACTATGCCCGTAAAAAGCTCGCCTCCAAAAATCTTGATATGATTGTGGCAAATGATGTGAAAGCAAATGGAGCCGGTTTTGGTGCTGATACGAATATCGTGACAATCTTTTTCAAAGACGGGCGCAAACGCGAGCTTCCGATCATGTCTAAGCTTGATGTTTCCTTTGAAATCCTTCAGGAAATTGCAGCCCTCTCAAAACAAACCGGAGAGCACTCATGAATTTTGCCGAAGTCATTGTTGATGTCAGCACCAAAAATATAGACAGGCCTTTTGATTACAAAATCCCAGATCATCTCAAAGGCATGATCAAAACGGGCATGCGGGTCATTGTTCCGTTTGGCCCCCGTAAAATTCAAGGGTTTGTGACAGCTGTCAAAGAAGCATCTGATCTCACGGGGAAATCTGTCAAGGAAGTGGAGGACTTATTAGATCTTACACCTGTTTTGACAGAGGAGCTTATGAATCTGTCATCATGGCTGTCCGACAAAACGCTGTCTTTTAAAATAACGGCGCTTCAAGCGATGCTGCCAGCCGCATTAAAGGCAAAATATGAAAAAGAGTTAAAAATCGCACACGGCGCCGATCTTCCGCCGCAAGTGGAACGGCTGTTTTCTGAAACAAAGACTCTGCTGTATTCAGATATACCCGATCATGATACGCTGAAAATGATTCAAAAGCATGTTCAAAAAGGCAGCATTGACGTGACGTATAAAGTCGCGCAAAAAACCAATAAAAAAATGGTCAGACACATTCAGGCCAATGCAAGCAAAGAAGAGCTGGCCAAGCAGGCTGAGGGACTATCCCGCCAAGCCGCCAAGCAGCAGGCAATTCTTCACTTTTTCATCGCTGAGCCGGAAGGTGTAAAGATCCCTGCAGCAGATTTGTGCAAAAAAACGGACGCGAGCTCTGCGACCATTAAAACACTTATCCAAAAGGGGCTATTGAAGGAAACGTATGAAGAGGTTTACAGAGATCCCTATCAGGACAAAATGTTCAAAAAAACAGAGCCGCTGCCGTTGACAGACGAACAGAGCGCAGCCTTTGAGCCAATACGTCAGACATTGGACAACAATGAGCATAAAGTGTTCCTCCTTCACGGCGTGACAGGAAGCGGAAAAACGGAAATTTATCTGCAATCGATTGAAAAAGTACTGGCGAAAGGAAAAGAAGCCATCGTCCTTGTGCCGGAAATATCGCTGACGCCGCAGATGGTTAATCGCTTCAAGGGACGTTTCGGCTCTCAGGTGGCAGTCATGCACAGCGGATTATCCACAGGGGAAAAATATGACGAGTGGCGTAAAATCCACCGGAAGGAAGTGCGGCTTGTCGTCGGCGCCAGGTCGGCTATTTTTGCCCCGTTTGAAAATCTCGGAATGATTATCATCGATGAAGAGCATGAATCCTCGTATAAACAAGAGGAAATGCCGCGCTATCATGCGAAAGAGGTGGCAATCAAACGGGCTGAGCATCACAGCTGTCCTGTTGTGCTAGGCAGTGCTACGCCAACATTAGAGTCATATGCGCGGGCGCAAAAGGGTGTGTACGAGCTTCTTTCGCTCAAGCATCGCGTTAACCGCCAGGTGATGCCTGAGGTTTCGCTTGTCGATATGAGAGAGGAGCTCAGAAATGGCAATCGTTCAATGTTTTCAGTTGAATTGATGGAAAAGCTTGAAGAAACGATTGCCAAGGGTGAGCAGGCTGTCCTGTTTTTAAATAAAAGGGGCTATTCTTCCTTTGTGATGTGCAGAGATTGCGGATATGTCCCGCAATGCCCGCACTGCGACATTTCCATGACGTACCATCGTTACGGCCAAAGGCTGAAATGCCATTATTGCGGACATGAAGAGCCTGTTCCGCATACTTGTCCCGAATGCGCAAGCGAGCATATCCGCTTTTTCGGAACGGGAACGCAGCGAGTGGAGGAAGAGCTGACAAAAGTGCTGCCAAGTGCGAGAGTGATTCGGATGGATGTTGACACGACATCGCGGAAAGGCGCCCATGAAAAGTTATTGTCAGTTTTCGGAGAAGGAAAAGCGGATATTCTTCTCGGAACGCAAATGATCGCGAAAGGGCTTGATTTTCCGAATGTCACACTTGTCGGAGTGCTAAGTGCCGATACAACACTTCATATTCCTGATTTCAGGTCAGCCGAAAAAACATTTCAGCTGTTAACGCAAGTCAGCGGCCGGGCAGGCAGGCATGAAAAGCCCGGACACGTCATCATTCAAACGTACACGCCATCCCACTACAGCGTCCAGCTGACGAAGACGCACGATTATGAAACGTTCTATCAGCATGAAATGGCGCACAGGAGAGAGCAATCTTATCCGCCCTATTACTATTTGGCTCTTGTGACTGTTTCTCATGAGGAAGTGGCGAAAGCTGCTGTCACAGCTGAAAAAATTACCCACTTTTTAAAAGCAAACTGCGGAGCTGACACGAAAATTCTCGGACCGAGCGCGTCGCCGATAGCCAGGATCAAAGATAGATATCGCTATCAATGCGTGATAAAATACAAACAGGAAAACCAGTTATCCGCTTTATTAAAGAGGATACTGGAACATTATAAACGCGAAATTGAACAAAAGCATGTAATGATTTCAATTGATATGAATCCTTATATGATGATGTAAGATCTCACGTCTTGGAGGGTAACAAATTGGCAGTAAAAAAGGTTGTCACACATCCTGCTGAGGTGTTGGAAACACCTGCGGAAACCGTGACTGTTTTTGATAAAAAATTAAAAAAACTGCTTGACGACATGTACGACACCATGCTTGAAATGGATGGAGTAGGGCTGGCAGCGCCGCAGATCGGCATTTTAAAAAGAGCGGCTGTCGTAGATATCGGGGATGACAGCGGCAGAATTGATCTCGTTAATCCCGAAATTTTAGAAAAAAGCGGTGAGCAAACCGGAATTGAAGGATGCCTGAGCTTTCCTGGCGTCTATGGTGATGTCACACGTGCCGATTATGTCAAAGTGCGTGCGTTTAACCGTCAGGGAAAACCGTTTATTCTGGAAGCGCGGGGCTTTTTGGCGAGGGCCGTGCAGCACGAAATGGACCATTTAGACGGTGTGCTGTTTACATCTAAAATCAGTAAATACTATACAGAAGATGAACTAGCGGATATGGAAGGATGATTTGATGACGAGAATCGTATTTATGGGGACGCCGGATTTTTCAGTTCCTGTTCTAAGAACCCTGATTGAGGACGGATATGAGGTAGTGGGGGTCGTCACACAGCCGGACCGTCCGAAGGGCAGAAAAAAAGTACTGACACCTCCTCCGGTAAAGGAAGAGGCTATGCGTCACGGCATCCCGGTTCTTCAGCCGGAAAAAGTCAGATTGAAAGAAGAAATTGAGAAAGTGCTGGCATTAAAGCCGGATCTTATCGTAACGGCAGCGTTCGGACAAATTCTGCCTAAGGAGCTTCTTGACAGCCCGAAATACGGCTGCATTAACGTTCACGCGTCTCTTTTGCCGGAACTGCGGGGCGGGGCTCCGATCCATTACTCTATTTTGCAGGGAAAGAAAAAAACCGGTGTCACCATTATGTATATGGTAGAAAAATTGGATGCCGGCGATATGATCTCAAAAGTGGAAGTGGACATTGAGGAAACCGATAATGTTGGAACGCTGCACGATAAATTAAGCGTAGCTGGCGCGAAGCTATTGTCTGAAACGATACCAAACGTCATTGCCGGAACCATATCACCTGAAAAGCAGGATGAAGAGAAAGCGACATATGCGCCTAATATCAAAAGAGAGCAAGAGCTGCTCGACTGGTCCAGAACGGGCGAAGAGCTTTACAACCAGGTCCGCGGCTTAAATCCTTGGCCAGTTGCCTATACGACGTTAAACGGGCAAAACTTGAAAGTATGGGCGTCGAAAAAAACACCCGCACAAACAAAAGCTGAGCCCGGCACAGTCGTTGCAGTTGAAAAGGAAGGAATTATTGTTGCCACAGGTAATGATACGGCCCTGTTATTAACCGAACTTCAGCCGGCCGGCAAAAAACGCATGAAAGGCGAGGACTTTGTGCGCGGCGCTCATGTTGAAGCCGGTGATGTGTTAGGAGTATACAATGAAAAAAACTAGTGTTCGTGATATCGCCCTAGAGGCGCTGATCAAGCTGGAACAAAACCAGGCATACAGCAACCTTCTACTGAAATCGGTCATTAAATCAAATGAACTGAGTGATCAGGACAGAGGGCTTTTGACTGAACTTGTCTATGGTACATTGCAAAACAAGATCGCGCTCGATTATATGCTCAAACCGTTTATCAATAAGCCTCAAAAAGTAAAGCCTTGGGTGATTCAGCTTCTGCGCCTATCCTTATATCAAATGGAGTATCTGGAGAAAATTCCAGACAGGGCGGCCATTCATGAAGCGGTTGAGATTGCTAAAATCCGCGGGCATAAAGGCATTGCTTCATTTGTCAACGGTGTGCTTCGTTCTATTCAGCGCGAAGGTGTTCCATCCTTTGACGCTATCGAAGATCCTGTCCGCCGGCTGGCGACAGAGACAAGCCATCCGATATGGCTTGTGAAAGAGTGGGCGGATGCATATGGATTTGATGCGGCCGAAAAGATTTGCCGGATCCACCTCATTCCGCCGAAGCAGACACTGCGTGTCAATCAAATGAAAACAGACAGAACGCATTTGCTTGATCAAATGGCTGCCGAGGGAATCGAAGTTGAAAAAGGCGATCTCGCTGAAGACGCTGTGAAGCTCTTAAAGGGAACAATTGCTGGAACTCATTTCTTCCAAAACGGCGAAGTTTCCATCCAGGATGAGAGCTCCATGCTCGTCGCCCGCGCCCTTGACCCTAAGCCTGGTGAAACGGTGCTTGACGCGTGTGCGGCGCCTGGCGGGAAATCGGCTCATATTGCAGAATTAATGGAGAACAAGGGAAGTGTTACGTCGCTTGATCTTCACAAACATAAAGTGAAGCTCATCAAAGAAGCGGCAGACCGGCTTGGCCTTACAATCATTGACCCGAAAACAATGGATGCGAGAAAAGCTGGGGAAACGTTTGAAAACGAAAAGTTTGACCGGATATTGGTTGATGCCCCATGCTCAGGCTTCGGCGTCATAAGAAGAAAGCCGGACATGAAATACACGAAAAAGCCTGACGACAGTGCGCGGCTTGCTGAAATCCAGCTGTCGATTTTAAGGGAAATCGCTCCATTAGTAAAAAAAGGTGGCAATCTTGTCTACAGTACGTGTACAATGGATCGGACAGAAAATGAAGAAGTAATACATGCGTTTATACAAGAACATCCTGATTTTGAACCCGATTTGTCTCTTGAAAAGCGGCTGCCCGAAAAGGCGAGACCCTTTGTTCGGGATGGAAGGCTACAAATCCTTCCTCATTATTTCGGAACAGATGGTTTCTTTATTTGCAGCATGAGAAAGAAGGGATAAGCAATGGCAGAACTTAAAAAAACAAAAGTAAGAAAAGAATTGCGGACAGAGCGTCCGTCTATTTATTCTTTTGAATTAGATGAAATCAAACAATGGCTGACAGACAACGGAGAGAAACCTTTCCGTGCTGCTCAGATCTTTGAATGGCTATATGAAAAACGCGTATCTTCTTTTGATGAAATGACAAACCTGTCAAAGGATCTGCGCGAGAAATTAAACACTCATTTTGTGTTAACTACGCTGAAAACAGCTGTTAAACAAACATCCCAAGACGGTACAATGAAGTTTTTGTTCGAGCTTCATGACGGTTATACGATCGAAACCGTTTTAATGAGACACGAGTATGGCAATTCTGTATGTGTAACGACACAAGTCGGCTGCCGTATTGGCTGTACATTCTGTGCATCAACGCTCGGAGGTTTAAAACGAAACCTTGAGGCTGGTGAAATTGTCGCTCAAGTAGTCAAAGTTCAAAAAGCACTTGATGAAACGGATGAACGTGTCAGCTCAGTCGTCATCATGGGTATCGGTGAACCTTTTGATAACTTTAATGAAATGCTCGCTTTCCTGAAAATCATTAACCACGACAAAGGCTTGAACATCGGTGCGCGCCATATTACGGTCTCTACAAGCGGAATCATCCCGAAAATTTACGAATTCGCTGATCAGCAAATGCAGATTAACTTTGCGATTTCACTGCACGCGCCAAATACAGAAATCCGTAGCCGTTTGATGCCGATTAACAGAGCATATAAATTGCCTGATTTAATGGAAGCCGTTAAATATTACATTAACAAAACGGGACGCCGTATCAGCTTTGAATATGGACTGTTCGGAGGCGTAAACGACCAGGTCGAGCACGCTGAAGAGCTTGCCGACTTGCTGGAAGGAATCAAATGCCATGTGAACTTGATTCCGGTAAACTATGTGCCTGAACGGGACTATGTGCGCACACCGCGTGATCAGATTTTTGCTTTTGAAAAAACGCTGAAATCCCGCGGAGTAAATGTCACAATCCGAAGAGAGCAAGGACATGACATTGACGCAGCCTGCGGTCAGCTTCGCGCGAAGGAGCGTCAAGACGAGACGAGGTGATGAGGGTTGTTAACAGCCTTAAAAACAGATACAGGAAAAATCCGCCAGCATAATGAAGATGATGCGGGGATATTCAAAGGAAAAGACGAATTTGTATTAGCGGTTGTCGCTGATGGCATGGGCGGCCATCTTGCTGGAGATGTTGCAAGCAAGATGGCTGTAAAAGCCATGGGGGAAAAGTGGAATGAGGCTGAAACGATTCCAGCTGCGCCCTCGGAATGTGAAGAGTGGCTTATAAAACAGATCCTTGCGGTAAACAGCAAAATATACGATCATGCCCAAGCCCATGAAGAATGCCAAGGCATGGGGACGACGATAGTATGTGCGCTTTTTACAGGGAAAACGGTTTCTGTTGCCCATATAGGTGACAGCAGATGCTATTTGCTTCAGGATGATGATTTCATTCAAGTGACAGAAGACCATTCACTTGTAAATGAACTGGTTCGCACTGGAGAAATTTCCAGAGAAGACGCTGAACATCATCCACGAAAAAATGTGTTGACGAAGGCACTTGGAACAGACCAGTCAGTCAGCATTGACACACGTTCCTTTGACATCGAACCGGGGGACAAGCTGCTTTTATGTTCTGACGGACTGACGAATAAAGTGGAAGGCACTGAATTAAAAGACATCCTGCAAAGCGATTCAGCTCCTCAGGAAAAAGTGAACCTGCTTGTAGACAAAGCCAATCAGAATGGCGGGGAAGACAACATTACAGCAGTTTTGCTTGAGCTTGCTTTACATGTTGAAGAGGGTGAAGATCAGTGCTAATCGGCAAGCGGATCAGCGGGCGTTACCAAATTCTCCGCGTTATAGGCGGCGGGGGAATGGCCAACGTGTATTTAGCTGAGGATATCATTCTAGACCGTGAAGTCGCCATCAAAATCCTGCGGTTTGACTATGTGAATGACAATGAGTTTATCAGGCGTTTCCGCAGAGAAGCCCAATCGGCATCAAGCCTTGATCACCCGAATATCGTCAGCATTTACGATTTGGGCGAGGAGGGTGATATTTATTATATTGTCATGGAATACGTTGAGGGCATGACGCTCAAAGAATACATAACAGCAAACGGGCCGCTTCACCCTAAAGAAGCGCTGAACATCATGGAGCAAATTGTCTCAGCCATCGCTCATGCCCATCAAAATCAGATTGTTCACAGAGACATCAAGCCGCATAACATTTTGATTGACCACATGGGAAATATCAAAGTGACGGATTTCGGAATTGCGACGGCACTCAGTTCGACAACAATCACCCATACCAATTCTGTGCTGGGCTCAGTCCATTACTTATCGCCTGAACAGGCGCGGGGCGGTTTGGCAACAAAAAAATCGGATATTTATGCGCTTGGAATCGTTTTATTTGAGCTTCTAACCGGCCGTATCCCCTTTGATGGAGAATCTGCAGTCAGCATCGCCTTAAAGCATCTTCAAGCGGAAACTCCTTCGGCGAGAAGATGGAATCCGTCAGTACCCCAAAGCGTTGAAAACATCATCCTAAAGGCAACTGCCAAAGATCCTTTTCATCGCTACGAAACGGCTGAAGACATGGAAGCAGATATAAAAACAGCTTTTGATGCCGATAGACTCAATGAAAAGAGATTTACGATTCAAGAAGACGAAGAAATGACGAAAGCGATTCCTATCATTAAAGATGAAGAGCTTGCTAAGGCTTCTGATGAAAAAGAATCAGAATTGACATCTGCCAAAAAAAATGAAACAAAGAAAAACGGTAAAAGAAAAAAGTGGCCGTGGGTTTTGCTCACGGTATGCATCGTTTTTATTACGGCTGGAATTCTCGCTGTCACTGTTTTTCCGTCGCTATTTATGCCTAAAGATGTCAAAATACCCGATGTCTCCGGAATGGAATACGAAAAGGCGGCAGAGCTCTTAGAAAAAGATGGATTGCAGGTTGATTCCGAGGTGCTGGAAATTTCGGATGAGAAAATTGATGAAGGCCTAATGGTAAAAACGGATCCTAAAGCAGATTCCACGGTCAAAGAAGGCGCAACGGTCACGCTTTATAAGAGCACGGGAAAAGCAAAAACGGAGATCGGTGATGTAACTGGACAAACGGTCGATCAGGCAAAAAAAGCGTTAAAGGACCAGGGGTTTAAACATGTAACCGTAAATGAAGTAAATGACGAGAAAGACGCGGGTACTGTCATTGACCAGAATCCGTCGGCAGGGACTGAACTTGTGCCGGGTGATGATCAAGTCAAACTCACAGTCAGCATAGGACCTGAAGACATTACGCTTAGAGACTTGAAAACGTACAGTAAAGAGGCAGCGTCTGGTTATCTGGAGGACAACGGACTGAAGCTGATAGAAAAAGAAGCACATTCGGATGACGTTCCAGAAGGACAGGTTGTCAAACAAAAACCAGCAGCAGGCACGGCAGTAAAGCCGGGAAATGAGGTTGAAGTGACATTTTCCCTCGGACCTGAGAAAAAACCGGCGAAAACAGTGAAAGAAAAGGTCAAGATCCCCTACGAGCCAGAAAGTGAAGGGGACGAACTTGAAGTGCAAATCGCGATTGACGATGCAGATCACAGCATCTCTGACACTTACGAAGAATTTAAGATAAAAGAGCCGACTGAACGGACGATCGAACTAAAGATTGAACCCGGCCAAAAAGGGTACTATCAAGTGATGGTAAACAATAAAGTTGTCAGCTACAAAACCATTGAGTATCCGAAAGATGAATAACAAGGAGGGAAAATATGCCTGAGGGCAAAATTATTAAGGCGCTAAGCGGCTTTTACTATGTACTGGATGAATCTGAGGATTCAGATAAAGTGATACAATGCAGAGGAAGAGGCATTTTCAGAAAGAACAAAATCACCCCTCTCGTCGGCGATTACGTTGTGTATCAGGCTGAAAATGATAAAGAGGGATATCTGATGGAAATTAAAGAAAGAACCAATGAGCTGATCAGGCCGCCAATTTGCAACGTTGATCAAGCAGTCCTTGTTTTCTCAGCGGTTCAGCCTTCTTTCAGTACGGCATTGCTCGACCGTTTCTTGGTTCTCGTTGAGGCCAATGAGATTCAGCCGATTATATGCATTACAAAAATGGATCTGATAGAAGATCAAGATACACGGGATGCGATTCAAGCCTATGCAGAGGATTATCGGAATATTGGGTATGACGTGTATCTCACCTCCTCTAAGGACCAAGACAGTTTATCGGACATTATCCCGCATTTTCAGGACAAAACAACGGTATTTGCCGGTCAGTCCGGTGTTGGAAAATCCTCGCTTCTCAACGCGATCAGCCCGGAGCTTGGTTTGAGAACAAACGAGATTTCCGAGCATTTGGGCCGCGGGAAACATACAACCCGCCATGTGGAGCTGATTCACACGTCCGGAGGTTTGGTTGCAGATACTCCGGGGTTCAGCTCGCTTGAATTTACAGACATTGAGGAAGAAGAGCTGGGTTATACATTCCCTGATATCAGAGAAAAAAGCTCTTCATGCAAATTTAGAGGATGTCTGCATTTAAAAGAGCCGAAATGTGCGGTGAAACAAGCAGTTGAAGACGGGGAATTAAAGCAGTACCGCTATGACCATTATGTTGAATTTATGACGGAGATTAAAGACAGAAAGCCGAGGTATTAGCATAATGATAAAGGTTGCACCATCTATTCTTTCCGCTGATTTTGCCGCTTTAGGCAATGAGATTAAAGATGTAGAAAAAGGCGGAGCCGATTGTATTCATATTGATGTTATGGACGGCCATTTTGTCCCGAATATCACGATTGGTCCGCTGATTGTAGAAGCGGTCCGGCCGGTAACAGATCTGCCGCTTGATGTTCATTTAATGATAGAAGAGCCGGATCGTTATATTCCGGCTTTCGCGAAAGCGGGCGCAGATATCCTGTCTGTGCATGCTGAAGCATGTCCGCACCTGCACCGTACCATCCAGCTCATTAAAGAGCAGGGCGTGAAGGCTGGTGTTGTTCTGAACCCGCATACGCCTGTTCAAGTCATTGAGCATATTTTCGACGATCTTGATCTTGTGCTTTTAATGACGGTGAACCCGGGATTTGGCGGGCAGAAATTTATTCATTCCGTCCTTCCTAAAATAAAAGAGGTTAAGCGAATGGCGGATGAAAGAGGGAAACAGGATCTGCTAATTGAAGTGGACGGCGGCGTCAACAAAGAAACCGCTCCGTTAGTGATTGAAGCGGGTGCAAATTTACTTGTTGCCGGTTCAGCTGTGTATGGCCAGCCTGACCGCAAGAAAGCGATTTCTGAAATCAGAGGAAGCAAATAAGCAGATGAAAAAAGAGCTGGGCATACTAAGCCCAAGCTCTTTTTCCTGTATGTAGAGAAAGGGATCAGAAATGAAAACAATCAATATCGTAGCCGGAGGCCCGAAAGATTTAATTCCCGATCTAACCGGCTGTCCGGCTGAGCACATCCTCTGGGTAGGTGTTGACAAAGGCACAGTCACTCTTTTAGATGCCGGGATCATTCCTGATGAAGCCTTTGGGGATTTTGACAGCATAACAGAGCATGAACGCTGCCGAATTGAAAAAGCCGCTCCCGCACTCCATGTATACCAAGCGGAAAAAGACCAAACAGATTTAGATCTCGCTCTTGATTGGGCACTGGAAAAGCAGCCGGATGTCATTCAGATTTTCGGCATTACAGGCGGCAGAGCTGATCACTTTTTAGGAAACATCCAGCTTCTATATAGAGGTGTAAAAACAAATATAAAAATTAGGCTGATAGACAAACAAAATCATATTCAAATGTTCCCTCCCGGTGAATATGATATTGAGAAGGATGAAAACAAGCGATATATCTCCTTTATACCGTTTTCCGAAGAAATACATGAGCTGACGCTGGACGGTTTTAAATATCCGCTAAATAAGTGTCATATTACGCTTGGTTCAACACTATGTATTAGTAACGAACTCATTCATTCACGAGGTACTTTTTCGTTTGCAAAAGGCATATTAATAATGATAAGAAGCACGGATTAGCATGTGCTTTCATTCATTTGCTGAAATCAATGAACAGGCGGTTACGGGACGTTATAGGAGGGGACAAAAATGAAATTTTACACCATTAAATTGCCGAAGTTTTTAGGAGGAATTGTCCGGGCGATGCTGGGCTCATTTAGAAAAGATTAATTGCCCAGGGGTTCAAAGCCCTCTTTCACCACATAAAAACGCCTGCCACATATCGGGGCAGGCGTTCATTTTGTTATACACGCTCAACTTTACCGGATTTCAAAGCTCGAGCAGATACATATACTTTTTTAGGTTTCCCGTTCACAAGGATACGAACCTTTTGAAGATTCGCGCCCCAAGTGCGCTTAGAAGCGTTCATTGCGTGAGAACGGTTATTCCCAGCTGTTGTTTTTTTACCTGTGATAACGCATTTACGTGCCATTTGTTTCCCTCCTCACTTGCACAAAACATCTACTTTTAAACATTCAAATGATCTTAGATGCTTTCGATATGGATACTTTAAATAATTTACCACAGCTAAAAAACGTTTGCAACTATTGTTTCATCATCTTTCAAGAAAATTCACTTGACATCTTGCAGAAACAGCGGTGCTATAGTATATGTAGAGGGACGGGCAGCGATACCCGGGTCTTTTCTTTCCTTAATGGAAACCATATAGTAGAATAGCTGTAACTCTATGCATTCGAAGGAGGAACTAGTGTGTCCATTGAATTAAGAACGAAGTACGGGCAGATTGATATATCTAATGAAGTCATTGCGATGGTTGCAGGAGGGGCGGCGATTGACTGTTACGGCATTGTCGGCATGGCCTCTAAAAACCAGATTAAAGACGGACTGACTGAAATCCTTCGGAAAGAGAATTTCAGCAGGGGTGTCCAAGTTCGCCAAGAAGGAGAACAGATACATATTGACATGTATATCATTGTCAGCTACGGCACGAAAATTTCTGAAGTGGCACATAATGTCCAAACAAAAGTAAAGTACACAGTAAATCAAACGATCGGACTGGCAGTAGACTCTGTCAATATTTATGTCCAAGGCGTACGAGTGACGAACCCGTAGTTAGGAGGAGTAGGATTGTCTATCAGAACATTAGACGGCAGAACCTTTGCCGAGATGATTCTTGCGGGAGCGCAGAATCTGTCTCAAAACGCGAGTGCGGTTGATGCGCTGAACGTGTTTCCGGTGCCGGACGGCGATACGGGAACGAACATGAACCTGTCAATGACTTCCGGAGCAAGAGAAGTGGAGCAAATGAATACGGATGATATCGGTAAGGTGGGCTCCGCGTTATCTAAAGGACTGCTCATGGGAGCACGCGGAAATTCAGGAGTTATCCTGTCTCAATTGTTCCGCGGATTCAGTAAAAGCATTGAAACAAAAAAAGAAATTAATGCGTTAGAGTTTGCACAAGCACTGCAAGCAGGTGTTGATATGGCGTATAAAGCTGTCATGAAACCTGTAGAGGGCACTATTTTAACAGTTGCAAAAGACGCTGCAAAAAAAGCGATGGAACTGGCAGAAAAAGAAACCGATATCACAGCGCTGATGACTGCCGTGATAGAAGAAGCAGAGGCGTCACTAAACCGGACCCCTGAATTGCTTCCAGTCCTGAAGGAAGTAGGCGTTGTCGACAGCGGCGGCAAAGGGCTGCTTTGTGTGTATGAAGGTTTTCTCGCTTCATTAAAAGGTGAAACTGTGCCCCAGAAAGCCGTTCTTCCGTCACTTGACGACATGGTCAGCGCAGAGCATCATAAGAGCGCACAAAGCATGATGAATACCGAAGATATTGAATTCGGTTTTTGTACCGAAGTGATGGTTAGGCTTGATCAGACAAAACGAGAATTCGACGAAGGCACCTTCAGACAAGACCTCAGCCAGTTCGGTGATTCTCTGTTAGTCATTGCGGATGAATCGCTGGCGAAGGTTCATATTCATGCGGAAGAGCCGGGAAACGTATTAAACTATGCCCAGCATTACGGTGAATTGATCAAAATTAAAATCGAAAATATGAGAGAGCAGCATACCTCCATCATCAGCCAAGAAAGCAAGCCTGCAGATAACGAAACACCGCCTGCAAAGCAGCCGTACGGCATTGTGACTGTAGCAATGGGAGAAGGCATTTCTGACTTATTCAAAAGCATCGGGGCTTCTGTTGTGATCGAAGGCGGGCAGACTATGAACCCGAGCACTGAGGATATTGTCGAAGCCGTGAAGTCTGTAAATGCAGAAACGGTGTTTATCTTACCGAATAACTCGAACATCATTATGGCTGCTAATCAAGCGGCCAGCGTAATGGATGAACAGGTTTTTGTCATTCCGGCTAAAACGGTTCCGCAAGGGATGTCAGCCCTGCTGGCATTTCATCCTGATCAAGAAGCTGAAGCGAACAAAGCCAATATGCTCAGTGCCATTCAGCAAGTAAAAAGCGGGCAGGTGACGTACTCAGTCAGAGACACTCATATCGACGGCAAAGACATTAAAAAAGGCGACTTTATGGGCATTCTGAATGGAACGATTATCGGAACTGCTGAAGATCAGCTGTCAGCCGCGAAAATGCTGCTGGCAGAAATGATCGGAGAAGACGACGAAATTGTCACTATCCTTTATGGTGAGGATGCGTCCCAGGAAGAAGCTGAGGAGCTTGAAGCGTTTCTTAGTGAAAAGTACGAGGATATTGAGGTTGAGGTCCACAATGGAAAACAGCCGCTGTATTCGTATATCGTTTCCGCAGAATAGAAGGGCGATTCGCCCTTCTATTCTTATGTCTGCTTTTAAGTGCGGCAGCGCTGTAACGCGCCCGCTTGCCATTTTATATCTGATCAATTAGTCTAGAAGCAAAGCGCTTATAAGCTCAGGTTCATAAGGAGGAATAGCATGAAATACAGAAGCGTTTTTGATATTATTGGCCCGGTTATGATCGGTCCATCCAGTTCGCATACGGCGGGAGCGGCTAGAATCGGGAGAGTGGCCAGAAGTTTATTTGGCAGAGAGCCTGAGCGCATCGTCGTATCCTTTTACGGCTCTTTTGCAGAAACGTATAAGGGCCACGGTACAGATGTCGCGATTATCGGCGGATTGCTTGATTTTGATACATTCGACGAGCGGATTAAAACTGCTATACAACTTGCAGAGGGTAAAGGAATTGATATAGAGTTTCGGGTTGAAGACGCTGTCCCGGTCCATCCGAATACAGCCAAAATCACCATATCTGATGAAAAGGGAGAGCTTGAGCTGACGGGTATTTCGATTGGCGGGGGAAAGATCGAAATCACAGAATTGAATGGTTTTGAACTCCGGCTGTCAGGAAACCATCCGGCCATATTAGTTGTTCATAATGACAAGTTTGGCACAATTGCCGGTGTTGCCAATGTCCTCGCGAAATTTTCAATCAACGTAGGCCATATGGAAGTAGCCCGCAAAGATATCGGGCAGCTTGCGCTGATGACAATAGAGGTGGATCAAAATATTGACGACCACGTTCTCGACGAGCTGTCGAAGCTGCCGAATATTATTCAAGTGACAAAGATTGCTGACTAGCGAAGGGTCAGGAGGAGCCAGTTATGTTTCGTAATGTAAAAGAATTAATTGAGATTACCAAAGAAAAGCAAATATCGATCTCTGATGTAATGATCGCGCAAGAGATGGAAGTTACAGAAAAAACAAAAGAAGAGATTTTTCAGCAGATGGATCACAATCTGACTGTCATGGAAGCAGCGGTTCAGAAAGGACTTGAGGGCGTTACGAGCCAAACGGGCTTAACAGGCGGGGATGCCATTAAATTGCAGGCCTACATTCAATCAGGTAAAAGCCTGTCTGGTCCGCTGATTCTAGATGCAGTATCGAAAGCTGTTGCAACAAATGAAGTAAATGCAGCCATGGGAACCATCTGTGCGACACCGACTGCAGGTTCTGCCGGGGTGGTGCCTGGCACGTTATTTGCTGTAAAAGAAAAGCTGAATCCGACAAGAGAACAAATGATCCGCTTTTTATTTACGGCCGGGGCTTTCGGATTTGTCGTGGCGAATAACGCAAGTATTTCCGGTGCCGCCGGGGGATGTCAGGCAGAGGTTGGATCAGCCTCAGGCATGGCTGCAGCGGCTATTGTTGAAATGGCAGGCGGAACACCCGAGCAAAGTGCGGAGGCCATGGCTATTACATTAAAAAATATGCTCGGCCTTGTGTGCGACCCTGTTGCAGGGGTAGTTGAAGTGCCTTGTGTGAAACGGAATGCAATGGGCGCTTCAAATGCAATGATTGCTGCTGATATGGCATTGGCGGGCATTACAAGCCGCATTCCATGTGATGAAGTTATCGATGCAATGTATAAAATTGGCCAAACGATGCCGACTGCACTTAGAGAAACAGGCCAGGGCGGTTTAGCAGCAACACCGACTGGAAGAGAGTTAGAGAAAAAAATTTTCGGAGGAGCGCTAGGTTCACGTGAAACAACATCAGCAAACTAGTATAGCTAACATTAAGGGTATTGGGCCGGAAACAGAAAAAACATTACATGAACTCGGTATATATGACATTTCTGATCTTCTGAATTATTTCCCTTATCGCTATGATGACTACGAGCTGAGGGACTTAGAAGAAGTAAAGCATGATGAAAGAGTCACAGTCGAAGGGAAGGTTCATTCAGAGCCTTCTCTTACCTATTACGGAAAGAAACGAAACAGGCTGACATTCAGGCTTCTTGTCGGCCGCTATTTAATCACAGCCGTATGTTTTAACCGGCCTTACTTGAAGAAGAAGCTTTCACTGGGCTCTATTGTGACGGTCTCCGGTAAATGGGACAAGCACCGCCAAACCATCTCTGTTCAGGAGCTGAAAAATGGGCCGCATCAAGAGGATAAAAGCATTGAACCAGTGTATTCTGTGAAAGAAAATGTTACCGTCAAAATGATGAGACGATTTATTCAGCAGGCGCTGACCCAATATGCAGACTCACTTCCTGATCCTCTTCCGGAAAAGCTAAGAAATAGCTATAAGCTGCCGGATTATCACGAGGCGTTAAAAGCAATGCACCAGCCTGAAACTAGAGAAGCATTAAAGCTTGCCAGACGCCGGTTTGTTTACGAAGAATTTTTGCTGTTTCAGTTGAAAATGCAGGCGTTCCGAAAGGCGGAAAGAGAGCAGACACAAGGGATACGGCAGCGTTTTTCAAATGAAGAACTCATGAAATTTATCAACAGCCTCCCGTTCCCCCTCACAAATGCCCAGTCACGCGTGCTTCGCGAAATAACAGCAGACATGTCTTCTCCATACAGAATGAACCGTCTTCTTCAAGGGGACGTAGGGTCAGGAAAAACAGCAGTCGCCGCCATTGCACTGTATGCCGCAATCCTGTCCGGATACCAGGGAGCACTCATGGTGCCGACAGAAATTCTGGCCGAACAGCATGCTGATTCGCTCGTTTCATTATTTGAAAAGTGGGATGTCAGTGTGGCGCTTTTGACAAGCTCTGTCAAAGGGAAGCGGCGAAGAGAACTGCTTGAGCGCCTTGCCGCAGGAGAGATTGATATTCTTGTAGGAACCCACGCCTTAATCCAGGATGAGGTGGAGTTTAAGGCGCTGAGTCTCGTCATTACAGATGAACAGCATCGATTTGGGGTTGAACAGCGCAAAAAACTTCGAAACAAAGGTCAGGATCCCGATGTTCTCTTTATGACAGCGACTCCAATCCCAAGAACGTTAGCCATCACAGTGTTTGGTGAAATGGATGTATCTGTCATTGATGAAATGCCAGCAGGCCGGAAACAAATCGAGACCTATTGGGTAAAGCATGACATGCTGGACCGTATTTTGGCATTCGTCGAAAAAGAATTAAAGCAGGGCAGACAGGCTTATATCATCTGCCCGCTGATTGAAGAATCAGACAAGCTCGATGTGCAAAACGCCATTGACGTGTACAATATGCTTTCTGACATTTTCCGGGGGAAATGGAACGTCGGCCTCATGCATGGAAAGCTGCATTCGGAGGAAAAAGATCAGGTGATGAGAGAATTCAGCGCAAATCACTGTCAAATTCTCGTATCGACCACTGTTGTTGAGGTTGGCGTGAATGTTCCGAATGCAACTATTATGGTGATTTATGATGCCGACCGCTTCGGGCTGTCACAGCTTCACCAGCTGCGCGGCCGTGTCGGACGGGGAGAGCATCAATCTTTCTGTATTCTGATGGCCGATCCTAAATCAGAAACAGGAAAAGAACGGATGAGAATTATGTCCGAGACCAATGATGGCTTCGAGCTTTCTGAAAAAGACCTCGAGTTGAGAGGTCCCGGAGATTTCTTCGGGAAAAAACAAAGCGGAATGCCTGAATTTAAGGTGGCGGACATGGTTCATGACTACAGAGCGCTTGAAACGGCAAGGCAGGATGCTGCGAATCTTGTGGCCTCTGACGCGTTCTGGAAGGAGCCGGAATACGGGGTGTTGAGAGAGGAATTGCTGAAGAGCGGAGTATTAGACGGGGAAAAATTGAGCTGAACACCATAAGTTTTTGGTGCTCAGTCAGAAACAATCGTTGCATTCCAATCTATGAAATTATATACTACTATTAGTACCTAGTCTTAATTATCCGGATGGTGTTTAGATATGAGAAGAAATAAGAGAGAACGCCAGGAATTACTTCAGCAGACAATTCAAGCAACCCCCTTTATTACAGATGAAGAATTAGCGGGTAAATTTGGGGTGAGCATCCAGACGATACGTTTGGACCGTTTAGAGCTTTCCATACCGGAGCTGAGAGAAAGAATTAAGAACGTGGCAGAGAAGACGCTTGAAGATGAAGTGAAATCCCTGTCACTTGACGAAGTTATCGGAGAAATTATTGACCTTGAGCTGGATGATCAGGCGATATCTATTTTAGAAATCAAACAGGAGCATGTGTTCAGCCGGAATCAAATTGCGAGAGGACACCATTTATTTGCACAGGCGAATTCTTTGGCCGTTGCAGTCATTGATGACGAGCTGGCGCTGACTGCAAGTGCAGACATCCGCTTTACAAGACAGGTAAAGCAGGGGGAACGTGTTGTAGCGAAAGCAAAAGTGACGGCGGTTGAAAAAGAAAAAGGAAGAACGGTTGTCGAAGTGAACAGCTATGTCGGCGAAGAAATTGTTTTTTCTGGACATTTTGACATGTACCGTTCAAAACATTCATAAAGGTGGAGCATGCATGAGAATAGCTGTAGATGCAATGGGAGGAGACCACGCTCCCAAAGCTGTTATTGACGGAGTTAAAAAGGGTATAGAGGCATTTGATGATCTCCATATCACACTTGTCGGTGACAAAACAACGATAGAATCACATTTAACAACAACATCAGATCGCATCACGGTGCTGCACGCAGATGAAGTGATTGAGCCGACGGATGAACCGGTTCGCGCCGTGCGAAGAAAAAAGAACTCATCTATGGTCTTGATGGCTCAGGAAGTTGCGGAAAACAGAGCTGACGCCTGCATTTCAGCAGGAAACACCGGTGCGTTAATGACAGCCGGTCTGTTTATTGTCGGAAGAATTAAAGGGATTGACCGCCCGGCGCTTGCCCCTACACTTCCGACCGTTTCAGGAGACGGATTTCTTCTCCTTGATGTCGGCGCCAATGTCGATGCCAAACCGGAGCATCTCGTTCAATACGCCATCATGGGTTCTGTTTATTCTCAGCAAGTGCGTGGTGTTTCTTCACCGAGAGTCGGTCTTTTAAATGTCGGAACAGAAGATAAAAAAGGAAACGAACTCACGAAGCAGACGTTTCAATTACTAAAAGAAACAGCAAACATCAATTTTATCGGAAACGTGGAGGCGCGAGACCTATTAGATGATGTAGCGGATGTTGTAGTAACAGACGGTTTTACCGGGAATGTTACACTCAAAACGCTGGAAGGCTCTGCGTTGTCTATTTTTAAAATGATGAAAGAAGTGCTGATGTCTAATTTCACATCTAAGCTTGCGGCAGCCGTATTAAAGCCGAAGTTGAAAGAAATGAAAATGAAAATGGAGTATTCGAATTATGGCGGAGCAAGTCTTTTCGGCTTGAAAGCACCTGTGATCAAGGCGCACGGCTCTTCAGATTCGAATGCAGTTTTTCATGCGATTCGTCAAGCAAGAGAGATGGTCAGCCAAAATGTGGCTGCGCTCATTCAGGAAGAAGTTAAAGAAGAAAAAACAGATGAGTAGTCTGGAGGTTTTTACATCATGAGTAAGATTGCATTTTTATTCCCGGGTCAGGGATCACAATTTATCGGCATGGGAAAAGAGCTTTATGATCAGGTGCCTGCTGCAAAGCGTCTGTTCGATGAAGCGGATGAAACGTTGGAAACAAAACTCAGCTCATTGATTTTTGAAGGTGACGCTAAAGAATTAACACTTACATACAATGCGCAGCCTGCTTTGCTAACAACAAGCATTGCTGTTCTTGAAAAATTCAAAGAATCAGGCATTACACCTGATTTCACAGCAGGGCACAGCCTTGGCGAATATTCCGCACTGGTCGCGTCTGGCGCACTGTCTTTCAAAGATGCTGTTTATACTGTCAGAAAACGCGGAGAATTTATGAATGAAGCGGTGCCGGCTGGTGAAGGAGCTATGGCTGCGATTCTTGGCATGGACGCTGAAGCATTAAAGCAAGTAACTGATAAAGTTACGGAAGAAGGCCATCTTGTACAGCTTGCGAATCTCAACTGTCCCGGACAAATCGTTATTTCCGGAACAGCTAAAGGGGTAGAGCTTGCATCTGAACAGGCAAAAGAGAACGGCGCAAAACGTGCAATTCCGCTTGAAGTAAGCGGTCCGTTCCATTCTGAACTGATGAAGCCTGCTGCTGAAAAGCTGAAGGAAGTATTAGACGCCTGTGCCATCCAAGACGCTGATGTCCCGGTCATCTCTAATGTTTCTGCTGATGTTATGACTGATAAAGCAGAAATCAAAGAGAAACTGATTGAGCAGCTCTACTCTCCGGTTCGTTTTGAGGAAAGCATTAACAAGCTGATTGCAGAGGGTGTTACGACTTTTATTGAAATCGGTCCCGGAAAAGTGCTTTCAGGCCTAGTGAAAAAAGTAAACAGACGCTTAAAAACAATTGCTGTATCAGATCCGGAAACGATCGAGCTGGCAATTCAAACGCTCAAGGAGGAGAATGAAAATGCTTAATGACAAAACGGCTATTGTCACTGGCGCATCCCGCGGTATCGGCCGCTCAATCGCCCTTGACCTGGCAAAAAGCGGCGCCAATGTTGTCGTGAACTACTCCGGCAATGAAGCGAAAGCAAATGAAGTGGTAGATGAAATCAAATCTATGGGCAGAAACGCAATTGCTGTCAAAGCGGATGTATCAAATCCCGAAGATGTACAAAACATGATAAAAGAAACGCTATCAGTTTTTTCTACGATTGACATTCTTGTTAATAATGCCGGGATTACAAAAGACAATCTTATCATGAGAATGAAAGAAGACGAATGGGATGACGTTATTAACATTAACCTGAAGGGTGTTTTCAACTGCACGAAAGCTGTTACAAGACAAATGATGAAACAGCGTTCAGGCCGCATTATTAACGTATCGTCTATCGTCGGCGTCAGCGGAAATCCTGGACAGGCCAACTACGTGGCTGCAAAAGCCGGCGTGATCGGTTTAACAAAATCATCTGCTAAGGAGCTTGCAAGCCGCAATATTACAGTAAATGCGATTGCGCCTGGATTTATCTCAACCGATATGACAGATAAGCTTACAAAAGACGTTCAAGACGAAATGCTGAAACAAATTCCGCTCGCGCGCTTTGGGGAACCTAGCGATGTCAGCAGCGTTGTCACGTTCCTTGCTTCAGAGGGAGCCCGTTACATGACAGGCCAAACGCTTCATATTGACGGCGGAATGGTGATGTAAGTTTTTTCTCGAAAATTTCATCATAGTTTCTCTAGTTTTTTAAAAACGAATCCACTATAATACTTGAGGGGAGGTGAATTGCTATGGCAGATACATTAGAGCGTGTAACGAAAATCATCGTAGATCGCCTTGGCGTTGATGAAGCAGACGTCAAACTTGAAGCTTCTTTCAAGGAAGACTTAGGTGCTGATTCCCTAGATGTAGTTGAGCTTGTTATGGAACTTGAAGACGAGTTTGATATGGAAATTTCTGACGAAGATGCTGAAAAGATTGCAACAGTCGGCGACGCTGTGAACTACATACAAAACCAGCAATAAGCTGATGCTAAAAGTCCCGCCGAAATGCGGGGCTTTAGCCCTTTATTCGTGCAGTTATTACAGCATGCCGCTTTTACGCGCGCTGTATCCGGTTTAGTCAGAGAAGCGCGGTGAACCTGATGTGCCTATGGAGGTTACTATGTCAAAACACTCACATTATAAAGATAAAAAAAAGTTCTATAAAAAAGTAGAACAATTTAAAGAGTTTCAAGAACGGATTTCGGTTCACTTTCAAAATGAAAAGCTTTTGTATCAAGCATTTACACATTCATCTTATGTGAATGAGCATCGGAAAAAGCCGTATGAAGATAATGAAAGGCTTGAATTTTTAGGTGACGCTGTTTTGGAACTGACGATCTCCAGATTCTTATTTGCCAAGTACCCGGCTATGAGTGAAGGAGATTTGACGAAATTGAGAGCCGCGATTGTATGCGAACCGTCTCTCGTTTCATTGGCTCACGAACTGTCATTTGGCGACCTTGTCCTCTTGGGGAAAGGTGAGGAAATGACAGGAGGAAGAAAGCGTCCTGCTCTATTAGCGGATGTTTTTGAGGCATTTATCGGAGCCTTGTATCTTGACCAAGGATTAGAGCCGGTCGAAAGTTTCTTAAAAGTTTATGTGTTCCCTAAAATTAACGATGGTGCTTTTTCTCATGTGATGGATTTCAAAAGCCAGCTGCAGGAATACGTGCAGCGGGACGGCAAAGGCTCTCTGGAGTATAAAATCTCCAACGAAAAAGGACCTGCGCACAACCGTGAATTTGAAGCCATCGTATCTCTAAAAGGTGAACCACTCGGAGTCGGAAACGGCCGTTCAAAGAAAGAAGCCGAACAGCACGCAGCTCAGGAAGCTTTAGCTAAATTGCAAAAACACCATACGAAACAATAAAATCCCCCTTATGACTCAGGGGGATTTCAGTATGTATGCCGTCTTATTTCACCAATGTTTATGATAGAATTGAAATACTTATTACATAAGGAGGATCGCTATGTTCCTCAAACGTTTAGACGTTATAGGATTTAAATCATTTGCAGAACGGATTTCCGTAGATTTTGTAAAAGGCGTTACAGCGGTTGTCGGCCCGAACGGAAGCGGAAAAAGCAATATCACAGATGCTATTCGCTGGGTTCTCGGAGAACAATCCGCCCGGTCTCTTCGCGGCGGAAAAATGGAAGATATCATTTTTGCCGGCAGTGATTCGAGAAAGCGATTAAATCTAGCTGAAGTTACGCTTACTCTTGATAATGATGACCATTTCTTGCCGATTGACTTCCATGAGGTCAGTGTCACAAGGCGTGTGTACAGATCAGGCGAGAGTGAGTTTCTGATTAACAATCAGCCGTGCCGCTTAAAAGATATTATTGATTTATTTATGGACTCTGGACTAGGTAAAGAAGCATTTTCTATTATCAGCCAAGGGAAAGTGGAAGAGATTCTGAGCAGCAAAGCAGAGGATCGCCGCAGTATCTTTGAAGAAGCGGCCGGGGTGCTTAAATATAAAACGAGAAAGAAAAAAGCAGAAAATAAACTGTTTGAGACACAGGACAATTTAAATCGGGTAGAAGATATATTACATGAGCTTGAAGGACAGGTTGAACCTCTTAAAATTCAAGCTTCAATAGCGAAAGACTACCTTGAGAAAAAGAAAGAGCTGGAGCATGTTGAAATTGCGCTGACTGCCTATGATATCGAAGAGCTGCATGGTAAATGGTCAACGCTTAAAGAGAAAGTGCAGCTTGCAAAGGAAGAAGAGCTCGCTGAATCGTCTGCGATTTCTGCGAAGGAAGCAAAAATTGAGGATACGCGGGACAAAATTCAAGCACTTGATGAATCTGTAGATGAGCTTCAGCAGGTCTTATTGGTGACGAGTGAAGAGCTGGAGAAGCTTGAAGGCCGTAAAGAAGTCTTGAAAGAACGCAAGAAAAACGCTGTGCAAAACCAAGAACAGCTTGAGGAAGCCATCGTTCAGTTCCAGCAAAAGGAAACGGAGCTGAAAGAAGAGCTTGCGAAGCAGGAAGCAGTCTTCGAAACGCTTCAGGCAGAGGTGAAACAGTTAAGAGCTCAGGTAAAAGAAAAACAGCAGGCTCTCAGTCTTCACAATGAAAATGTCGAAGAGAAAATCGAGCAGCTGAAAAGCGATTACTTTGAGCTGTTGAACAGCCAGGCTTCAATTCGCAACGAGCTCCAGCTGCTGGATGACCAGATGTCCCAATCGGCTGTTATATTGCAGAGGCTTGCGGACAACAATGAAAAGCATCTACAGGAACGGCGCGATATTTCTGCGCGAAAAGCCGCATGTGAAACAGAGTTTGCCCGAATCGAGCAGGAGATTCACAGCCAAGTCGGTGCATATCGTGACATGCAGACAAAATATGAGCAGAAAAAGCGCCAATACGAAAAAAATGAATCGGCTCTCTATCAGGCATACCAATATGTTCAGCAGGCGAGATCGAAAAAGGACATGCTTGAGACGATGCAGGGGGATTTCTCAGGCTTTTATCAAGGTGTTAAAGAAGTGCTGAAAGCAAAAGATCGCCTTGGCGGCATTCGCGGAGCGGTCCTTGAGCTGATCTCAACAGAGCGAAAGTATGAAACGGCCATTGAGATTGCACTTGGCGCTTCTGCCCAGCATGTTGTGACCGACGATGAACAATCTGCCCGCAAAGCGATTCAATATTTAAAACAGAATTCCTTCGGCCGGGCGACGTTTTTGCCTCTATCTGTTATCAAAGACCGTCAGCTTCAAAGCCGGGACGCAGAAACCGCAGCACAGCACTTGTCATTTCTCGGAGTTGCCAGTGAGCTTGTCACATTTGATCCAACGTATCGGCGCGTCATCCAGAATCTTCTTGGAACGGTACTGATCACAGAGGATTTAAAGGGAGCAAACGAGCTTGCGAAGCTTCTCGGGCACCGGTACCGCATCGTGACCCTTGAGGGAGATGTCGTGAATCCTGGAGGTTCGATGACGGGAGGCGCAGTGAAAAAGAAAAACAACTCGCTGCTTGGAAGAAGCCGGGAGCTTGAAGATGTGACGAAACGGCTTGCTGAAATGGAAGAGAAAACAGCACTGCTTGAACAAGAAGTGAAAACCCTTAAGCAATCCATTCAGGATATGGAGAAAAAACTGGCTGATTTAAGAGAAACCGGGGAAGGCTTAAGGTTAAAACAGCAGGACGTAAAAGGACAGCTGTATGAACTTCAGGTTGCCGAGAAAAATATCAACACCCATTTAGAGCTCTATGATCAAGAAAAATCTGCTCTGGCAGAAAGCGATGAAGAGAAGAAAGCGCGTAAACAAAAGCTGGAAGAAGAGCTTTCTGCCGTGTCAGTAAAGATGAAACAGCTAGAAGAGAACATTGACAGACTGACGAAACAAAAACAAACCCAATCTTCAACGAAAGAGTCTCTCTCCAACGAGCTGACTGAGCTGAAGATCACAGCGGCCAAAAAAGAGCAGGCATGCAAGGGGGAAGAGGATAACCTTGCGAGATTAAAGAAAGAGCTCACAGAAACAGAGTTTGCATTAAAAGAAGCGAAAGAAGACTTAAGCTTCTTAACGTCAGAAATGTCATCAAGCACCAGCGGCGAAGAGAAGCTGGAAGAAGCCGCAAAACATAAATTGAATGACAAAACGAAAACGATCGAACTGATTGCGTTAAGACGCGATCAGCGTATCAAGCTTCAGCAGGGGCTTGATACGTATGAGCGTGAGCTGAAAGAAATGAAACGCCTGTATAAACAAAAAACAACGCTTCTCAAAGACGAAGAAGTCAAACTCGGGCGAATGGAAGTCGAGCTTGATAATTTACTCCAGTACTTACGGGAGGAATACAGCCTGTCCTTTGAGGGGGCAAAAGAGAAATACCAGCTTGAAACTGATCCAGAGGAAGCGCGAAAGCGCGTGAAGCTGATTAAACTCGCAATCGAAGAGCTGGGCACCGTAAACCTCGGAAGCATAGATGAGTTTGAGAGGGTCAACGAACGGTATAAGTTTCTGTCAGAACAAAAAGAAGATTTGACAGAAGCGAAAAATACCCTGTTCCAAGTGATTGAAGAAATGGATGAAGAAATGACGAAGCGCTTTAACGACACATTCGTCCAAATCCGCTCACACTTTGATCAAGTCTTCCGCTCATTATTTGGAGGAGGAAGAGCTGAACTCAGACTCACCGACCCTAACGACCTGCTTCACTCAGGAGTCGAAATTATTGCACAGCCGCCGGGGAAAAAACTGCAAAACTTAAATCTGCTGTCTGGCGGAGAGCGTGCGCTTACTGCTATAGCGCTCTTATTCTCAATCTTAAAGGTCCGTCCTGTGCCGTTCTGCGTCCTTGACGAAGTAGAGGCTGCGCTTGACGAAGCGAATGTGTTCCGATTTGCGCAGTATTTAAAAAAATACAGCAGCGATACTCAGTTTATTGTGATTACCCACAGAAAAGGGACGATGGAGGAAGCGGATGTGCTTTATGGCATAACAATGCAGGAATCCGGTGTTTCCAAGGTAATCTCAGTGAAGCTGGAAGAAACAAAAGAATTCGTTCAGTAACGAGGAAAGAGGTTAAAAGATGAGCTTTTTTAAAAAATTAAAAGAGAAAATCACAAAACAGACAGATTCCGTATCTGAGAAGTTTAAGGATGGCCTTGAAAAAACAAGAAACTCCTTTCAAAACAAAGTGAATGATCTTGTGTCCCGTTACCGTAAAGTGGATGAGGATTTCTTTGAAGAGCTTGAAGAGGTTCTCATCAGCGCGGATGTCGGTTTTACAACCGTTATGGAATTAATAGATGAGCTGAAAAAAGAAGTCAAACGCCGGAATATTCAAGATCCAAAGGATGTTCAGTCTGTTATTTCTGAGAAGCTGGTCGAGATTTATAACAGCGGAGATGAGCAAATTTCTGAGTTGAACATCCAGGACGGGCGTTTAAATGTAATCCTTCTGGTAGGTGTAAACGGGGTCGGCAAAACGACAACGATCGGAAAGCTTGCCCATAAACTGAAGCAAGAAGGAAAATCTGTTGTACTTGCTGCCGGAGACACATTTAGAGCGGGCGCCATTGAACAGCTGGAAGTATGGGGAGAACGCACGGGAGTGCCTGTCATTAAGCAGACGGCCGGAAGCGATCCAGCGGCTGTCATCTACGATGCTGTTCATGCTGCTAAAGCCAGAAATGCAGATGTATTAATCTGTGATACGGCAGGGCGTCTCCAAAACAAAGTAAACCTGATGAAAGAGCTTGAAAAGGTGAAGCGCGTTATCGAAAGAGAAGTTCCTGAAGCGCCGCATGAGGTACTGCTAGCCCTTGATGCCACTACTGGCCAAAACGCAATGGCGCAGGCGAAGGAATTCTCTAAAGCAACAAACGTGACCGGCATTGCTTTAACGAAGCTTGATGGTACGGCAAAAGGCGGTATTGTCCTTGCGATCCGCAACGAGCTACACATCCCGGTTAAACTAGTCGGATTAGGCGAAAAAGTTGATGATCTTCAGGAATTTGATCCTGAATCGTATGTGTACGGACTCTTTTCAGATTTAGTGGAAAAAGCCGACGATTAAAAAAAGGCCCCCACCTTGATATTATCCCCTCTAAGTA
>NZ_JALAMO010000011.1:0-600 GCF_026790065.1 Bacillus sp. N13C7 | reverse complement strand
CAACACTTTCAGCACTATACCAAAGAATTCAAGATGAAAGCTGTCAACATGTATGAGGAAGGAAACAAAAGCTATAACACGTTATCTGAAGAATTAGGGCTTCGGAGTTCAACCCAGCTCAAAAATTGGGTGAAAACCTATCGAGAAGGCAAGTCTTTAGATGATCATAGGGGCAAAGAGACAAAGTCAGACAATCCTTTTATTGGACGCCCTAAGACAACATTTAAAAGTGTTGAGGGAGAACGAGATTATTTAAAGGCGCAGGTCGAATACCTAAAAAAGCGTTATCCAAATCTGCATGGGGAGGACGGATTTTGAAGACAGCACGATTTGAAGCTGTGCACGAATTGAAGGATCGTTATCCGATTACGTGGCTGGTATGTATCGCCAAAGTGTCAAGGTCGGGGTACTATAAATGGCGCAAGACTCAACGGATTCGAATGGCGAGGCAACAGAGAGAGCAGATCATAAAAGAACACATCATGGCGATTCACCATTCACGTCCTTTCTATGGCTATCCTCGGATCACCATCACTTTAAAGAGAGAAGGATTTTGGATCAACCATAAGCGTGTTTACAGATTGATGAAAGAGATGAACA
>NZ_JALAMO010000010.1 GCF_026790065.1 Bacillus sp. N13C7 | reverse complement strand
AAAAACGGGGGTCAGTCCCTGCAAAGCGGGCTCTTTTTTATGCCTTACTATAAAATGCTTGCGGCCTGCTGGATGCTTTCCTGAAAAGCAGCCTGAAGCTGTTTTGTCACCGGTCCGGGTTTACCGCTTCCTACCGACTCTCCATCAAGCGTCACGACCGGAATGATCTCTGCTGTCGTTGACGAAATAAAGATCTCTTCCGCCTGTCTCAGCTCTTCCTCACTGACAGGCTTCTCATCAAGCTCGATCCCGTTCTTTTCAATTAGCTCTAAAATCTTCATCCGTGTAATTCCATTGAGAATGAGCCGGTTAGCCGGATGTGTTCGCACCGTCCCGTTGATAACGGCATAAACGTTAGAGGATGTGCCTTCTGTAACAATGCCGTCTCTTAATAAAACGGATTCAAATGCCCCCGCTTCATAGGCTTTTTGCTTCGCCATGACATTATACAGTAAATTCAGACTCTTAATGTCACATCTCAGCCAGCGAAGGTCCTCATCGGTAATGGCTGCCACTCCGTATGCCTGCTCTTGCTCCGGTTTTTTCACAGTAAATGTGTAAGCCGTAGTCTGCGGCTCAAGGCCTGCTTCATATTGGTGTTTTCGCGGCGCAACACCTCTTGTTGTCTGAATATATACCGCTCCCTCACTGACCGCATTCTCTTGTACAAGCTTTTGCAGGTCCCACTCAAGATCTTCTCTGCTGAACGGCAGTGAAATTCCGATTTCGGCAGCACTTCTGAAAAAACGCTCCACATGCTCGCGCAAACCGAACAATACGCCTTTGTACACTCTGATAACCTCATAGATACCGTCACCAAACTGATAACCGCGATCCTCCAAATCAATTGATGCTTCGCTGCGCGGGATCAGCTGGCCATTGACTAGAACCTTCATAAAAGCCCTCCCTTTTCGAGATTTCCCTGATGTCTTTCAAGCTGTCATTGTCACTTATTCTACCATACTGGACAAACTGAAAAACAGAAAGATCAAGAGATCTATAGCGGGAAGGAGTTTATTTTTTCCTTAAAATCTGACATTTCGACAAATTTTCTATGTTCTTTCCAGTTTTGTTCCTGTATACTTGACTGGTAATACATAGGTTGTTAACATATGGCATCTTCATAAGCTGCCTGCTGTACAGCGTTATGTAGAGATTTTATGCCAATGGAGAGATTGTTATGCGACAAACGAGAGGAGACGCTTCTCCTTCTGCCGTTTCGCTTGCTTTTAAATTTGCAAGTTTAGCAGTTTTATGTGTGCTGCTTTTGCTTATGGTGATACTGGGTTATTCCAATAGTTCAACAAAAGCAAAGGAAGTCACTGTCACAACAAACGGCCAGCTTCGTGATGAGAAGAAAAGCCTGAAACTCAAAAATGACTCCCCCGATCTGCTGATCAAACATATGCAGACAAAGCAAACAATGGGAGATAAGACGGTTTACTTAACCTTTGATGATGGCCCGTCAGCCTTTACAAACCGCTTGCTTGACGTACTGAAAAGCGCTGATGTTAAAGCGACATTTTTTATGCTGTCACCGCGGATGAACGAATTCAAACAAGCTGTGAAAAGGTCAGAAAAAGAAGGCCATGCGCTCGGCTTACACGGCGTCACCCATAATAATAAGTTGTTCTATCAAACACCGACATCTCCGTTAAAAGAAATGCAGGAGGCGCGTGACACGCTGCAGGACATTACAGGATATAAAACCGACCTCGTCAGAACACCCTACGGGAGCAAGCCGTCACTGACCGCCTCACAAATCCGCAATCTAGAAAAAGACGGTTTTGTATACTGGGATTGGACGATTGACAGCATGGACTGGAAATACCGGAATTCAAAATATGTGACGGCCGTATTACAGCAGCTTGAGAATATGGAACACAGCCATTCCAGCCGCCCATATGTGATTCTTATGCATGATCTTCCTGCTACAGTAAATGCGCTGCCGGTGCTAATCAATAAACTGAAAGAAAAAGGCTATTCCTTCGGTGTGTTAGAGGATACAATGATTCCTGTTCACGAATAAAAAAGTGAGGCGCATAAGTGCGGCCTCACTTTTTTATTCCCAAACTTCGGGCAAACTCTCCAATTTTTTGGTGGATGACCATGTCAAACAAGCTGTCGCAATACGTTGGCTCAAGGTTAATGATGACTTTCTTCATGCCGGGAATCCGGCTGGCGTCCTCAGGCACAAATCTCGCCGGAGCGACTTCAAGAGACGTGCCAATGACCAATAAAAGATCAGCTTGATCCAGCTTTTCATAAAGAGTGTCAAAGTGCAGGACCGCATCGCCAAAAAGAACAACATCGGTTTTTAATACCGTTCCGCATATCCCGCCATCTTTGGCGGCCGCCGTACACTCCGGCACCTCATGCTCAAGTAAATGCGGAAGCTCATATCGGGCGCCGCATGCCGGACAAGCTGCTGTTTGGATAGAGCCGTGCAGTTCGTATACATGTCTGCTCCCGGCTTTTTTATGAAGCCCGTCAATGTTTTGCGTAAAGAGATCGACCTGTTTTCCTTGCTTCTCCAGCTCAGCTAACAGCAAGTGCCCTTCATTCGGTTCAAAGCTGCCGCTCATTTTCATCTGGAACAATTCTTTGAATTTAGGCCAAAACAGACGCGGATGGCTTAAAAAATAATCAAGGCTCATCGCTTCCATTCTTGAGGCATCCTCCGTCCAAATGCCTCCTGCTGAACGAAAGTCGGGAATTCCTGATTCTGTGCTCATTCCCGCTCCGGTCAGCACGACAATTCGCTGCGCTTCCTGTAGAATATTTCTGAATGCTTCCAATTTAACACCGCCTTTTTTCTCTTATTTTACCACGAAAAAGACTCCGCCTTTATCAGACGAAGTCTTTCCCTTTTAAGCCCGTTCCTTTTCTTCTTTATTAAGATTCACTTGAAACGGATCGTTTTGGTGCTTTTGCTTTACAACAACCATTTGGCCGGGATATGCAAACTCGACACCTTCTGCACCGAGGATGTCAATGATTTTATAGTTGATGTCCTCTCTGATATCGAGGTTTTCAGCCCAAACTGTTGTTTTTGTATAGAAGTTGAAAAATAAATTGTAATAGCTGTCAGCAAACGTATCAAAGTTGACCATGATCGTTTCATTATCAACACCTTCATGCTCCAAGAGCATTGTCCTGAGAGAACGAATGGCCCGTTCTAGGTTCTCAATCGGCGTAGCATAGGATACATGGATGGAAAACGTAATCTGGCGTTTGGTCATTCTTGTCCAGTTCGTGATCGCTTCCATCGACAGCGTAGAGTTCGGCACCGTTACAAGCGCCCCCTGCGCGGTTCTGAACCTCGTGCTCCTGAAGGTAATATCCTCCACTGATCCGGTTACCGTTGACGTCTCCACCCAGTCACCGATCGTAAACGGCTTCTCAGTAATAATAATGATCCCGCCGAAGAAGTTGCTGATCGTATCCTTCGCGGCAAGCGCAAAGGCAAGTCCGCCAAGACCTAGGCCAGCTACAAATCCGTTGACATCATAATTGAATTCCTGAGCGATCACACTGACACTGAGCGCAATGATGACAAAACGTAGCAATTTAGATAAAAACGGCGCCAGAATGTCATCCATGTCAAGCTCGAAGCGCTGATTCACCTTATGGAAGATAAACGACGACGTGGCGGTCAAATTACAAAGCCCCCAGGACAATAGCGCCACAATCAGGGAACGGTATATTTTACTGATGACCGGCATTTGCTCATCAAAAAACGGTGAATAACGGATCGCTAAAAACAGCCCCAAGGCAACAAAAAACCATCTGGCCGGCTTGTCAAACGCCAGAACCACCTGTTTAAAAATTTCTGTTTTCGGGCGGTTTGTCAAATTAAACAGGAGGTTAAAGAAATATCTTGTGAACAATTTTCTAAGTATAAGAAACACCAGCAAAATCGCCAAGCTGATGCCGATTTGTATGATGTTATCAAGCGTGATATATTGCTGCAGATAATCTGGCATAACAGTCTCCCCTCTATCCCAATCGATTGTTTATTATACTAAAAGATTCGTAAAGATGCTCATGTAAATGTCTTTTTGCAGCACAAAACCCCGGCGGAACGCCGGGGCCAGTTCTCAATTCATTTATCAGCCAGATTCAATAGGGACAGTCACTTACTTTTTTTCGTTTGTGTCTGATCAAGGAGAGTTGCTTTTTGCATTTCAGCATCCGTTTCGGCTTTAATTCTTTCCTCCACTCGAATTCTCCCTTTACCCATGATCTCGCCTCCTTTTTTGCTATTATAATGGATCAAAATTTGTTGTGAACATGTCGAAAGACCTAATTTTCTGGCGGAATATGCTCTGATACGCTGGGTGTCTTTTTTTAGTTATACGCAGTTCTCAGCCCGGACCATTCCGATCTGGCAGAAAAAATTCACCAGTTTGTATCGCCCCGCATATATGGATTTGATACAATAACAGAAATGCCCATACGAGGAGCTGACTAAGCTTGTACACCATTGCCCATCGCGGAGTATCCGGCTACGCTCCGGAAAATACAATGGCCGCGTTTGACCTTGCGGCGAAAATGAATGCAGATATGATTGAACTGGACGTCCAGCTTACAAAAGACAGGCAGATTGTTGTGATTCACGATGACAGGGTTGACCGCACAACAAACGGATCTGGTTTTGTTAAAGATTTTACATTGGAAGAATTGCAGAAACTCGATGCCGGAAGCTGGTACGGCCCCGCTTTTCAGGGAGAGCGTATTCCAACCTTGGAAGCGGTGCTCAAGCGCTATCACAAAAAAATCGGCTTTTTAATTGAATTAAAAGGCCATCCATCTCAAGTCGGAATTGAAGAAGAAGTAGGACAGCTGTTAGGGCAATTTTCTTTTTCTGCCAACAATATTGTCCAATCCTTTCAGTTCCGCTCCGTCCAGAGGTTCCATGAGCTTTATCCATCGATTCCGACAGCGGTCATTACAAGGCCCAATTTTGGCATGCTGTCCAGAAATCAGCTGAAGGCCTGCCAATCTATCGCAAACTATGTCAATATTAAATACACACGCCTCAATCGGCTAATGATTGCTTCCGTCCATAAAAGCGGCTTAAAAGTATTTGCATGGACAGTCAATAATCAAAAGGCAGCAGCAAAATTACAAGCCATGGGTGTGGATGGCATCGTAACAGACTACCCGGATTTCATCAAAAAGGATGGCAAACATGAAAATATATAGCGCGGTTTTTATTGGAGGCGCGCTTGGCGCCTGCCTCCGATACGGATTAAACATATGGTTACACACCGGTCCATTCCCGGCAGCAACCTGGCTGGAAAACGCGGCTGGCAGCCTTCTATTAGGCATTCTGACCGGCTATTTTATGATCAAGGCAAAACGGTCTCTGCTGTCAGCTTTTTTAGGCACCGGCTTTTGCGGCGGCTTTACAACAATGTCTGCGTTTTCTAAAGAAACAGTGATGCTTTTGCAGGCACAATCCACACTGGCTGTTTTGTATATGGCAGCCTCTTTGATATCAGGAATCGTTCTTGCGCTGATTGGCGTTCTGGCGGGACGGCGTATAGCAGGCATCCAGCCAAGAAAGGGGCTGCAGGAAAAGTGACACTAGCGGGTATTTTCATAGCGGGCGGACTTGGGGCGATACTGCGCTTTTGGCTTGGCAATGTCATAACCGCCAAAACCAAAGGCCTCATCCTGCCCATTGGCATATTAACGGTGAATATTGTCGGAGCTCTCGGGCTCGGAATGTTTACAGGGCTTCACGTTACAAATGCTTCGGCCTCCCTCATCATCGGCACGGGATTTTTCGGCGCCTTTACGACCTTTTCCACTTTCAGTGTTGAAAGTGTTCAGCTCTTGCTGGCCAAACGCATAATGGAAAGCATCCTGTATATCGCCCTGACGCTTTGCGGGTCGCTTTTGGCATTTTGGTGCGGCTGGACAATCGCAACGTAAAAAAAACCTTGAGCTTATTTCTCGCTCAAGGTTGCACTGTTCAGCATCACGGGCTCGGGCAGCGGCAGCGTGTGGTGTGCCGTCATCCCGGCTGTACTGCCGGCTTCTTCTTTTATATCGATTTGCTTGATTAATCGGCCGTCCATCTTCAGCACCTTTATCGTATATGAACCGATGCGGATGGATTCACCAGCCTCAATATCGATGTTTTCTTTCAATACCAGCCCGCCGATCGTATCGACATCTTCGTGAATTGCTGCGCCAAGAAGGCTGTTCACCTGATCGATCCGAACCTTTCCATCCATCACATAATGGCGTTCGCCGAGCTGTTGGATTACCGGCTGTTCGTCTTCATCAAATTCATCTCTGATCTCGCCGACAATTTCCTCAAGAATATCCTCTGTCGTCACAAGTCCCGAGGTTCCTCCGTATTCATCCGACAATATGGCCATATGAATGCGTTCGCGCTGCATTTTAATCAGCAAATCATGAACCGGGATGGTTTCCATCACTTCAATTACCGGCCGGATATACGGATGGATTGTCATCTTCATTCGTTCCTCTTCTGTCATAAACAGCAAATCAGAAAACAAATGCTTCGTATTGACCAAACCGATGACACTGTCTTTGTCCCCGTCTGTGACAGGCCAGCGCGTGTATTTTTCCTTCAGCATGACGTCAAGCATCTCGGCCATCGTCATCTCTGTTGACACAGTGGCCATTTCCTTCCGCGGTATCATAATTTCTTTAGCGATCCGGTTATCAAATTCAAAAATCTTATTCACATATTTATATTCAGACGGATTAATCTCTCCGTTTTTTAAACTCTCAGACAACAGCATTCTCAGTTCTTCCTCAGAATGGGACCCGTCATGTTCTGACGCAGGCTTCAAACCGAACATGCCGCATAAAAGCCGCGCCGATCCATTGAGGATCCAAATAAACGGAAACAGGAGCAGATAGAATAAACGCAATGGACCCGCAATCAGCAAGGTCAGCTGCTCTGCCTTTTGAATCGCGACCGTTTTCGGGGCCAGCTCACCTACAACAACGTGCAGGAATGTAATCAAGCCGTACGCAACCGCAAAAGAGACCGCATGTGAAACCGATTCCGGCAGGTCCAGCGGCACAAACAATGGATGCAGCAGCCGTTCAAATGCCGGCTCCCCCAGCACCCCGAGTCCGATTGATGTCAATGTAATGCCCAGCTGGGATGCAGATAAATATTCATCCAAATCTGTAATGACACGCTTTGCGAGTATCGCCCGTTTGTTTCCTTCTGTTATAAGCTGATCAATTCTGGATCTCCTTACTCTAACAATCGCAAACTCGCTTGCAACGAAAAACGCAGTTAAAGCAATGAGCACACCAATTAAAATCAGACTGTCAATATCGTCCATTTAACCTTATCCCCTCTTTAAAGGATAAGGAGTCACCTCCTGATATAATCATTTTTCCTTAACATTGAGGTACGCGGTGTATTGTTGCCTAAGCAGAGGGCCCCATCATACCACCTCCAAGTCAAAGTTTGATTATAAATTGTATATTTTATTGTAACACAACTCATTCCAAAAATGATTTCTAATTTTTAGACTTTTGTCATGGGGCAGGCTTTAATTGAGAGATTTTGTGGATATTAAAAAAAAGAAAACAGCATTCAAAGCCGTTTTCTTTTTCTTTGCTTTCCTACACAAAATCTTTATATAAGGATACAAAAATATCCCGTGACTTTTTGATCTGCTCGATTGGCACGCTGAAGGACAAACGGAAGTGCCCTTTCATTCCAAAACCGCTGCTCGGCACGATTAATAGTCTGTATTTTTGGGCGGCATGCACGCAAAAGGCGACTTCATCTTCAATTGGCGATTTCGGAAAAACAAAGAAACCACCCTTCGGCATTTCAAATTCAAAACCGGCTTCTTTTAAAATGTCGACCATTAAATCCCTGCGCTCTTTATAAGCGCTTGCGTCTACTCTTAAATCATCCATTCTTGCCACAGCCCGCTGCATCATGACAGGGGCATTCACAAATCCAAGCGTTCGATTACAATACACAAAAGCGTTGATCAAAAGGTCCGCATCCGGCATTCGGCTGTCCAATCCGATATACCCGAGCCGCTCCCCGGCTATGCCGAGATCTTTACTGAATGAGCTGGCCAATATCACACGATGGTACGATTGAAACGGATTTGCCAGCTCTTCATCATAGATTAATTGACTGTACGGTTCATCAAACAGCACATAAATCGGCTGGCCGCTCTTCTCTTCTATTTCTTTTAATAAAGCGCCTAAATCGTCTATATTTTTCTGGCTGAGAACAGTGCCTGTGGGGTTATGCGGTGTATTGAGAATCAGCCCTTTCGTCTGTGGAGTGATCGATTGCCTTACCGCTTCAATATCAATCTCAAACCGGGCCGTCAACGGGCAGCTGACAGCCTTTCCCCCGTAGTTCTCAATGTATAATTTATACTCGGCAAAATAAGGCGCGAGAATAATGACCTCCTCACCAGGGTTTACGATACTTTTGAGCGCGACATTTAATGCGCCGCCCGCGCCCACCGTCATGACGACACGTTCTGCCAAGAACTCGGCTGCAAAACGGGACTCCAGAAATTGCGCAACTTTTTCTCTTGCAGCGGGGAGCCCTTGGTTTTGTATGTATCCGTGATTGCCTTTTTCGGCCTCCTCTATTAATGCCCTCTTAAAAGCTTCAGGCGGTTCAACAACCGGGTTGCCGATTGAGAAATCAAATACCTGGTCATCCCCGTACTCTTTCTTTAGTCTTGCGCCTTCATCAAACAGCTTGCGAATCCATGATCCTTTATTTAAGTTCTCTTCAATTTCCCGGGATAACCCAGCCAATTTCATCTGTCCCTTCTCCATCAAAAATTTGAAAATTCTATCTTTACATGTTACTTCAATCAGAATATGAATTCCACAGCTCCGGCCCCCGTCTGGCAAAAAACAATAAACTTGTGCAAGACACCCTTCATATATTAAACTATTCTCATAACTATAACGTGATGGTTGGGAGGGATATAGATGGGGCTGAGACTTATCGCATCAGTGAACTAGCGGCACTTGCCGGAGTAACGAAACGAACAGTTGATTATTATACAAATCTCGGTCTGCTTACGCCGGCCAGATCCTGTTCAAATTACCGTTACTACGATGAAAATGCACTCAAACGACTCATATTTATTGTAGATTGCAAGAAGCAGCGATTGGCCCTGTCCGATATAAAAGATCGACTGGAGAACCAGTTTCCCTCTTCAGCTAAACTTGATGATGAAATTGGAAATCTGGCATTAGAAATTGATCATATGAATCAAAACATCTCCGGAATCTTGCATCGGTTTGAACGGCTGAAGCCTGAGGATCGTGACAAGCTGAAAAGCAAGCTCCCGCCTGAAAAGCTCGCCGTGTTCCAATCATTTATGCTGCTGTTACGTTAAAACTAATTTATCTAACAGGAGGTGTTACCTTCATTCTCATTGCTAGAGTGAAGGTTCTAATTGGACATAGTGAATTTGATTTTAGTCGCTGTTTTAATCGCCCTGACGGCATTTTTCGTGGCATCTGAGTTTGCCATTATCAGAATCAGAGGCTCACGGATTGATCAGCTGATCGCGGAAGGAAATAAAGCAGCAATAGCCGTAAAAAAAGTGACCACGCATCTTGATGAATATTTATCTGCGTGTCAGCTCGGAATTACATTGACTTCCATCGGATTAGGGGTTTTAGGTGAATCAACGATTGAAAGGCTGCTTCACCCGCTTTTCGTACAAATGAACGTTCCAGGATCCCTTTCACATGTCATATCGTTTATTTTTGCGTATGCCATTATTACGTTCCTGCACGTTGTTGTCGGAGAACTTGCACCTAAGACAGTCGCTATCCAAAAGGCGGAAGCAGTGTCTATGCTGTTTGCGAAACCGCTGATTTGGTTTTACCGCATTATGTTCCCGTTCATTTGGCTTTTGAACAATTCCGCACGGTTATTGACAAAAGCATTTGGCCTGGAAACTGTTTCAGAAAACGAACTGGCTCACTCTGAAGAAGAGCTGCGAATCATTTTATCTGAAAGCTATAAAAGCGGTGAAATTAACCAGTCAGAGTTTAAATATGTGAATAAAATCTTTGAATTCGACGACAGGCTCGCGAAAGAAATTATGATTCCGCGGACCGAGATTGTCAGTCTTCCGCATGATATCAAGATTTCTGAGATGATGGACATCATTCAGATTGAAAAATATACCCGTTACCCAGTGGAAGAAGGCGATAAAGATAACATTATCGGGGTTATTAATATTAAAGAAGTGCTGACCGCCTGCATCAGCGGCGAGGTTTCTGTTGATTCAACCATTTCTCAATTCGTCAACCCGATCATTCATGTTATTGAATCTGCGCCGATCCAAGATTTGCTTGTCAAAATGCAAAAAGAAAGAGTCCACATGGCCATCCTGTCTGATGAATACGGCGGGACTGCGGGGCTTGTGACGGTTGAAGACATTATCGAAGAAATCGTCGGCGAAATCCGCGATGAATTTGATATTGATGAAATTAACGAAATCCGCAAAATCGGCGAAGACCATTACATTCTTGACGGGAAAGTGTTAATCGACCAAGTAAATGACCTGCTCGGCATTCATTTAGAGAACGAAGAAGTCGATACGATCGGCGGCTGGTTCCTTACCCAAAAATATGATGTTGAAAAAGACGATTCTATCATCGAAGAAGGCTGTGAATTTATCATTAACGAAATCGACGGCCACCACGTCGCTTATATCGAAGTGAAAAAGCTCGCGATAGAAGAGCTGATCGAAGCCGGAGAACCGAAAGAAGCGTAATGTAAAAAGGCACCTTTTATGGAGGTGTCTTTTTTATTATGTTTTGTGTTAACCTCCCTATTCTGAAAACTGCTGCTAATAAAACCGCAATCCCCGGGAATTCTAATCAGGGACTGAATTCCATTTAACAGCGAGAAAAAGGAGTGAAAACATGAAAGTAGTCGTAACTGGAGCAGCAGGCAAAATAGGGCGTTGGGCCGTAAGAGCAATATTGGAGGCCGGCCATGATGTGACAGCGTCAGATCGATTATTAAGAGAAGAATCAGCATCGAAAAAATTTATTCAAGCAGATTTGCGGGATTATGGCCAGGTATGTCAGCTTATTATGGGCTGTGATGCCGTGGTCCACCTCGGGAATATTCCGACCGATGTCAGGAATACCTCCCAAGCGATATTTGAAAATAATATGCTCGTCAATTTTAATGTGCTGGAAGCCTGTAAAGATTTTAAGATCCCTAAGCTGGTATGGGCTTCAAGTGAAACGGTGCTGGGATATCCGTTTGTCCCGAAAGAGCTCAGCTACCTTCCTGTAGACGAGGAGCACCCGACGATCGTAAAATCATCGTACGCCATGGCGAAACGGCTGACTGAAATCCTCTCAGACATGTATTCAAAGCTTACCAATACACAAATTGTCTCTCTTCGTTTTGCGAATATATATGAGCCCGATGAGTACGAAAAAATTCCCGGCATGCACTGGAACGAGCAGCAAAAGGATATTCAAAAGAAAAATGCATGGGCCTATTGTGATGTCAGAGATGCTGCACAGGCTTGCCTTCTTGCAGTCGAAAAAAACAATCTCGGAAATGATGTCTTCCATATTACTGCACCGGATACCATTATGAAAGAACCGAGCGAAGACTTAGTTAAGCGGTTTTTCCCAGATGTCTCTTTAAAGAGAGATATAAAAGGTTATGAAACACTGATGGCAATCGATAAAGCGAAAAAGATCCTTGGTTATGAACCGCGTTATACATGGCGCAATGTGTTAAACAATGATGGCTCACTTAAAGCACTGCCTGAGGATCAGCTGTCATTGTCAAACATTTAAAACAAAAAAAGCAGCAGATGTTCACTGAACTTCTGCTGCTTTTTTGATATCATAATCCTTTAAATTGATATCTACTTCCATTTTGAGAGCCATCTTCGCCAGCTGTTGTCCCATATAGGGTCCCATTGTCAGGCCGGACGATCCAAGGCCATTTGCTGCTATTATCCCTTCCCAGCCGGGAAGAGGTCCGATGACCGGCACATCACCTGGTGTAAAAGGACGTAAGCCGACTCTTGCCTCTAGAAAGGTGCTGTTAGCTAAACCCGGGGCCATTTCTAAACCTTTGTTCAACAATTCCTGCAGCCCGCCAGCCGTTATCCGCACATCATGTCCTTCTATATGATCTTCACGAGTCGCTCCGATAGCCACTCTATTATCAGCATAAGCTAACAGATATTCCTTAGAAGGCGGCATCACAGCAGGCCAAGTGTCTATATCGTTTGCCTCCGGAATCTGCACATATATGATTTGCGCTTTTTGCACACTTACTTTAAAACGAATGCCTAAAGGCGCCAGCAACTCGTCTGCCCATACACCGGCACAAACAATCACCTCGTCAGCAGCATAACGATCATCACCGACGGTTACTCCTGTCACTCGTTTCGAATGATATTGGAGCTTCGCATCGCCTGTTAAAAAAACGGCGCCCATTCTTTGAGCAGAACGCACTAATGCATCTCGGAGCACTTCGCCGTCTACTCGGGCGGCGCCGCTTATATGAATGGAATGGTATTGTTTAGCCAGCAGCGGAAACATGCGGGCGGTTTTTATTCCAGAAAGAAAAGAAATCTCACCGATTTCCGGGGCAGCTCGTTTACGTTCTTGCACCCGTTTTTCAATTTTCTCAATCTTTTCTTTCTCATGATGAATACTCAAAGCACCAACAGGAGCATAACCTGTTTCTTTCCCGCCTTCTTTTCTGAGCTCCTCTATGAAACAGGGATAAAAGTGTGCCCCTGCCCTTGCCATCCTGTACCACGCCTGATTTTGCCTCGGTGACAGCCACGGACAAATAATGCCTTTTGCTGCATAGGTGGCCTGTCCCTTATCTTTCCGATCGATCACAAGAACCTCGGCCCCCATTTTGGCTAACTGATATGCTGTTGACGCTCCCAGAATTCCAGCCCCTACTACAATGATTTTTTTCATTTTCTGTAACCTTTCCCAATAATCAATTCCTAAATTAGTATAGCTCATTGAAGAGGAACTTATTAACAATCGGGAAACCAGTGTGTGGCAGGACTGATGGATTATAGCTGCTCCAGTTTCTTTTCGAGCTCTTTAATACTGTTATTCAAGGCCTCTGTCATCGCTGCCAGTCTTTCCTTTGACGGCAGGTGGGCAAAATCAGCTTGCTGCAGAGGCTCACCGATAATGAGCTTCATTTTTCCTTTCTTGAACAATTCCTTTCCGCTTGAAGGCCCTTTATAAGCAGCGGGAACGAGCGGCGCTTTTCCCATTTGCGCAATTGTCACCGCGCCTCTTTTCAAAGGCACGTCCTCAGAGGTTCTTGTTCCGCTTGGAAAGATGCCGACAATCTCTCCTTCTTTCAGCAGCTTAATCGGTGTTTTAATACTGCTTGGCCCGGGATTTTCCCGATCTACCGGAAAGGCATGAATTTTTTTCAGAAAAGCGCCGATCCATTTATTTTGAAACAGCTCTTTTTTTGCCATGTAATGAATTTGATAAGGAAGAATCCCGACTCCGAGAGTGATAACATCAACCCAGCCCGAGTGAGTACACGCGATGACAAAACCTGAATCTGCCGGAAGGTTTTCTTTGTTATATACCTTCACTCCTCCGCGTAGAGAAAGAATAGCTTTTAGAACATTTGCACAAAACTTATACATATCGCACTTCCTTTGCCGTAATCAATGATTCTTTCTGCTATCTATTATAACAATATTTTTTATTACCTGGTACTAATTTTTAAGATTTCTCCGGTTAAAACGCCAAAAAGCTGAGGATCGGCCCTCAGCTTTTGTTATATTTCCTCCCTGGTCGGCGGTGCCATAAACTCCGGCCCGACCGGGTCTGATATCGTATTTTTTAATATGGTATCGATGTCTTTTTGATCCTCGCTGCTTAGCGTCCAGCCTGTAATTTCAGCTACAGCTTCTACCTGCTCAGGCTTTCTTGCCCCCCAAAGGGCGATCGACGCGCCCGGCTGATCTAAAATCCATCTGACGGCTAAGTGAATCACTGATTTTCCATAGCGTGTCTTTGCCAGCTCATCCAATTGATTAACAGCAGAAAGATACTCTTTAAACCGCGGCTTCTGAAATTTTGGATCATGATTACGCAAATCATCACCCTCAAATGTATACTCTTCTGTCATTTTGCCTGTTAACAGCCCTCGGCATAGACTGCCATATAATAAAGTTGTGATCTGTTTGTCTTCCGCGTACGGAAGGACATTCTCTTCCATTTCTCTTTCAAACAGATTATAGGGCGGCTGAATCGTATGAAGCGGTGCAGCGGCGCGAAATGTATCCATTTGCTCAACTGAAAAATTGCTGACGCCAATCGCGCGGATTTTCCCAGCATCATATAATTCCTTCATGACTTCCGCCGTTTCTTCAATTGGCACAAGCGGATCGGGCCAATGCACCTGATAAAGATCAATATAATCTGTTTGAAGCCGTTTCAAAGAATCATCGACTTCCTCTATAATTCTCGCCCTGTTCGCATGGCGGAACAGTTGGCCGTTCTTCCAGTCCAGAGCCGTTTTCGTTGCGAGAATCACCTGGTCTCTTTTGCCGTGCTCCTTTATCGCCTTCCCGACGATTTCCTCGGACTGCCCGAAGCCGTAAGCCGGCGCGGTGTCAATCAGTGTGATTCCCTGATCAAGAGCGGCGCGGATTGTGTTGATTGATGTTTTTTCGTCGGTGCCTCCCCACATGGTTCCGCCAATTGCCCATGTGCCAAGGCCGATTCTTGAGGCTTTGAATCCTGTGTCTGCTATACTGGTATATTCCATTGTGCCACTCCTTCACTTTTTCACTATCTATTCCCCGCTGGTAAAAATGTTAAACATTTCTCAGTACTATCTTTTGCGGCCATTTTTGGTTACTATATATAAATGGTGTTTGATTAGGTATAAAAAAGCCGTTTGCATGTAATGTGCAACTTTAAACCTTTCTTATGCGTGTATAACATAGAGGGGAGAAAAGGCAGTGACGATCGATGAAATTTACCAAATGTACATGAATGATGTTTACAGGTTCCTGCTCTCCATGACAAAAGACAAGCATCTTGCCGAAGACTTGCTGCAGGAAACCTTTATGCGGGCATACATACACATTCACTCCTATGATCACAGCAAAGTAAAGCCCTGGCTTTTTCAAGTGGCGCGAAACGCCTTCATTGATTACGTCAGAAAGCATAAGAAAGAAGTAACCATTTCTGATGACTTGATCGGAAGCCTCTTTCAAAATGCTGTTCAGAGCCCTGCCCATCAGGTAGAGATAAAGGAAGTGCTGACTGGTTATATGTCCGAGCTCCCCGATAATTATCGGGAGGCCTTAACGCTATATTATTTAAAAGAGCTAAATTACAAAGAAGCATCCCATATTATGAATATTTCAGAGGCGAATTTTAAAAGTGTTTTATTTCGTGCCAGACAGCGGCTGAAAGCACTTTATAATAGAGGTGTTAATGATGAATGAAGAATTTAAAAAGCGTTTTGATCAATATAAAAACGGAGAAATGAGCGATCAGGAAATGACCGCATTTGAGGAAGAACTTGAGAAGCTCGAAGTGTATCAGGAGCTGATTGACAGCGAGCTTGAGGACGATAACGAATGGGATGTCAGCATCAGTCCCGAAAAACAAAAAGCGATTTTAGCCTATGGAAAACGCAAGTCATATTTGCGAATTTCTGTGCTAGCCGTTATTTCGACCTTAATGATTTTGCCGTTTTGCACGCTGGGAAGCTACCTCTATTACGGAATGGGAGGTAAACACAGCACCGGCAATGAGTTTATGGAAACCGCCGCAGTCACTGTAGCCCTGACCATGCCGAATGTACTTGTTGATACATCCGGTTTGAAAAGCCAAGTGAAGCTGTTTGGCATGAATACGGAATTCCCGCTGCAAAAACAAATTGGCACGAAGACGGTCGCAGTGGGAAATGAACGGGTGGAGATGTTTTATAATAAAGTGAAGGCGCCGGCTGTTAACTATTATGACTTAGAAGTGAATAAAACCGGCCATTACTTTACACATCCATCACATGCGTCTGAACAAACAACGGCAAAAGCAGAAAAAACATTAAAGACATTGCCTGAAGGAACGGTATCCGAGGTCTATCTTTCATATGACCGGGCATATCCGACAAAAGAAGTGTATAACAAGTTCAAAGACTATGATGTGAGCTTTTTGTGGAATGCAATTGAAACGGAGAAAAACACAAATGAGACAGCTTACTCAGAGCCGCTTGGCTATCCTGGAAAGGATTCAAAGTTCTTGGCTGCGCTTAATTCAAAAGGCAAGTCAAATGGCGATCAGTTTATCAACGCCCTGACGTTCATGTCCAAGCACGAAAAATGGGCGCAGGTCATTTCAAAACGAAAAGACCTGAAAGTGGATAACCGATTGGATTATGTAGAGAAAAACGGTGTCAATGTATACGGTTCGGTCGTTACAGGGCCAACCAAGGAAATCCAGCGCATGCTGAAAAACAAATCTGTAAAATCAGCGAATGTCGGCGAGGTGGAATTATGGAACTGGTAAGAATTTTTAAAGAACACAATGTATTCGGCTGGATCTCTGTCGGGACAGCGGTTCTGTCCCTGCTCTTGCTGAATTTGGCCATTATCAGCAATGTCACATTTTATTCCTATCAAATGCTTCCGTTCGCCATGGCTGCCGTTCCGTTTGGCATTATTGAGCTTTTCATCAAGAGAGGGCGCACAGGCCCCGGCCTGCTCGGTGTCGTCCTTAATCTCTTTGTGATTATTTGTGTGTACACCATTGTTTCTGTAGATACCAATTTACAGTTTGGCTTTTAAAAGCAAAAGACGCCTGAAGAGGCGTCTTTTTTGATTACACCTGCTTTCTGAACAAGTAGCTTTCAATAGTAAAACCCATTTTGTCTGTATAAAATCGGTGTGCGTCTTTGCGCTGAAGGCCAGATGAAAGACTGACAGAGCCAAATCCGGCTTTTCTCGCCCAGTCTGCAGCATAATGCAAAAGCATTTTGCCGTAGCCCTTTGATCGGCAAGGCGCAGTTGTAACAAGATCCGCAACCCATAGGTACTCTCCTTGATGAATGGAAACCCTCGGCAGCGCGCCGCACAGCGCTCTAATTGCTGTGTCCTCATATAAAGCAAACAGCATATAAGATTCTTTCCTCACACAGGCTTCAAGTCTTTGTAAATACGTTTCTTTATCCAAATCTGTTCTCAATTCATTCATGACCGGATACGACTCGGCCCATTCTTCTTTTGTGGTTAATTGTTTCATATGAATCATCTTCTCATTCCCCTCTCCTTTCGTTACAATGATCATAGCTAATAAATGGCATTTGCCAAATAGCCAATAACAGAAAAAATGACCATGCCAGATAAAAAGGAGACATGCAATGGATATCACGCCGTTTCTAGATAAAAAAAGCAAAACACCGTTGTATGAGCAGCTTTATGCCTTTTTTAAACAAGAAATTTCACATGCGAGAATCACGAAGGGAACAAAACTTCCGTCAAAACGCAGGCTTTCCGGCTTGCTCGGTGTCAGTACGGCAACAATCGAACGTGCTTACGAACAATTAACGGCTGAGGGCTATGTCAAAAGCAAACCAAAAATCGGCTGGTTCGCGGCGGAAGTTGAAGCTGATTTCCCGGCTGCTCCTGCACATTTTCAGCAGTCCATGCAGCAGGCTTTACATAAAGAGAGCGCGCCTGCTATTGATTTTCACCAAGGCAATGTTGACCCTGCAAACTTCCCCTTTAATGCATGGAGAAAAAGCATAGTAAAAAGTCTGGATCGTTATTCGAAATCGTTTCACACTTCCGGTGATCCTCAAGGAGAACCTGAACTTCGGCAGATGATTGCCCGTTTTGTCAGGCTGTCACGAGGAGTACATTGCGAGCCCGGGCAGATCGTCATCGGCGCAGGAACCACCGCGCTTCTGCAAATTCTTTGTCTAACGCTTGATCCAGGAACAAAAATCGGTTTTGAAGAACCGGGATTTCACCGGTCAAGAAGGATGTTTGAAGCAAATCACATGAATGTGATTCCTATATGTACTGATGAAGAAGGCGTCCTGCCGGATGAACTTAAACGCCAGAATCCATATCTTATGTATACGACTCCTTCACATCAGTTTCCGCTCGGGAGCATTATGACGATAACCCGCAGACAGGAGCTGCTGGCATGGGCAAAAGAGGCAAATACGTTCATTATAGAGGATGATTATGATGGAGAATTCCGTTACAGCGGCCAGCCCATTCCGTCTTTACAGGGGCTTGATCCAAATGGCAGAGTGATATATCTCGGCACGTTTTCAAAATCACTGCTTCCTTCCTTGCGGCTCAGCTATATGGTTTTGCCTCCTGCACTCATGGAACCGGTCAGAAAAAACGCTCATTTATTGAAACAAACGGTCTCTTCCCACTCTCAACTGGCACTGGCAGACTTCATAGAAAGCGGAGAGTGGCAAAAGCACGTAAATAGAATGAGAGCCTTATACCGAAAAAAACATGCTGTCCTGTTAGAAGCCATTCGGTCTGAATTAGGAAGCAGCGTGGAAGTTCTCGGAAAAAACTCCGGGCTTCATATCCTGCTGCGGCTTTTGTTTCCGGCAAGTGAAGAAGAAGCAATTAAAGCTGCCGCCGACAACGGCGTGACGATCTACCCCGTATCCCCTTCTTATAAAGGAAGGCCGCCATTTGTTTCTGTTTTAATCGGTTATGGCGGGTTGTCTGAAGAGAATATCAGGCTCGGCATTCAAAAACTGCAAACAGCATGGACTCCGCTGATACCGTCTTGTTAATCAAAACAGGCTCCTGGAACGGAGCCTGTTGTTTAAAATGATAAAATTCCAATTAAATTTAAAAATACGATAATAATGGCCAGCGGTACGATAAAACGAAGCAAATAAAACCATGTATAAAAGAATGCTTTTCCTGCATGCGATCCGTTTCTCATTTCTGCCAAGAGCTCATGTTTCGGAATTTTGAGCGGAATAAATAGAGAAATTAACAGAGCGCCTAATGGCATCAACACATTGCTGACGGTAAAATCGGCAATATCAAAAAACGTTTTATCAAAAATGACGGCATCGCTCAATACGCCATAAGACAAGCAGCAAGGGATTCCGACCGAGAAGATCAAAAGCCCGCTCGTCCATGAAAGTTTTTTTCTCTTCTTTTCGTCCCCTTTTCCAATCGTGGCTACAATAATCTCCACCATCGAAAAAGCGGAGGTTAGGGCTGCAAATAAAAACGCAACGAGAAAGCCAATAAAGAACAACGTGCCGAACGGAAGCTGTTCAAAAACTGCCGGAAGCACCGTAAACAGCAATGTCGGACCTTCGTTTGGCTGAAAACCGAAAGAGAAAACCGCCGGAAAAATGGCCAAACCTGCCAATAAAGTCACAATGATATTCATCATGACAATGGAGGCTGCCGATCGAGGGACATTTTGTGTTTTCGGCAAGTAGGAGCTGTAAGTCACCATCACCGAGACCCCCAGCGTTAACGTAAAGAAGGCCTGTCCCAGTGCGAATAATACGGATTCCGGAGTCAGATCGCCGAAATGAGGCACAAGCAAAAATTTCACGCCTTCCATCGCATTATCAAGCGTGAGAGACCGAAGAACGAGCAGAATAAACAATAAAAACAAAATCGGCATCATCACCGCGCTGACCCGTTCAATCCCTTTTTGGACCCCTCTGGCGACAACGATGACAGTCAGCACCATAAAAACAAGCTGAGCTGCGAGCGTCTGCACCGGATTTTGGATAATAGAAGCAAAAAGAGCGCCATACTGTTCTTGGGTAAGCCCGGACAGTGAACCTGACGCTGTTTTTACGATATACAGCAAAATCCATCCTCCGATTACACTGTAAAACGACAGCACTAAGAAACATGCGGCTACGCCGACCCATCCTGTAAGAAACCAAGCGGTTCGCGGCGCTTCTTTTTTATATGCATCAATGGCATTCGTCTGGTTCCGTCTTCCAAAAATAAATTCTCCCACTAATAGCGGATAGCCTAAAAGGACGGTAAATAACACAAAGATAAGAAAAAAGGCGCCTCCTCCATTGGTCCCCGCTACATAAGGGAACTTCCAAATTGCGCCCAAGCCGATAGCCGAGCCGGCGGCTGCCATGACGAAACCGATTTTCGAAGCCCATTGGACTGGTTTTTGCTCAGACAATAAAGTCACTTCCTTTCCAGCCTATATTATCTCTTATTTTTGTCTTCATTTCTATAGATTCATTTGCCAAGAACATAAAAGAGAGCAGCCTGATTGGCCGCTCTCTTGATCACAAGATTATTGATTTAATTTTGAATGCTTTCTTGAATACAGAAAATAAATTGCCAAGCCGATTAACAGCCACACAAGGAAGCGGACAATCGTCACCCATCCAAGATTTAAAATTAAGAACAGGCAGAATACAATCGCAAGGCCTGGGATAACTGGAACCCCCGGGCATTTAAAGGCTCTCGGAAGATCAGGCTGTTTCTTTCTCAAGACGATGACCGCCACAGAAATCAGCACAAACGCTGACAGCGTTCCGATGTTTACCAGCTTTGCAAGTTCATCCAGCGGAACAAGTGAGCCAAGCAGCGCCGACATCGTTCCGAAAAACCAAGTGGCCACATACGGCGTTTTGTGCTTTGGGTGCACCTTAGAGAGTGAGCCCGGCACCAGTCCGTCACGCGACATGGCAAACATGACGCGTGTCTGCCCATAAAGCATCACGAGCATAACTGTTGTCATTCCCAAAACGGCGCCGATATCAATGATGCCTGCCACCCAATTTTGACCTGCGCTTTGAAGGACGAGAGAAACTGGATGATCCACACCCGCAAACTGGGCAAACGGGATAACCCCTGTCATGATCGCTGATACAGTGACATATAAAATCGTGCAAACCAATAAGGAGAAAATAATACCTTTAGGCAGATCCTTCGCAGGGTTTTTTGTCTCTTCCGCAGCAGAGGATACAGCGTCAAATCCGATAAAAGCAAAGAATACGAGTGCCGCTGCACTGAATACGCCGCCAAAGCCCATCGGCATAAACGGCTGCCAGTTATCCGGCTTCACATAAACCGCTGCCACCGCGATAAACAGAAGAACGACCAGCACTTTCAAAATCACCATGATGTTGTTGACTCTTTTTGATTCTTTAATGCCTAAATAAAGCAAAAACGTTATCGCCATCACAATCACGAATGCAGGCAGATTAAAAATGGTAAATGTGCCTTTTACCGCCCCAGGCGCCGCTGTTAAAGCAACCGGTAAATGAATGCCGAGCCCTGATAAAAACGATTGAAAATAACCGGACCAGCCGACCGACACCGCGCTTACCGCCAGCATATACTCTAAAATTAGATCCCATCCAATGATGAAGGCCAAAAGCTCTCCCAATGTGGCATAAGTGAATGTATACACCGAGCCTGAAACCGGCACACTTGAGGCAAATTCCGCGTAAGACAGGGCCGCGAATAAACAAGCCAGGGCCGCCACAACAAATGAAACGGTCAATCCGGGACCAGCAGTGACTGCACCCGTCCCTGTCAGTACGAAAATCCCTGTGCCGATAATGGCTCCGATTCCAAGCAATGTTAAGTCGAAAGCCCCTAATTCTCTTTTTAAAGATTTCTCACCGCTTGTTGCAGCAATTAAATCCTGAATGCTTTTCTTCCTAAATACGCTCCCTTTCATTCCCCTTCAACTCCTAGACTGATAATCTATATCTATATATTTTATTTGAATTTTCTGAATTCATGAGCAACAATGGTCATTTTTCTTTTTTTCTACTATATTTGTACCAGCGGCGAATCATTCCTTTCTCCTACTCAATATTATATATAAAAACACAAAAATGAAAACAAAATTTTTAGAAAAATCGACAAATTTTTTATTTTGAAATATTTACTAACACAAAAAAACCAGCATGATTGCTGGTTTTCGTTCATTATGTTGAAATAAATCGCCCGCCATTCACATGAATGGTCTGGCCTGTCATATAGGAAGATTCATCAGATGCCAGCAGGACATAGGCGCCTGCATGCTCAACTGGCTGCCCCGGTCTTCCCATTGGAGTATCCAACCCGTGCTGTTTCACTTTTTCCTCCGGGAATGTAGCCGGAATAAGCGGTGTCCAAATCGGGCCGGGCGCCACCGCATTCACTCTGATGCCTTTATCCGCAAGCGACATCGCCATGGATCGCGTAAAGGAGACAATCGCACCCTTTGTGCTGGAATAATCAATTAACGCCGTATCGCCTTCATAAGCGGTAATCGATGTCGTATTAATAATGGCACTTCCCTCTTTCAGGTGAGGCAAAGCTTTTTTCGTCATATGGAACATGGAAAAAATGTTTGTGCGAAATGTTTTTTCCAGCTGTTCTGTTGAAATATTGAGAATGCTGTCCTGCGGGTGCTGCTCAGCGGCGTTGTTCACTAAAATATCTAGTTTACCAAAATGGTCCACTGTTTGCTGTACAGCTTGTTCACAATGATTCTCGTCTCCAATATCTCCCGGGATAAGCAGGCAGCTGACATTCTCCTTTTCGATCAGCTTACGTGTTTCCTCTGCGTCCGAATGCTCGTCTAAGTAAAGAATGGAGACGTCAGCGCCTTCTTTAGCAAACGCAATAGCTGCCGCTCTCCCTATTCCGCTGTCGCCTCCGGTAATGATCGCGACTTTTCCTTTCAGTTTTCCGCTTCCTTGATAATCCTCATCCTCATACAGAGGCAGCGGATTCATTTCTGACTCAATGCCCGGCTGTCTGTCCTGATGCTGCGGTTCTTGTCCTTCTGCTTGTCTATCCATTGGATTCATAATTCTTCACTCCTAGACATGTGGTTGATATAAAACGTTACCACGTCATAGAAGCGGCTAAACGGGAAAATATGTTATGAAAGAACTTCTTCAGGAATGGCGCCAGTATATTTCGCTGACGGACGGAAAATCATGTTGTTTTCTGCCTGTTCGAGCACATGGGCGCACCACCCTACCATTCGGCTTGCTGAAAAGGTCGGTGTAAACAATTCATCGTCAAAATTAATTGCCTTCATGACAGCCGCCGCATAAAATTCAACATTTGTATAAAGCTTGCGTCCCGGTTTATAGATTTCAAGCAAACGAATCGCTTCTGCTTCTACATGCAGCGCAAGATCAAGATCACGGTCATTGCCAGCCACCTCTTCTGCTTTCTGTCTCAATGCTTCTGCCCTCGGGTCCTTCGTCTTGTACACCCTGTGGCCGAATCCCATCAGGCGCTCTCCTTTTTCGAGTTTTTCTTTCAGATATGCTTCAGCATTTTCTTTTTCTCCAATGTCTTCAAGCATCTTTGTCACCGCAGAAGGTGCCCCTCCATGCAGCGGCCCTTTCATCGTGCCGAGTGCAGCCGTGACGGCTGACACTAAATCACTCTCTGTCGATAATGTGACCCGTGCCGAAAAAGTGGATGCGTTCATGCCGTGCTCCATGGCCAGAATCATATAGGTTTCAAGCGCTTTCTTTTTAGCCTCTGAAGGCTGTTCACCTGTAAGCATATAATAGTAGTTTTCGACATGTCCGTACTGGGAAGATGGCACAATTGCTTGCTCACCGCGCGTCCATCGTTTTCTGTATGCAATGATGGAAGGCGTGATTGCAATCAGCCGGATCGCTTCTTCTGTTTTTGGATGAAACGTGTACGTATTTTCCCCTAATGCAGAAACAACCGTTCTCAGCACCGACATGTCGTCCATGTTGTTTGGCAGTGACTGAATCAAACGCTCAATATGTTCAGGCAGATGCCGCTCCGCAGCCAGCTTCTCTTCAAATGTCTGCAATTCTTCAGATGACGGCAGTTTCCCAAATAAAATCAAATACGCTGCTTCCTCAAAGCTGTGATTCAGTGCGATGTCTTTTGCATGATGCCCTCTGTAAATCAGACGGCCTTTTTCACCATCAATATGGCTGATGGATGTTTCTGCACATGTAATTCCCTTTAATCCGTAATGTACCATTTGTATTCCCCCTATCCTTTTCTGTTATTATAGTAAATATAATATTTAAAAAATAATGAATATTTTAAAGGAAATTAATTAAAAATATTAATCAGAGGGAGAATAGACATGGATTTCAAATGGCTTCATACTTTTGTGAGCGCTGCGAAATATGAAAACTTTCGAAAAACAGCGGAAACGCTTTTTTTATCTCAGCCCACTGTGACCGTGCATATCAAGCAATTAGAAAAAGAAATCAGCTGCAAGCTGTTCGAGCGAAAAGGCAGACAGATCCAGCTGACTGATGAAGGAAGGGCGTATTTGCCGTATGCACTCAGGCTTCTTGACGATTACGAAAACAGCATGGCAGAGCTTCATAGAGTCAGACAAGGCTACTCTCAAACCTTACAGCTCGCGGTTTCTCCGCTTATTGCCGATACTGTGCTTCCATCTGTTATGAAACGGTACACTTCAATGAATACCGAGACAGAAATTGCTGTAAGAATATTTGAATCTACAGAAATCGCATCACTGATTAAAGCCGGGGAAGCAGATATCGGGCTGAGCTGTTTAAAGGTACAGTCTTCCTCCTTAACCTGCCACTGCTTATATAAAGACCCTGTTGTCCTTGTTGCCCCGCCCGATCAGCGTTTCATGGCAGACAAAGAAATTGATGCCAAAGAGGTGCTTGATCAATACCTGCTTTTGACCCACAATCATCCTGATTACTGGGACGACCTGCTCCGTCAAGTCAGAGTGACATTTCCATTTGTGAGAACAATGAAAGTCACTCAAACACATATAACGAAACGGTTTATCAAGGAAGGACTCGGCGTTTCTTTTCTGCCTTTATCCACAGTAAAGCGTGAGCTGGCAGAGAAACAGATGATCAGAATCCCCTATCAATCTGTGCAGCTGCCCTATGCCGGCGCTTACGCGATTGCCCTTTATGAAAATAAGAAAGAAAAAAAATTCTTGGATTTTTTGTCACATTTTCATTTTTAGGAGCAACCAAAACGGCTGTGATTCGTCTAATGAAAAAAACCCGTTCCAATGAACGGGTTTCTTCTAACAATTAGAATCTTTTCGCACCGAGGTAACGAGGCTTCCAGTAGCTGTTGTTCAGGCTGCTGATTTGTACGCCGTCAGATCCTGCATGAATGAAACTATTGTTTCCAATGTAAATCCCCATGTGAGAAGGGCCGGATTTATATGTTGTAAAGAAGACGAAATCACCAACAGACGGGCTGGCAATGCTCTTCATAGAACTCCAGTATCCCGCAGTGCTTGTTCTGCCCACACTTGTTTGTTTATTCAGTACGTACCAGATGAATCCGCTGCAGTCAAAGCCGGAAGTTGTCGTTCCGCCCCATTTATATGGCGTTCCGACTAACGCTTTCGCATCAGAAACCAGCTTGCTCACATTAAGTGATGTAGTAGATGATGCTTTGCTGCTTGAAGATGATGAAGAAGTAGCAGGTTTTGAGCTGCTAGTGCTTGTTCCTTTCACCTTCAATACTTGGTTGACATAGATTAAATCTGATTTTAAGCCGTTTAAGCTTTTTAATTTGCTAACTGTCGTGCCGTATTTGCTCGCAATTTTAGAAAGGCTGTCTCCGCTCTTCACTTTATATGTAGAAGTTGAAGATGATGACACTTTTGATGAGCTGGAGCTGCTTGAACTTGTTGAACCTTTCAGTTTCAGGACTTGTCCAATACGAAGCAAATCAGATTTTAAGCCGTTCAGTTTTTTCAGTTCATTGACTGTCATGCCGTATTTTTTTGAAATTTTCCAAAGGCTGTCTCCGCTCTTTACTTTGTATGTAGAGGAAGAAGAAGAAGAACTGCTGCTTTTGGAACTTGAAGATTTGCCGTTAATCGATAAAGTCTGGCCTACGTAAATGATGTCTGAACGAAGGTGGTTCTCTGATTTAATTTTACTGATCGTTGTGTCGTATTTTCTTGAAAGATCCCATAATGTGTCGCCTTTTTTCACCTTGATGCTTTGTGCAGATGCCGCTCCTGCAAATAATGTCGATCCTAAAACAACTGCTGTCGTAGCTGTAATGATTTGCTTTTTCATATGTTCCTCCCCAAATATTTATATCTCTATATATTTGTCTCTTTTTTTAATTAATCTTATTGCTTTCTATTATAAGGATAGATTCCCAACAGAAATAGTCTTGACTTCATGTGACAAATTTCTTAATTATTCGTTCTAAAAAAAAGTTTTTAAGGGTATAAAATATTTCATTTTCGTTTCAAAGGTGACAAAAAACGAGTCGTTTTGTCATGTGATTTGGGTGATTTTTCAACTTAAAGGAAATAAATGAATAACTTTCGGAGTTAAATCTCATATTGGAAGAATGGGTGTTAAGGAGTATTCGAGGAAAGCTGCGGTGAACCGCAGTTTTTTTATTTAAACAAACATATCATGCAAGGACAGAGAGGTAAAGATTTTTCTGAAAAAATGAATGCTTTGAACCAAATAAGGCAAAATAACGAAACGACGTTTTCTTTTCCTAACAATGCTTTACTTAATGTTTACATGATCAATAGCTGATGTTAACAAAATTTCCCTAACATGATAAACAGAACACATTAAAGGAGGCCTTCAAAAAATGAGTTTGTTTCAAAACATGAAATCAAAACTTGTGCCCATCGCAGCTGTTTCCGTGCTTACAGCCGGCATATTCGCCAGTGCAGAACTGCAGCAGACCGAAAAAGCCAGCGCAACAAAACAAAACAACGATGAGATCAGAAATGTCATTGTGATGGTTGGTGACGGCATGGGAGCATCATACATAAACGCCTACCGCTCCATGAAAAATAATGGCGAAACACCGAATAATCCGAAACTAACTGAATTTGACCGGAACTTGACAGGCATGATGATGACGCACCCGGATGACCCTGACTACAATATTACTGACTCAGCTGCAGCCGGAACTGCATTGGCAACAGGTGTTAAGACATATAACAATGCAATTGGCGTCGATAAAAACGGAAAAAAGGTGAAGTCTGTGCTTGAAGAAGCCAAACAGCAAGGCAAATCGACCGGGCTCGTCGCAACATCTGAAATTAACCATGCCACCCCTGCCGCATATGGCGCCCACAACGAATCACGGAAAAACATGGACCAAATTGCCAACAGCTATATGGATGACAAAATAAAAGGCAAACAAAAAATAGACGTTTTGCTCGGCGGCGGAAAATCTTATTTTAACCGTAAGGACAGAAATTTGACGAAGGAATTCAAACAAGCTGGCTACAGCTATGTGACAACAAAACAAGCGCTGAAGAAAAATAAAGATCAGCAGGTGCTTGGGCTTTTCGCAGACGGAGGGCTTGATAAAGCGCTCGACCGTGACAGCAAAACACCGTCTCTGAAAGACATGACAGTTTCAGCCATTGACCGTCTGAACAAAAATAAAAAAGGATTTTTCTTAATGGTTGAAGGCAGCCAAATTGACTGGGCAGCCCATGACAATGATACTGTAGGAGCCATGAGTGAGGTTAAAGATTTTGAACAGGCCTATAAAGCCGCAATTGATTTTGCGAAAAAAGACAAGCACACGCTTGTCATTGCAGCTGCTGACCATACGACCGGCGGATTTACCATTGGCGCAAACGGTGAAAAGAATTGGCACGCGGAGCCGATTCTCGCTGCGAAAAAAACACCTGAATTTATGGCAAAGAAAATCAATGAGGGCAAACCGGCAAAAGATGTGCTTGCCCGCTATACTGACCTTGACTTCACAACTGAAGAAATCAAAAGTGTTGAAACAGCAGCCCAGGCTGACAAGAACAAAGGCGCCTACAAAGCCATCATCAAGATTTTGAACAAACGATCTAACAGCGGCTGGACGAGTACCGATCATACCGGCGAGGAAGTGCCGATATACGCGTACGGCCCCGGAAAAGAAAAATTCCGCGGACTGATTAACAATACCGACCAGGCAAACATCATCTTTAAGATTTTGAAAACAGGAAAATAAAGAGGATGAGGAAACTCATCTTTCCAGCATGATTGAACAGCCTTGACCACGAATGCGGGGGTTTATCGCATGCTGAAGAGGATGCAGAATACTGCATCCTCTTTTTTATAGATACCTGCGGTGAACGCCTTTTCCGTCATATGAAAACACGACTTCCTTATCCTCAAGCACAGACTCGATGTGCACGCTTCTCCCCCAAAGCTGAAATAAATAAGGAAGCACTTTCTCCAAATATTTCAAATCCAGCTCTATGCCCTCATACCAATGTTTAATATAGAGCTCATTATTTTTCATATAATCGCCGTCATTTACTGTCAAATATGGAAAACCGCCGTTTACCCGCATGCTCACAAGCTGGTCTCGCACCGATTTCCACTCTTTATCAACGACTTTATAATCTCTGCCCTGCTTTTGAAATAAATAAAGGTCCTCGCGCATCACTAAGTCTTTCGTTAAATAATTGCGGATGAAAGAGATATCTGATTCAATTTCCCTGACCTCAAACATTTTCTCCCGGCCCGAGTCAGGCTGCACGCCCATTTTCTTCATTTCTTCCGTCGGGTTGTTATACCGCTCCTCAATGTCTTCAAAAATTTTCAGCCCTAAATAATAAGGATTGATGCCTGTTTTGGACGGCTGGACGACACCTGCATTCAGCTTGGCGAACTCGATCGCTTCATCTGAGGTTAAATCAAGCTCACGTATGATTCGCTGGTGCCAATAGGAAGCCCATCCCTCATTCATTATCTTTGTTTCAAGCTGAGGCCAGAAATAAAGCATTTCCTCTCTCATCATCGTTAAAATATCACGTTGCCATGGCTCAAGCTCCCGGGAATGCTCCTCGATAAAAAGCAGAATATCCTTTTCCGGGTGAGGCGGGAACGATTTTTTCGATTTTTTCACTTGTTTTTTTGGTTTCTTCTCATCCAAAGCCCATAAATCATCATACGGCGTCGCCGCCTCTTCAATCTCCTCATCTTCATCATCCACGCTCCATAAGAGCTTCGGGCGGACCAAAGATGGATCGATATGCTCCTGAATCGATAGGATCGCATCTAAAAAAGCCTCGACTTCCTTTATCCCGTGAACCTGTTCATAGTGCTTAATCCGTTCGGCCGTTGCCGCCATGCTTTCCACCATATCGCGCTTCGTGTTTTGGAAGCGGCAGTTGTTTTTGAAGAAATCACAGTGGGCGAGAACGTGAGCGACTATTAATTTATTTTGGATCAATGAGTTGCTGTCCAGCAAAAAAGCGTAGCATGGATCTGAGTTAATAACCAGCTCATAAATCTTGCTTAATCCAAGATCATAATGCAGCTTCATTTTGTGAAACTGCTTGCCGAAGCTCCAGTGGCTGAATCTTGTCGGCATCCCGTACGCGCCGAATGTATAAATAATTTCAGCCGGGCAGATTTCATATCTCATCGGGTAGAAATCAAGGCCGAATCCCTTTGCAATTTCGGTAATTTCCTCAATTGCCCGCTGTAATCCTTTTTTCTCCTCCGCGTTCAACCGAATCCCCCCTACTTGGACTTATCTCTAATGTATGAGTCCGCCTGACAAAAGATGATAGCCGCACCTGGGCAAGAAAAAAATCCGCCCGGCACATTCAGCTGTTTGCCGATTATGTCAGTGGGTAATAACACACCATATTACGAAAAAAGGAGCGATACCAATTGAATGTAGCAGACATGCTTTCTTCTTATCTCAGTAAGCTGCCGAACTTAATCATTGCTTTACTCGTCTTATTAATCGGATGGGCTATCGCTAAAATCATTGAAAAAGCGGTATACAAGGGGCTCAGCAAAACAAAAATCGACGACAAGCTCTTTGCTGGGAAAAAGCCATCACGCTATTCTTCGGAAAAAGTCATAAGCAAGGTCGTTTATTTTATCGGATTGATTATCGTCTTTATTTTATTCTTTAACATTTTGCACCTGACAACAGTCGCATCACCTTTTGTCAGCATGCTTTCTGCAATTACAGCGGCTATCCCAAGCATACTGAAGGCCGGACTCATTCTGCTCTTAGGATGGGCTGCAGCCTCTGTTTTGAGCTTCCTTGTCAAAAAAATCGGGATGAAGCTGAACACAAGCGACAAGCTGCGCAAGTGGAATTTGGTGTCTGAAGGAAAAGATATTCATCAGGCAGTTAATGCCGCTTCACAAATTGTCTTTTATCTCGTGCTGCTCGTTTTCCTGCCAGGGGTGTTGTCTTCTTTGAAAATCAGCGGGATTTCAGGCCCGTTTACAAATATGATGGAAAGCGTACTCGCATTTCTGCCAAAATTATTTGCTGCGGCGCTTATCGTTTTAATCGGCTGGCTTGTTGCCCGCCTTGTACGTGACATTATTACGAATTTCCTTGCAAGCATCGGCACAGAAAGATTCGCTGCACGTATGGGTTTATCTATTTACTTAAAAGATACAAGCCTTTCTGCTGTCATCGGAACAATCGCTTATGTGCTGATTTTAATACCAGTTGTCATTTCAGCGCTTGACCAGCTTGATGTTGCTGGCATTTCGAAACCGGCTGTCTCTATGCTGAACACCATTTTAAATATGCTTCCGAACATTATTATTGCTATTGTGCTTGTTTTAGCGGGTATGTGGACAGGAAAATGGGTAAACACCATGGTGTCCGGACTGCTCCATCGCACAGGCTTTGATTCTGTGTTAGGAAAAATGGGAGTGGAAACTGGAACGCCTGCAAAGCTGTCCTTGTCTCAAGTTGTCGGTATGATCGCGCAAATCATTGTCATTCTGCTATTTACAGCCGAAGCGCTGCAAATTGTTCAGCTGCACTTCCTTGTAGACATTGCAACTGGCATCATCGCGTATCTGCCGAATGTCCTTGTGGCCGTCTTTATACTCGGAATCGGCCTTTACGCCGGAGAATTGGTAAGAAAAATGCTTGCGAGCATCATTAAAGGCCAGGAATTCAAGTCTTTAGCAGCGATCGCTAAATATACTATTATCGCACTTGCTTTCTTTATGGCCTTGGATCAGCTTGGTGTAGCTGACACAATCGTCAATTCCGCGTTCATTATCGTGCTTAGCGGCTTCGCACTCGCTTTTGGTTTATCCTTCGGCCTTGGCGGAAAGGATTTTGCATCACGTTATCTGTCTGCGTTTGAACGGAAACTGGATAAGAACAAGACAAACCAAAATCCGCCGAATAACATGTAAAAAAAACCATGCACCCAACAAGGTGCATGGTTTTTGTCGATTAATTCCTTTTTTTTATTTTTCAATCGATTATGATAAGATAAAGGAAAATGTCTTATTCCGAGGTCTTATTATGAAGTTAACAAATTATACAGATTATTCATTAAGAGTGTTGATATTTCTGGCTGCAGAACGTCCCGGAGAGCTTTCAAATATAAAACAGATTGCCGAAACCTATTCTATTTCAAAAAATCATCTTATGAAAGTCATATACAGGCTCGGCCAGCTCGGCTACGTAGAAACGATACGCGGACGAGGCGGCGGCATACGTTTAGGCATGGCCCCCGAAGACATCAATATCGGTGCGGTTGTCAGAAAAACGGAAGATGATTTTAATATTGTTGAATGTTTTGATGCAAACAAGAATCTCTGCATTATTTCCCCGGTGTGCGGCTTAAAACATGTACTTAATGAAGCGCTTATGGCCTATCTTGCGGTTTTGGACAACTACACGCTGCGCGACCTTGTTAAAAACAAGGAAGATATCATGAAGCTTTTAAGAATGAAGGAATAGATCATGATTCCTTCTTTTTTTATGCCCTTTTTCCCCCTTTTTGTTAAGATAATATGGCTTTTTTTTAAAAAAGGCAAAACGATGAGACAAAACTGCCGATATAAAAAAGAAACAGCAATCTAAAATTATTGGGGGAAAAAGGAGAGCTAAGATGAAAAAGAAATTAGCAGCAGGGCTGACAGCATCTGCGATTGTCGGCACAACATTAGCAGTGGCACCAGCTGAGGCAGCAACGATTAAGGTCAAAAGCGGAGATTCTTTATGGAAACTGGCCCAAACCTACAACACAAGTGTGGCGGCCCTCACATCCGCCAATCATCTTTCGACTACTGTTCTGTCGATCGGCCAGACGCTTACGATTCCAGGCAGCAATTCCGGCACTTCATCTACTTCAAGCTCAACAACCAAGAAGAGCGGAAGTTCTGTTTACACAGTGAAAAGCGGAGATTCACTTTGGCTGATCGCCAATGAGTATAAAATGACGGTGCAGGAACTGAAAAAATTAAACGGGCTGAGCAGCGACATGATTCGTGCGGGGCAGAAATTAAAGGTGTCCGGTACGGTTTCTTCAAGCTCAAATTCAAGCTCTGGTTCCAGTACAAAAAGCAGTTCCAATAAGAGCTCCAGCTCTTCATCTTCTGCCGGAACATATAAGGTGCAGCTTGGGGATTCACTTTGGAAAATCGCTAACAAAGTCAATATGTCCGTCGCTGAATTGAAGGTCTTGAACAACTTAAAATCAGACACCATCTATGTGAATCAAGTATTAAAAACAAAATCAACTGGTTCTGATACGTCTTCCAAAGACTCTTCATCAAATTCGAACAAAACTTCGGCAACAACGAAATACACTGTAAAAAGCGGAGATTCACTTTGGAAAATTGCAAACAAGTATAACCTGACTGTACAGCAAATCCGAAATAGCAATAATTTGAAATCAGATGTGCTGTACGTCGGACAAGTGCTGAAGCTGACAGGTAAAGCACCTTCAGGCACTTCTTCTTCATCATCGTCGTCTTCGTCAAATACAAGCTCGGGCACGACGACTACATACACGGTGAAAAGCGGCGATTCCTTGTGGGTAATTGCTCAAAAATTCAATGTGACTGCTCACCAGATTCGGGAGAAAAACAACTTAAAAACGGATGTCTTGCAGATTGGCCAAAAGCTGGTCATTACAGGAAAAGCGTCATCTTCATCCTCTTCCTCATCCGGGTCTTCAAGCACCTCCAGTTCAACCAGCGCGAAGATTAACACAATGATTGCCGCCGCTAAAGCGCAGCTTGGGGTTCCATATCGCTGGGGAGGCACAACACCGGCCGGATTTGACTGCAGCGGATTCATTTACTATGCACTGAACAAAGTCACATCCGTATCAAGATTAACAGCAGCCGGATACTGGAACACAATGAAATCAGTCAGCCAGCCTGCTGTCGGAGACTTCGTCTTCTTTACAACATATAAAGCCGGCCCTTCCCACGTCGGAATTTATCTTGGAAACGGAGAATTCATTAATGCCAATGATTCCGGAGTTGTCATTTCCAGTATGAACAACTCTTACTGGAAACAGCGCTATCTCGGTGCAAAACGATATTTCTAAAACAAAAACTGTATGGCCTTCAAGGCTGTACAGTTTTTTTGATTAGAGCCTAAAGACGTTGATGCTGATCATATGTTTTGTCACTGGATGAAAATAGACTTCGGCCCGGACAGAGAAGTTGTCGCCATTCTGTCTGACCGTCACCCGAAAGACATCCTTCGTCTGCTGATCATTTACCTCGGTGCGCCCCATATAAGCGTAATCAGAAAATGAAGCACCCTTATATTCTTCCTGAATTTTGCTCCAGGCAAGCTTTTCCCACTTTTGGACGGATTCGTTTGAGTCCGCTGAATGCCCTTTTGCAGCCATTGACACAATGATCAATCCGCAAAAAAGAAACGCAATGGTATACGGCAGAGATTTCATGTTTTCAGTCTCCTGTACCCAGATTATATTCACTCATAGGTTTTCCAAAAGAGATTGCTTCATTCAGGCATTTTGATTTTATGTCTCCCTCATATTGCTATCCCCGTACTGCCGCAGACGCCAAGTTTTGCCCCGTCACTAACATAGGATGCAGCATAAACTAAACACGAACTTCTCACACAAGAAAGGAGAAGCGATTCATGGATTATGCCGATTACGATAAAGCGCTGTATTACACTCATCGTTCCCAATGGGATAATTTATTGATTTTAATGGTGCGTACAGAGGATGATTTGTTATCAAAACGAATCGAACATTTTCTGCATGCATATCATTTTGAACAGGATTACGCCGTTCTTGAAAAGATGCTGTATTCCCTTCTCCGTTATATTGATCATGCCACAGAACTGACTTATGAAGATCAATTAGCCCTGCTCACATAAACAAATCCCGGCGTTCAGACGCCGGGATTTCCTGATTTTACGAACATGGTGAGCTCATCGACAAGCTCCTTCAAGCCAACCTTTATATTTTCTGTCAGTGCAGCATGTTCAGCATCAATATGCACCGGGTCAAGCACCAGCTGCTTCGGGATGACATTGGCGTAGACACCCCGCATGACCGTTCTCATATTGTTCAGCGCGTTGATGCCGCCTTTTCCGCCTCCCGCCACTGCCAATAATGCAACGGGCTTATATTTGAATTGTTCACTGCTTAGAAAATCAAGTGCATTTTTTAATGCGCCGCTCATGCCGCTGTGATATTCAGGAGATAATAAGATAATCGCATCTGCTTTAGTAACGCGCTGCTTGAGCTCCTGTACATGCGACAGTTTTGATTGCTCCGCTTCCCCATTAAACATCGGCAGTACAAATTCGCTTAGATCGATCAAGTCTGTTTGATACAGTGCGGAAATATAGGATGCAGCAATTCTTGTTCTGCCTTGTTTTCTGGGTGTGCCACTTATGACTAACATATTCATGTCGTGATCTCTCCATTCAGGTTATATTTTACTGCGAAAAGCGCTGCTTGCGTGCGGTCGGCCACTGCAAGCTTTGCTAAAAGATTCGACACATGGGTTTTCACTGTTTTTTCTGAAATAAACAAGGCTGCCGCGATTTCTTTGTTGCTTTTCCCGTTCGCAATTTCGTTCAGAACGTCCTTTTCCCTTCGTGTTAATTGATAATATTTTTCTTTTTCCGGATCGTGCTGATTTTTCATATGTGTCAGTACATGGGGCATAATAGCTGAAGAAAGCCTGTATTCGCCTTCATATACTTGCCTTAATGTTTTCACCAGTTCCTCTGGCTCCGTATCTTTTAATTGATACGCCTTTGCTCCTGCCTGAAGCGCCGGAATAACGTGCTCCTGATCGGAGTAGCTCGTCAGGACAATGATATGGATCCCGGGAAATTGCCGTACCGCTTTTTTTATAGCTTGAATGCCATCCATCTCGGGCATAGACAAATCCATCAGCACAAGATCAGGCTTTGTCTCTTCGATGACACGGAGCGCTTCTGTACCGGTTGCTGCCTCTCCGGCAACTTCAATATCATCCTGGGTGGCAAAGAAAAAACGAAGCCCCTTTCTGACAACATGGTGATCATCCGCAATGACAATTTTCATTGCACTGTCCCTCCTTTCTTGCTGGTTAGCGGCAGACTGACGGACAGCTTTGTCCCCGCACCAAGCTCTGACTCAATCAAAAACACCGCACCGGCTTTTTCTGCCCGTTCTTTCATCCCTTTGATGCCAAGTGAAGGCAGCCCCGCATGCGCTTCATAGCGAAAGCCTGCTCCATGATCGACTATATCCAGCTCCACATGGCTCGAAGATGCAGTCAGGCTGACATACGCCGTATCGGTTCCTGCATGCTTTTTGCAGTTGTTTAAAGCCTCCTGCCCGACCCGCCACAGCATATGCTCCTGCTCATCAGTGAGAACAAGACAGCCTTTTTGCGTAAAAATGACATTCAATCCGATGAGCGCGCCATAGCTCTTAATGGCTTCAGACAGCCCTTTTTCCAAACCTCCGGGGCGAAGCTGCCAGATTAACGCCTTCATTTCTGCAAGCGCGTCCTGTGATAAGTTTTGAATGAAATCAATCATTTGCTGCAAATTCTCATCCTTCGTTAGTGTCTTTGCCGCTTTAGCTGTTAAACTGACGGAAAACAGCATTTGGTTGACAGAATCGTGAAGCTCCTGTGCGAGGCGGTTGCGCTCCATTAAAAGAGCATTTTTTTGTTTATATTCAGAAAGCGTCATGCGCTGGATTGCCGTTCCGATCTGAAAGGCGACAGACTCAAGTAAATGCAGCTCTCCCTCATCAAACATGGTTTTACCGGCTGCCGCTACATTTAACAATCCGAACCTCCTGTCCCCATCTTCTAAAGGCACAGTTGCATGATGCGTAATCCCCTCTGTGTCAAAACAGCGCAGTTCCTTGGCTGATTCTATGCGTTTGCAGTTCATAATATTAGCCGCCCTTCTCAGCCCTCCATTATTGAATTTCGTGAGGCAGTAGCACTCCCCTTCGCACATCAGCACTTTTTCCTTGCGGCTTAAAGCCGGGGGCAGATAAGCGTCGGCGGCTAACGTATAGGAGCCATCTTCTTCTATCAGAAAAATCCATCCGGATTGAAGGTTCGTCAGACTCAGCAATTCTTTTAAAACCTCATCCAGTGTCGCTTTGACATCGTGGCCTTGATTTAAGGTTTCCGCAATCGTTTTCAGCGTTTTTAATTTTTCCATCCTCGTTTTGCTCACGTTTCTCACTCCGGCATTGATCATGTTATCTAAGATTATACCAGTTTTTTGTATTTCATTACTTCGTTTGAGGGATGATTTTCTTTCAGACTTTTGGAGGAGAAAAAGAAAAAAGCTGGATCATTTACAATGATCCAGCTTATGCCTGAATTATTTTGCTGTTGCCTCTACTATTTCGTCTACCGTCTTCATTACATCGTCAGAAAGCGCGGCAAGACGCTTTTCGCTGTCTTCTAAAGAGGTGCCTTTTACGGCGAAATAGAATTTGACCTTCGGCTCAGTTCCGGAAGGACGGAGGCAGAACCATGACCCGTCTTCCAGGAAGTATTTCAGAACATTTGATTTTGGCAAGTCAATGGTTTCTTCTTTATTTTCTGTCAGAAGCGTCCGTTTGCTTACAGCGTAATCTTCTGCTGTTACAACTTGTTTGCCGGCCATTTTTTGCGGCGGATTTTGTCTGAAGGATGCTAAAATCGCTTCAATCTGTTCTGCTCCCTGTTTTCCTTTCAGCGTTAGGGATTTCAGCCCCTCACGATAAAAACCGTACTCATTAAAGAGACTGATGAGCGCTTCATACAATGACATTCCTTGTTTTTTATAGAACGCGCAAACCTCTACTGCCAATAGCGCTGCCTGAATGGCGTCCTTGTCGCGGGCAAAGTCCCCGATTAAATAACCGTAGCTCTCTTCATAACCGAATTGGAAGGTGTACTGGCCTGATGCCTCGTATTCCTTAATCTTTTCGCCGATAAATTTAAAGCCTGTCAGTGTATCAATCGTGTCAAGACCGAACGAAGAAGCGACAGCACGCCCAATTTCACTTGTAACGATTGTTTTGAGCACAACGCCATTGTCAGGCAGGCTGCCTTGCTTTTTCTTTTCTGAAAGCAGGTAATGAAGCAGCAGCGCACCGGTTTGGTTTCCCGTCAGCACTGTATATTTGCCTTGATCATCTTTCACCGCAATACCGAGGCGGTCAGCGTCAGGGTCTGTTGCGATGAGAATATCAGCGTTCTGCTCCTCCCCTAGCTTAATGGCATATTCAAAAGCCGCATGCTCTTCCGGGTTTGGAGAGCTAACCGTAGAGAAGTTTGAATCAGGCAGCTCCTGTTCTTTTACAACGGTTACATTTTTGTAGCCGAGTGCATCAAGACCGCGTCTGACCGGCTTATTCGCAGTTCCGTGCAGCGGTGTGAAAACAACGCTAACATCTACTTCTCCGGATAACTCAGGATGAACGGAAATGGACGCCAATTTTTCTGTATAGACCTTATCAATATCTTCACCGATGATTTTGATCAAGCCTTTTTCTTTTAAAGCATTTTCATCGTCTACTGTGATTGTCAGCTCATTTTCAATCGCGTTTACCTGTTCAATGACGATATCCGCTTCCTTAGGAGGCAGCTGGCCGCCATCATCTCCGTATACTTTGTAGCCGTTATATTCAGGCGGGTTATGGCTTGCTGTCACCACTATTCCCCCATAGGCGTTCAGCTGTCTGACAGCGAATGACAGCTCCGGCGTCGGGCGAAGCTCATCAAATACGTATGTTTGGATGCCTTGTGTAGCAAGTGTTTTCGCCGCTTCGATCGCGAACTCCGGTGATTTATGGCGGGAATCATAAGCAATGACAACGCCCCGTTTTTTCGCTTCCTCCCCTTGCTGCGAGATGTATGCCGCAAACCCGGCTGATGCTTTGCGCACCGTGTAGATATTCATCCGATTCGTCCCGGCGCCGATTTCTCCGCGCATCCCGCCGGTACCGAATTCAAGGTTTTTATAGAAGCAGTCCTCGAGAGCCTGTTCGTTTCCCTCTAATTCAGTGAGGCGCTCTTTCAGTTCCGGATCTAAATGGTCTGTCTGTTTCCAGCGTTCATAGCTCTTTCTCCAAGTCATATTCGTCCTCCTATGTATCAGCTTATGCCATTATTTTATATGAAGCGGGTGCCTCTGTCACTTGTTAACCTGAAACCCGGCACTTTCGGCACGTAAAAAGAAATAACGGGCTGACAGACAGCCCGTTATGATTTATTGTTCGAGCGGCACAACCGCATCGTGTAAAAGCTTGTTAAGGTTTTCTGTATGTTTGTTTTTCGCCTGCTCATCCCATTGGAATCGCTCGCTCATATAATCAATAACGGCATCTTTATATGTTCTTACCCAATTGATATCAAAAAATAAACGTCCCGTTCTGCGGACAAAGAAGTCAGCAGGTGTTGCAGTCATCTCTTCTTCAATACTGTATTCTGCTTCAGCAAGAATATGAACCGGAATATTGCGTTTCTCTGCCTCTTCCTTCAGCGCTTCCACTCGATTAAATACCCGCTCAACGTTAGAGCCGTATCTGATCGCCAGCTGTTTGGCATCTTTTTCTGATAAACCGGCCGCGACTCCCTCTTTTGTTTTCGCTGTAACGAAAGACATAAGGTTTTTAGAACCGCCGACGTGTCCACCTGAGATTGGCATATTTTTCGTTTTACAAGGTCCGAAATCCTTTTCGCCTTCTTCTTTTAAGCGGTCGCGCACAAGATCGACGATGTGCTCCGCCATTTTTCTGTATCCGGTCAGTTTTCCGCCGGCAATGGTGATTAATCCTGAGTCCGATGTCCAAATCTCGTCCTTCCGTGAAATTTCAGAAGGGTCTTTGCCTTCTTCATGTATCAGCGGACGCAGCCCAGCCCAGCTTGATTCGATGTCATTCGCTGTGATATTCAGTTCAGGGAACATGTAATTAATTGAATTGATGACGTAATCACGATCCTCTGTTGTCATTCGCGGATGCTCCAGCGCCTCTTTATAAACCGTGTCTGTTGTTCCCACGTATGTTTTGCCTTCGCGAGGAATTGCAAATACCATACGGCCGTCAGGTGTATCGAAATATACCGCCTGTTTCAGCGGGAAGACTGACTGGTCAAACACAAGGTGAACGCCTTTTGTATGCTGCAAATGCTTGCCGTTCTTCGAATGGTCTTTTTCTCTGAGCTGATCGACCCAAGGGCCTGTCGCGTTGACGATTTTTTTCGCGTACACTTTGTATTCTTTCTTCGTTAATACATCTTCAATTAACACACCGACTGCTTTGCCTTTTTCGTAAAGGAGCTCCTTCACTTTGGAATAATTCACAGGCTCTGCCCCGAATTTGACCGCTTCCTTCATCACTTCGATTGTCAGTCTCGCATCGTCAGTGCGGTATTCCACATAATACCCGCCGCCTTTTAAGCCGTCTTTTTTGACTAATGGCTCTTTTTGCAGCGTTTCTTTTGCTGAAAGCATGCTTCTTCGTTCTGATTTTTTCACACCTGCTAAGAAGTCATACACTCTTAACCCGATAGAGGTTGTGAATGTGCCGAATGTGCCGCCTTTATGAAACGGAAGCAGCATCCATTCCGGTGTGGTGACGTGCGGACCGTTTTCATAAACAATCGCTCGTTCTTTCCCTACCTCAGCCACCATTTTCACTTCAAATTGTTTTAAATAGCGCAAGCCGCCATGAACCAGCTTCGTTGACCGGCTTGATGTTCCCGCCGCAAAATCCTGCATTTCGCTGAGCGCGACCTTCATTCCCCTTGATGCCGCGTCAAGAGCTGTTCCCGCTCCTGTAATTCCTCCGCCGATAATAAATAGGTCATATGTTTTTTTCGTCATGTCTGTCAGCATGCGATCTCTTTCAAGACTTGAAAATTGATGTTTCATTATTACGTTTCCTCCTTGTTGTCACGGTAAATAGAAAAAGAGACCACAACAGCCAAAGTGCGTGCTTACACTTTGGTGCTGTGGTCTCTCCTCATCTCAGGACCGTTCTTATTAACTTGTAACCATTATATCATAGTATGATTTTATTTAAAAGCCATAGCTGCTTTCACGGCTTTTTGCCAGCCTTTATACAGCTCATTTCGTTTTTCTTCTTCTAATTCAGGTTCAAACCGTTTATCCAGCTTCCACTGGTTCGCGATTTCAGAACGGTCCTTCCAGAATCCCACAGCAATACCTGCCAAATAAGCCGCGCCAAGTGCAGTTGTCTCATTAATTTCCGGCCGTTCCACAGGAACATTCAGCAGATCTCCCTGGAACTGCATCAGGAAATTATTTTTCACGGCACCCCCGTCTACACGAAGCGTTTTTAATTGGATATTTGAATCAGCTTCCATTGCATCAAGCACATCTTTTGTCTGGTAAGCCAATGACTCCAGTGTCGCGCGGATAAAATGTTCTTTTGTTGTGCCTCTTGTCAGGCCGAAAACCGAACCGCGCACGTCACTGTCCCAGTATGGCGTTCCCAAGCCGACAAATGCAGGAACAACATATACGCCGTCAGTTGAATCCACTTTCTCTGCGTAAGATTCGCTTAGCGAAGAATCCTGGAACATTCTCAATCCATCTCTGAGCCATTGGATGGCAGAGCCTGCGACAAAAATACTACCTTCTAAAGCATATTCAACTTTTCCATCAATGCCCCATGCAATTGTCGTCAAAAGGCCGTGTTCGGACTTAATTGCTTTTTCCCCGGTATTCATCAGCATGAAACATCCTGTGCCGTACGTGTTTTTTCCCATGCCTTCTTCAAAGCACGCCTGGCCAAACAGTGCGGACTGCTGGTCGCCTGCCGCTCCTGCAATCGGGATATTTTTTCCGAAGAAGTGATAATCAACAGTTTCTGCATACACATGGGAAGACGGCTTCACCTCGGGCAGCATGGATTTCGGTACATCTAAAATGTCGAGAAGCTCATCATCCCATTTTAGATCGTGAATATTAAACATCAGCGTTCTGGAAGCGTTGGAATAATCCGTCACATGCGCTTTTCCGCCTGACATTTTCCAAATGAGCCATGTATCAATCGTTCCAAACAACAGCTCTCCTTTTTCCGCCTTTTCTCTCGCGCCTTCCACATTGTCTAAAATCCACTTCACCTTCGTGCCAGAGAAATAAGGATCGATTAAAAGTCCCGTTTTTTCTCTGAATACATCATTATATCCTTTCTCACGAAGCTCCTCACAAATGCCGGACGTCTGTCTGGACTGCCAAACGATTGCATGATAGACAGGGTTTCCTGTATCCTTATCCCACACTACCGTTGTCTCGCGCTGGTTTGTGATACCGATGCCTGCAATTTGAGAAGCACTGATCCCTGATTCAGAAATGACTGATGCAATAACAGCGAGGACAGAGCCCCAAATTTCATTAGCATTATGCTCAACCCAGCCTGGGTGCGGGAAGTATTGTGTAAATTCCTTTTGAGCAGAGTGAACGATTTTGCCTTCTTTATTAAACAGAATCGCTCTTGAGCTAGTCGTTCCCTGATCTAAGGATAAAATGTACGTTTCCATAAGATGTCTCCCCTTTGATTAAATATATTTTGAATTTGATAATGTTTTAGCTGAATGTGATTTCGTATAAACATAGAGTCCTAACAATACCACAACCAATATAACGCTTACAATCCAGAAACTGCTTGTGATGTGCCCTTTAAATGCAGCGTTGTAAAATACGCCGCCGAATGATCCGCCTAAAATCGGGCCTACTACCGGAACCCATGCGTATTTCCAATTTGATGAGCCTTTCCCCGGAATCGGAAGAAAAGCGTGGGCAATCCGCGGGCCTAAGTCACGGGCCGGATTAATCGCATAGCCGGTGGTGCCTCCAAGAGAGATACCGATCGCCACAATGAGGAAACCGACGATTAAAGGATTAAGACCTTCTGTAAATTGATTTGCCCCAATAGCCAGGATTCCAAGCACAAGGACAAAAGTCCCGATCACTTCACTTAAAACGTTTGCAAATGTATGCGGAATGCTGGGGCCTGTTGAGAAAACACCCAGCTTGGTAGCGGGATCATCCGTTGACTTCCAATGCGGAAGGTAATGCAAATAGATAATCACCGCACCGATGATCGCACCGATCATTTGTGCTGCAATATAAACGGGAACCTCTTTCCACGGAAAATCTCCAACAAAAGCAAGCGCTATCGTTAGCGCCGGATTCAAGTGTGCTCCGCTTATGCCGCCAACTGCATAAGCCGCCATGGCAACACCCAATCCCCACCCAAATACAACAACAATCCAGCCAGACTGGAATGAAAGCGATTTCTTTAAATTGACACCTGCACAAACCCCTGCTCCAAAAATGATCAGCAGCATCGTACCGATGACTTCTCCCCAAAATGCTGTCATAGCACATTCCTCCTAGAGTCACGATTAAGAAGTATGATAGAGAAGAAAAAAACCACAACAAACCGCTTTACGGGTGCATAGACATTTACCGTAAAGAGCTGCTGTGGTCTCCGAGTTCTCCATCACAATGTATTAACCTAGTGCAATTGTATCAGTGGATGAAAGCGGTGTCAATCACTTTCTGTCAAAAAGTTTTCATATTTCTTCCATAATTTGGTGTTTGACGTTGTGACAGCAACAGCCCCCGCTTTCAACGCCTGTTCTACATCCTTTTCCGTACGGATGAAACCGCCAGCAAAGATAGGAATTCCCGTTTTCTCTTTTATTTCTTGAATGAGTGACGGAACGATGCCGGGCAGCACTTCAATAAAGTCAGGCTTATGCTTGCCGACAAACTCCATGCTTTTCTCCATCGCACTTGTATCCAGCAGAAACAGACGCTGAATCGCATAAATTTTCTTCTGCTTCGCTTTGGCAATCACGTTCGATCTTGTTGAAATAATCCCAGCGGGCTTGATGTCCTGGCAAATAAACTCTGCTCCGTATTCATCATGCTTGATCCCTTGGATGAGATCGACGTGCACCATCATGTTCTTTCCGTGCTTTTTTGCCTCTCGGATTACGCCCTTCAGCTGGCCGAGATGAATATCCAGAATAACACCGTAGGAAAATGAACTGTTCAAAAACTCATCAAATTGCTTCATATTTCGAATAGCCGGTAAAATAGGCTGATTGTGAAAACTCATCATGTGCTCCTTTAATCAATCACTTTTATATTAAATCGTCTGAAAGCTATCTTTCACCGTTTTCACGATAAAGGAAAGGTCCTCTTCTGTCAGGCAAAACGGCGGCGCTAGCTGAATAACGTTGTTGTAGCCGGCAACTGTATCGCCGTTTTTGCCGATGATCAGCCCTTTTTCTTTACAAGCCGCAACCACCTGGTTTACTTTTTCGGCATCAGCCGGCTCTTTTGTCAATTTATCTTTGACGAGCTCGATTCCGATCAGCAGTCCTTTTCCTCTAACATCCCCGACTGCCGGGTGTTTTCTCAAGGACTGAAGCTCACCCAAAAGCTTTGCTCCAAGGTCGCGGGATCGCTGAATCAGCTGTTCGTCCTCCATAATTTGCAGGTTTTTTAACGCCAATGCACAGGCAGCCGGGCTTCCGCCGAACGTGTTCACATGGCGGAAACGGTCATAAGGCGCTTCCCCTTGGTACGCTTCGAAAATGTCCCGTTTTACAGCAGTTGCTGACAAAGGCAGATACGCGCTGGTGATTCCCTTCGCCATCGTAATGATATCAGGCTTCACGCCGTAATGCATAAATCCGAATGGCTCGCCTGTCCGTCCAAATCCGCAGATGACTTCATCGCAAATCAAAAGAGCTCCGTGGCGGCGGCAAATGTCTTCCACCTTCTTCATATATCCCTCAGGCGGCATTAAGATGCCTCCGCCTGTTATGATAGGCTCCATGATGACCCCGGCAATTGTTTCGCTTAATTCCCATGTCATGATGCGGTCAATTTCGTTTGCGCTTTCAAGCGTGTCAGCATCCTCAGGATTCCGATATACATCTGGCGGGGCTGCATGCAGAAATCCCTGGCTTAAAGGCTCATATTTATACTTCCGCTGCGCTTGCCCTGTTGCTGAGAGCGCTCCCAATGTGTTTCCGTGGTATGCACGATATCTTGAGATGAATTTGTAACGGCTGTGGTCGCCGTTTTGAAGATGGTACTGGCGGGCGATCTTAAAAGCCGTTTCGTTAGCTTCCGATCCGCTGTTGGAAAAAAAGATGACATAATCACCGCCAAGCCATTCATTCAGCTTTTCCGCCAGTTGAATTGCCGGTGCATGACTTTGCGTTAACGGGTAATAAGGCAGCTCCTTTAATTGCTCATAGGCAGCCTCCGCAAGCTCCTTTCTGCCGTAGCCGATATTGACGCACCACAAACCGGACATGGCATCCAAATAGCGGCGTCCGTCTATGTCGGTCACCCAGGCCCCTTCAGCCTTTTGGGCAATCAGGCTGTCCGCTTGATGCGCTCCCTTCATGGCATGCCACACAAATTGCTCATCTTTTTGCTTTAATCCCTGATTTTGCTGAATGTTTTCCATCCCCATCATCTCCATTTCATTAACGTTCACTAAAGCGCCAATCCAGTTTAACCAGACCTTCTCTTATGTGATGTCTTAGTGATGATTTCCCTGCCTTCAATATAAAGCCAGACGGGGTTGGAGTCAATAAACCCCCAAAATAATAAAACATCCCCTCCATTAAGAAGATGCAGCATCCAAAGCAAAACAGGCAAGGTGACAATACTCAGCATCGTGCTGATAAAGGTCGAAACAACTTGGACAGCCATTGCAATAGCAGTTGAAGCCTAGCCGTTTTCTGTATGATATAGGAAATGGCGAAAATACAGAAACTCCATAAGCACCTCCACTATACAATTTACTTTTTTTAAAAGAAAGCACCTAAACAATTCCGCTTTTGTTTAAAAAAACCCGCCAATTCAGGCGGGTTTTTTGGGAATTATTTTTTATATTGAATATGATAAATATCACGCCGTCTGTCTTTGAGCTGGCGCACTGTGCCGTTTTGGCGCTGTCTTCTGAGAATTTCCAGGTCAACATCGCCGATGACGACCATTTCGATATTCGGATTTGTTTCACCGACAATGCCGTCTCTGGCAAATTCAAAATCAGATGGTGCGAAGATGCCTGATTGAGCGTATTGTATATCCATATTTTCCGTTTGCGGAAGGTTTCCAACCGTTCCGGAGATAACCGTATAAATTTGATTTTCAACCGCTCGGGCTTGCGAACAGTATCTGACACGCAGATAGCCTTGGCGGTCTTCTGTACAAAACGGCGTAAAAATAATTTTTGCACCCTTATCCGCCGCAATCCGGGCAAGCTCAGGAAATTCAATGTCATAACAGATCTGAATCGCGATTTTTCCGCAGTCCGTATCAAACACGCGAACCTGGTCTCCAGCGCTGATTCCCCACCATTTGCGTTCATTCGGCGTAATATGGAGCTTATATTGCTTCTCGATCGTTCCGTCCCGTCTGAACAGGTAAGCGATATTATAGATCTTGCCTTCCTCTTCGACAAAATGAGATCCGCCGATAATGTTGACATTATACTTCACAGCCAAATCAGTAAACAGGCTGATGTAATCTTCTGTATACTCGGTAATTCTCTGTACCGCCAAGCTCGGTGACCGTTCCTCAAGGAAGGACATCAGCTGGGTTGTGAAAATTTCCGGGAACACCGCAAAATCAGATCTCGCGTCAGAAGCGACATCGACATAGTATTCTACTTGGTTCGCAAATTCCTCAAAGGAATAAATTTTCTTCATTTCGTATTGAATCACACAAATTCTAACAGGGAACGCCGATTTATAATAGCGTTTTGTCTGCTGAGGAAGATAATCGACATTGTTCCATTCCATCAGCGTCGCATATTTGATCGAAGCTGTATCGTCCGGGAGATAATTCGGATTAATCCGCATAAGCGTAAAGCCATTCATCAGCTGAAAAGATAGGACCGGATCGTAAATTTGGTGGCGAGTCACCTGTTCAACATACTCTCTCGCCGTCATTTCTTCTGCATATTTGTGATAGTTCGGAATTCTTCCGCCTATGATGATGCTTTTCAGATTTAAGCGCCGGGCCAAGTCCTTTCTCGCCTCGTACAAACGGTGGCCAATCTTCATTCGTCTGTATTTCGGATGCACCATGACCTCAATTCCGTACATGTTCAAGCCGTCGGGGTTATGGTTGGTGATATAGCCGTCATCTGTAATGTCCTGCCACGTATGGCGGTCATCATACTCATCAAAATTAATCAGGAGACTTGAGCACGAACCGATAATTTCACCTTCGAATTCAGCACAAAACTGCCCTTCAGGAAAATGTTCCAAATGGCTGATTAAATGCTCCCGCTTCCAAGGCTCCATTCCCGGAAAGCAGTCCTTTTGAAGATCGATAATCTTGTCAATGTCTTTCTCTTCGATATTGCGAATGACCATTTTCTTTTCAAAACGGGTCAAATCTAATTTCTCAGACAATCTACTCGCTCCTTTCTAGTGTTGTTTGTTCAGCTGATCAAGCAATAGGGCGAGCTCCATCTCCGCCATTGATTCCAGCCTGTGATCATAATCTTCAAACATCAAGGTGCTTGTTACTTTATTCGGGACGATGACACACTTCATTCCCGCTCTTTTCGCAGCAATCGAACCGTTGACAGAATCCTCAAACGCGAGACATTCAGACGGCGATACGCCGAGATTCTTTGCTGCCAATAAATATAGTTCTGGATTTGGCTTTACCTCTTCCACATCATCCGCCGTTTGAATGACCTCAAAATCATCAAACAGGCCGATTTGCTTCAAATGGCCCGATACCCATTTATAATCAGAGCTGGAGGCGAGGCCTACTTTTAAGCCTAAATCCTTTGCCGCGTTCAGATACGCCTCGACACCCGGTCTTGCTTTTTCTGTTTCGATGCGTTTCGCAAACCGTTCTCTTCGCAATGTTGTCAGCTCTTCATGATTCAGCTTTTTGCCGATCTGCTCTTCTAAATATTCAAACGGCTTAAATCCCGCGGCTGTTCCAATGACCTTTCCCCAGACGGATAGCGGCAGGACTGAGCCGTGTTCCTCAAATATTTCCTGAAGGACTTCATATTCGTGTGTTTCTGTATCGAGAATAAGCCCGTCAAAATCAAAAATTAACGCTTTAATCACTGCGTACAACTCCTTTAGTCCGAATTGAGACATATGTATAACTATACCCCTAAACGTGCCTGCTTTCAAAAAGTAAGGGGTTATGTGAAGAAAGAGCCTGCACGCAGCAAGCTCTTTCTTATTAATGAATGTTTTGATGAGAAATGTTTGTCAGTGCTTCTCCAGCAGACTCGTTCGACATCTGATTGACTGCCAGGTCTCCAAGCGCAACGATCCCGACTAGATTGTTTTGATCTACAATAGGAAGGCGGCGGATTTGGTGCTGGGCCATCAGCTGCGACGCGTCTTCCAGACTCATATTAGGATTTCCTGATACGAGGTCTGTTGACATCACTTCTGAAACGGGTGTCTGGCCATCTCGGCCCTGAGCTGTAGTTCTTAATGCAATGTCACGGTCAGTCAGCATTCCTTTTAAAGCACCTTGCTCTACAACGGGAATCACCCCGACGTTATGCTGTTTCATGAGAGAAGCCGCTTCCTGAATCGTTTGATTCGGTGAAACGGTTGCCACCTGCGTTGTCATTGTATCTTTTACTGAACTCATTGTCAGCACCCCTTTCAAACATTAGTATGTTCAGACACGTGCCGATTAAAAAGGGAGTTAGAGGAAAGGTTTTATGATATGATTTCCCTGATGCATAAAAGAGCTTTTCTGAAAATGGAAAAGCTCTTGCAGCCGGATTATATCAGCCTTCTGTGACCGAAAAAGGCTTTGTTGGATTTCAATTGAAAGTCAGAAAAAGCAAACGGAAAATAAATTCCGAAATCATTCAGCATCTTGCTGTTTTTCTCAAAAATCGCCTGATCACTCACATCAAAGTGCGGCGAAGGCTTTGTCAGGATAATATGTATCATTTGCAGACAAGCCATAATTTGAAACGCTTCTTTTAAAGTTCCTTGGTAATAATGGTTATTTAAAGACAGAACGCCTTTCTTTTTAAAGCGCTGAATATCCAGTTCGGAGAAATAAAGAGGAAATACATCATGGAAAAGCTCCATTGACAGCTCCTTGATAAAGCTCTCCTGTTCTGCAGTTGCTGCGTTCACAATTCTCACGTCAATCACCTTTCTTGCCATCGAATATCCTAAGTCTTAATCAAGAATAGCACAGAAAAAAACTCGAAAGCTAAGGTAAGTGTTTCCTATGAGAAACAACGGACTTTCGCTTCGAAAAGGAGCCATTTGACATGAAACAAAAAGGCAGAGGGCTTGAGTTCCTCATCAATGACAAACAGGATGGACAATGGCTGTTTTCTGTATTGAAAACAGCACTCAAAGCCTCTAAACCCGTGATCCAAGCTTGGGTAACCAACCATCAGATAAAGGTCAATCACGAATCCGTCATTACCAACGTCATTCTAAAAAAGGGAGACCGCGTCTTCATTGATCTTCAGGAAATTGAAGAATCTTCCGTCATTCCGGAGTATGGAGAGCTTGATATTTTATTTGAGGACAGTCACATGCTCATCGTCAATAAACCCGCTGGCATAGCGACACATCCGAATGAGGATGGGCAAACCGGCACACTGGCTAATTTGATTGCCTACCATTATCAGGTGAATGGCGAAGCATGCAAGGTGCGCCACGTCCATCGACTTGATCAGGATACATCTGGCGCAGTCGTTTTTGCCAAGCATCGTTTGGCACACGCCATCTTAGACCAGCAGTTAGAAAAAAAGACGCTGAAGCGTACATATACGGCCATTGCTGAAGGAAAGCTTAAAATGAAAAAAGGAACAATTGATTCACCGATCGGCAGAGACCGATCACACCCGACAAGACGCCGGGTTTCACCAGGCGGGCAAACAGCCGTCACTCATTTCAAGGTGATTGCCAGCAATACGAAAGAGCGGCTGTCGCTCGTTGAATTAGAGCTAGAAACAGGCAGAACGCACCAAATTCGTGTCCATATGGCGAGCATCGGCCATCCGCTAACAGGAGACTCACTTTACGGAGGGGGAAGCAAGCTGCTAAACAGGCAGGCGCTGCACGCAAAAAAAGTACAAGCGGTTCACCCGATAACAGGCGAGCTCATTGTTGCTGAAGCTCCTTTCCCAGCTGATTTAGAAAGCCTTTGCCACGCATATTTCTCATAAAGACAAGCCGCAGGCACTGCCTGCGGCTTTTTTAAGTCACTCGTTCTCCGTATATAATATAGCGCTTCGGAGCATTGCCCACATATGAAAACGGATAGCAGGTCGTCAGTATGAGTTCTTCCTTCTCATGCTGAAGCGTAATGATGGAAGTGTCATCTTTATCAACAATCTTTGTTTTTACAATTTCATATGTGAAATCTCCATATGACAGCAGAATACGAAGCCGGTCCCCCTTTTCCAGCTCTCCCGTCCGGCGAAACACGGTATCCCGATGTCCCGACAGCACAATTTGTCCGTTTTCATCAGGATAATAGCTGTCCTTGTAATGTCCGACCCCTTTTTCTAAATCATCTGCATCTGTGCCCTCCACGATCGGAAGCTCTGCGTTGATTTTCGGTATTTCCAAAATGCCGCTGGCTTGGCCTGTCTCAGGCTGAAATGATGCTTTCTTTGCTTGATCTGCGCTTTTTTTCGCAGCCGAAGCTTCCTGGGGCTTTTCAGCCGCCAGTTTTGCTTCTTTTAATGTTTGTTCAGTCTTCATATTCGTATCGATCAATTTGTAGCCCCCAAAGCCTGTGATTAAAAGCCCGGCTGCAATGATGACGAGTGGAATAACCTTTTTCACGTTCTGGAGGCGCTCCTTTTTCTTCTGACATATAGATAAGTACCGGACAGCGTCACCGCCGCACCGATCACCATAATGTTATAGTAGCCCGCTGATGTATCTGGAAGCTGATGATCAGACCCGTTTTCTGCAGTCTCGTTTTGTAAAGGCAATGTGCTGATCTTGCCGGAAATGTCAGCATTTTTTTCATCACTCGGTAATTCGCCTAATTTCAAAATGTCTGAAGGCGTCAGCTGATGAACCGGCACAGTACCCGGAGTCTCTTTTATATCAGTCTGGTCTTCCCCGGGCTCTGGATCCTCTTTAACCGGCTGCTCCGTCGCCGGATCATCTCCAGGCTCTTCTGTTACTGGGTCTTCATTGTCACCGGCTTTTGCCAGCTGAATTCTTCCCTCTTTTGTATAAGCAATTGGCTCATCAAAGCTTTTCACGTACTCAACGGTCGCGTCCAAATCCTCAGGGCCTGTCACCGGATTTTTCCCAAGCAGTCCGATTGGCTGATATTTGGTTCCTGTCGCCGTCGCCATAAAATTGTTGACGGTCAGTGTATATGTGGCATCGGGCTCAATCTCGGTGCCATCTGCCATTCTCAGCTCGACAGCTTTTCCGGTTTCTTTATCCCAAGTATACGTAAAACCGCTTATGCTGTAATCAGGCCCAAAAACCGGCGAGATTTGCGCATTGATAATCTCTCGTAAGTCTTTTCCTTTAATCTCAAGCTTCGTTAACACATTTCCGAACGGCTGGATATTGTAAAGATCTCCCCACGTAATGGGGCCTTTCTTCAGCGCTTCCCGTATTCCGCCTCCATTCATAAGGGCAAAATCAGTTTTCATGGCCGCTCGCATGCCATCCGCAATCAGGTTTCCAAGAGGTGTATCGCCGTCATTCGAGTACCCGCCTTCCATATCAACAGCCGCTTCGCCGACAACCTCGCTGATAATCGGTTCAGCAAGCGTTTGGTATTTCTTTAATATGGCTGCCGCGCCGGGATCTGGTTCTATTTTGCTTTGATCGACATATTCGATTTCTGCTGACTTTTTAACGATGTCTTTAGTTGTTTTATCGATCTCTACATCAACAACACCTATCGCTTTTCCATATTCAAATGCCTGAACAATCAGTTTTCCATTCACTTCACCGTTAACAACCTTATGATTGTGCGCTGCAAAAATCACATCAATTTCAGAATCTGTTTTATTGGCAAGATCTGCAGATTCACCGGTAATTGCGGTGCCATTTTGTTCGGCTGACATATGTGCGAGAACTGCGATGGCTTTCACGCCTTTTTTCTTTAGCTCTTCGGCCGCCTCATTTACTGCTGTCACCTCATCTGTAAACTCGATGTTTTTTATTCCGCCAGGCATGACCATGCCAGCTGCCGACTGGGTGACAACCCCGATAAAAGCAACGGGTATGCCCTCCACGTTTATGATGTCATATGCCGGCAAAAAAGGCTCTCCGGTCGATTTCATTTTACAATTGGCGCATACAAGGGGAAAGTTCTGTCCATGATATCCGCTTGTGCCTTTCGGGTGATCTCCGCCATTTAGGATCCTCAGCAGTTCATCCGTACCTTCATCGAACTCGTGGTTGCCGACAGTTCCGACATCAAATCCGATATCCTCCATGAGTTCTACAGTCGGTTCATCTTGAAGAAGGGATGAAACTGGAGAGCTGCCTCCGATCATATCTCCCGCATGCACAATCAGTGTGTTTTTCTTTTCGGCCTTTTTTTCTTTCAAGTAAGCGGCCGCATAGTCCATCCGCCCAAAGATGCCATCTGCAGTACCGTCTCCATCAAGATCAAGCTCATACTGCTGATCGATCTTGCCATGCAGATCATTCATGCTAAGAATTCGAAGCGGCACATGTTGTTGAGGGGCCGTTTGCCTCTTATGATATCCTGCGTCCTCCGCTTCACTTGATGAGGCGAAGAAAATTCTGTTTTCCACAGCTACCTGTTTCCATTCTGCCGGCTGCACGTATGTTTTATTTGATGAGTCTCCCACATATCTTGTCAGGCCTTTCCCCTGCTCTCTGGCTCTAAATTCAAACGGCATTTCCATGAGGGGATCTTCTTCATTCCAAATTCCTTTTTGATCTTTTTTCGCAGTCGCTACAGCAGACTGAAACTGCTGATAATCCTTTTCATTGTCAACTGGCCAAATAAAGTACGTCGGAGCATAGCCATTTTTCACAAGCTCTAAGTTCACGTTTAAACCCGACTCGGTTATGACCTGTCCGAGAAGTCTGCCATAGCTGTCCTTTGCTTCCCTTCCGACCTTAACCGTAATTTTATCTCCTGGGGACAGAACCGTATTTAAATAATCAGATGCTTTTTTGCCAAATCTTAATTGATTTTCGTCTGCTTCATTTTTTGGTGTGTGGTATGTTTCAGGTGTATCTACATTTACAAACCGGATTTTTGTCGTTCCAAGAACCGGAGATTTGAGATGAATGGTATCTCCGTCAACAACCCGATCAACAACACCTTTATACTCACCCTCCGCAGATGGAGGAGCTGGCTGTTCTTCAAGAGGCTTCATATCAGACGATTTTCGCGGAAGCAGCTGAAAGGACTGGTATCTGCTCAACACACCGGTAAATTCATACCATTTTCCCTTATCAAGTTCGTCTATTATCCCTGTTTCATTCATAATCCGGAGAGTCATCGCATGATGGTCTTCATCAATTATCGTAACATTGTAACCGCCGCCGGCAGGCGAATTTGGGATTGAAGAAACAAACGCTTTTAGTGTTACAAGGCAGCCTTCATACTGATCACCTAGACTGCTGTTAACCAGTTCATTGATTGTTGAATGTTTAGGAGCGGGGAGAGGTTGATTTGACTGGTTGATCTTGATGCCTGATGAGTTTGGAACGATCTCTGTCAGCCCTTGGTATGTTGTGATTTTCCCTGTCACCGTGACATCCATACCTTCTTTTAATTCGGGAAATTGTTCAGGGGCAGGCGAATAAATGTTAATGCCTCCGGTTTCGTCCTGCATAAAGGTTGACAGCTTCCCGCCTCCGACCGCACTTTGGTCAGCAGTAACCATCCCTTTTATTGTGACTTCCTCATTCAGCCGCCCCCGCGCTTCATTTATCGTCACTGGCTTTTCAGCCGGCGGAGTTTGCGTGCCATCTGTTAACACCATTGACTGAACGTTCTTAAGTCCAGTGGTGTTAAAGTAATCTTCGAGTTTTCCTTGAACCGTGATCTTTTTTCCAAGAAGAAGCGGATTGGTTTGCAGCCCGAATTGGCTTCTGAAGGCGGAGGGGACTTGCACAGGGAGAATATGATCGGGCGAACTCTCGTTTTTGCTGTCTGCCAGCGCAACATTATAATTATTTGAAAAAGGGCTTGTCAGCTTATAATGCTGCGGGGAAACAGCCTGGCCGACAGCATACCCTTCGACAAGCGCCTGTCCTTCTTTTTGCTGTATCGCCTTATCAACCGATATCGGCTTTTGCGGTTCAGCTGCCTTTACAGCTTCGCACGTGTACATCGCATTCAAGAACATCAATACCGTGATCAGCACAATATGCAGAATACGCCTCATCATTTTTCCTCCTAATATAAACGACTTTGTCTGCTAATCATTTCGACAGACAGCATATAATTCCTTTCAGTCTTCTGCATAAAACGCGGCAGACTGACACAAAATACAGATGATCTGAAAAAAAAGGAGGAATTCGGTTTGGATCAGTTAAATCAGCAGCAATCTCAAATGAACAAAGGCATCCCTGGCAAACCGCATAAAAACCACGGCGGACATGAAATGTTTGATATGCACGAGGTACTTTCCGGAACACTTACTGTGCTTGATCAGTTTATGATGCTGAGACAATTTTGTAAGGATCAGGAATTATTAAACATCCTTGATCGTCAATATCAATTCATTACGTCTCAATATAACTTAACTGCTGAATGCTTCAAAACAGGAAGCGAACCTTCTCAAAAAACAGCAACTTATATGATGAAGGAAGACAACCAGACTGTTTACGGCATGCAGCCGGCACAGCCTAAAAAACCTGTTCAATCCATGAATGATATTGATGACAGCATCATCAGCAGACAAATGCTTTGCGCGATTAAAGCACAGGCTTCCATGCTGACAATGGCCTCTCTGGAAATGACAAACCCAGCCGTAAGACGTGTACTGTCTGCGCAAATTCAGCAGTATGTTGAAATGGCTTTTGAAATTTTCCTATACCAAAACAAACACGGCTATTACCAAGTTCCTCAGCTAGATGCGCAGGATATGGAACAATTGAGAAATTCATTTGCTCCGGCACAAGGGCAAATGGCTCCAACTCAAGGCGGTATGGGACAGCAACAGCAAGGACTTCATTAATAACAAAGGCATTGGATAAATCCTATCCAATGCCTCACTGTTTTCTTCATATGTTTTCTTAAAATCCTTTTCAAATTGATTAAGGCTTTCCTTTGTTGCCGATTTAAATCCTTTTTTAAAGTCCCCTTTTTTTGCCGTTTCCTTTATCATTTCTGAAATAATGCCTTTCCCGTATTTGTCAGTCAGCTCATTGATCATATAAAAGCTTTGCATATAGACGTCAGTGTCATATTGAGCTCGTGCTTTCTGCCAATCTTGATCTGTCTGCAAACGGTCAAAGGGCACGACAGAAAACGTGATCGGATCTATAAGCAATTCATAGTTCGCGATCCACTCACTTAACCCTTCATGAAACCATAACGGAAACTCATCGGGATCTGCTTCCAGCTCCTTTAATTTCTGGTGAAACGCATGGTGTGTGTATTCATGAATCAACAACCTCTGGTACAAATAAACCGCTACTTCGTCGCCTTCTAAAAGTTTCTTTTTCTCTTCAGGCAATAATCCAATCAGCTGCTCCCTTTCAGAATAAAAACCGACGACATCCAGTAAACCGGAGTACGCCTCCATCTGTTTTTCATTAGGAAAAAAAATAATATCAATAGGCTTCTGATTCGAATATCCAATCATAATCTGGTTAATACTGACCGCATATTCAAGCGTTTCTTTCGTCAATGGCAGTAAGGACTTTTCCTTAGAAGTGTAATAAATATCGGCCTGTTTGATTGACTCTTTCTCCATGTGCTTCGTCACTTGTTCTTTTGTTATACCAGATGCCTGCCCTGGCAAAGACAGGATATACATCGTGCTTGATACGATGGCCGAACTAACAGCCAGCATCACAAGGACTCCGCACAGGAATAGAGCGGATGCCGCACGCTTTCCTATGCCATCCCGCAAACGTCTCCCTCCCTGAGCCGGTCCGTCTTGTACCTTTTATTTTTACTTTATGCAGCCTGAGTTCGCGGTGTGCCATTAACGCAAAGAAAAAAGCCGCACAAATTATGCGGCTTTTTTCATTTATTCAGCTTGCGGGAATACACGCTGTACAGTTTCACTGAACTCATCAAAGAATCCAGCAATCGGATCGCCATTTTGTATCCGCTCGCCATATCCCTGCATTCGGTCTACAAAGTCCGGATTCGCAGACACATAAACATTATCCATGTTTTTATCAGTGTTTCTCACTTTATCAGAAATTTTCTTTTTGAGGTCTTTTCCAACTTCTTTATTTCCATTTGTTAATACAACTGCAACATATGCTTGATTTCCGGCAACAATTACATTTGCATGTTTTACTTCTTTCATTTCAGTGATTTTGTCGGCAGCATCGTCAGCAACTTCTAGTTTACGGTTATCATTCCCGTTGTTGTTGTTGCCGTTATTGTTATTATTGACATTGTCAGTTACATTATTATCGACATTGTCACGATTATTATTGGCATCGTTAATATTTCTTGTGCCATTATCGTTCACCGGATTGCGGTAATTAACATTTTCTGGTTCTAAATTATCACGTCTGCCCTCACCCTGGTTGGCCATTCCGCAGCCAGTCATAAGCAAAGGGATAAGAAGCATGGACGCAAGGACTTGTTTTTTTCCAAGCATGTGAATTCCTCCTTTATCACTTTACTTATAGGTTTTTCTAAATGGTTTTAATTATGCATGTAATTCTGAAGGAAATGCTTTCCCGGGAAATAAAGCGATTAATTTGTCTAATTAGAGGGGAAAATATCAATACACTTATAAAGGAGGGATCACGTTGTTCAATCAGCGAAAAGGAATCAGTCCGACAGCCCTAGTTATTGGTTCAACTATGCTTATTGCTGCTTTATCACCACAGATCCGCCAAAGAATCAGCGGTTTTATTACAGGTCAAATGAACAAACAGAATTCTAAAAATAACATGTTTGATGCTTCTAATGTAGGAAATATGGTCAAACAAGCACTTGGCGGCGGTAATCATCAGGAACGTTCGCAAAATCAAAGCCAACAGCAAAATGGCCGTCAGCATCAGCATGCCGGTCAGCAGCAAACCCAGCATCAGCATACACAGACTCAAACTAGACAGACCGAGACAGCGAAAAAAAGACAGCCGCATTATGCTGAACCCATTCATTTTGAACAAAGCGCAATGAATGTGATGGACGACAACACGATGATGGAAATGCTGGAGGACTTAGAACCGGGACGTTAAAAAAGACGTAGGGATTGCATAATTGGATAATAATATTGGTTTTTCTTTTAGATGTTTTTCGCTTTTACTGGTTTTCATCAAAAAAATCCTTCCTTCGTTCAACAAAGAATGCTTGAGGGATTTTTTTTATTTATGCTGCCTTCCCAATATAATCCCACTTCTATTTTTATTTTGTTTCTTTGTTCAACGCCCAACATATAATATTCACTGAAGTGTTTGAAATCCTGTTTTTGAACAAAAGTTAAACATCTATCTTGAAGATTATTATTTTGAGATAAAACTGCACTAAAAGTCGCTTTCCATTACTAAGGAAAGCGACTTTTTAGATTGATTTTCCCCTTCTCATCAAGCTTCTTACTTTGAATTCCTTTGACTAATTTTGAAAATGTTGTTGACTATTCAGTTGAACTGTATTACGTTATTATTAAGTTGAACTATACAGTTGAACTGAAGAGAGGGTGAAGACATGAAACATAAATTATTACCGTTGTCTGAAACCATGCATTATATTTTATTAGCTTTGCGTGAGCCGCTCCATGGCTATGCCGTAATGCAGAAGATAGAAAAGATAAGTAACGGTACTGTTATTTTAGCAGCTGGTACATTATACGGTGCGATTGAAAACTTGAATAAGCATGGTTGGATTGAACCTGTTGGAGAATCAGGCCGGAGAAAAGTTTATATGATCACTGAAGAAGGAAGCGCCATTTTGAAAATGGAACAAAACAGGTTATTGCATATTTTATCCCTGTACGAAGGAAGTGAATCAAATGAAGAAATGTAGGATGTTTTTTGATATTGAAAAAGAGGAGCAATGGCTGAACGAGCAATTACAGAAAGGCTATCGTTGTACAAATATTAGTGGATTAGGAATATACACTTTCGAAAAAACCGACAAGAGATATGTGATCCGACTGGATTATCAAGATATTTTACCAAAGAAAAAGTTTAAAGATTACAAAGGGATATATGAAGACTTCGGTTGGATTTATATAAATGGCCCCTGGCTTAGTGGAATTCGATATTGGCAAAAAGAAGATGATGGTCAAAATGAAATCTTCTCGGATCGCCAATCAAAGAGTAATTATTATAAAAGATTGATGAATTATTCTTCTGGGTTAGGTTTCATGTGTTTGTTTTTTTCTTATATGATCTATAAGGATTCAGGTTTATATTTAACTGAAGGTCTTTGGAGTATGAAAGGTGCATGGTTTTGGAAAGCATTTTTATTTGAAACTCCATTCGCTCTTTTGAGGTCGCTTCCCGCCCTAATGGTTGTTTTATTTGCCATCAGTTTCTATAAAGTGTATCGAAAGTATTCAATGTTAATAGAAAAATAATGCAATTATAGCGTAAGCGCGTTAATCGCTTCCCCACTTGTAAATTTATCCAAAAAGAAAACCACCTTCAACTTTTAGACTGTGTCTACAAGTTGGGGTGCACTTCATTTTTGGCTCTTTTGTTAAAAATCATCCACTCTTTTTCTTACTTTTTTACTTAGCTTAAAGCCGAACCTATTTACATACTCTTTATTTTTCGCCATGATTTGATAAGCCTCCATTATCGGCAAGGTACGAATTAAAATGTAGACACCAATAGCTATCTAAACAACACAAGCTGGATAAAGCCTGAGACGATGTGTTTTCTTTCCAGAAAAAAAGGAATTCCCCCTGCTACAATGGAACAAACACCAGTGACCAAGACAGCAGTATACCGTCTTTTCATATCTTTATATTTTATCGCCAGCTCTTTATGGTGATGTTGGTCAAAAACCAGAGCTTCTTTCTTCAGTACCTTGTATTTATCTTCAGCTGCAATCAATCCAGTCACAATTGCCCCACTGCCAAGTACAGCGATAATCATGATAAGAAGTGTATAGATGGCTAGTACTTGTTTAAAAACCAAATAAGGGACAGTGGATAAAATAAGCAGGCTCAGCCCGAAAGAAACATATTTGGAAACTTTGCGTTCTTGCAATAAAAAGCCGTCTGCCATTTCTCTGCTTACATAATATCCTTCTTTATTGTCACGATGCGGCTCAACAGAATCTTTTAACAAATAATCAATTGATACTTCAAATTTTATGCCTGTCCAGAAAATATTTTTCGAATTAAAAGGAGTAAATGTTTTCAAAAATAAACATATAATCCCTCTTCGTTCTTTAGCATAGATAAACAGTTCATTTCTTTCCACTTTTTATCCTTCCTCCTTCATGTAACGGACATGAAAGAAGCATTAAAAGACGAAACATCAAATGACCATCTCCGAGATTGCTGAGATATTATCCCTTAAAATTGACAGTACCAAAAAATCGCAATTTCCTTTGCCGTTGGGAAGTTGGAATAAAGCATAGTATCAACTCCCCCTATTACAAAGCGGTTTTTGGCATAAAAACGACAAGCTGAAACATTAATATCTTGTGTTTCTAACATAAGACCGCTAAAGTTATTCTCCTTTGCCCACTCAATAGCTTTATTTAATAATGCTGTTCCAACACCTTTCTTTCTATAATTTTCGGCAACAGCAATGTCCTCTATTAGTGCATATCCATTCCAATTAGAACGAATCTTAATCCGACCGATGCAGTTGTTTTCATCATATTGTAAAAAAACAATTTTTCCCTCTTCTTCAATATAACTAACATCAATTTCATCATCTTCATATTTCTTGACATAAGGTTCAGAAAATAATCCCTCTGTATATTTCCAAATATTGTTTTTAAACGCAGGTATAATTCTGCCTGAAACAACGAAAGGTTCATTTGGTTTATTGAAATCTTTCATATTAGATTGATTCATCTTAATTATCATATCAATCTCCTTCCCAACGACATTATATTTAAAGCAGCTTGTATGAAGCATAATCAACTTCCATTATATGTTACTTTACAAACAAAGCAATAACCGCTTCTTAAACAACAAACTTTGTGAAAACAGGATTTACCTAAGGTGTCCACCGACCTTTGTTTCCAGCATTTTTAGTAACTGGAGTAAAAGCAAATCAAAAAAAGAACCCATGAACCCCTTATATTGAAGGGTTCATGGGTCTTTTATTGAGACGGATTAACACGATTACGCTTCTTCTGCTTCAATCACTCTGGATTGATCATTGAATACCCCTGAATCGATTTCCTTCGTGATCTTACTCGTAATGAGACCAGATGTCATACTTCCGCTGACATTCAGAGCAGTACGCCCCATGTCAATTAACGGTTCGATTGAGATTAATAAACCGGCGAGCGCAACAGGCATATTTAATGATGATAAAACAAGAAGCGCCGCGAAAGTCGCTCCGCCGCCAACTCCGGCAACACCAAAAGAGCTGATGGCAACGACTGCGATAACTGTGATGATAAACACCGGGTCAAACGGGTTTTGGCCGATCGTCGGGGCAATCATCATCGCCAGCATCGCAGGATAAATGCCGGCGCATCCATTTTGGCCGATCGAAAGACCGAATGAACCGGCAAAGTTTGCGATTCCTTCCGGCACACCCATGCTTCTCTGTGTTTTAATATTCAGCGGCAAAGCACCCGCGCTTGACCGTGATGTAAATGCAAATACAAGTACAGGCACTGCTTTTTTCAAATAAACAATCGGATTCAAGCCGCTGAGCGTCAGCAGCAGCAGATGAATAATAAACATTGTGATTAACGCGGCATAAGACGCAATCACAAACATTCCCAGTTTTAGAATGCTGTCAATATCACTCGTCGCGATCGTTTTTGTCATAATGGCGAGCACCCCGTAAGGCGTCAGTCTCAAGATAAGGGTGACAACGCGCATGACAATGGCATAAACGGCATCAACCAGTTTTTTAAATGTTTCTGCCTGTTCCGGCTGTTTACGTTTCACGCCAAGGAACGCGATTCCGAGGAAAGCCGCAAAAATAACCACTGCAATCGTTGAAGTTGGTCTAGCTCCTGTAAAATCTAAAAACGGGTTTCCCGGCAGCAGTTCAACAATCTGCTGCGGCAGCGTTTTCGCTGTCATATCCTCTGATTTCTGCTCAAGCTCCTGTCCGCGTGAAAGCTCAGTATCTCCTTGGTCAACCTGGATCGCATGCAGATCAAAAGAAAGTGCGGACGCAATACCGACAGCTGCAGCTACAGCTGTTGTCGCAACTAAAATCCCGATAATCAAACCGCTGATTTTTCCAAGATTTTTTGTCAGCTTCAGCTTTGTAAATGCGCCGAGAATAGAAATAAAGACGAGCGGCATGACAACCATCTGAAGCAATTTGACATATCCGCCCCCGGCAATATTAAACCAGTCAGCTGTTTGAATGACTATATTTGAAGTCGGGCCGTAAATCAGCTGAAGCGCAAATCCGAATACAATCCCCAGCCCCAGTGCAGTAAATACACGTTTAGAGAAGGAAACGTGTTTCTTCTGCATCACAAAAAGCCCACAGATAAGTAAAAATAAAATAAATACATGTAATACGACTAGTAAAGTCTCCAAAGCAGGTAAACTCTCCCTTCAAATTTTCTCATATACTATATTATACTAATTCCGATGGGTCAAGTGCGAATTATTCAAACTTATAAATATAAGTCAAAAAAACTTATTTAATCCCTTATTTGTCCTTTTCTTTCCCTTCCATCTTTAGTACCTTATATAAGGGTGATAATATTTGCTGAAAGAGCTGTTTGTAAACTTGACCATTTTAATCACATTTAATTATCTCTTCACCCACCTGTTTAAAGAAAGGTTAGTACATAAAAAAGACAGCATATCCTTCCAAGCTGTTAAAGGACTGGCCTGCGGTTTCCTCGGGGTTATTCTGATGGTTTTTGGATTTACCTATCAGCATTCAATCATTGATTTTCGAAATATCCCTATTATGATCGCCGCTCTTTATGGAGGCTGGGTTTCAACGGCAATGGCCTTGGTTATCATCGCTGCAGGCCGTATGCTGATCACGATGAACGCATCTGCAATATACTCAGTTATTACAATTTGTATTGCTGCCATCCCGGCACTCATTGTTTCCAGAAGAAAAAAAGTTCAATTAAAACATGCTTTCTATCTTTTAATCATCACAAATAGTATGATCTCCTTTTCCTTTTATTTTCTTGTAGATTTACATTCATATGAACTTCACTTATATTTTTGGATGATCTCAATAGCGGGCGGAATGCTCAGTTTATATATTATTGATCATGAAACAAATGCGCATCTTCTCTTTAAACAATATAAATTTCAGGCGCACTTTGACTTTTTAACCGGCATTTATAACAGGAGAAAGTTTGAAGAAATCACACAAGCCCTGTATCAACAAGCTGCCAATACCCATCATTTTCAATTCGCACTGATTTATATGGATATCGACCATTTTAAAAGCATCAATGACCTATACGGCCATCATGAAGGAGACCAGGTGCTGAAAGAACTGGGTTCACGTCTGAAGCAGAGCATCAGAAACACTGATCCTGCCGCACGGATTGGCGGTGAAGAATTTGCCGTACTCCTGCCGAACTGTACGCTTGATAAAGCCAGGCAAATCGCGGAACGGATCAGATGCGCTGTCAGTGGTTCACCCATTACACTAACAAATGGAGAAGAGCTGTCAGTTACGATATCACTGGGAGCCGCTCATTACCCTGATAATACAGTGCATCCAGAATCTTTGCCGATTCTTGCCGATCAAATGCTGTACAAAGCGAAAGAAACAGGACGGAACAAAGTATGTGTTTCAGAAAAAAAAGAATGAATTCAATTTTTGAATTCATTCTTCCAATCTGAAAGACGCTTTATAGGCAGAAAAGCCGGGATAAAATCCCCCTGATACTCATTTTCTATAAATGCTGCTGTATCATCAGCTTGATAGAGCTCAAGAATGGTTTGCAGTGCTTCCCGATCTTGATCCTCCGCTCTGACAACAATCAAATTCATCTCTTCCTCAGATATTCGTCCGCCGCTCTTTATGGTATGTTGTTTCGGGTCTAGACCCGCTTTTTTTGCATCAGATGGCTTCATGACAAACACATCGGCGCCGCTCACTGCATCCTGCAACCGGACAGCCTTTAATTTCAGGTGTCTCGGGTTATCTTTAATCATATCGACCGACCCTGTTCCGTTAAATCCATTTTTCAATGTTAGCAAGCCCGCTTCCTGAAGCACTGTAAGCGCCCTGCCAAAATCGAACGCTTTATCCGGAACAGAAATAACAGCTCCGCGCGGTATATCTTGGATTCGGTCATATTGTTTTGAATAGATGCCCATAGGCGTTATGTATGTCGTACCGAGCGGTGCCAGTTTATGTTTGTATTTTTCAGTGAACGATTGAAAATATGAAATGGTTTGAAAGGCGTTCGCATCAATTTCTTTGTTCGCAAGCGCGATATCAGACTCTGCATAATCCGAAAAAGGAATCAGTTGAATATCCAGCCCTGCCTCTTCTCCCTTTTCAGCAATATAATTCCATATTGCCTTGTCAGACTCAGCAATTCCGATTTTGATCGTTTCATGTTCTGCTGACGGTGAGCATCCTGTGAATGAAACGAGCAAAATAAAAACAAAACTGCCTATAAGCCACTTTTTCATTGGTGACCATACTCCTATCTATGTATTAGAGCATGCAAGCAATATCAGGCATAAAAATCATACGCTCTCTTTAGTTGATAAACGTTGTCATTTGTAATATTGATTAACTTTTACCTTACTCATATCCAATAAGGTTGTCAATTCCTATTACATTTTCCTTCCCATAAAGAATAAATAGCTAAGGCAAACGTATGATCACGTATCGAGAAAGCAGATGAATTCCCGTGAATAAATATCAAATTGAAAAATTAATATGGTATTTTCCGAAAAAAGTTTCATTTAGCAGTTGTTTTTTCTGAAGATTACTGGTAGAGTAAAGGTAATTATTTTTGTTCGAACTATCTTTGAGAAGAAAGTTTTGTAAGAGTTTTCGTCTTGGAAGTTTGTTAAGAGCAAGAATAGTGAATTTAAGCGTTATGATCGCTTTAGGAGGAAATTTCATGTTAGAAGGTAAAGTAAAATGGTTCAACTCTGAAAAAGGTTTCGGATTCATCGAAGTAGAAGGTCAAGACGATGTATTCGTTCATTTCTCTGCTATTCAAGGCGAAGGCTTCAAAACTTTAGAAGAAGGCCAAGCTGTTTCTTTCGAAATCGTTGAAGGTAACCGCGGACCACAAGCTGCTAACGTAACTAAAGAAGCGTAAGCATAAATTGATATGCAAAACTGCAGGTGAAAACCTGCAGTTTTTATTTCGATAAAAAAGCTGTTTTGCTTAAGCAAAACAGCTTTTTTCATTAGTTTGCAATATCCCGTTTCATGAAGGTTCCGAAAGCAAGCAACAGGAAGATAATAAAGTAAATCACCAGCATAATAACGGAGAAAGTCATTGTCATCCCTTCTACTAACGGTGTCCCCTCTACATATTGCATTAAACTGACATTGGCAAATAAAATATACTTTTCCCAATCAAACTTCATCGCAATAAATGCAGTGGCTGTCGTACCCGTTACCAATAAAAAGATGGAAAAGCCTACTGCAAGTGAGCTGTTTCTAAAAACAGCCGACAGCATAAATGCCATCGTTGCGATCATTAAAGCAGCAACTGATTCTGAGAGATACGTTTTTGCCAAATATCCCATCATATTTTGCTCTAGGACATGGCCGTCTTTGTAGATTAAATGAACATTCGCCGCAGTGTCACCGCCTGTTCCGAAGAAGATCAACCCTAATAAAGTAGATCCCATAAATAAAATAAACAGCAATAAGAACCCAAACAGGAGAACTGTAATATATTTAGAGAGCAAAATCTGAAAACGGCTGAGCGGACGGATCATTAATAGCTTAATGGTTCCCCAATTAAATTCGTTCGCGACAATTCCAGCTGCGATAATAATGGTGAACAGACCGGTAAGGATGGTAAAGTTTGCTGAATCCGTTACATAAGACCATACAGTATATCCAGCGTCATCCGGAATGTTATGTTCAATACGATAGTTGTTGATTGTAATGGTTTCTTCATAGTCATCTTTCAATGAAGGATCCTCTTTCATTTCTTTCTTTAATGCGGTATTTTCTGCTTGAAGCGTTTGTTTCCATTTCGGATTTGGTTCATCCGATGAAAAATGGTTTGTTAAGAACGCCCATCCAATCATGGTCAACGCCAGAATCCCAATCATCACCCATGTTCCGGCACGGCTGAAAATTTTGATCCACTCATTATAAATCAAATTAAGCATGCTGAACCTCCTCTTTTGCTTCACCTGTCACTTCTAAGAAACGGTCCTCTAATGATTTTGTGATTACTTTGACTTCATAAATGCTAATTTGCTGCATCACCAGCAATTCAATGGCCGCAGGGACTTCGTCTTTAGCCAGTTTGACTTCTACACCGTTTGTCCTGCTCACCAAATCGTACTCCTTTAGAACAGACGCGGCTTTATTCGGCTGCTCAACTTGGAAGAAATATGTATCGTTCTCATCAGTGATGTCATCTCTCACATTTTGAATATCAATAAGCTTCCCTTTTTGTAAAATCGCAATTCGGTCACACATCAGTTCCATTTCTGACAGCAAGTGACTTGAAACGATGACAGCCATGCCTCTTTCACGGGTCAGCTTCTTTAAATGATCCCTGATTTCCCTGATCCCCGCCGGATCAAGGCCGTTTGTCGGCTCATCCAAAATCAGCACTTTGGGATCATGCAGAAGGCATTGGGCCAAGCCAAGACGCTGTCTCATCCCAAGAGAATACGTTTTTACCTTGTCATGGATTCTGTCTGTTAAACCGACCAGTTCAACGACTTCATCAATTTTTTCCTTCGTGACGCCCTTGACCATCCTTGCGTATTGCTGCAGATTTTTATATCCGCTTAAGAATTTATAAAGCTCTGGGTTCTCTACGATCGCTCCAATATGCTTAATCGCCTTGGCATAATCCTTTGTAATGGATTGGCCGCAAATGAAGACGTCACCTTTTGACAGTTTCATTAAACCTACCATCATTCGGATGGTTGTTGTTTTTCCTGCTCCATTCGGCCCCAAAAAACCGAATACTTCTCCTTCACGAATCGCAAAGCTCAAATCATCAATGATTGTCCGGCCTCTGATGTTTTTCGTCACATTTTTTAATTCCAATACTGTCGTCATCATGTTCCTCCTCTTTCTAGCAAACTTCCATTTTTGATTTAAACCATTGCAAAACAGACATGCCTTCCTGCTCACGAATATCTTCCACATCACGCTGCGCAACTTTTTCTCCATTTGCGAGTATGATTACTTCGTCAAGCAGGGTTTCAATTTCATCAATCTCGTGCGTTGCGATCACCACAATCTGCTGCTCAAAATCAATGTAAGACACCAGGCTGTTTACGATGGAATCCCTGACCATCGGATCAAGCCCGGAAAAGGGTTCATCCAGCAAGATGACGGATGCCCTTCTTGCCAAAGCAAGGACGATTTTCAGCCTTCCCCGATTTCCTTTTGATAGCTTTTTGATCTTTTTTCCCGGATCAAGCTGCATTTCATTCAACAGCTTATAGGCCTGTTCTGTTTGAAAATCAGGAAATTGCGATTGGTAAAAGTTCACCATATCTTTAACAGTAAAATGCGGATAAAACATATCAAGCTCTGTGAGATAAGCCGTTTGAAGGACCATATCTCTCGTTACCGGCTTTTCATCCGCTCTAACGAATCCTGAAGTCGGAAAGAGAAGGCCAGCCATCATTTTTAAGGTCGTTGATTTGCCGCTGCCGTTCGGCCCGACCAAACCATAAATCCGCCCCGATGATAAGGTGATCGACACGTCATTGACGGCAGTTTGGCGGCCGTATTTTTTTGATACATGTTCTAAAGTGATTTCCATTTTAGCCTCCCTCAGTGAATTTTTTTATCCCTTCCACCATTTCTTCTTTCGTTAGCCCCAGCTCTGTCATCTGCTTCACAAAGCCTTCCAGCACTTCTTGTGTCAGCCTGTCTTTCAGTTCATCTACGATTTCTGCTTTCTCCGCAATAAACGTCCCTTGACCTCTTCTTGTCTCCACAATACCCAGCCTTTCCATCTCACTGTATGTTCTTTGAATTGTATTGGGATTTACCTTGGTTTGAATCGCCATTTCTCTTACAGAAGGAAGTTTGTCTCCTGGGAGCAGCTCCTTCCTGACCAGCCGATAAAAGATCTTGTCAGCGATCTGCAGATAAATCGGTTTCGAGGATTGGAATTGATTGTCCATATTCACACCTCTACTTTACGATCAAGCAGTTTTGAAGCCATGATGAGCAGCAAGATCGTGATGGCTATAGCAATAGGAAACCCAAGCACAGACAAATGTACCGGTTTTAATTCCAATCTCCAAACGCTGCGGAATTGGAAATCAACATTGCAATAGACTGCTACAGGCCAAAAATGCTTTTGGGATTCCACTAAAGGGCTTATGATGTATTCATCGAAGAAGAACCATACTGTAACCAGCAGCCCCATCGCCGCCCACCGCATTCCGCGCCAATTTCTAAGAGAGTGAAAAACAGTCCAAAACACAACGACTGTCACTGACATATATAACGAGGAAATAAGCCCGTATATATTCAGTAAAACCACTGTACTTGTTAGATCAACTTGATGCGCCAGCAGGTTTTTCACAGAGAGCATATGATAAATCCAAGTACCGTAAGCAGTTAAAGCCAATTGAATAAGAAATTGATAAAGCAAAGATGCTGCCAATTTAGAAGAAAGCAGCCAAAAACCACCATTCGGATTGTACAGCCAAAGCTGTGTTTTCCCCTCTTTGTGAAGATGATAAAACACAAAGACAGGGGATAAGAAAAGCAGAAAAAAAGCAACTGCAACAAAGAAACCAAAATTAACAAGAGGTTCTTGCGTGCGAGAAGCTATGATATGGCCTGTCATTAATAAGAAAATGATTCCGCATAACCAGACTATCAGCCATATATTTGAAATTTTCATATCCTTCTTTAACAGACCTAAAAAAGAATCCATGTCTTTACCTCCCGGAAGCCTCTTCGGTGTATGAGTAACATAGTACACTAGATCAAGGCGTAATACAACATATCCCATGGATTAATTTGATAAAAAATCATAATACATACATAAAAACAGCAAAAAGGCAAATCCGCCATGAGTACACGGATTTGCCTTTTTTCATTACTTCTTCTTATTTTTCATGGAGAGCAGCGCATCACGATAGCTGCTGTCCTGCATTTTGTCACTATTCTCAGTGACCTCTTCCTCTGCCTGATCTGCATCAGAATGTTTAAATTTTTGCAGCGCCTGCCTGTAGATATCGTCACCCATTGTGTCACGTTTCTCTTTTGGAGAATCGGTTTTTACAACGGCCGGGGTATGCTCGGCAGCCCTTGCTTCAGCAGGATATTGCGCTTTGTTACTTTCCTCTTCCGGAGGGGCAATTCTTTCGGTTGTTTCTTGCTTCTCGGGTCCAGGAGAGGCGTTGCGGACATTGAATGTAATAAGAGCCGCAATGACAATGACAGCAGCAATAATTGCTATAATAATGGCCATTTCAACCTCTCCTTACTGTCCTGCTGTTAGGTTTCCTGTGACTTGGCTGACGCGTCTTCCCAGAGCACGTCCCAACTGAATACCTTCCTCAGACATTAACTCATCACTGTCAACCGGACAAGTGACGCCCGCACCGTAATAAGAGCCGTACAGTGCGTTTTCAGGCACATTGCCAGGTAGGCCGACAACGATCATGCCTTGATGGAACATCGGCGTGATCAAGTTGTGCATGGTCATTTCCAAGCCTCCGTGAGTTGTTGCCGTTGTGCAGAAAACAGCGCCGACTTTGTTGATCAGCTCGCCTTCAGCCCATAAGTAGCCAAGTCTGTCGATCCAAGTTTTAAGGCCGGAGCTGATTGTTCCGAAATGCCCCGGGCATCCCCAAATAATCGCATCCATATCTTTCAGCTTGCGGATATCTGCTTGATCGACATGATCGATCAACACTTCAGCCGCCTCGTTTTCTCTTGCACCTTCAGCAATCGCTTCTGCAAGAGCCTTTGTATGTTCACCTTCACTGTCATACACTACATAAATTTTCATGCAGGAAACCCCCTTGTACAGATTAAGATTCCTTCACTTCTTTAGGAGCCGGAAGCAATGAAAGCTCCTCTTTTTTCTTTTTCTCCGCACGCACTTTATCTTTTCTCACGTCACGCAAGAACAGACTTAGAATCAAACCGAACACACAGAATATTGTTGCCCACATAAAGGCATCATTAATCCCCATAACGTTTGAATCAAGTGACGCATGTTTATAAAGATGAGAGTAAACATACGTTTTCGCTGTATCATAAGACATGTTCAAATTCACCATTAAATTAGAAACTGCATTTTGGAATGCATGGAGGAAGTTCGGGTCCGCCGTGCTTGTTTTATCTGCAATTTGTGAATAATGGAACGTCGTACGGTTTGTATAGATCGTCGTGATTAAGCTTGTACCAATTGATCCGCTGATTTGGCGAAGCGTGTTGCTCATCGCCGTACCGTGGCTGTTCAGACGGGCAGGAAGCTGGTTCATACCCGCTGTCATAACCGGCATCATTAAGAGTGACATACCGAATGCACGGATTGAGTAGATCAGCATGATGTGTGTATATGGTGTATCAATCGTTAATTGCGTGTATTGATATGTCGTCACCACTGTAACAAGAAGCCCGATAATTGCAAGCGGTCTCGGACCGAATTTATCAAACAAAATACCTGAGATCGGTGACATGATCAGCATGACAATCGCACCCGGAAGCAGAAGCAGACCGGATTGAAGCGCCGTAAAGCCGACCAGATTTTGGAGATAAATCGGTAACAGGAACATACCGGTGTACAATGCTACTGTAATAATAATATTAATGACACTTGAAAGTGAGAAAATGTCGTATTTAAACACTCTGAAATCAAGCATCGGATCATCATGGCGCAATTGCTGAATTACAAAAGCAACAATTGCAATGACGCCGATTATAACTGTAGACAGTACAATCGGGTCGGTCCAGCCGTCAGAACCCGCTTCACTGACTCCGTATAACAAGGATGCGAATCCGACAATCGAGAGGATCGCTCCAAGTGTGTCGAGTTTGATTTTTTGCGGCTCCACCAGATTCTTAAAGATGAAGAAAGCCACGATGATAACAATTGCGCCGATCGGCACAAGTCCGTAAAACATGATGCGCCATGTGTAATGCTCAATAATCCACCCAGAAAGAGTCGGACCGACCGCTGGAGCAAACATCATCGCAAGTCCGAAAATCCCCATTCCTTTCCCCCTGCTTTCAGGCGGGAAGATTAACAGAATGGTTGTCATAACGAGCGGCTGCAAGATACCTCCGCCCACGGCCTGGATCAAACGGCCGATCAGCATTACAGAGAAGTTAGGTGCGATACCGCAGACTAACGTACCGAGCGTAAAACAGAACATCGCGACGAGAAAGAGACTCCGTTGGCCGAACCGTGTAATTAGGAAGGCAGATAACGGAATCAATACGCCGTTAACAAGCATGTAACCTGTTGTCAGCCACTGAATCGTCGTTGCACTCACACCAAATTCAGTCATTAAGTGCGGCATTGCGACGTTAAGCAATGTTTGGTTTAGTATTGCCAAAAATAAACCCGCCATTAGCACAATCAGCAATGTCATGGGGCTTTTTGTATTTTTTTCTTTGCCTGTAGCCATCTAAGACAACCTCCTTTCATGGTTTGATGACTGATCTGTTTTACTCAGAAATCTTAACAGATGCATTCATACCAGGAAGCACCTTATCAGATGGGTTTTTGATTGAAATTTTAACAGGAACTTTTTGCGTTACTTTTGTGTAGTTTCCGCTTGAATTTGTAGATGGAAGCATATCAAAAGTTGAGTTAGTCGCATAGCCGATTTCTTCTACAGTACCGTCAAAAGTTGTATCAGGATCTCCGTCAACTACTACATCGACACTATTTCCTACTTCAACATCGGCAATATCTGTTTCTTTAATATTTGCTGTGATGTACAGGTTGTCCATATCAATCGTTTGCGCAATTGTTGTACCAGCTTGTACGGTTTGTCCGTTTTTCACTTCGTTTTTCACAATTGTTCCATCCATGATGGATTTCACATCAACAGTTTGTTCACCTTTGATTTTTGCAACTGTGTCGCCTTTTTTCACTGTTTTTCCTTCTTCAAGATCCCAGTCGGATACTTTACCTGCTGCTGGAGCTGAGATAGCTGCCATATCGCCGGCTACTTTTGCTTCATCTGTTTTCACATAGTTTGTGCTTTGATAATAGTAGTAAGCACCTCCGCCTATAATTGCAAGAACAACAATCAAACCGATAATGTTGGTCAGAATTAAACGTCCTCTGTTCATTTTGTTTTCTCCTTTCGTTTCATCCTCTATCATTTTGTGGAAAGCTGGTGAAAATATGTGAGAAGTTTTTAATTACCGCTTTTTTCTGAACAGCCCTCAGCAAGCTTTGTTAAGCTTCCGGCGAGCTTGCGCAAATACTGCAGCTGGGAGGTATCAAGCTTTTGGTACAAGCCAGCACCCATTTTTGCATATTGCACAGCGGCTTTTTCAATCAGTTCTTCCCCCTCTTCGGTTAACTGAATCATGACGATACGGCGGTCATCCGGACTGTCATATCGATTCATCAATTGGCGCTTATACAGAATATCTGTCATTCGCGTCACAGAAGCAGGCTTAAGATCAAGCGACATCGCCAGCTTGCTTAACGGGGTGCTTCCGCTTTGATGAATTTTAAACATCAGCAGATATTGAAGGACTGTAATATCAAAAGGCTCAAGCACAATCTCCAATATCTTCTTCTGTTTTTTATAAATTGCCCGAGACGTATCGAAGAGCTGTTCAAAAGTGAGCAAAGCACGTTCTGATTCAGTCAACTCCTTTTCACCTCATTCCTCAATAATAGTTCACAAGATAAAATATTAATAAATGAAAGGAGATTTGTCAAAGGAAAAATTTCTTTTTCTCCAGTATTTTTTTCGCAACCGTTTTCTTGCTTTTATTAAATAAAAAAAAGCCCTGAAACGGGCTTTTTTTACGAAAATTGATGGCTGACACCAGACTCTTCATTTCTGAAAAAGTTCTTCAGCGCCTGAAAAACATCTGACTTTTGTTTTAAAATATAGTACTTAAATTTCTCGTCTTTCACATTTTTGTATGCAGACATGAGTGTTGAATGCCTGTTGTATTGATTGACCTCGCCGTAGCAGAAAAGATTCGCTTTCTTCATAATATCATTGACCAGCTTTACGCAGCGCGCGTTATCAGACGTCAAATTGTCACCGTCAGAAAAATGAAACGGGTAAATGTTATAGCGGGCGGGATCGTACTTTTCATCTATCAGTTCAAGCGACTTTCGGTATACGGAAGAACAGATTGTTCCGCCGCTCTCACCCTTTGAGAAGAAGTCCTCCTCCGAGACGACTTTTGCTTCTGTATGATGGGCAATAAATTCAATTTCTACAGTCTCATATTTCGTCCGCAAAAAACGGGTCATCCAGAAAAAGAAGCTTCTGGCCATGTATTTTTCCCAAACACCCATACTGCCGCTTGTATCCATCATTGCTAAAACGACGGCTTTTGATTCGGGTTTTGTGATGTCATTCCACGTCTTATACTTCAGGTCCTCCGGATAAATCGGATAAAACGACGGCTTCCCTGTCATCGCGTTTCGTTTAAAAGCTGACATCATCGTTCTTTTCTTATCTATATTACCGGTTAACCCCGTTTTACGGATATCATTAAACTCAATATCTGTATGAATGATGTTGTCCCGCTCTTTTTGCTGGAGATTCGGAAGCTCTAATTCTTTAAAAAGCGCTTCTTCTAAATCCATTAATGAAACTTCCGCTTCATAATAATCTTCGCCAGCCTGATCACCGGCGCCCTGCCCTTTTCCGGGTCCCTGTTTTTTGTCTGAACCATCCCGGGCCACAACATCTCCAACCTGGCTGTCGCCGTCCCCTTGCCCTACGTGTTTATTTTTATCATAATTATAACGGATTTTATACTCATCCAGTGAACGGATTGGGATCTTCACTACATCTTTTCCATTAGACATAATAATGCTTTCCTCAGTCACGAGGTCCGGAAGATTGTTTTTGATGGCTTCCTGCACTTTTTTCTGGTGGCGCTGCTGGTCATCGAAGCCTTTGCGATGGAGGGACCAGTTTTCCTCAGAAATCAAAAAATGGCCGCTGTCATTTTGGGACATGAATTCCCCTCCTTAACCATTTGTGGTCGTGATACATACGTATTCCTGCTTGTGCCAGATTATGAAACAAGTCTTTCGAAAAGATTTATATTCATCATATGCACAAAAGCACGGTTAATTGACAAACTATTTAGAAAATGGGACAAAATAACCCGCCCTATTCGGACGGGTCACGTTGCTTATCGGTTCAGCAGGCTGCCGACATATTTCAGCAGCTCATTGGCGCTCGTCGAGTTGTAGCCGTGCTCATCAATTAAACGGGCCACGACTTCATTTACCTTTTTCAGCTGCTGCTCATCCGGCGTTTTTGTTGAAGTCGTAATTTTAACGACATCCTTCAGATCAGCAAACAGCTTTTTCTGAATGGCTTCACGCAGTCTTTCATGCGAATTGTAATCAAACCGCTTGCCTTTTCTCGCATAGGCTGAGATGCGGATTAAGATTTCTTCACGGAACGCTTTTTTGGCGTTTTCCGAAATGCCGATCTGCTCTTCGATTGATCTCATCAGCTTTTCGTCAGGATTCATTTCTTCTCCTGTCAAAGGATCCCGAAGCTTATTTTTATTGCAATAGGCCTCCACGTTGTCAAGGTAATTGTCCATCAGCGTTTTTGCTGATTCTTCATACGAATACACAAACGCTTTTTGAACTTCCTTTTTCGCAATGTCGTCATATTCCTTGCGGGCGGCAGAAATAAAATTCAAGTATCGCTCCCTGTCCTCGCTAGAAATCGAAGGATGCTGATCAAGACCTTCTTTTAGGGAACGAAGAACATCGAGAGAATTAATCGATTCCATGTTTTTTCTGATAATTGTTGAAGAGATGCGGTTGATCACGTACCGCGGATCAATTCCGCTCATTCCTTCATCATTATATTCTTTTTTCATATCCTCAACATCGACAGAATTATAGCCTTCCACACTTTCTCCATCATACAGTCTCATTTTCTTGACCAAGTCAATATCCGACCGCTTCGGCTCCTTTAATCGGGTCAGGATCGAAAACATCGCAGCGACCTTTAACGTATGCGGGGCAATATGAACATCCGACACATCGCTTTCTGCAATCATTTTTTCATAAATTCTCTCTTCCTCAGACACTTTTAAATTATAAGGGACCGGCATCACAATGATTCTTGAGTGCAGGGCTTCATTCTTCTTATTAGAAATAAATGAGCGATACTCCGTTTCATTCGTGTGAGCCACGATCAGTTCATCAGCAGAAATTAACGCAAATCGCCCGGCCTTGAAATTCCCTTCCTGTGTCAATGAAAGCAAATGCCAGAGAAACTTCTCATCACATTTCAGCATCTCCTGAAACTCCATCATCCCGCGGTTCGCTTTATTCAGCTCTCCGTCAAACCGGTAAGCGCGCGGATCTGATTCTGAACCGTATTCGGCAATGGTTGAGAAATCAATGCTTCCCGTCAGATCGGCAATATCCTGAGATTTCGGATCAGACGGGCTGAATGTTCCAATTCCCGTACGTTTATCTTCCGAGAAGAAGATCCGCTCCACCTTCACATCCTCAATTCTTCCGCCGTACTCTTCCTCTAGCCTCATGACATTTAAAGGAGAAAGACTTCCTTCTATTCTTATGCCGTATTCTCTGTAAAAGTCATCACGCAAATGATGGGGGATTAAATGTAGAGGGTCCTCGTGCATCGGGCAGCCTTTAATCGCATATACAGCGCCATTATCCGTCAGCGTGTATGCTTCGAGACCTTTTTTAAGCATCGTAACCAGCGTGGATTTACCTCCGCTCACAGGTCCCATTAGCAAAAGAATCCGCTTTCTGACATCAAGCCGTTTCGCGGCCGGATGAAAATACTCTTCCACGAGTCGCTCCAAGGATTCCTCAAGCCCAAACAGCTCGCGGTCAAAAAAGCTGTACTTCTTCCGTCCGTCAATCTCCTCTATCCCGCTGTCTTTTATCATATTAAAAACACGAGAATGAGCAGATTGCGCAACCATTGGATTTTCTTTAATAATCTCCAAATAATCGGCGAATGTTCCTTCCCATTTCAGCCGCTGCTCTTCCTCTCTGTACTGTTCAATTTTCTTTAATATATCCATAAGGACCTCCTCTATCATGTTTGATGCGCTATGCAAATAAGGTACTTTAATACAATCTATGCCGGTATCTTGTGATACATGCTTTGGTTTCTTAAAAATAAAGATACTGGCACAGCGTTGACAAGGAAGACCGCGACCGTTCATAATAAAGAAAAATACAGAATCATCCAGACTTGGCAGCGCGGAAAATTGAAGAGGGGGAGAGACGGTGAAAACAATCATCATGATGGGTGTCATTGTCACTTTTTTAGTATCAATTTTTACTGCAGGGTACGAAAGCAAGCCGGGGAAAGAATAAAAAAGGGTGCTCCTCTCAGGAGCACCCTTTTTGTATAACAGAACAATGTTTTACAGTTTGATTGTTTCTTTAATCTTTGAGTGATGATCACATTTGCATTTGTTTGTGTACTCAATTGTTCCAATGCTGCAGCCCGGGCCGATCATCACTTCATTTCCCCTGACAACTGCCGCCTCGGTATTCTCCAAATAAATCTGATCCCCTTCAATGAGATCGGCCATCAGTTTTGCTTTCCTTCGGTTAAAAAAGCCTGCACGCCTTTTCACTGTAATTGATGTTCCGCCGATTTCCCGCACACGGCTTACATCATGGCTCAATCCAAGCTTGAGGTCACCCGCATTTAATAAGCCTGATACATTTATGCAGCCTGTCACATGAAACATTTCCGTTTCACAATCGCCTTTGATGCTAAGCTGCCCTTTCACATCACACGATTCTCCAGTCATATTCCCGCCAATTTCAGTCAGGCCTTTCAGTTTAAAACGGTCAAATTGAAGTGAGCCGATGACTTTCATTGTGCCGTATATCGTGACTCTTCCGGCTGCCAGATTGTCTTTAAACTCACTTTCTCCATAAACACACAGCCGCTCAGCCTCTGCTTTTCCGAGAAAACAGCCTGTTCCGAGTATTCTGCAGCTCACAGCAGACAGCTCCTCACCGACCACACCTTCACCTTTGATGCTGACATGATGATAAACGCCGCCTGCAGCATGTCCGGCACCATATAATTTTAAATTTCCCAGTTTGGTTGTCTCCAATTACAACCCTCCTCACACCTTCGTGGATATTTCAACCGATGCGCTAGGATCACAGGTGTAGTCCCCGCTGTATTCTACCGTTTCAATCTCGCAATTCGGGCCGATGATCACTTTATTTCCGCGCACGGTTTTCGCCTTAGTATTGGTCAGTTCAATTACGTCACCCTCAATTAGTTCAGCTGTTAAAACAGGCTGCGGCATCAATCTTAGCAATGTCAGCATCCCTTTTCTTCCCGTCACTTGAAGATGCCGGCAGCCGATCTCACGTGCATAGCTTTCCCCTGCAGAAAGCTTTATGATCACCTGATCAGCGTTTAAAAGCCCGCTGACTTTGCATTTTCCTTCCGCTTGAAAGGTTTCGGTTTCACAATCCGCTTCCATGACTGCTTTTCCGCTAATGTCAATGTCTTCTGCCTTAACTGTGCCGCCAAATGTGGATGCTCCAGCAATCTTCAATTGTTTTGCAGCTACCTCCCCTTCAATAAAACCTGTTCCATTAATCCGAATTGATTCTGCTTCAACGTCTCCATGTATCTTGCCAGAACCGCTGATGGTTACCATTTTCGCTTTGACGCTGCCGTCAGCTTTACCGGTTCCATTAAAAGAAAAAGTGTCACACTCCACGTCCCCAGTGACTGTTCCGCTGCCATTAATTTCAACTGATTGAAATATTCCGCCCTTTGAACTTCCTGATCCGTTTATCACCAGCTTTTCCATTACATCCATTGATGACCCTCCTGCATATATGCTGTTTTTAATTCCTCTGACGCCTTAGCTAAATTTACCCGTTCCACAACCTTAACGGATGACTCAAAGAGAATGCCGTCTGCAGCAGCGGCTATAAAACAAGTCGTAACACCGAGCTTGCGCAGCACAATCAGCTCCGTCTGTTTCTTGATCTCTTCAGTATCATACTGCTTTAACACCTCTGCAGCCATTTTCGCTTCTGCCAGACTGATATTTCCCGACTGAAGCAATCCTTCAAGCACATACAGCGAAAGCAGATCACGGGAAGAAAAAACCGGATTCCCACTGCCTTCTGAAAAGACATCAAGAGCAGGTCTTGAAATCAACCCTTTATGGAGCAATTCATCAGCGGTCATGCTGACATCCTTCATTTTTGGCGACAGCATTTCCCTCATTTCATCTAATGACAAATTTTCCTTCATCTTTTGAATCATTGAAATCCGTTTTAAAATATCCTCTCTCGGAAAAAACGTCTCTTGCCCTGTAAATGTGGACTTACGGATAAACCATTCCTCAGGTATTAAGTTTTTCCGCTTCCACCGATACAGCTGCCCGTATGAAATTGATGTTCTTTCGAGTAATTCTTTTTTAGAGATTAATTGTTCCTCCATAAATCCAGCTCCTTTGATGGATACATTGTAACATAACACTGTTACGTTGTTAAGCCCAAAAAAATAAAACAAAGCCTCTCATGCTGACAAAAAAAGTCCGCTCATCATAATGGGCGGACTTTTTTTACTATTTTAAATCACGGTAATTTTGCTGGCGCAGCGCCTCATAAACAAGAATCGCCGCTGTATTGGACAGGTTTAATGATCTGACATGCTCAGTCATCGGGAGACGCAGGCAGCGGTCCATGTTATTTTGGATCAAATCCTTTGGCAAACCGCTTGTTTCTCTTCCAAACACGAAGAAATAATCCTCGTTAAGATCTGTGTAATCAAATGAGGTATGAGGCTGCTGGCCGAATTTCGTAATAAAGAAAAACTGGCCTTTTTGATATTCCTCAAACAATTCTTCTAATGAATCATGATACACCACGTTAACGAACTCCCAATAATCGAGTCCTGCACGCTTCAGCATTTTATCATCCGTTGAAAAGCCGAGCGGACGAATCAGGTGGAGCGTTGTATTTGTTGCTGCACAAGTCCGTGCAATATTCCCTGTGTTGGCGGGAATTTCTGGTTGGTATAAAACGACATGTAATGCCACAATGTTCACCTCTGTTTTTCTTATCCGCCCACCATTATAACATTAATTACTCTTTTGTCGTATCATCAACAATATGAAAAAAGGCATATCGTATTGACGGCGTGTATGCTGTTGAATCCTCGTATGACCAATATCTCATCCGGCTGTCATAGGACTGGGCATTGACAAGCGGCATATTGCCTTTGTCCTTTGCCACAACAATCGTTGTGTGATTAAACCGGCCATCTCCTTCAAAGTCATAGCAAATTACATCGCCAGGCATCAGCTCTTCCGCAGATTTCATCCGCACCGCACGCAGGCCTGCCTTCGAATTCGATAAATACATTTTCATAGAATGAGCAACCGTCCAGCTGTAGCTCCAGGAACTTTGTTTCATCCACCAGCCTGATCCTCTGTTCGGATGGCCGCGCATCGGCGCGCCTCCAGCATGGAGACACTGAGAAATAAAATTCGTGCAGTTATCGCTGAAATTTTTATAAACCGGATTGCGCTTGTTCCAAAATTTCTCGGCATATTGCACAGCGCCGAGACGATCGTATTGAAAGGCTCTGCCAAACGCTTCCCTTTCCTCTTGAGAATAGTCAATAATACTAGTGCCTTCATGAAAACCAGCCGGTGTTTTCGCAATTTCCTGGTCACTAATCAAAATGTGATCATAAAGAAAAGCCATCCGCTCCTCCATTTGCTCTTCCATATACAAGCTGTCGTCCTGTTCCTTATACACGTATTCGTAATGAATGGTATACGTAAGACAGGTCGTTCCGTCATCCTCAACCCGTACATGATTGATGACGGCCTTTGCTTTCGCTTTGATGATATCAACTTTACGCTTTTCCAGAAGCTTCTTCTTTCGCTCCATGACTTCAAGGTCTCCGACTTCAGACTCCTGTCTCATAGCATGCCCGTTTACCAAATAGCTCAGCCGCTCCTCCGCCAATTGCTCTAAAATGTGCTTCAAGCTCACCCCACCCGCCATACTTTTTTTTTTTCCTTCTGTTCTATACGTATGTCAGGACAGGCCTTGTTTAGTCATGCCTGAAGCGTTTAGCAAATCAATTCCTTTTTCTATTTCCAGCTTTGCCTCTTCATCCTTCTCTTTTTCCAGCGCTTTTTCAAGCTCTTCCGCGTAAGCGGGGTCTCCGATTTTCCCGATCGCCCATGCAGCTGTTCCCCTGATGACAGGACGCGGATCCTTATGCATCAGCTCAGTCAATTCAGGCAGTGCGGAAGCATCCTTAAAGTGGGCAAGGGCGAGAATGGCGTTCCGCTGAATCGGTTTCTTTCCGCGCCAAGAACCCGAGACATGGCCGAATTTCTCCTTAAATTCACGATTGCTGATGGTCAAGAGCGGCTTCAATAACGGTTTGGCTATCTCTGGGTCGGGCTCCATTTCCGGATGAAGATGAAAGTCCTTCCCTTTATTGAGAGGACACACCGTTTGGCATGTATCGCACCCATACAGGCGGTTCCCGATCTTTGTCCGGAATTCATCAGGCAAAAATCCTTTTGTCTGGGTCAGAAAAGAGATGCAGCGCTGCGCATTAAGCTGTCCCGGATTCACTAATGCTCCTGTCGGGCAGGCGTCCAGACATTTCGTGCAAGAGCCGCACATATCTTCAATCGGCACATCTGGCTCAAAAGGGATATTTGTGATCATTTCCGCCAAGTACACATAAGAGCCGTACTCAGGCGTTGTGATCATACAGTTTTTCGCACTGAATCCGATGCCGGCCCGTTCTGCAACCGCCCGATCAGACAATTCACCTGTATCAACCATTGACTTTGTTCTGATATCCTCGTGCTTGCTTTTCAGAAATTCCTCCAGCAGATCGAGCTTTTCCCTCAGCACATCATGGTAGTCTTTGCCCCAGGAGGCTCTGCAAAAAATGCCCCTGCGCTCCGTTCTCGTGCTTCTCGGCGCATCCTTCATTCTGGAAGGATATGCGAGAGCAATCGCCACAATTGATTTCGCTTTCGGCAAAAGCAGTGTCGGCGTCACCCTTTTTTCGATATCAGGCTCTTCAAAGCCGGAAAGATAGCCTAATGATTCTTGCAGAATCAAACGGTCTTTTAAACTGTCAAAAGTATCAGCGGTCGTAAAACCAATCTTATCCACGCCAATGCTTTTCGCGTATTCAATTAATTCTTCTTTGAGCTGATAAACGTTCATGTTTTGCACAGCCTCCTTTCTTTGTGATAAAACGGTAGAGCGTTTATAATAGGTTGATATCTCGTAACTGGAGTGAATGCTTGTGAATATCAAACTTGATTCTGTTATTACTGAACGTGCAGCCGGCTTACATGCGGCCGCTGTGATTTATGAGAATATCGAAGTGGGCTCCTCTCCGCAAATGCTGAAAGGCAGGCTCCGCCTATTTCAAGAATCCCTGTTTTTCGATTATGCGGACGGCGGAATATCAGATGAACCCTTCGTCAAGGAATGGCAGAAACTCTTTAAACAGCTTAACCCTTTATTTGAAGGAGAAACAACCCCGATGGAGGACATGCTGGTCCCGATATCCAAAGAACAATTCAGGGAAAGCAAGAACTCAGCCCATGACACCATCGATTTTTTCGCATTAAAATATTCTCTGCCGATTATGATTTATGATGCCGGCAAGCTACATGAGCCAGTCCGCATCTCTTTGGGAGAAAAACAAAACATACTGCTTTTCTCTGATGAAAACGGCATATTTGGCGATTTGAAAAACAGCGCCAATCGTTATCCCGTTTCAAGCGAGACCAAGCACATGCTGCAAATCATCTTTTTCCCGCCATCCACTGAAAAAAGCAGCGCTGTTAAACTCTTATCATCATTAACGAAAATGTTTGAACAAATTCACGGCGGGATCCATACAGTACATTGGCTTACGTAAAAGAACACGAAAAACGTGTTCTTTTTTACATAAAAAAACGCAATACTTCGTTTATCTGAGAAACGAAACACTGCGTTAATAACGTATGTATGGAGCGGGTGATGAGAATCGAACTCACGACATCAGCTTGGAAGGCTGAGGTTTTACCACTAAACTACACCCGCATTTCTGTTTGTCAGTAACAGTACCGCTCTGACTTTTCTAATATTACATGTTTATTGATTTTTCGTCAAGGGAATATAAAAATTTTGTCGAAAAAAAGTTTTCTTTTTGTAAAGATGTTAAGTTTCATTTACATAATGTTAAGTATACTATACAATGTAATCAATTGAGAATGTGAAGGGGACAGACGCTATGATGAAAAATAAAGTAAAAGAACTGAGGGCACGCTTCGGCTATTCTCAGGAAAAACTAGGAAACACAGTCGGTGCCACAAGACAGACTGTGGCAGCAATCGAAAAAGGCGATTATGTTCCCTCACTGCTGTTAGCACTGAAAATCTGCAAAGCCTTCTCCATGAAAATGGAGGATGTCTTTTGGTTAGAGGAGGAAAACTAAGATGAGCATGAAAACAAAAGCCGCATTTCAACTTGTGTTATTTGGCCTTGCATGCTGGACGCTGATTTCATACTTTGAAGCTTCAGAAGGCATAGCGTCTTTTTTCCGCACAAAGAGCGGCGAGATGGTGTTTGAATTAAATCTCACCCCCTTTATTCTGTTTGTTGCGGCGTCTGCGGTTTATTTATACTTACAGAAAAAAAGCCGCCCTGCTGCAAAAAAGCTTCTTTTGCCTGATGAATTTGAAGAGCAGGATGAAAGAGAGCGGATGATGACGGCAAAAGCATGCCGCGCGTCATATATCGCCGTCTACTTCTCTCTTCCTGCCGCAGCGGTTCTTCTCATTTTTTATCCGCTTTTTCAATCGCGTATTCCGTTTTTCCCTATTCTTATTGTGTTTATTATCATGATCATTCAGCACCTATCCTACGTCATCTCTTTCAAGAAAAACGAAAAAAACTCCGGCGCGCTGTAATCGGCCGGAGTTTTTTCTTACCAGCTTGCTTTTTTCACACCGGGAATCTGGCCTTTATGGGCCAGCTCCCTGAAAGCGATTCTGGACATTTTAAACTTTCTCATATATCCTCTCGGGCGCCCCGTTACCATGCATCGATTGTGGAGCCTTCCCGGTGCTGAATCTCTCGGCAGCTTGCTGAGTGCCTCGTAATCTCCTTTTTCTTTTAGCTCGCGTCTAATAGCGGCGTATTGTTCAACAAGCTGCTGGCGTTTTAACTCTTTTGCTACTTTTGATTTCTTAGCCAAGACAAAGCCTCCTTGTTAAATCGAAATAATTACGATTTAAAATGTACCATGCACACTAAAAAAAAGCAAGCATACCGCTTTGTCAAAACAGGCGGCTGAAAGCCGCCCGTTTCGAATGATGCAATTCTGCTTCATACAATAACGCATCTTGATACTGGCGATTTCATTTTTTCTTAAACCGAGGCATTCTTCTCTTTAACAAAATAAGTATTCCCGACCGCCTCTCCCCTTTTGTTCTGAAGTTTTCTTGTCCGCTCATTTTCAAATGGCAAAAGAGGAAACACTAGCTCTGCAAAATAATACGCTTCTTCTAAATGAGGATAGCCGGAGAAAATAAACGAATCTATTCCGAGTGCCTGGTACTCCGCTATCCGGTCGGCAATAGTCTGCGGATCACCGACAAGGGCTGTGCCTGCCCCGCCTCTGACCAGTCCGATCCCCGCCCACAGATTCGGGCTGATTTCAAGCTTCGCCCGATCGCCTTGATGAAGAACGGCCATCCGGCGCTGGCCTGAAGAATCGTATCGGCTTAGAGCTGCCTGCGCTTTGGCGATGGTGTCATCATCCAAGTGGCTGATCAAGCGTTCAGCCGCTTCCCACGCCTCCTCCTCGGTTTCACGGGCAATGACATGCAGCCTGATGCCAAATCGAACGGATCTCCCCTCTTTTTCAGCTTGCTTTTTGACTCTCTCAATCTTTTCTTTTACTTGTTCAGGCGGCTCGCCCCATGTTAAATACACATCTGTATGCTTTGCGGCAGCGTCAATCCCCGCCTGTGAGGATCCTCCAAAATAGATAGGCGGATGCGGCGCTTGCTGCGGCGGGAAAAGCAGACTGCTGTTTTCCACTTTGATATGCTTTCCTTCATAGGTAACCGTCTCTCCCCGCAAAAGTCTCCGCCAAACCGTTAAAAATTCATCTGTTGCTTCATAGCGTTCATCATGGCTGAGAAACAGGCCATCCCCAGCCAGCTCGTACGGATCGCCTCCTGCCACAACATTGATCAGCAGCCGGCCGTCTGATATTCGGTCTAAAGTAGATGTCATTCTGGCTGCCAGAGAAGGCTGCATTAAACCGGGTCTTACCGCAACTAAAAACTTTAGATCCTTTGTTTCTCCCGCCAGCGCCGACGCTGTAAGCCACGGGTCCTCGCACGATCTTCCCGTCGGCAGTAGAACACCCGTATACCCCAGCCTGTCTGCCGCCTGCGCGATTTGTTTAAAGTAAAGATGATCCGCAGTCCGGCCATCGCTTTCAGATCCTAAATACCTCGCGTCTCCATGAGTCGGTATAAACCAAAGAATTTCCATGCCCATCTCCCCTTTATATAGATTACCCTTCGTAACTGTTTCTCCACTTTAATAGTTTTCGTTCAAGCAGCCTGACAAAGGAATCCGTCAGCTTTCCCACCACCGCAAAGATGATAATCCCTGCAAACACTTTGTTCGTTTGTGAAAACTGTCTGGCATCCATAATCATGTAGCCGACACCCGAGCTTGAGCCCATCAGCTCTGCCACAACAAGACCGAGCCATGCAATACCTAGCGATAAGCGAATGCCCAGCAATATATTTGGCAGTGATGCAGGCAATATCACTTTGGAAATCTGCTGATGCCATTTAAATTCAAGCACCCGGGCAACTTCAAACAGCTTCGCATCAACCCCGCGGATGCCGTTAAATGTATTAATGTAGACCGGAAAGAAGGCACCTAGCGCAATCAGCAATATTTTAGATACTTCATCAAAACCGAACCATAATATAAACAACGGCGTAACCGCCAGATGGGGTACGGTTCTAAGCATTTGCAATGACGGATCAAGATACAGCTCCGTTCGTTTGGAGAATCCGGCCAAAATGCCGAAGATCAAGCCAAGCCCCGCGCCAAGCAAAAAACCAAGTGCCGCCCGATAGATGCTGATTTGCAGATGGCCGAACAGCTCACCAGACAAAATAAGTGTTTTAAAGGTCAGGACGATTGTAACGGGCGTAGGCAGCACTGTAGCAGACACAACCCCAAGACCGCCGATGATCTGCCAGATGGCAATGATGGCGGCGGGCAGCAAAAGCCCTTTCATCCAGTCGTATTTTTTCCTTCTGGGCTTTTTTTTGACAGCTTCCGTATTCGTTTTGGGCAGCGAGCCTGCAGCCTCCGCCTTCATCATTGATCACCTCCGGAGGAATTTTCCTTTAACGCTTTTTTAATAAATGTGTTATCAACAACCTCTTTGACATCAATCTTCTTGTCTATTGCCTTCGTTTGATATTGAAAATCTGCTGTCTCCTGCTGCGCTTTCACAATGTCGTCACTGATGACCTCATTCAGAGGCTCAGTATTTTTCAGCACATTTTCGACGACCTTTTTATCGAGATCTTTAATGTCTGCATACAAATCCGCGGCTTCATCCAGATGTTCCTTTTGCCACACAACGGCTTTATTAAACACCTTCAGAAAACGGACCACTTCATCAGGGTGCTCTTCCGCAAACTTTGTTCTTACTAAAGTAAATCCGGGTGAATATAAATCTGTGCTTTCCCCGTTTACAAGGATTTTTGCTCCGTGTTTGATTGTTTCTAAAGACAAGTACGGCTCCCAAATGGACCAGGCATCAACAGATCCGTTTTCAAACGCGGAGGCGGCTTCATCGGGCTGAAGCTGAATGATCGTTACATCATTAGCTGACAGTCCCACTTGATCAAGTGCTTTATACAGAAAATCAAAACCGCTGCTGCCTTTAGCGACTGCAATTTTCTTTCCCTTTAAGTCCTTGACGTCCTGAATGCCGCTGTTTTGGTTGACAAGGATGCCGTTCGCTTTCAACCCATCCTGAGATAAGCCAATTTCTTTAAAATCAATGCCTGCCGCCTGTCCCGAGATCACAGGTGAATTGCCGACCTGAGAAAAATCAAGTTTGTCTGCCGCAAGGCCTTCAAATTGGGGCGGACCGCTTTGAAACTCCACCCACTTCACCTTGATGCCTTCTTTTTCAAATGCATCTTCAAACCAGCCTTTTTCCTTTGCAATCAAAAGCGGGCTCAAGCTTTGCTGAATACCGATTCGGATCTCTTTCAATTGTTTGCTGTCACCGCTGGCTCCATTTGCTCCGCAGCCTGCCAGCAGAAAAAAAACGGTAACGAATACGATGAGTCTTTTTTTCATTTCTGCTTCCGCCCTTTCTATATCCCTGATCCTTCAGCGTACTCTAGTTCTTCTGTTTTCTCGAATTCCGACAGCACTTTCTGTCTGATCACTTGGAAATCCGGAGTCGTCCTGTTTCGCGGATACGCCAAATGAATGGGCATCAGCTTATGAATGTTCCCCGGTTTGGCCTTAAGGATCGCAAGCTCATTTCCTAAATAAACAGATTCATCTATATCATGAGTGACGAGTATCATCGTTGTTTTTTTCCTCCGCCATATATCCAGCAGCACGTCCTGCAGGTGTTTTCTTGTAAAAGCGTCGAGTGCACCAAACGGTTCATCTAAAAGCAGCACCTCAGGCTCCCGCAGAAGAGCCCGTGCGATAGCCACTCTTTGTGACATACCGCCTGACAGCTCGCGCGGATACGCTTTCTCCGATCCTTTCAATCTGACAATCTCGATCAATTCATCCACCTTCTGTTTGACTTTTGGGTCTTTCAAGTTCAAATCAGCGGCAATATTCTGCTCAACCGTCAGCCAAGGAAAGAGGCGATGCTCCTGAAAAATAAATCCTTGCTGAATACCCGGAGCTCTTACGCTGCGTCCGTTAATTTCAATACTCCCCTCATACTCAGAATCAAGTCCTGCAATAATTTTTAACAAAGTGCTTTTTCCGCACCCGCTCGGTCCGATGACTGTTAGAAATTCACCTGGCGCGATTGATAATTGAATGTTCTCCAAGACCGTTGTTTTGCGGCCTTCATGAACAAATGCCTTTTCTTTGATGCTGATGGTCACAGCCACTTTTATCCCTCTCTTTCTGCCAACCCCGCCTTCAAAAAACAAAAAGGCCCCCATCTCTGTTCGTTGTAGAGATGAGAGCCTTCGGCGGTCCGATCAGCTGCCCAATTGTTTTTTTGTTTGAATATCATGTTAATTCAAATTATTCCGATATGTCAACTCTTTTTTAAACAAGATTTTTAACATCCTCGTTTATCACTTACTCTGCTTGTTTCGCAAGTAGGAAAGAAAAAAATCATTTCCCGAAAAACTTTTTTCTCTATTATAGACTGTTGCAACAAGGGTTTATCAATAATTTCAATACTAGATATCGCTTAATAGAGATAACTATTTTATAATAATTATAAAATAATATTGACTTTTTACTTAGAGATGATATTATGTTCTTATAAATTCCAAGAGGTGATAACATGAGTTCAAATAAACTGACAACTAGCTGGGGCGCTCCGGTTGGAGATAATCAAAATTCGATGACTGCCGGTTCTCGCGGACCAACTTTAATCCAAGATGTACATTTACTCGAAAAACTGGCCCATTTCAACCGAGAACGAGTTCCTGAACGTGTTGTTCACGCCAAAGGAGCAGGCGCACACGGATATTTTGAAGTAACAAACGATGTAACAAAATACACGAAAGCCGCTTTCCTTTCTGAAGTCGGCAAACGCACACCGTTGTTCGTCCGTTTCTCAACAGTTGCCGGTGAACTTGGCTCGGCTGACACAGTTCGCGACCCGCGCGGATTTGCTGTTAAATTCTATACTGAAGAAGGAAACTACGACATCGTTGGCAACAATACTCCAGTATTCTTCATCCGCGATGCGATTAAGTTCCCTGATTTCATCCATACACAAAAAAGAGATCCAAAAACACACCTGAAAAACCCTACGGCTGTATGGGATTTCTGGTCACTTTCACCAGAGTCACTGCACCAAGTGACAATTCTGATGTCAGACCGTGGAATTCCTGCGACACTTCGTCACATGCACGGCTTTGGAAGCCATACATTCAAATGGACAAATGCCGAAGGTGAAGGCGTATGGATTAAATATCACTTTAAAACAGAACAAGGCGTGAAAAACCTTGATGTTCATACGGCGGCAAAAATTGCCGGTGAAAACCCTGATTACCATACAGAAGATCTATTCAACGCGATCGAAAATGGTGATTTCCCTGCATGGAAACTATATGTGCAAATCATGCCTTTAGAAGATGCAAATACGTATCGCTTTGACCCGTTTGATGTTACAAAAGTTTGGTCTCAAAAAGACTATCCGCTAATCGAGGTCGGACGTATGGTGCTTGACAGAAACCCGGAAAACTACTTTGCAGAAGTAGAACAAGCGACATTCTCACCTGGAACACTCGTGCCTGGCATTGATGTTTCTCCGGATAAAATGCTTCAAGGCAGACTGTTTGCTTATCATGATGCACACCGCTACCGTGTCGGTGCGAACCATCAAGCGCTGCCAATCAACCGCGCACGCAACGAAGTGAACAATTATCAGCGTGACGGACAAATGCGTTTTGACAATAATGGCGGCGGATCCGTTTATTACGAGCCTAACAGCTTCGGAGGTCCGAAAGAATCACCAGAGGATAAACAAGCAGCATATCCGGTACAAGGGATGGCTGACAGCGTAAGCTACGATCACAACGATCACTACACACAAGCCGGTGACCTCTACCGTTTAATGAGCGAAGATGAGCGCACCCGCCTTGTTGAAAATATCGTTAACGCCATGAAGCCGGTAGAAAAAGAAGAAATCAAACTTCGCCAAATCGGGCATTTCTACAAAGCGGATCCTGAATACGGAAAACGCGTGGCAGAAGGACTTGGATTACCGATTAAAAAAGATGCTTAATAGAATGCAAAAACCCGCTATACATTAGCGGGTTTTTTTATATTGCACTGCCGTATGCTTCTCATCAATCTTCATATAAATTTCCTCCATCATCTCCGTACTGTTCATAATCTCTCGTTTGTTTTTTTCAATCAGGAGCTCCAGCGGCAGAATTTGATTCCCGTATGTTTTTCGCTTCCTAAATCGTTTTCTCCCCTTCTCTTTTTTGATTCCCATCAATGATCCCTCCTTTTTCATACAAAAAAGGCCCTTATCTAAAAGATAAGAGCCTTCGGTGTCCCGATCGGCAAATATTGGAAATGGATATTAGCTATATTAAAACGCATTCCATTTTGCCTGTCAATCTATTATTTATACAGCTGGCTGCCTTGATTCACAAATTCTTCAGCTTTTTCCTTCATCCCCTCTTCAATAGCATCCCATTCACTAATCTCTTTGTCCTTCGCATAATCCCGAATATCCTGGGAAATTCTCATGCTGCAAAACTTCGGACCGCACATGGAACAAAAGTGAGCGGTTTTCGCTCCTTCTGCCGGCAGGGTTTCATCATGATATTCAAGCGCTCTTTCCGGATCAAGGGATAGATTAAACTGATCCCGCCAGCGGAATTCAAAACGGGCTTTCGATAAAGCATCATCCCGTATTTGCGCTCCGGGGTGCCCTTTTGCAAGGTCTGCCGCATGCGCCGCAATTTTATATGTAATAACCCCTTCCCGAACATCGTCACGGTTAGGCAGCCCCAAATGCTCCTTCGGCGTTACATAACAAAGCATTGCTGTCCCATACCAGCCGATCATCGCCGCTCCGATCGCTGATGTAATATGGTCATAGCCCGGCGCAATATCTGTTGTCAGCGGCCCTAATGTGTAAAAAGGCGCTTCTTTGCAAATGTCCATTTGTTTATCGACATTCTCTTTGATTTTATGCATCGGCACATGCCCAGGCCCTTCAATCATCACCTGAACATCATGCTTCCAGGCAATTTGCGTCAGCTCTCCAAGCGTCTCTAATTCAGCAAACTGCGCTTCGTCATTGGCATCAGCGATTGATCCGGGACGAAGTCCGTCCCCAAGAGAAAAAGCAATATCATACATTTTCATGATTTCACAAATTTCTTCAAAATGAGTATACAAGAAGCTTTCCTGATGGTGAGCCAGACACCACTGCGCCATAATTGCTCCCCCGCGTGACACGATTCCGGTTGTCCGTTTGGCAGTCAGCGGCACATAGCGAAGCAAAACACCTGCGTGAATCGTAAAATAATCCACTCCCTGCTCTGCCTGTTCGATCAGCGTATCACGATAAATGTCCCACGTTAAATCCTCCGCTACGCCGTTTACTTTTTCAAGCGCCTGATAAATCGGAACAGTCCCCACGGGCACAGGACAATTGCGGATAATCCATTCACGCGTCGTATGAATGTCTTTTCCGGTAGAAAGGTCCATCATCGTATCCGCTCCCCAGCGTATGGCCCACGTCATTTTTTCCACTTCTTCTTCAATGGATGACGTAACGGCTGAATTCCCGATATTCGCATTGATCTTCACATGAAAATTCCTTCCGATAATCATCGGCTCACTTTCAGGGTGATTAATGTTTGAAGGAATGATCGCCCGGCCGCTGGCTACCTCGTCTCTGACAAACTCAGGAGACACATGCTCGCGAATGGCGATAAACTCCATCTCAGGAGTAATGATCCCCTTTTTGGCATAGTGCATTTGCGTGACATTTTGACCTGCCTTCGCCCTCAGCGGTTTCCGCTTTAGTCCGGGATAGCTTGCGTTAGGATTTGCTTTTTTATAACCGTTATCTTCTGGTTTTACAGCCCGTCCTTCATACTCTTCCACATCGCCGCGCTCTGTGATCCATTTTTGGCGGAGAGGATTTAAACCTTCTTCAATATTAATTGTCACATCAGGGTCCGTATAAGGTCCGCTTGTATCATAGACACGCACAGGCGCGTTTTCCTCTTCACCGAACGATCCCGTCGTCGGACTCAATGCGATCTCCCTCATCGGCACTTGGATGTCCGAAGAAGACCCCTCCACGTACACTTTCTTGCTCCCCGAAAAACTCGACATAATGGAAATGTTGGCTTGCTGCACTGAATTGTTTTGCATTACTTATCCTTCCCCTCTCTTCGTTTGAAAGGACAAAATCAAGCCCATAACCAGCACAAAAAACCGGATTCAAATGAATGAACCCGGTTACAGTCAGAAAGAAACATATTATTGCCCAGCACGACAATAATAAAAACAATTCCTCTACTTCCCCACGCTGGTACGAACCAGATCAGGTCCAAAGGGTTAAGAAGCTTGCCTTCTCTCTCAGCCCGATAGCGGGCACCCCCAGTAACTATTGATTTCGCACTCATCTTAACATAAAACCAATCTGAAAAAAAGGGGAATATAGATAATATTCAGCTAATTCATCCTAAATATTTGACAGGCAGCTGGATTTCAGCTATTTCATATTCATCCATCATCACCCGATATGCCTTTGCACCCGGTCTTGAACTCACTGTCTGAAACAGCTGATCATTTATGAAATGGAGAGCCGCTCCGTCGTCCGCCGCATAGCCATCACTCAGAAATTCATTAGATATCAGCTGGTGGTATATCGGCCTCCGGTCCTTTTCACCATCATAATGAGGACAAAAACTCCCTTGCAACAAACCTAAACTTTTCATACTTGTCAGCGGCCCGGCCGAATCTGTGACCCCTTCTTCAAACCAGCAGATCGCACCGGCACTTAATCCAGCTAGAATCAAACCGTTCTTCCATGCTTCTCTGAGAATAAGATCCAGCCCCCACTCCTTCCACAGTACAAGCATATTCCTCGTATTTCCCCCGCCAACATATATTACATCCTGTTCCATAACAAAAGATAGTAAATCTGTTGTCGGCGGCTTAAATAAGGATAAATGAGACGGCACACAATCCAGTGTTTGAAAAGCATCATAAAACCGCTGAACATAGTTTTGGGAATCACCGCTCGCCGTCGGCAGAAAACAAATGCGAGGTGACTTCCGCTCCGATTGATTGATGATATATTGATCGAGAGACAAATTATCCGGCTCCATTGAAAAACCCCCTCCGCCCATCGCAATAATCTGCTTCATCATCCCACTCCCCCGGAAAAATTTGTTATTCATTATAGCATTTTGTATAAAAGCAAGACACAAAGCAAAATATTTTCTTATCAGGGGAACAAGAAAATAACATCCTGTACAGGAGGTGGCTTGCCATTGAACAATGTCTTTGATCCGATTAACGCCATAGCTATACCTGCAACTGCCCTTGATTTCTTAGCAACAACAAAAAACAGCATTAACAAGTACACTGCCGCGATAAAGGAAACCTCGAACCCTCACCTCCGAAGAGCATTGCATGATCAATTAGATGCAGCTGTTTATCTGCATGGAGAACTGTCAGAACTCCTGTTGGAAAAAGGCTTTGTCCTAGATAAACCATTTTAAATCGACTCGCTTTTATGTTGCAGAGAACTGTAAACAGGCCATAAAAAATGACGGTCTCTCATTTTATGAAAGACCGTCTCTTTCCTTTATTGCTCCACTCTTCTTAAAGCCTCGTTTACTGTTTCTTTTATAAACGCATCTTCCCCGCCCAATCGGTCTAAACTGAGATCGCCGTTTCTCAGCCTTTCAGATATATTATTGATATCCTCTTCTACCGTGATTTGCAGCTCACCAGCCAAAAACATTCTGTGTAATTTATCAGCAACCATACTTTCTTTATTCATTTCAATCCGCTCCTTTGCTTTCAGTATTATTCTTAGTCTGTCCTTTAACCTGAAGAATCATAGGAAAAAAGTATGAACCAAATGAATCTTTTTTCCTCTTTCTTACGTATATTTGTTGAGAAAAAGAAAAAGGGGAAGATCTAACATGTCATTTTTTAAGAAGCTTGCTGCAAGTGCCGGAATCGGTGCTGCAAAAGTAGATACGATTTTAGAGAAAGACGCCTATTATCCTGGAGAGGAAGTACGGGGTACTGTACATGTCAAAGGCGGAAAAATCGCTCAGGACATTCGCTATATTGACGTACAGCTTAATACACGGTACGTCATTGTAAAAGACGATGAAGAGCACCGGAAATACGCTACAATTCATTCTTTCCGGGTCACTGGTTCATTCACCGTTCAGCCTGGAGAAGAGCATCAATTTCCGTTCTCATTCACTCTACCGCTAGATACACCGATTACTGTAGGAAAAGTAGAAGTCGCCGTGGTGACAGACCTTGATATCGAAGGCGGTATCGATAAGTCCGACCATGACCGCATTTTCGTTGAGGCACACCCTTGGATTGAAAATGTGCTGGAAGCCATCGAAAACCTAGGCTTCCGCCTTCATGAAGCAGACTGCGAACAAGCGCCTTACTTCCAGCGCAGACTTCCATTTGTTCAAGAATTCGAGTTCGTTCCGACATCAGGCTACTATCGTCAGATGCTTGATGAATTAGAGGTTATTTTTCTTTTAGACGAAAACGGTTTAGACATTATTTTCGAAGTCGACCGCAGAGCAAGAGGACTGCGAGGATGGCTGGAAGAGATGTATAATGACGGAGAACAGCTCGTACGTGTCCGCTTCAGCCAATTAGAGCTTGAAGATGCAGAAGGTCTTGAAGAGGTGTTAGAAGAGATCATAGACCAATACGCTGAGTAAATATAAAAAGGAGCCCAGCTTAGCTGAGCTCCTTTTCTTTAATAAAAATAAAAACCCGTTTCCAATGAGAAACGGGTTTTTCAGTATACCGGTGGTCGGGGTCGAACCGACACTCCAGAAGGAACACGATTTTGAGTCGTGCGCGTCTGCCAATTCCGCCACACCGGCAAGTTTTACATCGTATCTAACCGACGAATATAAATATATCATGGATCTTATAAAGTGTCAACGTATTTCAAAAAGTTTTTTTGGAAATATATTAATAAAATAGTGTTAAGAGATTTAGCTGAAGCAGCTTTATGATCATGTATCAAAACTTAGCCGCTGATAAATCAAAACAATAAAAAATGATCTACTTATGTAGATCATTAATATGATTAGTTATAACTTTAAACGAACAAACACCAATTCAACTTAGTAAGTAAAATTGGTGCCGAGGGCCGGACTTGAACCGGCACGGTAGTCACCTACCGCAGGATTTTAAGTCCTGTGTGTCTGCCAATTCCACCACCCCGGCAAAAGAAAGGCGACACCCGGATTCGAACCGGGGATAAAGGTTTTGCAGACCTCTGCCTTACCACTTGGCTATGCCGCCGTAATTGGAGCGGAAGACGGGATTCGAACCCGCGACCCCCACCTTGGCAAGGTGGTGTTCTACCACTGAACTACTTCCGCATCTTAGGGACTTAATACATCATATGCAGTTGATATAAAAGTGAGACTGGGCTAGCTGGATTCGAACCAACGCATGACGGAGTCAAAGTCCGTTGCCTTACCGCTTGGCTATAGCCCAATGATAATATGGGGCGATTGATGGGAATCGAACCCACGAGTGCCAGAGCCACAATCTGGTGCGTTAACCACTTCGCCACAACCGCCATAATCTCAAGATGTCATAAATTTGGCAGGGGCAGTAGGAATCGAACCCACACCGGAGGTTTTGGAGACCTCTGTTCTACCGTTAAACTATGCCCCTATAAATGGTGGAGGGGGGCAGATTCGAACTGCCGAACCCTGAGGGAGCGGATTTACAGTCCGCCGCGTTTAGCCACTTCGCTACCCCTCCACATTAAGTTTTGAAAAAACAGTGCCGGCAAGAGGACTTGAACCCCCAACCTACTGATTACAAGTCAGTTGCTCTACCAATTGAGCTACACCGGCATAGGTGGTGGCTCGGGACGGAATCGAACCGCCGACACACGGATTTTCAGTCCGTTGCTCTACCAACTGAGCTACCGAGCCTTATTATTTAAATGGCGGTCCGGACGGGACTCGAACCCGCGACCTCCTGCGTGACAGGCAGGCATTCTAACCAACTGAACTACCGGACCGTATTGAATTATTTTAGTTGCACCCTTCGGGCACTCCTTATTTCATTCATATAATTTGGTTGCGGGGGCAGGATTTGAACCTGCGACCTTCGGGTTATGAGCCCGACGAGCTACCGAACTGCTCCACCCCGCGATGATAATGGTGGAGGATGACGGGCTCGAACCGCCGACCCTCTGCTTGTAAGGCAGATGCTCTCCCAGCTGAGCTAATCCTCCATCATATAATGACCCGTACGGGATTCGAACCCGTGTTACCGCCGTGAAAGGGCGGTGTCTTAACCGCTTGACCAACGGGCCCAGACTTTCAATTGTAATTATGTATAGGTATCAGTGGCGGAGAGCAAGGGATTCGAACCCTTGAGACGGAGTTGACCGCCTACACGATTTCCAATCGTGCTCCTTCGACCACTCGGACAGCTCTCCAATAATGGCTCCGCAGGTAGGATTCGAACCTACGACCGATCGGTTAACAGCCGATAGCTCTACCACTGAGCTACTGCGGAATGAAGTCTGCCTGGCGATGTCCTACTCTCACAGGGGGAAACCCCCGACTACCATCGGCGCTGAAGAGCTTAACTTCCGTGTTCGGCATGGGAACGGGTGTGACCTCTTCGCCATCATCACCAGACAATTTCAGTGACATTTAACATTATACTATGTATTCTTGAGAAAATCAAGTGTTTTTTTAAAACTTATTCTCTCAAAACTAGATAAC
>NZ_JALAMO010000009.1 GCF_026790065.1 Bacillus sp. N13C7 | reverse complement strand
CTTGACAGGGATAAGACCATTCCCGGGGGCTTCTTGTTTTAAAAAATGCCTAACACATGCAAAAAGACGATAATGATGGCAACAGGAGACAGATAACGAATGAGCAGCAGCCAAACCGCAAACCACTTTCGTCTGAGGCTGGAACCGCTTTTCAGCTCGTCGAACAAATCCTGTTTCGGTATTTTTAACGGAACAAAAATAGAAATCAATAATGCGCCTAACGGCATTAAAATATTGCTTACAAGATAGTCTGCCGCATCAAAAATGGACAAATGAAATATAGAGACGTCACTTAAGACACCGTATGATAATGCAGACGGCACTCCGACAATAAAAATAGCAATTCCGCCTAACCAAGCGAATCGTTTTCTTTTATTGACATCGCCTTTTGAAAGCACTGCGACCAAAATTTCCAGCATAGAAAAAGCGGATGTCAGTGCTGCAAATAAAAATAGAAGTAAAAATGCTAATAAAAAGATAATTCCGAACGGCATTTGATTAAACACAGTCGGCAGCACGTTAAATAACAGGACAGGTCCTTGGTCTGGTTTGAGACCGAATGAAAAGACAGCTGGAAAAATCGCAATTCCGGCCATTACAGCAACCAGCACGTTCATTACAGTTACAGATACAGCAGACTGCACCAGATTTTCCCGTTTCTCTAAATAAGCGCTATACGTTACCATGACCGATACACCGACACTCAGTAAGAAAAAGGATTGTCCCATTGCATATAAAATCGTATTGGCATCAATTGCGGTTAAATCAGGCATGAGGAAAAACTTGATTCCTTCCATCGCGCCATCAAGTGTAACTGAACGCACCATTAAAATGATGAATAATAGAAAAAGCGCCGGCATTAAAACTTGGCTTGCTTTTTCAATTCCGCTGCTAACTCCTTTTGCAACAACTAAAATTGTCACCACCATAAAGAGCAGCTGGCCTCCTACAGCCAAATAAGGGTTTGAAATCGTACTTGCAAATATCGTATCAAAGCCAGATGTTTGCGATAAACCGCCGGTGAAGCCTTTTATAATATAAATTAAAATCCATCCGCCGACGACACTGTAGAAAGATAGAAGAATAAAGCACGTTACCATGCCTAAATAACCGATCCAATGCCACTTCGTTCCCGGAGCAAGTGTTTTATAGGACTGAACGGCATCTTTCTGTGTTTTTCTGCCTATGATGAATTCACCTACCAATAAAGGCAGTCCGATTAAAACCGTAAATAAAATAAAAATAAGTAAAAATGCGCCTCCTCCACTGGTTCCAGCAACGTATGGAAATTTCCATATCGCGCCAAGCCCGATAGCTGATCCTGCCGCGGCTAAAATAAAGCCGAGCTTCGAAGACCATTGATTCGCTTCCTTCACTCTATCACTCCTATTTGATCTAACCATTATAAAGATTCATTGTAAGAATATCTTCCTATATAGTCAAGAACATTTTGATTGGTTTACATCATATATCTATAGTCATCTGCTAAAATCAAATATTGAATTATTCAGAAAATTAATTATAATAAGAGAATGTTTAAAAATTTGTGAGAATTTCTGCTGAAGTTCTTGATACTGTATAAGGAGTGTTTTTATGGACAGCATTAGAAAAATAAGTCATTTTGCGGGACAAACCTTCGGCATATGGGTCATTGTTTTTGCAGTGCTCGGATTTTCTTTCCCGTCTTTTTTTACGTGGATCAGTTCTTATATTACAATTTTTCTTGGCATTATCATGTTTGGAATGGGTCTTACACTGCAAGCCGATGATTTCAAAGAGCTGCTCAGAAAACCTTGGCATGTCATTATTGGGGTGATTGGTCAATATACCATCATGCCGCTTATAGCTTTTGGATTGGCGTTTGGACTGCATCTTCCAGCTGAAATTGCAGTAGGTGTTATTCTTGTCGGCTGCTGCCCTGGGGGAACTTCATCAAATGTCATGACATTTTTAGCAAAAGGAAATACAGCCCTTTCTGTTGCGGTTACCACCATTTCTACCTTATTGGCACCTGTTGTGACACCGTTGTTGATTATGCTGTTTGCCAAGGAATGGCTTCCTGTCTCGCCGGGGTCTTTGTTTATCTCAATCTTACAGGCTGTTTTATTTCCGATCATTGCAGGCCTGATCGTCAAAATGTTTTTCAGAAAACAGGTCGAAAAAGCTGTACATGCCCTTCCGCTTATTTCTGTCATTGGCATCGTTGCGATCGTCTCAGCTGTCGTCAGCGGCAACCGGGAAAATCTGCTTCAATCAGGGTTGCTCATTTTTTCTGTTGTCATCCTTCATAACGGTATCGGTTATATGCTTGGATTTCTTTGCGCAAAGATTTTTAAGATGGACTATCCGTCTCAAAAAGCCATTGCTATCGAAGTCGGCATGCAAAATTCAGGACTCGGAGCCGCACTTGCCACAGCTCATTTCTCCCCGCTATCCGCCGTACCAAGCGCAATTTTCAGTGTGTGGCATAACCTTTCAGGTTCTATGCTTGCAACATACTGGTCAAAACAAGTAAAAAAGAAACAAGCAGCATCCAACAGCAGCAAACTGTCTCTGTAAATTGGCAAGCAAAAAAGGTACATCACTTTATCGTGATGTACCTTTTTTTATTATCCCTCTAATAAAAGCTGTTCAGGATCTTCAAGTAAATTTTTAATTGTCACGAGGAAGCCAACCGCTTCTTTACCGTCTACAATACGGTGATCATAAGATAAAGCGATGTACATCATCGGACGGTTTTCGAAACGCTCTTCATCAATTGCTACAGGACGCAGCTGAATCTTATGCATGCCCAGAATACCGACTTGAGGGCTGTTTAAAATCGGAGTTGACATCAGTGAACCGAAAGTCCCTCCGTTTGTAATCGTGAAGGAGCCCCCCTGAAGCTCGCTAAGGGTTAATTTATTGTTTCTTGCTTTTTTCGCAAGCTCGCCAATTTCTTTTTCGATACCTGCAAATGTCAGACGATCCGCATCCCGTACTACCGGAACGACAAGACCTTCATCCGCTGCAACAGCAATCCCGATATCGTAGAATTTCTTAACGATCAGCTCATCGCCTTGAATTTCCGCATTCAGCAGCGGATATTTCTTCAATGCAGCAACGACCGCTTTCGTAAAGAAAGACATAAAGCCAAGCTTCACTTCGTTTTGCTCAAAGAATTGATCTTTGCGGCGTTTTCTAAGATTCATGACAGCCGTCATGTCAACTTCATTAAATGTAGTCAGCATCGCTGATGTTTGCTGAACCTCTACAAGGCGTTTGGCAATCGTTTGTCTGCGGCGAGACATTTTTTGCACTTCGACAGGCTTGTCAAAGCTTTGTTGTGCTTTTTGAGCCTGAGGCTGCTGCTGTTTTTGCTGAGGAGACGGTTTTGACGCTGGTTTTTCGTACGCTTCGACATCCTGCTTGCGCACTCTTCCTAACGGATCTCCCGTTGGAACCTGAGACAGGTCAATTCCTTTTTCTCTCGCCAGCTTACGAGCTGAAGGAGAAGCGATCGTTCTTGATTTTGATTCAGTTTGTGCTCCCTCGCTTACCTCTTGTGCCGCTGGTTCCGCTTGCTGCTCTTCTTTTTTGCTTTCCTTGGTGTCAGCTTTCTCTGAAGGAGCAGGGGCAGAACTTTCACCCGCGCCTTCTGAAATCGTACCGATAATTTCTCCGACTTGGACGGTATCACCCGAATCTTTCAATACCTCTTGAAGTACACCCGATTCTTCTGCTGTCAATTCAACATTTACTTTATCCGTTTCTAGTTCAAGCAGATATTCACCCTGTTCTACATAATCACCAGGCTGCTTTAACCATTGGGCTATTGTTCCTTCTGAGATTGATTCTGCTAATTCAGGTACCTTAATTTCCGCCATTTTTTCATTTCCCCCTTAGTTTTTGCGAGTCAAGCTATCAGATACAATACGTTCCTGTTCTTTTTTGTGAACTGTCGGATCTCCCTCTGCAGGGCTGGATCGTCTTCTTCGCCCAATATATTGAACACTTACTCCTTCTGGTGCAATTTCAGTCAAATACGGGCTGATATAACCCCAAGCCCCCATGTTCTGCGGCTCTTCCTGCACCCAAACGATTTCTTTCAGGTTCGGAAGTTTTGCAAATAATTTTTTGACTCCTTTTGCCGGGAATGGATACAGCTGTTCAATTCTCGCAATGTGAAGCCACTCTTTACCGTCTTCTAGTTTATTAAAATGATCGCTGATGTCTATGGACACTTTACCGCTGGATAATACAAGTCTGGTTACCTTTTCATAGTCATGAGAAAGTCCGGATTGTTCGTAAACAGGCTGGAAGCGGCTTTCGCTAAGCTCTTGCACTTCTGAAACCGTATTTGGGTTGCGAAGAAGGCTCTTCGGCGTCATAATGACGAGCGGTCTGATCTCTTCACGAAGCAGCATTTTAGCCTGCCTTCTCAATATATGGAAATACTGTGCGGCGCTTGTCAGGTTGGCAACCGTCCAGTTGTTCTCCGCGGCAAGCTGCAGGAACCGCTCGATTCTTCCGCTTGAGTGCTCAGGCCCCTGTCCCTCGTAACCGTGCGGAAGAAGCATGACTAATCCCGATTTTTGGCCCCATTTTGCGCGTCCGGCAGAAATAAATTGGTCAAAGTACACTTGCGCAGCGTTTGCAAAATCTCCGTACTGTGCTTCCCACAATACAAGCGTTTCCGGTGAATGCACGTTATAGCCGTATTCAAAGCCGAGAACGGATCCTTCAGACAACGGGCTGTTATGAACAGCGAACGATGTGCTGCAGTCTGATAAGTGATGAAGCGGCACAAATTCTTCGCCTGTCTCACTGTCATGAAGCACAAGGTTTCTTTGGGCGAACGTTCCGCGCTCAGAATCCTGTCCTGTTAAACGAATTGGTGTACCGTCTTTCAAAATCGAAGCAAACGCGAGTGATTCTGCCAAAGACCATTCCACTTTTCTGTCATCATCAAACGCCTTTGCACGTCTTTCTAAAATGCGCTTTAGTTTTCCGAAAACGTTAAATGATTCCGGCCAGTTGATCAATTCGCCATTCAGCTTGCGGAGCACGTCAAAATCAATGGATGTGTCTACATCAGGGAAACCGTTTGATACAGGCTCTGGAAGTTCAATTTCACAGGCGGTATGTTCCTTTTTAGACGGCACTTTCTGATAAGCATCCTCAATGCGCTTCGTTACAGATTTTTCGATGTTTTCAACAACTTCCTCGGTAAGCACGCCTTCCTTTACGAGCTTTTCAGCGAAAATTTGTTTGACGGTCGGGTGCTTTCTGACAGCATCATACAGCATCGGCTGAGTGGTTGACGGCTCATCCATTTCATTGTGCCCGTAGCGTCTGTACCCGATCAAGTCAATCAGAAAGTCCTTGTTGAACGTTTTTCGGTATTCAACCGCAAACTTAACAGCTGAAAGACAGGCTTCAGGATCGTCCGCATTCACGTGAACAATCGGAATTTCATAGCCCTTCGCCAGGTCGCTGGCATACTTTGTTGATCTTGATTCAGCGCTTTCTGTTGTGAATCCGATCATATTATTGGCGATAATATGAATCGCACCGCCTACTTGATACCCTTTTAAAGAGCTTAAATTCAATGTTTCAGCAACAATTCCTTCCCCTGGGAATGCAGCGTCTCCATGAATTAAAATGGCAAGCGATTTTGTTTCATCCTGTACCGGGTATCCGCTTTGTGTTCGTGTTTCCTGTGCCGCTCTTGTGCTGCCTTCAACAATCGGATTGATAAATTCCAAGTGGCTTGGGTTGTTTGCTAACGTAATGCGCGCTGATTTTGTTTCAGCATCTTGAAGCTCACGATTCGCCCCCAGGTGGTATTTGACATCCCCTGTCCATCCGTAGCTGATTCCAATTGATCCCTCAGACGGGACAAGGTCTTTGTTCGGCGCATGCTGAAATTCAGAGAAAATAATTTCATAAGGTTTGCCGAGCACGTGAGCCAATACATTCAGGCGCCCCCTGTGCGCCATCCCGATGTTTACACTGGTCGTACCTGATTTGACAGATTGTGCAATAATGTCATCCAACACTGGCACAAGTGCGTCCAATCCCTCAATGGAAAAGCGCTTCTGTCCGACAAATGTGCGGTGCAAAAACTGCTCGAAGCCCTCTACTTCTGTCAGTCTTTCCAGCACAGCCGACAGTTTTTCAGCTGAATTCTTCTGGAACAGCTCACCAGATTCAATCTTTCTCGTCAGCCACTCACGCTCTTTGAAGTCATGCACATGGTCAAATTCAAATGAGATCGTTCTTTTATAGGTATTTCGTAAATACTGAATGGCTTCTAGACCGTTCGTAATGTTTTTAGGAGCGTCTTTACAAATCACTGACGCAGGTATTGCTTTGATTTCCTCTTCTGTTAGCCCGTAATCGGATAATGGAAAGAGTTCGCTCTTTTTCCCATCCTTTCTGAGCGGATTGACGGAAGCGTTTAAATGGCCATAGGTTCGGATATCTTCTGCAAGTCTGACTGCGGATGCGATCTTTTGAATCAGATCGGCTGTAACACGTCCCTTTTCTTTTGTTCCCGAGGCCTCTTTTATATCGCTTGGCGGAGCACCGAGCTCGTCGAACATGTCCTTTAGATCCGGATCAATGCTGTTCGGATCCTGGTTATACTGATCGTAAAGCTCCAGCGCATAGCCGAGGTTCGGACCGTAAAAATCTTCCCAATTCATTCGTTGTTTCATACTATTTTGAAACATTTGAATATTACCCCCAACTTAGATAATCAAGTGAATGATTCACTATCTTAAAATAACTTTCGAACGCTGTGTCCAAAATTATGTAATAAAAACGCTTCCAACGATATTTTACCACTGTTTGCAATTTGATTCTACCTTGATTGTTCACAAAATAGTAAAAAACCTTTATAAAAAACAAAAAATTTAATCATTCGAAAAAAGAAAAGCCAAAAAGCATAGGATAACGGGCTATCCTATGCTTTTATGGAGCAGTTTTTTCAGCAGCGGATACAGAACATCCGGGAGCTGATCAACATCCGGGACAAATATACTGAATTTTCCGTACATATCCTGAATGGTCTTCATTTGCGATTCTTCTATTTCTGAGTTGGAGAGAAAAACATTTATTACTTCAATTCCCCTTTTTCGAGCTTCAATAACCGCTTCACTTGTATCGACAATCCCGTTTTGTTCATAGCCAAACGCGGCCGGCTCTCCATCAGAGAAAACAATTAAGAACTTTTGCGCCTCGCTGCGCTGCAGCATTTTTTTCGTCATCTGCCGGATCGCATAGCCGTCACGGTTATCTTCCTCAGGCTCGAGCTGCATAATTGCAGGCCCAGCATCTTGTCTTAATGACGATTGGAAAGGAATAACCGTATTGAAATAGTTTGGTTGGCTTGTTTCGGTCGCATCGTTTGTGTCTTCCCAGAAACCGACAATCTGATGCGGAACCGCTACCGATTTCAGCGCTTCGTGAAACAATACAATTCCCCGTTTTGTTTCGTCCATTTTGTCGAACATGCTGGCTGAGCAGTCGACCAGCAATGTAAAAACTGCGTCAATTTCTGAAGACGGTTCTTGCTTTTTGTAGAACAGACGCGGATTTCGTTCAGTGAAGTAACGGAGGAGCTTATTGTTCAGCCGGCCGGCATGAAGATCTGTTCTTGGCAGTGTTTTTTTATGCTCCAGCGTTTTTTGAATCATTTGTTTCAAACGCTTTTGATATGATTCGATCGTTTTTGCCTGCTGTTTATAAGAAAGCTCTTCTTCACTTGTAGCCGGCTTCGGTTCTTTGTAAATCGGAAATGCGTATTTATTTTCTTTTCCGTCAGCCATACCTGCTCCGTTTGGCTGGTCTTTCTGGGACTCCAGCGCTTCCAGCTTGGAATAGTCTTTCCGTTTTGTTTGTCTGGCTGATCCTTGGACTGAACCAAGGGCTTGATCTCCATCGTCGCCTTCCCTTGAAGCGTCTTTTCCTAAATCTGATTTCGCGCCGTGTTCAATATCAAATTGAAGGAAGCTTTTCGACGGTGCTTCTGTTTCCCGGTGCCATGTCGGCATTTCTTCTTCATGAATATCCTCATCACCGTCTGATTTTTTCGGAAGCGTGATGTCATCACTCAGCTTCGGCGCTTTTTTCTCTTCTTCAAACAACGGCTGTTCTGCAGCCTTTGCGTAATCAAGCTCAGGCAAAAAGAAGTAGGTATTCAGCATGTCTTTGTCGAGCACTTCTTCAAGCCCGTCCATGAGGTCTTCAACAATTTTCAGAACCTGCCGTGTCGAGTCTGCCTCATACACACGCAAGAGCTGCTGTTCAATAAACGGGTGCATCAAATCGATATCTTCACGCATTGATGGAAGGGTCTCGAGCGGCGACTCCGCTGTTAGCTTGACATAGATCGCGCAAAAGAGCGCATCCGTAAAAATGCTTCGTTCCAAATTTAAGGTCAGCTGGGTGGAAAAGTGTTTTCTGTACATGTCTTTTCGCTTCGCAAATACATGTTTCGTACCCGGACGCTCGTGTTTGATGCACTCTTCGATTCTGATGTCCTCAAGCAGCATAAACAGCTGCTTGGCAAAACTTTTAAACGTAAGATGCCGATGGATATCATCCAAAAAATTCGCAAACTCCTGCAGCGAGCTATATCTCGTTCCGATCGAGCGCAGATAGACATCGCTCTTCAGACCCGCTTCCATGTCCTCAGCTGCCCTGTCTTTCCAAAAGTGGCTCATATAGATTTTCTTTTCAAATGGATTGTAATAGGACTGAACGCCATACTCCACTTCTACCGCTTCACTCTTTGTGAGTGTTTTGGCCAAATCAGTCAGCATCATAAATAAAAACGAATCAATTGTGCTGTCGTTAAATTTGATAAATTTCATCGCAGCTCCCTCATTCAAACAGAGTTTCTGCGATATTTCGGACGGCCGCTTTTTCCCGGTCATCATCAAGCTTCTCTACAATTCCCCGCTCGATGGCACGACGCGGCGGAATATAAGCGGCTAAATCACATGTATCGATTAAAGCTCTGATGGATGCCGCTTCTTCAGACACCTGTCCGTTATTGGCCTGAACGATCAGGTCAGAGGAAAGCGTGATAAACCGGTCAATCAATTTCTCATCTTGCAGGGCTGATTGAGACATGAGCACTTGTTTCAGCAGCCCGCCTTTAATATATGGCACATCGATGATAACAAAACGGTTTTTCAATGCTTCATTAAGCGGAACAGTTCCAACGTAGCCTTCATTGATGGCTGCAATGACTCCGAAGCCGTCTTTGGCCCGAATAACCTCGCCTGTAAACGGATTTGTCATCATTTTTCTGTAATCTAATACACCGTTTAAAATCGGCAGTGTTTCCGGCTTTGCCATATTGATTTCATCTATATAAAGAAAATGGCCTTCTTTCATGGCTTTTGTGACAGGTCCTGATACAAACTCGATCGTTGCCTGGCCAGATTGATTTTCAATTGTTTTATAGCCGACCAAAGCTTCAGCATCCAAGTCGACTGAACAGTTGACACTGTGCATCGGTTTATGAAAATAGCTGGACAATGTTTCTGCAAGCTTTGTTTTTCCTGAGCCTGTAGGCCCTTTTAGCAGGACATTTTTCCCCATAGCTAATGCGATGATGGCGTCGAATAAAATGGTTTCGTCCTCCGCCTCATAGCCTGACGTCCCGATGAGCGACTGAAACTCTGGGGAAATCGGCTGATCTTTATATGATAAAAGTTTTTTTTGTATATCTTCCGGCAATGTTAAGTGCTGTAATTGAGTTGTCATAGACAGGTTCCCTTTCCTATTCGTATTCCATTAACGAGTATACTAAAAAAGCCCCTGTATGCTCAATACAAAAGGGCTTGGATGATATTACTGCTTCTCATTATTGCCGGAAAGGGCTCCGCAGACGATACGCGCACCTGAATTCCCGCTGGGATTTGTCAAATAATCGTCGGCATGCTCATGAATAATAAACGCACTCCCGTCCTGGTCGAGAATATTTAGTTTACTTCCTTTTTTTAATGAGGTGTCCGGCGCATTCATAATGACATCTACTTTTCCGTCAGCACTGACTTCAAGGTTCGGCAGATCTCCGGCATGATGCCCCATCGGATTGTTGAAACCGTGTTCTTTGTTCAGCGGATTAAAGGGGCCTCCCGCTGATTCAAAATCCGGCCTGACACATGAACCTTTTTCATAAATGTGAAATCCGAGGGAAGCGCCGGGGCGCAGGCTGTTTGCGGAAATGTGAATATCAAGGCCTTCGTCATCTGATTCTTTGATTTCTATAAAACCGACTGCTTTGCCTTCACGATTGACCAGCTGGACATGATGACCAAATGCTGACGTTTCAACCACTTTTTTTTCCGGCACCCGCTTAGGAGGGTCAGGAGGTTTTTGTCCGCATCCCACAACTCCCAGTGCCGTTGCCATCATCAACAGCAAGAGACGGTACATACTGTCTCCCCCTTGTTTTTTCTAACAGTGTGGTCAATCACTGCCTGATATAAACAAAAAAGCCTATAAAAAGGCTTTTTTGTCACGCCGTTTTAAAAATAGCTTCTTGCGCCCAAGTAGCGCTGTTTCCAATATGAATTGCTGAGGTTGGAAATATCTACGCCCGATGAGCTTGCATGAATAAAGTCTCCCCCGCCCAGGTAAATCCCCATGTGAGACGGACCGGATTTATATGTGGTAAAGAAGACAAAATCTCCGACTGAGGGCTGGCTGACTTTTTGCATGACATTCCAATACCCTGCCGTACTTAATCTTGATATAGATGATACTTTATTAATGAGGTAATAAATGTAGCCGCTGCAATCGAAGCCGGCAGGCGTGTTTCCGCCCCAGCGGTACGGCACCCCGACATATTTTTTCGCTTCTGTTATCATTCTGTCAATCTTCGTCCCTATTCGAATGTTTGACCTTGAGTTGTCTTTTGGTTTTGTCTGATTTGAATTGTTAGATTTTGATGTTCCCGAAATCGTGAGAACCTGTCCGATTTTCAGTACATCAGATGATAAATTGTTTTTATCACGGATGCTTTGCACAGTGACTCCGAGCTGATTCGCAATTTTCCACAGCGAATCGCCTGCTTTCACCTTGTATGTAGTTGTTTTTGAGGAATTGGAGTTTGACGGCTTCTTGGAACCGCTGTTTCCGCGCTTCGGCGAGCTGCCTTTTATTTTGAGCACTTGTTTAGGATAGAGCGTATCTGATGTCAAGCCATTTAAGGTTTTCAATTCAGCTACTGTCATTTTTAAGCTGTTTGCGATTTTCCACAGTGAGTCACCAAGCTTAACTGTATATGTACTTTTTGACGAGCCTGAAGAATTGGAACCGCTGTTTTTTTTCGATCCATTTGATCTGCTTGAACTGCTTGTCCCTTTGATCTTAAGCTTTTGCCCCGGACGAATCAGGTCACTGGTCAGGCTGTTTAAACTTTTAAGCTCTGAAACACTCATTTTATGATTTTTAGCAATCATCCATAGCGAATCACCGTAGGCAACAGTGTATGTTGACGTTTTGCTTGTGTTGGATGAGGATGTTGTGCTTTTTTTGCTGCTCTCAGGGATCTTAAGGCTTTGTCCGACATAAAGCACGGACGATTTCAATTTGTTTTCAGATTTCAGTTTTGATATAGTCGTATCATATTGGCGGGAAAGTTTCCAAAGAGAGTCACCGCTTTTTACCTTTATCGTTTTTGCTTCCGCGGGTGCTGCTGCCATCGAAGACCCAACAACTGCGGAAACAGCCAAGCCGGCTACAATCTTCCTTTTCATTCATTCAACCTCCTAAACTGTTTATATTGCAAAAAACAGCTAGTATTTTGTCCCAAAAATGGCATACAACCGTTTTATCGTCACTTTTTCAATAAGTTAAAACCCTTTTCAAACATTCAACAGCAGTTTCAGCATCGTTCGACCTTTAAACCTTCAAATAAACACCTAACATTTTACATAAGCTGCAATTTTTTTTCGAAAGTCTAAGGAACTATATAAGCGGGGGTAAAATGATGGCTTTCTATTGATGAATGGAGCAGATTTTCCTCCTTTCTTGTCTGTTTTTCTTATCAATTCTCTATTGGCGTGTCAAATCCCTTCCTCTGTATGCTTACGAATGGCTAAAAAGCCTGTTCTTTTGACAAGAACAGGCTTTTATACTATGCGTTGGCTGATTGAGTTTTGTGTTTCACAAATTCAAGAATGCTGTCGGCCGCTTTTTTAGAACCGCCTGCCGCTTTCAGTGATTGACCAATTTCTTTTGCTTTTTCAGCATAAACTGGATTGTTCATCACTTCTTCAATCGTTTCTTTCAAAAGGCTTTCAGATAATTCTTCTTTTTTCAGCACTTTTCCCGCGCCGATTTTTTCCACTTGATTTCCGACGGCAAATTGGTCAGCGCCCATCGGAATAACAACGAGCGGGGTTTCAAAATACAGCCCTTCACTTGTGCTGTTCATTCCGCCGTGGGTCACAAATAAACTGGCTCTTTTGAGGATCTCAAGCTGAGGGACATACGGACGCACAATGAAATTCTCCGGAATGTCGTTTAACTCATTTGCTTTGATATGCTTGCCGATGGAAAGCACTACTTTACCGTCAAAGTCTTTACACACCTCAAGACATTGATTAAAAAACTGCTTTTGATTGTTAAATATGGTTCCCATTGAAATAAACAGCACGTTTTCATTGTCAATCTGCTCAAATGGGAAATCATTGTTTCCCGCTCTTTCCGTAATTGAAGGGCCGACAAATACATACCGGTCGCCAAATTGCTCAGCCATTGGCTGAAATTCCCTTGATGTGAAGACGATTGTCAAATCTCCATCTGAAGAAAAAACGTCAAACGGCTTCTTGATTTCTGCTTGAAATTCAGTATTTAATGTTTCTGCAAGCTGGAGATACGTTTTATAATGAGGCGAATTTTCAAATGATCCTTTAATATAAGACCCCATCATTTCCTTTAGAAATTCCTCATTCATCGCAAAGGTTGTACACAGTGAAAATCTCGGCAGCTTCAGCAGGTTGGCAATGATTTTACCGGCCAGCAGATGGTGATCATATATGACATAATCATACGATTCATGTTTGACTTCCTCATAAATATGAGTCGCGATATCCTTACAGCCTTTCAAAAAGGCGCAGATCATTTCTGTGAAATCTCTTTCTTCATCTCCGGTTGCGTTCTTTCCGAAGTGATCTTCCCGGAAATCATGATACTCGCGAAACTCAATATCAAGAGCTGCAATTTTTTCTTTGTATTCTTTTACTGCGTAGTAGGTAATATGCTCTCCCCTGGATTTCAGCTCCTTCATTACACCGATAGACGGATTAATATGCCCTTCACCGGGAAAACCGATCATTAATACATTAGCCATGCGGCAGCACCTTCCTTTTAAAATTTATGTAATATTTTATACGGTACTATAAATACATAAATAGGTAAAGTATTTAACTTAATTAACATTCATTAGATATAACTTTTCTACCAGTTTATATTTCCTGTCTTCAAGACAAAAAGCATTCAGCTTGAAGTGAATGCTTTAAAAAAGATCTGAATTCAGTCATTTTGTCTCATGATAGGATTCATTATCAGGCCCTTTTATTTATTTTTACGTTCTTGGCGAAATTAAAGGATACAATACACCGTCTTTTGCAAACGACATCTTCCCTGTCTCCTCTGAAACAACGAGCACAAGCGCATCCGTATACCCCGACATTCCAAGGGCTGCGCGATGCCGGGTTCCCAGATGGATATCCACTTCCTTTGTTGTCAGCGGGAGTACATTGGCTGCTGATACGAGTTTATTTTCCCTCACCAATAATGCGCCGTCATGAAGAGGGTTTCCGGGGAAAAAGATGCTCTCAATTAATGAAGCGCTGATTTCCGCATGAAGGGAGGTTCCTTTTTGAATAAAATGCTCAACCGGATCCGCTCTTTCAATCACAATCAAAGCACCATGCTTATGTTCCGATAAGGCTTTAATCGCCTTGGCCAGCTCAATAAATGCCGGTGTAAATTCCTCAATGTATGATTGCAAATAAAAGGATGATGCGATCCCCTGCATGTCCTGAAAAATGTGCCCCAATTCATCTAATTCACAAAGGAGACACTGGTCTTTTTCGTGAAGCGCTTTTAAGATTAGTGACGTATCACCTAATATTTGCTCTAAGTATACTTGTATTTTCCCCTTGAATGCATTTTCTGACATCTGCTCATAACGCATAGACCTTCAACTCCTTTTCAAATTTCCAACTTTTCCGCATGCTTCTCTTATTGATGCACATTCTATTGGTAAAGGAGGGATGTAAAGAATGGAAATCGAAAGAATCATTCAATATATTTGCACCTTTTTAGGCGTGATTTCGCTTTCTTTTATTTATGCCCAAATGTTTAGAAAAACGAAACCGACAAAAAAAGAATAGGTCTGGCGTTCATTGCTTTTTATACATAAAATGTTATAATTTCTCTCGTTATGAAAAAGAAACGGAGATCAATGTATGAAAGAAACTCGAAACGCCCGTCAAAAGATCAAACAGCTTTTGCACATTTTAATTCCGATATTCATTACCCAGGCGGGGCTGTCTCTTATGACGTTTTTAGATACGGTGATGTCAGGAAAAGTCAGCCCCGCTGATTTAGCCGGTGTCGCCATTGGCTCAAGTCTTTGGACCCCAGTTTATACAGGACTTGCAGGCATATTAATGGCGGTCACCCCGATTGTCGCTCAGCTATTAGGCGCTGAAAAAAAACAGAAAATTCCCTTTACTGTTTTACAGGCTGTATACGTGGCCGCGCTTCTTAGCATCGCCGTTTTAGCGATCGGATATGCTGCAGTGGACCTTATTCTTGGCCGATTACACCTTGAGGCTCACGTGCATCAGATCGCCAAACACTTTTTAGGCTTTTTATCGCTGGGAATTTTCCCTTTATTTGTTTACACAGTTTTAAGATCATTCATTGACTCATTAGGGAAAACAAAAGTCACAATGATGATTACACTCAGTTCTCTGCCAATCAATTTTGTATTGAATTACGTATTCATCTTCGGAAAATTCGGAATGCCTGCACTTGGCGGAGTTGGTGCAGGGCTTGCGTCCGGGCTTACATATTGGTGTATCTGCATCATCAGTTTTTTCATCATTCATAAAGCCGCGCCGTTTTCCGAATACGGAATTTTCCTTACCATGTATAAGTTCTCTTGGAAAGCATGCAAAAATATGCTCAAAATCGGCCTTCCTATTGGGTTTGCCGTGTTTTTTGAAACGAGCATTTTCGCAGCTGTCACGCTTCTGATGAGCCATTTTGATACAGTGACCATCGCGTCCCACCAGGCAGCCATGAACTTTGCATCACTTTTATATATGCTGCCGCTTAGCGTGTCTATGGCTTTAACAATTGTTGTCGGTTTTGAAGCCGGTGCAGCCCGATTTAAGGATGCACGCTCATATAGCTTGATCGGCATCATGATGGCAATCGGCTTTTCTTTGTTAACTGCAGCCTGTATCCTCTTATTCAGAGAGCAAATTGCCGGCATGTACACTTCTGACCCCGATGTGCTCCGGCTGACACAGCACTTTTTAATTTATGCGCTGTTTTTTCAGCTTTCCGATGCTGTGGCTGCACCGATCCAGGGAGCGCTCAGAGGATACAAAGATGTGAACTATACGCTTGCGGCCGCTTTTGTCTCTTACTGGGTCATTGGCCTTCCGGTCGGTTATGCGGTCGGTACGTTTACAAGCCTCGGCGCGTTTGGCTATTGGATCGGATTAATTACAGGACTCGCCGCAGGAGCAGTTGGACTGTTTTTCAGGCTGGCTAAACTGCAAAAACGTTATTCGCAAAAACAATACATTTAAAAGAGGTGATCCTATATGGCAAAAAATAAGAAATTATACGAATATCTTTCTCAGCATGCAGAGACCATCAGTTCAACATGGTATGAAACCATTGAGGAAACTGATCCAAATTCCATTTATGCATCAACAGACCCTGATGTCATTCACAATTTAAAGAGCCAGAATCTTGCCTTTAACTATAAAATAAACCGTATTTTTATAGATGATGAAGATGTATACCTGCCTATCCTGAAAGAATGGGCTTTTGAAGTCACACAGGATCAAGAGCATTTAAAGACTCCCATCCATTATATTATTCGGGAGTTTGTCAGAGTCAGAGATTTATATGTTTCCTATGTGAAAGAATTTGTCCATCTCAATCAGGACACTGTGAAAGGCGAAGAAGCCGAAGACCTTTATCATTCCCTTATAAAAGCGTTTGATCTAGTGATTCATATTTTTATAGAAGAAATGTACAAAAACACTAGCCTTCAGCTTCAGGCCCAAAAAGATATGATTACTGAATTGAGCGCGCCGGTCATCGTGCTGTTTCACAGCGTCGGGCTGCTGCCTTTAATCGGAGATATTGATACAGTCCGCGCCAAACTGATTATGGAAAACACACTGCATCAATGTGCGGAGAAAAAGGTGACACAGCTGTATATCGATTTGTCAGGAGTAGCTGTGATTGATACGATGGTTGCCCACCAGCTGTTCAGTTTGATTGAGGCGCTTCGTTTAATCGGCGTTTCTTCAACTTTGTCGGGAATCCGTCCGGAAATAGCGCAAACAGCGGTTCAGCTAGGGTTGTCTTTCGAAGATATTTCCTTGAGATCCACCCTCGCTTCAGCGATTGCATCTGACTTGAAATTAAAAAAGGTATAAGGCTTAAAGGCCTTATACCTTTTTGATTAATCATTCCATTGATATGTCCAATATACTTCTTCCTCAAACCATGTTGCCATAACAGGTTCATTGTTTTTCAATTTTTCTTCAAGCTCTCTGAGCATGCCTTCTGTTTGAGTGCGGTGCGCTCTTAACGCATTCATTTTAATATCGGCTACTTCTTTAATATCAAGCACTACATCAGCTTCGCCGAGAACCTCTTCTCTATTGCGTGTGATCGCCATGCAGAGCGTGCGCGGACGGTCTTCTTTCTTTTTGCGGTACAATGCACGGATTACCGCTTCCCCGCATGCATCATGGTCAGGGTGCACACCGTGTCCAGGATAAAATGTGACAATTAAACTTGGTTTTACATCATCTATGATCTCTTCCATAATATCAGCCAAATACTCATCGTCTTCAAATTCGAGTGTTTTGTCACGGAGCCCAAGCATTCTAAGATCATTGATATCCATTTCTTTGCAAGCGTTAATGAGCTCTTGTTTTCTTAATAGCGGCAACGTTTCCCGGTTCGCGAAAAATGGATCGCCCATATTTCTTCCCATTTCGCCTAAAGTAGCGCATGCGTACGTAACGGGAATGTCTTTTTTTCTGTTTAAGGCAATCAAGCCTGCCACTCCATATGATTCGTCATCAGGGTGAGGCAGGATTACTAATACGTGTTCTTTCATTATTTTTCACCCTTTTCTTTAAACTGTGAACGGTTTTTCACTGATTTGCAGAGAAATAGCCAGTTTACCGCCCGGCAGGTGTCCCGCCATTAATAAACGGTTTTCTTCATCTACCGTGTATTCAGTCAAGCCTTCAGCATAAATCCAGCCTTCTTCTGTTTTTAAGCCAACCCGGTAAGGGCCGTTGCCTTTAATTTTCGCCTGATGATAAGTAACTTTTGCATTGCGGATGTATGCAACAACCGTCATGTTTTTTTCGTTTAAGTGTGCTGAATAAGAACCTGTTGTGGTTTCTAAATGGATATATACAGGGCGGTCCGCATATCGTTCTAAAGATGTTTGCACATCTTCTTTTATGATTGCTTTCATAATTGCTCCCCTCTTTCTTCTTTTAAATGCGCTACACGTTCTGTATGTAATTTGACCAGCTGATATTTTACAGCTGGTTCGAGCTGCGAATTCACAATGCGCTGAATCGCGGAAACATATTTTTCCAGCATCAGTTTCCGGAGTCTCGGATGTGTTCGTTTATCCAAAAGCTCAAGATCAATCGCCTCTGTTACCGCCTCTGCGTCATCACTTGCGAAAGATCGGTTGTTCCAAAGTGAAGCGTAGGCTTTCACTATCTCTTTATCATTGTCCATCGTCTTGCTCCTTTATGTCTTACATACATGAAATGATTATACATAATATATGGTTCAGCTGAAAAGCCAAAGGCCTCAATGGCTTTTTGACGCCCGTTTCCACTTTACTTGTGAAAACGTAAACAAGAGCAATGCAGCCCATATACAGCTGAATGTAAAAGCCTTCGAGCTCGAAAATGGCTCATGGTAAACAAACAGCCCGATCAGCAAAGTAATGGTCGGTGCAATATATTGTAAGATACCGACTTGGTACAGCGGCAGCCGTTTCGCTCCTTCCGCAAACAATAAAAGCGGCAGCGCCGTAAATACACCGGCAAAAAAGAGAAGCATCCACGTCCCCCCGCTTTCTGCACCTGCAGGCTGGGTGGTGTGGCCGCTCAGCAGCAAATAGCCCAAAGCAATCGGCAAAATCATGAATGTTTCCAGCGTTAAACCGACGGCGCTCGACAGGCTTGTTCTTTTTTTGCTTAACCCGTACAGCCCGAAGCTGAATGCGAGCAGAAGCGCAACATAAGGAATGGAACCGTATTGGAATGCCGAGATAATGACGCCGGCCGCCGCAATTGAAACCGCCACTAATTGCAAGCGGTTCAGTTTTTCCTTTAAAAATAAAATACCAAGGAGGACTGATACAAGCGGATTAATGTAATAGCCAAGACTGGCCTCAAGCAAAAACCCATGGTTGACCGCCCATATGTAAACAAACCAGTTAATCGAAATCAGGATAGAAGCGAGAAATAAAGAAAGGATGCCGCCGTTCTTTTTTAAAGAGCGCAGCTCCTGCCACCCTGCTTTCCATTGCCGCAAGAAAAATAGCACGATACACATAAAAACAAAAGACCATATAATACGGTGAGCTAAAATATCAAGAGCCGGCAGCTGTTCGAGAAGCTTCCAATAAAGCGGAAACAGCCCCCACATGATAAAAGAAACGGCTGTATAAAAAACGCCTTTTTTTGTTTCTGAGTATTGCATTTATATCCCCGCCTTTCTTTAGAGCATCTTATATTATATCACGTGAAAGATCGGGCGGGCATATACTATTTTGTCCGTGAAGAAAGGGTGTGGCGACGATGTTTGAGTGGAACAAGTACTTTCCTTTCCACAATCAGTTTTCAAAGGAAGCATTAAAAAAAGCAGATCCAAAAGACGTTGAAACGTATGTAAATCGTGTAATGGAAAGTGTGTTCGGCAGTGACTATGCGGCTCAATTTCCCTTCCGCGATCCTCTCCCCCCAAAAGAACGGCCCGCGAAATCTGCTAAACCTGACATAGATATATTTGAAACAACAGACCATGTGTTTGTTAAGGTGCCAATCAGCGAAAGCCAGCTGGAACAGTTAAAAATCAAACACACTTCCCACGCATTAATGATAGAAAATTTCCCGAATTTGGATCATATCAAAAAAATAAACCTCCCTTGTTTAGTTAAACGCAAAGGAACAAAAGCTGTTTATAAGGATGGCCTTCTGGAAGTCATGTTTCAGAAGCAGCAAGACTACAATATGTCCGAGGTAGAAATCATCCGATAAAAAACGGGGATATCCGCCGTATGGCACGCCGGCACCAAAACCGTACGGTGCACCTCCGTAACCATACGGCACAGGCGGATAAGCATAGGGACGAGGAGCGTTAAACAGAGCACTCCCGAGAAAACCGCCTAATAAACCGCCGACTAAAGGAGCGCCAAACAAGAAAGGATTGCGCGCCGGATATCCGGCTGGATCTAGGTTCCCGCGATAATATGAATGTTGAGGGTACATGATTTTTCCTCCTTTTGTCTGCCTATACGTAAGGTATTCAGAAAGGAAGAAAAACGATTGGGCTATGAAATAAATCTAGGTATTGTTACATCACAAGCCCAGCCAATAACACACAGCCGAGCCCTGTTACTGAGAGAACTGTCGTAAGCAGCGTCCACGTTTGAAATGTTTCTTTCATGCTCAAGCCGAAAAATTCCTTTACCATCCAAAATCCTGCATCGTTTACATGACACGCGATGACACTGCCTGCTCCTGTTGCCAGCACCATTAATGCCGGGTTTACACTGCCCGCCTCCATGAGCGGAGCTGCCATTCCCGCAGTGGTAAGCGCAGCCACGGTAGCTGAGCCCAAACATAGGCGCAGAACCGCAGCGATGATCCATGCCACAAGCAGCGGGGACATATTTGTTTGACTGAAAAGATCAGCGAAATAATCACCGACCCTGCCATCAATAAGCACCTGTTTAAACGCCCCTCCCCCTCCTATGATGAGCAGCATCATCGCGATTTGTGATATCGATTCTGATAGTGATTTGCTGGCCTCCTTCATAGGTATTTTACGAGCATATCCCATTGTATAGAGCGCAAGCAAAAGTGAAATGAGCATTGCCGTCCCTGGAGTGCCGATAAATTCTATGATTTCTTTTCCTTTTGAGTGTTCATTGAGTATTAAAGAAAAAATTGTTGCTATCGCCATAAAGATAACTGGAAATAAAGACGTGACAACACTGATTGAAAAGCCTGGTGTTTCATCCAGCTGAAATTCTTTCCGCGGCCCTAACGCCGATAAATTTCCGCTCTTTTGGTACGCACTGGGAAACAGCTTCATTGCAAATTTATTAAATAAGGGCCCGGCAACCACAGTGGTCGGCACTGCGATGATGATTCCAAAAAGCAGCACTTGACCAATGTTTGCGCCGTATGCAACTGAGATGGCAGTCGGCGCAGGATGCGGGGGCAAAAATCCATGGGTGACATTTAAAGCAGCAGCCATCGGAATTCCCAGATAGAGAAAAGGCATTTTTAATTCTTTCGCAATCGCATAAACAATCGGAATCAACAGAACAAGCCCCACTTCAAAAAACAGGGCAATGCCGATGATAAATGAGGCAACCACCACCGCCGCCTGTATTCGTTTCCTTCCAAATTTGTCAATCAGCGTAATGGCAATGCGATAGCCTCCCCCAGCATCTGAGACAAGCCTTCCGAGCATCGCGCCAAGCCCAAACACTAAAGCTAAATGCCCGAGCTGCCCGCCTATACCCGCTTCAATTGAAAGAACGATTTTATTGGTATCCATCCCTAGTCCGACAGCTACTAAAAATGACACGACAATAAGTGAAACAAAAGTATTTAATTTCACTTTAATAATAAGAAATAACAAAACCAGCACTCCAACAGCAACAATCAAAATCGGCATGGTACCCCTCCATATGTGTTTCTAAAAATGATTTCGGCACTATTTAAACCCCGCAGTCAGAAACCGCTTTCACTAATGACGAAAAAAGTTGGTTATGTGTTTGTTATCTTTTGGTCAACAAGTATATTCATACTAATCTCCTAACCAAAAGCTGTCAATGGTTTTTATGGCGTTTTTCTCAATTACCTATCGATTATCTTGATTATTTAATAGTTATATATTGATTAACTATTGGTTATATGTTATGTTTTTTATCAAGTTATCAGCGAATCTTTATATTTATCCACTATCTGGAAATGAGTAAAATAATGTGAAAACAGACGGATAACAACTTCACATGAGGAGGAATTCACATGCCATTGTTACGTTTTGATGTAATTGAAGGCCGTGACGAAAAATCACTGCAATTGTTATTGGATACCGCTCACCAAGCGATGGTCCAAGCATTTGCTGTTCCGGAAAGAGACCGTTATCAAATTGTCCATCAGCATCCGGCAAACGAGCTTGTGATCCAAGATACAGGATTAGGATTTCAAAGAAGCAAGGATCTGGTCATCATCAGTATAACGAGCAAAACAAGAACAGAAAGCCAAAAAGAAAAATTGTATGCCCTGCTGGCTGAAAAGCTAGAAGCAGTATGCGGCATTTCTCCAGAAGACCTCATGGTTTCTATTACCGAGAATGGCAACGCAGACTGGAGTTTCGGTCTTGGTGAAGCGCAATTTTTGAACGGGAAACTATAAAATAATGAAAATGCAGTAAAAAAAGAGGGTTTCATCAGAGACCCTCCCTCTTCTTTGATTTCTTTTTACGAAATAATCAGTACGAAAGTTGCCAGCAAAACGGGGTAATTCAATATTGGTGGATAGAATCTGGATTTCCCTTTTTAAATCCAGTTTCGATACCATTGTAATTCCAATGGAAGGTGACTGGGTTGTGATTGTAAATATAAAATTCATGCGGATAGATTCCGCCTTGCTGATTTGCGCGACAAGATAAATAATCTTCTCCATTCACAACAGGTTTGATCTAATAACTTTTTCACAGATGCCCCTTTCCTATTTTTATATTCCTTTCGTATGAACATTGCTTTTGGCAAATATAAAAAAGTCATGTAAACGGTATGAATCACCACCCATTACATGACTTTATTATTGAAATAAAGACCTTTTCCGAAGGCCTCTTTCCTTATTTCTCTTCGTCACACACGGTTTCACCGGGCTCGCAAAATTGATCGGCCCATGCCTGCATCTCTTGAAATACAGCTTGAAGCGCTGTTCCTTTTTCAGTGAGCGTGTAGATGACTTTGACCGGCGTTTCAGGGAGAACCTGGCGCTCGACGATCTCGTTTTGTTCAAGCTCCTTAAGGCGCTCCGCCAGCATTTTTTGGCTGATCATCGGTATTGTTTCCGTTATCTCTTTAAACCGTTTCGGCCCATCCATTAGCACATGGATGATCAGACCGTTCCATCGTTTTCCCAGCAATGAAAAAGCGGATTCCATTTTAGGGCACATCGTATTTCCCACAAGTCTTCATCCCTTCATCTATTGATTGACATGTATTCAATGATCCATTACAATATTCTTTCAAGTTACATTTAGTAAGCTTCTAACTTTTCTATTATCATACCACGTTTATCCGAAGGAGGAAACACTATGACGAATACTCTGGATGTTTTAAAAGCACGTGCATCTGTAAAGGAATATGATACAAATGCCCCGATCTCTAAAGAAGAGCTGACTGAGCTGTTGGACCTTGCCGCTAAGGCGCCTTCAGCTTGGAACCTTCAGCATTGGCATTTTACAGTATTCCACAGCGATGAATCAAAAGCGGCGCTTCTTCCTGTAGCGTATAATCAAAAACAAATCGTTGAGTCTTCTGCGGTTGTTGCCATTTTAGGTGATTTAAAGGCAAATGAAAATGGTGAAGAAGTTTACGCCGAATTGGCAAGCCAAGGCTATATTACAGATGAAATCAAACAAACGTTGCTCGGCCAAATTAACGGTGCATACCAAAGCGAACAGTTCGCACGTGATTCTGCATTCTTAAATGCTTCTTTAGCCGCTATGCAGCTTATGATTGCCGCAAAAGCAAAAGGTTATGACACATGCGCAATCGGCGGATTTAACAAAGAGCAGTTCCAAAAGCAATTTGATATCAGTGAGCGCTATGTTCCGGTTATGCTTATTTCCATCGGCAAAGCAGCGAAACCTGCCCATCAAAGCAACCGCTTGCCGCTTTCAAAAGTGTCGACTTGGCTGTAAGGATATGAAAAACCTTAGTCCGAACTACGGACTAAGGTTTTTTTATACAATCGCATCTTTATACCATTCACGAGCCTGTTCAGCTTCATGCTGCGTCAGCTGATGGCCCCCATCCTGCCAGAAAACAGAGGCTAATGCCCCGTTGTTCCGTAAATAACGGTGAAGTTCTTCTGATTCTTCCTTCGTGCAGAGAGGATCGTATTTCCCGGCACCAATAAAAACAGGTAGTCCCGTCATATCAGGCAGTTTGATACCGCGAATCGGAACCATCGGATGATGCAGAATAGCCCCTTTTAAGACATCTTTATAATGGAAAAGCAGGCTTGCCGCAATATTAGCTCCATTTGAATAACCGACTGCAATCACTCGGCCGCGGTCAAATTGATGCATTTCTGCAGCCTCGTCGATAAAATCTTTCAATTCTCTTGTCCGCTCTACAAGATCCTTTTCATCAAATACACCTTCACTTAAGCGTTTGAAAAATCTCGGCATTCCATTTTCAAGCACCGAACCTCTGACACCAAGCAAATGGGCATGAGGATCTATAAACCGCCCCAATGAAAGCAGGTCGTGTTCGTTTCCACCAGTGCCATGCAAGAGCAAAAGTACGTTGTCAGATGTCCCTTTTTCATAAATATGCTTCATCGTAAAAATCCCCCTTTTAAAGTTCAGGCAACATGTCTGTAATTTGTTGTCTATGTTTCTCCAGCCATTCAGGCAGTTTTAATGAAGTTCCCAGCTCATCAAACGTTTCATCTGTCATAAAGCCCGGCTCATCTGTGGCGATTTCAAATAGGATACCGCCTTTCTCCCTGAAATAAACGGATGTAAAGTATTCTCTGTCTAGGATTTCGGACGAAGGAAGATGGTTTTTCGCAATAATCGGAAGCCAGCTCGCCTGTTCCTCTTTCGATGTCCGAAACGCTACATGGTGCACCGTGCCGTAACCTCCCACGCCTCTTTTATCAGGGTGTAAATGTACGTCAATGATGCCGCCGATGGCCGCTGAGGATGTCAGCCTGACAATCTGATCTTCTGACGCCGCTTTGGTGTATCCGAAGCTTTCTGTTAACAATTGAATGGTCGCCTGCGGGTCGTAGGAATACAGGAGCACGCCTTTCATTCCCGTAATCGCTTCGTGTTCCGAAATGCCGTCAGGCGTCCACTCGCTATTGCCGCTTTTCTCGTCCTCTATGATCGCTAACGGAAGATCTTCTGTATCATTAAAAATAAGGCTCTTTTCACCGAATAACGTTTTCTCCTCTAGATTCAGGCCGTCTTTTTCAAGACGTTCCTTCCAAAAAGACAGAGAGCCTTTTGGAACGGAAAAGTACACCCGGCCTGCTTGGCCTTTGCCTACCGTTCCCTGTCCGCTCCCTTGGAACGGGAAAAAGGTCATGATTGTTCCGGGATCTCCGTTTTGATTCCCAAAGTAAAAATGATACGTTCCGGGATCATCAAAGTTTACTGTTTTTTTAACAAGCCTGAGCCCAAGCACTTCTGTATAAAACCGCAAGTTTTCCTGCGGATCTCTGGCGAATGCTGTGATATGGTGCAATCCTTCTGTTTTCATTTTTCCACTCCTACTTTATCTCGATTTCAAGATATTTATTATTTTAAACCTTTATTGAGCTGGATGCAAACCATGTGTTTTGATTAAATAATTGAAAAAATCATTTTTTTCTAATAATTATCTTGTGATCTTTTCTTACAACTGCTATTATAGTGAGCATTATCATGTTTCAGGAGGAAAGTAAATGGTTAAAAAAGCACTTATTGTTATTCTTATTCTTTTGCCATTCATTCAGCTCACGCTTTTGCCGCTTGTGAATCGAATAGAACCGATTATCTTCGGCCTGCCGTTTTTCCACTTTTGGCTGCTGTTGTGGATTATCATCACGCCGTTATGCTCGTTTGGCATTTACCAGATGCAAAAAAAAGATGGAGGACTTGAATAATGCAAGGGAATCTCACTGCACTTCTCATTACAGCTATTATCGTATTAACCGTTGTCTGTATCGGATTTCTAGCCGGAAGAGACAAATCGTCACGAACCTCGGTGGAAGAATGGTCTGTCGGCGGCAGACGCTTCGGGGGCCTTCTCGTCTGGTTTTTAGTAGGCGCTGACCTTTATACGGCATATACTTTCTTAGGATTAACAAGTACTGCTTTTACGGGCGGAAGTGTTGCTTTTTTCGCCATTCCTTATTCTGTATTGGCTTACTTTATCGCCTACTTCTTCCTGCCGAAACTTTGGAAAGTTGCGAAAATTCACAAATTAACAACACTTGCGGATTATGCCCGGGAACGTTTTGACAGCAAGCTTTTAGCAAGCCTTGTTGCCATCGTCGGTGTGCTGATGCTTATTCCGTACATATGCCTTCAGCTGAGCGGGATTCAGGATACACTCCAGGTTGCCGGCACCGGATATATCAACGTAAAATTGGTTGTCATCATCTCATTTATTCTTGTAGCTCTTTACACGTTTTTCAGCGGGATTAAAGGGCCTACTTTTACAGCCATTATAAAAGATATTTTAGTATGGGTCATTATGCTGTTTATGGTGGTGTCACTTCCTCTTATCCATTTTAACGGCTGGACACCGATGATTGATACGTTAGTAAAGGAAGCGCCGCAAATGCTGGCGATACCGGCAGAAGGGCCAAAAGGCATTCCTTGGTTTATCACAGCATCAATTGTTTCCGCCCTGGCACTTTTTATGTGGGCTCATGCCGCTACGGGAGTTTTCACAGCGAAAAGCGCTGATGCAGTAAGAAAAAACAGCATGTTTTTACCGCTTTATAATATTGTTTTAATTTTGGTTATCTTTCTTGGCTTTATCGCCTTTCTTGTGTTGCCGGAAGATACAAATCCAAGACTGGCGCTGCTGCATTTGATTCAAACGTCTTACGGCGGCGTGGCACAAGGTTTTGCCTATGCTACGATTGCCCTTGCTTCATTGATTCCTTGTTCCATTATGGCAATCGGGGCATCAAATTTATTCGCCAATAACCTATATCGGGATTTGATTCATCCGAATGTATCTCAAAGCAGGCTGACCCTTGTCACACGTTCAATGGTGTTTGTTGTTATCGGCCTTGCGCTTCTGTTTGGCATGCTGTTCCCGACTGCCTTAGTCACGCTTCAGCTATTAGGCGTATCCGGCATGGTGCAAATCTTCCCGGCGATTGCTGTCAGCCTATTCTGGAAAAACCAAACAAGAGAAGCAACGGTTATTGGATTGCTAGTCGGTCTTGCGGTGACGTTTATGGTGTATATCACTCAATCCGCACACGGCATTTATGAAGGGTTTTGGGGATTGGCTGCCAATATCATAACTGTAGTCGTTCTTAATCCGCTGTTCATTAAAAAGGCTGGATCTAATCCTGTCATTGAAGGGTTATTTAATAAAAAACAAGACACTAACCCGAATCAAAAGGGTGCATAAAAAAACCATACGCGGCTGCCGCGTATGGTTTTTTTACATTTCTTTTTTCAGGGTTTCAATTGCTTTTTTCATTTGCGTATCATTATTTGACAGCTTCTTTTGAAGTTCTGTCATTAATTTTGTCGTTGTATCGCCAGTCAGTACGCCTGTTTCTTTCAGCTTCTCTTTTTTCTGGAACTGTTTGACCACAGAAACAAAATCCTGGTCATACGTACTGTTTACTTTCACTTGATAGCCAAGTGCTTTAAACATTTGCTGAGCTACTTTGACATTTGTGCCTGAATCCCCTGATTTGTACGTTTTATCTGCGTCCAAATACGGCAGCTTCGCGTAATCAGGCAGCTCCGCTTTCACTTGTGGCTTGATGCCTTTTTTATGAATCCATTCACCGTCTGCAGTCAGCCATTTGGCGACAGTCAGTTTGACGGTAGACCCATCATCATATTCCTTCGCAGTCTGCACTGTGCCTTTGCCAAATGTCGTTTCGCCGATTAACGGTATGCCCGACGATTCGTGAAGGGCGGCGGCCATAATTTCCGCGGCGCTCGCTGTGCCGTCATTTACTAAAACGACGGTCGGCTTGGTCACTGTCCGGTCTTTTTCAGCCTTCATGACTTCTTTTGAACCGTTTTTGTATTCAACCTGCATGATATTTTTCCCTTTATCTATGAACAGGTTGCTCATTGTAATTGCCTGATCCATTAAACCGCCTGGGTTGCCCCGTAAGTCTAAAATATAGCCTTTGGCGCCTTTTTTCTCTAAACTGTTTATCGCATCAGTCAGTTCTTTAGCCGTTGTTTCAGAGAAAGAAGTAATTTGGATTTCGCCAATGTTGCTGTCCTTCATCTCAGAATAGACAGTCTCTACAGGAATGGTATCGCGCTTAATGGAAAGATCGATATTTCCGACCCCCGCTCTGTTGAGCTCAAGCTTCACTTTTGTGCCCTTTTTGCCTCGGATTAAAGCGACGGCTTGATTTACATTCATGCCTTTGACGCTTTTCCCATTTACCTTAAGGATTTGGTCCCTCGGTTTGATTCCTGCTTTTTCTGCAGGTGATCCTTTAATTGGGGACACTATAAGGATTTCACCGTCTTTCTCCTCTACTTGGGCTCCAATGCCTTCAAAGGATGCAGAAATCGTCTCATCAAATGATTTTGCTTCCTCTTGATCCATGTATGTGGAATACGGATCATCCAGAGATTCAATCATTCCTTTAATTGCTCCGTCTACTAATTTGTCATCATCTGTCTTTTGGTAGTAATCACTTTTGATTTGCTCATACGCTTTATTTAATTTGTCGAACTCGCTGTCTCCCGCGCTGATTGATTTTTGGCCCAGGATGCTGGAATTGCCCGTAATAAATAAAGTAAGCGCTGAAGCGACAACCGCAGTGATCAGCACAATAAAAAACAGTTTTAATTGCCGTTTCAATTAAACACCACCTTTTTCTTCTTACATTATTATCATGGACGAATTCTTATTCGTCAACTCGGAGCAAAAATGAAAGAGAAACGCCCTTCTTTTGCTTTTCATAAACCTATGTCTCTATACGACATATGATAAAGAAAAAGGAGGATTTGATATTGAGCCGATATTTAGAAATGCTGTCCTTATTCGGTGTCGCGGGGGCGCATCCAGGCGGGCTGGCTTTTACAAAAGCGGTCCTGCAAAAAGCGGCCCCCTCCCCGGATCAGCCGATTCTCGATGCCGGATGCGGAACAGGCCAAACTGCGGCTTACTTAGGACATTTACTATATCCTGTAACAGTCGTTGATAAAGACCCTATCATGCTAGAGAAAGCGAAAAAAAGATTTGCAGCTGAAGGGCTCGCCATTCCTGCATACCAGGGAGAGCTGGAACATCTCCCATTTTCTTCTGATTCCTTTTCCTGCGTCCTGTCAGAATCGGTCCTCAGCTTTTCCAATCTGACATCCTCTCTTCAGGAAATTTCAAGAGTTTTGAAGCCAGGCGGAATGCTGATTGGCATTGAAGCAGCTTTAAAAAAACCGATGCCGCCTGCAGAAAAAAAACGCATGATGGACTTCTACGGTTTTACTAGTTTACATGAAGAAGCCGAGTGGCATAAAACCCTGAAATCTTATGGCTTTCAAAGGACGAAAGCGATAACACTTCTTCCTGATGACATGGAATTTGAGCCAACCACAGAAATGGATTTATCAGAAACAATTGCCCCTATCTATTACGATACGCTTCAAACACATTATGAACTCATGCAGATATATAGCGAATACATGGGACATTGTATTTTTATCGCGCATAAGTAAAACGGCGTATCGCCCCCTCTTTTCGTCCAACCTTTTTTTCCTATCTCTCATATGCTGATAGAAAGTCAGTATAGGAGGGGAATAATATTGGAAAGATATTACCATCTTTGCCGAAACCATCAAGGTAAAGTCGTCAGAATTACTGAGAGAGGCGGAAGAGTTCACGTCGGCAGAATTACCCGTGTAACAAGAGACAAAGTTTATATTGCTCCTGCCGGCGCAGGGCCAAGAGGTTTCGGTTACGGCTATTGGGGCGGTTATTGGGGATATGGAGCAGCTTACGGCATTTCCCTCGGTTTAATTGCAGGAGTGGCTCTGGCAGGTTTATTCTTCTGGTAAAAATAATATTTTGACCAAAATGCTAGATTCACTAAGCACGATGAAGCCCGCTTACAATTGGTAAGCGGGCTTACAGTTTTATATTTTCTTCACTTTTTCAAAGTACTCTTCCAGCGTTAAGTCATTATCATGCATAACTTTCGCGGCCTTCTTGCCTACATAGCGCAGGTGCCATGGCTCATATTCATATTTCGTGATATCTTCTTTATTTTTCGGATAGCGAATGATAAAGCCATATTTATAAGCATTGTCCTGCACCCATTTTCCGTCTGCCGTGCTTCCGAACGCTTCATTTAGCTCAAAGCCATTGCTCCGGCTCGAAATGTCCATTGCAAGGCCTGTTTGGTGCTCGCTTTCACCGGGATAAGCGACCGCTTCCTTTGCCTTCTTTTCCCCTTTTAGGCTTACTTCATTATCAAAAATGACTTTCTGTCTGTCATAAGAACGGTATCCTGAGACAGCTGCCAGTTCATAGCCTTCCTTTTTCGCAGCATCGAACATCGTTTTTAATGCGTCGGCCGCTTCCTTTCTGATGTAACGTTTTTGGATCTTTTCTTCGAAAGAAAATTCTACATCAGGTATGACTAGATCGCTAGGTTCATAGTTTCCGGGCAGTGCGTATTGTTTATTGACAAGCGCCAGTATATTTTCTGGATTTTGAATGGTTTCCAGACCATCCACTTTTTTAATATCATTGAAATACTCGCTTTCCAATGAAAACTCACTGTCCTGAGTGTTTGTCTTTTTGCTGTCAGCTGTTTTTTGTTCTGTTTGCTTTGTTTCTGCTGTGGTTTTCGCATCCTTTTGAGCATCTCCGTTCGACATGCTGCAGCCGGCTCCGACTATTGCCGTTACACTCAGAGCGGCAGCCAGTGAGAACCATTTACCGGACTTTTTCATATTACATTACCTTCCTTTTATCAATCGTTTCCGCATTCATAAAGAAGAGGCTGCCGGCACCCAGCACGCCTCTTGATGTATTTTATTGTGATACGGAATGTAAAGCCACTTCTATCATATCATGAAATGTCGTTTGACGCTCTTCCGCTGTCGTTTCTTCTCCCGTTAATACGTGATCGCTCACGGTGAGAATTGACAGCGCTTTTCTTCCGTGCTTCGCTGCTAATGTATACAATGCAGTGGTTTCCATTTCTACGCCCAGCACACCGTACTTTGCAAGTTTTTCAATTTGCGAATCGTCGTTGTAGAACTGGTCAGCTGTAAATACGCTTCCTACAGTCACCGGCACGCCTTTATCCTTTGCGGCATCATAGGCCTTTTTTAAAAGCTTGAAATCTGCGCTAGGCGCAAAATCAATGCTTCCGAAAGCGACTCTGTTCATTTGTGAATCAGTTGAGGAGGTCATAGCCAAAATGACGTCCCGCACTTTGACATCTTTACGGATAGCACCGCAAGAACCTACTCTTATTAAATTTTGCACATCATAGCTTTGAATTAATTCATTCACATAAATTGAAATCGACGGAACGCCCATTCCCGTACCTTGCACGGAGATTTTTTTGCCTTTATATGTACCCGTAAATCCATACATGCCTCTGACTTCATTGTAGCACTCTACATTGTCGAGATACGTTTCAGCAATAAATTTTGCTCTGAGAGGATCTCCCGGCAAAAGCACTGTATCCGCAATCTGTCCTTTTTCAGCACCTATATGTACACTCATCTCATATCCTCCTGTAAATCTAAATTATCTTCCAGCCCGTTCATTTTACAACGAATGTCACGATGAGACAAACTTCAGCATTGATTATAAAGGAATATGGAAAAAAAAGAAATGATCCGGGGCCGATTGGACGCTTCCTGATAAAAACGGATAATTGAGGTCTTTATTTGAAAACCTAACCCAGGAAGGAGGGATGGGACATGGGTAAAAAACAGCGTAACCGGATCACCGGCCAAAAAAAGAACAACCACATACCTGCAAAAGACGTCATTGCAGCTGAAGAGGCGCACGAAAAAGAGTATTCCGCTGCCAAACGCAAGCCTTAAACTGCAGAAAACTGCGGACATCCGCAGTTTTCTTTTCATTTGGCCGTTTGGACAATCAGCCGATTGATTTTCCTCCATCCCGCGGGAAGCAGCTTGTAATATGTTTTCCCTTTTCTGCCTTCATCAATCAAAATCACGTCCCCCGTGGCCATAAATCTCGCATCATAATCACTTGGAACGGTATCAAATACATTAAACAAAGAGAATGCTCTTTTCAGCACGTCTTGATGATTGCTCCCGCTCAGTTCAGTTCGATAGACGGGCCTATAGCCCTTTTTTTCGCCAAACCGGGGTGTTTGAAATATTGTCACGTCATAGGAACAAGACTTCTTTTTAAACACGGATAACATCATCAAGATCCCCTCCCTTTTATTTCTTTAACATATTAGCGTTTTTGCCCGGTTTTCCTCTCTCTATTTTTGTCGAAACCGCTTAATCTTTTCGTCAAACCCTTTTACGAGGAAAAACAGAAGCAGGCCGAGACTAAAGCCTCCCAGCACGTCGGTTACAAAATGCACACCCAGATAGACTCTGCTTATGCCGACCAAAACCGTGACCACGCCGGCTATGGTGTATACCATTTTTTTATGTTTGGACAAAAACGGGAGGTGTTTTACTAAAAAGTAGGCAATAACAGGGTAGACATAGGCTGCGTTCATTGCGTGACCGCTCGGAAAGCTGAAGGATGATTCATGAACAAGCGGTGAAAAATCAGGCCTCACTCGTTCGATCCATTCTTTTAACACTTTGTTTAATAGCCGGTCTGCACCGAATACCAGGAGCATCAAAAGCCCGTCCCATGTTTTTCTGTAAAACAACAGGCCCGCTCCAATGATCAGGAGAAGAGGGAACAGGAAAAAAGAAGCACCCAGATGCGTGATCCCTGTCATGACATCATTAAGCCACGGCTGGCGAATCAAAACAGCTGCCCTGCTTATTGCTTCATCTGCAGATTGAACAGCGTTTATATGGATGGCGGCAGCTAGAAGAAGAAAGAAAAGTAACAGGCTAACGGGCTTGTACAACATTTTAACCACCTCGATTTTCACAGAAGTCATAGAACATGAATAATAAAACCGGAGCTGGCCGCTCCGGTTTCAAGCCTCAATCATCTTCATCCAGCTCTTCATCTATCATACATTTTTCTATCAAATAATCAAAGGTAATATCAGCGATTTCAAACAGCTCATCCTCACTCGGTATGTAGCCCCGTCTTGCGAGCTCTTTGTAAAAAAATTCAGCGATTTCTTCCGTATCAATCACAAGATCTATTTCTTTCATTTCCGTACCGCCTCCTTTTTTATGTTTTATGAAAAAACAGGCTGAATTATACCCGGTGTTCTAAACAATTCTTTCATTCATATACATTGAATAAAAACAAGCCATAGGAGGCTGACGAGAATGATTGATAAAATGATGGAAGCACTGGACGGAGAAAGATTTGATGCCATAATGGAAAAAACGCTCAAAGGAATGACGCATGTGATGATTTGGGGCTGTCTGCCTTATTTTTTATATGTTTTGATCCGCATGTTCACAAACTAACTGAAGTGCTCTTTTAAACTTTCCAGAACAAACTTCATCATATCTCTATATTCTTCATCATGAAACATTTCATACAAAATTTTGTAGTCATTATAAATATCCAGAAGCTCATCAACAATTGATACAGCAAGGATGTGAAGGGTATCTTGATCTTCATCATCGCCTTCAAACTGAAGAAGAGCAGACGATGCGATATCTTCGCCAATCTCATGGCCAGTTTCTCCGACATAGTGGACAAACAAAAGCTGATGTACAAACTGGTCCATTTCATATTTTCTCAGCACCAGTGTGAGATCCTCTTCCTCCGTTTCAAGCCACTCTCCATCCTTTAAACGGGTCAGCTCATAAATGATATCTTCCCAGCCATCTTCTAAATATCTCCAAATTTCTGTTCTGTGGCCGATAATGCGAAAGAGTTCTTTCCCATAATCTTTTACATAAACGACGTCCCCAATAAGGAATTCATACTCAATATCAAGCTTCTCCATGTCGACAATGACACCCTCATAATCTTTGTAAAGCTGAATGGACGATTCAAAGTATAAGACTTCATTATGATTGACTTCATAAAGATAGTGTTTATCAATTTGGTGTACTTTTGTGATGGTGCCGACTGTTCCATACATAATGACGACTACGATATCCCCTACTTGGAATTTCGGTTTATTTTGCTTCATGGTGTCTCCCCCTCGCCGCAACATTTCTCATACGCTATCGTATGCCGGGTGACGCCAATTCGCATGGGCATGAAAACCAAAGGAAATATCCAATTCTGGTATGGGTATAAGCATAAAAAAATCCGCAGTGATCTGCGGATGAACCAGCTATTATCTCCCGTGCACTTCAGCCTCGTATTGATCCCAGGCTTCATCAAACGTCGCCATCGTGTGAAGGTAGTCGGCATTCAGCTCTAAATATGAACTGATTTCATGATAATCGGTTGATGTTTTCGGAAAGCTGTGATCCTCATACGCCTGATTGGCAAATTCACTGATGCTGTCCTTCGGTTTAGGATGTCTGTATTTCAATAAATAATGATAAAAGGATTTCATGGGTTTCCCCTCCTGGTGTCTGTCTTTTGTTGTTCTATTATACAGTTCAAGTGTAAAATTACAACAAAAGAATATCGAAACGTCGTCAGGAGAAGTCAAAATAGTTGCGTTTCAGAATCCTTTCTGTCTCCATGAGCTGCTGATACGTCAAGCTTTCAGGCAGTTTTTTGGTTTGAATCAAAAGCAGCTGATCCTCAATCTCCTTTATTGTGGATTCCTCTTGATAAGTCATTCCGCAGGAAGCACACACCATAGCGGGAGTGTCTGTCAGTTCTATGGCTCTTGTTCCGTCAGGGAGCTCCCAGTACACCGTGTTTTTGCCGGGTACTGCTTCAAGCTCGCCGCACCAGTCGCATGTTTTCATGATGAATCCCCTCCGCTTTCAGCCTCTTTCTGTTTTTTCTGCTGCGCCAAAAATTTCTTTTCTTTTAGCTGGTCTCTTTTCTCACGCCGGTCTTTTAATGTTTCATGCTCCGGATTCGCCGTGTACGCCTCTCTTCTTTTGATTCTGGCTACATTTTCCGGTGTAAAAGAAACCTCCTTGTCAGCAAAAATGGCACTCAGCCCGATCGGCTCCTTTTTGTCAGCGATTTCAGGATAAACGGACTCAAAATAGGCGTCGGCCTGGTTAGGGATATAATTCTCCGGTTCCGGATATGACGTAATCACCCCTTCAAAATTTCTTAAAATGACTTTTTCAGGGCTTTGCGACAGGACATAGTTTGGCTGCAGAGCGATTTTCCCTCCTCCGCCTGGCGCGTCAACGACAAAGGTAGGAACCGCATAGCCTGAGGTATGGCCTCTCAGCCCTTCAATGATCTCCAAACCTTTGGAAACGGGAGCTCTGAAATGCCCAATGCCCTCTGACAGATCACATTGGTAAATATAATACGGACGGACTCTGATTTTTACCAAGTCGTGCATGAGCTTTTTCATGATTGGAACCGAATCATTAATACCCGCTAACACGACGGCCTGATTTCCGACCGGCACGCCTGCGTTCACCAGCTTTTCACAGGCTTCAACCGATTCCTCTGTCATTTCGATGCTTGTATTGAAATGGGTGTTTAGCCAAACTGGATGATATTTTTTCAAAATCTCGCACAAATGGTCGGTAATGCGCTGCGGAAAGACGACCGGCGCCCTTGTTCCGATTCTGATTACTTCCAGGTGCGGAATGCTTCTCAGCTCTTTTAGAATGTATTCCAAAATTTGGTCATTGATGAGCAGCCCGTCACCGCCAGAAATTAAACAATCGCGGATCTCGGGGGTTTCCCGGATATAAGCAATCGCAGCATCAAGCTGTTTTTTAGGGACTCCCATTCCGATTTGTCCGGAAAAACGCCTTCTTGTGCAGTAGCGGCAGTACATGGAACATTGATTCGTGACAAGGAACAGCACACGGTCGGGATAGCGGTGTGTCAGACCGGGTACCGGTGAATCTTCATCCTCATGGAGCGGGTCTTCCAGATCGTATTTTGTTTTGTGCATTTCTTCAGAAAGCGGTACAGACTGCATTCGGATCGGACATCTCGGATTATCGGGGTCCATTAAAGAAGCATAGTAAGGTGTAATATTTAAGGGGATCGTTTTGGTAGAAATTCTGACGCCTTCCTCTTCATCCTCTGTCAGATTGATGACTTTTTTTAAATCATCTACCGTTCTTACCGTATGTGTCAGCTGCCAAAGCCAATCGTTCCATTTCTCTTCTGGAACATCCTTCCATAACTCTATTTCCTTCCAATGCCGTTTCGGTTTGTACCATTTGCTTGTCAAATGAATTCCTCCTCGCGCATCGTTTTGACTTACAGGTGCTTGCACCAAATATTCATATTTTCAAGACCTTCGGCTATATAGCAATTATTAATCAGCCTTCCGCCGTATTGGTAACCGGAATGGTACAACACAGCATTCATCCCAAAAGACGCAGCTCGGGCGAGTGAAAATACATGGAAGATTTCTTTCTCAGCCATTTCTTTTTCTAATGCTTCGATTAAAAAGCTTGTCAGCGAATGGCCTCGATATTCCGGAAGCACAGCGCAGTCGGTTATTTCGGCATGCCCCAGCTCTGGATTGATATCTGCACTTGCTGCACTAATCAGGCGGTCATGATCAAACATGACATAATATGTTGTATTTTCATTCATTGTTTTTTCAATATAAGCGGGATCAAATACCGGTGTCGGGTACGTACGGAATACTTTTTTATACAGCATCGATAGCTGGTACATGTCGTTTGTTTCTGCTTTTCTCATCGTAAAAACGGGTGTATCGCTGCGGGGATGAGGCGCTGTATGATATAAGGCCTCGATCATCTCCTGTTCCTTCATATATGAATCTGTTTGTCTCCGTTTCTCAGTGAGATAACAAACCATGACACAAGCCGGGTGGCCAAGATAATAGCCTTTGAGAAACCCCTCCGGCTCAAACAAGTGTTTGGCTAGCACTTCCTCATCTTGCTGTTTCGTATAGACAATGATTTTTTCCGCATCCTCTTCTTTTGCCGCAGCCACAATATCGGGCAGAGCCTTCTCAATGGCTCCGTCATAACGTATGACTCTGATCCGTTTATTAAATCCGTCAAGGTCCAGAACTGCAGTAACGCCGTTATTCTTTATCGACTTGAGCATCCGTATCCTCCCCATCTGAATGAAGCCCGCACCAATCCATAACAAACAGTGCAATAATTTTAGCAGAGTCTATCATAGCTTCAACCTCAATGTATTCATTTGCCTGATGAGCTGTTTTTGTTTCTCCTGGCCCGAAGACGATGACTGGCGTATCTCCTGCATGGTATAAAAGCCCTCCGTCCGTTCCCCATGGCGAGGCTTCGATGATTGGCTCTGTCTGTTTCATTTTTTGATAGGCTGATTGCAGCACTGAAATTAAAGGGTGGCCATCAGGCAAATCGTTCGGCAGCCATTGAGCGCCGAACCATTCTACTTGAATCGGATGGCGTTTAAACCATTCGTCACGGTATTCTAAATCTCTCAGCCAGTTTTCTAATTCCGTTTTTACGTCTTCAGGCTTTTCATGGGGAGCAATTCCGCATCTCCCTTCAATGACGACACGGTCTGCAACTGATGATGGCCAGGAACCGCCTGAGATAGTGCCGATATTTACCGGTACCGGTATTGGGACATTGTCGTACAGCGGATCAGATATTCTGGCATTGCGCACTTTCTCCAGCTCCTGTATGGCTGTGATCACGTGCATGCTTTTTTCAATTGCGCTTACCCCCTCATAGCGTGTGCCTCCATGTGCCGCTAATCCCTTCACTGTGATTCGAAACCACATTGAGCCCTGCTGCTTTATAAAAAGCTTCATATTCGTCGGCTCTGGGATCAGCGCGCCGTCAGCACGATACCCTCTCATGATGGCAGACAATGTTCCCGCGCCGCCGCACTCCTCATCTACAACACTTTGAAACAATACATCTCCCTTCAATTTGACACCGCAGGCGTGCAGAGCTTCTAAAGCAAAAAGAAGGGCTGTATTGCCTCCCTTCATATCCGTTGAACCGCGGCCGTATATTTTACCGTTTTCTTCGACAGCTTGAAACGGCTCATACTTCCAATCCTTTAGGCTTCCTTCCGGGACAACATCGATATGACCGTTTAAAATCAGCGACCGGCCCCCGCCTGCTCCTGTTTTTTTGGCGACAATGTTCGGGCTCTCATGAAAATCGGAACGGTCTGATTTAAAGTAGGGATGCTGTTTTAATTGCTTTAGGCTTGGCTCCCACACGTCAATGTCCATATGAAATTGCCGCAGCTTTTCAAGTACAACGGCTTGAGCGTTAAATTCTGACCCCAATGTGCTTTTTTCTCCAATCAGCCTTTTGAGAAGACGAATGGCTTTGGCCGAATGCTGATCGAGCCACTCGATTACTTTTCTCTCAATGTCCTGCATCCTCATTCCCCCTTTTAAGAAAAAGGCATATCTATTTTGATTTCAGCTTCAGTAAGCCTCATCACCTCGTCGATTGTCGAGCCATTCATCAGTTCTTTTAAAACGAAATGATGGCCGTCAACTTCAAGAACCGCTTTTTCAGTAATGATCATATCTACACAGCCTGCTGCAGTTAATGGAAGCGTGCATGTTTCTGTTAATTTAGGCCTTCCCTTTTGATCTGTATGACTCATGACAACAACCACTTTTTTCGCTTTTTGGGCCAGTTCCATCGCACCGCCCATGCCCGGCACCTTTTTTCCCGGGACCAGCCAATTTGCCAAATCGCCTGACTGGCTCACTTGCAGGGCGCCTAAGATCGTAATGTCAATTTTGCCTCTTCTGATCATCGCAAAAGACATCGTTGTATCAAAATAAGACGTTCCATTTACCGCGCGGACAGGAAATCCCGCAGCATTGCATAAATTTTCATCCTCTTCTCCCTTTTGAGGGCTCTCGCCAATGCCAAGCACGCCGTTTTCCGCCTGCAGCATGACCTGCATATCAGGCGGCAAAAAGTTCGGCACCAAGGATGGAATGCCGATACCGAGATTCACAATCATGCCCGGCTTGATTTCGGAAGCGGCCCGTTTTGCGATTTGTTCTCTTTCTGCTACTCCCAAGCCCATTTCCACTTCACTCCTTCACTTCTCACAACCCCCTCGACAAATACCCCCGGTGTGACTATCATTTCTTCAGAAATTTCCCCCATCGGGACGATGCGCTCAGCTTCGGCAAAGGTTCTCCTCGCGGCCATTGCCATAAGCGGATTCATATTGCGCGCTGTTTTATCATACGTTAAATTGCCGAATTCATCGGCTATGTGTGCATTGATAAAAGCAAAATCAGCCGTCAGCGCCTCTTCAACCAAATATCGCTTTCCAGCTACAGACACGATGTCCTTATTCTTACAAACGCTTTGATTATCAATGCCGACATCGGTTAAAATGCCGCCGAGTCCCGCTCCACCGGCTCGAATCCTTTCCGCAAGCGTTCCCTGCGGTGAAAATTGAACTTCTAGCGTCCCGTCTGTCATCTGTTTACCGGCTACAGGATTGGAACCGATATGCGATGCGATCAGGGTTTTAACTCGTTGATTGACAATTAGCGGGCCGATTCCTATTTCCGGGAACCCGGCATCATTGCAAATGACAGTTAAATCTGTTACACCGCTGTCCAATATAGCTTCAATCAATGAAGGCGGTGATCCGACTCCGCCAAAACCCCCAAACATCAGAACCGACCCGTCCTGAACATCTGCAATTGCTGTTTCGATGCTGATTGTTTTTTGAAATGGCGCCATTTGTTTTCAATCCTTTTTCAGTTTTTTTTCGACTGCTGCAACTGTTTCCGAAAAAATTGACATGAGTTCTTCAGCTTCACCGTCTGAAATGGTAAAAGGAGGAGCAATTATGACAGCATCACCTTCCCCGCTGTCTATCCCCGCCTTGGCAGGATACACAATCAGCCCGCGTTTTTTCGCCTCGCCGATCATTCGCTGAGTAACCGCCTGCTCTGGCGGAAAAACGTTCTTCGTATTCTTGTCTGTAACAAATTCAACGCCTAATAGCAGTCCTTTTCCGCGCACATCGCCAATGATCTTGCTTTGAGACGCTGCCTCAACTAGCTTCTTTTTCAGAACAGCGCCCTTTTTCTCTGATTGCTTGATCAAGTCATGTTTTAGCACATACCGCAAAACTTCAAGAGCTGCCTTTGCTGAGTAGGGATGTGCACTATATGTGTGACCGCTCATAATCACACCTGAACCTTGTTTTATCGTTTCAATAATAGAATCAGATACGACGGCAGCGGCAATAGGCGCATATCCGGCACCGAGGCCCTTTCCCAGTACAGCAATATCTGGAACAGCGTGCCAATGCTCTGTCGCGAGCATTCTGCCTGTTCTTCCAAGACCTGTCATCACTTCGTCTGCAATAAAGAGCACATCGTGTGTGCGGCATATCTCACTTAATCTTTCATAATATCCTGGAGGCGGAGTAATTGCTGCTCCTGCGGCTCCGATAATAGGCTCTGCCACAAAGCCAGCGATAAATTGGCTTCCGATTCTTTTGATGGCCGTTTCCAGTTCATCTGCTGCAGCCTGAACAAAGTTTTCCTCCGTCCCATGATTCCGCCGATAAATATGAGGAGCCGAAATAGCCGGATATCGCTCAATCAGATGGGTGAACCGGTATCTCCTTTCATAAAAACCAGATAATGAAAGCGCTCCCAAAGTTATTCCGTGGTAACTGCTCCATCGCGACAAAAAGATGGATTTTTGCGTATGCTTTTTTTCCTGCCAGTATTGAATGGCGATTTTCATAGCGGTTTCTATCGCTTCTGATCCGCTGTTGACAAAAAAAGACCAATTCACATCTCCCGGCAGCTCCTTCGCCAAGAGAGCGGCTAGTTGCTCGGCGGGCTCACTCGTAAACTGTGAGCGGTAAGCAAAAGACACCTGATCCAGCTGTTCTTTCAGCTTCTCAGTCACATCAGGAACTCCGTGGCCGATGTTGCATGTCACTGCACCAGATGACCCGTCGAGATACCTTTTTCCGGTCTGATCGTAAACATATGAACCCTTGGCATAACTGACAACCGGATAGGCCGAACTAAGCTCCGGCTTAATCAAATAACTGCTCATGCTCCCACCTCAAAAACCCATTTGCTATATTGTATGAGTGTTCAATTTACGGCATGACGTTCCCCGGAAAAACTTTTTCACACAAAAAAGAGCCTTTCCTAACGGAAAGACTCCTTTTGAATTTCACCATCTAGCAAATAAAAGCGGCTCCGACAATAATTAATAAAATGAACAAGACAACAATCAATACAAACGTATTTGTCCCGCAGCCAAACCCGTAACCGTATCCAGGGTATCTATACATGCTGTTTTCATCCTTTCTTATCACGATATACGGCATTTTATGCGGGCCAAGTCCCAAACGGTTTGTGCAAATGCCTATTTCATGTAAGGAAATAATGAAAAACTGTATGCACCCGCTCATATTTTTTAAACGACAGCTTTTCATAAAAGCGGGTTGCGCCATCAATGCTTGTAGCCACTAAATAGGCCGCTTCCATTCCTAATGATTTGGCGATAGACAGCATTTCTTTCACTAAAATACTGCCATAGCCTTTCCTTTGAAACTGATCCAAAATGGCCACTTCTTCGATTTTAGCCGTTTTGTCTTGCGGATGTATAAACAGTTCACCGCATCCAATAGGAATTTTTTGGGCCTGATCGCTGTAACAAACAACAAGGATGATCGTACCCGCTTCGTAAAAGGGATATTTTCTTTTTAATTTTTGTTCAGCGATCGCTTCCCCAATATAAATGGAATCATAAATTTTCATAATAGAAGATCCGTCGCTGAGGCTTTTTGCTGTCCCCCAAGCCGTTAACGGATGGCCCATCTGCCCCTTCCAGCCATCAAGCTTCATGTCATAAAACAGCTCATCTTCGACGACAAAACCGCTCTTTACAAGCGATTGCTTCAAACCGAGCGGAAAAACATGCTGCGGCGACGCTTTTAAATGAAGATAATTCGCATCAAGCAGCTTTGGTACGGATGGCAAAAAGCCCAGTAACCGCTCCAATGGAAACGTATCATGGAGCTGAACAAAGTTGTGAGAAAAAATGTGCGGAAGCTTCGGATCCCTATATACGCTGTAATGATCAAACGATTCCGATTCAGACGTTAACAATATATACTGATGTTCCGTTTTTGAATAATGTCCTGTCATGAACGTCTCCTTTTTTTGACCTATACCTTTACTCAAAAGCAATATTTAATTTCTTTATAATCTCATCGTACACCGGATAAAACGGCTTTCCAATTGGAAATTGTTGAATATTTCGGAAAGAAGCGGATATTGGCTTCTGATGTAAAAAGAACTTCCTTGCTACTTGCTCACTAATCGGGTGAAAAGCAGCGTTTAAAAACAAAAATGGCGCGCGCTCTATAAAAAAAAGCCTTCGCCCAGGCGGATGTTCGATCAATCCAGATCGGTCCCGCGTAATTGGCAGCCCTTCAGGCAGCGCCTCCAGTTCTTCTTTTTCAATTGTTACTATGTCTTTTCTTTTAAATTGATAAAACTGAAAAGCATACTGATCCACAATCCGTCTTTTTTTTCCGGCTTCGATATAAAATATTGCAGGGTGGTCAGCTTTCTTTACTAAAATATAATTCGGAATGTTTAAAATTTTCCCAATCCTATATTGGAATAAATACGGGTCCGGAACGGCTACAGTCCGATTTAGATACAAAGAATCCCACCTTTCCCCGACAGGACGCCTTACACCCTGATCAAGAAAATACACGTTTTGATCAGTACCCTTTACAAAGGAGCCGTCAATCAAATCGGCGGGCAGAAACCGATATGCATTTTGGAAAGAATCGGGAGTTTTATAGGTTGTATCTAATACTTCATTTATCGGCAGAAATGGGGCAAAGTTGTTGATTCGGGCCCAAAAAATTGAGTCTCCATGATTCCAATGCTGCATATCATCATCCCAATAGCTCCCATATTTATGATGAATACGATCAAGTAATGAACGTCGATGCATAACTGAGCAATGATCTACTTGAAAAGCAGCCTGTTCAAGCACTGCATTGGCATTTCTATAGAAATAGGAGATTTCCTCTCCCCTTTCATTAACATGTACAACTTTTTGTTTCGAATATACAACCTGTGCCTCAGGCTTTTGTGAAAACATCTGCACCATGCGGCTCAGCCGCTCGGGATGATAAACAGTGTCATCGGTGAGATAGGAAATGTAATCGCCGTCGGCAAATGGGAGCGCGGTGTTAATTAATGTGGCGTAACGGGTTGTTGTTAATCGTTCTGCGGGATGCACGAAACTGTTTTGATAACGAATGCGCTGGTCATGAAGATATCTATGAATCACTGCAATTGTTTCTTCATTAGAATGATCATCCATGATAAAAAGCTCCCAGAGATCATGAGTTTGCTTCATGACGCTTTCGATCGCTTTTTGCAGATAATCAGGTTTGTTGTAACTTGTTAAAATAATCGATACTTTCTCTCCCATCTATTCAACCTCCTATCGTCAAACATAAAAACGGCTCCGCAGCAAGCAGAGCCTCTGTCATCATTTAAAAAGCACCCCAGCTTACAATACTTGAGAGTGCGACATGAGATCTCGTGTTATTTAAAGGGTTTTGAAAAATAACCAAATCAGTCAGAACTTCTTTTACGATGACGTTTTGAAGCGTATTCCCATTCACCAGATGAACTGTTGAGACTGGTACGCTAAGCTCTTTTGCAAATACGAGCTGACGTCTGAGATCAGATGGATTTCCTTCAGAAGACGATTGACGTATGAGCAAAATCAACAAAAGCAGAATAAAATGCAGTTCATCTTGATTTTCTTCTTGATTTACGTGTTTTTCTAGATCCAAACAGTCCCTCTCCCTTTATCCTTATACTCTGTTTCACAATATGAACTGACTTTGATTGATGGTATAGGCAATGTCCGCTTATTTAAAAAATCAGCATTTTCCTTAAAATATATGAAAAATAGATCAGGTACGGCGTTCGACTCATACCAAATGGCAGCCAGAGGAATATGATTAACGTGAGTTCACTATTGAATAGGAGGTGTGTGTAATGAGCTCAGAAAACGCGCAGTTAAAAAAGGATTTGATTAAAACCCTTTTAAGCCCTTTATTTCCAGCTACAACAGAAGGAGGAGAAAACATGGATAGTAATCTTAAAGCCTTGCTTGAAGCTGCCATCGATCAAAAAGTAGATGAAAGTGAAACAGTGACGGCAGAATCTCTTTTAGACCCTTCCCTTCCGGCAAGATGGATTTTTGCCAGAGTTACGCCAGGCACTACAATCAGCATTGTGACTGATTCAGGTGATATGATCGGGCCGGTTGTCTTTGTTGCTTTCGATCAAGTTCACGGTATCGTATTTGTAACACAGGAAAGCTCCGTCACTCCAGCAGGTCAAGCCACAACTTTAATTGATGTAGACAAAGTAGAAAGCGTCACGTTCTTTTCATAGCATCTGATGAAAGTTTTGTATATCCAGTCGGGATACGGAGGAATATACAGCTATTTTGACCGCTGGGCTGAAGAATGTTTTCAGCACACTCATACAGAGTATATGGCTGCAGACGCACCGGAAGCAGAATCTCTGATGAAAATCGAAACATTTCAGCCGGACTTCGCACTTATGATGGTTGGAGACCGCGTTCCTCACGACTGGCTGACCTGGTTAAAGGGTAAGGGTATCCCCGTGTATGTTTGGCTGACCGAAGACCCATTTTATATTGATACCAGTCTTCAGGTGATTAAGCACGCTGACGCCATATTAACGATTGAACAAAATGCCGCTCTCTATTATCGGGAGCTTGGCTATCAGCACGTCTATTATGTTCCGATCCCAGTTAATCATCGGCTGTTTAAAAAAATGGACACAGAACATTCTTTTCATTCAAATCTGCTTATCATCGGCTATCCTTACCCTAATCGGGTTCAGCTTATGAAAGAAGCGGTGCAGCTGCCTTTTACGGTCCGAGTCATCGGGAAGGAATGGAGAAAATATCTGCCTAAAAAAGTACTCAAACAGCCGCATATCGATGTCGTCAGCACATGGGTTCCGCCCGAACAGGCGGCTCATTATTATAATGGGGCAGACATCGTAATCAATGCGCATCGGCCCTATCATTTTGCTTTTAACAAAAATAATAGCCGGATCAAAAATGCGAGTTTTAATAACCGAACGTTTGATATCGCTGCATGCGAAGCATTTCAATTAACAGATTTACCCGCGGCACATCCTTTTTCATCCTTTATTTCTTATCACAGCATCAACGACTTTAAGGAAAAAGCCGCCTTCTATATCAACCACCCTGAGGAACGGCAAAAAGCTGCAGCTTCCAATTACAGAGAGACCGTACCCGCTAATACGTATGATGAGCTTCCTGCAAAACTAAAGACGATTCATCTGGCGCTTTCTTGAAAAATCGTTCATTGGTATGAACGATTTTTTCGTCCACAGAAAAAAGCAGCTTGATCAGCTGCTTTCTTTTTTAGCCTCCGGTCCTTCAGCTTCCTCGGATTCACCTGTTTATGAAGATCAGGCTTTCCGCCGAGATGCTGTGCAATCTGTTCCCACGGCACAATTTTGAAGTTTTGATTGACAGCTTGTCCATTTTCAATATTTTCACCGTCCTGCGCCACAAAAATCCCGTACGGATATTTTTGGCCTAGTCCGAAACCGAGAACATCAATTCCATCCGTATCACTAGTTCCATCTATCTTCTCGCCATCTGTAATATCAAAGCTGGCAACATAGCGATTGCTTCCCTGCCGTTCATACATTGCATAGGTGTTATTGCCTTGACTTGAGGCCATAAGATATCCTTTGCCGTCTGGCGCATAATAAATCGTCAGTCCCTCAATATCTGCTGCCAAATGTTCCCCAGTTGCACGATCGACAACCTGCCCCTTTGATCCTCCGCCGGGTTCAGCATTAAATTTCCAGATGGCCTCATCTTCCTCTGCAATGTACAGGTTCCCATACTCATCATCTGCAACAAGGCCTTCAGTCTGAGAATTCAATTGAAATTCACGCACTTTTTTCCCCGTCACATAACCGTTTCCGTTATCCACAATTTCATACTGTTCAAATTCTCCTTGTTTGCCTGTGACTAAAGCGTAAAATGCCCCTGTTTTCTGGCTGTGATACAGGCTGAATCCGTAAACCTCAGAAATATCTGTGGAAATAGGATGTTTCGGATCTGTTATGCTTTTCAATTTTCCTTTATCTCCGTCAATCTCATATACTTCGATTGTATTCTTCCCTTCAGACCGATTAGAGGCGGCAGCAATGTCAATCTTTTTGCCGTTTAGCGGAAAATCATAGCGTAGATCGACATTATTAAGCTTCCCAAACTCGAAAGAATGAATCTGTTTGCCATCCAAATCATACACAACAAGTCCGGACTTCTTATTTGTCGTGATCAACTTGCTTTTTTCCGGATGCTTTTCATGAACCCAAATGGCCGGATCATCCGCAGCGTCATCGCCAGAGGCGACCGGCTCTGTCTCCGTTTGCGCCGTCACTTTAAAATGATGTGCCGCATGCACATCATGAGCCGACACCGGGTTTGCTGTCAGGCTAATCAATAAACCCGTGACAGTGCTCAGCAGCATTTTTTTTGAAACTTTCATTTGATACCCTCCTTTTTATCACTTCCTATTGTAAAATATATACAGAATTTAGCTGTGAGGAAAATGAACTCTTTTTTTATAGTGTTTCTGACTCATAAACCACTTTCCTTACAAAGCACGTGAAATGTTTCCATCCGTTTTCCTTTTGCGGTGCGAAATAAACTATTATAAATATTTAGTACATTGTGTATTTAGTTAGAAAATTTACTGTGACGTCTATTTTCATTTTCTATTAAAAAAGAACACTTTATGACATGATCATTCCCCTAAATTTTATTTTATTAGTGCTTTCATTATCTCGATTAAAAAGTTGAACATATGATACATGGTAGAGAAACGAGAGTTGAGGGATAAGCCATACCTAAACAGCAGACAGCAGAACTAAAATCATTTTTCCATAACAAAACAGTTTTAGTCACTGGCGGGACGGGTTCAATCGGGAGCCAAATTATCAAACGCCTTTTGCAGTTAACACCGAAACAGGTGATTGTATTCAGCAAAGACGACAGTAAACAGTATGTCACGAGTCAAAAGTATGCGGAGGATAAGCGGCTTTCATTTGTACTCGGAGATGTGGGTGATCACAGGAGGGTGAATCAGGTAATGAAAGGCATTGACATCGTCTTTCACGCTGCTGCGCTGAAACAGGTTCCGACATGTGAGAACCATCCATTTGAAGCGATCCAGACCATCTCATCGGTGGACAGAATGTGGTGGAGGCCGCTCTTTCACATCAAGTACAGCATGTTTTTAATATTAGTACAGATAAAGCTGTATCTCCTGTGAACACAATGGGTGCCACCAAGCTGTTATCTGAACAGCTGTTTCATCAAGCAAACCGCCACGTTCAAAACAGAGGAACCGTATTTTGTTCGGTCCTGCTTCGGAAATGTTCTCGGCTCAAGGGGTTCTGTGATCCCTATTTTATTTGAACAAATGATGAAGGGCGAGCCGCTGACCATTACAGACAAGAACATGACCCGATTTTTCATGTCAATAGACGATGCGGCGGCACTGACATTGCAATCAGCTGCTATTACAAAAGGCGGAGAAACCTTTATTTTTAAAATGGAATCACTGAATCTTGAAGAACTGATTCATGGATTTGAAGAGTATGCATCCCAGCACGGGCTCCCGCAGCCGGCTGCAGTAGAAGTCGGTAAGCGTCCAGGTGAAAAACTTCACGTAGAATTAACGTCTCCTCATGAAATTCGAGTCACTGTATGAATGGGGACAACCTTTATGCGATTCATCCAGATCCGGAAAAACATCCTGATTTTAGCAAAGTCAATCTGCCTGGGTATCAATCGGTTCAAGCCCCTCTTATTACGAAAGACAGAATTGCCCAGTTTATAGAAGATTGGCATCAAGAAAAAAAGGCATAAAAACAAACCTGTCTATCCATTAGGCAGGCTTGTTTTTTGTGTTTTATTTATCAAACAGATGCAGATAGCTTTCGTATCCTTCTTCTTTCAGCTTATCCTTCGGCACAAACCGAAGCGCCGCTGAATTTATGCAGTAACGAAGCCCGCTTGGCCCCGGTCCGTCATTAAATACATGACCAAGATGAGAGTCAGCAGTACGGCTTCTCACTTCTGTGCGAATCATGCCGTGGCTCGTGTCCAGTTTTTCTTCCACTTCATCTTCTTCAATCGGCTTTGTAAAGCTTGGCCAGCCGCAATGGGAATCAAATTTATCCTTGGATGTAAACAATGGCTTGCCTGATACAATGTCTACATACAGCCCTTCTTCCTTATGATTCCAATATTCATTTTGAAATGGCGGCTCTGTGCCGTTATTTTGCGTCACCTCATATTGCATGCGGTTTAGTGATTTAATTTTTTCTTCTTTGTTGTACGCCATTTATTTCGCCCCCCAATGCTCGCTGATAAATCCTGCTCGTCCAGAACCCGTCCGGTAGCGCTGATAGTGTCCAGGATTCTTTTTATAAAAATGCTGATGATAGTCTTCCGCTTCATAGAAAGGTTCAGCTTTTAAAATGTCCGTTACAATCGGATCTTTAAAGATGCCGCTTTCCGCCAAGCGCTGCTTGGAAGCTTCTGCAAGCTCCTTTTGTTTGTCATTATGATAAAAAATGGCTGCACGGTAGGAACTGCCGCGATCAGCAAACTGGCCGCCGGCATCTGTCGGATCGATTTGCTGCCAAAATAATTCAAGCAGCTTTTCATAAGGGAACACATCAGGTTGAAACGTGATTTGAACCGCTTCACGATGTCCTGTCGTTTCACTGCATACCTCTTCATACGTAGGGTTTTCAGTATGGCCGCCTGTATACCCGGACACCACTTTTTCAATTCCCGGCTGTTCGTCAAAAGGTTTGACCATACACCAAAAACAGCCTCCTGCAAATGTGGCGATTTCTTTTTTTTCAGACATACTGGTGCCTCCTTTGTTAATACGTGGTATTATTATATTATAGCATGTAAAAATAGAATGAAAATGATTCTGCTTTTCAATAAAATCTATAGGTTTTAAGCAATATGCTTAGTAATGGAGGTTCACAAATTTGAAAGTAAGAACACAGATGATGTACGATATGGAAACTTTACTCCGTAAAGTCTTTAAACAAATACGCAACGAAATCAATGAAATTCTAGATAAAGAGCTGTCACGGAATGAATTTACCATTCTGCGGATCCTCAGTGAACAAGGGCCTAAAAAAGTCACTGAATTTGCGCCTATTTTAGAGGTATCGGCAAGCCACATTACGGCTGTGACTGATGCGCTGGTAGAAAAGGAATGGATTACAAGAATCAGATCGAAGGAAGACAGACGCATCATCCGCATTCATATCACTGAAGCGGGCGAAAAAGTCCTTCAGCACTTCAACGAGAAAAAAACGGAATATTTCTTTAAACGTTTTGACTGCTACACTGATGCTGAACTCGCTACATTAATCGAGCTCTTCAGCAAACTTGATAAAAAACGGTGAAAAAAAGCACATACCCTATATATGGGTATGTGCTTTTCGCAGCGCTTCACTTTATTTTGCAGAGAACAGTTTCATTGTTTTCCAACGGCCGTACCTATAATACAAAAACGCTGCACAACTGCTAAATAAAAAACTCATTCCGATTCCGAGCCCGATTCCTTTCTGTCCGAGCCAAGCTGAAAATAGAGCCGTGAAAGGATATCTCAAAACCCAAAACGATATCAGGTTTAGAACCAGTACCTGCAGCATCGCTCCTGCGGCTCTGACAATTCCATTCAACACGAAATTAATCCCGATAAAAGGATAGAAAAACGCGATCCACCGCAAATATTGTTCCCCAAACGCGACCGCATCAGGCTCGCTGATAAATAACCTCACGAGATATTTACTACATGCCCAAATGATCACTGCAATTACAAGCATGCAAGAAATAACAGCCATCACACCTAGACGTGCAATCGTGCCCACTCGTTTATAGTTTCCAATTCCGATATTTTGCCCTGCCATACTGTTGACCGCCGTACCTGCAGCCATCGCGGGAAGCGTAATGATGCTATCGAGCCTTTGTACCGCACCGAAACCTGACACCACGTGCTCCCCGTATGAGTTGACAACACTCATAATCGCCATCATGCCGCCTGTAATCACCATCATCTGCAGACCGGCTGGAATACCGAGTTTCAAAATCAGCGCGGATTCTTCCCATTTGGGCACTCGCGGAATAGAGAACGGCACAAGCTTGTGTTTGATGACATAAAACAACCCATACAGAAACGCAATGCCCTGTGACAAAATCGTCGAATAAGCTGCTCCTGCTATTCCCATGCGGAACACAGAAATAAAGAGCGGAGCCAAAGCTGTATTCAGCACAACGGCAAATGCAATAAACCGGAGAGGTGTCTTGCTGTCACCTAGCGCCCGAAGGACAGTACTGATAAAGTTATAACCAAACAAAAATAAAATGCCGATAAATTGAATCTGCAAATAAGTCTCAGCAAGCGGTATCATCGACTCCGGCGTTTTGAGAAGACGAAGCAAAAGCTCTGATAGAAAAAAACCGGCCGCGCCGAAGCCGATGCTTAGGCCTGTTAATAACACAACAAAAGCATTAATATATGACGACATTCCTTTTTCATCATCTTTTCCCTTTTGCTGTGACAAAATCGTTAATGTCGCATTGTTAAGGCCCAAAATAAAAGACAGCACAGTTAAAACAATCGTGCTTGATACTGCAGCTGCACCAAGGGCCTTTGCCCCCAGTAAATTGCCGATCCACAAACTGTCTATAAGTTGAAAGGAAACCTGCAACGCGTTTCCGAGCATAATCGGAGTTGAAAACAGCAGAAGCTGTTTCAGCACGTTCCCCTGTGTAAAATCGTATGCTTTCATTTTTTCTCCTTGTACTCTCAAATTTTTTTACAACCGCACGAAAAAAGAGACCTTGTTTCATGTCTCTTTTTTCATGATTTATCGGTTTTTTTCCGGTCTCTCATACCGAACGTAAACACCATCACACTTAGGAACAAGGCACAATAGGAAACATTCAAATACATTTGATCCATATCTTCAGCAGCAAGATGATGATAAGCAAGCCAGCCGAAATACAGGGAAAATGTAAAGGATAATAAACTGAAATACTGGTAAATCCGTTTCATTTTCAGTCACCTCTATTGTTTAGGATGGTAATAGGAAAATTCAATTTCATCTTTTTCTAAATTTATTTTGTCCGCTTTGACATACATTCCATTCGTTAAAGGCATTTCTGACAGACGCACTTCAATGCTTTTATCGCCGGGATGAACGTGGACAAATGATGGCAATTCGTAAAAGCTGTCCATATAATTTAACACAAAGCTAATTGGTATACTCAATTTCCCTAACGAAAATTTCGTGACATTCAGCTCCACATCGCCATTTTTTTTCACAGTCGGTTCAAAAGCGATAAACGCGTCAATGGACGTGGAAAAAGCTTTGATTTCCCCTGCGACATGAACATCATCATCAATCTCTACTTTATAATCAAGCTGGTTTGATGCTTTGTCGTTTAAATATGAGTTGACAAACGCAGCCAATGATTCTTTTGTGCTTGTCACTTGAAATCCATACTCGCTCTCAGCTGGATCCTTCACCTGAGCTTGTTCTCCCGGCAGCATAATAAGTGTCACAAACCCAGCGGCGAGGACAAGATTAATTGCAAGCAATATAAAAAACAGTCGTTTCCACTTGTTCATGATGTCACCCTACTCTTTCGGTAATCCTTCTTTTTTTATGGCTTGATAGACGCGCTTGGCAATAAGAGAATAACCCGTACCGTTGGGATGAAAATCATCTTCCTCAGAAATTCGGCTGCTGTCACTTTTTTGATTGAACAAGTCTGCTATGTGAATGATTTTTGCATGTTTATCTTTTTTCAGCTCTTTTTCAGCAATATGGTTCCAATCAGTGACGACTCCGTTTATTTCATTTAATTCAGATAACGTAAATGTAAACGGATTATACATGCTGACATAAATCAGCTCAGCGTGATCATTCAGCTCCCGGATTTCCGAAATGATTTTTTCAAAACGCTCTTCGTACGGCTTTTCCGCTTCCTGAAACGGTTCAACGGTTAATTGCAGAAAGTTTTGGCGAAGGATTTTCATCAAATCATTACCGCCAATTGTAAAAAAGACATAATCTGCGTCCTTTATGCCTTTTTGAACCTTTTTATCTTTTAGTTTCTTTAATAAATCATCCGAACGGTTTCCTTTTACGGCATAGTTTTTTACGTCTACCGTTTTCACTTGTTTGTCTGACCGGATAGAATCCGCCACCTTGCCGACGTATCCCTTTCCGTCAGGATCTCCGACACCTTCTGTCAGCGAATCTCCGACAGCCGCAATGACAATGTGCTCTTTCGTTTTCGGTTCATGGGCTTTTTGTTTTCCCTCAGATGCTGTACGAATATTGGTACAAGCAGTAAGAAGCAAAATCAAACTGGCCATGAGTGAAAAAATGCGCAGCTTCAATCTTGTTGCTCCTTCCCATTCTACTAGTGGAAAGTGTATCATGTTTTAGAAGATTTGCAAATGCCTAGTCTCCGAGCTTACTTGAGTGTCCTGGCTGCCTTTACATCGGCGATGATATCCTCGTACGGTGTATTTTCCACTCCATTGTAATCTTTCAGCACCTTGCCGTCAGGGCCTACCAAATAAAAAGAAGATTGATGAATAACTTGGTCCTCTCCCTCCGGTTTCTTCACAATGGCTTTGAAGCTCTTAACCGCGAACTCCTCAATGTCACTCTGGCTGTATCCCGTGAGGAAATCCCAGTTGTCAAAAGATAATGGATAATTTGCGGCGAATTTTTTCAGCTGTTTTGGCTTATCGTTTTCCGGGTCAACACTAAAGGATATGATGCGGACATCTATATTTTCGGCTTTCAGTTTTTTTTGCAGTTCCGTCATATGAGCGGTCATTGGAGGACATATGGTTTCACAATTGGTAAAAATAAAATCCGCCAGCCAGACTTCTCCTTTTAAACTCTCTAAAGAAACATTCTTGCCGTCTTGGTTTTGAAATGTAAAAGGCTCCACTTCGTAATTGAGCGGATCTTTAATCTGTTGTCCTCCGCAGGCACACAAAAGCAGAAGAAACAGCCCTGCCGTTAACCCCTTGATACCCTTCATGACATCCACCCTTTCCAGCGAGCATACAAACGTTGTCTAACCCATTCTTACCTGATGCGTCCATGCTTGTATTCGATACCTGGCAAAAAAAATCCTGCATGCCTCCCAATCCTACAAATACAAAGGGAGGACACACAGGTATTAACGGCCAATCACGCGTTGTGCTTTAACACCTCTTGATGAAAAACAGCCTGGTAATCTGCCCATTTCATCCGGCGCTTCATATAATGTCGGAAAGAATACACTTTTGCCCTGCTGTTTGATGAAAACACTTCTTTTAAGTAGAACTGCAAATGGTGATGTAACATAAAGAAATAGTGTTCATCTTCCTTTAAAACAGGTATTTCTGTCACTTTCACCTGAATCCCGTCACTGCGTTTGAACTCTAGGCTTTTGAGTAACAAGCTATCAATCCTCTTTTTTTGTTTTTCTTCTATTATATACAATGCCAGCAAGGCTGTCTGTCATTTTGCGCGATTGTGTGAAAAAATTAGATCAGTAAATGGAACAAGTCCTCATCCTTATTCACTTCTACATAATGAAACGCTTTTTTGTTCATCCGTTCGATCAGCGGCCCATAGTCAGCCTTGTTCTGCAGCTCGATGCCCACAAGAGCAGGCCCGTTGCTTTTATTATTTTTCTTCGTGTATTCAAACCTTGTAATATCATCAGTAGGTCCGAGGACTTCGTCAAGAAATTCGCGGAGCGCCCCAGCTCTTTGGGGAAAATTGACGATAAAATAATGCTGAAGTCCCTCAAAAATCATGGACCGCTCCTTCATTTCCTGCATTCTTCCAATATCGTTATTTCCCCCGCTGACCACACACACTACGTTTTTGCCTTTAATTTCATCCTTGTACAAATCGAGCGCCGCGACAGATAGAGCACCAGCTGGTTCAGCAACAATCGCACATTGGTTATATAATTCAAGAATGGATGTACATACTTTCCCTTCAGGCACTAGAAGAATGTCATCCACGACCGCTTCCAGCGTCTGGAATGTTTCTTCCCCGATTTTTTTAACAGCTGCTCCGTCAACAAATTTATCAATTTTATCAAGTGTGACGACATGCCCGGCTTTGTTTGATTCAAAATAGGATGCCGCACCAGCCGGCTCAACAGCAATTACCTTTGTATCAGGAGACACATTTTTCATATATGTCCCTACCCCTGAGAGAAGCCCTCCGCCTCCGACACTTGCAAAAAGAAAATGCGGCTCTGTATCAATATCGTTTAAAATCTCGACTGCCAGCGTTCCCTGTCCGGCCATCACATCCGAATCATCAAACGGATGGATAAACGTCCGGGATTCTGCCTCACAGCATTCAACTGCGCTATTATACGCATCATCAAACGTATCACCTGTCAAAATAATATCAATAAATCCTTTTCCGAACAGTTCAACTTGAGACACTTTTTGTCTCGGTGTTGTAGACGGCATAAAAATTTTTCCGTGAATGCCAAGATGTTTACACGAGAACGCTACACCCTGAGCATGGTTTCCGGCACTTGCACATACAACTCCATTCTCAGTCTGCTCGCCGGAAAGCTGTTTCATTTTATGATAAGCCCCTCTGAGCTTAAAAGATCTGACAACTTGCAAGTCTTCACGTTTCAAATAAATATTGCATTCATATCTCTCAGAAAGTCTGTCATTTCTTTGCAAAGGTGTGTGAATCACAACATCCTTCACGTTTTGATGAGCCTTCAAAATGTCTTTCACTTGGATGAGAGAGTTTTCTTTAAGCAACGGTTTCATGTACAGATTCCTTTCTTGTTTTAAATCCCTATTTAATATGCCATTATAACACGAATATTCAAAAAATAAGACAATTATTTTTATTTAATAATTAAAAAAATACAGACTATGTCCATCACTTCTTGTGGTAACTTCTGTTCAACCATTATCCTGCAGCACCAAGAAAAAAGATGATCATAAAATAAAGGGTGTTTTCAACCAAAAGGCATGCTATAATGAAACCAATTAGAACCAAAAGGAGCCAATTGATGAATAGAGCACCAAAACTCAATACATTTCAACAACTAATCGGAGAACATCAAACTTTCCTGGAAGCGAAGCGAATCGCCAAGCAGTTCTCGTTATCGGAGCTCCCTGTCTTAATAACAGGAAAAATCGGAACAGGCAAAAATCACTTCGCACATGCCATACACTTGGAATCTTCGAGAAGCAATGAACCGTTTATAAGCGTCAATTGCAGCACCCATTCGGAAGAAACCCTTAATCATGAGCTTTTTGGCCCTAACGGAGACACAGGTGTTTTTCAAAAAGCGGTACGAGGAACCCTTTTTCTTGATGATGTATGGCGCATGCCTTCTTCTGTACAAGCTCAGCTGTTAAAAGCGCTTGATTCAGACACGGAGAAGCCGCGAATGATCTGTGCTTCTGCAGACGGGTGTGCGGAACATACATTCAGGCAAGACTTATATTACAGACTGAACATTTTAACGCTCACCCTTCCCGAATTATCGGAACGAAAAAGCGATATACCGCTTTTGACACAGCATTTTCTCTCACATTCCGGCCGGCTATTGTTAATCGATCCCTCCGTTTTTCCGGTGCTTGAGAAGCATACATTTGCAGGCAATGTCAGGGAATTAAAAAATGCTACAGATTATATGGCGGCAGTAACAAGCGGAGGAACGATTTATCCATATGACCTACCGCCGTATATTAGGGGCGCGATAGACGGAAAAGCGTCGAAGAAAAAAGCGAAGCTGCTGACTTTAATGGAAAAAGCCGAGTTTTTGTTTATTTTGGAAACCATAAAAGTGTTAAACGAAAAAGGAGAACCAGCCAGCAGACGGATCATTTCTGAACACAGCAAAAATACCCAAACCTCCTTGACTCCGCAGCAGGTCAGAAGCCGTCTCGATTATTTGGAGAAAAAAGATTATGTCACAAAAAGCCGAGGACGCGCCGGCACTAAAATTACGTTAGAGGGCTTGAGCTTTTTAGATACGCTGAAAAATCAAATGATCTAGCGATCGAAAGGAGAATGCACTTGTTTACTATCAAAGAAGAGATCGCCAATGCAATTACACATGGCATTGGTGTGCTCTTATCTATACCTGCACTAGTGTTTCTGATCATATTTGCGGCTCATTACGGCTCCGCATGGGATATTGTCAGTTTTACGATATTCGGTGTCTCTATGCTGCTGCTTTATCTAAGCTCTACACTGCTCCACAGCATCACACATAAAAAGACGAAGGATATTTTAGAGATTATTGATCATAGCGCCATTTACGTTCTGATCGCCGGAACCTATACGCCTTTTTTGCTTGGGCCGCTGAAAGGCACACTCGGCTTTACCCTGCTGGTTATCGTATGGTCTCTTGCCCTGGGGGGAATCGTATTTAAGATTTTCTTCGTGAAACGCTTTATCCTTTTGTCAACTTTCGTGTATTTGATCATGGGGTGGCTGATGATTATCGCCGTTAAACCTTTATATGCTTCGCTGAGCGGAGCAGGATTCAGTCTTCTTTTTCTCGGCGGCATTTTATACTCTGTCGGAACCATTTTTTATATTTGGAAAAAGATCCCCTTCCATCACGCCATTTGGCACAGTTTTGTATTAGGCGGAAGCGCTGCGATGTTCTTCTGTGTGTTGTTTTATTGTGTGAATGTGCCGTTCATTTCGTAACAGAAAAGCGCAGTCTAAAAGACTGCGCTTTTTTATGCACGTAATTGTTTTTCATTTGCAGGTATATAGGCTTTTGAAAATGACAATTCAATATCTGCCGGTTTTAAACGTTTAATTAACGATCCCTTTTGCAGATCATCCGTTCCTTTCGTTTCCACCATCACCAACGGAAGATGATAACGGGCCGCAAGTTCTGCAGGATCTATAGAACCATCTAATGACAGAATCAGGCTTTGCCCTTTTTCCAGCTGTTTTGTCGCTTCTTCATATACCTTCTCTGAACTGCCGTCTGCAATTATATCCATCCGACTTAGCCATTGCCCGATCAAAGGCAAGCGAAATACTTTAGGATTTGCGATAAAGCCCGCCGGTTCCTCAATATATCCAGCAATTAAAGCCAATTCAGGTAAGCGCAAATGAGGATGCACATATAAAACGGGACCGCTCGGAATGGGCTCAGGCTGATGGATCATCACAACTGAACCGGTGATGCCGATACAGCCCTCAAAAAACGCCTTTGGCTGCTCGTAGACAAGAGTCATCTGCTTTTTGTATGAAAGACGAGGATCAAGCATCGTATGATTAAATAATTGTTTTATATTTTTTAACAGCATATACACAATATAAATCACTAACCAGCTGTAGCGAATCAATTAAAATCCTCCCGCTTCAGAAGAATTCTTTTTTTCATATATTAAAAATTCGTAATCGTACGGGTTTTTCTCGTCCTTTACCCCCTGCTCAGAAGAAACCAGTTTCCAATTGCTTTCATCAAATTCGGGGAAGTGACGGTCACCCTCAAACTTGTGATGAATTTTCGTCATATACAATCTGTCTGCATAAGGGAACAGCGCTGTATAAAGCTGAGCCCCTCCGATGACAAAGCACTCCTCAGAGCCTGAACAAATGTCCAGCACATCCTTTAACGAACTGACAACCGTACATCCCGGAAATTCTGAAGCCGGCGCTGATGTGACGACAATATTTTTCCGGTTTGGAAGCGGACGTCCGATCGATTCATATGTTTTCCGGCCCATTATAATTGAATGGCCTGATGTTACTTTTTTAAAGTATGCAAGATCATTGGGCAAATGCCACGGCAAATCATTGTCTTTGCCGATAAGCCTGTTGGCATCCATTGCAAAAATGAACGAAATCATACGCTGACAGCCCCTTTAATATGAGGATGCGGATCATAATCCTCAATGATAAAGTCCTCAAATGTAAAGTTAAAAATAGAATCAACCTCTCTGGCGAAACGAAGCTTCGGAAGCGGGCGAACGTCCCTTGCCAGCTGCAAATTGACCTGTTCAATATGATTTTGATAAATATGTACATCACCAAATGTATGAATAAATTCGCCCGGTTCAAGTCCAGCCACATGTGCAATCATCATGGTTAGCAGGGCATAAGAAGCAATGTTAAACGGCACACCAAGGAAAACATCGGCAGAGCGCTGATACAGCTGACAGGACAGCTTGCCGTCAGATATGTAGAATTGGAACAGGCAATGACACGGCGGCAATGCCATTTTATCAATTTCAGCAACATTCCAGGCGCTGACGATTAAGCGTCGGGAGTTCGGATTTGTCTTAATATCTTCAATAAGACGGGAAATTTGATCAACGGTTTCCCCATCGGCTCCCCGCCAAGAACGCCATTGCGAGCCATATACAGGTCCAAGTTCACCGTTTTCATCAGCCCACTCATTCCAAATCCGCACTCCGTTTTCCTGCAGATAGCGTACATTGGTGTCCCCTTTTAAGAACCACAGCAGTTCATGCGCAATTGATTTAAAGTGGAGTTTTTTAGTGGTGAGCATCGGAAAGCCTTCCTGTAAATCAAATCTCATTTGATACCCGAAAGTGCTGATTGTTCCGGTCCCTGTCCGGTCTCCCTTTTTCTCACCATGCTCTAAAACATGTCTGCATAAATCCTTATACTGTTTCATTTTTTTCATCCTTTAAAAGTAGTCTTCTAGTAGTGTAACACAATAAAAAATCATTTCTGAACCCAGAAATGATTTTTTTTAGTTAGCTGATGACAGGCTTTTCAACCTGTTCCTTTTCTTCATCCTGCAGATCCTGATGCGTATGCGCAATTCTGCTCGCAGCTGCTGCCGCTAGTGCTGCCACAATATCATCCAAAAAGGTATGGATACCGTCTGCACTTTCATCAAGCTCCTTAATAATTCCAATCTTCTCTTTATCAAGATAACCGAAGTTGGTCAAGCCGATCGACCCGTACACATTAACGATTGAAAGAGGGATAATTTCATCTATGCCATAAAGCGGTTCATCTGTTTCAACAAGGTGCTGCAGCGGTTCAGGAAGCAGTTTCTGCTCAGCAAGCTGATCAAGTGCAAGGCCTGTTAGGACAGCATGAATAATTTCACGTTTGTTCAGCACTTTTTCTACATTTTCCATACAAACACTGAGCGGCAGATTTGGGTTGTATTTTTCCTGAAGTTTTTGAACAATCCGCGCAATATCTTCTATCATAACGCCCCGTTTGTTCAGCATATCTTTTGTTATATCAACCATTTCATTCATTGTGTACTTTTTCATGTCTAGTGGCATCTCCTTTACGCACTCATCCAGTTGGGAGGCGTGTTGCGGTCCCAGTAAATGCTCCCAAGCTCATGATGTGATTGAAATCCATCTTCTGCTGTATGATAGTGAAAATTAAACCAGTAGCCGTCATGAGGCGGGTGGTCTCTTCGTACGTGGAATCTGAGTAGATCCTCTCCAGTCGTCCGATTGTAAACGTTGAAAATTTTTTCCGTTTTGCCAGCTGAAGGCTTGCTTGAGATCACCACGTCTTGATATGCCTCATCATCTTGCAATGCAGCTAAATAATCACTAATCACATTTTCGATTTTCGGCAGGATCTCTTTCCGATAGTCATCCTCAATGACAGGAGCGATTTTGCTGCCGAATTTTAAAAAGGACTGATCCTCAGCGCTGTCAAGCAGCTGTTCCTTGTACGATTGAAAAAGCAGTTCAGGGTCTCGCCTGTCTTCCGACTCAAAATCATCGTACAGGTCATGCTCATCATAAAAAGCGGTGTAATCATTCTGCTCTAGACTGCTCGGCTGTCCGGAGGGCTTGTCCGCCATCAGAGCAGCCGGAGGAGATACGAGCCCGAACGTTACAATGGTAAATAAAACCACAAGGGTCTTTCTCATCCACAATTTCATGACTGCTTATTCCTCTCTATTTTATTGTCAAGTTTCTTTTATTTTAACACACCCGAAACATGCAAGTCATGTACAATACGAAACTGATTTGCAAATTAGGAGATTCGTTGCTTTGCTGATTGTGTAAAAACGCTTACAATATTCTGTGAAAGGAGGCTTTCTGCATGATTGACGCTCTGTTTGCCACAGTTTCACTTTTAACATTGCTATACTTTGTCGTCATGGAAGTCACCGATTAACACAAAGCCCGTGATTCATCTCACGGGCTGGATTTATTTAAAGCTGAATGACGCCATAGTGAAACAGCGCTGTTTTTCTTTTTATAACATTAAATCCAAGCTGTTCAAATCGCGGGCTTTTCCAATGATCTTTTAGCACAACACTTTTTCTGGCTGCGCGCACTGCTTCTTTGATACACACTTCATGCAAAACTGAATCCTCTGCCAAATCCCGTAAAGGCGCGATGCCGTCAGACGTCTCTACAGGCTCATGAAACATTGGATCGAAATAAATCACATCAACAGAGTTGTCAGGAAGCTGCTTCATATATTCAAGGCTATCCCCATTCTTCACTTGGATTCTTCTCATTGCGGCTTGAAGCTCTTCTATGCCTGTTTCCCATGAATGCAGTCCCGCCCTCACCAAAACGGACACAAGGAGGTTTTTTTCAATCCCAATCACAGAACCCGTTTTACCTACTGCCATACTTGCAATAATGGCATCCGAACCCAGCCCGAGTGTGCAATCTAAAAACGTATCCCCTTCCGATAAACCAGCTGCCCGAAGCATCGGCTCTTGTTCACCCCGTAAGAATCGTTTAGCCCTGAACATCGCTGTATTCGGATGAAAAAAGAATTTGCCACCTTGTTTCGTATAAAGTTCAAACCGCTCTTTGCCGACAACAAGCAAATCATGTTCAGCTGACTTCAGGAGGTTTTCAACAGTTTGTTTATTTCGGACGCAGTATGGCATGCCCAGCTCTTTAGAAAGCTGCTTTGCGATTGTTATGGTGTATTCAGTCGGTCTATAGCTTGTTGTTATCATCTTCTGTCTCCAAAAAAGAAAATGCCCGGAAAACGGGCATTTAGCAGTGTGCATCGAAGGCATCGGTCAAATTTTTCATAATCTCTTCCATGTCGTGTCCTTCAATTTCATGACGTGGTATAAAATGTACGACTTCCTTGCCTTTCAAAAGAGCCATTGACGGTGAAGAAGGCTCCTGGCCAGTAAAATACTCACGCATTTTTGCTGTAGCTTCTTTATCTTGTCCCGCAAATACTGTAACCGTATTGTCAGGTGTTTTGTCATGCTGGAGAACTGCCTGTGTTGCCGCAGGACGCGCAAGGCCTGCCGCACAGCCGCACACAGAGTTAACCACTACAAGAGTTGTGCCCTCTGCCTTTTCCATATAGTTTTCTACTTCTTCAGCTGTTGTTAATTCTTCAAAACCCGCTCCTGTCAGCTCGCGGCGCATCGGTACGACAAGCTGGCGCATGTATTCTTCATAAGCCATTGACATAAAAAAAGCCCCCTCTATTATCCTTCATCTGAAGTAAAGGATACTATAGAGAGGGCCGGATTTCAAATGTTCACGCCTTAAAATAGGAGAAAGTGTTTCCCGCCGTCTAGATTTTCATGATACCGCCGGTGTTGGCGCTTGTCACCAGTTTAGAATAACGGGCCAAGTAGCCGGTTTTCACCTTTGGTTCAAAGCCTTTCCAGTTCGCTTTTCGTTTTTCCCATTCTTCCTCTGACACTTGGACATCCAAGATGCGTTTTTCAATATCAACGATGATATGGTCTCCGTTTTCAACAAAGGCAAGCGGTCCGCCCTCTGCCGCCTCCGGTGATACGTGGCCGATTGAGAGGCCTCTGGAGGCTCCGGAAAAACGTCCGTCCGTAATCAAAGCCACTTTCGGCCCGAGTCCCATTCCAACGATTTGAGATGTAGGCGCAAGCATTTCCGGCATGCCAGGTCCGCCTTTTGGCCCTTCGTATCGGATGATGACGACATCGCCTTCTTTTACTTTCCGGTTGATAATGCCGTCAAGCGCCTCATCCTGAGAATCAAATACGACAGCCGGCCCTTCATGTCTCGTAATTCCGTTCTGCACGCCGCCCGTTTTAATGATAGCGCCGTCTGGAGCAAGATTGCCGAATAAAACAGCAAGGCCGCCCTTTTCAGTAAATGGTTTATCCAGCGGATGGATGACGTCATAATCCTTTACTTCATGTCCGGCAATGGTTTCTCCTAGTGTTTTTCCTGTAACAGTCAGTGCGTCTAAATGAAGCGCCCCTTCTTTCTTGGAAAGCTCATTCAGCGCCGCTGACACGCCGCCCGCTTCATGAAGATCTTCAATAAACACATCTGAAGCAGGCGCCAGCTTGGCCAAATGCGGAACGCGCTCAGCGACTTCGTTAATGCGTTCTAAAGAGTATTCAACACCGGCTTCGTTTGCCAGAGCGAGTGTATGCAGAACGGTATTTGTTGAACCGCCGAGCGCCATATCGAGCGCAAACGCGTTATCAATTGCTTTTACTGTAACGATGTCACGCGGTTTGATATCTTTGCGAATGGTTTCCATTAATTGCGCTGCCGATTTTCTGACAAACTCTTTTCGTTCCGGTGATGTCGCGAGAATGGTTCCGTTGCCCGGCAAAGCAAGGCCAAGTGCTTCGGAAAGACAGTTCATTGAGTTCGCCGTAAACATTCCAGAGCAAGACCCGCACGTTGGGCATCCGAACTGCTCTAGTTCTTGTAGTTCGTTTTCATTGATTTTTCCGGCTTGGTAAGCGCCTACCCCTTCGAATACTGAGGAAAGGGAGATTTTTCTCCCGTCGCTTGTTCTTCCCGCCGCCATCGGTCCGCCACTGACAAAAATCGTTGGAATGTTGATGCGCATTGCCGCCATAAGCATTCCCGGTGTGATTTTGTCACAGTTTGGAATACAGACCATTCCGTCAAACCAGTGTGCGGATACGACTGTTTCCACAGAGTCCGCGATGATTTCACGGCTCGGCAGCGAATATCTCATGCCGATATGCCCCATCGCGATGCCATCATCTACTCCGATTGTATTAAATTCAAACGGTACGCCCCCAGCTTCTCTGATTGCTTCTTTTACGATTTTCCCAAACTCCTGCAAGTGAACATGACCGGGAACGATATCAATGTATGAATTACAAACGGCAATAAACGGTTTGCCGAAATCCTCTTCTTTTACACCTGCTGCACGGAGCAAACTGCGGTGCGGTGCTCTATCGATTCCTTGTGTGATCATGTTACTGCGTAATTCTGCCATGGTGATCCTCCTAAATAATTTGAATTGTTGGATTGGATTTTATTTTAACAATTTTCAGTTTATTTTTGGGCTGTTTTTACAAAATGATCAAATTCAGGCCGCCCTCCCTGGATTATTTTTTCCTTATGTTTTTTTATATTTATATAACATTCTGTCGATCTGAACCCTCCAACTATTAATATTGTTACTTACTATATATAGTTTTTGCTCATTTTTCAACAATATTCGAAATAATTTTTATAAAAAGTGAATTCACACAAAAAAGGTGCATGATCTGCACCTTTTTCATTTATTTATTCGCCTTTTTTTCTGCTCTCCGTCATTTGTTTCCAAACGGAGCCTTTTGCTTCTTCTCCATGCTCTATGCGCTCAAGCGCCATTTTCACTTGAAGGCTGACCTCAAATTCAGGATCATCTTCGGCAGCGCGCAAAGCTTCGATTGCACTTTCATCGCCGACTTCGTACAGGAACATAGCCGCACGCCAGCGGACAAGCTTGCTGGAGTCGCTTAACGATTTAATCATAGCAGGAATCGCTTGAGGGTCACCGATATCAGACAGGCAGTCTCCGGCCGTTCTTCTCACTGAGACAGCTTTGTCCTCAAGTGCCTTATACAATAAAGGAAGAACATCAGGTGTTTCAATCATTCCTAAATATACAACAGCCTGTCTTCTGATGGACACCTTAGGATCATCCAATGCTTTCTGTAAAACCGGAATATCCTCTTCTTTCGGATCCATCTGCTCTAAATGTGCATAACGCTTTTTCCAGTCCTCATCATCCAGCATGTCAAGCGTTACTTTATACGCTTTGCGCTGTACAGCTTGTTTTGCTTCGCCCTTTCCTTGAGCAGCTGCTTCTGTCAGCCGTTTCAGCCGTTCATCACTGTAAGCGGCCTGAAGCTCTTCTGTCACATCATGACCAATTTCATTGAAGTCGCCGAATCTTACTCCTTGTTCTTTCCAGGCCCGCTCAAACACAACATTTGAGGCTTCAGATCTGAGTTTTAAGATCGCCTGCTGAAAGCGTTCAGGTAACCCGAAGCGCTCTTCCCGCTCCCCATCCGTCAATTTGACCTGCATAGGAATGCCGCTGAACATCTGCACAAAAACTTTCACCTCACCAAAAGACTCCTGGTCAGAGCGGTTTTCTTCAGCACTTTCAGCACTTTCCATCCCAAATGCAGAGCGGACTTGCGGTAAAATGTCTTTCCAGTCGTATCTTGCGTTCCGTTCAACAGCAAGAAAATCAGCGACGTGGTATACACCTTTAACCCCTTCTATTTTAAGGATTTCCGCTATAACAGGCGGTGCACCTTCTGCTTGATCCGGTTTATAGTTATTACTTTTGCCCGCCGGAAGCTCTTCCGTTAAAATAACCTTCATTGTATTCGGGCTTGGCGTAGGTTCAATTGATTTTATCTTCATGATCGTCCTCCTATAGCATATCTGTGACTTATTTTATCATAGTCGCACTAAGCCTTCTATTACGATGTTTCGGCGTCAATCCCTGGAATGTCTTTTTCCAATTGGCGGACAAAATGAAGCATAAAATCATGTCTTTCTTCTGCCAGTTCTCGTGCGGTGTCTGTATTCATCATATCTTTCAGGCGCAGCAGCTTATGAAAAAAATGAGCGTAGGCACTTTGCTCATCCCCATAAAGGCCGTGTCCTTTTGCCCCCGCAAACATGAAAGCTCTCGCAATGCCCACAGCACCGATCGCATCAAGTCTGTCAGCGTCCTGTACGGCTTTTCCTTCAATTGAAAACGGCTCCTCCGCCAGCTTTTCCCTGTCTCGAAAGGACATCCTTGTGATAATATCAATCACTCTGTCAGCAGCCTCTCTTCCAACGCCGAAAAAAACGAGCTGATCATATACTTCGCGCACTGAAAGCCTGACCGTGTCAGGCAGCTTGACATCAATTAAATCATGAACCAAAGCCGCCGTTTCAACAATGACCAAATCCGCATTTTCCTGTTTTCCAATATACAAAGCCAGATCGGCAACTCTTGATACATGATGCCAATCATGTCCTGAACTTTCGCCGGTTAGGACAGTTTTAACCCATGCCCTGATCTGCTTCAATTCCTTCACAAAAACACCCTCTTTATTGCTCTAATAGCTTCACAATAGCGTCTTCCAGCTCTTTCGGATTTGTATTTGGGGAATATCGGCCAACGGTTTTTCCATTTCTATCCACTATAAATTTTGTGAAATTCCATTTGATCGCCTTAGTTCCCAGCATCCCTTTCGCATGCTCTGTCAAATACACAAACAGCGGGTGGGCGTTTTTCCCGTTTACCTCTACTTTTGAAAACATAGGGAACGTGACACCAAAATTGGTTTCGCAAAATTCCTGTATGTCTGCCTCATCACCAGGCTCTTGGTTCATAAATTGATTGCAGGGGAACCCTAAGATCTCCAGCCCCTCCTGCTGATATGTATCATATAACTCCTGAAGCTGCTTCAATTGCGGCGTAAAGCCGCATTTACTTGCTGTATTCACGATCATCAATACCTTTCCGGCGAAAGGCTGAAGTGTCATGTCTTTTCCTGTTATTGTACGTACCTTCATATGATATATAGACATGTAAGTCCCTCCTATGTCTCTGCTGCTGATTATTTTACCTTTATTATATCTCAATTCAAAATGTAAACATCAATGATCAGAACCCATAAGAGCAGAGTGTCAAAGGAACCTTACGATATGAGCGGCTGGCCATGCTAAGTTTGGATCAATTTTGTTATCTTAGTCATTCTATATCACTGCGCAATCCCCTTCCCAAGAGATAGGAAAAGCATTTTTAGTGAAACCAAGAGGCCAATCTATGCGTTTTATTTAAAGAGTTTTCTGTTGTTTCCCCATCAACCCTTATAGATAGATTGAAAATTGGCGTGAAAATTTCTATAATGAAGAAAATTAAACGGGGAAATAATGGAGGTGGCACGTTGCCTATTAATATACCAACACACCTGCCGGCAAAACAGGTGCTTGAGAGTGAACATATATTTGTAATGGATGAAAGCAGAGCATTTCATCAGGATATCCGGCCGCAAAAAATTATCATATTGAATTTGATGCCGAAGAAAATCCAAACAGAGACTCAGCTTCTCAGATTGCTTGGAAATTCGCCTTTACAGGTTCATTTTACATTTTTAATCCCAAGCACACATACGCCGAAAAATACTGCACGAGAACACCTTGACGAATTTTATACGACTTTTTCCAATATCCGTCACAAGAAGTTTGACGGCATGATTATCACCGGTGCGCCGATCGAGCATTTGGCGTTTGAGGATGTTTCTTATTGGGAAGAGCTCAAAGAGATTATGGAGTGGAGCAAAACAAATGTCACTTCAACCTTGCATATTTGCTGGGGCGCTCAAGCAGGTTTGTATTACCATTACGGTGTGGAAAAAATTCAATTGCCGAAAAAAATCTTCGGTGTGTTTGAACATAAAGTTCTTTCCAAACATGAAAGATTGGTAAGAGGTTTTGACGAGCTATACTACGTGCCGCATTCCCGGCATACAGATATAAATATGGAGCAGCTGCAAGCAGTGCCCGAGTTAAATATTCTTACAGCATCAAAGGAAGCCGGGGTTTGCTTAATTGTGTCAAAAGACGAAAAACAAGTCTTTTTAACAGGGCACCCTGAATATGATACAAATACGCTTCTTCAAGAGTATGAAAGAGATCTGGAACGAAACCTTTCTACTGTTGAGGCGCCTAAACATTATTTCGCAAATGACAGCAAAGAGCCAGTGAATCGCTGGAAAGCGCATGCCACATTATTGTTTATGAACTGGCTGAATTATTACGTTTACCAAGAAACTCCTTATGAATGGGACTAATTTTTCTTTTTTTAGTGATACGCTGAGCAAAAAATATGATAAAATACATCTGATTCAGTCTGTGTATAACAAAAATTTAAAATACTGGAATCCAAATCTTTTAAAATTAGCTTAATTTTTTCACTGCATTAATAATTCGATTATGTATTTGTGTTATGTTTATGTATAGACAATAACTCCTTACGATGCATGAAGCTTGCTTGTTGTTGATTACATTGAGGTGAATTTACTTGAATACCAATAAAAGAGTATTAATTTTGACTGCAAATTACGGAAATGGACATGTACAGGTAGCCAAAACGCTTTATGAACAATGTGTACGTCTCGGCTTTCAGCATGTAACAGTTTCTAATTTGTACCAAGAGTCAAATCCGATTGTTTCAGAGGTAACTCAGTACCTTTATTTAAAAAGCTTCTCAATCGGGAAACAGTTTTATCGTTTGTTTTATTACGGAGTTGACAAAATCTATAATAAACGTAAATTCAATATTTACTTTAAAATGGGTAATAAACGATTGGGCGAACTTGTTGAGGAACATCAGCCCGATATTATTATTAATACATTTCCGATGATCGTCGTGCCAGAATACAGGCGCCGAACAGGAAGAGTCATCCCTACTTTCAACGTTATGACTGATTTTTGCCTTCATAAAATTTGGGTTCACGAAAACGTGGATAAATATTATGTGGCGACAGATTATGTGAAGGAAAAACTGCTGGAGATCGGCACTCATCCAAGCAACGTAAAAATCACCGGAATTCCAATCAGACCGCAATTTGAAGAATCTTTGCCGGTGGAACCAATATATAAAAAGTACAATCTTTCACCAAACAAAAAAGTGCTTCTGATCATGGCAGGCGCACATGGTGTATTAAAGAATGTAAAAGAGCTGTGCGAAAATCTTGTCAAAGATGATCATGTGCAAGTGGTTGTCGTGTGCGGGAAAAATTTGTCCTTAAAAGAATCTTTAAGTGCGCTTGAAGCAGAAAACGGTGACAAATTAAAAGTTCTTGGCTATGTGGAGCGCATTGATGAGCTGTTCCGGATCACAGATTGCATGATCACAAAACCTGGCGGCATTACGTTGACAGAAGCTACTGCCATCGGTGTGCCTGTCATTCTGTACAAACCCGTGCCTGGACAGGAAAAAGAAAATGCAAATTTCTTTGAAGATCGCGGAGCTGCCATCGTCGTGAACCGTCATGAAGAAATTCTCGAGTCAGTCACTTCCCTTCTTGCAGATGAAGACACTTTACAGCGTATGAAGAAAAACATTAAAGCTCTTCATTTAGCAAACTCCTCTGAAGTGATTTTAGAGGATATCCTGAAGGAAGCAGAAATGATGACAGCCAAACAAAAAGCCAAAGCGCTATCTTAATGATGTTCACAGAGAGCACACGAAAAACCGTGTGCTCTCTTTATTTATATTCACCCATTTATAAAAGCGGTTACATTTTTTTGTAAAACTTGCCCTTTTTTTAAAAAATAAGCAGTTTCGCAACTTGACGGGCGCTCCCAGATGGTGTATAGTTGAACCATCATTTAACAATGAATCAAAGTTAAATGGTGACAAAATTTTTTTTAGCACATGGGTGCTACAGTACTAGGAGGAATTAAGCAATATGCAAAACGGTAAAGTAAAATGGTTCAACAACGAAAAAGGATTCGGCTTCATTGAAGTTGAAGGCGGAGACGATGTATTTGTTCACTTCACAGCTATCGAAGGAGAAGGATACAAATCATTAGAAGAAGGACAAGAAGTTTCTTTTGAAATTGTCGAAGGTAATCGTGGACCTCAAGCTTCTAATGTCGTAAAACTCTAAACTCAATACATGATGATGAGATGACAAATAGAGGAGAGGCATTCGCCTCTCCTATTTGATTTTCATCTGGATTTCAATGGCCAAAATATTTTGTTTGCACCTCTGTTCAATCTCTTCAACACGCTTTTCCATTGACGGCTTCCCTTTTTTCGCAATATCCGCAAGCTCTTCTAAATCACTGTATATTTCTATAAATGTTTTGTGAAGGATCGACTTCAAGTCTTTATCATCCATAGCTGCGTTCCCCTTCTCTGCCAAGATACCTCAAATAGGAAAACAGACCTATTTATTCTGGTTCAATAGTTATATCGGCTTATCTTACATTTTATTTTCTATTTTGGCACATAAATTTCAAAAAAACTCTGCACAATAATTGCGGAGGTGTTTTTTTATGACATCAGAATTCCATCAAGAGGATCAGACTGGATTTACTGATAAGCGGCAACTGGAACTGGCGGTAGAAACAGCGCAGAAAACGACAGGTGCTGCGACGAGAGGCCAAAGCATGACATTGGTCGATTCCGCATACCAAGCCATTGAGGATGCAAGAGAACTGTCACATTCTGAAGAGCTGGCAGCTCTCGATGATCCTGAATTTATACAGCAGCAACAGCAGCTGCTTGACGATTGCCAGCATCAGCTGGATGAATTCAAAGAATAAAAACCGCAGCTTCTGCGGTTTTTATTCTTTAGTGATTAGTTAAGACATCGCCATATGCTTTCAGTTTTTCACCAACCGTACATTTATTAATACAAAATGAATGCGCATAGATTTTGCCAAATTCTTTGCGAAACTGCTTCTTAATAAAACAGTCCTTGCAATATTCATCGTGAAGTTCTGTCAGTTCTTTAAAAATTGTTTTCTTATCCAATATCGTCATCTCCGTTACGGTCTAATTTCGTGTGGCTTTCTACGAATTGATGGGATAAAATTTTTTTGGCGAGGCCATCAGCTTCCTGATTGTCTTTCCGCTGTATGGTTTCGTAAGTAGGAGTGAGCTTCAGCGATTCAAGCAGTGCTTCTATTTTATCCAGCCATTCATTATGAGACGGATCATAGCAAGGCCAGCTCCCGTCAAGCTGATTCAGCACAACGAGCGAATCCCCTTTGATCGTAATTGAATTTCTGCTTGCCCCAAGCTCTCTTACTTCTCTTATTGCTTCATAAAGAGCCGCGTATTCAGCTTCATTATTTGTTTTCAGCCGGAAGCTTTTATTTTTTCTCAAGCGATGCCGGATTCCTCCCAATGAATAATAAATGACGATTCCGAGTCCAGCCAGTTCGCTCTCCTTATCGAAACTGCCGTCAAAATATACAGTAATGTCATCAGGCTCTTGAGCAAGCTCCTCAGTCAGCTTTTCTAATTCCTTCAGCGTCCAAGTTCCGCCTTTTTCGTCTTCAAACTCTAGTTCTTTCATGTATGGAAAACGGCCAAGTTCTCTGGCAAGCATACGTGCCTGCTGAGCAGTCAGCCAGTCTTCACCCAAAAATGAGACGGTTCCTGTTCCTTTTGCTTCTATCTTCATATGAGGTCTGAGCTTCATTACGATCACCTTACCATTCATTAGTTGCCGGGCTTGTGCTATAATCAAACCAAACTTACCCCGGAAAGGAAGCTTTTTCATTTTGTTTAACAATTCATTTTGGATCATTTTTGCGATCATTCATTTTATCATTGTTCTTTTATTTTATAAAGGATTTGGCAAAATGGGACTGTTTGTTTGGATCGGTTTTGCGACAGTCTGCGCCAACCTTCAAGTCGTCAAAACAGTCGAACTGTTTGGTTTAACAGCGACGCTTGGGAATGTGATGTATGGCACAATCTTTTTTGCGACAGATGTGCTGAATGAAAAATACGGTCCCGCTGAAGCCAGAAAAGCGGTTTGGCTTGGATTCTCAACGCTCCTGACCCTGACATTTGTCATGCAGGGCGTGCTGCTTTTCGAACCGGCTTCCAGCGACATATCTCAAACAGCGCTGGAAACGATTTTCGGATTTCTTCCGCGAGTTGCGTTAGGAAGTCTGCTTGCCTTTATCTTCAGCCAAACGCTGGATGTTTATGTATATTCGGCAATTAGAAGGATATTTCCTTCTGATCGGCTTTTATGGCTCCGAAACGGCGGCAGTACAGCAGTCAGCCAGCTGTTTGATACATTGATATTTACTGGTGTCGCTTTTTTCGGCATTTATCCGGCAGGGGTTTGGCTTCATATTTTTATTTCTACATATTTGATTAAATTTGCGGTATCTTTGATTTCAATGCCTTATGCTTATGCAGCCAAAAAAATGATACCGAATGATGAAAGGAGTTCATAATGCCTACAGAAATATATGTAGACGGCGCAAGCGCCGGCAATCCCGGGCCATCCGGTATCGGCATTTTTATCAAACATGAAGGAAAAGCGGAATCTTTCTCTATTCCTATTGGAATGCATACAAACCAGGAAGCGGAATTTCTTGCATTGATTGAAGGGATGAAGCTATGTGCAACGCGCGGGTATCAATCTGTTTCCTTCCGAACCGATTCAGATATTGTGGAACGCGCTGCTGAGCTTGAAATGGTAAAAAATAAAACGTTTCAACCATATGTTGAAGAAATTACCCAATTAAAAGCGGCCTTCCCTCTTTTTTTCATCAAATGGATTCCGGGCAAGCAAAACCAAAAAGCCGATCAGCTGGCAAAAGAAGCGATTCGGCTGAATGATAAGAATTAAATCTCAATCATTGGTTCATCCTAATGACGAGGTGAACAAACATGAAAAAGAAAGATAAAGGCCGGCTGACCGGCGGTGTAACTCCGCAGGGCGACCTGGAAGGCAATACACATGATGACCCTAAAACAGAGCTTGAGGAAAGAGCTAAAAAAAGCAATACAAAACGCTAGAGAAGATCTTACACGATCTCTCTAGCGTTCAGTTTTTCAAGCATACGCTCAATTCCTTTGATTTGGTGGCGGCGAAGCATGTGAGCCGCCTGTTCCATTTGCAGGGTAAATAAAGCGTCTTTCAGTGTGCAGACCAGCGGCACAGAACAATGAATTTCGGCAAGCTTTCTCGACATCTGCAAATCGTTCAGCCCTTGCTGAATTTTCCCCTGCTGCCCCTTCGGAAGAAGAGCAAGATTTTCTAAAAGACGGTCAATCGTTTCGTATTCCCGAATCAGTTTGTAGGCCGTTTTTTCTCCAATTCCTTTGACGCCGGGATAATTATCACTGGAATCACCCATAAGCGCTTTAATATCAATCAAAGCCTTCGGCAGGACACCTGTTTCTTGATAAAAAATCTCTTTTGTATAGACTTTATAATTTCCGATTCCTTTTTGGAGGAGAGCCACGCTTACTTTGTCCGTTAACAGCTGTAGTAAATCTCTGTCCCCTGTTACGATCGTAATATCAGCTTCATTTGCAAACAAAGCAGCAAGAGTTCCGATACAATCATCTGCTTCATACCCTGCAAAGCCGATATTCATGATCCCAAGCTCAGCTGCCGCTTCCTTTGCCAAATCAAACTGCGGGATCAGCTCCACAGGCGGTGCACTGCGGTTCGCCTTATAATCTTGGAACAGATCATTTCGGTACGTTTTACTCCCCATATCCCAGCAGCAGATGACGTGTGTCGGCTCAAAAGTTTCAACAGCTGAAATCAAATGCTTTAAAAAGCCGTTGACGCCGTTTGTTGGCACCCCGCTTTCATTTATCATGAAATTGCGATGCACAGCCGTGGCAAAAAACGCCCGGAATAAAAGAGCCATGCCATCAACTAGCAATAGTTTATTATTATTCATCAGATAACTCCCTTTTCTTTCATTCCTTCTATTTTACCATAAACGGCCCAAAAATAAAAAACAGCATCTCATTAGAGATACTGTTTTGTGAATTATTAGTCGTTGTGTCTTTTATTGCTGGCGATCAGCTTTTCGGCTTCGCGTCCTGCGTAAGAGTCAAAATGGGTTTGAAATCCGTTTTTCTTTTTGGCATTGTTATTCGCCTGTGCATTTCTGTTTCCCAGCTTTGTTCTGCCCAACATGAATCCCCCCTTACGTCGGATACACATAGTATATGCATCCGGCAGGAGATACACTCGCGACAGGATCATCCAGCTTACATACGGCTTACGTATTCTTTCACCATTTCTTTGGATACAAGGCGTCTTGTTGGTACGATGCCTTTTTTGGCAAGCTGATTCATTTGCTCGGTAATGACATTAATCGCCTCTGTAGTAAATGGCTCATCGTTTTTGCATTTTGAAACGGCTTCTTCAATAGCCATTTCACGCATGTTTTCAAGACGCATAAATGCTTTGATATGCTCGTGCTGTTTTGATGAATGTGCTGAAATTGCTTTATGTACCTCTGACATGAATCGTTCATCTCGCTTTTTTCTATTTAGTCTATCATGACTTGAAATACAAGCCAACTGCATTTTACATTTTTATTGTATTGTCTGAATTCTTCCAAGAGATACACGCTTGATACGCCATTTCAAACTCTTTCGCATGTTCCCCTTCCGCATATCCACTTACATAAGTCTCTTTTTGATCTGTTATTTGCGCCATTGCTTTTTCAGCCATATCTTCCTGTAAGCGTCTGAGGTGACCTGTATAATGAGAGATCAGGCTTTCTTCTTCATTTTTTATCCATGCCTCTGTGATTTTTGCAAGTTTCATCCGTACAGCTTCGATAAAGGCCGATTTTCCTTTCTGCTCAAAAAAATGCTTTGGTGATTTGACCTCTTTTAGTTCCTGCTCAAAAGCACGTTCTTCTATTTCCGGTTCAACGTCCTTCAGCTGTATGCCTTTCGAATGCGGATCACCCGCATAAATGGAAAAATAACCGTCTTCGTTTAATGTTTTTTGAAAACTCTCCAGCCATTCTTCGGTGATATGCCGCTCAATAAAACCGCTCATACGGACATCAAGCGTCTTGATTTCCTGAACATATTCAAACTGATAATCATGTAAGGCCGTTTTCATCGCCTCACCGAGGTTCTTTTTCCACTCCCCATTCTGAAGCCCAGGATGAAATGCTGATTTTAATAAATCATTGGCAAAAAAGGATAATCTCTGTCTAATGTGATAAAGCTGTTCTTTTGTGTCTTTTTTTACTTTCTCAATGATGGTTTCTGAGTTGCGCCTTTTCTCGATTTCGGCTGCTGCCCGCTCAAATGACAGCATAAGGCGCTGTTTCTGCGCTTCCTTTTCTTCCTTTGACTGATTCTGGGATTGGTGAAGCTGGAACACAGTTTCGCATAGTTTGTCTGCTTCTAAACTGAGCTGTGCAGCTGACGCTTTTTTTACATCAACTTCTATAAAGCGGTCCAAGTGTGTTCTCACTTTCGGGAATTGGTTATAAAATGATTGCGGTTTCCCCAGCAGTTCCTCCTTACTTGATACAGTAAAGAGCTGCGGATCATGAATCCCTTCTTTTACAAGCTCTCCGCTGACATAATCGGTCACTGTTTCCAGCTCTGTTTTATCTTTCGCAAGGTCTGCTGCATTAATGACGAAAAACATTTTATCCATGCTGAACGATTCTTTCACCAGGCCGAGCTTTCGCAAAAATGAACGGTCTCCTTTTGAGAAGGAGTGCTGATAATAGGTCATATAAAAAAACGCATCGGCATCTTTAATATATTGGAACGCCAGCTCTGTATGCCGCTTATTCATGCTGCTCGCCCCGGGCGTATCAACGATCGTAATCCCTTTTTCAGTCAGCGCGCATGAATAATAGACCGTTACCTCTTTCACGGCGCAGGCCGTTGCCTCCTCCGCCACATACGGCTTTAATTCAGACAGCGGAATTGTTAATGTCTTTTGTTCCTGTATATACTGCCCAACCTTTTTGTAAGCTTGCAGATAGTTGCTGATTAATTTGATATGCTCTTCCTGCAGATGGTTTTTTTTGACTGCCTTTCCCCACTTCTCTGTGAAAGAACGGCCTGTTGGTTCTTCTTGTATTCCGGTGAGCTGCAAAATGTCAGCCGTTATGTCATCCTCCGTCTTAAACACTACATCCGCAGTTCTGTTTATATTGCCATTGGTTGGTTTTGTGATTTTGTTAATTGTCGCTGTAGTTGGCGTTGGTGAGGATGGCAGCACCCTTTCTCCGACAAGTGCATTGGCAAATGATGATTTCCCAGAGCTGAAGCCTCCAAAAAGCGCAAGTGTAAATTTCCGTTCCTCAAGTCTTTTAATCCTTTCCCGAAAGGCTGAGGTTTGTTTTGACAGCATGCTGTACTCGCCTAAACGGTCAGATAATGTGTAAAAATGTTTGATTTGATCTTGAAGCGGCAGTTCTCGCTCCAATTTGATTTCTGGTTTATGCATTGGCTGCTGCGTCTTTTGACTTTTACTTCGTTTTTGTTCTGGAACCGCCACTGTTTTTTTCCTCATTTTGAACCAGTTTGTGTCTATGTTGTGCTTTGGGCTTGCGGCCTCCTCTTCCCAAATGGCCCACATGCGATCAGCTTTCTCACGGGCCTTATTTTCTTTTCGGGCCTGTTCTTGGAGAAGGGCAAGTTGTTCTGATTCCTGGGCAAGCCGGTCATTGATCGGTTGCACATCTTTAGACACACGCTCTTTTACCATCGCGATAAGCGCCTTTATGATGTCTGCTGCTTCTCTTTTCGCCTCTTTGCGGATGAGCTCCGCCAGGTCTTTTGTGTATTGCAATACATATTCTGAGGAAAAAGCTGCCCCATGCTTGATGGCTCGTTCAATGATGTCTATTTCAAGCGGAGTGCGATAAGCCTGAATCAGCTGTTCACTTTCAGCCGTATGAACATCAAATGCCTTGGCGAGTTTATGGAACGTGTCTATTATGTGCCAATCCGCTTCAGCTTCTGTTCGTTTTATCACATCTGAGAAAAAAGCATCACGCCTTTTATCTCTTTCCTGTGCCGTTTTCGCTTTAGAAAAGAAAAAGCCTGTTTTAAAAGAAGGCTCTCGCGATTCTAGAAATGCGGCTGCCAGTTCACGCATTTCAAAAGGCGTCAGGTTGGCATTTTTTAAAATGCGATTGATTTCTTCCTGCATCCTGCTTTCTGCCTCAGTCGCTCGTATTGCCGCCTCATCCAACTGATCACGCAGCGATTGGACAAGCTCAGTTTGTGTATCAAGCTGTTCAGCAAAGCTTGGACCGTCGGTTTCGTCCTTCAAAAGCATTTCCGTATGCTCCTTCAGCAGATTGAGAACTTTTTGTTCAGTTAAAGCCTGCAAATTGTTTTTTGATTGCTGTTCTATTCTTTTTAATTCTTCTCTTAAGGTTCCAATCTGATTGAACGGGTGGTTTGGTGCTGTTACTGACGTAAAATAAAGCGATTCCTTTGAAATACCTTCATTGCAAAGCATCTCCTCAACTTGCGCTTTATAGTCATCAAACCGAGTCTCCGTCTCATCATGCCGGTCAATTTGATTGACGATAAAATACACATTTGGAATGCTCTCTTTTATCGACCTAAGGAACTTTACATTTTCTTCAGAGTGTACGTGATTATAGTGAACGACGTAAAACAGCGCATCCGCCTGATGGAGAATAGAAGCCGCTGACAGAAAATGTGCATCATCTGTTGAATCAATCCCAGGGGTATCAATATATGCAACCCCGGGATCGATTTCAGTATACTGATCAAAAATTTCAACGCTTTCTATTTGCTCGCCGTCTTTGCAGTATTGCTGTACCTTGTCTTTCTGATAAGCCCCCTCCAGCTCAGCGCATGCTCCGTCTGTTGTATGAAGCCGAACTCGTTTATCCCCGTTTCTGATCACAACAAGGTTAGCACTTGTCGGAATCGGGCTTGTCGGCAAAATATTCTCCATTAACAGGCAGTTCAGCAGTGATGATTTCCCTGCTGAATAATGCCCGGTAAACGAGATATAAATCTCTTGATCAGCTGCTTTGTTCATGACCGCGGCCAGTTTAGCAGCCCTTTGTTCATCTTGATTTTCGATGAATTGTTTATAAAGTTCCCCAGTTTTGTGCAAAAGCTCTTCTCTGTTATGTTCTGTCATAGATATGAACCCCTTTGTGCCGTTTCAATTGTGAATCTTTTTCGAAAGATCTGAATCCATTCCTCTCTCATTTTACACAAGAATGAGCAAAATTTCTTTAAGAGAATAGAAAAAAGCCGCCGATATGGCAGCTTCTATAAAAGAAAATCTGCAACTTTGACAAGTTCCAGATTCATTAAACAGATTTATTAGAGATTCCTTTTAATACAAAACCGATTAATACACTATATGTACATACCGCCCCAAGCAAAAACAGCATTGTCATTTGCTTCACCATCCTGATTGAGAATCTTTTTCAAATTCAGTTTATCATGGATGAGAATGATTTTCAATCTCTATTTAATGCTGTATTCCTCCAATGCTTTGTCTTCAGCACGAATTCTAATGGTTAACAATGCCGCATTTAAAACCGAAAACAGACTCATGGTGACGTACGCTTGATACAGCAGCGGAATCAATAAGATTTCTAATATCACAACGGTATAGTTTGGGTGCTTCATCCATCTATAAGGGCCTTTTTTTACAAGTTCCGCACCTGGAACGACAAGGATTTTCGTATTCCAATATGCTCCTAAGGAACAAAGCGCCCAATACCTCACTGCCTGTACGATTAAAATAGCCGCAGCGATACCGATCCACCAGCTTGAGGGCTGTTTGTTCAACAGCAGCACTTCCGCAATCAAAGACAGGAAAAAAAGAATGTGCATGATAATGATGTACGGATAGTGATTCTCACCGAATTCTATCGCCCCTTGTTTCTTCACCTTTTGCTCATTTTGTCTGGCTACTGCCATTTCAGCTGCTCTTTGAGCAATAAGAATGGAGATTAACAACCAAAACATCAGTCAAGCCCCCTTTTCCCAGCTGAATAACAGCAGCTCTGATGAAAATCCCGGCCCTAATGCGCCAATCAGTCCCTGTGCTGCTTCCTTTTTATGTCCGTTTTGCAGATGGTCTTTGATCACATACAATATTGTGGCTGAAGACATATTTCCGTGCTTTTTCAATATGCTTTGTGCAGATGCAAGCTTTTCTGGTGACAGCTCGAGGCTTTTGATGTATGCTTCAATCACCTTTTTTCCGCCAGGATGCGCCAAAAAAACACTGATATCACTGAATGACAGCTGATATTTGTCTAAAAAAACCTGTACATTTGTTTTAAGCCATTTTTCCACCAAGGTTGGGATATCTCTTGAGAAAATCACTTTAAATCCTTGATCAGTAAAGTCCCAGCCCATGACATCTTCTGATTGTTTCATCAAAACAGATTGGGAATCCCTTACCTTTGGCACTAGCTTTAGTTTTGACATTCCGCGGTCTGCCTTCTCCCCGCATAACAAGCAAGCGGCAATCCCATCGCCAAAAAGCGAGGTGCCGATAAGATTGCTTTTCGTTTTATCCTCCGGCTGGAAGGTCAGGCTGCATAGCTCAGCAGCGATGACAAGCACGAAAGACTCAGGATGCGCTTTGCAGTATTCGGCAGCACGCGCAAGTCCGCTGGCCCCTCCTGCACAGCCTAGGCCCCAAATCGGAATCCGCTTCGTATATGGAGAAAACGGAAGTTCATTCATGAGCAGCGCCTCAATGCTCGGTGTTGAAAGACCCGTGCTGGAGACGAAAAAAACAGCATCTACTTTCTCATAAGGGATGGCTTCTTGAAAAAACTCAGGATGAGAGAGGCACTGACGGACAGCCTCTATACTGTGCTTAAGTGTTTCTTCTATGTATATTCGATTCTTCTCTTCGAAGCTGTGATCTTCTTTATACCATTCAATCGGTTTGACAAATTGCCTCGATTGAATTTGCCCGTTTTTAAAGGAGGTTAACAGCCTGTTGATATCCTTAAAGGAGTGCTGGAACATATAGCGGGCGAACTCAGCCGCTTTCTCTTGGTTTACATTGTGCGCAGGAAGGCTTGTTCCGATGGATAAAATAAACGCCATGCGATCACCTCTTTGCATACATTGTGCCGCAACGAACTTTTTTATATACAAAAAACTCCGCCGCGGCGGAGTTAGACTGCTGTTTTTTGCTCAGAGATGCCAGCTGTTTGTTCGGTTTTTTTGGCTTTAGAAAATACGTTATATACAATATTCAAGACTACTGCAGTGAAGCTGCCGGCGACAATGCCGTTTGTTGTCAGGAGCGTTAAGGCGCTCGGAAGCTGTTTAAAAATATCCGGCACAACTGTCACACCGAGACCCAGACCCACTGAGCAGGCAACGATCAGCAGGTTTTCTTGCTTTGCAAAATCAATGCGGCTGAGCATTTTGATGCCGTAAGCGATCACCATTCCAAACATCGCTACCATTGCCCCGCCTAAAACAGCAGATGGAATAATGGTCGTGAAAGCTGCGATCTTCGGAAACAGCCCGAATGCCATTAAGATCACACCGGTGACAACAATTACGGCATTTTTCTTGATTCCTGTCAGCTGGACCAGCCCGACATTTTGAGAGAATGCTGTGTAAGGAAAAGCGTTAAAAATACCGCCGAGCAGCACAGCCAGCCCTTCAGCGCGATAGCCCTTTGATAACTCTTTCTCTGTCAGACGGCGATTCGTCAGGTCACCCAAGGCAAAGTAAACACCAGTTGATTCGACAAGGCTGACAATTGCAACAATGGACATTGTAATGATGGGCGCTGCGTGAAAAGACGGCGCTCCGAAGTAAAACGGCTGAATCATTTGGACAACTGCCGCGTCCGACACATTATCAAATTGAACTTTTCCCATAAAATAAGCGATAAAGGTGCCAAACAAAATCCCAATCAAAATCGAGATGGACTTGATAAAGCCTTTTGTAAAACGGTATAGAAGTACAATGATGCTCAAAACGATAAAAGCAAGAGCAAGATTAGAGAGATCGCCGAAATCTGCACTTCCTTCTCCGCCGGCCATGTTATTCATGGCTACCGGCATAAGTGTAATCCCAATAATCGTAACAACTGAGCCTGTCACGACTGGCGGAAAAAATGATACGAGCTTTCCAAAGAAAAATGAAATAAGAATGACAAGAATACCTGAAGCGATAATACTTCCATAAACCGTTGAAACCCCGTATTCATATCCAATCGCAATCATCGGTGATACAGCTGTAAATGTACAGCCAAGCACAACCGGAAGGCCTATTCCGAAAAAGCGGTTGCTCCACACTTGCAGAAGTGTTGCCACACCGCACATGAAAATGTCAATCGATACCAAGTAGGTCAGCTGTTCGACAGTCAGCCCCATTGCTTTTCCGACAATCAGAGGAACAACAATGGCACCGGCATACATGGCGAGCACATGCTGAATCCCTAAAGACAGCGTTTTGCCGAATCCATTTCTCATGAGTGAACCTCCTGTACGAAGGACACTTTTCCCTCTTCTAAAGACTGGATTCTTGCCAAAGATTCCACCCGATAGCCCAGCTTCACAAGTTCATCTCTTCCCGGCTGAAAAGACTTTTCAATGACAATGCCAAGTCCCGCAATAGAAGCTCCCGCCTGCTTCACAATCGACAAAAGCCCGAGCGCCGCTTGTCCATTTGCCAAAAAATCATCGATAATCAGCACATGATCCTGATCGGACAGGTGGGTTCCTGACACTGCAATTTGGCTTTCCGTTTGCTTCGTAAAGGAATAAACGGACGCTGTCAGCAAGTTGTCGGTGAGTGTTAGTGACTTATGTTTTCTCGCGAAGACAACCGGCACACCTAGCTGTAAACCGGTCATCACAGCGGGAGCGATTCCGGATGATTCGATTGTTACAATTTTGGTAATACCGTCTTTTGCAAATCTTGCAGCAAATTCCCCACCAATTTTCTGCATAAGCAGCGGATCAATTTGATGATTCAAAAAGGCATCCACCTTCAGTACCTGGTCAGATAACACGACGCCTTCTTCCTCTATTTTTCGTTTCAGTGCTTCCATCCTGTCTTACCTCCGTTATGATAATAAAAAAAGCATTGCCCGCTCAAAAAAGAGCAAGCAATGCTGATATAACAAAAAACCGTACACGTGCGGTCTCATTGCTCACTCATAGTCGGACATTTACGGTGCCCGGTAGAAACTTGCGTGCCATATCCACGCGATTATATGAGTGTTCCTATGATATTGTAATAAATTATATCAAGATTCCAGCCTGTTGCATAGACAAAAAACAAAATTTCCGAACTTTATTTTTATTTTAATGGTAATCATTCGTCTTTTATGCATTTACTTTCTAAAAGAGCCTGGCAGTCTCAGCGCCAGGCTTTTGGTTACGATAGATAGAGATTTGAATATTTGTTTGTCAAATAGTCAATCAAATAGCGTACATTCAGCTCTTCTCCTGTTGCATCTTTAATAATCTCTAACGGCTTTTTCCGTTTTCCGTGAATGTGCACCTTTTCCGTCAGCCATTGCTTTATCGGATGAAATTCTCCTCTTTCCAAGAGAGTGTCAAACTCAGGCAGATCCCCGAGCATTTTTTGTTTCAGCTGAGCTGCATACATGTAGCCGAGTGCATAGGATGGGAAGTAGCCAAAATCTCCTCCTGCCCAATGGACATCCTGTAAAATCCCTTCTGCGTCCGTCTGCGGTGTAATCCCTAAATAATCTTGGTATTTTTGATTCCATAGCGACGGCAGTTCTTCTACAGACACTTCATTGCTGAAAATCGCTTTTTCAATTTCATAGCGGATAATGATATGAAGAGGATACGTCAATTCATCCGCTTCTACCCTGATAAAGGAAGGCTTTGATTCATTGATTGCCCGGACAAAATCATCCAGGGAGATATCTTTGAACTGATCAGGGGATGCTTCTTGAATTTTCTTATAGTACGGTGTCCAAAAATGCTTGTTGCGGCCGATAAAATTCTCGTAAAATAATGATTGAGATTCATGGATGCCCATTGATGCACCGTCCGACAAGTTTGTGCCGCTCAGTGCCTCGTCAATATTTTGCTCATATATCGCATGACCGCACTCATGAATGGTGCCAAAGATCGCCGTGCGGAAATCTTTTTCATCATACCTCGTCGTGACTCGAACGTCTCCGCGATTCATCGTGGTTGCAAACGGATGAACCGTTTCATCAAGCCGTCCGCCATCAAAATCGTAGCCAAGCTCCTGTAAAAAATACAAGCTGAGCTCCTTTTGCTTGTCTTTAGGGAACGTTTTTGTAATAAAGCTTGTATCCGGTTTATTTTCGGAAGCTGTCACTTGTTTAACGAGGGGAATAATCGCTTCTTTCAACTCAGCAAACAGCTGATCAAGCACCTTTACTGTGACACCCGGCTCAAACAAATCAAGCAATGCATCATATGGATGCTCTTGATAACCCCAATATGTGATAAAACGTTTATTGAATTCAATCAGCTGCTCTAAATAGGGGGAAAACAAGCTGAAATCAGATTTTCCTTTCGCTTCTTCCCACGCGGTTTCAGCCTTTGAACACAGGATCACATATTCCTTGTATTCAGCCTCAGGGATTTTTTTATTCTCTTCGTACTCTTTTTTCGCCAGCTCCACTGCCTTTTTTGTATCTTCAGATAAGTCATCAAATCGTTCATACAGGGCATCGATCAGTTCCTTCATCCGATCTGATGTTTGGATATTGAATATATCTGTTGAAAGCTGCCCGATGCTTTCGGCACGGTCCTCTGATCCGTTTTTGGGCGCGCCTGTTCTAGAGTCCCAGTGCATTAACGCAACTGCTTCGCTGTAATGTGAGATTCTTTTTAAAAGATCAAAAAATTCCTTTTCATATGTATGTATCTCCATATCCATTCCCTCCCTATTCTAGCCGTTCCATTACAGGCTAATGGAAGGGGGTATGAAAGTCAAATTGTTTGTATAAGAGGCTGCCGGTATTTTTGGCGGCAGCCTTTCTGGTTCAGTTAATCGTCATTTGATTTTTTGGCGGCGGTGTTCTCCGCTTTTTCTGTTTGATTTTTTTATCCACCCACACCGTTGCCAGCGGGGTTAACAGTGAGGTGACAATAACACTTGTCGCTATGATTGCCGTTGCTGATTCAGCAACTGGCGCAAATGAGGCATTCGCTTCCGCTAATGCGTAGGGCACGGCTACAGCCGCCCCCGCCGTAGAAGAAGCGGCCACGCCAGCGACACCGTCTCCCCGCGCAATAAAACGGTCAAGCAAAAACAACGAGCTGCCCGATAAAATGACGACAGAAACTCCGATAAAAATCCCAAGCAGCCCTGATTGAATCAGCATTCCAAAATTCAAGGTGTTGCCGAGCGAAAAGGCAAAAAACGGGATGATCGCCGGCACAACCTTACTGAATAAGTCTCTGAGATCATGATCAAGGTTTCCAAGTATACAGCCGAGTAAAAACGGGATGACTGTCGCTGCCAGCGTTTCCCACGGAAATGCGGCAAGTCCAGTAACACCAAATGTCACCATGGTCATAAAAGGCCCTGATTCTGTACTGATAAACGCAAAAGCGCCAGCATCTTCTTTTCTTCCCATATGGTTCATGAGCGCCAAATACAGGCCGCCATTCGTTTCATTCATCACTGCGACAATTGCTAAAACAGAAAGACCTGCAAAAAAGCCGGATTGTATGCCTTCATCAGGTATAAATTGCGCTGCGATCACGCCCAGCAGCGCTGCAAATCCGACCTTCCCCAATAATAATGTGATTCCCTTCCTTGCGATATAGCCTGAAGACCGAAAATCAATCGTCGCTCCTACGCAGAAAATAAAAACACCCAGTATCGGCAGCGTTCCGGTAATCAAAGCACCTGTAAACCCTCCAAAGAACTCCGCTGTTCCAGGCGCAAACGTATTGAGCGCCGCTCCCAGAAACAGCGGAATAATCATCATTCCGCCAGGTACCCGTTCAATTGTCGCTTTGATTTTCATATGTGGATTCTCCCATCCTCCGGTTATGAAAAAACATTCCCACTTACACTTGGAATACAGCCTGCAAATCTTCTTTTGAACAACTGCCCAACTGGCTTCCGACACCGACGGCGCCAGCTCCGGCTTTGAGCCAATCCGGCACGTCAGACGGATGGATACCGCCTGTCGGAATAAAGGTCACCTGAGGAAAAGGGCCAGCTAAATTTTTCATAAACGGAATCCCAAACACACCGCTTGGGAACAGCTTTAAAGTAGTGAAACCGCATGTCAGCGCTTCCATAATTTCGCTCGGAGTCAATACGCCGGGGATATAAAGTGTCTTCAAAAAAGAAAGATGTTCTGCAAGGTCAGCTGAAAATCCCGGACTGACAATAAACTGCGCTCCAGCCTCAGCAGCTTCTCCCGCTTGCTGCGCAGTGATGACGGTACCTGCGCCGATTAAGATATCTTTTCTATCACGGAAGGACTCGATAATATCCGATGCTCCAGGTGTCGTATACGTCACTTCAACGGCACGAATCCCTTTATCTAGTAAGCTTTCAATCTGCTGACAGGCCTCCTGTTTATCCTTTGTGCGAATGACTGCAATCAGCCTTGCTGCTTTCAAACGGTTTTCAACAGCTTTGGACTCCATATTAATAATCCCCTTTCTTTTGGCGAACCGTTCTTTGATCAGATAAAAACGCAGCTAATTTCTCCCTGGTCGGCATACCGTCCATATCCCCCGGTGCCTGCACTTGCAAAGCGCCAATCGCATTTCCCCTTTGCACCGCATCCTTGTACGACAAACCATCAAGGATGCCGCTGATCACACCGACTGCAAATCCGTCTCCGGCACCGACCGTATCAACCACCCGATCGACCCGATAGCCTTCTGCAAATCCTTCACCTTCCCGCGTTTTGAAGTAAGCGCCTTCTTTTCCGAGTTTAATGGCGACAAAGCTGACACCCTTTTTCAGATAAAAGTCGGCAATGCCTTCAGGTGTTTTTTCTCCGGTCAATAACTCGCCCTCAGCGTTCCCCGGGAAAAACCAATCTGCAAGCCCAGCCAGATCATTAATCGTATGGGCCATCGTTGCTTGATCAGGCCAAAGCGAGGGCCTTAAATTGGGATCGAACGATACCGTTTTCCCGGCATGTTTCATATCCTTCATTACGTGGTAAGTAAAGTCTTTCATCTCAGCAGATAAGGCCGGCGGAATACCTGTCATATGCAAATGGCCTGCGCTTTGAAAATAATCTCTCGGATATTCAGCAGAAGTCAGCGTGCTTGCAGCTGAGTTTTTCCTGTAATAGGTAACTTGCGGATCGCCTTCTTTCACTTTTGACTTCAGCAGAAGACCGGTGGGATTTCCGTCCTGTGAACGGATCACGCGGGACACATCAACGCCCTCTTTTTTAAGCGACTCTAAAATAAATGTTCCGAGCTGATCATTGCCGACCTTGCTCATCCATCCCATCTGAAAACCGAGCCTGGCAAGGCCGCAGGCGACATTGCTTTCTGCCCCGGCCAAACCTTTAGAAAATGTGGATGCTTCATGAAGGCCTCCGTACTCATTAGCGTAAAACATGGCCATCGATTCCCCGAATGTCACCGCATCAAGCTTCATCTCTTCCCAACCTCCTCTTCGTTGAGGGCACCCAGGATTAAAGTGACTTTCTCATGATGACTTCTGCCTCTAATTCAATGGTTTGAGGCGCTCCCTTGTCACCTTCAATCCTTTTTAGTGCGCGTTCCATCGCCGTCCTGCCCATATCATGTGACGGCTGGGCGATTGTTGTAATGCCCGGACCGATCAGTTTATACCATTCTGTATCGTCGAACCCTGCAATCCCAATATCTTGGGGTATGCGCAGGCCGATCTCTTCCATACAGCTGATGATTTTCAACATAATTAAGCCGTTTAAAGCCAGAATCGCTTTTTTTTCCTCCGGCATCTCCTTGTAAAAAGAACGAAGCGCCGCCTTAAGCTGTTCCTTGTTTCTCACGTCAATTTCATACATTCTGACAAGCCCGTTCACATTATGAACTGAAGCGATTTCCTGATACACAGCAGCTCTTTCTGCACGAGGGCTGATAGATGAAATTGGTTCGGTAAACAACGCGACATCAGTGTACCCTTTGCCGTAAATCTTCTGAAGAATCTCTTTTGTGATTCTTCTGTTGTCAGTCGTAACAGTATCCAGTTTTAGATCCGGAAGTTTCCGATCAATTAATATCGTTGGAATGTGCTGTTCTGCAAAGGCTTGGAGAACATCCTTGTTTTCTCCCGTTGCATTTAAAATCAGTCCTTCCACCGAATGGGCTTCAAGCTTTAAAAGCATTTCCCGCTCTTTTTCTGGACTGTTATCAGTGTTGCACACCATAATGCTGTAGCCATGTTGATCACAAACTTCTTCGACTCCCCTAAACGCGGCGACCGAAAATGGATTTGTAATGTCAGCTACTACAAATCCGATTAATTTGCTTTTTTTTATTTTCAAACCTTGTGCCATTTTGCTTGGCCGGTAATTCAATTCAGCGATTGCCTTTTTTATGTTTTTCACTTTTTCAGGAGAAATCGCATCTATTTTTCCGTTAATATAGCGGGAAACCGTTGATTTCGAAACTCCTGCACATTCTGCTACATCTTTGATGGTCGTATGGCCTGTTGTTTTCTTTTTCATTCAAGTGCTCCTGTATCTCATATATTTGAAACCGATTTCAAAACCGTTACAACACAAGAATACCATATTTTTAACATTTGGGAAGAGTTTTTTCAAAAATGTGTCTATTCACAATTTTAACGTTGACTCTTTTCACTATTTATCCTAAAATTTTCTTTGAAACCGTTACCAAAATATTTTCATTCAAGTGATGCCGAAATCCTAACCAAGGGGGAAATACAATGGAAAATCGTTATTCTGTACACCCTGAACAAGTAAAACGCTTTACGACAGAGGAGCTCCGCAGCCATTTCTTAATGGATACTTTATTTACGGAAAATAAACTAACGATGTACTACTCACATGAAGACCGGGTTGTCATCGGCGGAGCGGCTCCGGGCCAAAGTGAATTGAAGCTTGATGCCGGGGATTTCCTTAAAACAGACTTCTTTCTGGAACGGCGTGAAATCGGGATTATTAATGTCGGCCAGCCTGGTGCTGTCAGAGTTGGCGATGAGGAATATGTGCTTCAAACAAAGGATTTTCTCTATATCGGAATGGGCAATCAGGATGTAGCATTTACAAGCCTGGATGGAGAGAAAGCGAAGTTTTACTTTGTCTCCGCTTGTGCCCACCAAAACCATCCTACGCAAAAAGCTGCTATTTCTGAGCTGACACCAGACCGTCTTGGCGATGATGCAGCGTCTAATGTCAGAAGCCTGTACAAGGTCATTCATCAAGATGGCATTAAAAGCTGCCAGCTTATGATGGGCATTACGATGTTAGATCAAAACAACAACTGGAACACCATGCCGGCACACGTCCATGACCGCCGGATGGAGGCGTATCTTTACCTTGATCTCGAGAAGGATTCGAAGGTGTTTCACTTCATGGGCCAGCCGGATGAAACACGCCACCTTGTTGTCGGAAATGAGCAGGCTGTTCTTTCTCCTGCCTGGTCTATTCACTCTGGCGCAGGAACATCAAACTACAGCTTTGTGTGGGCGATGGCTGGAGAAAATTACACGTTTACAGACATGGATGCCGTTCCGATGGATGGGCTGAAATAAAATGAGTTATCTACATGATGCCTTTTCATTAGAAGGAAAAACAGCACTGGTGACAGGACCGGGAACGGGAATCGGCCAAGGCATTGCCAAAGCGCTGGCCGGTGCTGGCGCTGATATTATCGGGACCTCACATAAAAGCAGCCTGTCTGAAACACAGCAGCTAGTGGAACAGGAAGGCCGGACGTTTACGTCTTTTACATTGGACATGAGCAAACCGGAAACGATAAGAGATTCTGCAGCTGAGCTGTTTGAAAGCCGGCAGATCGACATTCTTGTCAATAATGCCGGTATTATTCACCGGGAAAAAGCAGAACATTTCGCAGAAGAAAACTGGCATCACGTATTGAATGTCAATCTAAACAGCTTGTTTGTTCTGACACAGCTGGCAGGCAGACACATGCTGAAAAGAGGTTATGGAAAAATTATTAATATCGCTTCTCTTCTATCTTTTCAAGGCGGTATCCTTGTTCCCGCTTATACGGCGAGCAAACATGCGGTTGCCGGTTTGACAAAATCGTTTGCCAATGAGTGGGCAGCTTCCGGCATTCAGGTCAACGCAATCGCTCCGGGTTATATTTCTACAGCGAATACACAGCCTATTCGCGATGATGAAAAGCGAAATGAGGATATTTTAAAGAGAATCCCTGCAGGCCGATGGGGCAAAGCGGATGATATCGGCGGGACTGCTGTCTTTTTGGCATCACGCGCTTCAGATTATGTAAATGGGCACATTTTAGCAGTAGACGGCGGCTGGCTATCTCGCTGACAAATAAAAAAGCTGACGAACACGATCGTCAGCTTTTTCCTATTACATTATATGCGGTTCAACAGGCAACACCTTTTTGACCTCATCAATGATGCGTTCATTCTCTCCGCCAGCATAAATGTGGATTGATCCACTGTCTTGATTCGAACGAATCAGACGCCCGATGCCCTGCCGGACGCGTAACAACATATACGGCAGATCAACTTCTTCGAACGGATCTTTTTTCGCCCCATTGCGTTTGGCTGTAAATACAGGATCATGCGGCGGGAACGGTAATGACCAAATGGTAACATTCTTCAACGCGTCACCAGGAATATCGAGTCCTTCCCATAGATGTACCGAACAAAGCACTGTTTCCTCTTCCTCTTGGAATTTCTCCACTAAGCTGCTGATTTCTTCATCACCTTCAAAGAAAATCGGATACGGCAGCTCCCAAGCCGCGGATAGCTGCTTGAACTCGTTTAATTCCTCAAAAGAAGGGAAAAGCACCAGCGTTCTGCCCTTATAACGTTTGATTGTTTCAATTGTTTCAGCTGTTTTTTGTTCAGCGGTCATCTCTGTTTTTGCATATAGATCAACTGTCATTTGTTCGTCATAATCATAAGGAGAATCAACAGTTAACGACAAATAATCATGAATCCCAAGACTGTCAGCTATATAATCAAATGAACCGCCTTCTGACAGCGTAGCAGACGAGAAGATATAAGGAATTTTCTTTGAAAATACTTTTTCGCCTAACACTTCTGCTACCGTTCTTGGCATTACAACAAAGGTAGAATCTGCTTCCTTTTTCTCCAGCCAGCTGATGGCATCCTTTTGATATAAAGATAATGAATACGCCATTTGTTCAACATATTCTTCTACAACTGACAGCTCGTATTGATCAATCGTGTACATCTCAGACTCGAACACGAGAGCCTCACCAATTTTATCAAGCAAACGGCAAAGCTCGTCCGCCGCCTTTTTAACACGCTGGTCATTTTTTATTTCTAAACGGTGTGAACCGGCTACTTCTTTTGATTCTTCAGAAAGAATATAGAAAAACTCGTCGTTCACAGCAAGCGCATCTTCAATCAGTTCAGCAAACTCTTCTCTGATGTCATTTTGAAGCAAACGTTCTAAAAACAATTCAAGAGTAGATTGCTTCACTCTGTAGGTTAGCGCTTTTTGCGCGGCAAACTCTAACAGATGCCCTTCATCGAAGACAACTGCACTATGATCAGGCAAGAGAGGCAGCTGGCCCTCTCGTTTGCGTGATTCTTCCGTCCACACATGCTCCATGTAAAAATCATGGGAACAAATGATTAAGTCTGTTGACTTGCGGTAGTAATCTCTGGAAAGCGTCAGACCGCATCTGTGTCTCATATCACAAGTCAGACAATCCTGAAACGAATCATAGCTTACTTCTGACCATTCTTCGTTCGATAGATTTGCATACTGCTTACGGTCGCCATACGGATAAAAGCGCTGCATCGCCTGTGATTCATGGACAAATGATGGTAATGACTCATAAAGATCCAGCCATTTATCATCATCGGAGCGCTGCATTGTTTTTTCAAGCTTCTTCAAGCATAGATATTGCTCATGTGACTTTGACAACCTTGTATCAATTTTCAGATCCAAATGCTCAGCAAGCTTCGAGATATCGCCCTCTTTTTTCACAAGCTGTTCGATTAATGTTTCATCAGCACAAGCAATAATAGCGGGTTTGCCGACATATCTTGCGTAGCTGATCGCAAAAAGAAGATAAACCAGCGTTTTCCCCGTTCCCACTCCAGCTTCGGCGAACATGACTTTTTTCTCTTTAAACGCCCGCTCCAGCTGAAAAGCCATAAACACCTGCTCATCCCGAAGGTCAAACCCTTTTTCGGGAAGGATATCGTAAAACACGTCACCAATCCAATTGTTCAATTCTTCATAAAAATTCTTTGTTTTCGTTAAAGAAAAAGGCAAACGTGATGTTGTCACCTAGTTCCAACCCCCAACTATTCGACATTCAGACCACCAATAATATCATTTTCCGCCGATGAATACAATAAAAAAACTTGGCAAGGCCAAGTTTTTTTGCGCTTACTTTCGATTGATCACATGCGACGATAAAAAAGGATGGTCTGTTGAATAAATATGTTCGACCGCTTTTTCTAAATCATTTTGCGCATGCGAAAGCACAGACGGAGACGAATCAGCCCCGAGCTCTTTTAGCTCGCTTGCTGTTGCGTCAAGCGCCCTTTGAATAAGATTAAAATGTTCGCTGTTTAGCATGAGATCACCTCTGATGGAAATAATCATCATTGTATGCGAACTTTTCATTTTATATACATGCTTTCCGCATGTTCTCACCGAAATATGCACAAACTACAATCGATATTCCGTACCCCGGATTATCCGTCTTATCAACAATATTCTATCAGGGAGTGATGTTGACATGAGTTATAGAAATCGGTTAGATCAGCATTCTGAACTGTTTCATCACAATTGGACGCGGCCTAAACGTTCTAAGTCTCAAGTAAACGGTCACACTGAAATGTCCCAAACCAACATTATATTGAGAAGTAACGCGAAAGCTCACCGTTGGTAACGATAGAATATGGCTGAAAGATGAAAGAAGACGCATGCAGAGCGTCTTCTTTTTATGCGTTTTCTGTTTTCTTGCGCTGCGGTCTTACTTTTGACCAGTATTGATAATAATCCGTTTTAATAAACCCGTTAAAGAGCTTTCTTTTCTTCGTCGCTTTTCTGCCGTATGCTTCCTCAAAATTCTCATTTGATGTCAGCATATACACAGACCAGGTATCAAGCGGTTCGAAAGCCTGTCCCATTTCTTTGTACATCTGCTCAACGGCTTTTTTCTCGCCGAGACGCTCCCCATATGGCGGGTTGCCGACAATGACGCCAAACTCCAGATTTGTCGTGAAGTCTTTAACCTGCATCTGCTTAAATTCGATTAAATCACCCAATCCCGCTTCCTCTGCATTTTCTTTTGCGATTTGAACCATGCGGTGGTCTATGTCGCTTGCGAAAATGGCAAGCGGCTGGTCATAGTTTGCTTTTTCCTCGACTTCAAGCCGCGCTTTGTCCCACAGGTCTTTACCAATCCATTCCCAATCCTCTGAAACAAAATCGCGGTTGAATCCCGGGGCGATGTTTTGGCCGATTAACGCCGCTTCAATCGCAATTGTTCCGGAACCGCAGAAAGGATCGACAAATGGACGATCCGGGGTCCAATTGGTTAATTGCACTAAAGCGGCAGCAAGTGTTTCTTTAATCGGGGCGCCGCCCTGATCGACACGGTATCCTCGTTTGTGGAGGCCCGTCCCTGACGAATCCAGCGTAAGAACAGCCTGATCTTTTAATAAAGAAACTTCCACCTTATACTCGGCACCGGTCTCTTCAATCCAGTCGTTGGCTTTGCCGGACTGCAGCTTGAGCTTTTCAACAATTGCTTTTTTGACGATCCGCTGACAGTCAGGAACGCTTGCAAGTGTTGATTTCACTGACTTCCCGATGACAGGGAATTTTCCGTTTTCAGGTATAAACGAGCGCCAGTTAATCGCTTTCGTTTTTTCAAACAGTTCATCAAATGTTTTCGCTTTAAAAGAAGCAACCTGGACCTTTATGCGGTCTGCTGTTCTAAGCCAAAGGTTCGCGCGGCAAATGGCAAGCGCATCGCCTTCAAAAATAACCTTTCCGTTATCAACCTTGCATTCGTATCCTAAATCTCGTACTTCCTTTGCGACAACAGCTTCAATGCCCATCGGCGCCGTTGCAATTAGTGGGTACTTCGTCATCGTATCACCCTGTCTTTTAAAACTTTTCTCTTTTCAAGATAAAAGCTCTCCTTATACGGGAGAGCTTGTTTTCATCATTTTAAATGTTAAGTGGTCTAACGTTCTGTAAGCCATGTTTTGTTCCGTCGTACTGCAAACGGCTCATCACCTCGTACTCAGGCGGCAATCATCTATCTACAGAAAGCATTCTGTCCTTCTCTCCGTTGAATTCCGTCAAGAAGGTTCCCCTACCAAAATTTGGGTTTCTCGCTCGAGGGGTTTACCGCGTTCCACTCTCACCATTTCTAGTGAGACTTCGTCACTGTGGCACTTTCAAGGATACTCAGCCATATCCAAAAGGACGTAGGCTTTTTTCCTGCCGTCAGCCTATCAAGGCTGCCCTAGCTTATGACTTCGCTAGGCACGAACACTACGGGCATCTCAGCACCGTGCGAGCATGGACTTTCCTCTACAGATTCAAGATCTGCAGCGATTACCCGAACGTTAAGAACATGAATTATTATATAACAACTGATTGCAATTGACAAGCGCCAATTTTTTCAAGCGCGATCAATCATAAAGCTTGCTGCCAAAAACGTGTTTTTCTAAGTTAGACAGCCGTTTTAAAATATCAAAGTTCGTTGTGTTAGATTGCACAGGCTGTTTTTTGCTGGCTTCTTCAAGCTGTTTTTTCAGCTGCAGATTTTCCTGCTGCAGTTCTTCGATTTCTTGATGGAAGGTTTCATAATCCTTAATAATCATATCTAAAAATTTGTCAACGTCTTCTTGCTTGTAGCCTCTAACGCCTGTTTTAAATTCTTTTTCCAAAATTTCTTTCGCAGAAAGCTTTACTTTATCAGCAAGCATCTTTTTCACCTCGTATCGTGAATCATCACCTTATATTTTTTCAGAAATCTGTACGGTTGTCAAATTTCCCTCTCTTTGTTAGTAGCTGTCTTCCTCTACCGTCACTCTGAGATCATCCATTGTAATAAAGTAGATGGGATAGCCATCCTGTTCGCGTCTTTTTTCCGCTGTCTCAAGCATATACTTAGGGGAACCTTCCATTTCCGGGTCATATAAAAGCATTAGCCCGTCGGACTTTTCAATGAAGAATTGATTTTTTTGTTTAAACTGAAGCGGGCTTTCATATGGGCGGTGAGTCAGGCTTGCTTCATAGTCTGCCTGAGCGAGAACTGCTCCATACAGTTCCTTGTTCGGTTCTTTCCAGTTCTTTTCCTGCTCATAAAATGGCGTGATGACAGCTACCTTTAAGTCAGGGTATTCTTCCTGCAAATCATATGCAGCTTCGGCCGCCCATAGCTCCGTACCAAGCTGGCCCGAAATTAAAATCCATTCTAACCCTTCATCCACAAAAGCAATCAGCCGGCTCTTAATGGCTTTTTTTATGTAATACAGCGCCTTGTCATCCTGTTTAAATATCCCAAGTTCAAATGGTTTATAACCCGTGATTGCCAATACTCTCATCATATCACCTGCTTTAAAAAATGGGGCTCCCACTGGGCCCCATTTGATGTGCTGCGTTTTTTACATCATCAAGCTGCACGTTTTCCTACTAGTAATCGCAGCAAGGTTTTCCTGCTTGAAAATGCTGATGCGTAGCCGGATCAACATTTGAGAAAGTGTGTGGAAAGTAATGAACGTGCTGAAAATGCTGGTGGTTTACGTTTGTTGTATGCTGTGGATGAATGTGCGGCACGATCGTTTTTGAAAACGTATGGTGTTCACAGCAATGTGTAGGATGGACAATTGGCGCCACCATATGCGGTCTGCAGTGATGCATGATAAAATCCCCTTTCCATAAACTTTATTACAATACTAAGCTATGAAAAATAAGGGGTACATGTTCTAATACAAAGACCTATTTTAAAAGTGTGCAAGTAAGCTGTCTTTAAAGTTAGAAAACACAAAAGCAATCAAAAAAACCACAACAAAGAACAAATAAAAAACACCCTTATACATACCAACTCTCCCTTTAAAAATAACTACCGTCATTTTACAGGATTCGCCGCTATTCTACAACAAAATCAATGTGAATTCAGCAAAAAAAATTCATGGCGAAACAAGTCGTCTTTTGCGCTTTCCGGGGAAATATTTAAGAGGAATATTTCCTCCTCAGCCGAGCAATTCTCACTTGCAGTTTTTCTGTTTCACTTTCTGATAAGAATGCCGCATCGCCAAGTAATTGCTCTGCTATATGCAATGCTTTCCCAAACTCTTTTTTCTTGTGCTCAAAATATTTCGCAAGCTCTATCACAGCACCATATCTGCACTTATGATTTTGTGAACGGGACAGCTTTTCCCAAAGCGGCACTGCTTCTGCCAATCGGTTTTGTTTCTTGTACAGGAGCGATAAATCCAGCAGCGCTCTGTCCTGGTCCTCAAACGACTTTCCTTTAAGCGTTTCAAGCTGTTTGACCGCCTCATCCGTTTCTTTGTGAGCCATAAACCATTTCGCCATCGCATAAGCTTCACTGTGCTCTATTGGCGCATGGGATTCTGAAAGTATTTTTTTAGACATATGGATGTACAATGAAATGAGCGATAGCACGTCCATTTCATTATGATGCAGGACACCTTTTAGAAGATCCGGCTCTTGTGCCTTGATAAAATGGAAATAAAGCATTGGTGCCAAGTAACCCGGTGTATCTTCTTGTCTGCGGATGCCAAGTTCCTCTTTTTCAACCGTGCCAAGTGATACACGATCCATTTTGTGTTTCCACAGGCGTCTTGCTCCATGCAGAAGGTCGAAGTGGCCGAACTCCGGGAGCTTTGGAAGTCTGTCCCGGATCAATGTATGCCTTGTTTTCACCTGCGGCCAATCAAAGGCTTTTCCGTTGTAGGTCACAAGTGATGTAATGTCAACCTCGCTTAAAAAGCTTTGATACAAGGCAACTTCATTTCCAGGTTTGGGCAAAAGATGCTGTTTGACCACTACTTTGTCTTTATATACTCTCGCATGGCCGAGCAAAAAAATGGTGTTGCCGGCTCCGCCCCCAAGACCGGTTGTTTCCGTGTCAAAGAAAAAGAGACTGCTTTTGTTATACCCTTTTGCTGACAATGTATGTGACAGGTTGCTTTGATTCCACAAAGCGATCACTTCATCAAGCTCGGAAAAGCTGTATAACCCGTGGCGGTGAGAAAGCGGATATTCTACCTCCCTGATGAGGCAGTATTCATCTTCGAAGAAAAAAGGCTTCATGCCAAAAGCCTCCCATTCCTCTAAAAAAGGGATTTCAGCATGGTTTTGAGCGAAGTGGTTTTCTTGGTTGCCTGATTCTGTTTTCTGTTCCCCTTCATCAAGCACCATATGCTTTTTCATTCGCTGGAGTTTCCCTTTTAATGACATATCTAACCTCCCCCCCTTACGACATTTGATCCAACAGGTGCAAAATTCTTTCCTTTGCTTTTATTCCTTCTATTTCGGTACCAATACAAGACGGACAGCCATCATGGCAAGGACATTGTTTAATGAGTTGCTTTGCCGCTTCATTAATGTCTGAAAAACGGTTGAAAACTTCCTCCGCCAAACCGATACCGCCCGGATAATGATCGTATAAAAAGATCGTCGGCAATCCGGTATGGGCTGCTTTGATTTGAGAAACGACATGAACATCGTTTCGGTCACACATGATATACACAGGGACAATATGCTGCAGCACATTCGAGATACCGAGAAGCAGCTGTTCCAGCGTTTTTTCCCCGATGTCCTCGTCTACTGTTTTCATTTCAAGCCAAGCTGCACTTGTGTGCAGTTCTTCTTCCGGCAAATGAATAGGACCAGAACCAATATTTTCAAACGTCGTCATTTTTATCTTTTTAAAAATAGTCGGCAAAGCATTGACAGTGACGTCACCATAGTGCAATGACGTCCGGCTATTTTCTGTCGTTTTATCAATTTCTAACACTTTTAGCTGAACTGCCAGATTAGCATCCGTGTAATATTCAACATCAACTTTTCTGACATAAGCCTTTTTGTGGTCCCAATCGAGCTTCTCCACTTGATATTGAACCCCTTCATGCAAATAAATCGCTTCATCATGCAAAAGCGTCATCGCACTAAAACGATCCATTTCACCGATAATCCTTACATTTGCAATATCTGACTGATCAACAATAACGACATTTTCTTGTGACGCAGATCGCAAACTGATATTTGAAGCAGGGAACGATTCACTTGCCCAATGATACCGTTCGCCATTGCGGTGAAGAACAGCCTCTTCCTGAAGATACTCAAGAATGTCACTTACATCCATCGGCCCAAACTCTTCATCAGCGCTAAAAGGAAGCTCATAAGCCGCACACTTTAAGTGGTCTACTAAAATAATCAAATTCTCCGGATTGATTCTCGCAGATTCCGGCGAACGGTTGAAGAAGTATTCAGGATGCCGCACAATATATTGGTCGATCGGCGTTGAATTGGCGACCATGATAATCAAAGACTCACCGTGTCTTCTGCCGGCTCGTCCCGCCTGCTGCCATGCACTTGCCACACTTCCAGGATACCCTGTCATCACACACACTTGCAGCTGGCCGATATCAACACCAAGCTCTAAGGCATTCGTACTGACAACTCCTAAAATCTCTCCTTCTCTTAACCCTCTTTCGATTTCTCTTCGCTCTTTTGGAAGATAGCCTCCTCGATAGCCTCTGATTGACTTTGTTGCAATCTCTTTTTTCACAAGCTCCTGAATATGGCTTAAAATAATTTCCACCCGGACTCTGCTCCTGGCAAAAACAATGGTCTGCACTTTGTTTTTCAGAAACTCTTTCGCCAGTTCATTTACTTCTGCAGTTGCGCTTTTTCTGATATTCAGCGGTTTGTTCACAATTGGCGGATTATAAAAGACAAAGTGCTTCCGTCCGCTCGGGGCGCCGTTGTCATCGACCAGCCGCATCGGATTTCCCGTCAGCTGCTCACCCAATTCCTTCGGGTTGGCAATCGTTGCCGAAGTACAAATAAATACAGGATCGCTTCCGTAAAACCGGCAGATTCGCTTCAGCCGCCGGATTACATTCGCCACATGGCTCCCGAAAACACCGCGATACGTATGAAGTTCATCGATCACGATATACTTAAGGTTCTCAAACAAACTGACCCATTTCGTATGATGCGGAAGAATGGCAGAATGCAGCATATCGGGATTTGTAATGACAATGTGACCTGCTTTTCTCACTTTTTGTCTGATTGCCGGAGATGTATCCCCGTCATATGTAAAACTTTTAATATCTATGCCCATTTCATCAATGATTTCATTTAACTCGCTCTTTTGATCCTGTGCCAGCGCTTTAGTGGGAAATAAATACAGCGCCCGGTTTGTTTCGTCTTGGGCGATGGACTGCAGGACTGGGAGATTATAACATAATGTTTTTCCTGATGCTGTGGGCGTTACGGTAACGATGTTTTCTCCTTTTTGCACATATTGATAAGCAGAATATTGGTGAGTATATAATTCATCAATGCCCCTTTTCGAAAGGGCTGTCTTTATTCTCTCGTCTATACTTTCAGGCATCGGCCTTGTTCTTGCTCCACGAGGCTCAATTTCATGCCAATTCACAACGTTTTCATTTCCTTTTAACTCAGAAATGAGCTCAGTCAGTGATTTCTTTTTCATTCTTTACACCTCTTTGTCAAGTACAGTTTACCGAATATTTGTTTGCATGGCTAGGTGCAAATTTTATACAATCGAACAAAAAAAGCAAGGCATACGCCCTGCTCATTTCGCTTTTATTGTGAGGAGCTTTGTTTCTCCTTTGTGGGCAGCCTTTTCGCCTGCCGGCACAATTGATCCTACAGCCTCACCATTCATGATCACGATCGGAATGACTGTGCTGCTCGCTTTTTCTTTTATTAATTCCAAATCACACGTAATCAGCGGGTCACCGACCTTCACTTTGTCCCCTTCTTTAATATGGGCAGTAAACCCTTCTCCGTTCATATTAACCGTTTCCAGCCCAACATGAATTAAGAGTTCAATTCCCGAACGGGTTCGAATGCCAACGGCGTGTTTGGTGTGGAATATCTGAATCACTTCGCCTTCAGCAGGTGAAACGATTTCGCCATTTGTAGGCTCAACCGCTATTCCTTCCCCCATCATCTTCTGTGAAAAAACTGGGTCCGGCACATCTGTCAGGTCCATTACCGTACCGTCTGCCGGAGAATAAATAACCTCTTCTGTCACTTTTTCCTGAGTTTTGCCCATTCCGAATAATTTTTTCAGCAATGTGTTTTCTCCCTTCTCAATCGCTTCAACCGCTATCCCTACATTCACCACTATTTAACCATACTTTCAATTTTGCTTCAATTTATAACAACATCCGGCATAGCCGCATAGTCTGGTTAAAAAAGGCGGTGGCAGAGTTGGAATTCGATGATGACAAAAAGAACGATCTGCAAAAGAAAGAAGAAATCATAACGGAGGCAATAGACGATCTTTTTCAATCCTCAGCGTTCGGCAACCTGATAAACGGATTTCAGAACCTGATCAACTCGAGTTTAAAGGATGTACAGACGACCATACATGTCAGAGAAAGAGATACCGGGCTGTATGTCGATATCACAATTCCATCGACGTTTCAAGACGGCGACATCGTCGTTGACATTAAATCCAGGTATCTTCATGTCACACTTCAAGAAAAACAGCAACAGCAGCATGAAGCTACTTTTACAAGCATGACGAGAACAGTGCAGCTGCCTTATGAAGTTCGCCAGGAAGATATGGAAACGTCTTGGAACGAACAAACCATGACACTTTTCTTTCCAAAAAATAAGCATGAATGAGCGTTTCATTCATGCTTCTATCCTTTAAAAAAGCTTGTAAATCCTTTTATTAAGGATCCGACCTGATTCATTGCACTCATCACTTGGCCTGTCGTATCCATCATTTTATTAAAATCAAACTGCCCGTTGGCTTTTTTGAACTGCGACATAATACTTTGAAATTGTGAGGGCTGCTGCTGGTTAGGCCTTGGGATTGGATAAGGATTGGAAAATGCAGGCGGCTGCATAGGCATAGACTGGACCGGAGAATACGGCTGATAATAATCCTGCTGCCCATATGGCTGCTGCGGCAAATATTGCCCTGGTACAGGCTGCTGATAATATCCCTGCATTTGCTGAGGATAATAATAGCCCATTTGCCGCGGATAGCTTTGAAAACTTTTGTTCATTGCGATTCCCCCTAAAACTCAACATTCTCTTCTATATATGTATGAATAAAGTCTATTGTTTGTGTCACAGGACCCGGTTCTCATTTGTCAAATTGTGTCGAAAGTTTAAATTTTTTAAAAACAGAAAAAAGTCGAATCATTATGGTACCATATTTTCAATACAGATGAGAGGGGATGCACCATAATGAACGTATCATACTTAAGCAAACGTTTTGCAGAAATGAAGAAATATGAAACAGACTGTATGAATAAACTGATGGACTTTGCCAAGTTCCTCTATATTCAAGGACATCTAAGCACAACTGAATTTCGTAACAGTATGAAGGTTCTCGAAGCAAATGGAGCAGAAAGCCCGGCATATGAGCTAAATTAACGTCCGGCCCCCTATAACAAACGAAAAGAAGACAGCCTACAGGCTGTCTTCTCTAGCAATTTCATCTTTAACTGCGTGCAATGTGTACAGGACTGATTCAGTGATGTCCTTGAATCTTTTTTTATGAATATGATGAACATATGATTGAAGGATCAATTCCTGGAAATTATCCTTTGCGGTCTCAATTTGCCCTTTATGCACATATTTCGGGCGGCGTGCTTTTATTAATTCAAGCGCCCCTTTCGCCCAGCGATCAGCCAGATCATCATTCTCTTCAACTGCAGGCTTTATTGTCTCAAAAAAATCATAAGAAAGATCACTTTCTTTTCCTTCCTGATATCGATCAGCGCCATTTTCAGCAGCTTCAATCATTTGCTCGGTCATTTCCAGCAATGTTTGTGATAGCAACACCCTTCACCTCAATGCTATCGTACCAAATTCCGCCCGAAAATTCAGCCGATGCGGTATACCTTTTCAAAGGCATACCTATGTTCAGGCGATTGATACAGCTCATTTATACAAATATGAAGGTCCATAATTTCTTCTTCTAGCACACTCAGGCGCTCATTTTCCGTTTCCCGCATCTCAGCCTCAACTGCGTTTAAAGAATGATTCAGGCTTTGCTCAGCTCGGGTTAATTCATCTTCTATATCAGAAAGCATACGGAGAATATCTGTTTTGCTTACGTAACCGGACATTCGTGTACCTCCTTTACTCGTCTCTCCTGGTTAAAATTCTTTGCTCTTTAAGCTCTTTCCTTCCACATGACAAAACTAGAAGCAAATCGCCAAACAAACAGGTATTCCACGAAAAGCTGAAGTTTTCGACAAAAACACCCGCAAAAATTGTATGATCCTTCCCCTTAATGCAAACGATACTTGTGAGGAGGTGCCGTATGAAAACAAGACCGAAGAAAGCCGGCCAGCAAAAAAAGACTGAATCAAAAGCAATCGATTCTTTAGATAAAAAACTAGGCGGCCCAAACCGCCCTTCTACGTAAGAAGCAAGGATATTCCTTGCTTCTTTATTTCTTCAGCCAATGTTCCACTGCAAAAAGCGCATGAAGCTGGCGTTTTTTATGTAAATACCAGTCTGTCAATTCAATCTGCTTGGGCAATTCTTCTCGCCTAAAGCATGTTTTCTTAATCTTTCCATGAAACCAATCTGTTTTCTTTCCGTCTAATGAGTGGATCAACTCAGGATAGCATGTCCTTAACATAGGAGATGTTCTTTTTGTGATCCCGATCATTTTTTCCATATCAAAACGGGAGCCGGTATGCGGCACTGTGTGCAAAAACTGATAGAAAGAGGGGAACAATTCCGGACTGAACAGCAATTGAGACAGCTGCTTTCCCAGCCTTACCCTTTCCTCTGTCTTTGAAAATCGTTTCACTGAAATGCCGTAAAGAACCCTGTCTGGAGAAGGAAAAATAACGGTATTGAAATGAAACCAGTCACTTAAATAAAAAGGAATCGTGTCAAAAACGTTCTTTTTAAACGAAGGATTTTGTATAATAGGTGTTTGGATAGTGTTTTGTTCATTTATAATGAGGGCATACATCAGCCGCTCCGTGTTTCGCTCATGCCAAAAACGGGTCCATTCTTCCGTCATAAATTGTGAGACGCCAAAAACATGGAGATGCTGAAACAGCGGTTTCCCGATTTTTTTTGACCAGTGATACAGTAGAAGCTGCGGATAGGCATCCGAAAAAATAAGCCAATTCGCTCTTTCATAGGCTAAAAAGAACCACTTTTGCTGTCTCTCACGGAGTCCAAGCTGAAACAGACTGCCTTTTAAGTCAGTCATTGACCAGCCGGCATTGCGAGAAACGAAAGATGCCAAGAGCGACCATTTGATTTCCGGATGACGGTCATAAAATGCTTTATATGCGTTCGTTCTTGAAATGTTATCTGCGTTTTTTGTTTTTGTCTGCCGCTCAATCAGGCTCAAAAGTTCGATGGTCTGTTGTTCTTGCACATGCATTCACTTCCGTCATGAATAGTTTTAATAAGGAGGATGAGAAAGTGATTCGGTATCCTAACGGAAAAACGTTTCAGCCGAAACATGCCGTTTCATCCCAAAACAGTCAGAAAAGGGCCCCGTCTTACAGTAATCGCGGAATGACCCTCGAAGATGACTTAAACGAAACGAATAAGTATTATCTGACAAACCAAATTGCCGTCATACACAAAAAGCCGACACCTGTTCAAATTGTAAATGTCCATTATCCGAAAAGAAGCGCCGCAGTGATTAAAGAAGCTTACTTTAAACAATCATCGACAACAGATTACAACGGGATTTACAAAGGGCGATATATTGATTTTGAGGCGAAAGAAACGAAAAACAAAACCTCTTTCCCCCTGCAGAATTTCCATGACCATCAAATTGAGCATATGAAGCAGGTAAAGGCTCAAGACGGTATTTGTTTTGTTATTATATCCGCTTTCGACCAAGTTTATTTTTTGGAAGCCGATAAGCTGTTTTATTTCTGGGACAGAAAAGAAAAAAACGGCAGAAAATCAATTCGAAAAGATGAGTTAGAGGAAGCGGCGTATCCGATTTCTCTTGGATACGCACCTAGAATTGATTATATTAGTATTATTGAACAGCTTTATTTTTCGCCGTCATCTAGTGCGAAAGGTTGATTAATGAAAGGTTGAGATGTTATGTCAGATCAATTTACCAGCCGTGAAGCTCGACGAAAAGCAAACAGCAAATCGAGTCCTTCACCGAAAAAAGGCAAGAAACGAAAAAAAGGCGGGTTGTTTAAAAAGACCCTTTTCACTTTACTCATTCTGTTTGTATTAGGCGTAGTCGGCGGTGCCGTAACATTTGCCGTCATGGTTTCGGATGCGCCTTCACTAGACGAAAGCAAATTGAAGACGCCATATTCATCAACGATTTACGATAAAAACGGAAAAGAAATCGCTGAAGTCGGCGCCGAAAAACGGACCTACGTCTCTATAGATGAAATTCCCGATGTTGTAAAAGAAGCCTTTATCGCAACAGAAGATGCTCGCTTTTATGAGCACCACGGGATTGATCCTGTCCGTATCGGAGGCGCCTTAGTTGCCAACTTTAAAGACGGCTTCGGAGCTGAAGGCGGAAGTACGATCACTCAGCAGGTCGTCAAAAACTCCCTTCTTTCACATCAGAAGACGCTGAAACGGAAGGTGCAGGAAGTATGGCTTTCGATTCAGCTGGAGCGCAATTACTCTAAAGATGAAATTTTAGAAATGTATTTAAACCGGATTTATTTTTCTCCTAGAGCATACGGAATCGGAAAAGCGGCGGAAGAATTTTTCGGCGTTACAGATTTAAGCAAATTGACTGTCGAACAGGCTGCGACCCTTGCAGGTATGCCGCAAAGTCCGACAGCATACAATCCCGTTAAAAACCCAGATAAAGCGGAAAAACGCCGGAACATCGTACTCAGCCTGATGAAAAAGCAAGGATTTATTTCTGATTCTCAATATAACAAAGCCAAAAATGTGGCGATGAAAGATGAAGGCGTTGTATCACAGAAGGAATATGAAAAAGCAAGTACAAACAAATACAGCGCGTTTGTTGAAGAAGTCATGAAAGAAATTGATGAAAAATCTGATGTCGATCCATCTGCTGACGGATTAAAGATCTACACGACATTAGATACAAAAGCGCAAGACAAACTTGATGAATTAATGGACGGAGACACTGTAGGATTTACTGAAGGCATGCAGGGCGGCGTTACCCTTCTCGATACGAAAACCGGAGAAGTACGTGCGATTGGCGCCGGAAGAGATTCTGCTGTTGGGGGTTACAATTACGCGACCCAAGCTCAGCGACAGCCTGGTTCTACCATTAAACCTATTCTCGACTACGGTCCAGTTATTGAAAATAAAAAGTGGTCCACTTACGAGCAAATTGATGACTCAGCTTACACATATTCTGACGGAACAGCCATTCGTGACTTTGACCGTTCCTATAAAGGGATTATGTCTATGCGTGAAGCTCTTGCCCAATCTCGTAACATCCCGGCTTTAAAAGCATTCCAAGCAGTTGGAAAAGACGCTGCAGTGGACTTCGCTAACGGATTGGGGCTTGGATTAAATAAAGAAAAAGTGTATGAATCATATTCTATTGGAGGATTCGGAGAAGGTAATCCGGGTGTTTCTTCTCTGACCATGGCTGGAGCATACAGTGCATTCGGAAATAACGGAACGTATAATGAACCGCACTTTGTGAAGTCAATTGAATTCAACGATGGAACAAAGCTTGATTTAACGCCTAAATCAAAATCAGCAATGAGCGATTATACAGCCTTTATGATTACAGATATGCTGAAAACAGCTGTTAAAACGGGTACTGGACAGCTTGCTCAAGTACCAGGAGTAGAGGTTGCAGGTAAAACTGGTACAACTAACTTCGATGAAACGACTATACAAAAATACAATATCGCATCAGGCGGTGTACCAGATTCATGGTTTGTAGGATATACACCTCAGTTTACTGCTGCTGTATGGACAGGTGTAGACTCTGAGAACAAGATAGGAAAAAAATCTTTAAATCAAACAGAACAGCAGGTCGCAAAACGTCTATTCGCACAACTCATCGCAGAAGTCGATGACGGAAGCGGATCATTTGAAAAGCCTGACAGCGTAGTGGAAGCCACTGTTGAAAAAGGCTCTAACCCGGCAAAACTGGCAGGGCCGAATACGCCAAGCGATAAAAAACTCACAGAGTACTTTGTAAAGGGTACAGCTCCTTCTACTGTTTCTAAAACATATGAGAAAGAAGAAAAAGAAGAAACAGCAAAACTGTCTGGTTTAAGCGTAAAATATGATAAAGACAATCAATCTTTGACATTAAGCTGGAAATACGACGGAGATGCTACCTTTGCTGTTAAGCAATCTGTTGACGGCGGCAGCTACTCAGACATTCAAAACAGCTCTGCAAAAGAGGCAGTCATTTCAGGCGTGCAGCCAGGATCTGTATACAAATTCGAAGTGACAGCCGTCAGTGATGATGGCAAAAGTACAGCTTCCACATCCTATCAAGTGCCGAAGGCTGAAGATGAGGAAGATAAAGAAGATCAGCAACAAACGGATGATGAAAATCAAGATGATGAGAAGACTCAGGATGATACACAAACTGATGATTCTCAAACTGATGACAGTCAGACAGATCAAGATCAGACAGATGATGCAACAAACGATCAAGACAAAAAACAAGACAACACGAACACCAATCCGTCCGACAATAATAACCAAGACCAATCTAACGGCAACAACAGCAATAACAATGGCAACAATCAGGATACATCGGATGGTAATACGAACCCAGATACGAATGATTCATCAGGTTCTGATCCAAATAAAAACAAAACAGACAACACTGACAAAACACAAACGAACTCAACATCAACAACAGAAAAAACAAATTAAACAAAAAGCCATCACCTTATGGGACTGACCCCCGTTTTT
>NZ_JALAMO010000008.1 GCF_026790065.1 Bacillus sp. N13C7 | reverse complement strand
CTTGACAGGGATAAGACCATTTACACCGGGCTTTTATTCATTACTTTTGATAGTATTTTTCAACGATTTCAGCGTTTCGCAGTGAAAGTGTAGGGTATTTCGGATTTGCGCCTACATCTTTTGAGATTACACGGGATCTCTCACACATTTCGCCTTCGGCTTTCTCGACAGCGATTTTACCTGTGGCAAAGCTTTGCGCATCGTCCGGCGCTTCATTTTCTTCGCTGATTGTGAGTTCAGACACGATAAACAGCTGAGAAAGATTTTCTTTAATGGACGCCAAGAGTTCTTTGTTTTCTTTGTTTGGATACAATTTCAGGTTTGCTTCCAATGATTTACCGATAATTTTTTCATTCCGCGCAGTTTCTAATGCTTTTAGCACGTCATTACGAAGAGCCATAAAGCGGTCAAATTTATCTTCGGTCGCTTCACTGTTTGGAACCGCGATTGTTTCCGGCATATCTGTCAGCTGTACGCTTTGCTCTTCAACAAATGTTAAATGAGACCATAATTCATCAGCCGTATGTGGAAGAATAGGCGCTGAAAGCTTCACTAATGCAAGAAGCGTTTCGTAGAATACTGTCTGCATGCTGCGTCTATCCGGATGGTCCGCATGCTCGATGTACACAATATCTTTTGCGAAATCAAGATAGAATGAGCTCAATTCGATTGTGCAGAAATTATGGATGCTGTGATACACAACCGCAAATTCGTACTCATCATACGCTTTTTTCACTTTATCAATCAGTTTGTTCAGCTTAATCAGCATATACTGATCCACTTCACGAAGATCTTCGACAGCCACCGCATTCGTTTTAGGATCAAAATCGAATAGGTTGCCATGAAGGAAACGGAACGTGTTGCGGATTTTACGGTATACTTCAGCAACCTGCTTCAGAATGGCGTCAGACACACGAACGTCCGCCTGATAATCAACTGAAGACACCCATAATCTCAAGATGTCGGCACCAAGCTGTTTCATAACTTTAGCTGGAACAACAACATTACCGATTGATTTGCTCATCTTGCGTCCTTCTCCATCCAGTGCGAATCCATGGCTGAGCACACCTTTATATGGCGCTTTTCCAGTTACGGCTACTGCTGTAGAAAGAGATGAGTTAAACCAGCCGCGGTATTGGTCTGAACCTTCTAGATATAAATCAGCCGGGCGAACGAGATCGTCACGTTCTTCAAGCACCGCTTGATGGGAAGATCCTGAATCGAACCAAACATCCATGATATCCTGTTCTTTTGTAAATGTGCCGTTCGGGCTTCCAGGATGCGTAAAGCCTTCAGGAAGAAGATCCTTCGCTTCTTTTTCAAACCAAATGTTTGATCCGTGCTGTCTGAACAATTCAGAAACATGTTCAATGGTTTCATCTGTAATAATCGGTTCTCCGTTTTCAGCATAAAATACCGGAATCGGAACACCCCACGCACGCTGTCTGGAAATACACCAGTCTCCGCGGTCACGCACCATGTTGTGCAAACGCTGCTCGCCCCATTCAGGAACCCATTTGGTTTCTTTAATGGCATCCAGCAGGTCTGATCTGAAATCTTTAATAGACGCAAACCATTGCGCTGTGGCTCTGAAAATGGTTGGTTTCTTTGTTCTCCAATCGTGCGGATAAGAGTGAGTAATAAATTCAAGCTTTACAAGCGCGCCTTTTTCATCAAGCTGCTGTGTGATTGCTTTGTTCGCATCATCATAGAACATGCCTTCAAAGCCAGGGGCTTCGCTTGTCATTACACCTTTTTCATCAACAGGGCAAAGCACATCTAAGCCGTATTTCTGGCCGATGATAAAGTCATCTTCCCCGTGTCCTGGCGCTGTATGAACACAGCCTGTTCCGGCATCAGTTGTTACGTGCTCACCAAGCATAACGAGAGAGTCTCTGCCATATAGCGGGTGTTCAGCGATAATGTTCTCAAGGTCTTTCCCCTTGATCGTTCTTGTCACTTCATATTGATCAAATCCGCATGCAGACGCAACATTTTCAACTAATGCACTTGCTACAACAAAGCGGTCTTCACCAACTGCAATCACGCTGTATTCAAGCTCAGGGTGCACTGAAATTCCGAGGTTTGCCGGAATTGTCCAAGGCGTTGTTGTCCAAATGATGATGCGCTCGCCATTTTCCAATACGCCTTTTCCGTCTTTCACACCGAAAGCAACGTAAATAGATGCTGAACGTTTATCTTGGTATTCAATTTCGGCTTCAGCCAAAGCAGACTCACTTGAAGGTGACCAGTTAACCGGTTTAAGGCCTTTATAAATGTAGCCTCGTTTTGCCATCTCACCAAATACGCGGATTTGCTGCGCTTCGTATTCAGGTTTTAATGTCACATATGGGTTTTCCCAATCAGCGCGAACACCAAGGCGCTTGAACTGCTCACGCTGCCCCTCGATTTGCTTCCAAGCGTACTCTTCGCACAGTTTGCGGAATTCCGCTACAGACATTTCTTTACGGTTGACTTTTTTATTTTTGGTAAGAGCTGTTTCAATCGGCAATCCGTGTGTATCCCAGCCCGGTACATACGGCGCATTGTAGCCGCTCATTGATTTGTAGCGGACAATGAAGTCCTTCAAAATCTTGTTAAGCGCATGGCCCATATGGATGTCGCCGTTTGCATACGGAGGTCCGTCATGTAAAACAAATTTCGGGCGGTCTTTCGTCCGTTCCTGCACAAGACGGTAGATATCCTGCTCCTCCCATTTCTTTTGAATGTCAGGCTCACGGTTTGGCAAATTTCCCCGCATCGGGAAATCTGTTTTCGGCATTAAGAGCGTGTCTTTAAAATCCATTTTCATTCCTCCACTGCATTTTTTCAGAAAATAAAAAAAGCCCTCTCATCCCATAAGGGACGAGAAAGCTTATCTCGCGGTACCACCCTTTTAGAAAAAGCCAGCATACGCTTTTTCCTCTCGAACATCGTAACGTGATGAACGTCCTAACCTACTGTGAGTTCAGAAAGGAAACTTAAGGGCTGATCTACATGATTCCGGCCTCCCGGACTTCCACCATCTCCGGGTCGCTACGAAGGCCTGAAGGAAACATGACTGTCCCTTTCAACCGTCTTTTCATCTGAATTTATGAACGTATTATATTCGACAAGCTAAGAAAATGTCAAGATCATCAGAGAATTTATTCCTTTTCCTCAAATACAGCGTCGACTTCATACTCAAGCAGATGATCCCAATCGTCATTTTTCAGAAGATCAAGCTGAGCTTCAATCAGCATTTGAAAACGCGTTCTGAACACTTTAGACTGTTTTTTCAACTCTTCAATTTCCATTGCGATTTTTCTTGATTTTGATAACGATTCGTTGATAATGCGATCAGCGTTTTTCTCCGCTTCCCGAACGATCAGCTTTGCTTCTTTTTGAGAATTGCGTTTTACGTCTTCAGCCGCTTCTTGAGCGACTAAAATTGATTTATTCAGCGTTTCTTCAATATTGGCAAAGTGTCCGATTCTTTCATCAAGTTCATTGACTTTCGCTTCAAGCTCAGTTTTCTTACGAAGAACAATTTCGTAATCTTTTCTGACTTGCGCCAGAAATTCATTTACTTCATCTTCATCATATCCGCGAAAACTTTTTGTAAACGTCTTGTTGTGAATATCATTTGGCGTTAATGGCATCATGCCACCTCCATTTTTACATTTCAGTACAGTTATCTAGTTCACATTATAAAACAAATTTCGCACAGATGGAGAAAAAAACTGAAAAACCGACTATTTTTGTCGTTCAAACGTAACTCTCCATTTGTCTTTTTTGGTTTTTCCATCAATTTTTGTTAAGCTGCACCGGCCAAAGCCCCTGATAGACAGCATGTCCCCTTCTGCTACCATATAGGAAGGATCTTCAACAACCTTCCAGTTCACTTTCACGAGCCCATTTTTCACAAGCGTCTGTGATTTCTGGCGGGATTGCCTGCTCATAGAGGCGCAGACGGCGTCAAGCCTTAAAGAAGAAACCGTGTCATCCCTTATTTCGACATCAATTGCCGGAATGTTAAGGTCTGACAAGTCAATTTTCTCTAAGCTGACTGCAGCTTTGCCTGCTTGGGTCAGCTGTGCGGCCACAAAATCAGCGGTATCGGCTGAGACGATCAATTGCACTGATGTCTCAGAAAACACGATGTCACCAAACTTTTGCCGCTTTAAGCCTATGCCCATTAATGCGCCAAGGAGAGAACGGTGATCTACTGTGACAAACTTTTCAGCATAACGGACATGAAACGCCTGCAGTTCAAAATCCGATTCTTCCGGAGTGATGTACTCTGGATACAAAATCGCCCGTTTTCGTTCCGCTCTGTCATAGCCGCCGGAAAAAGCAAGCCCAACGTCTGCCTGTCCCACAACAGCAGTGAGGATGACCTGCTCTCGGGGGTCTAAAAAGTCGGTCAGCTTCATTCGGTACTGCTCCTGGACAATTCTTTTCCATTCGAGCGCCTGATCAATAAAGGCCCGCTCGTCTTTTCTGAAGTGCTGATATATATCGCTCATCGTCTTTCCCTTCTATGTAAAGAGGCTTGGCTGCTGCCAAGCCCTATCAAACTGTCGCTTTAAAACGCAATCATCCGATAAAGCCCCCACAAGCCGGTTGTCGCAAATCGAAGCACAAGAATGGCTACGATCGGTGAAATATCCAGCATTGCGATCGGAGGGATGATCTTTCTAAATGGTTCGAGATATGGTTCACAAATCGAAGCTAAAAAACGCCCGACTGCTGTTTCCCTCGTACTCGGCACCCATGACATAAAAATATATATGATCAGGGCAAATGAGTATATTGTGATTAATAAGCTTAAAACCGAAAAAACTTGATAAAGGATCATCTCGCTTTACCACCTCTGATGTTCGTCTTCAGATATGAGCTCAGAAATTGTGCCTGATACATCTACGTTGTCAGGCGTGCAGAGAAAAATATCAGAGCCGATTCTTTGGATATCGCCGCCGATGGCATAAACGGTTCCGCTTAAAAAGTCTACAATCCGCTTTGCCTGGTCATGCTGTATCCGCTGAAGATTGACGACAACTGCCCGCCGGTTCTTCAAGTGATCGGCAATTTCCTGTGCCTCCGCATAAACGCGCGGCTCACTTAACACCACTTTAGAGGATTTCTGAACACTTTGCAAGCTCACTACATTCTGTTTGCCCGCAGGTTTATGAGCAGCATAGGCCGGCTTTTCTTTTTGCTCCTGCTCCTCATGAGAATCCCGCTCCGTCTCAATATATTCATATTCGTATTCTTCATCTTCCATCGAGAAAAAGTTTTTCAGTTTATTTTTCATACTCATTGCTGTACACCCCCTGTTTCATTTCCGACTAACGATGAGCCGATTCTAATATAAGTAGCCCCTTCTTCAATTGCAATTTCATAATCATTTGACATGCCCATCGACAGTTCAGTACACGGAGCGTTCGGCTGTTTGAGCTCCTGAACCTGATCACGGAGTTCTCTCAGCGCCCGGAAACAGCTTCTGATCTGGTCTTGATCATCAGTCAGCGGAGCCATTGTCATCAGTCCGGCCACAACGATATGTTCGAAACCGGAAAGCTCCTGTATGAATGGAATGACTTCTTCTTTTTTCATGCCGTGTTTAGAAGGCTCAAGAGAGGTATTGACCTGCACAAAGCATTGGACAGTACCTTCAGCCCTTTTTTCAATTTCCTTCGCTAATGAGAGCCGGTCCAGAGAATGGATATAGGAAACTTTATTGACGACAGCTTTTGCTTTTCTTGATTGCAGACTGCCGATAAAATGCCATTCCGGATTCCCTTTCATCAATTCCTGTTTGCGGAGCAGTTCCGCATCCCGATTCTCACCGAGGCAGGTGATGCCAGCATCTACTGCCTCCTGTGCTCTTTCAGGCGATACATATTTTGTGACTGCAATAACCGTAACCTCATCGGAGCTGCGGCCCGATCTGTTACATGCTTCGTTTATTCGTTCGTTTATATGTCGTAAATTATCAACAACACGCAAGATCTTTTATGCCTCCTTCATTCCGATAAAAGACATCATCCGTCCAGTTTTCCCCTGATCGCGGCGGTGAGAAAAGAAAAGCGAGGGTTCACTTTCCGTGCATAAACCGCTGACAGATATCTGTTCACCTGCTAAACCGCTATCGATCAATATGAGGCGGTTCAGTTCCTTCAGATCAAGCTGATATTGTCCCTGTCCCGTCTGATTTACGGCACGTTCTGCTGAAACCGGCAATGCACGGACAGCATCCATGACACGGTCATCTACCGTATAGCATGCTCCGCTGATAGACGGTCCGATAACAGCATAAATATCTGAGAGATTTGAACCTTCCTGCTCATTCCATCGCTTCACCATTTCTCTGCCAATTTGTTTGACAGTGCCTTTCCACCCGGCATGGGCGACCCCGACAAGTGATTTAACCGGATCATAAAAGAAAAGAGGCACACAATCAGCAAAGCATAATGCCAAAAACACATTCTTTTCATTTGTATAGAGCCCGTCCGTTGCTTTAAAAGCCGAATGATACTCACGGGCGCCTTTGCCCCTATCCCTCTGCGTTACTTTTTGAACGCGATTATCATGTGTCTGATCGGCGAATACCCAAGACTGCAAATCAGTATTAAACATATCGGCAATATATTCACGATTTTTAACTACATCTGCATCTTTGTCATGAACGTGCAATCCTGTATTTAACGATTCAAAAGGCTTTTGGCTGACACCGCCGTTTTTCGTTGTAAATCCGGCAATGACTTCTCTGTTGTTTTGATTCGTTTGTGTCCAGTCTTGTATCATGAGTGTCGAGGGTGTGGTAAGACTGAATGGGTGATATGTATTCATGATGATCCAACCTTTCGACAAACATTTAAAAAAGCGGAATTTCCCACTTATTTTACCACATCTTTCTGCATTCGTTGAGCGCCGATTTGCATATTTCTAAATGAAATGTGCCGGAAGAATCGAGACTTCCGGCAATTGCCAATCCACGGCAGACAAGCGCATTATGCATGCGGTTCATTTAATCGGACCAAGATGACATCTTCCCCGATTTTTACTATATTTCGCCATGGAATGACCAATTCCTCTTCTTTTCCAAAAAATCCGAGAACTTTCCCATTTCCTCCGAGTATGATCGCCTGAATTTTTCCAGTTGTCACATTGATATCAATATCACCAATGCTCCCCAGCTTTTTTCCGTTTGAGACATTGACGACATCCTTTACCTGAAATTCTGAAATGCTGATCATTCCATCACGTCCTTTTTCCGTCCTTTTTTCAAGTATATGAACGGGCAGGCTGAACCTTGTCAGCAAGAAGAAAATTTCATGTCACTGTTCTTTTTTACAGCTGCACCAGCTGATAATAAAATCGAGCATGATTTTTGTATACTCTACCAGCTGCTCAATCGATACCTCTTCGTTGACAGAGTGTGCATTGTGCAGATCGCCAGGGCCGTATATCACACATGGAATGCCGGCATTAAACAGCCATCCGCCATCTGTAACGGACTGAGAAACGTCCATAACCGGGCGCTCCCGTTTCACTTTCTCATGAGAGGCAGTAAGCGCTAAGACGCCTGGGTGGCCAGGGTCAACTTCCAATGCCGGAAAAATTTCTCCTCTGTCTTCAATCATAGATGAGCCTCCCCACTTGAATACAGGGCGGTTGTCCCTAAGCCAAATGTCACTGTCGCTCAGCCGGTTGATATAATCTTCTATTTCCGCAGCCACTTGGTCATGGGTTTCATTTGGGTAAAAATGGACTGTGATCCACAGCCGGCACTCGTCCGCTATAAAAGCCGCATGCCTGCCTCCTTCTATGACAGCCGGATTAATGGTATTTGTGCCTGGTTGAAAGCCGGGATATCTTTTCATAATGGACCAGTGGCGCTCAAGTTCCCCGAGCCCCGCAATGATTTTTGCCATTTTTTCAATTGCGCTTGCCCCGAATGTTCCTCCGCCTGCGTGAATCATATTCCGTCTCGTCCCATCATGAAACGTTTGGCTGCTTTTGATTTCGATCCAGCCTGTAATGACACCGCCCTGGCCTTGAATATGCATATCGCTCGTATCTGCGACAACTGCAAAATCAGCGTGATAGCCCCTCTTGCAGCATTCAAGCGTGCCTGCTTCTCCGACTTCCTCCCCGATAACCGATTGCAGAATCAAATCACCTGGAAGTTCAATGCCTGCCTCACGAATCAATTTGACAGCAAAGAGTACACACGCCATTCCGCCTTTCATATCAGAAGCGCCTCGCCCAATTAAGAGACCGTTTTTTTCAATTGGATGGAACGGGTCATGCTCCCATTCTTCATCCTCTTTTACCTCTGCCACATCTACATGGCCATTGATGATCAGGCTACGATAATCTGCTGAATTTGTTCCCTTTAGCAGACCTACAACATTGGGATCTCCCGGGTACACATCCCATTTATCGATTGAGAATCCTATTTCATTTAAAAAACCAGCAATCCATGATTGAATGCCGTCGGTATTTCTTGCAGGCGGAGCAGGTGTTTGATAATAAATCAGTGTTTTTGCCAGCTGAATGAGCTCCTCCTTTTGCTCCTCCACCTTTTTTAACAGAGAGTCTATTTGTTGATTCAATGTGATCCGCTCCTCTCTTTAAAATCATAAAAGCCATTTCATATGTTATGAAACGGCTTAATAAAAACAAACAGAGTCCTATGCACTCCGCTATTTCACCGCTTCCCTCCGCTGGCATGATCCAGATCAGGTCAAAAGGGTTGAGACAATGTCTCTCTCAGCTTCGCAAAGCACCCCTAGGATGAATCGATATGTGTTTGTCAGGCATTCGTTATCGGCTCGGCTCTTGTTAAAAACGGCCGATCCTGATTCCATAATACATGGATTGGTGTATCAAAAAAAGCGGAAAGTATTTGATCAGTCAGCATTTCCTTTATTTCTCCTGATCCAAAGACCTCTCCCTGTTTTAATAAAAGGGCTTTGTCAAAGACCGGCAATATTTCTTCCGCATGATGCGTCACATAAAGAATTGATGGCGCATTTTCTTTGTTTGCAATATATGTAATCGTATCTAACAGCTTTTCCCGGGCAATAAAATCCAGCCCTGTGACCGGTTCGTCCAGGATCAGCAGCTCCGGATCGGCCATTAGCGCTCTTGCAATTAAGGCTCTTTGTTTTTCCCCTTGAGAAAGGGTTTCATAGCGGCGGTCGGCATATTCAATTGCGCCCAAGTCCTCTAATAAACCGATCGCTTTTTCCCTGATTTCCGCACTTGGCGTTTCATATAATCCAATTGAAGCGTAAGCTCCGCTTAGAGCAATCTCAAAGGCTGAATCTGCCGGATATAATTTTTGCTGCAGAGCCGCTGAGACGAGGCCAATTTTCCGTCTGAGCTTCTCCCCAAGCTCCGTTTTACCAAACTCATGGCCAAGCACCTGCATCTCACCGGATGTTGGGAAGTAATATGAGCAAAGCATATTTAACAGCGCTGTCTTTCCGGCGCCATTCAGTCCGTAAAGCACCCAATTCTCCTTTTCCTCCACCTTCCAATGAATATTCCTCAGTATCCATTTTCCATTTCGTTTTAGTGAGACATTGTCAAGCTGCAAAATCATCGTGGTCCTCCTCTAAACTCTTATAATTGTTTTAATTTTCATAAAACTTTGTACGGACTAGGATACCTTATTTTTTCCAAAACGTAAACCACCCGCAATCAATAGAAAAGCCTTTAAAACAAAAATCGTTTTAAAGGCTTTTCATTTCACTATTGATGAATATTCTTATTCATTTGTTTGATAGCCGCTTTTTCAAGCCTGGACACCTGAGCTTGGGAAATTCCGATTTCCTCGGCTACTTCCATTTGTGTTTTTCCTTGGAAGAAGCGCTTTCTTAAAATCATTTTTTCCCTATCATTCAGCCTTCTCATGCCCTCTTTTAAAGCCAGCTCTTCAATCCATTGTGAATCTGTATTGCGCTCATCACTGATTTGGTCCATCACATAGATCGGGTCTCCGCCATCATTATAGATCGGTTCAAATAGAGATACCGGATCCTGAATGGCATCAAGCGCAAATACGATTTCCTCATGCGGTACTTCAAGAACTTTTGCGATGTCTTCTGCAGTCGGCTCCTTGCTTGTCTCACTGATTAACCGCTCTCTTACCTGAAGCGCCTTGTAAGCGATATCCCGGAGCGATCTTGAAACACGGATCGGGTTATTATCGCGTAAATACCTGCGGATCTCTCCGATAATCATAGGTACAGCGTATGTTGAAAACTTAACATTGTGGCTTAGGTCAAAATTATCAATGGATTTCATTAGTCCGATGCAGCCGACCTGAAATAAGTCATCAACATACTCCCCTCTATTATTAAATCGTTGAATGACACTTAAGACAAGACGCAAGTTCCCGTTTACAAGCTTTTCTCTTGCTGAATCATCGCCTTCATCCTGCAGCTGCCTAAACAGCTTTCTCATCTCTTCATTCTTGAGTACTGGTAATTTGGAGGTATCTACCCCGCAGATTTCGACTTTATTCCTAGACACTTTTTTCCCTCCCTACAGGAGCTGCTGTACAACGTTAAGTATCTCCTCGGGTGGGAAAAATATGCACTGCACTCAGACCGAAAAACAGTCGAAATCAGGAAATCCCTGTAAAATCAAGGGGTTATAACCATAAAAAATTTTACACCATTTTGTTGAACTCTTTTCTTAGTCTTTTTATTATTCTTTTCTCTAGACGCGAAATATAGGATTGAGAAATCCCCATCATATCCGCTACATCCTTTTGGGTCTTTTCTTCTTCGCCGACAAGCCCAAACCGCAGCTCCATGATTTGCTTTTCTCTCTCATTAAGCTGTTCAAGCGCTTTTTTTAAGAGCTTTTTATCCACGTTGGCTTCTATGTCTTTTGTGATAATATCATCGTCAGTGCCAAGCACATCAGAAAGCAACAGCTCATTGCCGTCCCAATCAATATTAAGCGGCTCATCAAAGGAAACCTCTGAACGGATTTTGTTGTTTCTTCTTAAATACATCAGGATTTCATTTTCTATACACCGTGAGGCATAGGTCGCCAGCTTGATTTTCTTTTCTGGATTGAACGTATTTACAGCTTTGATTAAACCAATGGTGCCGATGCTGATTAAATCCTCTATGTTAATTCCCGTATTTTCAAATTTACGGGCGATATAGACAACCAGGCGCAAATTGCGTTCAATTAAAATGGCACGAGCCGCCTGATCGCCGTTTGGGAGCTTCATTAACAGAACCTGCTCCTCATCTTTGGATAATGGCGGCGGCAGGGCTTCACTCCCGCCTATGTAATAGACTTCATCGCTTTTCAATCCAAGTTTCATCAGCAGCTTATACCAGAGGTGCGTCAGTCGCAATTTCAGTTTTTTCATCTTCCTCTCCCTTCTAAATGTCACGCCGTTTGAGTATGATAAATAACGGACATTTGCGAACATTATGAAACGTGTTTGATGGCCTTGCCCGAAAGCATTTTCGGGTGAATGATCGCGTCAAACTCTCCATCTGCCGATAGCTTTGTTGTGCTGATGCCGATTAAGCATTTATTTGCAGAAATCATTTCTTCTTTTGTCATAATCGTTACGTGATCCGGTTTTACGCATAATAAAAATTGGTTTTGCTGACCAACTCCCCTGTATGGAATCAGTCTCATTTTATCTAAAAAGCGAAATGAATCATCGAGCTGTTCAATAGCTTCCAATGGGTCTGCGTTTCGAATGATCATCGTTTCGGCAGCTCCGAAAATCGGCTCCAGTTTATCAATGTAAATGATCATAACCGGTGTTTTTGTAAGAGGATCGTACAGCTGATTACCGGAATCAATCAGCCCTCTGACATGAAGTGTTTGGCTGCCCAAATCCGCCTGCACGCTGACTCGTTCTTCATATTGAATGTTTTTTGTTTCTATCTCTTCAATTCTTCTTTTAGAAAAAAACCATAATGCTGGAAAGCCAGCAACAATAAACAACCAGCTGATCGGGTCCCCAAACCCTGTTTGATTGGTAATCATGACACCGTTTCGAACAACAGAATTTGACTGCAGCAAAGAATGGGCTCCGATAATTCCTCCCCCCATTAAAAAAGTGGCAAAATAAAAGGAAAACAAATTTTGAAAGAAATAGCGAAATCTTTTAAAGCCAAATGTCACCATCACAATCACAACTGAAAAAGCCAGCTTCCCGGCCGGATGTTCAACGATTGGAGAAAAAGGAGTAAACATCAACAGGACAATACTTGAACCGATGAACGCTCCGCCTATCAGTCTTCTTTTTTTCACATGCCGTTTTAAAATAAATGCCGTGAGCAAAAGCAAAAGTGCATCAAAACAAAAGTTTAACAGCCAAATGACATCTAAATAGATTTTCACATCTGACTCCTTTCTTTCTTGCCTCACGCTGTTCCCCTTCTTGTTTCATAAGTATAAAGCAAGCTCTGTGGGAAAGTCTGTCAATTAATGTTGAGAGGAAAATACAATTTTTCAGGGATATCTGCTTAATTTGTCGAGGGTATGAACAAGAGGATAAAAAAAGCTGCCTGTGACGGCAGCTTTTTTTACACTTAATTTTCAGTATTGATATAAAGTTTTCCATTCGCTGTTTTTCTTGTTTCATTTCCATAATCATCACGTGCAATCACTTCTACTTTTGCTCCGTTTGCTTTAATAGAAGAAGTGGCTGTCCAATAGCCTTCATATCTCCCCGGAGAAATTTCTCTCAATGGAAGCTCGGTGGCGTTTTGCACACTCGCTCTAGCATTTGTCAGCGGCAGACGGATGACAAACGTTGTATCCAAATCTTCTGCGCTTGAGAAAGCGATTTTCACCGATTCACCGGCTTTTAAGATTTTGTCCTCTCCTGGGATCAATCCAGAAATGACAGGCTTGTCAAAGTGGACATCAATTACAGCCTTTTTCGTCGTTTTGTTGCCTGCTAAGTCTGTTGCAGTCACCTTGATTTCATTGCTTCCGTTTTCCAAGAGAATGCGGGCTGAGAATGAACCATCTGTAACCGTTGCTTTTTTGCCATTCACCTTGACTTCTTTCAAATTGTCATCGGATACAGACCCTTTGACAGTCAGCGCTTCTTTATTTATTTTTTCGCCGTCCTTTGGATTGTCCAGCGTCAATTCTGGCTTGGCTTGATCAAGCGTGACTGTGACTGGGCTGGAGGCATCCGTAGTTCCGTTGTCTGTTGATGCAGCGGCCGTCAGTTCATTTTCACCTGTGCTGAGAGAGATGCCTGCCTGGAACGTGCCATCCGCCGCTGCTTTCGTTTCTCCTGCTTCTTTCCCTCCATTGTAAATGTGTACTGTTGTACCAGGAGAGGCTTTTCCTTTTACAGTAACGTTCTCCTTGTTTGTGTACGATTTGTCTGCTGGTGACGTAATTTCAGGTACGGCAGCTTCATAATCAACCAATGCGCGAATCATATAGTTTCCGTCTGCTTTGTCACCTGGCTGCCATTGCCCATCTATATACTGCCAGTTGCGGCCAGAATTCTGACCGGTTTCATCCATTGCCAGTCCAGGTGAATATGGATCAGGTTTTGACTGGATATAGACGAGATAAAAGTCTTTATCTACCATAATCCCTTTTGAACTAAGATCTACCTTGGTCCATTCGCCATTGCGAAGGGCTTCAGCGTTAAATGGCCCGGCAATTTTTTTGCCTGGTGCTCCGTCTTCTCCTTTAGCATCGTATACCTCAACCTTAAACTCCGTGCCGCCAGGATCAGGGAACTCTGTATCCCAGAATCTGAACAGTCCTCCTGTAAGCATGCCTTTGTCCTTGCCGTCAGCCAACGTCATTTTGACAGCCCATCCATTACCGGCTGCAAAATAGGAATTGGCATTCTCCGCCGTTCCGTCATCATATGCAATCTCACCCGGATAACCAACGAAAGGCTTCAATACAGTTTCCTTCGTAACATTCCCTTTTAAATCAACGGAAAATTCATCGCTGTAATAACCCGGTGCAGCGATCTTAATTGTATAGGCGCCTTCATAGGCCTCAAGCGTATATTCACCTTTGTCATTTGTTGCAGCAGGTTCAACCGCAGCATCCTCTACAACATAAACGGAAGCGCCTTTAACCGGCTCTCCTGTCGTTTTATTGATGACCGTACCTTTTAATGTCCCCTTCTTCATTTCCTCTAACGTAAAATTAGCTTGTGTCGTTTGATCTGCCTGGAGAGACACTTTTTGTGTTTTCGATTGATAGCCGTACGCTTCTGCCATAAGCGTATAATCTCCCGCTTTATGCGTCAGCTTGTACTGCCCTGTTGATTGATCTGAATATGTTGATTTACCTGTTTCGACCACGCTGACTTGCGCTCTAACCGGCAAAACATGAGGCTGTAAATCTTTATTCTGATGTTTGACCGCTGTATTTGCCGATGGTTTAGCTTTTTTCGGATTTACCGGCTTTTTCTTTTGTTTTCCTGATGGCTTTTCGACACCTAGCTTATTCTTTTTGGCTTTTTTTCCGGACGACTTCTCAGAAAGCATTACATCATCAATGTACCAGCCCTCTTTTGCAATACTTTCATCAGATTGAAGGTTAAACATCACTTGAATGTTTTGCCCTTTATAAGCGGATAAATCAATTTCTTCATCCGTCCAGCTCGATGTCTTTCCGTTATAGACACCAGCCTGCTCCCAATTCTTTTCACCTTCTGGCAAAACAAAAACGTAGCCGTAATCAAAATCACCTTCTAAATTGTGCCAGCTCTTAAATTGAAGAAACAGGTTTCCTGCATCAGGCACTGCAACAGGAGGCATCATAAGATTCATGTTTGCTGAGTTGGCATAGTTTCCTGACAGGTTTGTTCCGTATACCTTTTCTCCTGATGCTGCTGTAGTTGGGCCTGCTGTCGGAACTCCCCATTCCCAGTTATTATTTGTACCGCTCGCAATCCAGCCGCCAGGTGCAGTTTCGAAGTCCTGCTTGTATCCCACCGTGATGCTTGGTTTCACAGTTACATCGTATGTGTCAGACTTAACGATATGGCCGCCAAAATCCTGGATTATCCACTTATAGCTTAATGCAGGTCCTTTTATGTTTGGAATCTCTGCCTGATACGTTCCTTTCAGGTGATCACCGCTGATTCGTTTAGCCGTTACTTCTGTCCATTCACCTTGATCCAGCTTATAGGACAGTTTAACTGACGTCACACTCACATTGTCTTCAGCTGTCAAAGTCAGAGGCAGGCTGGCGCCTTCATAGGCTTCTGTTACTTTCTCATGCTGATAGACAGGAGGTTCTTGATCATCTCCTTCTACAGAAACTTGTCCTTCTGCTTTTCCTAATCCATCTGTAACAGCTGATACAGCATCAAAAGCGTTCACCAACCCATGGCCATATCCGTTATTCGGTGAATCAGGAAATGTTGAATCCGTCAGCGGTTCAGCCGTGCTCGTTAATATATCCTCCATCTCATCGACAGAAAGTGAGGCATCTGCCTGTTTCAGCAGGGCGGCAACAGCAGACACATGCGGTCCCGCCATTGATGTGCCGTTCCATCCGTCCTCATATGTCTGGCCGGGAACGGAAGACCGGATATTTACGCCCGGTGCTGAAATCTCCGGCTTAATTTCATCGTATGGAGATGGCCCTTGGAGAGAAAAATCAGCGAGCTTTTTGTTAATATCAGTCGCTCCAGTTGCAAACGATTCGGGATAGTTTGCCGGGTTTGCGATAGAACCAGGTCCGCCCGGAATAAAGAGATCCGTGTTTCCCGCTGAAAACTCAGGGAAAATGTCAGCCGCACGCCAGGCATTGACCATGTCTCTGTACCATTCATCAAGTCCTGAGCCGCCGCCCCATGAATTATTGACAACATCAGGAGCCATTTCAGGATGAGGATTTCCCTCTGCGTCCTTTGGAGCTAAAACCCATTCTCCAGCTTCCAAAATGTCAGCATCAGTACCGCCATCTTCAGAGAATGCTTTAACCGCAATCCATTTTGCGCCAGGCGCTACACCGATTTGATTCGTTCCATCAGGTTCAGATCCCACCATTGTACCTGTCACGTGGGTTCCGTGAGCCAGATCATCATAAGGGCTTGCTTCTCCTGCAACGGCATCAAACCAGTTCAGTTCATGATCAGGCTCATCAGGATTTTCCGGATTATATCCGCGATATTTTTCTTTTAACGCCGGATGGTTCCATTCCACACCGGTATCAATGGACGCGACAACCGTGCCAGTTCCATCGTATCCAAGTTCCCAAGCTTTCGGTGCATCTATTTGGTCAACATTCCATTCCACACCATCAGTTGCTTTGACAGCTTTTTGCGCTTTTTTCATATTAAATGGAGATGTTGACTTAAAAAGCTGCCGTTTCTCATTTGGAAGCACCTTTTCCACTTCAGGGAACTGCGCCACTTTTTCCATAACCTCTTTTGAGGCATGAACAGCGATTCCGTTCACCACATAATAAGGGTGTATATCGGATGCATTTCCTTTATTTTTCTGGCTGTTCAAGTATTTCAAAACGTCTTGCTGGGATTCATTGGCTGTGACTTTTAAGGAAGACACAACGGCAGAACGCTTTTGATATTCCGTCTTAGCAGCAGTCAGCTTCTTCGATTTCGCTTTTTTGACTGCTGCTTTTGCCGCTTTTTCTGTGTCAGCTTGATCCTTAAATTTAATCAGAAAGGTCGTTTTTTCTTTCTTTTTAAAACTTTTCTTTAATGAACTCGAAATCTTGTTCTGAATAGATTCAGCAGTTTGAAGCTCCTGTTTAACAGAAGATGAGGCGCCTTTGCTGCTTGCCCCGGCTGCACCCGGAAACAGCAGTGAACTGATAACAACCGTACTTAAAACAGAGCTGATGAGTCTGTTTTTCGTTTTTTTCCTCATTTTTTATCCCCCTTTTTCAAAATGCTTTGTAAAAAAATGTCGTCCCTCCTTTTAAAAATGAATGGTTTGTCAGAACATCGTTGTACGTTAACTGTAGACAATCTGTAATACAGATATTGTCGTTTTATGTCATTTATTTTCCATATATATGAAAATGATAAAATCGTCACAGGGTGAAAATAGATCTAATGGCACAATTTGTTGCTCTGTGAAGGAAGAAAGAGAATAGACTTTACGAGAAGAAAGGTTTTGGAGAAAACAAAAAGGACAAAATCGAAAACGATTTTGTCCTTTACATTAGCCGCGTTTGTTACGGTTTCTTAAGAATGTCGGGATGTCAAGCGTATCATCAGCCGGCTGTGAGTTATGACGGCTTACTGTGCTTTGTTGCTGAGGCTCCTCACGTTTTGGCTCACGCTTTGGAACACTTTGATTATGGTTTTTGATGCTTTGGTTTAAGCTTGGACGCTGAGGTTTCGTCACGTCCTTCTCTTGTTCGATAAAACCAGTCGCAATCACTGTCACCACAATCTCGTCTTTTAGATTTTCATTAATAACAGAACCGAAAATCATGTTTACGTCTTGGTCAGACGCCGAAGCGACAATGTCCGCTGCTTCCTGAACTTCATATAGGCTGAGGTTTGTTCCCCCAGTGATGTTCATAAGGACGCCTTGTGCACCGTCAATGGCCGCTTCAAGAAGCGGGCTGGAGATGGCTTTTTTCGCCGCTTCTGCTGCGCGGTTTTCTCCAGTTGCAATACCGATACCCATCAAAGCAGATCCTTTGTTTGACATGATTGTTTTCACATCAGCAAAGTCCAGATTGATAAGACCAGGTGTGGCAATCAAGTCTGAAATGCCTTGAACCCCTTGGCGGAGCACGTTATCGGCTTCACGGAATGCTTCAAGCATCGGCGTGTTTTTATCCACAATTTCCAGGATACGGTCGTTCGGGATCACAATCAGTGTATCCACCGCTTCCTTCATTGCTGTGATTCCGCCTGCAGCCTGAAGCTGTCTTTTGCGTCCTTCAAATGTAAACGGTCTTGTGACGACTCCGACTGTTAATGCACCTAAGTCTTTCGCGATTTGTGCGATAACCGGTGCGGCACCTGTTCCTGTTCCGCCGCCCATGCCAGCTGTCACGAATACCATGTCAGCGCCTTTTAACGCTTCTTCAATCTGTTCTTTGCTTTCTTCAGCGGCTTTTTTTCCGACTTCCGGATTCGCACCTGCTCCCAATCCTCTAGTCAGCTTTGCGCCGATTTGCATTTTCACTTCTGCTTTTGACAGGTTAAGAGCTTGAGCGTCCGTGTTTACCGCGATGTACTCTACTCCTTGCACTTCATTTTCAATCATTCGGTTGACAGCGTTGTTACCGCCGCCTCCTACTCCGATTACTTTAATTGATGCTAAGCCGTCTATGTTTGTTTCGAACTCCAACATGCTAAATCCTCCTAATCTGCCGAATGACTATCTATCTATTCCCAAAACATGCTTAATAATTTTTTCATTTTGCTCTGTTTATTATGTTCGGCTTGTGTTTTTTGTTTTCCTTTTGGCCGCTGCTGCACCTCATTTTGGTGATGATGCTGCTCTTGTTCCTCTGATGATGTGACTGCAATTTCCTGTATCGCTTCTTCAGGCATCTTGAAGCCTATTTTTCTGCCTTGAATTCTTGCATTTCGGCAGGCGAATTGGATCAGGCCCACTCCCGTCATATATTGAGGATCTCTTACACCGATATAATTCGGGCTTGCCACTCTGACATTGTTTTGCAGCACATCCTGTGCCAAAGACATGACACCAGGCATTGCTGCTTGTCCCCCTGTCAGCACGAAGCCTCCCGGCAGATCGGTAATTCCCATAATGCGAAGCTCTTCTGAAACAATTTCAAGAATCTCTTCTACTCTTGCTTCAATGATATTCGCTGTTTCCTGTTGTGTAAATGTTTGTTTTTGATTGGTGCCTATCACGGTTACCTCGAAGACCTCATCTTCCGAGGCTTCGTCATAGTAGGCATGTCCAAATTGCTTTTTCACGCGTTCTGCTTCTTCTGTTGACGTTCTCAATCCGATGGAGATATCTTTGGTGATATTTTCGCCTCCGAGAGGAATGACACGGGTAGAAGTGAGATGTCCGTTTTGGAATACGGCGATGGTTGTTGACCCTCCCCCAATATCAATGAGAGCCACACCAAGGTTTTTCTCGTCTTTTGACAATGCAGCAGAACCGGCTGCCAGCGGTTGAAGACAAATATCAGTTATTTCAATACCGGCTCTTTCAACACAGCGAAGCAAGTTATGTAAGATTGTTTTTGAACCGGTGATCAGGGTGCCCTCTACTTCTAAACGCACACCCAGCATTTTTTTCGGGTCGGTGATTTCATCTCTTCCATCTACGATAAACTGTTTAGGAATGACGTCGACAATCAGCTGTTCGTGCGGTACTGAAACAACCTGTGCCGCCTCCATGACACGGCGTACATCTTCAACCTGAATTTCTTTATTTTCGCTGGAAACTGCTACAACACCGTTTGTATCTTGAATATTGATATAATTTCCATTAACGCCGACAATAGCTTTTCTAAGCGGAAAACCTACCATTCTTTCAGCTTGGTCAAACGCTTTTCTTATAGAATGAACGGTCTCATCTATATCAACGATTGAGCCTTTTTTCAACCCCTCAGACGGTACATTTCCCACACCGATAATATTAAGGGAATCATCTGTCATTTCTCCGACGATCACTTTTGTATTGGACGTACCGATGTCAAGACTGACGTAAAGTTCATTGTTGTTCATTCTATGGCACCTCCTCACATTTCGATCATTTCTATTCTATTATTTGCGGAACAACAATACAATGAATGTGGCTTTACAAGTGTGTAACAAAAAATAACAACGGAATATTCCTTATGCGGTTTTCACAATTTATGTTTATTGAAAATATTCGTTATATCCTATGTATATCCTCTTTTATATCACATTTTTTTTATTTTTTTTAGAAAGAGTCCACTTTGTTAGTAGATTTCTTCTGATCACGGCTATATTCTGAAATAATCTGACTCCAAATGCAAATATACCTGCTAAATACAAGTCTACACCAAGATGAACTCCCAGAAAAGCTAAACTTATTGCCAGTATAATATTAAAAAAGAAACCGGAAACAAATACCATTTCATCATATGTACCTTGTAAATGAGCCCTGATTCCGCCGATTAATGTATCAAGTGCGGCAAGCACCGCAAGCGATAAATAGTTTGAGTATTCACTCGGTATCGTTAAGTTTGTCATCAGTCCAATTGCTATTCCGAGTACAAGCCCCAGCACGGGCAGCCACATGACAATTCTCCTCCTTTTCAGTCTTTAAGCGGTTTCAGCTGCTGTACATCCAATGGTCTGTCATATGCTTTTAATGTCAGCTTGCTTTCAGATTTACCGGCTTTTAATGCTAAATTTTCAGATGCAAAGAGATCCTCAAGGCCGGAGCCCTTCACTCTGCTGTACAGCATGTCCGGATCTTCGGCGAGCACTTTTACTGTTAAAGGATAATCGTCAAGTGCGTATCCGTCTATTTTTGTTGTGCCGTTTATATCTCTTATAACTGTATGATTCACAACTCTTCGCTCATTAATCGAGATATGCTCTGCACCGAAGGAGTTGAGTTCATTGATCAGCTTTTTCAGCAAATCCGGAGGCGGATTTTCGATCGGCTCTCCTGTTAAGCTTTCAGAAAAAAGCGGGGAAATGGTGATGACAATTCCGCTACCAGTTATATCGGTCATGCCGGCTGTTTTTTTTAAGGTTTGCAAAGTATTATTGAGCGCGGTTTCTTTTGTCATTTCTTTGCTTTGCGAATAGCTATTCAGCAGTTTATCATATTTGTTTATTTCAGCCAGCAGCTTTTCCTGCTTCTTCTGCTCTGATGTCAGCTCTTCCCTTATATCCCACATGTCTCTTGTATCTCGGACTTGAGGGTGCTTTAACGAATTAAACTGAACAGATATCATGAGGCCGAAGATGACCATAAGCACACTGATGCTTAAAAAGGAACGTTTTATTTTCAATCTGTTTCACCCGCTTTATGAGTCATTCCTTCGTTTTCAGAATCGGTTTCATTTGTACGTTTTTCTCTTTTTCTGCGGAAACTGAAATATGATCCATTGACAGCTGGTCGATCAGGCCCCCTGCTATATTTAACGAAGGCAGCAGGACATCAGGATCTCCTATAGCGGATATTGTAAACGGAGCTGGATGCTGCACTCCGTCTACCGTTACCACAGGACCGTTGCACTTGATATAGGAATCATGTGTCAAACGCTGGCCATTAACGGCGACGGCCGCCGCACCCGAGATATACAGTTCGTTTACCACTTGGAAGAGATGGCTTTCGTGAACGATGTAACTGTTCACATTCTCCCCTTCCGGTATATACGACGCATCTTCCAAGGTGACCTCAACACCCTTTCCCTGCACACCGACTTCCCCAATATACATTCTGTATTTTTCTGTATCTTCGAGGACATTGTAGTATTCCGTCTTTTCTTTCTTCAGCTTATTTTCCGCCTGACGGACTTTGTTCTGCTTTTGATACAACTCTTTTTCAAGATTCTTATTTTCTTTCTCCTGTTTCAGAAGTTCATCTCTCAGCGCATATTCTTTTTTCCACTCTTCCGTCTCAGCCGCGCTTTTGTTGTTTTCTTTTGTCATTTGAAATGAAAATGAAATCAAAAAGCCTGCGATAAGCATAATCAAAGAAAGAAGGACTGCTGATTTGCCCCTCAATTTTCATCTTCCTTTTTAGCAGCTTTATCGTTTTTTCCAAACTCTTCAAAATAAGTGGCCACTTCCAAATGAATAATTCCTTTTTTATTGCTACTCAGCTGTGAAATGATAGAAGGGTATGTTTTCATTCGGTCGGCAAAGGTTTTTATTGACGCAGTGACAACATAACCGTCGTTCATATACAATTTAATACGGTTTTGATCCATTTTTACAGGCGTATAGTAAATCTCTGAAATTGACTGTTTTAACGAACTTGACAATGCATCGAGCTGCTTGGCCATTTGTGAGCGTTTTTTTGCGTTTGTCCAATTGACCAAAATGGGCCCTGCATCATCCGGCGTTACTTCGTTTGGCAGAACTGAACCGTTTTCAAGCACTTCATAGTACACATCGTCTTTTTCTAAATAAGCAATCGCTTTATATTCTTCGATTGCAATGTTGATTTTATTAGGAAGCGATTTGCTGATCTCCGCTTTTTTGACTAATTTATTTTGCTGAATCTTCTTTTCTGTTTTAGTCTTGTCCAAACTCCAAAACTCTGTATCTCCGCTGTTGATATCGGAAAGTTCAATAATTTCCTTTTTCGATACATTCTCATTCCCTGTAACAGAGATGGTTGATACTTTACTGATTGGCGTCTGCAGATACACAATGATCAGCACCATAATAAAAAAGAGCATAATAAATGAAATAAGACGGCGGTTTGCCTTCTGTTTTCTCTGCTCTTTAATTTTAGGTATCCGTTCTTCAATGTTTACGATTTTTTCTTGGTCATGACCCGGGTTCATTGCCTGTTCACCTCATTCAAATGAAACAGCTGTTAAAGTCTGTCTATTCCAAAACAAACGGCATACTATGATGCCGTTTGTCGTTTGCTTACAGTATATCATATGAACAGCTTCAGCCAGAACTTGAATCAGCGATTTCCGCCGATGATTTCAACCTCTGTGTGCATATCAATCTCGTATTTTTCACGGATTGTCTTTTTCACATGGTCAATGAGATCAAGGACATCTTTTGCTGATGCTCCCCCCGCATTGACAATGAAGTTTCCGTGCATCTCCGATATCTTTGCACCGCCGATTTGATATCCTTTTAAGCCTGCTTTTTCTACAAGGTTTCCGGCATGATTTGGAAGCGGATTTCTGAAAATGCTTCCCGCACAAGGGCTTGAATACGGCTGTGTATTTTTTCTGTAGTCTTTATTGCTTTGCATTTGCTGAACGATTGATTCCTTATCCTTTTGCTCCAGCTGCAGAACAGCTTCAAGGCAAACGCCCGGTCGTTTGTTTTGCAATATAGATGTTCTGTAGCTGAAATCCATCTGCTCATTTGTCAGCCACTCAATCGTGCCATCTTCAAATAAAATATGTGCTTTGACAAGGATCTCGCTCATGTCAGAACCATGAGCGCCGGCATTCATATAAACCGCTCCGCCGACCGATCCCGGAATGCCTGCAGCAAATTCCAGCCCGGACAGGCCTTTTTTGCTCAATGATGTAGCAAGACGGACCACTGAATAGCCGCCTCCGACCGTCACTTGTTCCCCGTCAAGCTCCAAATGGTCAAGGCCCGCGCCCAGCTTAATCACAACGCCTCTGATTCCCTCATCTAAAACAAGAAGGTTTGATCCGCGGCCAATGACTGTCCACTTCACATCATACTTTTTAATTATGTCCATAATATCTTTGACAGCATCTACACTGCTTGGAATGACCAATACATCCGCAGGTCCGCCGATTTTCATCGTTGTATGATTCGCGAGCGGCTCATTTGCAAGAACCTTGCCGACTTCGCGTTCTTTTAATTCCTGTATCACTTTCTCCATCGTAAACCTCCGCATTCCATTTGCTTTTCTATTATTTTTTCAATTCTTCGAGTACGCTGTATAAACGGGCAGCCGCGTCAGGAACACCGAGTGACTTTGTCCGTTCGCTCATTTCCTTTAACGTTTGCTCATTCAGTACAATCCGGTCAAGCGCTTCAATCAGCTTTTCTCCGCTGAGCTCTGTTTCTTTCAGAACAATGGCTGCATCATGCTGGCCGAGAGATCTCGCATTGACCTCCTGGTGATTCGCTGTTACATATGGGCTTGGAATCAGCACACTTGGGATTCCGAGAGCAGTAATTTCGGCAATCGTCGTTGCACCAGCTCTGGCCACAATGACATCAATAGCCTTTAAATACTCTGGCATTTGATGAAGAAACGGCTTTGTGACCATATTCTCAGCGGCACCCTTGCTTTTCAGCTCATTCATCACTTTTTCATAGTGAACTTCACCGGTGATATACAGCACTTGGTAGTCTCTTGACTTCAGCGCTTCCTGCATATCAATGACAGCTCGGTTTATCGGTGCAGCGCCTCGGCTTCCGCCGAAGATTAAGACCGTTTTTTTCTCTTCAGAAAGCCCAAATTCCGCCATTGATCGGCCCGTCTTTATTGAGACGACTTCAGAGGCTCTCGGGTTTCCCGTAAATACAACTTTCTCGCTAGGAAAATGTGATTTTGCTTCTTCAAAACAGATCGCTACTTTATTAACATATTTTGAAAGAAACTTATTCGTGATGCCCGGAAGGCTGTTTTGTTCATGCACGATAGTCGGAATTCCCATCTTTGCAGCGGCATAGACAACCGGCCCGCATACGTAGCCGCCCGTTCCAATCACGGCATCAGGTTTAAATTCCGCTAAATACGATTTGCTCTTTTTGACGCCCTTCAGAAAACGCATCACAGTTTTGACGTTTTCAAACGACAGCTTTCTTTTAAATCCTGTAATCTCAATTGAACGAAATGGTATATTCTCCCGCTCAACAATTTTTTTCTCAAGGCCGTTTTCTGTACCGATATATAAAAATTCCACATTAGGATGACGGCGCTGGACTTCTTTAATAAAGGCAAGAGCAGGATAAATGTGTCCCCCTGTACCGCCTCCGCTTATTGCAATTCGCATATCTCTTCCCCCAGTCTAATTTTCTCTATAACATAGCGATAACCCTGTTTTGTTGGACAGGGTTATCGCATCAATTGTTTCCAAGCTTCCTGTTTCATAGGCTGCTGACATACATTCATTAATATCTCGAGTATCGGCTCACGTTCAGCAGCACGCCGACGGCCATCAGCATCAGAGTCAATGAGGAGCCTCCGTAGCTCAGAAACGGCAGCGTGATCCCTGTTACCGGAATAAGGCCCGTTACTACACCGATATTAATCATAACTTGAATGGCAATCATTGAAATAATGCCGACTGCGACAAAGCTTCCGTACAAATCAGGCGCACCGAGCGCAATTCTGATCCCTCTCCACAGCAGGACGCTGAAGAGGAGCAAAATAAGTGTTCCCCCAATAAAACCAAGTTCTTCTGACAATATGGCGAAAATAAAATCTGTTTGCGGCTCAGGCAGATAAAAGAACTTCTGTCTGCTTTGTCCAAGTCCCATCCCAAACAATCCGCCGGGCCCCACTGCATAAAGCGATTGAATGATTTGAAAACCGCTGCCGAGCGGATCTTCCCAAGGATTTAAGTATGAAGTAATCCGCTTAATCCGATATGGAGCCGATAGTACCAGCCCAACAAATCCGCTGAGGCCGATCAGCCCGAGAAAGACGAAATGGGCAATTCGCGCGCCGGCTACAAAAATCATGACAATACAAGTTCCGACCATTACCGTCCCCGTACCGAGGTCAGGCTGGCACATGATAATCAAAAACGCTGAAAACACGATGCCAAGTGCCGGGATAAATCCCCGCCTGAACGATGTAATGTTTTTTTGTTTTTCAGAGAGAAATTTAGCAAGGAATGCAATCATCGCAAGCTTCATAAACTCTGAAGGCTGTATGCTGAATGCTCCGACCCCGATCCAGCTTCTTGAGCCGTTCCGCACCATGCCGACGCCCGGTATCAAAACGAGAACAAGAAGAAAAAAGCAGATAACCATCAGCAATTTGGACCATGTCCGCCAAGTCCAATAATCAACATTCATAATAAAAAACATGGCAATGACGCCGATTCCCGCAAACAGCAGCTGCCGTTTCGCGAAAAAGAATGAGTCGTCAAATTTATAATCCGCCCATACCGCACTCGCACTGTACACCATAATTAATCCGATTGTTAATAATAATAACGTAATGATGACCAATAACAAATCAGGCGATGTTTTTTTAGTAGTCAAAGCAATCGACACCCCAAGCTTAAAGTCATTAGGGCTGCCGATTTACTTCAAGACAAGCCCTTACTTAAGCATATGCACGGCATCTATAAACATGTCACCGCGTTCTTCAAATGTTTTGAATTGATCCCAGCTCGCACACGCAGGTGAAAGCAGGATGACATCCCCTTCATTTGAGAGCGCAAACGCCGCAGATACTGCTTGTTCAACATTATCGACACGTTTGACATGTTGTATTCCCAGTTCATTGCCGAGCTTTTCAAGTTTCGGAGCAGTCTGGCCAAAGGTAAGGACTGCTTTGACATGCTTCATATACGGTTTTAAGTCATCAAAACCATTTCCGCGATCTAGTCCGCCCGCAAGCAGAATGACCGGTTTGTCAAAAGCTGAAAGCGCCTTGCTTGTCGCCAAAATGTTTGTTGCTTTACTGTCATTATAAAACTTACGGCCTTTCACTGCTGTAACATATTGCAGCCGATGTTTCACGCCAGTAAAGCTTGTCAGCACCTTTTTGACTGCTTCGTTAGACGCTCCTGCCGTTTTCACAACTGCAATAGCTGCTAAAATGTTCTCCAGGTTATGAGCGCCGGGCAGCACAACCTCTTCCAGGGGAAGAATGGCTTCGCCGTTAAACATAATCATGCCGTCTTTTACATAAGCACCCTGTTCAAGCGTTTTGCTGACTGAAAATGGGACGGCTTCGGCTTTTCCGGCTTCAGCAAGACGCACGACGGTTTCATCATCCTGGTTGACAATGGCTTTATCTGTAGCAGTCTGATGAAGATACACTTTCTGTTTCGCTTTTTCATAATTTTCACGCGTATGGTGATAATCCAAATGGGCGTCAAACACGTTTAAAATCAGGCTAATTTCCGGTCTGAAAGCGTGTGTCCCCATCAGCTGAAATGAAGACAGTTCAGTAACGATCCATTCATCGCCATCAGCATGATAGGCAACCTCGCTTGCGACTGTGCCGATGTTTCCGGCAATCAGTGCTTTTTGTGAGTCTGCTTTAAGCATTTCATAAATCAGCGTTGTCGTGGTCGTTTTTCCGTTCGACCCGGTAATCCCGATAAACTTGGCATTTGTCAGGTAGTAAGCAAGCTCAATTTCCGTCCAAACCGGTATCCCTCTTTTTTCCGCTTCCTGAACCATAATATTTTCGTAAGGAATTCCTGGATTTTTGATCAGAACCGTAATTTCATGCTGATCAAACAGAGAAACCGGATGCTCTCCGCAAACAACCTCGATACCTTTTTCAGAAAGCTTTTGCGCTGGTTCGTTTTCTTCAAAAGGCTTTTGGTCATTGACCGCAACATAAATGCCTTTTTTATGAAGAATGGATGCCGCAGCATACCCGCTTTTCGCGAGCCCCAGGATTAAAAAATGCTGATTCTGTAAAAATTGATCGTTTTCCACTTATAACCACACCTCGATGTAAATTCCTAAAACGGCAAGCAAAAGTCCCGCAGCCCAAAATGTCACGACCACTCTCCATTCAGACCATCCGACAAGCTCATAATGGTGATGAAGCGGGCTCATTTTAAAGATTCGTTTACCTGTCGTTTTAAAGCTGATGACCTGCAGTATGACGGATAATGTTTCGATAACGAAGACACCGCCGATGATGACCAGCAGGATCTCTAATTTCGTTAAAATGGCAATGGTAACGATGGCTCCTCCCAATGCAAGCGATCCCGTATCTCCCATAAAGACTTTGGCCGGATGGGCATTAAATACGAGGAAGCCCAGTACCGCACCGACAACAGCAACTGAGAAAATCGCTACGTCATATTGAGACTGATTCCATGCCAGGATGGCAAAGGCGCCAAAAGCAATTGCAGCCGTGCCGGATAATAATCCGTCAAGACCGTCAGTCAGGTTAACCGCATTTGATCCGCCGACAAGCATAAAGAGCACAAGGATAAAGTAAGCCCAGCCAAGATCAAATGACAAGTCAGTTCCAGGAACGCGAATATCCGTCGCAAAATTGTAGTAATGGTACACGGCATAAAATACAACCGCAATGATAATTTGTCCGATCAGCTTCTGCTTTGACGTCAATCCGAGGTTGCGCTTCATGACGACCTTGATGTAATCATCTAGAAAACCAAGCAAACCGTAACCGATCGTAACAAACAGCAGCAGCACCATTTCAGGACTTATTTCTGAAAATTTCTGTGTCATCACAATTGTTGTCACAATGATAGAAAGTATGATCATGACCCCGCCCATTGTCGGCGTCCCTGATTTTTTCTGATGTGATTTCGGTCCTTCTTCTCTAATACTCTGGCCGAATTTTAATCTTCTTAAAAACGGAATTAGAATCGGAGAGAGCAGAACACTAATTAAAAACCCCATTAAAATTGTAAACAGAATGACTTGCTCAAGCATTGTCCTTTTCTCCTCCTGTTTCTTTCAAACGACATACGTAGTTATCATATTCATGATTTTTTTCCATATGAAACATCTTTTCAAGCTCCATTATTCAATAACATCTCTTTCCTATGAATTCGTCTTATTTTTATTGAGTTCGACAATGGCTCTTGCCGCCACTTCAGCATCATCAAAATCGAAGGTTTCATTCCCGATCTGCTGATAGGTTTCATGCCCTTTTCCGGCAATGAGGACAACGTCACCTTTTTTGGCATTCGCAATCGCGAAAAAGATTGCCTGCTCACGGTTTGCAATGCTGTGGTAGTATTCGTTCTCTACTCCAGCTTCCATATCTCTTAAAATCGCGCGAGGATCTTCGCTTCTTGGGTTATCTGAAGTGAAAATCGGTTCATCAGCCAGCTCCACAGCGATTCTAGCCATTTTTGGGCGTTTCGTCTTATCTCTGTCTCCGCCGCAGCCGACAACGACAAAAAGCTTTCCTTCCGTCATGTCTCTGCATGTCTTCAGTACATTTTCAAGGCTGTCCGGTGTGTGCGCGTAATCTACAATGACTGGAAACTCCTGCTGCTGATTGACCAATTCAAAACGGCCTCTTACGCCATGCAATTCCTCAACAGCTTCCGTAATCGTTTCAAACGGAATGCCTGCTGCAATACATGTTGCAACAGCTGCCAGAACGTTATACACATTAAACTGTCCGACAAGCGACATCGTGATATGTTTAGTGCCCTTGTTTGTGACAAGATCAAAGCTAGTGCCCTGTGCAGTAATCTTGATGTTTTTCGCCATCACATCAGCGTTGTTTTTAATTCCGTATGTAGAAATATGCGCTGCGGTCACCTTTTCAAAATAAGCGCTCGCCTCGTCGTCAGCGTTCAGCACGGCACGCTTTGGATGTTCATGGTTGAAAGCCCCGCCAAGCTGAGAAAAGAGCAGGCTTTTTGCGTGTCGGTACTCATCCATCGTTTTATGATAGTCCAGATGGTCCTGCGTCAAATTCGTAAACACAGCAATATCATAGTCACAGCCATGAACACGTCCTAAGGACAAGGCGTGTGAAGAAACCTCCATGATAGCAGTGTCTACTTGCTTGTCATTCATTTTCTTAAACGTTTTCTGCAGCGTAACGCTTTCCGGTGTCGTGTTTTTAACAGGCAGTGTTTCGTCGCCGATTTTCATGTACATGGTCCCGATTAAGCCTGTGCGTTTTCCCGCTTTTTTCAAGATCTCATCAACCATGTGGGTCGTTGATGTTTTGCCATTTGTGCCTGTAATACCAATCAGCTGAAGCTTCTTTGTCGGCTGTCCGTAAAACGCATCAGACAGCACGCTGAGCGCACGCAGTGACTGCCGGACAAGAATGACGGGCACATCTACATCAAGCTCTCTTTCAGCCACAATAGCCGCTGCACCGTTCTCTACTGCTTTTTGCGCAAAATCATGGCCATCCACCGTGTACCCTTTTACACATACAAAAAGACTCCCTTTCTTTACTTCCCTGGAGTCCATCTCAATTGAAGTTATGTCAGGGTCTTGTGAGTCATTTACAGAAGGTTCGGTTGTTAAGTATGTAAGCAGCTTTGTCAGTTTCATCGTATCAAACCTCTCAACATTCTAATTCGTTCTTTTTATCATTAAAGTCACATCTATTGATGTGATAATGATTTTAAGCATACAGTTCATATTTTAGCGTAAATAAAAGGATACATCCAGCTAATCTTGAAAGATATCAGCATTTTTTCTCCAATAAAAGAATAGGCAGCCCGAATCAATCGGCTGCCTCCTTTTCATCTTCTTCAGTCAAATAAACACGTATCTTTGAGCCCTCTTTTACTTTTGTTCCAGCAGCTGGTGATTGTTTAACGATTTTGCTCCCTTTCCCGGAAGCATCCACATTGAGATTCACCAATAGTGACTCAAGATCTGAGACAGACATCCCTACAACATTCGGAACTTCTATTGTTTTTGTGTCGTTCCATTGGTATTTTTTCTCGATTTGATTTTTCCGAGGCTTCACACCAAGTTCCGGCAGACTGTCTCTCATAATACTCCCGACAATAGGTGCTGCAACGGTTCCGCCAAACTGAATCGTGCCTTTCGGGTTATCCACCGCGACATAGACGACAAGACTCGGATCGTCTGCCGGCGCAAAACCGATAAAGGATACAATATGGTTGTTTTCAAGGTATTTTCCGTTTTTAACCTTTTGTGCAGTTCCCGTTTTTCCGCCGACACGATATCCCTCTACAAATGCGTTGCGCCCGGTTCCTTCTGCGACGACGCTTTCTAAAGCGTAGCGGATTTGTTTGGATGTTTCTTCAGAAATGACTTGTTTCTTTGCGATAGGTGATTGTTTTTTGACTGTTTTTTTCGTTACAGGATCAATCCATTCCTTAGCAATATAAGGTGTGTAGAGTGTTCCTCCGTTTACAGCTGCAGATACGGCTGCAACCTGCTGAATCGGCGTAACAGATACCCCCTGTCCGAAAGCAGTCGTCGCTTGCTCTACCGGCCCTACCCTATCAAGCGGGAATAGGATTCCTGTTCCCTCTCCTTGCAGATCAATTCCGGTTTTTTGGCCGAAACCAAAGTCTTTGATATATTTAAAAAGCTTCTCTTTGCCTAAGCGCTCGCCTAATTCAACAAACCCAGGGTTGCAGGAGTTTTGTACAACTTCTAAATACGTCTGCAGCCCGTGCCCGCCTCTTTTCCAGCACCGCAGTCTCGCACCATCCACTTCCGCATGCCCTTTATCAAAAAATTGATCACGTTTCAAATTTACTTTTTGCTCTTCAAGAGCTGCTGCAAGTGTAATAATTTTAAAGGTAGACCCTGGCTCATACGTGCTCCATACCGGCAGATTCCGATTGTAGACGGACGGATCGACTGATTGATAATCAGCAGGGTCAAAGTCAGGCCTGCTAGCCATTCCCAATATTTCTCCGTTTTTCGGATTCATGGCCACGGCAATCATACCATCCGGATGGTACTTGGCCTCAGCGTTATCAAGCTCCCTTTCCATTATCGTCTGAACCTTTGAATCAACTGTCAGTTTCATATCAAGCCCGTCCTTAGGCGGCGTATAGTCGTCCGCTTCATCCGGCATTTTTTTCCCCTTGGCATCTGTATAAAACTTAACAGAGCCCTTTTCCCCTTTGAGATCCTCGTCGTAATAGGCTTCAAGTCCAAGAAGCCCTTGGTTGTCAATTCCTGCAAATCCAAGCACATGAGATAAAAAGCTGCCAAACGGGTAATGGCGTATGCTGTCCTCCGCAACATACACACCTTTTAAATCGAGCGCTTTGATTTCTTTGGCCTTTTCATTTGAAATCTTTCTCCCTTCAGGAGTAATCTTTTCAATTGACGCTTTTTTTGTCACATGCTTATATACTTTTTCTTCTGACATGTTTAAAACCGCCGCAAGCTGCTTGCTCGTTTTCATCGGATTCTGAACTTGGCGCGGCACGACGAATACGGTCGGCGCACTTTTGTTTGTTGCGAGCTTCACACCATTCCGATCCAGAATCTCGCCTCTCTCCGGCTCAAACGGCAAGTTTCGGCTCCAGGAATCTTTCGCCAGCGAAGTCAGTTTTTCGCCCATCACAAACTGAACATACCCCAGCCTAGTATCAATGATCAGAAACACGATCACGCCAAAAAGCAAAACAAATAATAAACGTTTTCTAACCGTTACATTCGAGACGCGCAAGAGACCGTTCACTCCTTATTTAGGCTTGTTTCATTTTATGCCTGAAATTGGACAGGTAGAACGATGCCCCTCTGAAGGTATAAAAAAAAGAAAGCCTGCATAACGCAAGCTTTCTTTTTAATCCGGATTTTTAAACGTCACCTTGATGACGGTTTTGTCTTTTATTGCTTTGTCCTTCTTGACGCTTTGGCTGACAGCGTAGCCTTGTCCGCTTACTTCAATATGAATTCCCGCCAGCTCAGCGTACTGCAGAACCTCTCTTCTCGACCATCCTGTCATATCAGGCATTTTGATTTTGCCGCCCGTTTTCAGGAAGACCTTTTGATTGGTCAGAACTTCCTCATCCGCTTTCGGATACTGTTCTTTTACAGCGACATCACTGCCGATGACAATCGGTGTGAGATTCTCCTTTTTTGCTTTCTTTTGAGCAGCAGCTACCGTTTGATCTGTTAAATCAGGCATTGTCTGCGCTTTTGTTTCTTCCTTATCTGAGTCAGATTTTTCAGTTGGCTCGATATTCAGGTAGTGCAGGCTGTTTTTCATTGTCGGGTTGAAGATTTCTGATACTGGGTTTGAACCCGTTTCATCATTTTCTAATTGCGGCTGCTGCACTGCCACATAGATCAACAGCTCAGGATCATCTTTAGGCGCCATTCCCATGACAGAAAAAACGTAATTATCGCGTCCAGATAGATAACCGTTTTGCCCGGCAATTTGTGCTGTCCCGGTTTTCACAGCTACATCAAAACCTTCAATTTTATAAGGTTGTCCAGTACCGATATCAGACGTAACGACATCACCTAAAATATTTCGAACCTCTTTAGCGGTGTCAGCTGAGATTGGCGTACCGGCTGACTGAGGTTTATTTGTATAAATGGTTTTCTTCGTATCAGGATCAACAATATGGTCTATGACATAAGGTTTCATCATTTTACCATCATTAGCTATTGCAGTCGCAGCCTGCAGCTGTTGAATTGGTGTAACAGCAGAGGCTTGACCATATGCAGTTGATGCTTTATCAAATTCATATTTAAAGTTCATTTTACTTGATACTTCATTCGGCAAGTCTATACCTGTTTTTTGATAGAAATTGAATTTATGAAGATATTCATTTAGACGGGTATAGCCCAGCTTTTCATTAGCCAGTTTGGCAAAAGCCACATTAGAAGACCGTACTACACCATCATGGTATGAAGTTGGCCCCCATCCTACTCCGTCATTATGGTCTTTTACTATTCCTCCGCCTACTTTGTATGTTCCAGACTTGTACTTTTCATTGCCGTTATACACATTCTCCTGTATGGCAGCAGCAAGTGTGAAAATCTTCATCGTTGATCCGGGTTCATACGCATATGAAATCAAATCATTATAGTAGTTTGTCACATCACGCTTGTTCGGATCAAAGCTTGGGCGCTGTCCCATCGCAAGGACTTTGCCGGTTTTCGGATCGACGACTGCGGCCATGATTTTTTTCGGGTTATACTTTTGCGCCACTTTTGTCATGCTGTCTTCCAAAAAGGTTTGAATTTTCTGGTCAATGGTTAAATATACATTGTCACCATTTTTTGGCGCTGTAATTTTATTTTTGCTGTTCGGGAGCTCCCAGCCGGATTTGTCACTTTCATATGTCACATATCCGTCCCGCTCCTTCAAATACTTATCCAGCACTTTTTCTAATCCCATCGCGCCGGAGATTTCATTTGTGTCCTGATCAACCTCGGCATAGCCGATTAAATTGGATGCAAAAACACCGTTTGGATAGTAGCGTTTTGTATCCCGTAAAAATGAAATGCCCGGAAGTTTCATTTTTTCAATTTTTTGCTTTTCTGAATACGTAATATCCCGGCCAGCTGAGCCAAACTCGACTTGTTTTGCATCTTTATTTAAGATATCAAGGATATCAGCTTTATCCATGTTTATCACTTTAGACAATGCTTCCGCCGTTTTTTCTTTGTCTTGGACATGCTGCGGATGCTTGACATCAGTTGTCATTTTTTTATCGAGAATCGCAATCAGCTTATACGTTGCTGTGTCCTCTGCAATCACTTTTCCGTTTCGGTCCAAAATCGAGCCGCGGCTTGCTTCGATGGTCCGTTTCTTTTCATGCTGTTCTGTCGCTTTTGTCGCAAGCACTTCGCCATTCGCTTTTCCGGTTATTTGAATATATGCCATTCTCCCCAGGATGACAAAGAAAAAGAGAGCGAAACAAATACTTAGAATCGCTGCTCCTCTGTTCATAAATTTATTCTTTTTTGGCATTTGAATCATTCCTGTATGTTTTTCACTTTTTTGTCTTTTAAATTCAAGCCGTTCTTTTTCGCAATATCCATAATGCGCTGCGGTTTGCTTAAATCAGCAACGTTTTTTTCGAGGTCACCAATTTGCTTGTTTTCGGATGAAATTTGCTCCTCAAGCTTTTGCACCTCAATATTAGTTTGATATGCCGCATACGCCTTCGATACAATCAAAAGCGATACACTGAGCACCGCCGCAGCAAAGAGGACAAGAAGCACTTTTTCTCCGAGAGTAATGGAAGCCCTTTTCTTGACAATCACTTTTTTCTCAGGTCTGATCGCATGCCGCTGCTGTTTCTCTGGTTGGTAAGCTAAATTGCTCATAGGCTGATGACCTCCTTTTCAATTTGCGTTCGCGTTTCGTTATTTTCTTTTTTCGGCAATCCGAAGCTTCGCAGAGCGAGCCCTATTGTTTTCTTCAAGCTCTTCTTGAGATGCCGTAATCGGTTTTCGTGTGATGAGCTTCAGCTCCGGTTCAAATTCTTCCGGTATGACAGGAAGACCCGGAGGAAGTTCCGGAAGCGACGACTTTTCTTTAAAAGTGGTTTTGCAAATTCTGTCTTCAAGCGAGTGGAAGGTAATGACCGATACCCTTCCCCCTGGCTTCAGTACCTCAATTGCCTGCTCCAAAGCCTCTTCAAACACTTTAAGTTCATCGTTCACGGCAATTCTGATCGCCTGAAACACGCGTTTTGCGGGATGTCCCCCACTCCTTCTCGCTGGAGCGGGAATCGCGTCTTTTATTAGATCGACCAGTTGGCCCGTAGTTTCAATAGGAGATTTGATTCTTGCTTCCTCAATTTTTCTGGCGATCTGTTTGCTGAACTTCTCTTCGCCGTATTTAAAGAAAATACGGACGAGATCCTCATACCGCCATTCATTAACGACTTCTTTCGCCGTAAGCGTGGCCGACTGGTCCATCCTCATGTCCAACGGAGCGTCATGATGGTAACTGAATCCGCGTTCCGGTGTATCCAGCTGCGGAGAGGACACCCCTAAATCAAATAAAATACCGTCTACTTCTGTAATGCCTTGTTCATTCAAACATTCTTTTAAATACCTGAAATTGCTTTTAATCAGAATGAGCTGCCCTTTAAAATCGGACAACGTTTCTTTAGCATGCTGTAATGCCGTATCATCTTGGTCAAAAGCGACTAAACGCCCCTTCTCGGATAACTGCTGCAATAAGTATGTACTGTGCCCAGCTCCGCCGAGTGTGCAGTCTACATATGTACCGTCCGGTTTAATATTGAGCCCGTCTACGGTTTCACGAAGAAGTACTGTCTTGTGTTGAAACATATTGTGTTGGTCCCACCTTTTATCAGGATGAATTGAAATTGTTTTTAGAGTGTTATACACGAAGAATCATTATATATCAAACCCAATCATGTTTTCAGCAATTTCAGCAAATGAATCTTCTTGCTCTTCTGTGTATTGTTCCCAAATTACTTTACTCCACAATTCAATTCGATTAGAAACCCCGATAACAACACATTCTTTTTCCAGTTTGGCGTAATTCAATAGAGATGATGCAATATTTACCCTGCCTTGCTTGTCCAGTTCGCATTCGGTTGCCCCTGAAAAGAAGAAACGGGTAAACGCGCGGGCATCTTTTTTAGTGAGAGGAAGTGCTTTCAGCTTTTCTTCAATTTGTTTCCATTCGTGCATAGGGTAGCCGAAGAGACATTGGTCAAGCCCTCTGGTCAGCACAAACTGCTCACCGAGTCCTTCTCTGAATTTGGCGGGTACGATCATGCGGCCTTTCGCATCGATGGTATGTTGATATTCACCCATAAACATGATCTCTTGCCCCACTTTCTCTCCTTAACTCACCACTATCCACCACTTCTCTCCACAACTTCATTTTACACTGTTTACCCATAAAAAAAAACCCTGAACTATTCAGGGTTCTTTAAAACTTTATTTCAAAGTTTGACAACTTGATGTTGATTTTGAAAAGAAAATGGCAGATTCTTGAATGATGTGAAGAATTTTGGACCGTATCTGTTCAAATAATACATAATATTCCAGATACGCTCTTGCGGCGCAAGCAACGGCTTAATGCTGTTTTGGATTCTCTCATAATCCTTCAAGACGTAGCCTTCTTTTTCTTCAATACGTTTCATCACCGTACGCTCTAAAAACTGGAGCTGATCCTGAATAAAAGCGGCATTCTTAAGGAGTAAAGGTTCCATGCTTTGATCAACCTTTAACGCCTCCTGCCGGACCGTTTTGTGAATCGCTTCAATTTGGCTTTTCGCCTGATCCATCACCGCGGTAAACTCTTCCGGAATCTGGCGCTCAAAGTATGTTTCTCTTTGATTCTCTGTTCCGCGTTCAATCGCGTCTTGTAATGAGATATTCCGTTCAAGCAGTTTTTTCTCAATATGCCGCTCAAGTATCGTAATGTTCAGCCTCGGCATTACAGGTGGCATTTTAAAGCCCATCACCGCAAAGGCCTGTTTGAGCTCACCCCAATAGTTGATTTCTCCAGGCCCTGCAATAAATGCTAAAGTCGGAATGAGATATTCCTGCATTAACGGTCTCGTCACAACATTGTTGCTGAAACGCTCAGGATGTTCTTCCATATGTGTATAAAGTTCATCCATCGTCCATCCCAAATCAAGCTCTTTGATGACAAATCGGCCGTTATCTTTTTCAATTAAAAAACGCTCTTCTTCATATTCATAAAACAGATTCGCCTGCTCTTTTCCAGACTCGATAATCGGTTGATAGCCTGCATCACGCATGAGAGATTGCTGATCTGACAAAGCGCGGGCGAGTTTATCATTTTCCCGAAGAATCTTTTGGAACATAGCCGTCTCCAGCTTTTTAATCCCCGGATCTCCAGAATTTAATAAGACTAAGCCCTCCTCCTGGAACAGATCCGCGATAAGCAGTTCAAAGAAGTCAGTAAATGTAACAGATTCCCTTAAACATCGTTTTACATTGTCGAGAAGTGTATTCGTATGGTCTGTTTCTTCAAAAGCGGCAAACACATCATCTATCCAGGCGGCACATTTTTCCTGATCAAGTGATGTGCTCGCTGCCGAAGATTTCTTCCAATAAGACTGAGGCAGCTTTTTTTTCACCGGACCATTCTCTTCAGATGTATGGACAAAATTAATCTCATCCAAATCGTGGTCTTCTCCCGCCACCCAGAAGATCGGTATGACAGGCACTTGCAGTTCCTTTTCTTGTTGCTTTGCTAACACAATGATCGAAATGATTTTATGTATGGTGTAAAGCGGTCCTGTTAAAAGTCCGGCCTGCTGTCCGCCGACTACAGCGGCACTTGACGGGTCCTTCAGCTTCTCAATAGCAGACTGCATGGCACTTGAACCGAATTTATTATGGTAAGAGGATAAGTACGCTGCCAATTCCTCTCTTGCGAAAAACCGGGAAGATAAGTCTTTCAGTCTTTCGCGCCACATGTCCTTACGATGAATGCTGTAATCAAAAAAAGAAGACATTTCTTCTTTGCCATCTATATAGTGCTGTACAAACACATTTTGATTTTTGATGGAAAGTTCAGTTAGCTGCATCTTCTAGAACTTCCTTTCTCCAATAAATAGTTAGTTATCCGAAATGAGTATAGCATGTTACCGAAAAAGCTCAAAAGACTTTGTTTGTATTTCGCTCCAAAGCTTTAATGCTGCCGTATAAAAACTCCAGATGGACGGCATCAAGGCCGTTAAGTCTCGCTTCCTTCACTAAATATCCGATAATGGCATCAGCTTCTGTCTGCCGGCCTTCAATGACGTCAACCAGCATAGAAGAGCGATTTTCTTTCGTTTGCCTGCAAACGGTTTGAACGTGCTCCCAAGCCTCTTCTTCGTTTTCAAGCCTTAAAATGCGGCAAGCCTCCTGGAAAACCAGCTTCATAAAAGCTAGATAAGCTGGCGTTGTCAAAAGATCTCCATTTTTCACCCGCAATAACGCGGTTAACGGATTGATACAGGCATTTACAATCAGCTTGCCCGTCAGCAGGCGGTACCAATCCGTCTCAAAATGGATCGGAAAATCCGAATGGCTACGCTGAAACAAGACATTCAGCCGATCTGGTTCAGCATCGTCGAACGCGCTCCATTTTATCGCACCAAAGCCTGTATGATCAACAGCTGTATCTGATTTTCTTACAGCTCCGTGCTCAACGATCCCAACATAAATAGAATGCCCAACACGCCAGTCTTTCAGCTCGTGGATATGGCCCATGCCGTTTTGCAAAAATAATATATTCGTTTTCCCGATCCGTTCAAGCAGCGGAAAAACAGACTGAAGCTGATGCTGCTTCACTGTCACGACAAGAAGATCAAAATCTGAATGGATACTCGTGTCCGCATTGCAATCAGCGCTGAATTCTTCTCCGCCTTTATAAAGCCGGATCCCTTCAGCCTGAATGGCAGCAGCCTGATCTTCCCGTCTCGTTATAACAGTCACCTCATGATGAAGTGACAAATAATAAGCGCATAAAAGACCGACAGAGCCGCCGCCGATAATTCCAATTTTCATGATGTCACACCCAATTTAGCATTTACGTATTATCATAGCAGAAGTGCGAAGAAATTACTTCTCAAAGATCCCGAGTGCTTAAAATTATAGTTTAAATATTTGGATTTTTTAAATAAAGCGTTTACAATATATGTAGACACAACAAAGGGGGAGATTGGTTTGGTTAAGGTAGAACGTCTGCTTGTCAACTATAAAACGCTTGAAGAATTCAAGAAATTCAAAGAATACGGGATTCAGGAGCTTTCAATGCTTGAAGATCTTCAGGATAATATTATTGAAAATGACAGCACTTCGCCTTTTTACGGGATTTATTTTGGAGATAAACTTGTCGCGCGAATGAGTTTATATCAAGTTAACGGCAAATCAAATCCTTATTTCGACAAAGGCCAGGATTATTTGGAGCTGTGGAAGCTTGAAGTTCTTCCAGGCTACCAGAACAGGGGATACGGGACAGCCTTGGTAGAATTCGCAAAATCATTCAAAATGCCGATCCGGACAAATCCGCGAATGAAATCAGCGGATTTTTGGAATAAAATGAACTTTGAAACTGTTAAATATGATATGGCGCGGGACAAAGGGGAAAACCCGCTCATCTGGCATCCGGATATGGATCGTGAAATGACACCGGGAGAGTCTGCATAGAAATAAAAACAACCGGCCTATTCTCACTTTAGGGCCGGTTCATTTCAGGCGTTCATTACGTTTCTTGAGCCGCCTTTTTCATTCTTCCGTCTTCCTTTGAAACAACCATTTTTCTGGCACGATCCATAATATCAATCAGCGCCTTGTAATCCTCTTCCGTCATCTCTAGCTGATTCCTCAATGTTTGATTTTCACTTCGTAAATCCTCAAGCTCCTTTTGCAGCGATTGGATTTGTTCCTTCAATTTTTCCCTTTCAAGCTGAAATTCTTGCGCAGACGGCGCTTCTTTAAATTGCTCGAGAAATTGAATCACATCCTGAATGGACAAATCTCGTTTTCCTTCTGGCGCTGCCGCAGCAGCCTGCTTCACGGAATTTGGCATATTGACCGAATGGACCCCGATTTGTTTTCTCAACTCTTTCCTCTGCTTTTTCGCAAGCTCTATGCCTGACTGGTATTGTTTTCTCACATACGAGTTCCACCTGAAACCACAGGCAGCCGCGGTTCTGGACAGCGCCCTTCCAACCTCCTCAAAAGCGGAAAGCTGTGTTCCTCCCTCTCGAATATGACGAAGCACCACTTCTGCCAGCAGCAAATCCTCATCCTGAGTCCAAGCATCTTGTCTTGTAATGGTCAAATTCAATCTCCCTCCATGTCAGCTTATTTATCTCATACATATGCCGGTAATAGATTAGATAGACTATTTGCACTCACAAATTTTCCTCAAGCTGACAGGGAGAGAAAAAGAAAAAGCGCAGGGCTTTCACCCTGCGCTTTTCTTATTAGTTACTTTTTACATTTATGTCTTTGCCGTTGTATGATCCGCATGCTTTGCATACACGGTGAGACAACTTCATCTCTCCGCATGACGGACATTCTGTCATACCAGGTACATTAAGTTTGAAATGTGTACGGCGCAATCTTTTTTTCATTTTAGAAGTTCTTCTAAAAGGTACAGCCATTATTCCCACCTCCTTAAAGAGTTAAGATTCATCATCTTGTTTTAAGAGCTTTTCGAGGGCTGCAAGTCTCGGATCAACTTGTTTCTTCTTGTCTTCCTCCGAAATGACCTGCCAGTCCTTTCCTTCTTGAGGAGCAGCTCCTTTTTCTTGTTCAGATTCACAAAAGATTTGCATAGGGATTTCCAAAAGAATTTCTTCTTTTACGATCGGAGTCAAGTCGATAGTATCGTCCTCAACAATGTGAACGTCGTCATCTTCTATATCATCCGTCTGATGAAATATAAACAGTTCTTTTGTTGAAATTTCAAATGGATACGGGACATCAACGAGTGTTCTTGAGCATGGCAAAATCATTTCGCCTGATATTGTAAAATCAAACGAAACCTGTTTGGATTTGATATCCGCTCTGCCCTTCACCCGAACGGGAGAAATGCGGCGAATGTCAGAATTCAGCTTTGTCAGCTCATGTAACTCAACTGTTTCATCAAATTCAAAACTTTGTTTTGGCATTTGGTGCAGCTGATAAATCGTCCATTTCATTTGTATCACCTCATGAAAGCAACAAACATGATTATAGCTTTTAAGATTGTTTTTGTCAATATTTTTTCTTTACAGCATAATGCTGCCATTCAAGTATCATTGACAGTTGAATATGCTATGCATACACTTAAAACAAAAAAAGACGTAAGAGTTTCCATTTGCAAATGTACCATACGTTTTTAAACATAGCAAGAAAGGCGGAAAAAATATGAAAGCTGTCGGATTGGTGGTTGAATATAATCCCTTTCATAACGGTCACCTTTATCATGCCCAAACAGCAAAGCGGCAAACCGGATGCGACACGGCTGTAGCCGTAATGAGCGGGCATTTTTTACAGCGCGGGGAACCAGCTGTTGTCTCAAAATGGGCCCGAACAAAAATGGCGCTGCAAAACGGAGTCGATCTTGTGATTGAGCTGCCTTATCTTTATGCGGTGCAAAAAGCCGAGATTTTTGCACGCGGCAGTGTTTCCATCCTCGATAAACTCGAATGCGAGGCACTGTTTTTCGGGAGTGAAAATGGTAATATTAAGCCGTTTTTAGAAACAGCAAATCTTATTGATGAGCATAAACATACATTTGACCAGTCTATAAAAGAAGAACTTAAAAAGGGTGCCAGCTACCCAGCCGCGGCGGCTATCGCCTTTCGCTCCATTTTACATACAGAAAATGCACTTGATTTGTCAAAACCAAACAACATTCTGGGGTATCACTATGTAACGTCCATTCTTTCCGGGGGATATCCAATAAAACCTTATACCACTCAGCGCATTTCCTCCGACTATCACGATGCAGAACTTCCTGAAGGCAAAAACCATATCGCAAGCGCCACAAGCATCAGAAAAGCGATGATTGAACAGAATCTCGATGCCTGCCTTCGTTTCCTTCCTGCTGCATCTGCACGTGAATTGGCAGATTACCGCAAATCTTTCGGACTGTGGCATACATCTGAACGCTATTTTTCTTACTTGAAATACAGCCTTTCAACTGTAACTGCACAGGAATTACAGCAACTATACGAGGTGGAGGAAGGCTTAGAGCATAGAATTCTTCGTTCGATCAGAAAAGCCAGCTCCTATCAGGAATTCATGGAGCTCCTGAAAACAAAACGGTATACGTGGACAAGGCTTCAGCGGATGAACACGCACATTTTAACCAGAACGAACAAACAGGATATGCATAAGCTGCTGAATGAGGCAGAGGTGCCTTATATCAGGCTACTCGGCATGACAAAAAAAGGACAGGCTTATTTATCGGAAAAGAAAAAAAATCTGTCCGTTCAGCTTGTCAGTAAGCTGTCCTCTTTCTCCCATCCAGCTCTTGATCTGGACATAAAAGCAAGCAGAATCTACAGCCTGCCGATAGAAGAACCGCTGAGAACTGAGTTTGACCTGCAAGAGTACGGACATGCGCCGATTCGATATGACGAAAATGAACGACGTTTTTTAAACATATAAAAAAGCACCTGATACGGGACTGACCCCATAAGA
>NZ_JALAMO010000007.1:184828-751631 GCF_026790065.1 Bacillus sp. N13C7 | reverse complement strand
TACTTGACAGGGATAAGACCAAAGCCGGTCTTTTTTATCTTTCCCTCCCCTTTTTTTCTCTCATCCACGTTATTTTTTTCTGGTCTAAATTTTAAATTGACAAACACTTGAAACAGGAGTAAATTCTTGAGTGTTCAATTTCATAAAGTCTCTTTTACCGCTTAATCAAACACGAACGGGGGAACCAACGATTGGCTGTTTTATTAACAGCATTGGGGGTGAATCTTACTAGGTAAGAGGGGGTACTCTGAATCCCTAATCCGACAGCTAACCTCGTAGGCGTATACAGAGAGGAGGTCTATTATCGGCCATTCTTTGCAATGGCCTTTTTTGCTTCAAAAACGTTAATTCACTAAGGGAGTTATGAACATTGGGAAGAATTAAAAATAAGCAATTTGCCGTAATCGGGCTGGGCAGGTTTGGCGGAAGCATTTGCAAAGAGCTGCACAGAATGGGCCACGAGGTCCTTGCGATTGATATAAACGAGGAAAAGGTAAATGCGTATGCTTCTTACGCAACTCATGCGGTAATTGCCAATGCCACCGAAGAAAACGAATTGCTTTCATTAGGAATACGCAATTTTGAATATGTGATTGTTGCCATTGGAGCGAATATTCAAGCAAGCACGCTGACCACCCTTTTATTAAAGGAGTTTGATATTCCGAATATTTGGGTGAAGGCTCAAAACTATTATCATCATAAGGTGCTTGAAAAAATCGGTGCTGACCGCATTATTCACCCTGAAAAGGATATGGGCGTCAAAATCGCACAAAGCCTTTCTGATGAAAATGTTTTGAATTACATTGATTTATCTGATGAGTACAGTATTGTCGAGCTGCTGGCAACGCGCAAGCTAGATTCAAAGTCGATTATTGATTTGAACGTAAGAGCAAAATACGGCTGTACGATCCTGGCCATTAAACATCATGGAGATATTCGTCTATCCCCATCACCTGAAGACATCATTCACGAACAAGATTGCCTGGTGATCATGGGACACAAAAAGGATATTAAACGTTTTGAAAACGAAGGGATGTAGACAAAGGTGACACTGCAAAAGGATAAAGTGATCAAATGGGTTCGGTTTACACCGCCTCAAGTGCTTGCACTTGGTTTTTTTCTTACCATTATTATCGGTTCCGTGCTGTTATTGCTTCCGATTTCCACAACGAAGCCAGTGACATGGATAGATGCCCTTTTTACTGCGGCTTCCGCTACAACTGTAACAGGGCTTGCAGTTGTCGATACCGGCACACAATTTACACTTTTCGGACAAACGGTTATCATGGGGCTGATTCAGGTCGGCGGGCTTGGATTTATGACATTTGCCGTTTTAATCGTCATGATATTAGGGAAAAAAATCGGATTAAAAGAGCGAATGCTTGTCCAGGAAGCCTTAAACCAGCCGACAATTGGCGGTGTCATAGGCCTTGTCAAAGTCCTGTTTTTGTTTTCGATCAGTATTGAATTGATAGCAGCACTCATTTTATCCATCAGGCTTGTGCCTCAGTATGGCTGGTCATCCGGCTTGTTTGCCAGTCTGTTTCACGCGATATCTGCTTTTAACAATGCCGGGTTTTCGTTGTGGCCTGATAATTTGATGGGCTACGTTGGCGATCCTACAGTGAATCTTGTGATTACTTTCTTATTTATGACAGGAGGGATCGGATTTACGGTTCTGTTTGACATTATGAAAAATCGCCGATTTAAAGCTTTTTCTTTACACACAAAGCTCATGCTTACAGGAACGCTGATCTTGAATGCAATTGCTATGGTTGTGATCTTTATATTAGAGTACAGCAACCCCGGCACGCTTGGCCACCTGCATATAGGTGATAAATTATGGGCTTCCTATTTTCAGGCAGTGACGCCGAGAACCGCAGGCTTCAATTCCCTCGATTTTGGAAGCATGAGAGAAGGAACCATTGTATTCACTTTATTTTTGATGTTTATCGGAGCAGGAAGCGCATCTACGGCGAGCGGCATTAAGCTGACTACGTTTATCGTGATTTTAATGTCTGTGATTGCTTATTTGCGAGGTAAAAAAGAAACGGTTATTTTCCGCCGTTCCATTAAATATCCGATTATCATTAAAGCTTTAGCTGTCAGCGTCACCAGTTTGTTCATCGTGTTTTTAGGGATTTTTGCCCTGACTATCACAGAACAAGCGCCATTTATTCAAATTGTGTTTGAAACCTTTTCTGCATTCGGAACTGTCGGTCTTACAATGGGGCTTACTCCCGAACTGACGGCAGCTGGAAAGTGTATCATTATTGTCATCATGTTCATCGGAAGAATTGGTCCTTTAACGTTCGTTTTTTCATTTGCAAAAACAGAGCAATCAAATATTCGTTACCCTGACGGCGAAGTGTTTACGGGGTGATAACAAAAAATCCGGCGTCCAGGCGCCGGATTTTTTTATGATTCGATATGAGATTGATTTTGTCTTTTTTCCTGCTCTGCGATGATTTCGTTATCTTCCGCGTTGTCGCGGGTCACTTTTTGTGTAAGAATCGCACCGACTGCTACAAGTATCATAACGGCAATGTAATACCCTTTTTCATTGAGTTCCAGGTTATCAGCATTATAGAGTCCGATACTAAACAAAAATACTCCCGCAAAAAAAGTAAAATAAGCTAATACTGTAAAGGCAACCGTGTTTCTACGTCTATATTTCTGCACCTTTGTTCCCTCCTGAAAGCATAGTCAATAAGTGATAACTTCGTGGAATATTATACCTCAAATTCCCCGGAATGGAACAAAAAATTAAAAATACCAGTAAAAAGGGATCAGGTTGCTTCCTTTATTTCAACAGCTGAATCATCAACCCAGCCGATGAGTTTATCATTGATTTGAAATTGGTACCACACTGACTCGCCCTTCTGCTTTTTAGAAACAACCTTTATATCCTTGCCGACGTAAGATTGGGCAGAGGTCAATCTGATAGACTGATCATCAGTAGAGGGCTTGGACCATACGTCCTGAACGGCACTGTCTTTGATAGAGCCGTTTAAATCCACTGATTTCAGGGATGGGTTTACCTCATCGTACTTATCTAAATCGTATTTTTCCACAATGCCGCTGATTTTGTCAGCGTAGTCAGGGTCTGTAGCATATCCTGCTGTTTGCAAGGCGGTTGCCGCTTCCTTATAATTCTCAGCATCAAGCACCGGTTTATACTTCTTTTTATTCCACGATGTGCCGCGGACAAACAATTGGGCGTGGTCATCCATCGATTCAAAAAACGTGCTGTATTTGCGAAACTTCGCGCGAATGGTTTTTCTTTTCCCTTTTTCAAATTCATCCGTTTCCATCGTAACATGATGGCCTTTATAATTTCCTTTTACGCCAAAAAGGTTGTTGGCCTGAGCAGCAAGCTCACTGTTCCCCCAGTCTGACTCGAGAATGGCCTGAGCAATCGTAATGCTGGGGAGGACATGATATTTCTCATACAGAATTTGTGCATGTCCGGACAGGCTGTCAATAAATACTTGCTGTTCATCAATTTCTTCAGGTTCTTTCGATGTTTCAATCGGCTTTGATAAAGTTGTTGCTAAAACAAACAGGGCCAGCGGAATTGATACAATAAAAAATAGTGAAATGAAGAGTTTGCGTTTTTTTAGTTTTTTACGGGCCATGAAAACCTTCCTTTAAGTTAAAAGATTGCGAATGTAAAAGAATCTACCTTTTAGAATTTTACTTGCACTTCTAATATTTTTCAATTCTTTAGGGATATAGTCGGGAAAAGATTGCAAACAAAAAACCTTTTTCCTGATGGAAAAAGGTTTTGATCATGTATCTAATTTTGTCAGCCCGGGCTGTTTAAACTTTCTGAGTGCATTCCGATATTCTGTATCATGTATCACTTTATGAGAAAGTCCTTGTGCTGAAACGGCTGGCTTTTCCGCAGACGGTTTCGCTTTATCATGCGGTTTATGAGCAAGCTTGTGCCCCATACCAGTGGCGTTCATACAGAATGAGAGACAAACGAGCAGCACGCTCAGGACAAAAGAAATGAAGAAGAGATCATGATAAGCAGCCAGCATGGAATCCTGCAGAGAGCCGCTTTGTCTGGCAGCATCTTTTTTCGTGAAAAATCCGATGAGGATTGGCACTCCCATATAGACAAACAATCTGAAAAACTGAACAGCTGTCATTCTCTTGACCAAATCTGGCAGCGGTCCGCCCATAGCCGCTCCCATCAGCCCTGCGGCGACTGTCAGGCCTGTTCCCGCTGCAAGCATGATAAACAGTGCGGCGAACATATAAAGAGATGATCGATCCTGCATATGCAGCCATTGAAAATTCACAAACACGAGAATGAGTCCGCCGATAATACCGAGCATCCCTGGTCCGACTTTATCATAAAACAGAGCGCTCAAAATGGCAGCGATCGCCACGCCGATTAAAAGAGTCAAGTTTAGGAGAATGAGATGCGCCTGAGAAATATCATACACTTGACGGAGCAAGCCTTGAAAAGCAGACAGGCTGACAGCTACCGTGATCGTCCCTGCAGCGATGATAAATAATCCGAGCACCGGTTTTGGCAGCAGCATCAGTTTAATAGAAATAAACGGGTTTTTCACTTTATATTCCACAATCAATAAAGCAAGGAGCAAACATAATGCAATCCCGAAACCTGTCCATACATAACCTGATGAAAGCCCCCATTTTTGCAGAAAAATGAATGTAACCGCTGAGGTTGCGGCAAGGCAAACAGATAAAATGATTCCCGCACTATCGAGCGGCTGTTCTTGTTCTGCCGCCCCATGATGCTCATCATGAAGAAAGAAATAGCTCAACGCGACTCCGATCAGTGATAGTGCGCCAAAGATGCAAAACAGCCATCTCCAGTGGCCATAGCTTGTTGCAATTGTTCCTAGAATCGTACCGATGATAACAGAGCCATAAAATCCCCCGATCAGCACCAGCAGTGCATAGTTTCTGCGGTCAATCGGAAATGACAGAACAAGCATTGGAATCATAATCATTAGCATAACACCTGTAGCCGCTCCCTGTAAAAAGCGCCCTGCCGCCATCCATGCAACATCATTTGAGCATGCAAAGAGCAGTGAACCAAGTATAAAAACGGATAATGAAGTCAGATAGATCGGACGGGCACCGAATGTTTTCCTCAGCAGCGGTCCTGCCGGAACTAATAAAGCAAAGGCCATATTGCCGATCAATATTGGATTTACTGATAGGAAGCCGCTTGTTCCAACCGTCTTCTGAACAAGGCCTTGAACTGACGACAATGCTGTGTTAGACATCAATCCCGGCCCGACCGCTAAAACAGCGAGCAAAGAAATCACCCAATAATGTTTTGTCTTCATGTTGTCATTCCTTCCTATATGAATACATGCGAAACACATCATTTATTGGAACCAAAAGAAGCTAATAGATTTTGATACCATTAGCTTTCATTCTAATATTCTCCCTTTCGGGGGAAATGATATTATTTTATTATAATTATGTGAATGAATGAGCATATACTCAAACATTATTTCAAATCAATTGTGTTTTGTCAATGGAGTAAATTTCAAGCACAACATAATAAGTCTGAAAGCTTTCCCCCGATATTGTGTTTTGGAGCCAAGGGGGCTAGAACTGCACTTATGGATCTCTGCTCGTTACATCAAGCAAATTAAAGCAGGCCGTTTTACCCCTTTCAATCCACTATTCCAACTAATAAACTCGAATAAGTTGGTGATAAGACAACATTTTGGCTGCGCCGCACATTTTTTTGTGTTCACTGGGTGTTTGCCGCCTCTAAATTGTGGATGGGTAAATACCATGAATTAATCTGCGAAATACCCATTGCTAGTCAACTTTAAATCAACCGGGAGGCAAAAAAGAATGGAACTGCATGAGTGTATCCAAGACATTTTTAGCGGCTTAAAAAAACCATCGGTTAAAGATCTGACAACTTCATTAAAACAAATTCCAAACGCATCAACATTGATTCAGCCGTATATTAAGGAACCGGACCAGTACGCTTACGGCCGTAATGCGATCTTTAGAAACAACGAATTGGAAGTTATCGTTATTAACATTCCGCCACACAAGGAGACAGCAGTCCACGATCACGGTCAATCCATTGGTTGTGCAATGGTGTTAGAAGGAAAACTGCTCAATTCTATTTATCGCTCAACCGGCGATCAAGCAGAACTCTCCAATTCATACTTTGTCCACAAAGGAGAATGTCTTATCTCAACCAAAGGTTTAATTCACAAAATGTCCAATCCTGCATCTGAACGAATGGTGTCTCTTCATGTTTACTCCCCCCCTTTGGAGGACATGACGGTCTTTGAAGAACAAAGTGGTGTATTGGAAAAATCATAATTTACAGGTGAACGGTTGACTTTGACTTCGGATCATCCACAGAAGAGTTCGGCATTTTTCAAAACAAAAAAACCCTTATAGAATAAGGGTTTACAGGTATGGAGCCAAGGGGGCTCGAACCCCTGACCTCTACGCTGCCAGCGTAGCGCTCTCCCAGCTGAGCTATGGCCCCGTAAGTAACGTCATATTTATTATAGATGATTTTTTTTTGAAAAACAAGCTGTTTCCTCTTGAATGTGACAGAAAAAAATAAGGCTCCACAAGAGCCTTATTTTTCGATTTACATCATAATGAAAAGTAAAATCACACCGAGAATGATTCGGTAGATTGCAAATGGGACAAGTTTAATTTTGTTAATCAGTCTTAAGAAGAAACGGACGACAAACAATGCGACAACAAAGGCACAGATGAAACCGACGATGAAAAACGGCATCAGATCCGAGCTTAAGCTGTCCCAATGCTTCACGAGGCTTAAAAAGCTGGCTCCCATCATGATCGGCATCGCCATAATAAACGTAAAGTCGGCTGCCGCTCGGTGGTTTAATCCGAGAATAACGCCCCCGGAAATCGTTGAACCGGAGCGCGAGAAACCTGGCCAAAGGGCGAGACATTGGAATAAACCGACCCCTATCGCCTGCTTATAGGAAATGCGGTCGAGGGTGTCTGTTGCTGATTTCCGTTTATTTACCCAATCAGCAAACAGCATCAGGACTGCCCCAGCGATTAAACCGAAGGCCACAGTTTTAACGGAAAATAAATATTCATCAATGTAATCCTCAAACAAAAAGCCGAGAACAGCTGCAGGCACGAGCCCGACGGCAATTTGCGCAATGCTTAATTTATGTCCCTGTTCCTGGTCGCTTGTAATATTCTTTTTCAGACCGAGCAAATTCAAAATTCTGTCTTTAAAAACGATCGCTACTGCTAAAATGGAACCTAGCTGAATAACCACTTTGAATGAATTGGCAGCTTCTTCTGACATCAGATTGTTTGATTTCAGCCAGATATCGTCTACTATGATCATATGTCCTGTCGAAGAAACCGGCGCGTACTCTGTTAATCCTTCTACGATTCCTAAAATGGCAGCTACAAACAATTCCCATAGAGTCATGATTTTAATTCTCCCCATTAGACATTTATTTTTTACATGACGGGAGCTTTCCATAAATGGAAAGCCCGTCTTATATAACTATAAACGAAAATCACACTTTATGACCTGACGTATTTTCATTTTTTTCTTCATCGTATAAATGTGACTGCATTTTAAACCAGTCAAATAAATGTGTCGTAATGACTTTGGCAACTGCATAGCCCGGAATGGCCAGAATAATTCCAACAACACCAAACAACTTGCCGGCTGTTAACAGCAGAAAAATAATCGTAATTGGATGGATGTGAAGGTTTTTCCCCATAATTTGCGGAGAAATCAGTTTCCCTTCAATCAGCTGCACGATTGTCCATACAATGACCAGCTTAAGCAGCATGAGCGGCGATGTCACTATGGCGATGATAATCGCTGGCGTAATGGCAATCGTCGGCCCTAAATACGGAACGATGCTTGTACAAGCCGCAATGATGGCTAGCAATGAGGCATAATCCAGTCCGATAATCAAATAACCGATAAACAGCAAAAACCCGATACAAAAGCTGACAATGATTTGGCCCCTGATATAAGAGCTCAATCGATGATTCATTTCACTTAAGACTGTGTATGTCTGTTCCTTCAATCGCGTCGGCACAAACTTCAGTATGTAAACCGGCAATTTTTTTCCATCTTTCAGCAAATAAAAAAGAATAAACGGAACCGTGACGATCGAAATGATAATCTCAGTCAACGCGCCGATAAAATTTCCAACGCCGGTAAAGGTGCTGTTCACAATCGTCGCCGCCTGATCTGAAACCTTTGTTGCGAGATCAGATATATTGATGTTCATCGTTTGCTGGGTCTGATTGACAAAGTTGCTGCCGATCAGCTGTTTTGTTTGATTTTCAACGATATCCACATACCTTGGGATGTTATCGATCAAACTCATAATTTGTTCTTTTAAAAAGGGGATGATGGACACGATCGTAATCGTGATCAGCCCGATAATCAATAGATATAACAGCAAAATAGAATAGATTCTTCTGATTCTTCTTCTCTCAAGAAAATCGACGACTGGGTTTAACAGATAGAACACTATGCCTGTTAAAATGATCGGCAATGAAATCGTTTTGAGCAGAACAATAATCGGGGTGAAAATGAATGATGTTTTTGTAAAAACAAGAATATTTAAACCAATCAACAGCAGCACAAGCAAAAATAATACAAACTTATTGTCCAAGAAGAATCGCTTGAATCTGCCGCTCCATGTTTGCAACGTCTCCACTATCGTTCCTCCGTCATACTTAGTTTAATTAAATTGTACACTATCGTCCCTATAATGAAAAATAATAACCGCTAATTGCTGGAAAAACTTCCTTGCTCTATATATGTGATTTGATCTATCATGTGCTTTTCTTCTTTTTAAGCTATAATTTAGCTATATCATACAAAAGGAGCGATAAACGTGATACGATTTGCGATTATAGGAACCAACTGGATTACAGAGCGCTTTCTTGAGTCAGCAGGGGAAATCAAAGATTTTCAGCTGACAGCTGTTTATTCAAGATCAGCTGAACGCGCTGCTGAGTTTGCCGCTAAACACGGAGCTGAGCACACCTTCACAAACCTTCAGGAAATGGCGGCAAGCGACTGCTTTGATGCCGTATACATAGCCAGCCCGAATGCCTTGCACAAGGAACAAGCTGTTCTCTTTATGAACCATGGCAAGCATGTGCTTTGCGAGAAGCCGTTTGCTTCGAATGCAAAAGAAACAAAGGAGATGATTTCAGCGGCTAAGGAAAACGGCGTTGTCCTGATGGAAGCAATGAAGTCCACTTTCCTGCCGAATTTCAAAGAGCTGAAAAACCACTTACATAAAATCGGCACTGTCCGCAGATTTACCGCAAGCTACTGCCAGTACTCCTCACGGTATGATGCGTTCAGAAACGGAACCGTCTTGAATGCATTTCAGCCTGAGCTTTCCAATGGGTCATTAATGGATATCGGCGTCTATTGTATTTATCCTGCTGTCGTGCTGTTTGGTGAGCCGCGGGATGTAAAGGCGAACGGATATGCATTATCTTCCGGAGTGGATGGAGAAGGAACCGTCATTCTGTCTTACGACGGGTTCGAAGCCGTTCTAATGCATTCTAAAATCTCTACTTCCTATGCCCCGGCGGAAATTCAAGGTGAAGACGGAACGATTGTGATCGATACGATTCACCGGCCTGAACGTGTAGAAATCCGCTATCGTGACGGCCGTCTGGAGAACATTTCGATTCCCGACCCTAAACCGGCGATGTTCTATGAAGCAGAAGAATTTGTCACGCTCATAAAAGAGAATAAGCAGGAATCTGAAGAAAATACGTTTGAACGGTCTTTGATCACCGCCAAAATCATGGAAGAAGCAAGAAAGCAAATGGGAATTGTGTACCCTGCTGATCAAGCCTAAAAAAATCTGCCGCGTGCATATGCCGCGGCGGATTTTTTTATTAGACAATCGGAGTAGATGCCCTCCTTTTTAAAAGCACCTTTTGTTCATATTCTTTTATGTCATGAAGCCATGCCTCCTTTACCGGCACGCCCTGTTGCTCACAGTAGGAATCCCAGATGGCACCGAACGGATATGTTTTGAATTCCTCCATAAGGGCCAGCCTTTCTGTATAACGGCCCTCTTCCTGCAATTGTTTTAAATAGCCGTTCGGGAGAAGCAAGGCATATAATATAGCTTTGATCATATTTCTCGTCCCGATGGTCCAAGCGGCAACACGGTTAATGCTGGCATCAAAAAAATCGAGGCCGATGGCAACCTTCTCGAGAGCCTGATTGCGGACAATTTCAAGCGCGATTTCCCTCAGTTCATCATCCAGAACCACAACATGGTCGCTATCCCAGCGAACGGGACGGGATACATGCAGGGCGAGTTTGTCTGTGTAAAGCAGCATAGACGAGATTTTGTTTGATACCGTTTCAGTCGGATGGAAATGGCCTGTATCAAGTAAACAAAGCTTATGATTCGTCAAAGCATAAGCTAAATAAAATTCATGAGAGCCGACAACATATGACTCGGAACCAAGCCCGAACAGCTTGCTCTCGACCGAATCAAGATTGTGTTGTTCACTGATCTCCTCCGCGAAGATCCGATCCAGTGATTCTTTTAACTTTTTACGCGGTGTCAGCCTGTCACTCGGAATATCCTTATAGCCGTCGGGAATCCAAATATTCGTCAAGCAGGGGGTGCCTAATTCTTTCCCGAAATATTCTCCAATACGGCGGCACGCGATGCAATGCCTGATCCAAAATTCCCTGATGTTCGGATCGGGGTGTGAAAGGGTGAGTCCGTCTGCCGCTTTCTCATGCGAAAACAAGGTGGGATTAAAATCTAAACCGAGACCGAGATCTTTCGCCCATTTCACCCAGTTTTCAAAATGCTGCGGCTTCAATTCGTCTCGTTCTATCGCTTCCCCGTTTGTTTCTGCATATATCGCATGCAGGTTTACGCGGTGCTTTCCAGGAATGAGAGAAAGAGCCTTCTCCAAATCACTTCTTAATTCATCAGGGGTTTGTGCTTTGCCGGGATAATTGCCGGTTACGTCAATTCCGCCTGAAAGCTCACCCTTGTTTACCTCAAACCCTTCAATGTCGTCCCCCTGCCAGCAATGGATTGAAATGGGCACTTGCTCTAATTGCCGAAGTGCCTCTTCCACATCAACTCCCCATTTTTCATAGGCCTGTTTTGCACTGTCATAATTGGTCATATGGCTCTCTCCCTTTTTCAGTTTTTTAATCCAAATAAAAAACTTCCTTTAGATCTATAGAAACAGGGCTGAAATCCGGATTTGTTTTCATTAATGGCGACATTGATTTCCACCATCTCCGGCAAATTTCTGTGGCCGCCATCCTTCTCCACTTCTCTTCGTCCTCTATTTCTAAGTAAGCAAATAACCGGCCTGTTTCTTCATCTAAAAAAATGGAATAATGGTGCGCTCCATGAGCTTTGAGTGCTTCTGCCATTTCAGGCCAAATGTCATCATGCCGCTGTTTGTATTCATCGTATTTGTCTTGATGGACAAACATGATACTGGCTTTTCTTATCAAACCTGATCACCTCATAATCTTTTAGATAGCGCTTTCAAATCAACTTGGCAATATGACTGAATGATCGTGCTTCTGTCCATGTCTTTTGGTGTAAACACTTTGATCGGAAAAGAGTTTCTGACGGTTTCCCTTGCTTCTTTTATGTCTTTGACTTCTTTGGCAGCAATCATTTGCATCAGCACATTTCCGATAGCGGTTGCCTCTATGGGCCCTGCGTATACTGCTTTTCCGCTCATGTCTGCCGTTAATTGATTTAAGAAATCATTTTGGGCTCCGCCGCCGATGATATGAAGCTGCTGAATCGATTTTCCGGCGATCGTTTCCAGCTCTTGGATGGCTATCGCATAGATGATGGCTAAATTGCTGTAGATGCAGCAGGCAAGTTCGCCTGCAGTGCGGGGAATCTTCTGGCGGGTTTCTCTGCAATAATGTTGTATTTCCTCTATCATGCTTTCCGGATTCAGGAAACGTTCATCATTTAAGTTTATAAACTGCTGGAATGGTGCTGTTTTTCGGGCTTCTGCTGCTAGCTGCTGGAAAGAGTAATCTCCTTGTAGTTCCTTTCTTACCTCTTGTATTACCCACATGCCGATAATGTTTTTGAGAAAGCGAATGGTGTTGTTTGCGCCGCGTTCATTTGTATAATTGTTTTTTAAAGCCGAACTAGTTACTATCGGTGTTTTGCTTTCAACCCCGATTAACGACCAAGTCCCGCTGCTGATATATGCCCAGCCATCGTTGAGGCCTGGCGCTGCGATGACAGCCGAGGCAGTATCATGCGTTGCGACTGTCATCACTTTGCAAGCCGGCAGATCATAATCCGGGAACCAATCATTTCTCAGCATGCCGAGCTCACACCCTGGCTCAGTCAGCGGCGCAAATTGATGTTCTTGAATAGACACTGCTTTAAGTAATTCATGATCAAACTGTCCGGTTGAGACGTTTAAAAGCTGTGTTGTGGACGCATTTGTGATTTCTGTTACGGCTTTTCCGGTTAAACAATAGCCTAAATAATCAGGAACCATTACAATCCGATCTGTTTTCTTCAGCAGCTCTCTGTCATCTTCATACAATTGATAAATCGTGTTAAAACGCTGAAATTGTATTCCTGTTTTTTGATAGATTGTATCCTTTGACAGGATTTGTTCAAGTTTGCCCATGGTGTGTTCTGTTCTTCTATCCCGGTAGGACATCACTTCCTGCAAACGATTTCCTTTTTCATCCACCAAGACATAATCAACTGCCCAAGTATCAATGCCGACGGTGCATCGTTCATACCCAAGTGATTTCACCTTTTGCAGCCCTTGCAAGATTTGTTTTAACAAATCATCGATATCCCAAAAGCAATGTCCGTCTCTTTGAATGAAGCCGTTAGCGAATCTGTGGATCTCTTGTATGGCAAGCTTTCCTTCCTTCAGTTCACCAACCATGACCCTCCCGCTTGATGCGCCTATATCAATGGCGGTATAAATCATTCTTTCACCCTCTCTTCGGAAGGGGAACAGCTGTCACTTTCACCTTTTTGTTCTCCAGAGCTTTTACCGATGCCGGATCAAGCCCAGAATCCGTAATCAGGCGGCTGATATCTTGCAGCGAGGCGATATGTGAAAACTCGCGGTTCCCCCATTTGCTTGAATCGGCCATCAAAATGGTCTGATCAGACCTTTCAATCATCCGTTTTTTGAGCAGCGCCTGCCACTCATTTGAGTCACTCATCCCGTTGTTTACGTCAAATCCTTTACATGACAGAAAGGTTTTATTGACATGATAGGTCTCAAGCGAACGCTCAGCTAATGGGCCGGCAAATGATAATGATTTTGCCAGCAAAATGCCGCCTGTTGAAATGACTGATATGTTTTCTTTATTGCTGAGTTCAATGGCTGCCTTCATTGAGTTTGTTATGACAGTGAGCTCTATATCAGGGAGTATTTTCGCCATATACCAGGCGGTGGTGCTTGCATCGAGAATAATTCGGTCTCCGCTCTTTACATATTTGGCCGCTTCGTGAGCGATGGCTTTTTTTTCAATGACATTTGTGATTTCCCGTTCAGAAAAATGCACTTCTGATTCCTGCTGCTGAATACTGACCGCTCCCCCGTGGCTCCGGCTCAGTTTATGTTCTTTCTCAAGCTTCTCAAGGTCACGCCGAATGGTTTCTTCTGTGACAGAAAATATGTCACTTAATTCTGAAACGCGGATACTTGAACGCATATTTACTAATTCCACTATTTTTTGCTGCCGTTCTGCTACTAGCATTGGTAACGCCCTTCCTCATATGGTAATCCGTCTTATTTTTTTCTATCATAGCATACTTCTAACGCGTGAAAGCAGCAGGGACGCCGCCGTCTACCGTGAGCATGCAGCCTGTTGTCTTTTCGGCTTTAGAAGAAGCGAAGAATGCAATGGCTTCTGCAATATCCTGCGGATAAATATTGACGAGCAACGCCGTGCGTTTCCGATAATGTTCCTCCAGCTGATCTGGCTCAATCCCATACGCCGCGGCTCGTTCCTCCCGCCAGCTTGATCCCCAGATTGCTGATCCTTGAAGAACCGCATCAGGCAAAACGGAGTTGACCCGAATGCCGTATTCTCCTCCTTCTGCTGCGATGCATCTTGCCAAATGGGTTTCAAGCGCCTTAACCGAGCTGTAGGCAGAGGCGTTTTTCCCTGCATAAACCGAATTTTTTGATCCGACAAAGACCATGCTTCCCCCTCTGTTTTGCTGTTTCATCTGTTTAAATGCTTCACGGGCCACAAGAAAATAGCCTGTTCCTAACACATTCATATTAAGATTCCATTCTTTTAGACTTGTTTCGTCAAATGGGCTTGATGTGGCCAGCCCGGCATTATTGACAACGATATCAATGCCTCCGTAAGCAAGCGCCGCTTGTTCAAAGGCTGACAGTACGTCGTCTTCTTTTGTCACATCCATTTTGACAGCTATTGCCCGTCCTTCTCCGTATGCTTCGTTTATTTCCCCGGCAATTTTCTGCGCACCTTCTATATTCAGGTCAGCTGCGATCACGTGACCCCCTTCCGCTGCAAAGCGGCGGCATGCTGCACTGCCAATTCCGCCGGCTCCTCCTGTGATCAACGCTACTTTACGGGAAAATTCGGCTTCCGGCGGTGCAAGCGTGAGCTTATATAATTCTAGCGGCCAATATTCGACATGATAGGATTCATTTTCGTTTAAAGAAACAAAGCGGCCAAGAGCTGTTGACCCTTTCATGACGGCGATGGCTCTCCGGTATAAATCACCGCTCACTTTAGACATGGCATAACTTTTTCCCGTATTCACCATTCCAATGCCAGGAATCAATATCACCCGCGGGGCTGATTCAAAGATTTGATCCCCTTCCTGCTGATTGCGTGTAAAATAATCCTGATATTCTGATGCAAAACGCTCGACTCCTGATTTGATCAGATCCGCCAGCTTCTGCACATCTTGAGTTTCCGGATTCCACTCAATGTACAGCGGAACCCGCTTTGTATGAACAAGGTGATCCGGGCATGCTGCACCGATTTGCGAAAGCGCTGGCGCTTGGGCACTGTTGACAAATTCCAAGACGTCATCATGATCATCATAGGAAAGGATCATTTTCTTTTCTTCGCTTACAGCTCCTCTGATCACAGGCATGATGCCTGCCAAGATTTGTTTTCTTTGATCTTTCGGCAGGGGCTGATATCTTTTGCCGCCGAATATCTCATGCTGATTGATCCGATCGTTAATATACCGCTCAGCTTCTTGAATGATGGATATCGTTTTTTCATAACATGCTTCGGACGTCTCACCCCAAGTGACTAAGCCATGTTTCTCCATTAACACAAGCTCGGCATAGGGATTGTTCGCTACGCCTTCAGCGATCATTTTAGACAAAGTAAATCCCGGGCGTACATATGGCACCCATACAAACCGGTTTCCGTATATGTCTTCAGCGATTTGTTTTCCATTGTCAGCGCAGCAAATGCTGATAATCGCATCGGGATGGGTATGGTCAACATGATTGTATGGCAGAAAAGCGTGTAACAGCGTTTCAATTGAAGGACGGGGATGTTTGCTGTCTATCATACAATGAGACAAGTAGTCTACCATTTCTTCGTCTGACATCTGATCCCTTTCGATTAGCGGGCGGATGTCACCTAATTTCAAACCAGTAAAGTTATGCGCTTTCATTGTTGCCAGATCAGAACCGCTTCCTTTCACCCACATGACTTCTGTTTCACGCCCTCTGAAATCCTTTTCCGTTGTTTTCATAGACGTATTCCCGCCACCCCAGTTGCAGACAGTGCGATCTGACCCGATCAGATTGGACCTGTACACCAATTCCTCTACGCCTTTTTGCAGCTGTGCAGCATGTTCTGAATCCCATACTTGTTTCACCATCATGATATTCCTCCGTCCCTTTTATTTGTATCCGTTTTCATTATATATGATCTTTGTTTATTTTTGAATTCTTTTTGTTTATTTTTGTTTGCAATAAAAAAGAAAGCAGCAGATATGCCGCTTTCTCTCTCTATTATAATTCAATTTTAAATTTCTTCGTGATGTCCTGAAGTTCTTCCGCCATGTTTGCCAGCGTTTCAGCAGAAGAGCTGATTTCTTCCATGGACGCAAGCTGTTCTTCCGCCGAAGCTGCGATGTCCTGAATGCCTGCGGAGCTTTCTTTCGCCACTGCAGAAATGTCTTCAACCGCACTTGACACTTCCTGTGATCCGGCTGACAGCTGTTCCACCGTTGCGTTCAGGTTTTGCAATTCACTGGAAATTTGGGTTGCCATCTCATAGATTTGTTTGAAGCTTTCCGCTGTTTGGTCAGTAATCTGCAAGCCTTCCTTCACTTCATGATTCACAGATTGGAACATGGAAAGTGAGGTGCTGATTTCTCTGACAATCTCTTGAATTAACCCTTCAATTTCCTTGGCAGAGTCTGCTGATTGTACGGCAAGTTTTCTAACCTCTTCTGCAACTACTGAGAAGCCTCTTCCGTATTCTCCCGCTCTTGCCGCTTCAATCGCAGCATTTAATGCCAGCAGGTTGGTTTGGTCAGCAATGCCGTTAATCACATTCAAGATGCTTGTGATGTCTTGCGATTTTGTTTCAAGGCCCTTTACAACAGCCTCCGCTTTTTGAACGGATTGGTCGATTGTTTTCATTTGGCCGACTGTGTGCTCAACCAGCTTTTCTCCGCTGCCCGCTGCTTCAGAGGACTGGATCGAAGATTTCGTAATGGTTGAAGAGGCCTGAGCCACTTTTGAAATCCCGTCGTTCATTTGAGAAAGATGGTTTGAGCTTTCCTCCAGTTTCTCGCTTTGCGCCTCATTGCCATCTGAGAACTGTTCGATGGCGAGTGTAATGTGTTCAGTTGCTTTGCTCGTTTGGGCTGCGCTTGCTGTCAGCTCTTCAGAAGATGATGCAACGTTTTCTACAGACGTTTGAATGACACCAATGACAGAGCGCAATGAGGCAGACATTTCATTAAAGCTTTCGCCAAGCTGGCCAAACTCGTTTTTCGAGTGAATGTCAATCACTTCTGTGAGATCTCCGCTACTGATTTTAGCAGACGTTGAGACTAATTTTCTTAACGGCTTGGTGATGGCACGGATAATAAAGAGAATGAGTATGCCCCCGATCACAATTGACACACATAGAATGATAAGCGCTGTGTTCAGTACCGGACTTGAAGCATCTTGCAATTCACTGACAAAGTATGTCCCAGCGATTTTCCAGCCTGTCAGTTTATTAGTCGTAAAGGCCATTTTCTTTTCTTTGCCTTCGAAGGTATATTCAAAGGAGCCGTCTGCCTTAGAATATACTTGGTTTGTCCACTCGCCGGATCCAGTTGTCCCAGGCTTAATTGTTGGATGTGCGATATATTTTTTGTTGCCCGTTGTAATAAATGCAAAACCATTTTTGCCGATTTTGATTCTCTGTGAAGCAGTAAGCACTTCATCCAGATTTAAATCGAGCGCGATGACACCTGAGCCGTCTTTTAATTGTTTTGAAATGGTGACAACGATATCCCCTGTTGCTTCATCAGTATATGGTTCTGAGAAAACAGCCTGTCCTTTTTTCACAACAGCTTGTTTGTACCAGTCACGTCCTGTCGGGTCGAAGCCTTTGGGAACGCCGCTATCCGGATATTTGTAAAGCTGTTTGCTTTCGGAGGCTGCATAGATTGCTCCTACGTCGTCGTTAAGTGTTGTGTACTGCTTGAATTTCTCTTTCAGTAAGGTTTTGTTTTTCCCTTGTAATATGTCTTTATCGATTGTCTCACTATAATAATCTATTGCTTTCACTTTATCTTCCAGTTTATTTTGCAGCGTACTGTTAAGTTCTTCAACATTTCCCTTCGCGCTGTTAATCAGCTCTCTGTCTAACGCATTCCACGCTGATTGATAACTGAAATATGCTAAAACCCCAACCGGCAAAATAAGCACTGCCAGAAATGCAGCGATAAGCGGTTTGCTGATCGATGGCTGTTTGATCCATTGTATACATTTTCCCATTCTAGTTGACTCCTCCTTTAAGCTAAATCTAATATCGTCAAACTAGGATAAAAGGTTTAATAAAAAAACTAAAAAAAACACCCAAGCATATAAGCTAGGGTGTTTTTGCTAATTATTCGATTTTGAATCGTTTGGTCATATCGCGAAGCTCTTCTGCCATAGATGAAAGGGTTTCTGCTGACGAGCTGATTTCTTCCATGGAAGCAAGCTGCTCTTCGGCTGATGCCGCGATATCTTGGATATGAGCTGAGCTTTCTTTTGAAATTGATGCGATGTGCTCGGATGCGCCCGAAACTTCCTCGGAGCTCGCAGAAAGCTGCTGAACCGTCGCACTCATGTTTTGCAGTTCGCCGGCGATTTGGTTCGTCATTTCAGAAATGCGTTTGAAGCTCATTTCTGTTTTATCTGTGATGTCAAGGCCTGTCTGCACCTCTTGGTTGACAGACTGGAACATGCCGAGAGATGTATTGATTTCCTTCACAATTTCGATGATTAATCCTTCAATCTCTTTTGCTGAATCTGCTGACTGAACTGCCAGCTTTCTCACTTCTTCCGCTACAACGGAGAAGCCGCGGCCGTACTCGCCTGCACGCGCCGCTTCAATCGCTGCGTTAAGAGCGAGCAGGTTCGTCTGATCTGCGATACCGTTAATCACACGCAAAATATTGGTGATATCTTTCGACTTCGTTTCCAATCCGCGTACAACTTGTTCTGCTTCTTTTACAGACTTGTCAATGACGTTCATTTGGCCGACGGTTTGATGAACAAGCTTGCCGCCTTCACTTGCAATTTCTGTCGATTGAACAGATGAATCTGTGATCACTTCAGAAGCTTGAGCCATATTCGTCAATCCGTCATTCATTTGATAAATGTGCTCTGCTGCGGTTTCAATGTTTTCGTTTTGTTTTTCATTGCCGTTAGAAAATTGTTCAATCGCCAATGTAATATGTTCTGTTGCCTTGCTCGTTTGCGCGGCTGATGCGGTCAGCTCCTCAGAGGAAGCCGCAACATTGTCTACAGAATCCTGGATGGCGTGTATGAGAGAGCGAAGTGACGACGCCATATTGTTAAAGCTTTTACCGAGTTCGCCCAATTCATCTTTTGAACGGATATCAATGGTTTCCGTCAAATCTCCCTCACTGATCCGCTTAGAGGAACCGACGAGCTGTTTCAACGGCGTTGTAATCGACCGAATGATCAAGGTCATGACGATAATCCCTATGATAATAGCTGCGGCCAAGACAAGTAAAGCAAGGTGAAGGACAGGCTGGGCTGCCTCATGAATTTCATCCAAATACATGGTGCCGCCGATTTTCCATCCTGTTAGCTTGTTTGTGTCAAAGGCCATTTTTTTCTTATCACCATTCATGGTGTACTGAAAATCGCCTTTCTCAGCATTCAGCATCTTATCGAGCCAGTCGCCTTTCAATTCAGTCCCTGACGTTTCATTAGGATGGGCAACAACCTTTTTGTCCTTCGTCATGATAAATGCGTAGCCTTGTGTGCCGATGTTGACTTTTTTTGTTGTTTTCAGCAGATTTTCAATGGTCATGTTGATTGCGATAACACCTGAACCATCTTTTGTCTGCTGGGCGATTGTCACAACCATCGTATTTGTTGAAGCGGTTTTATAAGGGTCAGTGATCACGACTTTCCCTTTATTTGCAACCGCTTTTTTATACCAGTCGCGTTCAACCGGATTATAGCCGCTTGGCATCGGAAGATCCGGGTAGCGGGTAAAGTGTCCTTTTGTGTCGCTTGTATAAATCGATTCTACATCCTTGTTAATGCTGATATATTGTGAGAATTTCTCTGCAATGCTTGCATTGCTTTTGGCATTGTATTTTTCTTTTGTCAGCCATTCGCTGAAGTAAGCAGCACTGTTTTCTTTTTCACCGATGGTGGTGTTAATAATCTCGTTTAACTGCTGTACATTTTGCAAAGCGCTCCCCATCATCTGTTTGTCGAGTGAGCTGCTTGCCGATTCATACGCAATGGCCGCCAATATGACAACCGGTATGATGAGGATCGACAGAAAGGAAACGAGAAGCTTCCGTGTAATTGATCTTTGTTTTATGAGTTGGAGTATTTTTTTCATCATTCATTTCTCCTTTTTTATGCTACCCTTCATATCGGCAGGAAATGGGTAAATATATACAGTAAAAAAGAAGAAATTCAACAAAAGTAACTAATATCCCATTTTAGAAATAGTCATTTAGACCTATTATTTATCTACTATAAACCGTTTTGTCAGATCACGGAGTTCTTCAGACATTCTTTCAAGTGTCTGTGCTGATGAACTGATCTCCTCCATGGATGCCAGCTGTTCTTCGGCAGAGGCGGCGATATCTTGGATCCCGTCCGAGCTTTCTTTAGAAATGGCAGTGATATCATTTGAAGCAGCGGAAATTTCTTGGGCTCCCGCTGATAGTCCCTCAACCGTTGCATTCATGTTTTGCAGTTCAGAAGCAATTTGATTGGCCATGTGAGATATATGTTTGAAGCTCTGTCTTGTTTCATCTGTCATGACAAGCCCTGTTTCCACTTCTTTGTTTACGGACTGGAGCATGTTCAATGATGTGTGAATTTCTTTTACAATGTCGCTGATCAGCGATTCAATTTCTTTTGCTGAGTCAGCCGACTGTACCGCGAGTTTTCTCACTTCCTCTGCGACGACAGAGAAGCCCCGTCCGTATTCTCCCGCTCTGGCCGCTTCAATGGCAGCATTTAAAGCCAGGAGATTGGTTTGATCCGCAATGCCGTTGATCACACGCAAAATACCCGTGATATCCTTCGATTTGATTTCCAGCCCTTTCACCACTTGTTCCGCCTCTTTCACGGAATGGTCAATCGTATTCATTTGGCTGGCTGTTTTCTGTACGAGTGTCTCACCCTTGCTTGACAATTCTGTTGAGTCTGCGGATGTTTCTGTCATCACTGCGGCAGCCCGCGCCAGTTCGGCCAATCCGTCATTCATTTCATTAATTTGTTTAGTTGTCGTCTCAATTCTGTCGCTTTGGCTTTCGCTGCTGTTTGAAAATTGCTCGATGGCCATCGTAATATGCTCAGTTGCTCTGCTTGTCTGGTCGGCAGAAGCAGTCAGTTCTTCTGATGATGAAGCAACGTGTTCTACTGAATCTTTGATGCCCTGAATGAGTGAGCGGAGCGAGTGGGCCATATGATTGAAGCTCTGGCTCAAAACGCCAAGTTCATCTTTTGAATTGATTTCAATCGTTTCAGTTAGATCGCCTTCGCTGATTTTTTCAGCTGATGCGACAATACGTCTTAATGGCTTTGTGATAGACCGAATTACAAAATAAATCGCCGTTATTCCGGCTGCGATGGCAACCGCCAGAACGATAGAAGCCATGGCCAGAACTTTGCTTGCAGCATCGCGGATCTCGTCCGCATACATCGTGCCGCTGATTTTCCAGCCTGTTGTTTCACTTGTGGCATATGCCATTTTCTTCTCTTTGCCTTTGTACGTGTATTCAAAGTCGCCGCTTTTATTTTTGTAAAGCCTATCAACCCAGTCCCCTTTTAACTCTGTCCCCGCTTTTTCTCCAGAGTAGGCGATGACTTTTTTGTTCTGGCTTAAGATAAAAGCATAGCCTTCTTTTCCGATATTGATTCCTTTCGCGGTTGTGACCAGGTCATCAATTTTCATATCGATGGCGATAACACCTGATCCATCCTCCGTCTGGCGGGCGATGGTGACAACCATTTTTCCTGACGAAATAGATTCATAAGGTTCAGTGACGATTGTTTTGCCTTTGTTGGCCATTGCTTCTTTGTACCAATCCCGTTCCAAAGCATTAAAGTCACTCGGCATGTCTGCATACGGATAACGTGTGAAATCTCCGTTTTTGCTGCTGGAAAATACCGCAGCAACACTATCATTCATTTGGATGAATTGCTTAAATTCCTGTTTCAGCTCGGTTTTCTTTTTCTCCTTAAACTTATCTGCTGTAGCCCAATCGCTAAAAAATGAGAGGCTTTTTTCAGTCGTGCTGATTTTATCATCAATAATATTGTCTAAAATTTGAACATTTTCCTTTGCGCTTTGCGTCATCTGTACATCAAGAGAGGCAACTGCTGATTGATAAGCGCTTACCGAAAGGACGGTAATGGGAACCATTAAGATCAGCAGGAAAGAAATAATAAGTCTCCTGGCAATTGATGACCTGCGAATAGTATTGAGCGTTTTTTTCATTTCCTTTTGAACCTTCTTTCAATAATTTACAAATTATATCGGCGCTTCTTCCTTTATATTACATTGAAAATGAAGGTAAAAATGAAAAATAGTTCTAAATTCACCGGATGAGATAGGACTTTATTATTATTTACCATATACAAAAACAGCGCCTTGATAAGCGCTGTTTTTCTGCTTTTATTCGATTTTAAATTGCTTTGTGAGATCACGAAGCTCCTCTGCCATCTGCGCAAGAGTGGTCGCTGATGAACTGATTTCTTCCATAGAGGCAAGCTGCTCCTCAGCTGAGGCGGCAATGTCTTGGATGCTTGCCGAGCTTTCTTTCGACACATCGGCAATGCCGCTGACTGCCGCTGAAACATGCTGTGAACGATCTGACAGCTGTTCGACTGTTGAATTCATCGTCTGCAATTTGCCGGCAATATCGTTTGTCATACTGAAAATGCTCTGGAAGCTTTCTTTTGTATTGTCTGTGACAACAAGTCCAGACTGTACTTCCTGATTCACTGCTTGAAACATATGAAGAGAGGTTTCGATTTCTGCCACGATTTCTTGGATCAGCTTTTCGATTTCTTTTGCTGAATCAGCAGATTGAACTGCCAGCTTGCGCACTTCCTCCGCTACGACAGAGAAGCCGCGCCCTGATTCTCCGGCACGCGCCGCTTCAATGGCTGCGTTTAATGCCAGCAGATTTGTTTGGTCAGCGATGCCGTTTATGACTCTTAAAATGCTTGTGATGTCTTTTGATTTTCCTTCTAAACCTTTGACTACTGATTCTGCCTGCTGAACTGATTGATTAATCGAGTTCATTTGTCCGACTGTCTGCTGGACGAACTTTTCACCCGCTCCGGCAATTTCCGTTGATTGGATAGACGCCTTTGTAATAGCTGATGATGTTTGTGAGACCTGCTGGAGCCCTTCATTCATTAAGTTCAACTGATGGGAGCTCGATTCAACTTTCTCGCTTTGCTCCTCGTTTCCATTTGAGAACTGCTCAATCGCCATCGTAATATGCTCGGTGGCTTTACTTGTCTGTCCTGCAGATGCAGTGAGCTGTTCGGACGATGCAGCCACATTGTTCACTGAGTCCTGGATAGTGCTGATCAATGAGCGGAGAGATTGTGCCATTTCATTGAAGCTATCCCCTAGTTCTCCAAGCTCATCCTTCGAACGGATTTCGATCGTTTCTGTCAGATCTCCGCTGCTGATTGTTTTCGATGATTGAACGAGACGTTTTAACGGTTTTGTAATCGAACGAACAATAAACAGAATTAAAAATCCGCCTGCCGCAATGGAAGCAATCAACACAATCATGCCTGTTATCAGAACAGACTTTGAGGCATCCTTGATTTCACTTATATACATTGTGCCGGCGATTTTCCATCCAGTCAGTTCATTTGTTGTATAGGTCATCTTTTTATCTTCGTTACCCAGAGTGTACTGGAAGTCACCGCTGTCTTTGGCATACATTTTGGCAACCCAGTCTCCTGACAGCTTTTCTCCAGCCTTATGATTCTGGTGGGCGACATAGGTTTTGTTTTTCGTTGCAATGAAAACATAGCCTTCTTTTCCAACCTTGATTTGTTTCATCTGTTCTAACAATTTATCAATGGTAATATCCATGGCGACAACACCAGATCCGTCCTTCAGCTTCTGGGCTATGGTAATGACCATGCTACCGTCACTCGCAGCTACGTAAGGATCTGTCACGACAATTTCACCGCCGGCCTTCATCGCATCTTGATACCAAGAGCGTTGCCTTGGATCGTAACCATCAGGCAATTGTTCTTTGGGCGCTTGTATGTAGGTGCCGTTTTCTGCGCCTCCATAAATTCTGGCTACTCCTTGATTGATAGATACGTATTGTGAAAACTTCGCTTTGATCTCTTCTTGATTAGACTTTCCCTTAAACGCAGAGCCTTTAAGAGATTCACTGAAAAAGGTAACTGCTTTCGCTTTTGCTCCCAAGTCATTTGTAACAGTTGTATTAAATGTATCGACACTGTTTTTCGCATTGCCGATGATTTCCTGATCCAGCTTTCCGCTGGCGCTTCGGTAAGAACTAAATTCCAATATAAGAATAGGGATAATAAGAATCGCAATAAATGAGACGATTAATTTCCTTGAAATAGACGGTTTCTTCAGCCAATTGATAAAAGTCTTCATGTCCAGTTTCTCCTTCGGGTTTGATACAGTATATATCGGCTGCTTAAAAAAGTTTTAAAATAAAAAATGGAAGAAGTTCTTTTTCGGCTGTCTTCTGTTTTTTTTAGCTTTCATTGCCCAAGCCCTTTGCATATCTTATAAAAAACAAGGGGGGCTAAAGATGATTATTGTATCCGGACAATTGCTCCGTCCCCAAGATATTGAAAACTGGAAGATTGATAAGAATTTGAATCCGCTGTTAAAAGAGATGATTGAGACGCCCGTTCAGTTTGATTACCATTCAATTGCTGAACTGATGTTTGAGCTGAACCTGCGGATGAATATCGTGGCTGCGGCAAAAACGCTGCACAAAAGCGGAGCGAAGTTTGCCACTTTTTTAAAAACATACGGGAATACAGCGTATTGGAGGGTTTCACCGGAGGGCGCCTTAGAATTGAAATATCGAATGCCGCCTTCAAAAGCGATTCGGGATATCGCAGAAAACGGCCCGTTTTACGCGTTTGAATGTGCGACCGCCATTGTTGTGATTTATTATCTGGCCTTGATTGATACAATCGGGGAAGAAAAATTTGATGCCAACTTTGATAGGATTATTTTATATGACTGGCATTATGAGAAATTGCCGATCTATACGGAAACAGGACATCACTTTTTCCTCGGAGATTGTTTGTATTTTAAGAATCCCGAATTTGATCCGCAAAAAGCGCAGTGGAGAGGCGAAAATGTGATTTTACTGGGAGAAGATAAATATTTTGCCCATGGTCTTGGAATCTTAAGCGGACAGCAAATTATTGATAAGCTGAATTCGTTTAGAAGAAAAGGAGCCGTACAGAAAGCCTACCTTCTGTCTCAGGCGACCAGACTGGATGTTCCGTCTCTTTACCGCGTCGTCCGCTAAAAGCTCCACCGCCTATTTCCGGGGCGATGGGGTTTCAAATGCTTTTCGTTTTCGATAAAAAGGGGCTGTGCCGAAATACTGGTTCGCAGCCCACTCCATTTTTTCAAGGTCATTTCTTGTCACGATTGGATCTAAGCTGCTCCATTTGATAAAGCGGACAAAATAGTAGCCTTTGATAGGAGCCATTGTAACTTTTGAATGAGGCCAGCCTTCAAATACAAACTCAATTTTCCCTCTTTTTTTATAAGAATATTGAAGAATGTTCATCATCTGTCACCTCTGTTTATCAAGTTACGTTCGGCAAAGCTCGGCTAACAGCATTTTCACATCAGCGGGCCCGTTAAGCATTCCGGCAGATTGCCCGGCCCATAGAGACATGTACCCGGAATTCTTTTCCTTGGCTGCGTGTTTTTTCATCGGCTTTGTTAACGTGTGTTGCACTGGCTAAGGAAGCGCATTTGCTTCCTTAGCCTGGTGCTCTTTTCATCCATTGATTGACTATACCCCTTAGCAGGCTCTCCTGAAAACAATGCAGTGAGGCACGTGTCTGTTCCCACGTCTGCACACTTCAGATGCTTCAACACTCTTCACACATGAGAAACGGCGTCTGCCGCCTGGGCATCAAAGACATAAGGCCAAGTGCGGATTCCCCGCTGACCGGCAGAAAAGAACCGCGGCGGCCTCCCGCTTCCGCTTCCTTGCAGTGCGATGATATCCATTCCGCGTTTTTCAAGCAGGACCGCTTCCTGCGGATAGCGAGCAGCCATTTTTCTTTAACGCTTGAATGCTTTCATCCAATCCGTCATAAAAATCCTCCTGTTACCCCATGATTTTGATATAGCAAGTCCGTGTACGCGGGCCATCAAATTCACAAAAATAAATGCCCTGCCACGTTCCAAGAATCAGCCGGCCGTTTTCAATAATGACATGCTGTGAAGCTCCGACCGTACTCGACTTCATATGTGCTGCTGTATTGCCCTCCATATGGCGGTCCAGCTCGTGTTCCCATGGATACACCTCATCAAACCTTCTGAGCATATCTTTTTTAACATCGGGATCGGCATTTTCATTAATTGTAATGCCCGCAGTCGTATGCGGACAGTAAATCAGCGCAGCACCGCTCGTCACACCTGTTTCTTGAAGAAACGCTTCCACCTCGCGGGTGATCTCAATCATTTCATCTCGTTTATTTGTTATGATTTGTAATGTTTTCAGCATTTGTTTCTCCTTTCATTTGTCCGCTTCATTTGCTAATTCGTTCTGTGTTCTTTTTTTCCTGTTAAACTGCTCATATAAACCTGATAAAAACAAAAAACTCCAGTCTCTGGCTGGAGTTGATCACCATACATATATTCTTGCTTCATACGGCTTTAACAGTACTGATGTGATGTGCTTGTGGGGCTCTGTTTCCACATTTGACAATACGAGTGCGTCTGATGACAATGGCAATCCGGCATGCTTGAAAAAGGCCGGCGTTCCTGTCAGATTGGCTGCAATCAGTGCAGTATGGTCATTGCTCTTCCGAAGATATGCAAAGATTTGCTGATCTTCCGGTAACATAAGCTCGTATGTCCCATCGATAAAAACATTGTATGTTTGGCGCAGCTTGATCAAGCTTTTGTAAAAATGGTAAACGGATGTTTTGTCGTTTTTTTGCGCCTCGGCATTCAGCCACTTGTAATTCTCATTGATTCCGATCCACGGTTTGGCCTCAGAAAATCCAGCGTATGGATCAGCATTCCATTGCATTGGCGTTCGTGAATTGTCTCTTCCCTTTTTCCAGACAATCTTCATTACATCCTCGTGTGACGCGCCTTTCGCCGTTTTTGTTTCATACAGGCGTTTCATGGCAACATCATCATAGTCCTCAATAGAAGGAAATGCCACGTTTGTCATCCCAAGTTCCTGTCCCTGATAAATAAACGGTGTGCCTTTCATGAGAAAATAAACAGCGGCAAGCGCTTTTGCACTTTCTTTCAGGTACACTCCATCGTCTCCCCACACAGAAACTGAACGGGGCTGGTCGTGGTTTTCCATAAACAGAGCATTCCAGCCGATCCCTTCAAGACTGTCCTGCCACTCTGTTAGGATTCGTTTGAAGGAAGCGATATCAATGCTTTCATTGATCTCTACATCCCACAGGCCGAGATGCTCAAATTGAAAAATCATGCTGAAGATGCCGTTTTTTTCTCCAGCCCAATCAGCCGCTTCCTTTGCAGATACACCGTTTGCCTCACCGACTGTCATAATCGGATAGCTGGAAAATGTGTTTGCCTCCAGCTCTGTTAAAAAATCCATAATGCCCTCAGCATTCATATGAAAGGGATAAGAAGGCACGCAGTCCAGCCCTTTTGGATTCGGCAGATCAGGAAGCCCTTCTTTTTTCTTAATATGCGTAATCGCATCCACCCGAAATCCGTCAATGCCTTTATCAAGCCACCAATTGATCATGTCATAAACGGCATTTCTCACCTTTTCATTTTCCCAATTCAAATCAGGCTGTTTTTTATCAAAAAGGTGAAGATAATACTGGCTTGTCTTTTGATCATACTGCCAAGCCGGCCCGCCGAAAATACTTTCCCAATTGTTAGGCGCTTTCCCGTTCTTGCCATCCTTCCAAATATACCAGTCGCGCTTTTCGGAGTGTATAGATGAACGAGATTCGATGAACCATGGGTGTTCGTCGCTTGTATGGTTCACAACAAGATCCATAATCAGCTTCATGCCCAGCTTATGAATGTCATCAAGCAGCTGGTCGAAATCAGCCATCGTGCCAAAATCGCTTAGTATGTTTTGGTAATCCCTGATATCATAGCCGTTATCAGCATTGGGTGAATCATACAGCGGGCAAATCCAGATCACATCAGCGCCCAGCTCTTTTATGTAGGGAAGCTTGGATCTGATCCCCTGAATATCCCCGATTCCGTCGCCATTTGAATCTTTAAAACTGCGGGGGTAAATTTGGTAGACAACCGCTTCCTTCCACCAAGCCTTTTTCATACTGCCACTCCCTCCTAACTGTCCCGGTCTGTATATCTTATGTAGAAAAAAGGCTTCACAGCATTGCTTTTTCAGAAAACGCACCTGCCGCAATAAAAAAACAGCCGCTCACTCTTCGGCTGCTTTTTATTAAAAGTCGGTTTTTTTAATTTCTACAAAACGGATGTGATGATCTTCGGCGTCGAGGATTTTAAATTCACAACCCTCTGCGTGTATCACATCTCCTGCTTTCAGCTCCATTTTTTGGGTCAGAAGCCAGCCTGCAATCGTATCAATTTCTTCATTTTCAATGGCAATGTCGAGCAGATCGTTTACTTCGTCTATAAGCGCTTTTCCATCCATTACATAATGGTGCTCGCCTTTTCTCAAAATGTGCGGTGCTTCGTCCTGATCATATTCATCGCGGATTTCCCCGACGATTTCCTCGATAATATCCTCAACAGTGACAAGGCCCGCCGTTCCCCCGTATTCATCTACGAGAATCGCCATGTGAATCCGCTCCTTTTGCATGCGGATCAAAAGCTGCTGAACAGGAATGCTTTCAATGACCCTGATGACGGGCCTCATGATCTGCTTCAGCTTGATCGGCTGGCCGAGAAAATAGGCTTTAAACATGTCTTTGCTGTTGATGATCCCTAAAATATGATCCTTGTCATCCTTGATGACAGGGTAGCGAGTATACCGTTCATTAATAATGTGATGAATCGCTTCTTCAAGCGACTGCTCCAAAGAAATGACCGCAATTTCTGTCCGCGGAATCATAATCTCTCTTGCTACCCGGTTGTCGAATTCAAAAATCTTATTCACATAGCGGAATTCAGACTGATTGATTTCTCCCTTTTCATAGCTTTCTGACAGGATCAGCCTCAGTTCCTCTTCGCTGATAACAACCTCATGCTCCTTCACTGAATGAAAGCCAAACAATTTCACAAGAAAGCTTGCAGAGCCGTTCAATGTTTTAATAAACGGATATGTGATTTTATAAAACCAGATCAGCGGCTTTGCAATCCATAAACTGACAGCTTCAGCCTTTTGAATGGAAACCGTTTTCGGGGCAAGCTCACCCATCACCACATGCAAAAAAGTGACGATGATAAATGCAACTACAAATGTGACAATGTGGTTAATTGGTTCCGGCATGCCTGTCATTGTAAATAAGGGATGAAGCATACGTTCAAATGTCGGTTCACCAAGCCATCCGAGGCCGAGAGCTGTAATGGTAATCCCGAGCTGGCAGGCTGATAAATACTCGTCTAGATTGGAGATGATTTTATGCGCGGCAAGCGCCCGGCTGTCACCGCTTTCGATGAGCTGATTGATTTTTGAGCCTCTGATTTTGACGATCGCAAATTCCGCTGCAACAAAAACAGCCGTAATGCCAATCAAAACAAAAATGGCGATCAATTGTAAAATAAGCAAAAAAAGCCCTTACCATAAAAATGGTAAGGGGCCACCTCCTTAACGTTAATTCTCATTACGACCGTTTAAGAAGATCATCACAAAGCGAAGAAGCTCAAACAGGGAAACCAGGGCGGCGGCCACATACGTTAAGGCAGCGGCGCTCAGCACTTTATTTACCCCATTTTCTTCATTGTTTCGGATGAATCCTTCTGACACAATAATCTGCTTCGCGCGTGAACTGGCATTGAATTCGACAGGCAGTGTAATCAGCTGGAAAAAGACAGCTGCTGAAAACAGAATGATGCCAAGCCCGATGAGATTCAGGCTGCCGAGAAGCATGCCTCCTAAGAAAAGCATAGGAGCTACACCGGATGCAAAATTCACAACTGGGAAGATTTTGTGTCTCAGCACAAGCGCACCATATGACTCCTGATGCTGCAAGGCATGTCCGACTTCATGGGAAGCTACGGATATGGCGGAAATTGAGCGGCCGTAATAGACCGGCTCAGATAAACGCACCACCCGTCTTGTCGGGTCGTAATGGTCTGTTAAAGTACCTCTTACCGGTTCGACCGGCACGTCGTAAAGACCGTTTATATCTAAAATCCGTCTTGCCGTTTCTGCCCCTGTACGTCCGCTTGAGGCTTCCACTTTTGAATATTTATCAAAGTTGCTCTTCACTTTAAATTGTGCCCAAAACGACAATCCCAATGCGGCTATTGTTAAAAATATAAACAGCATTTTTTCATCATCCTTTGTTCATGATCATTTCTCTATTACGATTATTTTAATGAGTTTTCTTTCCCGTGTACAGGAATGCGCTTTTTCTTCCGGCTCGGAGCACACAATCCAATCAGCAGAAAGAACAAACCTGCTGAAAACAAATAAAAGGTGAAGCTGCCGACCAGCTCTTTCAGAAAATGAAGCCAAGAGAAGCTGCCGGAAAAGTGATTATAGGAATTCAAATCGAAAATAAACAAAATCACTCCAGATGCCGCCAGCTGCGTACCGATCAAAACCACGATCGTTCTTTGAAAGATCGTCATCTTTTTCATCCTTTTTGTTTTAGTTTATGGAGAAATCCGTTTTTATATGTTTTGTTCATTTTTTGAAAAACATCAACCGAAGTGGGACATACTGTTAGAAAAAGTACGGGTGTGATGGAAGCTATGAAAGTGACGAGTGAGGAAAAGGAACAGCTGAGCACAGCAATCGACCGAATGAATGAAGGACTGGACGCATTTATCCAGCTTTACAATGAGTCGGAAATCGATGAGCCGCTTATTCAGCTGGATGATGATACAGCCGATTTAATGAAGCAGGCCCGGGATATGTACGGCCAGGAAAAGCTGAATGAGAAATTAAATACCATTATTAAGCAGATATTATCCATCTCTTTATCCGAAGAAGGAGAAAAAGAATGAAATCAAATCGGATATTTATTGCATGGCTGAGGTGGCCGTTATTTATCCGAATCGGGATAATTATTTTATGTCTGATTCTTTTGTTCGGCCAAATCATTTATGTGCTTGAGCCAAAGCAGTTCACTTCGGTATTTGAAGGCATTTGGTGGGCTGTTGTTACGGTTTCAACAGTCGGATACGGTGACTATGTGCCGCACACACCGCTGGGGCAGGCAGCCGGAATTCTGCTGATTTTAAGCGGAGCAAGCTTTGTCACTGCATATTTTGCCACATTATCAGCGGCAGCATTCAGCAGGCAGCACCGCTACATCGAAGGAAAAGTTGCTTACAAAGGGCGGGGCCACATCATTATGATCGGGTGGAATGAAAAAACAAACCGTCTGCTGAAGGAGCTGCAGCTTATGGCCCCTTCCAAGACGGTTGTGCTGATTGATGAATCTTTAAAAGAAGGCCCGCTTATCGAAAACGTCCATTTCATACGCGGGCACGCCGCCGATGATGAGACATTGAAACGGGCCAATGTTGCTGAAGCGGAGTCAGTGATGGTGACAGCCGATCAGTATAAAAGTGAAACTGAAGCAGATATGCTGTCAGTGCTGACTCTTTTATCTGTTAAAGGGCTTAATCCCCTTGCTTACTGCATCGTTGAAATTTTGACTGACCGGTTTGTCATTAACGCAGAGCGGGCAGGCGCCAATCAAATCATCGGAACATCAGAATTTATCAGCCGGGCGATGCTGCAGCATTACCAAATCAAATTACGGCCGTCTAAGCATAATGAAATCAACCTGACACTTCAACAGCATGTGAGGCTTCTACCTGTTCCTGATGACCTAAAGGGAGCCGCTTATAAGGCGTGTGTCCTCTATTTCCTTGACCAGAATACAACAATTATCGGCATACAAAAAGAGGAAGGGCCGATGATCTCCCCTCCTCTTACATATAAAGTGCTCGAAACAGACCGATTTCTTGCGATCTAATGCAGCAGAATATCCTCCAATTCTTTCACAAGGGAGGCGCCGATATCCAAATACGCCGGATCAATTTCCGCATCACGCCTCTCCGGCTCGGAAAATTGATTAAACAGTGATTGGAACGGCCCTCCCTTGGCATTGTCATCAAGATCCGCTTGAAACACCTGCCTCAGCATAAATGGCGTCCCGATCCGCACGGCCGCCCCGCGTTCATCGAGACTGCCCTGTACCGCATTGACAGGAATCCTTAAAAACAAATAGCCGTCTCTATCATCAATCTTATAATCAAAGTAGCCATGATCGTATTCCCAGCCGCCGTTTATCACATAACCGAGCGGCTTCATCACTTGTTCCAGCTCTTGCAGCAGAAAAGACTGCCCATCTATCGCGGAAGGTATTGTAATCATCAAAATGCCCCTTTTTTCACTTATCCTGTCCCGCCCATCAAGACTTCATTCAGGGGCGCACTACATGGAAATCGTTGTTTCTTTCGTGCGTCCAACAGAAAAGAAAGCGCATTCAATTATGAAGTAAACAGCCATTGCCGCTGCAAGCTCTGCAACCGATTCCCATGAAACATATACAACTGCAGCATACAGTCCTAATTTAGTAAGCAGAGTATGAGATCGTTTTAGATGCAAAATCCGGTGTACCGCATCGGTAAAAAGCGCAAGCGGCAAACCAATGAGAAGAAAGGCGTGGATGAAAAAGTGCGACAGCGTACCGCCGAAGCTTGAAGACAACTCTGTATTCACGGTATCAAAGTAAATAAGGACGCTTAAAACAGCTGCAGAAAAAACGGCAATGATGAAATGTTTAATCATTTGTTTCATGAACATCAGCACCTTTCTGATTTTATAAAAAGCCGACCGGCAAGTGCCAGTCAGCTTTTCCACATTAATCTTCCAGACGTTTTTCAAGCTCTGCTTTTTTCTCTTCAAAGCCAGGTTTGCCAAGCAACGCAAACATATTGACTTTATACGCTTCTACTCCAGGCTGGTCAAATGGATTGACGCCAAGGAGATAACCGCTCATCGCGCAGGCTTTTTCGAAGAAATATACAAGGTATCCAAAAGTATATGCATTCAGCTCAGGAATGTTGACGATTAAGTTCGGAACATTTCCGTCTGTATGGGCAAGCATCGTGCCCTGGAACGCTTTCTTGTTCACGAAATCAACCGTTTTACCGGCTAAATAGTTTAAGCCGTCGAGATCGTTATCCGCTTCCTCGATTGTCAGTTCATGTTTAGGTTTCTCTACGTTCAGCACTGTTTCGAATAAATCTCTGCGGCCTTCTTGTACATACTGGCCTAAAGAGTGAAGATCTGTAGAATAGTTAGCGGAAGAAGGATATATGCCCTTCTCATCTTTCCCTTCACTTTCTCCGAACAGCTGCTTCCACCATTCCGCAAAGTATTGAAGCGCCGGCTCATAGTTAATGAGCATTTCGATGGTTTTGCCCTTATTATAAAGTACATTGCGAACAACCGCATATTGGTATGCAGGGTTATCTTCCAGTTCAGATGTTGCAAAATCTTTGCTTGCATCCAAGGCGCCTTTCATCATCTCGTCAATGTTAACGCCGCTTACAGCAATCGGCAATAGGCCTACAGCTGTTAATACAGAATAACGGCCGCCGACATCATCAGGGATAACGAATGACTCGAAGCCTTCTTCGTTAGAAAGCGTTTTTAATGCGCCGCGCTCTTTATCAGTTGTTGCGTAAATCCGCGCTTTCGCTTCTTCTTTGCCGTATTTCTCTTCAAGAATCTTGCGGAAAATGCGGAAAGCGATTGCAGGTTCAGTTGTCGTACCTGATTTAGAAATCACATTAATAGAGAAGTCCACATCTTCGAGAAGATCCATAACATCTCTCATATAAGATGAACTGATGTTGTTTCCGATGAAAATCACTTGCGGATTGCCGCGTTTTGCTTTTGGCAATGTATTATAAAATGCGTGATTAAGCGCTTCAATCGCAGCCCGCGCCCCGAGGTATGAACCGCCGATGCCGACAACAAGCAATACATCTGAGTCAGATTTGATTTTTTCCGCGCTTTTTTTGATGCGCGCGAATTCTTCTTTATCATAATGTTCAGGGAGGTCCACCCAGCCTAGAAAATCGCTGCCAGCGCCTGTTTTTTCATGAATATTATGGTGTGCTGTTTTTACAAAGTCCCGCAGGTATGTAAGTTCATGTTCGTTGAAGAAAGTCAACGCTTTTGAGTAGTCAAAGCGTACATGCGTCATTGCTTGTCCCTCCATAACGGTATAATGTTTTCATCTTTCACTTTATATGAACTTATCTGTGAAATCAAGTCAAGAAGAAAGGGCGGAATGACTGGATTCCGCCCTTTGGGATTATAGAGACGCGCGAAGGATGGCTAACACGTCATCTTTGTTCAGTTTTTGGAAGTTGCCGAAGCCGCCGTGTTCCATTTCTTTGGCTGCGATATCAGCAATCAGCTCCAGCTTTTCTTCTCCGATATTGTAATCGGCAAGACGGGAAGGCGCGCCGAGGCTTGTCCAGAATGCAGACAGCTTGTCGATTCCTTCAAGCGCAATTTCTTTATCTGTTTTGCCTTCTGTATCAATGTCAAACATGTTGAGCATGAGGTTTTTAAAGCGGCCTACATTTGTATCAAGCGTATATCTCATCCAGTTCGGGAACAGGATCGCCAGTCCCCCTGCATGCGGAATATCATATACAGCTGAAACGGCGTGTTCCATTGTATGAGTAGCCCAGTCGCCAAAGTAGCCCATTTGGAGCGTACCGTTTAAAGCGATTGTGCCTGCATACAAAATCGTTTCACGAAGCTCGTAATTTTCCAGATCTTCAAGAAGCTTTGGAGCTGTTTCGATAACCGTCTGCAGAACCGCAAAGCACATTCTGTCCTGAAGCGGTGTATTTTCAACATTATGAAAGTATTGCTCGAATACGTGGCTCATCATGTCCACCATGCCGTATACGGTTTGATTTTCTGGGACAGTGAACGTATTTACAGGATCTAAAATAGAAAAGCGAGGATGAGTCACATTGCTGCCCCATACATATTTTTCGTTTGTTTCCCAGTTTGTAATTACGGAATCCGGGTTCATTTCAGAGCCAGTCGCAGCAAGGGTTAAAACAGTGCCAAATGGCAGCGCATCCTCTGCTGTGACTTTTTTGCTGAAGATGTCCCAAGCATCGCCGTCGTATTTGGCGCCGGCAGCAATTGCTTTTGTACAGTCAATAACACTTCCGCCGCCGACTGCAAGCAGAAAATCAATGTGATGGTTTCTGCATAGCTCTATGCCTTTTTCCACTGTCGCAAGACGCGGGTTCGGCTCTACACCTGACAGCTCATGGACAACAGCGCCCTCTTCTTTTAAAATGCTCGTGACTTGATCATATAGGCCGTTGCGTTTAATGCTTCCGCCGCCGTATACGAGCAGCACGTTCTTGCCGTATTGCTTTATTTCTTTTTTTAATTGTTCAATCTGGCCTTTTCCGAAGATCAGCTTCGTCGGATTATAATAAGTGAAATTTTCCATTGTAAAACCTCCAAATGATGCTGTAAAAAAACAGATTTCCCATTGTAACACAGGTTGACTAAAAGAAAAAGGGAAGCAGCCCTGCGGCTATTTCCCCTTTTTTTATAGAGATGCTTTTAAAATGGCAAGCACATCTTCTTTATTGAGTGATTTAAACTGGCCGAATGTACCGTTAGCCATAGCCTTGTCAGCAATTGTGTCAAGCTGCTCATCATTAATGTCATAATCAGCAAGACGGTTCGGAGCGCCAAGGCTTGTCCAGAATGCAGACAGCTTATCGATACCTTCACGTGCAATTTCTTCATCTGTTTTGCCTGCTTCTTCAACATCAAACACGCGAACTGCAAGCTGTTTCATGCGGGCAGGATTTTCAGACAATGTATGTCTCATCCAGTTCGGGAACAGAATCGCCAGTCCCCCTGCATGCGGAATGTCATAAACAGCAGATACTGCATGTTCAATATTATGAGTTGCCCAATCCCCTCTTGCACCCATAGAAAGCATGCCGTTTAATGCGATTGTTCCTGTGTACAGGATCGTTTCACGCAGTTCGTAATTTTCGAGATCATTAATCAGCTTAGGCGCTGTTTCAATGACTGTACGCAGAAGTGACTCACACATACGGTCCTGATACGGCGTATTTGATACATGATGGAAGTATTGTTCGAATACGTGGCTCATCATGTCAACCATACCGTAAATCGTGTGGTTTTTAGGAACGGTGAACGTATTCACTGGATCTAGAATAGAGAATTTAGGGAATACGAGCGGGCTGCCCCAGCCGTATTTTTCTTTTGTTTCCCAGTTTGTAATAACAGAGCCTGAGTTCATTTCAGAGCCAGTCGCGGCAAGAGTCAATACGGTTCCGAATGGCAGAGCATCCGTCGGCTGATGTTTTTTCGTGACGATATCCCACGCATCACCATCATACTTCGCTCCTGCGGCAATCGCTTTTGTACAGTCGATGACACTTCCGCCGCCGACAGCCAGCAAGAAATCAATGTTGTGTTCTTTACAGATGGCAACACCTTTATTAACAGTCGACACACGCGGATTCGGTTCTACGCCTGCTAGTTCATGTACGGTCACTCCGGCTTTATTCAGCTGTTCAATGACTTGATCATACAGGCCGCTGCGTTTAATGCTGCCGCCTCCGTAGACAAGCAATACGTTTTTCCCGTAAGGTTTGAGTTCCTCCGGAAGTCTTTCCACTTCCCCGCGCCCGAAAATTAATTTGGTCGGGTTCCAGTATGTAAAGTTTTGCATGACATCTCCTCCTTAGATTTTTTATTATGCAGAATGTCTTCACTACATGTAAAGCAATCAGCTCTCACCGGTCAGCATATCGCATGGTTTTATATGGCGGGGTGCTGGGAAAGAAACTGATAAAGACGAGGGCAAACAAGTTCCCCCTCAATATGGAGAATGCATGTATAGATTCTCCAATATGTCACAATCTATAACTGTTTTAATAATTCATGGAGGAGGTAGCAGAATATGAGTACCATTCAGAGAATTTGTCTTGTATTAACCATCATTGGCGCTATTAACTGGGGACTGATCGGATTTTTCCAATTTGACTTAGTAGCGGCCATTTTCGGCGGCCAAGGGTCAGCCCTTTCCCGCATCATTTACGGACTTGTCGGAATCGCCGGTTTAATCAACCTCGGCCTGCTGTTTAAGCCAAACGAGGAAAGATCACGTGAAGAGGCAGCAAACCCTGAAATGCGATAGGATCAAAAAGCACCGAACATTCTGTCCGGTGCTTCATTCGTTGTCAGGTCTGCGCGCCGGTGCTCACGAATTGTACATTCGCTGTGCTCCAATGCTGCCCTTCCTAAACTTCATTCGTTGAAAACAGGAAAACAAAAGCACCGGGCATTCCTGCCCGGTGCTTTTTTCATGCTTATTTTTTGATAAGGTCTTTGCGGTTGGACATTTCGATCCACTCTTCAAGCTTATCTTTTAATGTGTTGAAACCTTGTGGTGTAGAAGCTTCTTCGCTTACTTGCGCAGCTTTAGGTTTTCTTGGTTTGCTTTCTTTTTTCTCAGGCGCAGCTTGTGTCGCACGAATTGAAAGGCTGATTTTTCCTTTTTCTTCATCAACAGCTAGTACTTTTACTTGTACTTCGTCGCCAACTGATAGGTGCTCGTTGATATCTTTTACGAAACCGTGAGTCACTTCAGAAATGTGTACTAAACCTTGAGTTTCTTCATCTAATGCAACAAACGCACCATACGCTTGTAATCCTGTAACTTTACCAGTGTAAACACTGCCCACTTCAAATTTTGCTGCCATTCATAACAACTCCTAAGTTAAATTAAATATCTGTTTATACGCAATTTAAAATTATATCACACATGTCTCATTTCCGCAAAGAAAACTTTTTATGAAAAATGAGGTTTATGTACAGCAAAAAGGGGTAAACTGAAAATACCAAAGGCTTTCTAGTATTCCCCCCTTTTATTGGATGCGAACAAAAGGTTCGTATCTTTTTTTATGTTGTTTTATGCAGGAAGCGTTTTATTCTGACCAACGCTTCTTGAAGCTGCTCGATGGAGGTTGCGTATGAACAGCGGATGTATCCTTCACCGCTCGGGCCAAACACACTTCCCGGAACAACAGCCACTTTTTCCTGCGTCAGAAGCTCTTCGGCAAACTGCTCCGAGCTCATTCCTGTGCTTTTGATCGATGGAAAAGCATAGAAAGCGCCTCCCGGATGATGACAGCTGAGTCCGATTTCATTGAGCGATTCTACAAACAGATTCCGTCTTCTTCGATAGCTTTTTTTCATTTTTTCTACGTCTTCCATGCCGTTCTTCAGGCCTTCCAAGGCGGCAAACTGCGCCATTGCCGGCGCACACATCATTGCATACTGGTGAATTTTGAGCATTGCATTACGAAGCACCGATGGCGCTGCGGCAAAACCGAGTCTCCAGCCCGTCATCGCAAACGCTTTTGAAAATCCTGAGATGACAACCGTCCGTTCCTTCATTCCCGGTAATGCCGCTATGCTTGTAAATTCCTCATCATATGTCAGCTCCGCGTAGATCTCGTCTGCTAAGACAATTACATCATGTTTTTTGGCAAACTCGGCAATTTCATTCAGCTCTTCCTTCGAATAAACCGAACCTGTCGGATTCGATGGCGAGCAGATGAGAATCGCTTTTGTTTTTTCAGTGACAGCCGCTTCAAAATCCTCTGCCGTTGCTTTAAATCCTTTGTCTGCTGTTGTATGGACATGAACCGGAATGCCGCCTGCCAAAGAAACAAGCGCATCGTACGCCACAAAACACGGCTCAGGTATGATGACTTCCTCACCCGGATTCACAATGGCGCGGATCGCAATATCTAAGGCCTGGCTTGCCCCTACTGTCACAATCAGCTCATTGTCAGACGAATAGCGAAGGTCAAATCTGCTGCTTAAATAACGGCTGATTTCCTCGCGCAATGAGTATAAACCGGCATTTGCAGTGTATGACGTATACCCTTGTTCAAGAGAGAGAATGCTTGCTTCACGGACATTCCATGCGGTAACAAAGTCTGGTTCACCAACACCTAAGGAAATGACACCTTCCATCGTTGCCGCCAAATCAAAGAATTTGCGGATGCCGGACGGCTTTATTTGTTGTACATAGTCAGATAAATACGAAGTCATTTACGGTGACACCACGATTCTTTTGTCGTCGTCTCCTGTTTCAAACACTTTGCCGTCATGCTTGTATTTTTTCAGGATAAAATGGGTTGTCGTAGATACTACTGAATCAAGCGTGGACAGTTTATCTGAAACAAAACGCGCTACATCAGACATCGAATTGCCGCGAATCACGACAGACAAATCGTACACGCCTGACATCAGGTAAACGGATTCAACCTCTTGGAACCGGTAAATCCGTTCCGCCACTTCATCAAAACCGACTCCCCGCTTCGGCGTTACTTTGACGTCAATCATGGCTGTAACGCCCTCATGTCCGTCGACTTTTCGCCAGTCAATCATAGCGGAATAATCGATGATAACCTTTTCTTTTTCCAGTTTGTCAATAATCGTTTTTACTTCATCTACAGGGATGCCCGCCATTTTTGCGATTGTTTCTAAATCGGCGCGGCTGTTTTCGTCTAAAATTTCTAATATTTCTGTTTCTTTCTCTGTCAATTTCATTTGATTCACACCTTTGCAATGTCAAGAAATCTTCATGACATTATATCACGTTTTTTGACGAATGCTAAGAAAAAACAAGGAGAAACTTCCTCTAGAATTGACAATTTCAGGGCACAATACAGACATCTTATAAAAGGGAGTGACACAGAATGGAGGCGGTTTCACCAATAAGGCGGCTTACGGTCGATGGAGTGAATGTATACTACGAACACTATCAAAATCCGGGCAGGCAAACGCTTGTCTGTGTACACGGTTTTTTATCGTCAGCTTTCAGCTTCAGAAAAATAATCCCACTTCTCCGGGACAAGTACGACATCATCGCGCTCGATTTGCCACCTTTCGGCCAATCCGAAAAATCGAGAACATTTATCTATTCCTATCAAAACCTCGCTAAGCTTGTCATTGGGGTTTTGGAACACTTGCAGGTCAAACAGGCTGCACTTATCGGCCATTCTATGGGCGGGCAAATCTCGCTGTTTGCTGCTTTGCAAAAGCCGGAGCTTTTTTCAAAGGTTGTGCTGCTTTGCAGTTCAGGATATTTAAAACGTTCGCACCCGTCGATCGTTTTCGGGACCCACCTCCCCTATTTTCACCTTTATATCAAGCGCTGGCTCTCAAAAGAAGGCGTGATGAAAAATTTATTAAATGTTGTGCATGACAAATCGCTGATTGATGAAGAGATGATTGACGGCTATGGCAGGCCTTTTCAAGACAAGGAGATTTTCAAAGCCATGACAAGATTCATCCGCCATAGAGAAGGAGATTTAGAACCCGAGCAATTAAAGAAAATGAACAAGCCGGCTTTATTGATTTGGGGCGAGGAGGACCGGATCGTCCCTATGGAGATCGGTAAACGGCTGCACGGAGATTTGCCTGATTCCGTGCTGTACTCACTTGGCCAGACCGGCCACCTGGTGCCTGAGGAACGGCCTGAATTTGTTTCCGAACATATTGCAGCGTTTATCAAATAAAATAAACCGGTGTGGCACCGGTTTTTTTAAGGCGTGCAGGAGCTGCTGTCTTTTATGAATAAAAGCTGGCCGGCCACTTCCCGGCAGCTGTCGATCGGCAGCGTTTGTTCAAAAGATGCTTCAAATATATGCTGAATGCTTTTTGCCAACACATCGGGATCATCTTCATCATAGACGGCTTGGACAACATCAACAGCTTCCGTTTCGTAAAATTCTTCTCCATATTTAAAAGGGTCCCATGCGGAAATGATCTTGATCATTTCTCTGACCGCCTGACTTTCTTCCATATTCATCACCGCTTATAATAAATTTGCAGTTCTATTTTATCATAGTTACGCTAAGAAGATTAAACTACTTAAGGGGGTAACAGAATGAACTTTGATAAACAAGAAGAACGCCTAGGCACCCAATCGGTCAAATGGGACAAAACGGGCGAATTATTCGGCGTGACAGACGCACTCCCGATGTGGGTGGCGGATATGGATTTCCGCGCGCCGGAAGCAATAACCGAAGCATTAAAAGAACGCCTTGACCACGGAATTTTCGGTTATACGGCTCCAGATCAAAAAACGAAGGATGCTGTGTGCGGCTGGATGCAATACAGGCACGGCTGGAAGGTGAACCCCGAAAGCATTACATTCAGCCCGGGCGTTGTCACCGCTTTGAGCATGGCGGTGCAAGCTTTCACGGACCCTGAAGACCAAGTGGTTGTCCAGCCTCCTGTATATACACCTTTTTACCATATGATTGAGAAAAACGGCCGGCGTATTTTACATAATCCGCTGCAAGAAAAAGACGGCGCATATGCAATGGATTTTGAGGACTTGGAGGCGAAGCTCAGTGATCCAAGCGTTAACATGTTTATTTTATGCAATCCTCATAACCCTTCAGGGCGTTCATGGAGCAGGGAGGATTTACTGAAGCTCGGCGAATTGTGCCTGAAGCACGGCGTCACAGTTGTATCTGATGAAATCCATTCTGACTTAATGCTGTATGGACACAAGCACACGCCGTTCGCTTCTCTTTCTGATGATTTCGCTGAGATATCCGTGACATGTGCTGCGCCGAGCAAAACATTTAATATCGCCGGATTGCAGGCGTCGGCAATCATTATTCCAGATCGGCTGAAGCGCGCCAAGTTTTCCGCAAGCCTGCAGCGCAACGGCTTAGGCGGGCTGAACGCGTTTGCCGTTACTGCGATCGAAGCCGCTTACTCAAAAGGCGGCCCCTGGCTCGATAAATTGACCTCTTACCTTGAGAAAAACATGAACGAAGCTGAAGACTTTTTGAGCACCGAGCTCCCAAAAGTCAGAATGATGAAGCCGGATGCGTCTTACCTGATCTGGCTCGATTTCAGCGCTTACGGCTTGTCCGACGCGGAGCTTCAGCAAAGGATGCTGAAGAAAGGGAAAATTATTTTAGAACCCGGCACGAAGTACGGGCCCGGCGGTGAAGGATTTATGCGCCTGAACGCAGGATGCCCTCTCGCAACCTTGCAGGACGGCCTGCGCCGCATCAAAGCCGCATTAGCATAAATATGGCTATTGAACGCCTTTACGTCTTCATTCGTAAAGGCGTTCTTTATAAAGGAATTTTATATTTTACTTCTAATATTTAGTGTTATAATAGATTCATATTTTATACGAAAGGATTTCACACGAATGGAAATGCTAAAAGACTATCTCCTGCATATCTGCTTTATTTTGTTTCCTATTCTTCTCTACCAAGTGTTTTGGCTTGGAAAACCGGCAATCCTTGTGCCCAAAATAAACAGCGGGTTGGTCACGTTATTTGCCTGCGGCGCCTCCGTTCTATGCATTATATTCCCTATTCAGGAAATGGACTACATACAATACGGCCTTCAGATGATTCCCGTTATCATTTGTTTATTCTACATCAGTACTGCTTCCGGGCTTACAGTCGCCGCATCTGTCTTATGTTTTGAACTGCTGTTTTATGAACCTTCCGCAATATTTGTTTTCACTTTGCTGCCTTTTCTTATGATCATCCCAATTTTATTTCAGAAAAAATGGCCCTTCATGTCAAAAGCGAGAAAACTGCTGCTGTCTATCGTGATTGGCTGCGTAGAGATCTTCTTATTTTTCGCCTCCAGCTGGATATTTTCCACCTTGAATATTTTAAATTTTCAAAATTCAGGAATTTTATTTTATGAGGCGGCTGTTTCAGGGCTGTTCCGCTCCAGCGTTCTTCTTTTAAGCATTTATATTATCGAAAGCATCGCCGAAAATATCGCGCTGCGTTCACAGCTTATCCATTCAGAAAAAATGACAATCGTGAGTGAACTGGCAGCGAGCGTTGCTCATGAAGTCAGAAATCCGCTGACGGTTGTCCGCGGGTTTGTCCAGCTGCTTTTTAATGATGAAACCCTTCAGAACAAATCGAGTACGGATTACAAAAAGCTTGTACTGTCAGAGCTTGACCGGGCGCAAGGCATTATTACAAACTATCTCGATATGGCCAAACAGCAATTGTACGAAAAAGAGGTTTTTGATTTATCAGCTCTAATCAAAGAGACAAGCTCCCTTATGGTGTCGTATGCCAATTACAAGTCGGTAACCGTCGAGGCTGAAGCAGAGCCGGGCCTGTTTATATACGGAGACGCAACAAAACTGAAGCAGGCTGTCATCAACCTGATGAAAAACAGCATTGAAGCGGTTCCCCATGGAAATGGGATGATCCACATATCAGCCAAAAGGAGCGGCCATACGATCGTGATCAACATCTCAGATAACGGAGTCGGCATGACGGACCATCAAATGCAAAAGCTGGGCGAACCTTATTATTCATTAAAAACAAACGGAACGGGACTCGGGCTCACCGTAACCTTTTCCATTATTGAGCATCATCACGGGACGATTTCGTTTAACAGCAGGTTCCAAAAAGGCACCACGGTGACGATTAAGCTTCCCGCTGACCTTCCTCACTAGCATATCGATTAGAACTTTAATAGAATAAATGTGAGGTGATGAAAGATGAGCACGTTTGAGACAGGCTCTATCGTTAAAGGATTTTATAAAACAGGTGTATACATAGGAGAAATCACTGCTTGCAGGCCGCAGCACTACTTAGTGAAAATCAAAGCGGTTCTCACCCATCCCGCTCAGGGGGACCTTCATCATCCAAAACAGGCGGATGTGCCGTTTTTTCATGAGAGAAAAGCGCTCGCATATGGCGAACAGACCAATATTCCCCATCATATGGTGAAGCCTTATGACGGTGAAGTGCCGGATTATGCCGAGTCTTTGCGAGAGGCAGCAGCACAGCTGAGAGCCAAATTGAATGAGGATGGTTCGGAGTGGGCAAAGCGCTCCCTGAATAATCTGAACGTTTTAGAAAAAGAATATTTTAACAGGCCATAGCCCAGTCTGACAAAAGATTGGGTTTTTTTATGTCGCGCGCTTAAACAATTCGGTTAAATCAATTCTTTCACCGATTGTCGGCGGTTTTGGCTTTTCGAGATACTGCTTATCCCGCTCAACAAGTTTAAAAAGCTTATATGCTGTGAGGGCGTCATCAAGCGCTTTATGATGGGTGCCGGTTCCGGTATCTCCATACTCTTCGGCAGCTTTCCATAACCCCGTGAGTGTCCGGTCTCCAAAAAAGTTTTTGTATTCAAGCGATAAATCTCTCATTTCTCCTTTAAACGGAAAAGGGATATGATTAAACATACAGTTTTGCTTCAACACCTTCATGTCCATGTTTCCCCACGTAATAATCGTGCTGTTTTTCTCTGGATCAAGCTCATTTAGTTTGCGGATAAAATCCTCGAATTTCATCCCCTCGTCTACCTGCTTTTGGGTTATTTTCAAAAATGATTTGCAGCGTTTCGTCAGCTTAGGGAATTTTTTCGGTCTGACATAGCTTGAAAACGTCTCAACTACTTCATCATCAACCGACTTTACAATTCCAGCTTCAATGATTTCCGGGAAAAAGTTTTGCGGACTGTACTTTCCTTCAGGCATCGTAAATTCGAAATCAATAATGAGTAAGCTGTTTGTCGCCACTTTTTTACACCTGCCTTTCCTCCGATCAGAAAATGCTATCTTTATAGTATATCAATTCCCCCGCTTGACCTTTCTTCATTTTCTAAAAATAATGAATTCTCCCAGCCGCTTTGTTTCTTTTAAATCGTGAATCGTTTCTTTATAATTAGTAAGGAACCCGAAATAATAAGAAGGTGATGTTATTTCTATCCGCAAGAAAAATTTTGTCATTGTGTGGCTGGCGAATTTCTTTGTATCAGCCAGCACAACGATGATCGTTCCTTTTCTCTCCTTATACATTGAGACGCTCAGCACTTTTTCAAACGGCTTTGTGCAAAGATGGAGCGGCTATGTGTTCGGGATTACTTTTCTCATGGCGTTTTTGGTATCCCCTTTTTGGGGGCGGTTCGGAGACAAACACGGATACAAGAAAATCCTTATGGCAACCGGCACGGGCATTGCCCTCAGCATTCTTTTAATGGGCTTTGTTACATCGGTGTACCAATTGTTTTTTCTGCGTATGGCAATGGGTCTTGTAACCGGATTCATCCCGACGTCTTTAGCAATGATTTCGGCACAGACTCCGAAGAGCACAGCCGGTAAAACCCTTGGCACGCTGCAAATGGGGCAAGTGTCCGGGAGCTTGTTCGGCCCGCTTTTGGGCGGCATGCTTGCTGATCGTTTCGGCTTTACGTATACCTTTTTTATCACATCCTTTGTGATTTTCTCATCTGTTCTTCTCGTATTATTCGGTGTCAAAGAACAGCCTCTTGCAGAGAAGACAGCCAAACGCACGTCTTACACGAGAAAGGAAGTGCTCTCCTATATTTTTCACCAGCCGGCGCTTTGGGTCATGATGCTGTTAACCATGCTGATCCAAACAGGCAATTTCAGCATCCAGCCGTTGCTCGCTTTATATGTAAATGAGCTGCACGGCCCTGTCAATCTTGCCTTTTTCTCCGGCATGGCATTTTCTGCGACGGGACTCGGGAGTTTGCTGCTGGCTAGAAAATGGGGAGACCTGGGAGACCGCTACGGCCACCGCCGCATTTTAATCGGACTTTTGCTCGCCGCTTCTTTCTTTTTTATTCCGCAGGCGCTCGCGTCCTCACTCAGCGTGCTCCTTGTGTTCAGATTTTTATTCGGAATGGCGATGGGCGGCTTGCTGCCATGCATCACGGCAGCGATCCGCGTTCAGGCTCCCGGCAGCATCCAAGGAGAGGTTCTCGGCTACAACGTCAGCTTTCGCTTTTTAGGAAATGTGCTAGGGCCTCTTCTCGGCGGAATCATATCGAGCCATTTTACAATTTCGGCTGCCTTTTATGTCACAGCATTTCTCTTTTTCGCCGGCGCCTGCCTGCTTTGGATCATGCAGAAATTCCGAAAAGATTCTTATGCCAAAGCAAGCTGATTCTCCGAAAAAACTAAGGAATCTTCTAAATTTAACCTTCTCGTAAACTCAAAAGAATGGTACGATATGGCTAGAATTTAGGAGAAAAGAGAGTGACCATGTTACGAAAAATAATCGGATGGATTTTGCTCCTTTGCATAATCCCATTGTTTGCATTTACAGTTATCGCTTCCGGAAAAGAAGTAAAACAAATGAAGTCCCTGGATCAGGTGCTTGATAAAAATATTGATCTGAAAGAGATCAGCCTTGTTCAGAACAGCTACATGTATGACAGGGACGGCACCCTTGTCTCGGAAATCGTCAGCGATCATGAAAACCGCGTGCTCGTTCCATTTGACAAGATTCCTGAGGAAGTCAAACAGATTTTCTTAACGTCTGAGGACCGCCATTTTTACGAGCATAAGGGCTTTGACTTTATGGGAATGGTGCGGGCAGCTGCTTCTAACGTAAAAGACAAGAAAATTGACCAGGGCGCCAGCACCATCACACAGCAGCTTTCAAGAAACTTGTATTTAAGCCACGAGCGCTCCTTCAGCCGTAAGCTGACTGAGCTCGCGTATTCCTATCAGCTGGAGAAAAAGTATACGAAAGATGAAATTCTTGAAGCTTACTTAAATACGATTTATTTTAACAATGGCGTTTACGGCGTCGGTTCAGCAGCTGAATTCTATTTCAACAAACCGCTGAAATCTCTCACAGTGGGAGAAATGGCGTTTATCTGCGCTATCCCTAATAACCCTACATTATATGATCCTCTCAAACATTTTGACTACACGAAAAGCCGTCAAGAACGTTTGCTTAAAGGGTTAAAAAATGCCGGAGTCATTACGGACAAAGAGCTGAAAAAGGCCGTAAAACAAAAAATCAAACTGGATGTTGAAAAAAGAGAAGACAAATATCCAGACTACGTTTCCTACGTCAATGATGAATTCACCCAGCTGGTGTCTGAATCAGAAGGTTTTGATAAACGCCTTCAAAAAGCATCAGGAAAACAAAAAGAAAAGATCGAGAACGAGCTGTCCGCAAGAGTCAGCACGCTGATGAAAGACGGCGTGAAAATTTATACTGCGCTTGATCCGTACATGCAAAATCAAGTTGTGGCACAAATGAATTCCAAACTCCCGTATGCAAACGTACAGGGCGGAGCAGCTGTGATTAATCACCAGACGCATCAAATCATTGCTCTATCCGGCGGGAAAAACTATCAAAAGTATGATTTTAACCGTGCCTATCAGGCATACAGACAGCCGGGTTCATCCATTAAGCCGCTTCTTGATTACGGCCCTTATATTGAACAGACCGGCGCGACAACAAGCAGCACTATAGATGCCAGCAAGTTTTGCAGCAGAGATTACTGTCCGCAAAACTACAATAACCGCACGTATGGCACAGTAACGCTAGATACCGCGTTTAAAAATTCATATAATACACCGGCGATCAGAATGCTAGACCGTGTGGGCATCCAAAAAGCATTCAGTTACATTGAGCCGTATCATTTTACCAAGCTTGTCGACAGCGATTATCTTCTCCCGGCGGCGCTTGGCGGATTTACAAACGGCATGACGCCTCTTGAGATGACAAAGGCGTATACAACTTTCGGCAACAGCGGAAGCTACACGCCAAGCCATGCGATTACAAAGGTGACAGATTTTAAGGGAAAAACGCTTTATAAATGGAATGATAAGCCGACTCAAATATTCAGCGTTCGCACGAACATGCAGCTGAAAAAACTGATGTCTTCCGTTGTGAAAAGCGGAACAGGAAAAAAAGCGTATTTCAAGGCGCCTTACATCGGCGGTAAAACAGGAACATCAAATGATTATCACGATATGTGGTTTGTCGGCCTGACAGATACGTATACAATGGGTGTCTGGGTCGGAAAGGATACACCGAGCAGCGTTGAATATCTGCACAGCATCAGCCCTCAGCTTTCTATCTGGAAAGGAACGCTGCAAGCGGCTTATTAATTGGATCGGAGGGGATCTGGCGTGACATCAGAACAAATTCCAAATCGCGTTTTGCTGTTTGACGGCGTATGCAATTTATGCAACGGCGCCGTACAATTTATCATTAAGCGTGATCCAGACGGACTGATTTCTTTCACATCGCTGCAGTCGGAAACCGGACAGAGCCTGCTGAAAAAAAGCAGCCTCCCGACTGATCAGTTTGACAGCTTTGTCTTTATTGAAGACGGCCAAGTTTACACAAAGTCAACTGCGGCCATTAAGGTTTTCAGGCATCTGCGGGGCCCATGGCGGCTCTTCGTCCTGTTTTTCGCAGTGCCTAAGCCCCTGAGAGATGCGGTCTATTCTTTTATTGCCAGAAACCGCTATAAGTGGTTTGGCAAAAAAAATGAATGTATGCTCCCCTCCCCTTCTATTAAAAAAAGATTTTTACCATAAACGAAAAAAATGGCTAGGAACCTAGCCATTACAGATTGTTGACAACATCCTAAAACGGCATCGTTTTAGGATGTTGTTATTTTTACAGCGTAATTGAAAACCCTTGAAGTCTAGGAAGAGCGAGCATCAGAGCTGACCTTTCACAGAATGTGATGACAGCGGTGTTAAGCAATTAACCGCCGTTCTAGCACCGGAGTTCAGGATGACAACGAATGCAGGGGTTTGCCGATACGCTAAAAATGGCTAGCTTACACAGGTAAGCTAGCCATTATGCTATTATAAAGCTTGATAAATATGAACAGAATACCGATAACAAAGGTAAACCAAAACAGCAGTTCCAATAGAATGAATCCGATTAATGACATAAGAGAAAGCGTCGAATAAATCCGGTATACGATAAACACAAAGTAAGCAAGCGTGACAACCGCAAACCAGATCACAATCCAGATGGCATTTTGCAAGAGCACAAAGGATAGAATCCCGCCGCCTAAATAAACCATGGAGCCCATTCTGATTTTTTTCAGGTTGTTTCCTTCCGGATCGTTAGCAAAAAACAGCAATGACAGTTCTGTCACGGTATTTGCAATTAATTTCAGAGCGGACAGGACCATAAAGTATAAAAGTGCAAAGGCAGCAAATAACGCAAGCCTGATCCCTTTCTCTGAAAAATAATCGAGCATTCCATCATACATTCCAAATGAAGACAGCATCTTCAACGCATAAAGTGAAGTTGAAATGGATAAAGACGAACTAAAAAGCAGGATCGCAATCAGCGGAAAGTATCCTGTCAAATAAGTATTTTTCATATAAAAAAGTCCCTTTCTATAATCTACCTCATTTATTATGGAGGACTTAAAACACATTGACAAGATAAATTATTCCATTTTTTCTCCTTTTTACGAATTACGATCCCAAATCTTCACAAAGCAGCTTTTTGAGAGTAAAGTAGTACGCAGGAATCATAAAACGTAAGGAAGTTTACTATGAAAAAAACATTGAAACTGCAAACCAGACTCACCATATTTGTTTGTATCGTTGTGTTAATCGCACTGCTTATTACATTTTTTACAGTCGGTGCCCAAACCACCAAGCGGATTAGAGATCAGGAAAAGGCCACAGCGTTACAGACTGCTGAAATGGTAGCCGAAGCGCCGATCACAGCCTCCGCTTTAGAGAACGGGAAAAAACAGAAGGAACTGCAGAGCTACACAAAACGGGTTCAGAAAATCACCGGCACAGAATTTGTCGTCGTCATGGATATGAACGGTATTCGCAAAACCCATCCTGACCCAAGCAAAATCGGAAAAAAATTCATGGGCGGCGATGAATCCGAAGTATTAAAAGGACATGTCCATATCAGCACGGCCTCTGGCACGCTCGGGAAATCGCAGAGGGCTTTCGTCCCTGTCTACGCGGAGAACGGAAAACAGGTCGGTGCAGTCGCGGTCGGAATCACCGTAAATGAAATAGATGAAGTGATCAGTCACAGCTTACGGCCGCTCTACTTTATTATCTGCGTCAGCATCTTCGTCGGAGTGATCGGGGCTGTGATTGTTGCCCGCACGGTAAAAAATATTATGTACGGACTTGAACCTTATGAAATTGCCACTCTTCTTGAAGAACGGAGCGCGATGCTGGAATCGACGAAGGAAGGAATACTCGCTGTCGATGAACACGGCAAAATCAAACTTGCCAACGCGGAAGCAAAGCGCCTATTCGTGAAAATGGGCATTCATGCGAATCCCGTTGACCAGGATGTCAATGACATCCTGCCGAAAAGCCGCTTGAAAAATGTCATTGAGACAAAAAAACCGCTTCAAGACAGAGATGTCCGCATTAATGGCTTAGAGCTTGTGTTCAATGAAGTTCCCATCCAGCTGAAAGGACAAACAGTTGGAGCGATTGCGACATTCCGGGACAAAACCGAGGTAAAACATTTAGCTGAACAGCTTTCAGGTGTTAAAATGTATGCAAACGCACTGAGAGCGCAGTCTCATGAATTTATGAACAAACTGCACGTGATATTAGGTCTCGTCCAGCTGAAAGAGTATGACGATCTTGGAGATTATATTAAAGATATCGCCATTCAGCAAAAATCAGAAACAAGCGAAATTATAAATGATGTCAAAAGCTCCGTGCTGGCCGGTTTTCTGCTTGGAAAACAAAGCTTTATCCGGGAGCAGGGCGCAAATCTTGATATTGAATGCAGCGGTGTCATCCCGAACGCGGCAGACCCTTCAGTCATTCATGAACTCATTACAATCATCGGAAATCTCATCAACAATGCCTTGGACGCCGTTGCCAATATGCCGAAAAAACAAATCACCATGTCCATGCGTTTTCATAACAGCATACTGGATATTGAAATTACTGATACAGGAGCAGGCATGTCTGAAGAAGATCAAGCCAAAGTCTTTGAACAAGGCTATTCAACAAAGGGCAAAAACCGGGGATTCGGCCTTTACTTTACACAGCAAAGCATCGAGAATTTAAAGGGCCAAATGATCCTCACAAGCGAAGAGAATGAAGGAACGACATTCAGTCTTCGCATCCCGTACGAACCGAAGGAGGAAAATCATGATTAATGTACTAATAGTTGAAGATGACCCCATGGTGGGTGAATTAAATAAACGATACTTAAGCCAAATGGAAGGCTTTCAGCTGAAAGGCATCGCCTCTTCCTTCCAAAGCGCACTGCATATTTTAGGAGAGCATCACATCGACCTCATTTTGCTCGATATTTATATGCCGGGAAAAAACGGGCTGGAACTGCTAACGGAGCTGAGAGCCCAAAATGAAGCGGTTGACGTCATTGTCATTTCAGCAGCAAGCGAGCTTGACGTTATCAAAAAAACACTTCGTTACGGAGCTGTCGATTATTTAATCAAACCGTTTGAATTTGAGCGTTTCCAAACTGCCCTGTCCGATTACAGACGAAAACAAAAGGTATATTCAACCCATCGCAACATGAGCCAAAAAGAACTGGACGCCGAGCTGTTCCAAAAGAAAGAAGCAACAGAAAAAGTGCAGCTTCCTAAAGGCCTGACAAAAAGCACGCTGAAGCTGATTTGGTCCAGCATCCAGTCATTTGAAAATGAATCATTTACAACAGAGGACTTGGCAAAGCACACAGAAATCTCTCAAGTGTCCATTCGGAAATACTTAAAATTTCTTGAAGATATTCAGGTTTTAGATGTAGAAATGGCGTACGGAACAATCGGAAGGCCTGTGTTTCAGTACAACGTCAACACAGGAAACCTTAACGGAATTAAACAATACCTATAAAAAAATGCACTGTTCCCTCTGGACAGTGCGTTTTTTCTGTCATATCACTTGCCAAGATGCTTGATTCTATTGATGATACGTTATACAAGAATAATAAAGGGTTTTTTGCGTTTTTGATCAAACAATTCTAAAAATAGATATTTTTAAAAAAATTATGAGAAATTCTATTTCTTTCTTATGAGTAAAATGATAAATTATGATTGGTTAGTTGATCCCAAAAACTAAGTCATAAGTCTCACTTCAGAACGAGATGTCACGGTTTTCCGCCCGGAACGCCTTCCGCATCCTTCTCTTCCCCGCCTTTCGAAGGAAACACTCACACCACGCTTATACAGGGAAGATCAGACGGTCTAGCGCATTCCATTTGTTATTATCAGAAAATTTTATCGATTCTAAGAAATTGTTCAGGACAGCTCATCACATGACTGGCCGGATCAGCTATGAACCAAATTTTTCTGGGGGGTTATATCTTGAATAAACGAAAAATCGGATTGGCGATGTCCCTTGTGATCGCAGCAGGCACCATTTTAGGAGCATGCGGAAACAGCGAGAAAAGCAGCAGCACAAGTGCTGACAAAAACAAATTCAGTGTGGCGATGGTTACTGACGTCGGCGGAGTGGATGACAAATCCTTCAACCAATCAGCATGGGAAGGCATTCAAGCCTTCGGGAAAGCAAACGGTCTGGAAAAAGGAAAAAACGGTTACGATTATCTTCAATCAAAGTCAGATGCTGACTACACCACAAACTTAAATAAGTTGGCGCGTGAGAACTTCGACTTAATTTACGGCGTCGGCTACTTAATGGAGGACTCCATCAGCGAAATTGCTGATCAGCGCAAAAATACAAACTTTGCGATTATAGATGCCGTTGTAGATAAAGACAACGTTGCAAGTATTACGTTTAAAGAGCAGGAAGGCTCATTTCTCGTCGGAGTGGCCGCAGCTTTATCAAGCAAATCACAAAAAATCGGATTTGTAGGCGGCATGGAATCAGAGTTAATTAAAAAATTCGAGGTCGGCTTCCGAGCAGGCGTGAAGGCCGTAAAACCTCATGCAACAGTTGAAGTGAAATATGCAGGCGGTTTTGATAAAGCCGATGTCGGCAAAGCCATTGCCGAAAGTATGTATAAATCAGGCGTGGATGTTATTTATCACTCCGCTGGCGCCACAGGCACAGGTGTTTTTACTGAAGCGAAAAACCTGAAAAAAGAAGATCCAAAACGCGATGTCTGGGTCATCGGTGTCGATAAAGACCAATACGCAGAAGGCCAGGTAGAAGGAACAGATGATAACGTCACCCTCACTTCCATGGTCAAAAAAGTAGATATAGCGGTTGAAGATTTAACGAAAAAAGCGAGCGAAGGAAAGTTCCCGGGCGGCGAAACGCTCACCTATGGCCTTGATCAGGACGGGGTTGGCATTTCCCCATCAAAACAAAATCTTTCAGATGATGTAATCAAAGCGGTTGATGAATGGAGGAAAAAAATCATCGGCGGATTGGAAGTGCCGGCGACTGAGAAAGAGCTGAAAACCTTCAAAACTGAATAAGAATCGCAGGGATAAGGAGGTCGAGCCCTTATCCCTTGTTTTTCTTTTATTTTGAATAAAGGAGCGGTCAAATCAATGGAATATGTCATTGAAATGCTCAATATCCGAAAGGAGTTTCCAGGGATCGTCGCCAATGACAATATCAATCTTCAGGTCAAAAAAGGCGAAATACATGCGCTGCTCGGTGAAAACGGAGCGGGGAAATCAACGTTGATGAATGTCCTGTTCGGGCTGTATCAGCCGGAGCGGGGTGAAATTCGGGTGCGCGGCGAGAAGGTTCACATCAACAGCCCCAACAAAGCAAATGACCTTGGAATCGGAATGGTGCATCAGCACTTTATGCTTGTTGACACCTTTACAGTTGCTGAAAATATTATTCTCGGGAAGGAGCCAACAAAGTTTGGCAGAATTGACCGAAAACGGGCTGTCCAAGAGGTGCAGGACATTTCTGATCGATACGGCCTTCAGATTCGTCCAGAAGCAAAAGTCTCTGACATATCAGTCGGCATGCAGCAGCGTGCAGAGATATTAAAAACCCTCTACCGCGGGGCAGACATTCTGATTTTTGATGAACCGACGGCCGTATTGACCCCTCATGAAATCAAAGAGCTGATGCAAATCATGAGGAATCTGGTCAATGAAGGGAAATCAATCATTTTAATCACCCATAAGCTGAAAGAGATTATGGAGGTTTGTGACCGCGTGACCATTATCCGCAAAGGGAAAGGCATCAAAACACTTGATGTCCGTGATACAAACCAAGACGAGCTCGCCAGCCTAATGGTCGGCCGAGAGGTCTCGTTCAAAACCGAAAAGAAGACGGCTCACCTGGGCGCGGAAGTGCTTGCGATTGACGGAATGACCGTAAAGGATACCCGCGGAGTAGAGGCGGTCAGGAATTTATCGCTTTCTGTCAGAGCCGGAGAAATTGTCGGTATAGCCGGCGTCGACGGAAACGGCCAGTCGGAACTGATTGAAGCAATAACAGGGCTCCGCAAAACAGATTCAGGAACAATCACCTTAAACGGAAAACAGATCCAAAGCCTGACGCCCAGAAAAATCACCGAATCCGGTATCGGGCATATTCCCCAGGATCGCCATAAACACGGTCTCGTCCTCGATTTTCCGATCGGAGAAAATATCGTGCTGCAAAGCTATTATAAAAAGCCGTATTCAACATTTGGCGTGTTACATAAAAGTGACATGTACAAAAAAGCACGCAGCCTGATCAGCGAGTACGATGTCAGAACGCCGGATGAATATACACACGCCCGGGCATTGTCAGGCGGAAACCAGCAAAAAGCGATTATCGGGCGGGAAATTGACCGGAACCCTGATGTATTAATCGCCGCCCAGCCGACTCGCGGCCTTGATGTCGGGGCGATTGAATTTGTCCATAAAAAGCTCATTGAGCAGCGTGATGCCGGAAAAGCCGTTCTTCTCCTCTCATTTGAGCTTGATGAAATTATATATCTAAGTGACAGAATCGCCGTTATTTTTGAAGGACACATTATCGCCATCGTCAATCCGCAGGACACCACTGAGCAGGAGCTCGGTCTTTTGATGGCGGGTAGCACGCAAAAGGAAGCGGGGAACACAAATGGTTAAACGACTCTCTCATTTACTCGTGCCGCTCATTGCAATCATACTCGGTCTTGCGGCCGGCGCGCTGATTATGCTTGCGAGCGGATACAGTGTAATCAGCGGATATTCGGCTTTATGGAACGGGATATTCGGAGAAATCTATTATATCGGCGAAACCATCCGCCAAATTACGCCTTATATTTTATCCGGGTTGGCTGTCGCTTTTGCGTTCCGAACCGGACTCTTTAATATCGGCGTCGAGGGCCAACTGCTCGTCGGCTGGACAGCGGCAGTCTGGGCCGGAACGGCATTTGACGGGCCGGCTTATCTTCACATGTCGCTCGCTCTGATTACTGCGGCAGCTGCAGGAGGATTATGGGGTTTGATTCCCGGCGTTTTGAAGGCGCGCTTCTACGTTCATGAGGTCATTGTCACGATTATGATGAATTATATCGCGCTGCATATGACCAATTACATCATTTCAAACGTCTTGACTGATCGTCAGGATAAAACGGAGAAAATTCATGAATCCGCCTCCCTTCGCTCGCCGTTTCTAGAACAGATCACCGATTACTCACGGCTGCATTGGGGGATCATCGTCGCCCTACTCGCAGCAGTTGTTATGTGGTTTATCATCCACAAAACAACAAAGGGATTTGAACTTCGTGCAGTTGGATTCAATCAGCATGCCTCCCAGTATGCCGGCATGAGCGTTCGGAAGAATATCATGACCTCCATGCTCATCTCAGGTGCTTTTGCAGGCCTTGCCGGTGCCATGGAGGGCCTTGGAACATTCGAATACGCAGCAGTGAAAGGCGCATTTACCGGCGTAGGCTTTGACGGTATCGCTGTCGCTCTTCTCGGGGGGAACACAGCTGTCGGAGTTGTGCTGGCGGCATGCCTGCTTGGCGGCCTGAAAATCGGCGCGTTAAATATGCCGATTGAATCAGGCGTTCCGTCAGAGGTCGTCGATATTGTGATTGCCATTATCATTCTGTTTGTGGCTTCTAGCTACGCCATTCGTTTTGTCATGGGCAAATTGAAGAAAAAGGGGGCGAACTAAGTGGACTTTGTGCAGATTTTATCTATCATTGTCCCAGCCACACTCGTCTATGCGGCCCCGCTTATTTTAACGGCTCTCGGCGGCGTGTTTTCCGAGAGATCAGGTGTTGTGAATATCGGACTTGAAGGCCTCATGATAATCGGGGCGTTCACCAGCGTGTTATTTAATTTATTCCTTGGCCCGGTATTGGGTGCCGCCGCGCCTTGGCTTTCTCTCCTTGCCGCCATGGCAGCAGGCGCGCTGTTCTCACTGATTCACGCGGCAGCAGCAATTTCGTTTCGCGCAGATCAGACAGTCAGCGGAGTGGCCATTAACATGCTGGCGCTTGGCGCAACTTTATTTATTGTAAAACTGATCTATGGCAAGGCGCAGACTGACAAAATCCCTGAGCCTTTTTACAAGACGAAAATTCCCGGCTTAGGCGACATTCCCGTATTGGGAAAGATTTTTTTTTCGGATGTCTATTATACGTCTATTTTGGCAATTGCACTGGCGTTTATTTCTTGGTTTATCTTGTTTAAAACGCCGTTCGGCCTTCGTATTCGTTCTGTCGGGGAGCATCCTTTGGCAGCGGATACGATGGGAATCAACGTATATAAAATGCGCTATATCGGCGTGATGATCAGCGGACTGTTCGGCGGACTCGGAGGCGGCGTATATGCCTCAACAATTGCGCTTGATTTCACGCACTCTACCATTTCTGGGCAAGGCTTTATCGCCCTGGCAGCGCTTGTATTCGGAAAATGGCATCCGATTGGAGCACTGGGCGCAGCCCTGTTTTTCGGATTTGCCCAAAGCTTAAGCATCATCGGCTCACTGCTCCCTCTTTTTAAAGACATACCAAATGTGTATATGCTGATGGCTCCTTATGTATTAACGATTCTCGCTTTAACAGGCTTTATCGGGCGTGCAGATGCGCCTAAAGCCAATGGCGTGCCTTATATCAAAGGAAAACGATAAACCATTCTCCCTGGGAAGGCCGCTTCTCAGGGATTTTTTCTAATTCAAAAGACCCTCTTAATTTAGTTGTTTATCACTTTTTTAAATTAAAAAAATATAAAGTGTTAACGCTTTCTTGTAGACTGTAACAAACAATACATGGGGGTGTATGACATGGGAGCAATTCCAAAAACGGGGACAATTTCATCTGAGGAAAAAGACCCACAGGAGAAAAACCTGTTTCAAAAAATATGGTCCTGGGAAATCGGTGTGATTCCTCTGCCATTATACACAGTATTAGCTATTATTATTATTCTTGCAGCCTATTACAATGAGCTGCCCGCAAATATGCTTGGCGGGTTTGCCATCATCATGATTCTGGGCGTGTTTCTAGGAGACATCGGTCAGCGCATACCGATATTGAAGGATATTGGCGGCCCTGCCATTTTATCTTTGTTTGTTCCTTCATTTTTAGTCTTTTACAATGTGCTGAATCCAGCATCTTTAGACGCTGTAACCAATTTGATGAAAACGTCTAACTTCCTTTATTTCTATATCGCTTGCCTGGTTGTTGGAAGTATCCTTGGAATGAACAGAACTGTTTTAATACAGGGTTTTATCAGGATGTTCGTCCCGCTTGTTGCAGGAACGATCGCAGCAGTTGCGGCCGGCATACTTGTCGGATTTATTTTTGGCTACAGTGCCTACGATTCCTTTTTCTTTGTTGTTGTTCCGATTATTGCCGGGGGAATAGGCGAAGGAATTTTGCCGCTCTCCATCGCTTATTCACAAATACTCGGTTCATCTGCTGATGTGTTCGTGTCTCAGCTGGTCCCTGCTGCTATTATCGGAAACGTTTTTGCTATCATCTGTGCCGCTTTAATGAAAAAGCTTGGAGATAAGCGGCCTGATCTAAACGGAAACGGACGACTCGTTAAATCTAAAAAAGCAAATGAAATTTTCAATCAAAAAGAAGCTGAATCAAAAATTGATTTTAAACTGATGGGAGCCGGCGTTCTGCTCGCGTGTACCTTCTTTATTTTCGGCGGGTTATTGGAGAAATTCATCTTCATCCCGGGCGCGATCTTAATGATTATTTCAGCTGCTGCTGTCAAGTATGCGAATATTCTTCCAAAAAAAATGGAGGATGGCGCTTACCAGCTTTATAAGTTTATTTCATCAAGCTTTACATGGCCGCTGATGGTCGGTCTCGGCATCCTCTTTATTCCATTGGATGACGTGGCATCAGTGATCTCTATTCCATTTGTCATCATTTGTATTTCAGTTGTTGTCGCGATGATTGCTTCTGGTTATTTTGTAGGCAAGCTGATGAACATGTACCCGGTTGAATCCGCCATTGTTACCTGCTGCCACAGCGGTCTCGGCGGAACGGGTGATGTTGCAATTCTATCAGCGTCAGGAAGAATGGGCCTTATGCCATTCGCCCAAATTTCCACCCGTCTCGGCGGTGCAGGCACAGTCATTTGCGCGACCGTTCTGCTTCGTTTTTTCACTTCATAATGAGAAAAAGAGTTCCGTTCTATGCGGAACTCTTTTTTTATCTGTTCACAATTCGAATATACTCCCGTGGACCGAACGGCAGATCCTTTGATTCCATTTCACTCATTCTGGTTGACAGGTGGTGCTCCAATAAATACAGCTCCCACTCATCACTAGCCGCACCGCTGCGTCCGTCATATTGATTCAAAATGAATGCCCCTGTGAATACTGAGCAGAATAAACCTGAGCACATCATAACCTTTCTCTTCACATGACCAGCTCCTCACATTCAGCTTGATCAGGATTGATTTTAAATATACAAATAACATCTTTTTTGTTAGACTTATTTTGAGGTCAAAAGAACTCATAAAAACCTATTGCAGCAGTTCGAAGCATGGCGGCTTCCAAAAAAGTGCGATATAATTTGGACTGGGTCGTTTGACCGTATATTTGATACATAGCGCATTTCTTAATTGAGAACGAGAAAAAGGAGGTCTTATTTTTGCAGCTCTTACATTTTGCTATTTTATCGCCTTTTTTATTTGCTTTTATCATTCCCTTCTTGGCTAAGTACGCAAAAAGAGTGCACACGGGCTGGTTTGTTCTGATCCTGCCCGTCTTGCTGTTTATATACTTTCTCCCCATGATCAGGATGACACAGTCGGGAGACACACTGCGTTCGGTACTAGAGTGGATTCCTTCACTTGGCATTAACTTTACTGTTTATATAGACGGTCTCGGATTGTTATTTGCCTTGCTGATCACAGGCATCGGCTCTTTGGTCACTCTTTACAGCATTTTTTATTTATCGAAGGAAAAAGAACAGCTTGGGCCGTTTTATGTCTATTTATTGATGTTCATGGGCGCCATGCTTGGGGTCGTTCTTGTAGACAATGTCATGGTTCTCTATATGTTTTGGGAACTCACAAGCCTTTCATCCTTTTTGCTGATCGGCTATTGGTATCAGCGTGAAAAGTCACGCTACGGCGCCGCCAAATCACTTTTGATTACGGTCAGCGGCGGGCTGTGCATGCTCGGGGGATTTATTCTCCTTTATCTGATAACGGATTCCTTCAGTATTAGAGAAATGATTCATCAGGTTCAATTAATTGCCGGCCACGACTTGTTTATCCCGGCTATGATTCTTATTTTATTAGGGGCATTTACAAAGTCCGCGCAATTCCCTTTTTATATCTGGCTTCCCGATGCGATGGAAGCTCCGACGCCTGTCAGCGCTTATCTCCATTCAGCTACCATGGTAAAAGCCGGGATTTATGTGATTGCGAGATTCAGTCCTGTTTTCGCCTTTTCAGCTCAGTGGTTTTGGATTGTGTCCCTCGTTGGGCTCTTTACGATGGTTTGGGGTTCATTCCATGCGGTGAAACAAACTGATTTAAAATCGATTTTGGCGTTTTCAACCGTCAGCCAGCTCGGTATGATCATTTCAATGCTTGGGGTCAGTGCGGCAGCCCTTCATTACGGCCATACAGAATATTATACGGTTGCTGCGATGGCTGCCATTTTCCATTTAATCAACCACGCTACCTTTAAAGGAAGCTTGTTTATGGCAGTCGGGATTATCGATCACGAAACAGGCATACGGGATATCCGGAAGCTTGGCGGACTAATGGCGATAATGCCGATTACGTTTACGATTTCCGTAATCGGGACATTTTCAATGGCCGGACTTCCGCCATTTAACGGATTTTTGAGTAAGGAAATGTTTTTCACGAGCATGCTTCGCGTGACACATTTCGATTTGTTCAACGTGCAGACATGGGGTGTTCTGTTCCCTGTTCTCGCCTGGATCGGAAGTGTATTTACGTTTATCTACAGCATGAAATTGCTGTTTAAAACATTCAGAGGAAATTACCAGCCTGAGCAGCTTGAAAAACAGGCTCACGAAGCGCCAGTTGGCATGCTCGTGTCACCTGTCATTCTGGTCGCGTTCGCTGTCAGTCTCTTCTTTTTCCCGAATATCCTGTCCTACAGCTTGATAGAGCCTGCCATGAACTCCATCTATCCGACACTCCTGGACAGCCATGAGAAATTCCATGTTCACATTTCGCAGTGGCACGGTTTTACAACGGAAGTGCTGATGACTGCAGGGATTATTATTATCGGCACGATCGGATATTTGACGATGAATAAGTGGAAGGGAATCTATAGGCTGTTTCCTTCAAAGCTCACGCTCAATCGGTTATACGACAAGCTTGTCACTCTGATGGAAAAAGGCTCTTACCGAGTCACTAAACAATATATGACCGGGTTTTTAAGGGATTATTTGCTGTATATCTTCGCTGGTTTCATCATTCTGATGGGCGGAGCTTTTGTCATCAAAGGCGGATTTTCCTTTACGACGGAAGGCATGGCTAAAATCGGTGTATACGAAATCATTCTGACGCTTGTCATGATCAGCGGCACAGCGGCGACTGTTTTTGCAAGATCAAGACTGACAGCGATTATTTCACTCGGTGTTGTCGGTTATACGCTCGCATTGTTTTTTGTGATTTTCAGAGCCCCGGACCTGGCATTGACCCAGCTCGTCATTGAAACCATTTCTGTCGCACTGTTTCTGCTTTGTTTCTACCATTTGCCGAAACTGCGGCTGAAAAAGAAAACGAGAACGTTCCGGATGACGAATTTTATCATTTCTTTAGGCGTCGGTTTGATCGTCACTCTGCTCGGCATTGCATCTTCAAGCCAGCGCACAAAAGACAGCATTGCAGCCTTCTTCACAAAACACAGCCACGATCTCGGCGGTGGAGATAATGTCGTCAATGTCATCCTCGTTGATTTCAGGGGCTTTGATACGATGTTTGAAATAACTGTGCTGACGATTGCCGCTCTTGGCATTTACAGCATGATTAAAACAAAAGTAAAAGAGGAGGGGAAAAGCGGTGAATGAACAAAAAACAAATGACTTAATTCTTCAAACCGTGACAAAGCTTGTATCCTTTATCATTTTGCTTTTCTCTTTCTATTTATTTTTATCAGGGCATAACGCGCCTGGAGGAGGCTTTGTCGGCGGGCTGATTACATCCTCTTCCATCGTTCTATTGCTGCTGGCATATGATTTAAAAACCGTGCGTTCGATTCTGCCGGTTAATTTCATATATGTCGCGGGAGCCGGACTTCTTCTCGCTGTATTAACCGGCGTTGGCTCCTTTGTCTTCGGGGCTGCTTTTTTAACCCATACATTCGGCTATTTTCAGCTGCCGATCCTTGGGAAAACGGAGCTTGCCACGGCGACTATTTTTGATTTAGGCGTTTATCTTGTTGTCGTAGGCATTACCATGACCATTATTCAAACGATTGGAGAGGAAGAATAATGGAAATCTTAATGGCTGTTTTAGCCGGTATTATTTTTATGGCTGCGACGTATTTACTGCTGTCTAAAAGCCTGCTTCGCGTCATTATTGGAACAGCTTTGTTAAGCCATGGCGTTCATTTAATGCTTTTAACTATGGGAGGATTAAAGAAAGGCGCCGCTCCAATTTTGAGCGAGCATGCCAAATCATTTGTCGATCCGCTTCCGCAAGCCCTGATCTTGACGGCAATTGTCATTTCATTTGGCGTAACATCATTCATCCTCGTCATGGCCTTTCGGGCTTATCAGGAATTGAAATCGGACGATATGGATCAAATGAGGGGAAATGATCAACATGAATAATTTCGTTATTTTGCCAATCCTGATCCCGCTCCTGTCGGCCATTCTGCTGATTTTCATGACGAAAAATCTGATGCTCATGCGAATCTTCAGCACTGCGGCATCGGCAATCGGGATTGTGATCAGCGGCATACTCGTACAGACTGTCTTTACAAAAGGTATCCAGACACTCAGTCTGGGCGGCTGGAAAGCGCCGTACGGCATTGTGCTCGTCGCAGACCAATTCGCCAGCCTGCTCGTTCTTACAACAGCGGTCATCGGTTTATTGGTTGGGCTTTATTCCTTCCGTTCCGTCGGTGAAAAACGCGAGCGTTCCTTTTATTACTCTGGCGTGCAGTTCTTGCTTGCCGGCGTCAGCGGAGCGTTTTTAACAGGCGATTTATTTAATATGTACGTATTTTTTGAACTTCTGCTTATTGCTTCCTATATGCTGATTGTATTAGGCGGCACAAAAATTCAGCTGCGGGAGTCCATTAAATATATTGTGTTTAATATCGTGTCGTCGGCTATGTTTGTCATCGGTGTCGGCTTTTTATACGCTGTAACCGGTACGTTGAACATGGCGGACTTAAGCGCCAAAATCAGCGAATCAGGACAAACTGGGCTGATTACTGTCATCGGTGTCCTGCTGCTGATTGTATTTGGTATGAAGGGCGGAATCTTCCCCCTCTACTTCTGGCTTCCAGGCTCGTATTACGCGCCTCCGGCGGCAATCTCGGCATTGTTCGGCGCATTGCTGACCAAAGTCGGTTTATATGCGATCACCAGAGTGTTCACATTGATTTTTATTCATGATACAGCCTTTACCCACCAGCTGATGATTTGGCTGGCGGCGCTGACTGTGATTTTCGGTGTTATCGGTTCACTCGCTTATTCGGATGTCATGAAAATTGTGATCTACAACATTATCACCGCTGTCGGCGTGATTTTGTTCGGTGTGGCAGTTCATACCCCGGCATCCATTCAAGGTGCGATTTACTACCTGATTCACGATATGCTGATTAAAGGCGCTTTATTTATGCTGGCGGGCACGCTGATCGCGTTGACTGGAACTGCGAGCCTGCATAAAATGGGCGGACTGATCAAACGCTATCCTGTTCTTGGATGGATGTTTTTCATTTCAGCTATTTCACTCGCGGGCATCCCGCCTCTCAGCGGATTTGTCGGCAAATTTAAGATTGCGGAGGGCGGCTTCGCGGAAGGTGAATTTACGATATCCATGCTGATTCTGCTTTCAAGTCTGCTCGTACTATACTCTGTGCTGAGAATCTTTATACAAGCGTTTTGGGGCGAAGAAAAAGAAACACCAAAACCAAATCAAAGAACAGCTAAAGGCCTTCTTTATCCGGCAGCGATTTTTCTCTTACTGTCTCTCCTCTTCGGTTTGGGTACGGAATGGGTGTCACCTTACGTTGATCAAGCGGCTGAGACGCTGCTGAATCCGGAAAAATATATTGAAGCTGTTTTGAAGGAGTAGATCGCATGGCTTTTCAAATGTTATTAAATGTGTTTCTCGCATTTTGCTGGATGTTTTTGAGCAATGATCCAAGCGCCGCAGGATTTATCACAGGCTATATGCTGGGAATGCTCTCTCTCTTTTTCTTCCGGCGCTTTTTTACCCGCCGGTTTTATCTATGGAAAATGTGTTCTATCATCAAACTCTTTTTGATTTTTCTAAAGGAACTGTACCTTGCCAATGTCAGTGTGATGAAAACAGTCCTATCGCCGAAACTGAATATCAGACCGGGCATTTTTGCTTTTAAAACAGAGCTCACGAAGGATTGGGAAATCACCCTGCTGTCACTGCTCATTACATTAACGCCGGGAACCCTGGTGATGGATATCTCCGATGACAGGACGATTCTTTATATTCACGCGATGGATATTGAGGATGCAGAAAAAGCCATTTTTGATATTCGAGAGTCATTTGAGAAAGCCATACAGGAGGTGAGCCGCTGATGTTTACGCTGATCTTGCAAATCGCGCTCGGCATTATGGCAGTGTCTACCCTTTTGTATGTCATTCGTGTTATCAAAGGGCCGACTGTGCCTGACCGGGTTGTGGCTCTGGATGCAATCGGCATCAATCTGATCGCGATCACGGCGCTTGTCTCCATTTTGCTGAAAACAAGTGCGTTTCTGGATATAATTTTGCTGCTGGGGATCTTATCGTTTATCGGAACAATCGCATTTTCCAAGTTTCTGGAGAAAGGAGAGATTATCGAAAATGATCGAGATCGCTAAAATCATCGTGGCAGTATTCATTTTGCTCGGCTCTCTTGTTTGCCTGGCCGCTTCATTTGGGACGCTGCGTCTTCCTGATATGTATACACGCTCACACGCTGCTTCTAAAGGGTCTACGTTAGGCGTTAATATGGTTCTGCTCGGTGTCTTCTTCTTTTTGTGGTTTATAACCGGGGAAATATCAGCTAAAATCCTGCTCGGGATTTTCTTTATCTTTATTACGTCGCCTGTCGGGGGACACTTGATCTGCCGTGCTGCGTACAACTCCGGCGTCAAGCTTGATGAAAGAAGTGTACAGGATGACTATAACGGGATCAGAAACTTTGTAATTAAACGAAAAGAGGATTCTTACTTATAAAAATAAGCAGCCGGACAGGCAGAGTTCCGGCTGTTTTTTTATTTTTTGATGACAGCCAGCGTACATCTGGATATACAGATCAGCCTCTCTTGCTCGTCATAAATGTGAATTTGATAGACAATGGTCGTTCTGCCTTTATGGACAGGCTCTGCTACTGCCTTTACCGTTCCTTCCTTTACGGATTTCAAATGATTGGCGTTAATCTCCAAACCGACACAAGCTTGTGTTGTGTGATCAATCAGATTTAGCGCACCTGCACTCGCTGCGGTCTCCGCCAGAGCAACTGAAGCGCCCCCATGCAAATATCCGAACGGCTGCACTGTCCGATGATCCACCGGCATGACCGCAACGCATCGTTCCGCTGTGCTTTCAACAATCTCAATTCCAAGCGCTTCAAGCAATGTGTGTTTCATATCCATCATATACAACTCCCTTTATTTAAAGTACACCGTCTGATTTTGCAATCAAAACCGCTTCCGTCCGGGAACCGACATTCAGCTTATTGAAAATCGATGTCAGGCTGTATTCAATGGACCGCTTGCTCAAATGAAGCGCATCTGCGATTTCTTGGTTTGTAAATCCCTTTTCAACTTCTTGAAGAATCAGGCATTCCCTAGGTGTGAGCACATCTTGTTCTTTTTGAGAGGAAGGAGCCGGCTTTGTTTTTTGCTGAGTCATCAGCTGTTTAAAATAAGCAAAATCGACTAAAATTTCTCCGTTGAGTACGTGGTATATGTATTGGGTGATCTTTTCTTTAGATTCCGTTTTGCTGATGGCACCGTGCAGACCCGCGCGAATCGCTTCCTCGAAATAATCCTCGACCTCATAACCGGTATACACGATAATTTTGCAATGAGGATTCTCTTGTAAAATCTGTTTAGAAAGCTCCATCCCATTGACTTCGCCGCCTAAATTCAAATCCATTAAAATGAGATCATATGACGAGAAATCATGCTGCTTGATAAACTGTTCGCTCGGTTCAGGACTGAGACAATCAACAGACAAATTCGAATCCGTTTCCAAAATTGTCTTGGTGCCTTCCATGACAGCCGGATGGTCATCAATCACTAGTATCTTTTTCATGTTTTCCTCCCTTTTACTCACTCTTTTCCATTTTATAAAAAAGACTTGGCCTGTGCCAAGTCGTTTACGTTATAAAACCATTACAATTCGATTTCAATATCAGCCTTAAAGCCCTTCCCTTCACTTGTTTCAATCCGAAGGCGCCCATCTAAAGCCCTGACTCTCTCCTTAATGCCAGAAAGCCCCATGCTCATGGAATGCTCACTAGTTTTTTCTTGATCAAACCCTACGCCATCGTCCTCATAATGAAGAACGATTTTGTTTTGAATGCTGATCAGCATAATCAGCACATCCGTCGCCTGAGAGTGCTTGACCGCATTAGACAGAAACTCTTGGATAATCCGGTACAAATTCAGCTGCGAATCCAAATCAAGCGACGCCGTAAATCTGCCGGTATTTAAACGGATATGAAACGGAACCCGCTCCTGCTGCTGCGCCACCAGCTTCGACAGCGCCTTCACCAATCCCAGATCATACAGAAGCTGCGGCCGCAGCTCATGACACGTCTCCCTCGTCATCGAAATCACATCAGACATCTGCTCATTCATCTGTACAAGCTTGTCCTGCACCTCTTCCCGGCACGGATTATCGTCCTTCTTAAAATCAGCCAAAAACAGCTCACACTGGCGTTTTAAGGAGATCAGATCCTGAAGAACGGAATCGTGGAGATCGCGAGCGAGGTCGGAACGTTGTTTTTCTTCGATCGTGTACATGAGTTTTTTGAGCCATACGGGGTTGGATTCTTGTTGTTTTAAATCCTCAAGATGCACCATCAATTCTTCGATTTTCATGACGTTTTCCAATGAGACATTTGTATAAAACGCTAACGTTTGAAGCCATGCAATTTCATCTCTTGTTAATTTAAAAGTATTATAACTTGAGAAACAGAGTACTAAAAATGATCTGTCTCCCCGTTCACCTATTTTAATAATAAAACCTTGTTTAAACTCTTTAATTTTACCGATATCACCAGAAAATTTTTTCACATATTGCTCATGACTTTTATAAGTCAGATCTTTACTGTTGTTCTTACTAAGGAGGGTGATTTCCCCTTTAGAATTATCATACACGCAAGCATTATCTATGTTTAATACTTCTAGGATTGTATTTTTAAAGTGATTAAGTACTTGATCTACCGATGATGCTTGCTTAATCAACTGAGTAAATTTAAAAATTCCATCTTGATAATTAAATTTCTCTGTGAATCTTTTCAACTTGAAACGAAAATCAATGATTTCTTTAAAGTAAAAGACAGCAAACATAAGCAAATATATTACAACTGTTAGTTTAACGGAGTAAAAGTTATCTTCTGGTTTTTGAATGTAATTAAATATGGTGACCACAATAACAGTCGGTGTAATGGCTAAAAATCCATAGTACTTAAGCCGTCCTACAACAAAGTCAATATTATAAAGTCTATTTGTCATAAATTGATACACTAAAGAAAAAGGTATAACAAGTGTAAAAGCTGCCAAACTAAAGGGTGAAAGATACTTATCAAACAACACATAAGGAATAACAAAAAAGATAATAAAGGGACTAAAAGCCAGGATATTTATATAAGCAAGAATTTTTAAAATTGACTTTTGCTCATTTTGTTTGATTTTTTTAATCCCTTGATGGATAAGAATAGATACAGTAAGGACAAGGATAAAAAAGGAAATCAAGTTCAAGTTAGACAAAAAAGCCGAAGAATTTAATCTATTACTCAAAACAGCTTCTAGTAACAGGTTTACAAGTGGAAGTATATACATAATAATTAAAATCTTCTTTTTGAATAACTTAGTGCCCAATTCCGCAAAGTATTTATATATGAAATGTATATATAAAATTGGACAACTTACTAAAGTAAGGACAAGCAGGTAAGTGCTGACCTCTTCACCTCTTCTTGCCCCGCAGGCACTTACATATGCTACTGATACAAATAACAAAAATAAGATTAAAACAAAAGCAGAAGGTGATTTTCTTACTTTATTTATTCTGTAAACAAAAAATATACAAAATAAACAGATTGAATAAGATATGAGTGGAATGAGATACATAAATAAATTTTCTTCACTTATTAGACTTACATTTTGTAAATGAAATGATTTATTATCTCTCTCAACTGTTAAACTTTCTACGTTAACCAATCTTCCGCTCTCTAATTGGATTTCGTTTCCTTTTTGCCCATTAACTTCAAGAATAATGTCACCTTTTTTTACACCTGAATAATATTCATCTGTATAATCCACAACTTTGGTAACCTCTAACTTACCCTGTTCATTAATCTTCACATCCGCACCTACAAAGATATTAAAAACAGAAATATAAGAGAGGTAGATAACATAAACAAAACTTAAAATGATAAAAGCTAGAGACAAGTATTTATAGAAGTTATTATTTCTGTGCATCTCATCATCCCATAATTAAATAAAACTTTTTCTTTTATCGTCCTCAAAAAAACTACTGATAGTTTCTATAGGAGGCCAATTGCTTGTTCTCGGTGCCTCTCCTTCTTCAAACGCATATAATATTGCTTTCTTTTCTTTTTCATTTATATTTAGCAAGGTTAAATTCCCATTCTTAAATTGATCAAAAGCTTCCGGATTGTTTACTAGATGGCTGATGATTTTATCGATATGTTTCAATTTATATTCCCCCTTAATAATTGATCAAGTAGTTGATTCTTTCTTTGTTCATCTAATCTCAGTTTTTTGAATGATTCTTTAAAATTTTCCAGTGCTATATTTTTAATAACATTTAAATATTGGATTACACCTGATTCTTGTAACTTCTTTTTCAATTCATCCATATTATTTATCTGATTATTTTCTTGCGCATAAAAATTTAATAAGTCAATCGATGATTGGTTATATTTATTTTTTAGATAGTAGAAGGCAAGATTGTGTCTAGTTTTTATGTCATTATTGTCAGGATAATATAGCCCATGGTGATCATTCGCAATTTGTTCGACTATACCCAAATAACGTGAATACTCCTCAACTGTTTCATTAAATTCTCCAGTTGCCAAATATACACCAAGAACACTAGGCAATGTTACAAGAGAACCTGACTTAAGTTTAATCATTTCAATATACTCTGATTCTGAAGAGACTGTTACATTTAAATCTGCATGTTGCCCTTGTAAAGATTGGAGTGAATATTGTAAAGTCAGACTTAAATGTTGCGGATTGTCAGAAACTAAACTTATCACTTGCAAACTTAATGTATAAAGTACAGTGGCTGCGTTAATCACTATCGAAGGATCTATTTTCATCCAAGAAGCCTGAAGATTGTCCTTATCCTCAATATCGTCAAAAATGTCAGCAGATAAAATTAAAAGTTCTATACCAGAAGCCAACAACTCAATTGCTGTAACATCTTTTCCGTCAAAAGCTATGTAATGGTGATACGCTAATTCTGCAAATGAAAATTGTTTTTTTTCTTCAATAAAAGATATAAGTTTTGTTTTTAAGTCTTCATTTAAAATATTTTCAACTACAATCTCCTTCATTTTCTCCTTGATTCGGACAGAATCTAAACATATCTGCTCAATAACGACTTCCCCCTCCCCTTCCATTTTACTAAATGGGACATTTAAAGGACAGCAGGTTTTTCGTTTTTTAACAATCATATAATACTTTATCCATTTATTGTACGGGAAGAACGAAAAAAAAGACTTGTTTCCAAGTCTTTTTCACGAAATTTTCATTGCATAATTGTATTTATCGAGCTGATCAATGCTTTTGTTAATGTTTCGTAATGAATCTGTCGTTTCTTTAATATCAAGTTCGAGTCGGAATAATAATTGTTTTACTTCTTCAAGTTTCTTTTCCATCGTTTCCACACTCCTTTTTTTGAAAGATCAATGAATTGTGTATGGTGAACGAGTCCTAGGTATTTGATCTGTTACTAATAGTGTATCTTCTTTCGGCTTATTTTTCACCGAAAAGTATGCAAAAAGATCCTGCGTGACACCGCAAATCTCAATAGGTCCTTATACTCAAAGGGATCACACCAAGAACGGGACTATATTTCTATGAAAGGGAGCGTTTATTTCGGCTGAAATTGAGAAAGATTCTTAATTCCCTTGATTTTATGGTGTTTCGCATTTTTACTTAGCAAGACTATAGTCCTTCGTCCCGTATTTTCAAAATTGAATATGCGATTCTTGGCGTATCCTGACCGACAAACACCGAAAAAGACCGCAACGCTAAAGTTGTGGCCTTTTCGCTTTGTCATATTCGGCTATTTGAGATCTATATATATAGAAACATCCTTTTGTGTGAGGTGCTCCCATGAGATATCGTTATCCTTGGTTTTACGCCTATCCGTATGAGATACGCCGCCCTCCTGCTCCCGCAGTCAATACAGATACCTTTATCCGCTCAGCACGGGAGGCAGCAGGGCTCTTCACCGATGCGCAGCTCGTTCTCAGCCGCATTGCGGGCTCGCGGGAGCTCTCGCGCCGCATCCTGACCGCAGCCGAGCAGTCAGATAAACCATCTGTAAAGCGCCTGGTCAAACAAATGGGCGTCCGGCATGAAGTGGATGCGGTCTTTAATCCCGACGGCATCTACATCAGCCTTATCGGAACGCAAAGCCGAATCATTCTTGCTTTGCGGTGGTCTGAAGACCGCAATTATTTTGCGTCCATAAGCTTATGACACCATTCCAGAGCCTCAAGATAACATTCGTACGCTTCTTCTTTGTCCAGTTCTTTGCCTAATTCTGTGCAAGTGTCCCAGTTGTTGCTTTCAATTAATTTCACAAGCTCAAGCATTTGATAGTAGTCGTTTTGATGGCCTAATAACGCTTGCCCGACTTCATCTATTAAAGGCAATTCTTGAATAATCTCCTCTATCTCTCTATGCAGCAGGGTGTCAATGAGTGAAAACATGCCAATCAGCATATAAGAGGCAGGCTGCGGCCGGGCAGTTTTTCTCGCCAGCAGTTCACAAAGCTTTGCTCTCATCAGAGAAATCTTAATGATTTCGTGCTTGCTGGAATTCCCTTTTCTGCTTAAATCCTTAAAGGAAAGAATGTAGATCCATCGTTTGATTTCATTAAATCCAAGCAGCATGATGGCCTGTTGAATGCTTTCAATTTTCTGGCTCAGCCGGCTGTGGGATGAGTTTAAAAATTTTAAGATTTGATAGGACAATGATAAATCCCGTTCTATGTACTCTGTCACACGTTTTATGTTGGGCTGCTCTTTGCTCAATTCGTTCAGCAGTTCATAGTAAGAATAGAAATGAGTCGACAGGTCATGCCCGCTGATGATGCGCGGTTCGCTGAAAAAGTAGCCCTGGAATAGATGAAAGCCGTCTTGGGCAGCCTGTTTATATTCTTTTCTGGTCTCTACTTTTTCCGCTAAAAAAATCAAGCCGCTGCAGCCGTAGGTTTGCAAAATTTTTCTGCGTTCCATTCGTGTTGTTTTGAGGAAATCAATTTTCAATATATCAATATAGCTCATGAGCTTTTCCAGTAAGTCTTCATTTTGCGGGTTTATTGCATAAAAATCATCGAGCGCCAGCATATACCCCATTTTTTTCAGCTCTTTGCATCTTGAGATGAGGGCCGGCGTGATCGGTATATCTTCAAGGATTTCAATGACAAGCTGTTTCGGATTGAAGGAGGTAGGAAGATTCGAAAACATCAGGCTTTCCGTGAAATTCACAAAACAGCGTTTCCCTTCCGTCAGCTTCTCAATTCCGATGTTTAAAAAGCTGTTGATCACCAAATCTGTTGTTGCCTGGTCGCCGTCTTTAGCGCTATACACATTCTCTTCGCTCTCTCTATACAGCAGTTCATAAGCAACAACCTGTTCTTTTCTATTAAAAATAGGCTGTCTTGCAACAAACACCCTCATTGGTTTATCCCCCTTACAATACGCGCGGCATTCACCCCTAAGTATATCAAATAATTTGACGAAAATTGTCTAAACATGAAAAATAATATAACCATAAAGAAAACTGGCCTCTGCGCGAACGAAAGGCCAGTTTTTCTTTATTCTTCCTCAAGCTCTTCTTCAATTCTGCTTTTCACTTCGTGGATCCGCTGCATTTTATTGCTCCAGCAGTCCTCGCTTAGATCAACCGGATATTCCTCCGGCTTGCTGATTCGCTTATATTCCTCCCACAGCTGGCTGAGATTATCCTGTACATACTGCTGTATGTCTGAGATCTCAGGGTTTTGGTAGCAAAGAATACCCTTTTCAAAAATCAGCTCATGAAGATCCTTCGCATAAAAATTCGTAACAAATTTGCTGATGAATGTATGAACCGGGTGGAACATTCTGAGCCGCTTCTGATCATTCACCTGCTCATCATAAAGCGCAATATAGTCGCCTTCAGAATGATGATTGGACTGATTGATAATGCGGTATACTTTCTTTCTGCCCGGCGTCGTTACTTTTTCAGGATTGGATGAAATTTTGATTGTATCGACCATTTTCCCGTTTTCTTCAATGGCAACGAGCTTATAAACCGCGCCGAGAGCCGGCTGGTCATAGGCTGTAATCAGCTTTGTGCCGACACCCCAGACATCAATGCGCGCTCCCTGGGCCTTTAAATTCATAATGGTATGCTCATCCAAATCGCTTGAAGCAATGACTTTCGCGTCTGTAAACCCTGCTTCATCGAGCATTTTCCGGGCTTTTTTAGACAGATAGGCCAAATCCCCGCTGTCCAGGCGGATGCCGATGAAGTTGATACGGTCTCCGAATTCCTTGGCAACCCGAATCGCATTCGGCATGCCTGAACGAAGCGTGTCATACGTGTCGACTAAGAAGACGCAATCCTTATGCGTTTCTGCGTATTTTTTGAAAGCTGTATATTCATCGCGGTAAGCCTGCACAAGTGCATGCGCATGTGTGCCGGATACCGGGATATTAAAGCGCTTTCCAGCTCTTACATTGCTTGTTGCGCTGAAGCCGCCGATTAATGCTGCTCTCGCTCCCCACATGGCCGCATCCATTTCATGCGCCCGTCTTGTTCCAAATTCAAGCGCAACTTCATCGCCGATGACGCCTTTAATCCGGGCCGCCTTTGTAGCGATTAATGTTTGGTAGTTCACAATGTTGAGCAAAGCCGTTTCAATCAGCTGCGCTTCTACTAGGGGGGCTTCCACCCTCATAATCGGCTCATTGTTAAAAACGAGCTCTCCTTCTTTCATGGAGTAAAGTGAACCTGTAAACGATAAACCGCGCAAATATTCAATAAAGTCTTCTTGATACCCGAGTTCATCCTGTAAATAAGTCAGATCGCTCTCCGTAAACTTGAAATTTTCCAGATACTCGATGGCTTTTTCTAAGCCCGCAAATACCGCATAGCCATTTTCAAATGGAAGCTTTCTGAAAAAAAGCTCAAAAATCGCTTTCTTTTCATGAATGCCGTCTCTCCAGTAAGTTTCTGCCATATTGATTTGATAAAGGTCTGTATGTAATGACAGGCTGTCATCTTTAAATCCGTACTCTAACACTGTTTTTCCCCTTCCTTACTCTGCCACTTGCGCTCCGATGCTGTTTGCAAAATGGGAAAGAGCCCACGTGTGCCCCTCCTGATTAAAGCTGGCAACAGCCTGTTTGTGCACAACAATCCGGTAGCCTTTGTTGTATGCGTCAACCGCTGTATGCAACACACAAATATCTGTGCAGACGCCGGCAAGATGCAGTTCGCCAATCTGCCGCTCTCTGAGTTTAAGCTCTAAATCAGTTCCCGCAAAAGCAGAATATCTTGTTTTTTCCATGTAGTATACATTTGGTTCATGTTCATGTTTCTGATATAGAGGCAAAAGCTTTCCGTACAGATCTTTTCCTTCCGTTCCTTTCAAATTATGCGGAGGAAAAAGACGGGTTTCAGGGTGATATTGATCCCCTTCCTCATGAGAATCTACTGCTAATACGACGTAATCACCGTTTGTGATGAATTCTTCAGTCAAATTGACGATCGCCTCTTCAATCCTTCTGCCGGGCTCCCCGCAGGTCAATTTTCCGTCACTCGCCACAAAATCATTCGTATAATCAATACAAATAAGTGCTTTTTTCATAGCCGGCCTCCCCGCCATCAGTATGAGAACATTATATCTTATCTCCAGTTGTAAGTGAATTGCCATGAATAAAAAGACAAACGGTCCGTTTGTCTCTTAAGGTTTCAGCACTGACCGGTTAAAAATGTCGTCCTGAATATATATCGATTCACGATTTACAGCGATGTCAGCAGCAATCACAAGGCCTAAAGGCGTATGAAACTGAAGATCAGATACGATCTTGAAGTGCACTCCGTTCCGGTTCGCCATTTGGATATAGGGAGAGTAAGACTGATACTGCAGCTCTCCATTAATCAAAAGAGTGATGTTTTTGCTGTTTTTGAGCGCATGCTCCGCTTCTTCATACGGCTTGTGTCTGAGCACCTGCCCTTTCGTCAGTGCCAAAACCACTCTTTCCCTTAATGAGCCTAAAAACAAATGGCGCTCGTCAGGCTTTGTCTCCAAGGGTCCATACATTCCTTGCTGCAAATAGAGATCCATTTTTTCATCACTCAAAGGCTCGTCCTCCCGTCTTGTTTGTCTTCATTATCACCTGTTCAGGCAGGAGCTAAACTTTCAAAGGCCGTTACATTTCTGTTACCCAATGAATGATTTTTTTGGCTAGCTCACCAGCCGGGCCTTCCTCTGTATGCCGGCGCAAAGAAGCTTCCAGCCGTTCAGGCAGAGATGCTTTATCTTCTTCATAAGAAATGATCGTGCTCCACTCCAGCTGCGGAACCGCTACAAGCGTGCGCAGTTCTTTTCTGTTTTCATGCAGATACACGTCCGTGATCATTCCGGTTTGCGTATTGATATTTGCTTTTCTGATTTTCATAAACATAACCTCACTATTTCAAGACTAACCATATTATACAATAAAAAAAGCAACAGCCTCTCTGAAAAGGCTGTTACCCGTTAAAGGACACTGTTTCATCAATGATATCAGCATCATTGAGGATGGTTTTACTGTGTTCATTATTGATCTTTATATAATCACCTAATTGAAACGCGCCCGATCCAGCGCCTGTGTGATCAACGCTCTTTGGTGAAATTGCAAACACATCTCCAAAGCTGGCCGCTGCATCACCTGATATGGACATAATATAAATCGGACCTACAATTGCAGGCATTTCCCCACCTCCGCATTGATTTACAGCATCATATGCAAAGAGGCGCAATTGGTGCCCGCCTATTCGGCAGGCTTTTCGTTTCCGTCAAGGCGTGACCGCTGGCGCAGCTTGATTAATCGGACAATATTCAGGAAGAAGGCCTTCAATACCGCGTAGGCTGGCACTGCTAAAATCATGCCGAGAATTCCGCCGAAGCTTCCTGCTCCGATCAGCAGCAAAATAATCGTAAGCGGGTGTGTATTCAGCCGCTTTCCGATTACGAGAGGAGACAGCAGGTTCCCGTCGAGCTGCTGAACGACGACAACCACAATAATCGCAAACAGCGCTTTGGCCGGTGAGTCCATAAAACCGACAATGACAGCCGGCGCAGCGCCGAGAAAAGGCCCGACATAAGGAATGATATTGGTAATCGCCATGACAATCCCGAGAATCAGGGCGTACGGGAGCCCGGCAATTAAGTAGCCGATAAAACACGCTGTTCCGACAAAAAGACAGATTAACAGCTGCCCCTGAAAATAAGCCGCAAGCGTATCGGATAAATCCTTGAAAATCTTTAAGCCTTCTGTCCGATAAGAAGCCGGAAGAATTTTCACCGCTAAGTGCGGAAAGCGGTGTCCGTCTTTCAGCATATAAAAAAGGATAAATGGAACAGTGATAATAACAAGCGTGATATTTGTCACGACGCCAAACACCGCAGATAAACTGGACGTGATATTTTGCGGCAGGTTTTGGAGAAAGCTAGTCAATGACTGTTCAATTTTTGATATCGATACATAATCCTGATTCATCATCCAGGTAAACCATTGAGAATGGGACAAATCTTTTGTCAGCGCCTGAATCTGTTTTATATAATCAGGAAGATTGTTAAACAGTCCGGTCACTTGCGATGTAATGACAGGTCCGACGGACGCTGAAACAAAGGCAAGCAAACCGATAAAGAGTAAATAGATCAATAGAATGGATAATGTCCGCGGAATTTTTTTCTCAAGCAGACGGACGACCGGATTAAAAATGAAATACAAAATCCCCGCAATCAGCATCGGGAAAAACAGTGTCGAGATAAAGACAATAAACGGCTGAAATACAAATGAAACTTTTGTTGCTACATAAATAATCAGCAAAACAAATAAAATCTGCAATGTCCAAAAATGGACTTTTGATTTCAACAAGCTTTGTTCCTCCTAGTTTTTCTTTGTCTGTCAGATAAAAGGACTTATACCCCATCATTGTAACAAAAATGAACTCATATCAGAACTCTTAATATAATGAAAGGAGTGTTGGTGATGAAGGCAGTGACATACGATACAGATTCAGAACTGGCTTATATCTATGTTCTTCCTCCGAAAAGGAACAGGAATATACGGTCTGAGGAGATTAAAGTCAATGATTGTATCCTGCTGGATATCGACCAAGACGGCAAAATTGCCGGATTCGAATGTTTTGGTGAGGCAGCACACCTCTGTGCCCCATTTACCGGGAAATCACAGTTGTATGTAAAAGATTCAGACGGTTATCATTTTCGTGTCCGTCAGCATGCTGCAGTCCGCTCCTGCTATACAGTGTACGGCGTCACTTTCTGTTTTTCAGATGGTGACTATCAGGAATTCGCCGGTTTTGACCTTGACGAAATGATGTATCGCAGTGTGTTTTTACAGCGCTTAACTGAAAAATAGGACGTCCTGGTGTACGCCTATTTTTCATGCGCAAGCACTGTTAGACCCGCTCACTGTAATCTGGGGTGACGGAAATCATGTGCTGGATTCTGATCAAACAAACAGAGTTTCGGGCTCCTTCAATTGTGATATGGTCAGGGTTGACATCGATCAGTCTGCCTCTGACCGTATCTCGTACTGTCTGTATAACGAACCTTGAGCCGATGAGCTTTTTAATGGTCTGATAGACATAAGGATCGACTAAAGAGACCAGTTGCGGACTACCTTGGTTGACCATACTTTTATCCCCTTTGTGTGTTTTCTCTCAGCTTATGCCGTAATTATGGATAATGACACAGGCTTCCCTGATAAAACGAGGGGGCGGGGACAGACTTTAGGAGAATATGTTTTGAAGCGGGTATTAGGAAATGGCCAAGAAGCGGAGACAGCGGAGAAAGCTGGACGCTGTTCCGGGTAAGCTGCGGGACTTATACGGGTTTTATCATGGAGCTCTGGGCTTGGTCGATTAATCGGTCCAGCTTTTCTATTTTTTTGCGTGCAGTCGAAGGATCAATTTGGCGGTAATGATGGTGGCCGCCCGGCTCTTCATCAAGTTCGTCCGCTTTTTTGACAATCTGCTGCAGCGTGTTTTTATCTAATTCGCCTTCAGGCAAATAGGAATCGGTATGAAGCAAAATGGCAAGGGCAATCTCTTTGGCCGCTTTCGGTTCCTCGCCAAGCCGAATCAAAAGCTTATGTGCCCGTTCCGCCCCTTTGATGGCATGAATGTCATTTCTTTTGTATTTCTCATAATCCCATTTTCCGTCTGTATACCATTCATAATGGCCAATGTCATGCAGCAGTGCCGCTTTGGCAGCTAAATCAGGGTTGATGTCAGCCTTTACAGACATCCTGTATGCATGATAAGCGCAGGCAATCGCATGTGCCACACCTGAACGCTGTAGATACTTTTGTGCAATTGGATGGGTGAAAACATCCATTAATGTAACCTTTCTCATGGAAACCCCTCCTTTAGATATTTTTAGCATCCTAACATAATTTGCAGAGAAACTCAATTCTTATGTCACATCATTTTATCTTCATATCATCATTGTTATACCCTAAAAGCAGAGTTTCAGTCAGTATATGCGGCTGTTCAATAAAATGCGCAGGCTGTTGCCTTTTTTATAAAAAAAAGAGCAGAAAATATCTGCTCTACAAAAACTCTTTTATATCATAAATGCGGCCGTTTTCCGTGCCTGTTTCTAATAAAGAAAGCAATGTGCCGGCAATAAAGGCCGGACTGCGAAGGCTTCCTGTTTCATTTAATGTCCGGAATCGTTCAATGTCGTGGAAATCCTTTTTCGATGAAGAACGGATGACGGCTTGCATCTCAGTGTCCATAACACCCGGTGAGAAAGAAATCATGTTCACCGGCAGTTCTTCGTCCTCCTGTTCAAATCCGAAAGTCCTCGTAAACATGTCGAGCCCGGCTTTTGAGCTGCAATACGCGCTCCATCCCTTGTATGGGTTTTTGGCGGCGCCTGACGTAATATTGACAACCGTTTTTTTGCCGCTGTATGAAGCCAACCGTTTTGTAAACAGCTGACTCAAAAGCACGGGTGCTGTCAGGTTCAGCTGATAATGGCGCTGCAGTTCATCAAGAGATGCTTCACCGGCGCGTTTGATCGGCGTTACCATTCCGGCATTATTGATTAGGGTAATACCCGAGTAACGTTCCGGATTGATGGATGAAAGCAATGTTTCAAATTGCTGTTCAGCTTCTTCAAGATTGATGAGGTCTATCTGATGCTGCGTCAGTTTTTCATGAGAGACATCAGCCTTTGTTCTGGATAAGGCATGGACTTCATGGCCTTTCTCTAAAGCCTGCCATGCAATGGCTTCACCCAGTCCTTTTGACGCTCCGGTGATGATAAAAAGTTCCATTGGAAACCTCCTCCTTCCGTTATTATTGTACGTACCGCTTACACTCAATACAAGCACGGGAGCCTATGCCTTTTTGTTCTCCTGCGCTGTGACTTTTGGGATGAGGAACACAATGCCTGCAATTCCGAGCAGGATCAGCACGACATAAATCATCGGGAGCAGCAGTGAAGATGTTTCTTGTTCTTCCTCTGTTTCCGTTGAGGATGCCTTTGTCATTGGTTTTTCAGCAAAGGTAATTCCGAGCTGTTTCGATTGGAAGGTAATCGTGTTGGATTCCTCGGGATCCGTTGATGTAAACAAATCTTTTATCAGCTCGGCATCCTCATCCTTCGGCTTATCAAAGGTAATATCCTTTTGTTCCTCAGGCAGTTCTGTTTTCTCCTCATAGTAGGTATCTTCATGCAAATAATTCGTATCGATTTCAATGTCTTTTTTCTCATATTGGTTTGGCGCGACATCTGTAGTGTCTTCGGTTTCGGCAGCGGCGGCAGAGGGTATGAAAAGGGAAAAGGAGAGCATACAAATCATGATCCCCTTTTCCATGCTGCGATTACGCTTCATACGTTTCATCGCTTTCTGCTGTTTTTTCTGCCATCAGCCGGATAATAAGCGGCAGAGCCGCGGCTATCACCGTAATGATCAGCAGAACCGATATTCCCATTGCAAACAAATGCCCAGTGCCATACTGGATGTCGATATATACTTTCGATACCGGATCTTCAAATGTAAAGTTCGGCATAATCAAATCAATAAGCGGCGCGACGTAGAATAGAATCATGGCCGCTGAAGCAGCCCATCCAGGGATCGATCCGAACCTGAATGCTGTCCGGATGAAGGCAGAGCTTGCGACCAGCAATAGAATCGTAAACACCGACCACTTAATCGTCTGATCGTCCGGCAGTGAATAAATATTCAAACCGAACAAGCTGATCATCAATCCGACAAGGATATTCAGAATTCCGAATAGCGCTCCTTTGACGAGAAGCGGCGCATTTTGGTAATAGGAGCTGAAATAGCCGATTAACAGACTGCTGATCAACACAATAACAAGGATGACGACCGGCGGCACCGTCTGAATTTTTTCTTCTGGAACCTCTCCGCTGATTTTAAGCGGATTCGCCAAGTAATCATATACATAGCCGTTGTTCTGTCCGTCTACTAATGTATTTCCGAGTATGCCGTATACGTCCTTGCGCACGAGTTTCGTGGCAGCGACATTTTTCCCCCAGTTGTTGTTTAAGGTGTCGGCTTTCGTTTGAACATCATTGACGCTTTGCTGCATGTTGGTCGTGTATTCAATAATGCCTGACTGGCGATCAGACAATGAACCCATCATGTCCGACATTTGCAGCACTTCTTGGCCTACCGTATCTTGAACACTAAGCGCCATAGTGCCAGACAGCCCGTCGTTGCTGAACGTCGCAGCTTCTTGCGTGGTGCCCGTTACTAGCTGTTCTGACGCTTTTGCGGCACTTTCAGAGATTTTTGTCAGCTCGTCGAGAACACCTGCTTGAGAGTCACGGATAAAGCCGCTGTAATCGTCCGCAAATTTGGTCATGCCGTCGATGAAGCTATTGATGTCTTCATCAGTTTTCATTGTGTTGTTTTTGAGATCTTCCCAGCTGGAAGATTCTGCCGGCGAGAGAGCCAGGACTGATTTGACCTTGCCCTGCTGGCCTTCAATAGCGTTGGCTTTTGCAGTGCTGTCTATCGTTCCGGATAGCACTGAATCATACACAGATAGGTATTTATAGTATCTCATTAAAGCGGAGATGCTTTCTGTATTGATTTCTCCTGGGAATTGGAGCTGATCTTTATTTTCCAGCTCGCGAATCGCCCTGTAAATCCCTTCAAACTCTTGCTTTCGTTTCGCTTCAAGATTTTCAAGCTTCGTTTCGAGCTTTTTCACTTGGTCTTTCAAATCATCAATTTCATTATTAAGGCCATCCATTTGCTCTTTTAGTTCTTCTAGCTTCTTTTTGAGCTCTTCATTATGGGCAGTTTCTTTTTCCTTGAGCTCTTCTTCAATTTGCTTGATTCGCTCAGACGCTTTGCTGAGCTGTTCTTTTGCTTTGGCGATATCAGAAATGTCGTCGTTTCCTGGTTGATCTTGGTCCCCAGGCTCCGTCGTATCTCCGCCGCTGCCGGTATCTCCAGAATCTCCGGTTCCGTCTTCATTTGCCAGCTTGATCAATTGAAGGGCTGAGTCAGATGAAGCAGTCTGTTCAGCAGATGTGCCCGTTTCGGATTGTCCGCTGTCTGACTTACCATTAGAGGCCTCGCCGTTCGGTTCCTGACCATCTGTTCCCTGCTGGTCTTGATCGCCTTCTGTTTGTCCGTCATTCCCGGTATCACTATCGGTATCACCGTTTCCGGTATCTCCCTTTGTATCATCGGGATCTGTGTTACTTCCGTCATTAGGATTTTCAGGGTTGTCGGTGGAAGGCTCGTCTGTTCCCGGATTTTCAGTTCCCGGGTCCTCTTGCTTCGGCTCCTCTTTTTCAGGTTCCTTCAGATTGTCTGAAATGTCCTGAATATCCGCGGCGATGTTTTTCAGTTCTTCACGCTGTTTTTCAAGATCAATTTTCAGTTCCTCAGGGTCCTCTTCTTTCGGGTTTTTTCCTTTATCATCCGAACCATTATCTCCATCAGGCTTCGGTTCGGCTTTCGCAACAGTGAGCGCCTCGCGCGCTTCAACTAGCCGTTCGTACACCTGGTTTAGTGCAGCCTGTTTTGATGCGGCCTGATATTGATCAATTAGATTACTTTGGATATTCGCCATGCCAAGTTCCTGCTTTGGCACTTGACCCTCCCTAAGCTGCTGGGCATCTGTCAACACTGTACTTGTTTGTGCAAGCTGTGACTTCGCTTGGCTGATCCCAGTTGCCAATCCGCTCATGCGTTCGCTGAACTGATTCGCCTTTTGCTGTGCTTGGATGGCATCCAGACCTGTGTGGATTTGCTGCTGTGTTGAATCCTGGGCTGCCAAAAGCAGCTTTTTCTGGTTTTCTTGGTATTCTTTGTATCTTTCAACTGTATCAATGAATTCTTTCAGCGTGTTTTTGGCTTCCTCCGCTGTGGAAGCTTTTTCTTTTGTCGTGCCCTGCGCTTCGTTCATTGATTTCTTCAGCTCGTCGATTAAGTCTTTTTGCTGTTTGATTTCACCGGCTAAATCATTAGAGCTTGGTTTGTAAAAGTTGTACATGACATTCTGGAATTCAGATTCTTTATTGACGATGTTGTCAAATTCTCCTCTAATGTTGTCCACCTTTTGTGAAACAAAGTTCCAGTATAATGCCGACATTTTTTTGTTCATTGTCTTTTGGGCATCCTCAAGCTCACGCTGCACTTTTTCTTTGTTGACGGCATTCAGGTTATCTTGAATGCTGAATTCGAGCGTTGCTTTTTGAGGATGGTCCTTGTCATAGCTTAAAATGTTTTTTGAGAAATCGGAGGGAATATAGACGATCGCATCATATTTCTTTGATGCGAGACCACTTTCAGCCGCGCTTCGGTTTACGACCGTCCATGAATAATCGGGACGTTCACCCAGAACGGCCGCAACTTCCTTGCCGAACTGGGCGGATTTGTCCTCTTCATCAGACTTCACCTCATCACTCAATACGCCTGTGTCTTCATTCACCACCGCAATTTGCCGCGTAGAATTGACTGCTTTTTTTGTCGGATCGTCTCCGATAAAACGGAAAAACAAAACCGGCAGCAGCAAAATGATGATGACGGCGGATATTAACTTAATCAAGTTTTTTCGTTGTTCTGTCATCTAGCACTCTCCCTTTCAGCAGAACATAAAGGAATTTGAACTTTTTGCTCCTTCCCGTTTTCCACAATATATCCGAAGCCCGGCTGAATCTCCGGCTCCTGTCTTTGGTACGGGAGAGGAATGACATTTTGCTCAGATTTTTTCATCAGCAGAATCGCGTGGCGGATCTGCTTCATCTCTGTCGTCAAGGAGTCATAGCCTTTTGAGAATTCGCTGTGGTTTCCGCCCGGGATAAAGCTGAAGCCAAGATGCGCATATGATTTCATGAAGTTTGCAAGACGGTCTTGTATTCTCGTATCAATCGTCTGCTGGAATCTTGTAATCCCGTCAATCATCAGCACCACTTGAGAGAATCGCAGATTTTGCGCGTCTCCCTGGCGGACAGCTTCTACATACATGGCTTCTCTTGTTTTGAAAATGTCTTCTGCTGTTTCGATCCACTGCTCTATATCTTCTTTCGTTTCCAAGTATGAGACGTCTGATTCCTTCGCATATTGGGACAAGCCGCGGTCAATCGAGTCAAACAGGCCGATCATTTCGGTGTCATCATCAATCAGGTGTTCAAGCATTACTTTTATGACGTTCGTTTTTCCGCGCTGGGTCTGGCCTAAAATCAGGCAGTGCTTATGCTTGCCCAAATCAAAATAGACTGGGCTGACTGTTTCTTCATGAAGCCCGATCGGTACAGATAAAGGCTTGCGTTCCAGCTTGAAGCGGAGTGAAAATTCTCTCGTCGACAGGCTCTCAGGCAGCATCGGAATCGGCGCCGGCTGCTCCATTGAAGCAAAGCGATCCTGAAGTTTCTGGACGTCTGCTTTCAGCCCGTTGAACATGCCGATATCATCATCGGCGTCAACAGGCAGGAACATTTGCGCGAAATAAAGCTCTTCCTTTTGAATGATGACGCGACCCGGAATCGGTTCGAGATTGAACTTCGGCCGTCCGTAAATGGAATATCCCTCGGATTGATCCATGAGATAATGGACTACCTTTGTTTTCAGGTTATTTAACAATGACTGGCGGACAGCATTCACACGCGTTGCTGTCAGCATGAAGTAGATACCCAAACTCTGTCCGTCTCTGGAAAGCTGGACAAATTCCGATTCAAGCTCATGCATCTCGTCCTTGACAATGTCAAAGTTGTCGATGGTGATGAAAAGGAACGGAAGCTCTTCTTCGCTCAGCGCATTATACATTTTGATGTGGCTGATTTCTTTTTCCCGGAACAGACGCTTACGGCGGTCAATTTCTTCTTTGATTCGAATCATGAACTTTTCAATTTTTCTTGACTGATCCATCAGGAAGTAATCCGCGGTGTGCGGGAGCTTCGCTAATGGAAGCAGCGTTCCGTTTCCGAAATCAAAGATATAGACATGAAGCTCTTCAGGTGTGTATACGTCCGCAAAGCTCATCAGGAATGTTGCGGCTGCAATTGATTTTCCGTAGCCGGAAGAGCCGAATATACCGATATTTCCGTCTTCCATCATCTTATAAGCAATCGGCGCCTGTCTTTGCAGATCAGGTTCATCGACATACGCGAAGTGGAAATGGTCTTTTTCGTCTGAAGGGAAGAGAGTGCGCGGGATACGTTCCGCAAGCGGCGGCAGCCAAGGGCTTGGCAGCTTCTCAATTCCCATTTCATCTTGGATGCGTTCGATTTCGTCAACTACAGCTTCGATTTCTGTTTGAACGTCTTTTTTCGCAATATCTTCGGTATCCACTTCAGAAAGCGGGATCAGGCCCGTATCCGTGACGATCGCGATTTCATCCTCAGTTCCGTAGACTTCCTCTAAGTAAGGCGCCCCGCTCCAGGCGGATTGGAACAGCTCATATACTTCATTGTTGCCGACCTGCAAATAACCGCGTCCTGTCACGGTAATGTTTGCGGCATCGCTGTTTTTCAAAATTTCTTTACTGTCGGTAGCATCCTGAACCTTCAGCGCTACTTTAAAGCGCGAGTTACTCCAGATCTGGTCGTCGATGATGCCGCCCGGCTTCTGTGTCGCCAAAATCAAATGCACGCCGAGGCTTCGCCCGATACGCGCTGCACTGACAAGCTCCCTGATAAAATCAGGCTCCTCGCTTTTCAGCTCGGCGAATTCATCAGAAATTAAGAACAAGTGAGGCATTGCGACTTCTGCTTTCCCCTGCTTGTACAGCTTTGTATAGTCATTGATGTGATTGACTTGATACTGGTCAAACAGGCGCTGCCTTTTTTTCAGCTCGCTTTTAATGGAAGCAAGCGCCCGCATACTGAAGTTTTTGCTGCCTTCAATATTTGTGATCGTGCCGAGCAGGTGGGGAATATTGCGAAATGGCTGCGCCATCCCTCCGCCCTTATAGTCAATTAATAAGAAAGCTGCTTCATGCGGGTGAAAATGCACCGCAAGTGACAAAATGTAGGTTTGGAGAAATTCACTCTTCCCTGACCCCGTTGTTCCTGCAAGCAGCCCGTGCGGACCGTGGGCTTTTTCGTGAAGGTTTAGATACACAATGTCATCTTTCCCTTTATAGCCGATCGGCACAGACAGCGACTTCGACGATTCACTCGTGAGCCATCTTTGCTGAATGCCGATTTCTTTTACTTCCTTCGCATGGAAGAGCTCCAGGAACGATACCGTTTCCGGAATGGAATTCGTAATGCCGACCTGGTGATTCAGCGTCCGCAGCGTCCGTGAGAATCGTTCGTTGTCCCCTCGCTGATGGTGATCGAGGCGGAACGGAATTCTGACCGCTTTTTTCTTTTGGATTAAAATGTCGCCTTCATGCTCATTGATGTAGCGGACAAGTGTTGTAATGTTTTCCGACAAGCTTTCCTTTGTTTCTGCAGCGACAATTGTAGAGATGCCCAGATGCTCATGCTGTCCCTCTAAATATTCGAGAATGACGTGTTCTGAGATCAGCTGCTGATTCGTGATGACAAATACAAAATGCGGTTTGAACTGCAGTTTTTCTTTGTCATCTTCGAGATCGCGCTCTCTGATCAATTCGTAAAGTGAAGACAGGAGCTGATCTCTGGTTTGCTCATTATAAATAAATCCTTTTGCATAAATATGGGGCATTTGAAATTGCGGCAGCCATTTCATCCACTCCCAGTCTTTATACTCTTCTTCATGAAAAATAAATACAAAACGCAAATCGTGATAGCTGTTGAAGAACGACAGCTGTCCGATCAGCTGGTGAATCTCATTTTTTACAATTTGCGATTTACCGACGAGCCCCATCGGGCCTTCCGCCAAATCGACCGTAACCGGCGCATTGCGGATGTCCTTATAGACACGCTGCATATGCTGCGATTTCTCCATAAGGTCATCGATATCACGATTGGCTAAGTCTCCGCCGCTCATATTGATTTCATAGCTTGAAGGGACTGTTCCCGTCCCCAGACGCAGCTGGAGATAATCCTTGCTTTCAAGTGACTTTTCCCAGATTCGGTCACTGATTTCACTAGTTAAGTATTTCATTTGTTCAAATGAAGGGAAATGAAATTCAAGAACCTGCTTTTGCTTTTCAGCAAGCGCCTGAAGCTCTTTCCGCTTATTGTCCAGGTAAAGCTTATACACGCGCTCCCGTTTTTCCTCGCGTTTTTTCCGCTGGTTTTTATCCCGGAAATATTGCACTGTCGAGGTAATGAGGGTCATCATAAACATCGCCAGAGAAACGAGTATGAATATGCCTCGCGGCTGAATGATGGCGACAACGCCCATCACGATCAGCATCACAAGCGGAGGCAGAATGACGAGCCACAGCCCTCTGTTGGTTTGATCGCTCTCCTGAGAGGGAAAACTGAAAGAAACGCGGTCATCCGGCAGATCGTATACCATACGAGGCGTTCTTCTGTACTGCGGATATTTTTTCTGCATCTCTGTGCTAGGTTTGACCGTTTCTGTTAATGATGTTTCAAATGAGGGGAAATGAACAATTTCTAAAAGGTCTTGGTCTGTCACTCTCATTTGCGTAAAGTTCCAGAATATTTCATCCCCCGGCTGTAGCCTTGTATTGTCGGTGATCCTCTCTCCGTTCAAAAAGATTGTCCCGCTTTCAGGCTGAACCAACCAGCTTCCGCCGACGCGAAGCAAAGAAAACGTGCTTTGTGTTGCAAAAGCAAAATCTTGCGGATTTAGATAAATATCTGCATTCGTTTTTTCAGAAGAACATACAATTTCATCTCGATTTCCCATAAAATAAACGGATTTCTCAGGCTCACTGCCCGTCAATATCAAGCGTACATCCTGATCGTCCGTTTGGAGAGAAAAGGATGTATCGGGCTCAATCGTACCGAGACAATCATTTCCCAGGAAAACTTCGTATTGGCCGCCGGAATCCTTTCTTTGAAGAGAAATCACTCCGTTCTTAAACGGAATGGTGCCGATCGTAACGGAATCCTTCACGTCAGGCCCTATGGTCACCGGATGGGACGATGGGAGGTCAGACAGTTTCAGTTTTTGAACGTTATTTTGGTAAAAAACCCATAATAGACTCAAATGGCGAACCCCCTAACGGCCAAATGGCAGCATGCGATGACCTGTGTTTCATGTCTCACGTTATTTGTCATCTTTTTTCTCATCTTTCTTTTCTGTTTCTTTCTTCTCTTGTTCTTCTTTTTTCTTCTGTTCTTCTTTTTTCGCTTTTTCCTCGGCTGCGGCTTTTTCTTCTGCCGCTTTCTCTTCAGCTTGCTGTTTTTCTTCGTCTGTTTGTGTTTGTTCTCCAGATGTTTCAGTTGTTAAAGCATCAGTGTTCGATTCTTTTTTCTGTTCAGCGTTATCTTTATTTACTTTATCAAGTTCGCTTTCTACAGATTCAAGTTCTTTTTGAGTAGCTTCATCGTTACTGTCCTCAGCTAAAAGCTGCTGTTTATATTTATAAAGACCAAGCCAAATGTATGGGTTGTATTCGAGCTTATGTCCAATACTAATTGCTTCTTTATAATCCCCTCTACCAATATCAATCCAATAAAGAAAATGCTGTGGTTCAGATTGCAAAGTTACTAGCTTTTCAATATTATCTCGTTGATAATCCAAAAGCTGCTTTTCAACTTCTACATAGGAATAAGCCAGCTGATACTGCACCGATTCAGGCAGGCTTTCCGCATCGTACTTCGACAGTGTGCTGATGACTTCACTGTACTGCTTGTTGAGGAAAGCGCGGTTGCTGTCCACTATCGCCTGGTGCTTTGGCTGGGCGAAAAATAAGGCATACATTGAATAAATAAGGGCCGGCACAAGCAAAACTATGAGCCCCAGGCCGATATACCGCTGGATGTTCCACTTCTTTCTCGGAATATGTATGTATGTTTTTGCTTTGGCTTCAAGCTCGTCAATATGGGTTTGAATCAGCTCGAGCAGGTCATCATAGGACGCCGCATCCAATATCGCCTTAGCCTCTGCGGAGAACGTCAGCGTTTCATTGAATTTCAGGTAGTCTTCAAACGCAAAAGCGCCGTCAACTGCCAAAGCCGCTGTAGCTTTCAGTTCCCGCCACACTCTTTCCTCATCACGCCCGTAAGGAGGAATGCTTTCTTTTACTCCATAATGGAGAAAATAAGGCGTAAGCCCTTTATCAAATACAATGTTTTCAGGAGCGACAATTACATTCAGCCTCGACAGATTGTGCTGCTGCACTGCTTGAACAAGCTGATAGGCAAACTGCCATTTGCTTTTTTTATCTTTAGCTTTCATGAAGCGGAATGCTTTATAGGAGGGAGGAGGTTGGATTGTGATGATTACTTCATCATCCGTCACATCGATCTCTTTATGAAAAAATGGATTTACATCTTTGATCACGTTGGCTTCGAGACCGTCCAGAAGCTTTATTTTTTCCCGCTGAAAGGTAAATGTATAGCCGGCATCTGTTTTCTCGGCAACGGCTTCTAATTGGTTTTCTAAATATGATTTTTGTTTACCTGACATTCAACCAGATCCTTTCATAATATTTCAAGCCGGTCTCCGTTTGTAATGCCGCAATCAGACAGCTTGCATTCTCCGGAAAACACCGCATCCTTATTAACCACTCTGATCCAGTGCCCTTCGCGCGGAGGTATAGCTACGCTTTGAGCCTGCCAAGCAATATCAATTACTTTTTTCACCGGGTGGTAATCTGACAATCTGAGATCAAAGACACTGCCGTTATAATGTTTCAAATCTATTGTAATATCAATATACATTTAGGATCACCCTTACATAGAAAAAGCGCCGTCTTCTTGTGAATCAGGCGCTCCTTCCCTTTCATACTGTTATCCGCGGATTTGATTTGCGATGTCTTGGTCAGTAGACTCAAGTGTATTTGCTGTTTGATCAAGCTGCTGATTCACATCTTGAAGCAAATCTGACATTTTGATAAATGAAGGTTTGAGCTGCTCGTATTGATCTGCGAACGCTTCGCTTGAAGCACCTTCCCACATGCTTTTCAAATCAGAGATCATTCGGTTTAAGCGATCAACCTGATTTAATACTTCTTGGCTTTCAACGCCGTATTGCTTCGCCATCGCTCTTAGCTCTTCGGGTGTGACACGAATTAATCCTGCCATATTCCTCATTACCTCCTGTGCCATCAGCCTAAATATGGGCTAATTCACTTATTTTTAGAACGTCATTATTATAAAAACAGTTTTTCGGTACAGTCAAACAAATATGTTTTAATTTTACAAAATGAGTCCAATGGTTTACCCCAAATCACTTAAAAATGACATATACTGTAAAACAAGTAGGTTTATTTTCTTAATCTTCTCTTCATTCGCCGAATAATCCAAAAGACCCAAATGATTCCCCAACTCCCAAAAAAAACCTTTCAGAAAATTTGATGCTACAGCACCATTTCTGAAAGGCTCTGTTTTTTATTTCCTTAATCAGTCTCGCCTCCGATGACTTTCTTAGAAGAATAATAGGATAAGATTTTATATCATATAAGGATACAACTACGCTGTAAAAAGACGATTACACTGTCAATCATATGTAAGGTGTTTCTCTCAGTATGTCCTATAATTGTTTTTTGGCTTCCGCTCTTTGTTGTTGATTTTCACAAACAACAACAATCATAATAAAAGGAAGGAGATGAGATGTCAAAGAGAAATCAAGCATGAAAAGTAGGGAGATTTATGACCATACCCAATGATCCGTTTAAATACAGTTTTGATAGACTTGAAGATGTGGCTGATCATATCAGCGACGTTCTGCGCTGCCCGATTACCATAGAGGATTTCAACCACAAACTGCTTGCCTACAGCACACACAGCGACTGCACAGACCCTGCCCGAACGGCTACAATCATTGGCAGAAGAGTACCGGAGAAGGTCATTAACAAGCTGTGGAAAGACGGGACGATTCCAGCTCTTTTAAAAACGGACCAGCCGATCAGAGTAAAGCAAATAGATGAAGTCGGACTAAGCAATCGCGTTGCAATTTCCATTTGGAAAAACAACCAAGTGCTTGGCTTCATATGGGCGCTTGAGATTCAAAAAACATTGTCTGACGATGATTTGATGACATTGCAAATGGCGGCAAAAGCAGTGAGAAACAAGCTTCTCAAACTCCAAATCAGGAAGACGAAAAATGAAGAACGCAGCCAAGAGTTTTTCTGGAAAATGCTGACCGGACACATTCATCATGAGCAGGACATGGCAGATGGGTTCCACAAGCTTGGAATGGCCGCCCCTTCTGAGTTTTCCGTTATGATCATCAGGATAAACGGCGAGCTGACGGAAAAAATCGAACAGCAGCTGCAATATTTGCAGGAAACGACCCAGCAGGTTCACGTTCTGCTGACGACAGTGGATTCCAATGAACTCATCATTTTAACTGCGCCCAAAACAGACCACCCTTTTCAAGATTTAAAGCAATTTGCTTTAAGTACGCAAAAACAGCTGAAGGAGCGTTATAAAATAGAAGACGTGTCTATCGCTTTTGGCGGAATATACAACTCTATTTCTTTTGTCTCCCGCTCCTATCAGGAAGCATTGTCCGTCTTAAAAGCAAAGGAGCGGTTCGCAGAAGAGACAAAACATCTATTCAGTTTTTCTGAGTTAGGCATTTATCAATACTTGGATGTCTTGGATGAAAAACGGAAGCAGACAGGATATTTCAATTATGCGCTTTCTAAGCTGGAACAGTATGACCGAGACCACCAGTCAAATATGGTAGAAACGCTAGAGCGTTTTATTGAAGCAGACAGCAACGTGAATACAGCCGCCAAGGTGTTAAATATTCATGTTAATACGTTAAATTACCGCCTCAAGCGCATCAGCCAGATCGCTGAAATCGATTTGAAGAATATCAATCAAAAATTCACTATCTATTTAGATATCAAGCTTCGGCACATGGATTTGTGAAATTTCACAAATCCATGTTTTTTTATTTTCTTATTCAAACAAAGAATTTTCCAAAAAATCAAGCTACACTAAAAACATCACAGATACAGGAGGAGACAGATATGATCATAGGGGTTCCTAAAGAGATAAAAAACAATGAAAACCGCGTCGCACTAACACCTGGGGGCGTTTCTCAGCTTATTTCAAACGGCCACCGGGTGCTGGTTGAAACAGACGCGGGCCTTGGAAGCGGATTTGAAAATGAAGCCTATGAGTCAGCTGGAGCGGAAATCATCGCTGATGCTAAACAGGTGTGGGACGCCGAAATGGTCATGAAGGTCAAAGAACCGCTGCCGGAAGAATATGTCTACTTCCGCGAAGGACTTGTGCTGTTTACGTACCTTCATTTAGCTGCTGAGCCTGAGCTTGCACAGGCCTTGAAAGATAAAGGGGTTACGGCCATCGCCTATGAAACGGTTAGTGACGGCCGGACATTGCCGCTCCTGACGCCAATGTCAGAGGTTGCAGGCAGAATGGCAGCGCAAATCGGAGCGCAATTTTTAGAGAAACCTAAAGGCGGAAAAGGCATTCTCCTTGCCGGCGTGCCAGGCGTTTCCCGCGGGAAAGTAACGATTATCGGAGGAGGCGTTGTCGGCACAAACGCGGCCAAAATGGCTGTCGGCCTCGGTGCAGATGTGACCATCATCGACTTAAACGCAGACCGCCTGCGCCAGCTTGATGACATCTTCGGCCATCAAATCAAAACGTTAATTTCGAATCCGGTCAATATTGCAGATGCTGTGGCAGAAGCGGATCTTCTCATTTGCGCGGTATTAATTCCGGGGGCTAAAGCTCCGACTCTTGTGACTGAGGAAATGGTAAAACAAATGAAACCTGGTTCAGTGATTGTTGATGTTGCGATCGACCAAGGCGGCATCGTCGAAACTGTCGACCACATTACGACCCATGATCAGCCGACATATGAAAAACACGGTGTTGTTCACTACGCTGTGGCCAACATGCCGGGTGCTGTCCCTCGCACATCGACAATTGCGCTGACTAACGTTACTGTTCCATACGCGCTGCAAATCGCTAACAAAGGGGCATTGAAAGCGCTCACAGACAATGCGGCACTGAGAGCAGGTTTAAACACAGCAAACGGACACGTGACCTATGAAGCTGTCGCAAAAGATTTAGGATATGAGTATGTCCCTGCCGAGAAAGCTTTACAAGATGAGTCATCTGTGGCAGGTGCTTAATTCACATTGAGCTTGCAGAAAGATTTCTGCAGGCTTTTTTTATCTTTTAAAAGGAAAAAAGAGACCATTTCACGAACTAAAGCTATGAAGTTGATCATAAAGGAGGATTCATATGGCTGTTCAGCAATATGGCGTGTTAAAAGGCATTGTCTTAGACATGAAGCGTGAAACCGATGATGACAGTCCTCATTTCCAAGTCAAGGTGCTCGGTGAAGAGAATACGTATTACAGGTGCGCCATCAATGTGATGTCAAGTTCTGAGGAATCTGAAGTATTGTATTTGGCTGACGATCAGTTTGATTCAAGCTCGATTACGATCCTTCCGAACATGCCGTATGGATATACCAGGATCAATGAAGCAAATCGTGAAGTGGCGCTGGATTATGTGCGGGGGAATTTGTTCGACCCGCGGGACATGAAGCCTTTGCCGCATGAAATCACGGGGCCTGATAATGATTTAAATGATTTTATTGAAACGTATATGAAGAAAGCGAAAGATGAGAAAGCGCCAGTTTATATTTTCGGCTCAAAATTCGGGCCCGAACAGGCTCCAGATAAGATATTCGGTTTTACCCCGACCAACGGCATGCACAATATCCATATGAATCAAGGGAATGCAATGGATACCCGCTGGAAAAAAGACAACGGCTCTTGGCATGACGGAGGCATTCTGATTCAATTTGCCGATCAGTGGGCCGCTGTGTTTTTAGCGTTTTTATCCCAGTCTTGGTGTACGGATGAAAACGGAAACCCGGTCAGAGATTGTGATCATACCCAAACACCTGCGTAAGATAAAAAAAGAGACTGCAGCAAGCAGTCTCTTTTTTATTCGATTACACATTTTCAACAGGCTTTAAGCTACTTGGCCTCATATCGCTCCAATGCGATTGGATATAGTCCAGACAAGCTTCACGCCCTTTTTGCTCGTGAACGACTGTCCAGCCGCTCGGCACATCGATAAAACCGGGCCATAGGGAATACTGGCCCTCTTCATTGATCAGCACCAAATATGTGCCATCCGCATTTTCAAAAGGATTTGCCATCTATTGCTTCCCCCTTATTTATTCATCTCTTCCAGCTTGACAGCGAGAACCTTGCCAATTTGAGCAAGCGGTTCCGGCTGACAAAGGTCTTTATGACGGCAGTCGATGTCGATTTGTTCAATTTGTCCGTGAATATATGGCTTCCATTCATCAGGTTCAATTGGATCAAACCATTCAGGAATAATCGTTGATCTGAAAAACAAGACATCTCCCCGGAAGGCTTTCGGCTTATAGGAGCCTAAAATGCCGACAGAATTAACATACGTATTCTTCAGATTTAAAATGACCGATTCCTCCAGGCTCGCAAGCGCGCTGCCGTCACGGCGAAGAATCTCGATCGCTGTTTCAAAATCAAGCGGTTTGTCTCCTAAGCTGTCCGGGTCATACCCGCCTAGCGCCAGAAGGGCAATAAGCGCTTCCTCATCATCCGGCGCCTCTTTTATAGGAAGGAAATGATTCGGATAGGCGTCCAGCATCACCAATAGGGATACCTCTTCTCCTTGATTTTGCAGCTGGGTGGCCATCGCTTGAACGACATTCCCACCAAGGGACCAGCCCAGCAGATGATACGGTCCTTTCGGCTGGATTGTTCTGATTTGTTCAATGTAATCAGCTGCCATGTCATCAAGCGTTTTTGGAAGCTCCTCGCGCTGCCCGATTCCGCGTGCTTGCAAGCCGTAGATCGGATAATCTGTTCCTAAATTGGTCATCAAACCGGCATAGCACCAGCTGAGTCCCCCTGCCGGATGAACACAGAATAAAGGAAGCTTGTCTCCGCTTGTTCGGAGCGGCAGCAGAACGTCGAGTGCGCTTTGGCTTGAGCCCATTTCAAGTCTTTCGGCAAGCCCGGCTACTGTCGGTGCCTCGAACAAGTTGCCGATGCTGAGTTCAACGCCGAGCGCTTCACGAATGCGGCTCATCAGCTGAACAGCAAGCAAGGAATGTCCGCCTAAATCAAAGAAACGGTCATCAATGCCGACACGCGGCAAGTGAAGCACCTCCATAAACAGGTCACAGAGGATTTCTTCCTGCGGCGTTCTCGGTCCGCGCCCCGTCACTGCCGCAGCGAAATCCGGAGCGGGCAGCGCTTTACGGTCAAGCTTTCCATTCGGTGTCAGCGGCAATTCTTTCATCACCACAAAGGCAGAAGGCACCATGTAATCCGGCAATCTCTTAGCAGCAAATATGCGCAGTTTTGCCGTATCAAACGTTTCTTCCGAAGAAGGGATGACATAAGCTGCCAAACGTTTATCTCCCGGCTGATCCTCACGCACGATTACTGCTGCGTCTTCAAGCTGTGGATGCTGCACTAGCGCAGCTTCAATTTCTCCCAGTTCAATCCGGAAGCCCCGAATCTTCACTTGGTGATCGGCACGGCCGACATAGTCGAGAGAACCGTCAGCGCGAAGGCGGGCCACATCCCCAGTACGGTACATCCGGGTGCCCGGGGGACCGAACGGATCAGCTATAAAGCGTTCCGCTGTTAAATCTGGCCGACCTAGATAGCCTCGTGCCAAACCAGCTCCTGATACATACAGCTCTCCGGCAACACCCGGCGGAACCGGCTGCAAGCGCTCATCCAGCACATATACGCCAAGATCCGGAATGCCGCAGCCAATCAAGCTGTTTGCCCGTAAAGCTGCAATGCTACGGTCTAATTCGATATAACTTACATGAACCGTTGTTTCTGTAATACCATACATATTGACCAGCTGCGGTCTATTTTCGGGGTGGCGGTTATACCAATCCTCAAGGCGGCTGAGTTCAAGCGCTTCTCCGCCAAAAATGACACAGCGCAGGCTGAGCGCCTTTCCGAGATCCGGCTGCTCCCGTTCCGCCTGCATAAACTGATAGAATGCGGAAGGTGTCTGATTCAGCACTGTCACACCCTCTTTTACCAGCAGGCGCAGAAACGCTTCTGGTGACCTGCTGACGTGGTGAGGCACGATCACAAGACGTCCGCCATGCAGCAGAGGACCCCAAATCTCCCACACTGAAAAGTCAAACGCATAGGAATGGAACATGGTCCAGATATCGGCTGAGCTGAAATGGAACCAGTGATCAGTCGCTGCAAATAAACGCGTGACGTTTTGGTGAGGAATCATCACACCTTTTGGCACACCCGTTGAGCCGGATGTATAAATGACGTACGCCGTATTCAAAGGAGAAAGCGGATGGATTCTATCTGTATTATTCGGATTCTCAGCAGGGTATCTGTTTAGCTTCTCTGCCAATTCGGGATCATCCAGCACGATTTTCGGCACGTTTTCCGCTGGCGGATTGTGCTCTGCAGCTTTTGTATTCGTCATGATAACTGAAGGCTGGGCATCTTCCAGCATAAAGGCGATTCGGTCAGCTGGATAATCCGGATCAAGAGGGAGATAAGCCGCTCCAGCTTTCAGCACCGCCAATAGCCCCACAGCCATCTCCAATGACCGCGGCAGTGCCAAGGCCACAAATTGCTCCGGTCCGACGCCTTCACTGATCAGCATTCGCGCAATCCGATTTGCCCGTTCATTCAGTTCTGCATAGCTCAGCGCCTGATCTTCATAAACAACGGCAATGGCATCAGGACTTAAAGCAGCCTGCTTCTCAAACTGCTCCGGCAAACACGCGTGCGGAATCTTGTCAGAAACACTTTGCCAATCTGTCACCATGCTGCTGCGCTCCTCCGGTGCAAGGATGTCCAGATTTCCGATTTGCTCGTCGGGATCAGACTCGGCAGCCTCCAGCAGGCGCATCAGACGGTCAACAAGAGCCTGAGCGGTTTCCCGCTTGAAAAGATCAGTGCTGTATTCGAGCAGTCCTTCCAATCCGTTTGGTGTCCCGTCAGCAAGACGGTTTTCACTGATTTCCAGCGTCAAATCAAACTTGGCAGAACCGACACTGTGGATCCGCAGGCTGCTTTCCATGTCGGGAAGATGCAGTTCAGCGTCTGGTGTGTTTTGGAACGCAAGCATGATTTGGAATAAAGGATGCGTCGCCCGTGAGCGAGCCGGATTGAGCACCTCTACAAGTCTCTCAAACGGCAGATCTTGATTTTCATAGGCTGCCAGATTCACTTCCCGCACTCTGTCAAGAAGCTCACGGAAGCTTGGGTCACCGGACGTATCGGTTCTGAGCACCAATGTATTGATAAACAGTCCCACAAGATCGCCTAGCGCATCATCATTCCGACCCGCGATCGGACTGCCGATCGGAATGTCAGTGCCCGCTCCCAGTCTTGTCAATAAAGCGGCGAGACCGGATTGAAGCACCATAAACAGGCTCACCCTATTTGCGCGAGCCAGCTCCTGCAATCGCTTGTGAAGCTCAGGCTCAATACGGAAATGTATCGTATCCCCATCATGACTCGGCTCAGCCGGACGTGAATAATCGGTTGGCAGTTCAAGCTGATCAGGAAGATTCTTCAAGGTTTCTTTCCAGAAAGCAAGCTGTCCGGCAATCAAACTATTTGGATCATCCCCGCTCCCAAGCAGTTCTTGCTGCCAAAGCGCATAGTCTGCATACTGCACAGCAAGGGGCGCCCATTCGGGAGCTTTTCCGTGACAGCGAGCCTCATAAGCCGCCCCAAGGTCACGGGTCAGCGGCGTTAAGGACCAGCCGTCCCCGACAATATGATGCACGAGGAGAAGAAGCACGTACTCGTCAGGCCCGATGACAAATAGCTCGGCACGAAAAGCAGGTTCAGCTGCAAGATCAAAGCTGTAACGCACGGCTTCAGCAAACCGCTCAGAAAGCTCCTTCTCAGTAATCTCAGTAACATGTAAATCAGGCCTTGCTTGATCAGCGTCTAAAATATGCTGATAGGATGTCCCCTGTGATTCAGGGAAGATCGTCCGAAGGCTTTCATGGCGGCAGACGAGATCATATAGTGCAGCTTGCAGCACTCCTTGGTCCAGTTCACCCGACAGACGGACAGCAACCGGTATATTATAAGTAGGGCTCGGCCCTTCAAGACAATGGAGGAACCATAGCCGGCGCTGAGCAAAAGAAAGCGGAATTCTTTCAGGCCGCTCAGCTCTCTGCAATGCGGGACGTGCACTCTGCGCCTGATCAAGATGGGCAGCGAGTCCGGCTACTGTCGGTTCGTCAAAGAGCTTGGCAATACCAAGTTCGGCTCCCATTACCTCGCGAATGCGGCTCATCAGACGGGCTGCAAGAAGAGAGTGACCGCCCAGCTCGAAGAAACTGTCATCGATGCCGACCCGTGCCAAACCGAGAACCTCGGCAAACAAGTCACACAATATCTCTTCCTGAGGAGTTCGCGGTCCCCTATCGCTGACAGATGTGCTTAAATCAGGCGCCGGCAATGCTTTCCGATCGAGCTTGCCATTAGGTGTCAATGGCAGTTCGTCCATCTCTACAAATGCCGCCGGCACCATATAATCAGGGAGACTTGCACCCACATAACGGCGGAGCTCGGCAGTATCAATAGCCGAAACAGCGACTGCATATGCCACCAATCGTTTGTCTCCAGGCTGATCTTCCCGAACGACAACGGCTGCCTGTTCGATGTCCGGATGCTTAGCAAGCACGGCATCAATTTCTCCAAGTTCAATTCGGAATCCGCGAATTTTGATTTGATGATCCGCCCGTCCGATATAATCCAAAGACCCATCAGCGCGCCAGCGGGCCTGATCTCCGGTCCGATACATCCGAGCCCCCGGCGGTCCGTATGGATCTGCAACAAAACGCTCAGCCGTTAAATCAGGGCGGCGGAAATAACCTCTAGCCAAGCCGGTTCCTGCAATATAAAGCTCTCCGACAACTCCCGGCGGCACCGGCTGCAAACCGTTATCAAGCACATACACCTGCGTATTCCAAATCGGTTTGCCAATTGGCGGAACGCCCTTCAGTCCTTCTTCAAGAAAAGCTGCTGCAGACCAAATCGTTGTTTCAGTCGGACCGTATAAATTCGTGACTGGACAATGAAGCTCATGAAGCGCCTGTAAAAGTCCGCTTGGCAGCGCCTCGCCTCCGACAAGCACTCTAAGCCCCCGAAGTTTCTCAGGTTCATTCGTCACCAAGGCATGCCACAGTGTCGGTGTCGCCTGCATGATATTGATATCGAAATATTCAATCATTTGAGCTAATGCCTGTGGCTCACGGATCGTTTCTTTCTGTGCGATCACGATTTGCGCCCCGCTGATAAGCGGAAGATATAACTCTAATGCCGAAATATCAAAAGCGACAGTCGTCACAGCCAACAGCTTGTCTTCTTCTCCTAGAGAAAATGCCTCCTGCATGGACAGCAGGAAATTGCTTAAGCTTTTCAGTGTTACAACGACACCCTTCGGTCTTCCTGTTGATCCTGAGGTATAGATGATATACGCAGGATGGGCAAGTGAAACCGATACATTCGGATTGTCAGGCGAATAGCGTTTTACAACCTCCTGTGTGACAGCCTGATCAAGCACAAGCTGCGAAACAGCAAGGCCATCTGGCAGACGGGATGCTATTTCCTCAGTCGTTATGATGCATGAAGGATTCGCATCCTCCAGCATGTAGGAAATTCGGTCGGCCGGAAACTCCGGATCTAGCGGAAGATACGCTGCACCAGTCTTTAACACAGCGAGCATCGAAGCTACCATCTCTGAAGAACGCGGCAGCGCCAAAGCGACAAATTGCTCCGGCCCAACTCCTTTTTCGATCAGCAGATGCGCGAGGCGGTTTGCCTCTTCATTGAGCTCTTGATAGTTGACTTGGACATCATCGCATATGAGAGCGATACGTTCTGGCGTAAGAGCCGCCTGCTTCTCGAACATCTCCTGAAGGCTGAGCAGTTTCTCCGATTTTGCCGTCTCATTCCATTTATGAATGACTTGTTCTTTCTCCTCTGGCAACAGGAGCTCCATTTGCCCAATCAGCATGTCCTCCCCGGCCGAAGCTGTTTGCAGCAGCTGCAAGATACGCTGCTGATGCAGCTTAATATCAGATTCGCTGTATACCTCAGGATTCGCATCAACATCAATTCGCAGCCCGCTGCCATCCGTCCTGTCATATACATTGATTGATAGATCATCGACAGGACCGGCTGAAAGATTATGCGTCGTGCCCCGGGCTCCGGCAAAGTCGAGACCGTAATCAAAAGGCATGAGATTGATTTGAGGGCCAAATAATCTATGATTTTCTCCTATTAACTTCAGGTCGCGCCGAAGCTCTTCATGGCGATACTTATGATGTCGCCGAATACTGCGGATTTCCCGGGAAATTTGCAGAATAAGCTCTGATAAACTCATCGAAGAGCTTACTGACAGCCGGAGCGGGAGAAGATTCATCACCATAGCCGGCACATTCAGTGATGCGGACCCTATTCGCCCCATCATAGGCAGGCCGAGCACAACATCCTCAGAGCCGGTCATACGTTGCACATAAACAGCTGACACTGCAAGCATGACTTCATGCCAGCTACCCGAGAAATAGCGTGCCGCTTCTTTTAACGCGTTTACATCAGACGGAGGCAGGTATGCCGTATGGCGAAGAAAACTGTTAGATGTTCTTGGCGCCCGATCTGCCAAACTCACAACTTCAGGTTCATCTGCAAAACGGTCCAGCCAGAATTGGCGATCCTTTTCATACTGCTCTGAGCTGCGATAATCAGCATCTTCCTCCAAAATGGCCTGGAGAGACCCAAAGGAACGATCTTTAGCTGATTGTCCTTTCATAAGCGCGGTATATGTACTTGCCACACGCTGGGCAATCAGGGAAAAACCGAAGCCGTCGATCGCTATATGGTGAATGCGCTGATACCAAAAGAAACGATCAGGCCCGGCTATAAACAGCGCTTCATTGAACAAGGGGTCATGTCCTAAATCGATCGGATTTGCCAAATCTGCTTTCATCCAGTTTAATGCTGTTTTTTCCGGATCAGGCTCAGAGCTGACGTCAATGACATGCAGCTGTACATCCGGAGACGGGTTCATCTTCTGCCAAGGCCCGTCCATATTTTCACCGAAGCGGACATGCAGCGATTCCGCTTCCTTGATCACGTGCCGTAAAGCTTCTTCAAAAAGAGCAAGATTGATTGGTCCATTGATTTCTATATATTCCGCAGTATTGTATATTGGATTGTCCGGATCAAGCTGCTGGGCAAACCATATGCCGGTTTGCGCTCCGGTCAAAGAATATTGAAGATCTTTTGTATCAGGCATCCGTTTGTTGACCCTCCTTTTTATAAATAATCCGCGTTTGGCAGCACTTGCTGGCTGCGGATGGTGAGCAATTTCTGCCATTCTTCGATCGTCGGGCGTTCTGCCAGTTCCACGAAGGTCACCTCGGCTCCTTCACGGCGCCATTGTTCTACCAATGTCATGATTCTTACCGAATCAAGCCCCCGTTCCAGCAAATCCTCTTGATCTGTAATCTCCTCAGGTGTTTCTTGAAGAAGCTCAGCAATTTGCTTACGGATGTTCTCACATGTAAACACTGCTTTGCCAGTAGTTACTGACGTTTTCTGAGCAGGAGCCTGCTTCAGCTGGTCGAGAAGACTGTCAGTCATCACGGTAAACGCACAGCGCCCAGCCGCATAATCCAGCGCCATTTGATGTTTTTCTAATGAAAAATCAGCAACTGCGTCTCCTACAAAAAATGCTTCGATGTCCTCCATAAATGCTTCACATGCTGTAACGAGACAGCCGATATGGGCGTAAATGCCGGAAATGATCAGCTGGTCGCGTCCCTGCTTGCGCATAATCTCAAGCAGATTCGTTCTCTTGAACGCGCTGTATCTCCATTTTGTCAGCACGAGATCATCATCTTCAGGGGCGAGCTCGGTTATAATTTTCTCCTCATAAGGGCCGCTGTTTAATCCCGGACCCCAAAAGTCTGTCAGCAGCGCTCGGTCTGCTGGATTTTGACTTCCTGGCTGTGCGGTATAGACGACAGGTATCCCAAACTGAGCACATTGATCCTTCAGCTTGCGTATATTCGCCGAAAGCTCTGTTACCGGAGACGCTCCGGCTGTGAAAGCATCGACAAAATAGTTTTGCATATCGTGTATTAACAGAACTGTCCGACTTGGATCAGGCACCCATGAGACTTTGTTTTGCGGCATATCTGACGCTGTCGGCATTTGATACGGCTGAATGGCAGGTATAGCCATTTGAACACTTCCTCTCGAATTGTTGTTTTATTTTTTTGATCCTGCAAGAAGCTTCTCGGAAATGGCTTCACGAAGCGCTTTTTTGCTGACTTTTCCTACCCCTGTTTGCGGGAAGGAATCGACAAATTCTATACGGTCAGGGATTTTATATGCCGCCAGTCCGCGCTCTCTCAAAAACGCTTTGAGTTCTGCGGCTTTCGGGGCTTCATCCCGGGGGATAATGAACACACAAGATCTTTCGCCAAGAAACTGGTCAGGCATAGAGACCATCGCGGCATCATGGACAGCCGGATGCGCCAGCAAATGATTTTCCACCTCTTCAGCCGCAACTTTTTCTCCTCCGCGGTTAATTTGATCCTTCGCCCGGCCTTCAACGACGATATAGCCGTCTGATGTCAGCCTCACGATATCACCCGTGCGGTAAAAACCGTCCTCAGTAAATGAAGCAGCATTATGCTCTTCTGCCTTATAGTAACCTCGAATTGTATACGGTCCCCGCGTGAGCAGATGCCCTGTTTCACCGGGTTTTACGTCGCGCTCCTGATCATCCCAAACACGGACTTCATCGTATGGAGACATCGGTTTTCCTTGGGTGTTGACAATGACTTCCTCAGGGTCATCCAGTCTCGTATAATTGACGAGCCCCTCTGCCATTCCGAACACCTGCTGCAGCGTGCAGCCGAAAACAGCTTTTACCCTGCGCGCGGCTTCAGCACTGAACTTGGCGCCGCCGACCTGCAGCACTTGAAGGCTGGATAGATCGTCTTGACGTGAGGATGCCGCATCCATCCATACCATCGCAAGAGGCGGAACAAGAGCGGTTATCGTGACCTTTTCCCGATCAATTAAAGGAAATGCGTCATCAGGACTTGGAGAAGGAGATAATACCACTCTTCCTCCAGCGTATAATACGCCGAGAACCCCAGGCGAGCTCAGCGGATAATTGTGCGCCATCGGCAATGCAGCCAGGTACACTGTGCTGTGGTCGAGCCAGCAGACCTCCACACTCCTCTTCAGGCTGTAAATGTAGTCATCGTGGGTTCTCGGAATCAGTTTCGATAGGCCGGTGCTTCCGCCAGACAGCTGAAGGAACGCTACATCCGAAGACTTGACGTCAGGCAGTTGTACAGGTTCTGTATGCAAATCCGCTAGCGGCAAAAATTCTTCTGCCTCACCTGCCACAATGATGTGTTTCAAAGACGGCAGCTTGCTTTGAACCTGTCTGGCAAGTGAACGGTAGTCAAAACCGGAATAAGAGTCGGGAATGATATAAGCAGTTGCTTCTGCAAACTCGCAAAAATATGTAATTTCACTGCTTCGATGTGAAGGCAGTGCAAAGACCGGGAGCGCACCTAAGCGGAAGAGCGCAAAAATGACTTCAAAAAACTCTGCGATATTCGGCAGCTGCACTACGACACGATCCATCTGTTTAATGCCGAGCTTCTGAAATCCAGCAGCCAGACGATCAGCCCTCGTATCAAGCTCATGATAGCTCCAATGGGTGTTTCCGCAAGTAATGGCGATGCGGTCACCATGTTTGGCTGCCCGGTCCCTTAACAAATCTCCAAACGTCTGGCCGGCCCAGCAGCCGTTCTTCCGATATGTCTCAGCTAACTCTTCAGGCCAAGGAGTAAATCCATTCAGCATGTTGCATCCCTCCACCAATTCATTCTGATCATATGTGATTCACGCCCATTGCCCGCAGCATTGTCCGAAACTTCGCGGATGTCTCCTGAAGCTCGTCCTCAGGTTTTGATCCAGCAACCACACCTGCTCCTGCATACAGGCGGAGTGAGCGTTCTTCTGCCTCTGCGCAACGGATCGTTACGACCCATTCTCCGTCACCCGCATCGTCACACCAGCCAACCATGCCAGTAAAGAAACCGCGGTCAAACGGTTCAATGCTGAGAATTGCTTCTCTTGCAAGGTCAGTCGGTGTTCCGCAGACGGCCGGTGTCGGGTGGAGCGCCGCTGCTAACTCCAGTGAGGTTACAGACGGATCGGAAAGCTCTCCCTTAATTACGCTGGACAGATGCCACATCGTCTCCGTTTTGATCAGCGAGGGCTTTTCCGGAACCTCCAGCGTCCGGCAGAAAGGCCGCAGCGCTGCTGCAACCGCGTCAGCCACAACCGCGTGCTCATGGAGATCCTTTGCGGAAGAAAGCAATTCGTTAGCCCGGCGCTGGTCTTCAGCAGGATTGTCACTGCGAGGCCTTGATCCGGCTAATGGATTGGAAACGACCTGCGTGCCCATTCTTGAAACGAGAAGCTCCGGACTTGCACCGAGCAATGTTCGGCGGGAGGACGTTTCCGCTTCGCCGGACACGTCCGCGGCAAACGTGTAGCCATGCGTGTTGTGCTGCGCCAGATGCCGAAGCAGCTCATCCGTGTGAATCGGTTCAGATGATGTCAAATGCAGCGATCTGGATAGGACAATCTTACTGAGAGTCCCATCGGCAATGCGTGCCAGTCCTTGCGCCACACCATCTATATAATCCTCTGGTGCAGGAACAGGCTCTATCTGGTATGTATGCTCAGCCTGCTGTTCCTTCTCCGCATGGTCAAATTGAAGCGGTCCTGACCAGCGCACTTCTACAGGAACAACGAGCCGAGCTGCTTGTACATGATCAAAAGGAACAGCGCCGACAACAAGCGGACGGCTGTGCCCCGATTGCTTTGCTTGATTCAGCGTCTCTGCAATACGGCCGGATAGGGTTTCTATTTGGTTTTGCCCGTCTGCTTCCGGTACGATTTGACTTACGCCTTTCGCTAACAGAACGCGCTGAGGAGATGCTAGGAAAAAAGCCCCCGGCTGATACTCATGAAGCAAATGCTCCGCTTTTGTTTGTGATATAACGTTTTGTTCCAACATTCTTATGAACCTCCTTTAAATTGAGTTACACGCCTAAGGTCGCGCCGCCATCAACACATAAATTATGCATCGTAATATGCCCTGCCTGGCCTGAAACCAAAAAGAGCACGGCATTCGCAATATCTGAAGACTGAGCCAGTTTTTTGAGAGGGATCCCGGTTTTAAAGGTCTCAAGTGATCCTTTTATGACTTGCTCTGCTCCAGTTTCATCAGCCCATAATGACCACTGCATGTCTGTTTCCGTTGATCCGGGAGACACAATATTGCAGCGAATATTGTATTCTGCAAGCTCAAGGCCAAGGCATTTCGTAAACATCACAGCCGCAGCCTTTGAAGAGGCATACGCCGCCATAGATGTCCTCGGCACACCCGCAGCATTTGATCCGACCGTTACAATCGAACCTGATCTCCGCTCCATCATATATTTGCTGACTGAGCGAGAGGTGTTAAATACACCTGTCGCATTCACTGAGAACGTGGCTTCCCATTCCTCATCACTGAGTGAATGGATCAGTCCCGGGCGGAGGACACCCGCTACATTCACCAGAATATCGATCGGCCCCATTTCACGTTCGATGCGCGCCGTCATGTCGTCAATCGCCGCGCTGTCTCTTACATCCGCAGGAAAGGCTTCCGCATGGCAGCCTTCCGCTTTAAGGCTGCTCACAACCTTTTCCAGCTTTTCAGGATTATAATCTACTGCCGCAATGTGTGCGCCTTGATCGGCAAGCGTCCGCGCAACAGCTTCACCTATCCCTTGGGCAGCTCCTGTTATCAAAGCAATTTTTCCCTTTATACCCATAGCATTCATGTCATCAATTCCTTTCTTCGCCTCAGATGCCGAACGGGCATCCAGCGAAAAAGACTGCTGCGCCCCGAAAAGAAAGAGCGCTTTTTTATTGATAATGATTATCATTATCAATTATAAAAATAATCATATCCAAATGTCATGTGACAGTCAAATATAATTTCAGTGACGAAGACGAATATTTTATTTTTAGAAGCAATGCTGAGAATGAATGTCTCAGCCCATTGACCTATGCGGTCCGTCAGGGTGAAGCGCAAAACGCAGCGCCCGGCTGACCAAAACAGGAAGAACCGAAATATGCCCTTCTCCTGAAAACTCGCAAAATTCTGCCCGTATGCCTTGTTCAGATAAAACGGCCATCCGCTCGTAAAGCTCTCTCGCGTTAGCATTCATTCGGCTCTTGTGATGCTGCTCCAATTCTCCTGCGGCAAGGAGGATATTGATAGGCTGATTGTTTTTCTTGAAGCGGGCAGCGAAATGGTCCGCTTTCTCGAGAATAAATGGTTTATTCCAATGAATGGACGGGCTTCCCGCGACATACGTTTGAAACGCATCCGGCTTCGTTAACAGCACCTGCAGCACGAACAGTCCGCCAAGCGAGTGGCCAAAGATTGTTTGTCTATTTTTATCAATCTGGTAATCTCGTTCTATTTCCGGTTTCAGATCCTCTTCAATAAATCTGAAAAAGCCCTCTGCTCCGCCATGCTCCGGCCATTCTTTGCCGTCGGGCCTTTCCGGCAGCTTTGACTGAGCTGTCGGCATGGTAAAATCCCGGTGGCGCGCTGAGGAGAATGGCTCTGCTGTCTCATAGCCGATGCCGACGATCACTGCAGGAATCACCCCGGTTTTTTCAGGACGGCGCCCCTGTATTCGAACGGCCTCCGCCATTGTTCCAAAGACCGAATTGGCATCCAGCAGATAAATAACCGGATAACCTGCGGACGGCGGCGGCGTACTCGGTTTTGAGATGAAAATTTGATAGGCACGGTTTTCAGTGCGTGAAGACATCAGGCGCACTTCTGTACCAGGAATGGTAAATGCGTTTTGTATCCCGCCTTTCGCCCGGTCTGTTGTTTTCTCATTCATGCAGTACGACATTCCTCTCCTTAAACTAAACCGCAATTTATGATAATGATTTTCACTATCAACTAGACAACTCAAATAATAGGTTTTCTTCCAGAGAAAGTCAACTTTTTCCCAAATAAAAAAGGCACCTTCATCAAATAAGGTACCTGAAGACTATCCATATGGAAATAAAAACCTGATAAAGATGCGGATTGTCCCGCTTAAAATAGAACCTTAATCCCATGTAAATCTTTGATTTTGCCAAGGATCGCCTCTCATGTGATAGCCGTTCTGCTCCCAAAAGCCGGGGTGATTCTCTTTCGTAAATTGGATGCCTCGCAGCCACTTGGCGCTTTTCCAAAAATACAGATGCGGAAACACGCCTCGCAGCGGGAAGCCGTGTTCGGGCGTTAAAGGCTCGCCATTATGTGCATAAGCAAGAAGTGAGGTTTCAGCCAAAAAATCATCAAGCGGCAGATTGGTCGTCCAGCCTTCCTCTGCATGTAAAATGACGTAGCCAGCCTCTTTTTTCACACCCGCTTTTTCCGCTATATCACGAGCCCGCACGCCTTGCCACACATTATCAAGCCTTGACCAGCCAGTGACGCAATGAATGTCATTTTTCGATTCATACTGAGGAAAGGCTTTGACATCTTCAAAGTTTAGCAGCATCGGATGGTCAACCAATCCGTATACTTGAAGATTCCATTTCGCCATATCTTCGTAATATGGGACATTTCCGGTATGAAGCACAGGAAATGAAGTGGTGACGTTTTGATTCGGCGGCACTCTACCAGATTGATCGGACTGTTTTGTTTTTCCGAAATACATACAGAACCCTCCCTTTTGTTAACCTTATTTTAATTTATGTTGACAATCCATTTGTTCTTTATTACGCTATGATTGTGTATGTCAACCTAAGGGGGAACAACGATGAAACAACGTAAACTTCGTGCGGGAGATATGGCGCTGATTGGCATGTTCGCCGCACTTATGGCTGTCGGCGCCAACATTACATCAGTCGCACCCTTTTTACAAGTAGCCGGCATTCCGCTGTCGATGCAGCCGTTTTTCTGTCTCTTGGCAGCCTTGCTTCTCGGCAGCAAACGAGCAGCGATTGCCATGATGGTCTATGCCCTAGTCGGATTGGCCGGGGCGCCTGTGTTTGCTCAATTTTCAGCAGGCTTCGCACCGTTTGCAGGAAAAAGCGGCGGGTTTATTATCTCATACATCCCAGCAGCATTTGCAGCTGGATGGTTTTTAGAACGCAAAATGCAGCCAAGCAAAATCCGGTTTCTGATTGCTTCTCTTATCGGAACGGCCATCATGTATATTATTGGAACTACTTATATGTATCTTGCACTGAAGCTGTGGATTCATACGCCAGTGAGCTACGGTACGGCTTGGGGCTTTATGGCTTGGTTTATGGTAAAAGATACAGCGCTGGCCGTGATATTGGCGTTTATCGCACCTGCGATCTACCGCTCTATTCATAAAGCAACCGGCTTTAACCGACATCACATATCGTCCACGTAAAAACCGTTCTTTGGACGATTTTTTTATCATAACGGAGAAAAGGCTCCCCAGTAAAGGGGAGCCTTTTTCCTATAAAACAAGCGCTGCAATCCAGCCAAAGATGACAAGCGGGATATTATAAAATATAAATGTCGGCACACAAGTGTCCCAAATGTGGTGATGCTGGCCGTCCGCACTCAAACCTGAAGTCGGCCCAAGTGTACTATCACTTGCAGGTGAGCCGGCATCGCCTAGCGCAGCGGCTGCGCCTATAATCGCAATTGTCGCCATCGGGCTGAATCCGAGCTGCATGCAAAGTGGCACAAAGATCGTTGTAATAACTGGAATTGTCGCAAAAGATGAACCGATCCCCATTGTAATTAACAAGCCGACAATGAGCATCAGCAATGCGCCTAAGGACTGACTGTGTCCGATAAAACCAGCTGACGTTTTGACCAGCGACTCGACATCTCCGGTTTTCGTCAACACATTTGAAAATCCGGCAGCAACGAGCATAACAAAACCGATAAAGGCCATTAGGACCATTCCGTCAGTAATCAGTGAGTCCGCTTCATCACGCTTCATCACACCGCTGACAAACAGGATAATTAGGCCTGCCAGCGCCCCCATAATCATCCCTTCTACTCCCAAGGTCTGGGATAAGTAGAGCTGGACGCCGAGTGACACAATAATGGCGAGAACAGCGATAGCCAGGCTTCTTTTCGTATATGGAGAAGCTTTCGTACCAGATATTTCTTTTGTTTCGTATGTTTTCGGTTTACGGAATACAATCACTGATAAAATAAGACCGACAACCATACCTGCAACAGGAATAATCATTGCATAAGGTATGTCACCGAGCGGAACGTTTAATCCTGCATCTGCCATATTATCCTTGAGCATTCCCTGGAAGATTTGGCCGAAACCGACCGGCAGCAATATATAAGGCGCCGTTAAACCGAATGTAATCACACACGCAATCAGACGGCGGTCCATTTCAAGTTCATTAAAGATTTTCAAAAGCGGTGGAATCAGCACCGGGATAAATGCAATGTGAACCGGAACCACGTTTTGCGAAAAACAGGATACAATTAAAATAATCAGCACAATCAGCACTTTAGACAGTGCTTTTTTGCGAGAATCTTCTTTATTTCCTATTAATTTAACAGAGGCCTCCACCATTGCGTCCGGAAGACCCGTTTTCGTTAAAGCCGCAGCAAACGCGCCTAGCATGGCATAGCTGACTGCAACGGTGGCATTACCGCCGAGTCCGTCCGTAAAAGCTTTAACCGTTTCGCCAAGACCGAGTCCGCCTGTTAACCCGCCGGCCAGGGCGCCTATAATTAATGCGATAACAATATTGACACGCAGCAGGCTTAAGACAAGCATAAGCAGCACCGCGATGACGACTGCATTCATGATACCCCTCCAAAAATCCTTTAGTTTGCTAATGTAGTAGATAAATAAAGTATGAACGTATCGTATCATAATCGATACGCTTTAGTCAACTAAAGATTTTGGAAGGGAAAATCCCTGCCGCATGATGCAGCAGGGCTATCTCCTTATTCTTTTTCCAATGTAAATCGTTCCGCCAGTGTGGCCAATGTTCTTGCCATAACACCGGTGGCCCCGGACGGCCCGAAGCAGGTTGCTTTATTGGAAGTCGCAGTGCCCGCAATATCAAGATGCACCCAAGGTGTGGTTTCAGCAAATTCACCAAGAAACGTTCCAGCCATAATCGCATGCCCTTCGCGTCCCGGCGAATTGCTGAGATCCGCCATTTGGCTGCTTTTCACACGCTTTTTATCCTTCTCCGTGATCGGCAGCTGCCAGATCGCCTCACCGCACTCTTGTGCAGCTTCAGCTACCTGCTGGTAAAAGCTTTGGTTATTGGTCATAGCGCCAGTCGTTTCTGTGCCTAATGCCACAACGACGCCGCCGGTCAGCGTAGCCACATCAACAAGAACTGACGCACCATGCTGTTTCGCGTATGTAATGCCATCCGCAAGCACAAGCCTTCCTTCAGCATCCGTGTTGAGAATTTCAATTGTTTTTCCGCTTAATGATACAATCACATCATCAGGCTTCATTGCCCCGCCGGAGATCATGTTATCAGTGGACGGAATGACCGCCAGAACGTTTTGCTCGGGACGAAGCTCCCCGATTGTTTCCATAGCGCCGAGTACCGCAGCTGCTCCTCCCATATCTGATTTCATGCCGACAATTCCAGATTTCGTTTTAATGGAGTAGCCGCCTGTGTCAAAGGTAATGCCTTTCCCGACAAGTCCGACGACGTCTTCCCATTCCTTTTTGCCCTGGTATTTCAACACAATCATCTTTGGCGGTTCTGCGGAGCCTTGGTTTACCGCAAGTATTCCGCCCATGCCGAGCTCTTCCATCTCTGATTTCTCCAATATCTCACACTCAAAATCATATTTCGCCGCAAGCTCTTCCGCATAAGAAGCGAGGTCAGTCGCTGTCAGCATGTTCCCAGGCATATTCGCAAGCGTTCTTGCCGAATTTGTCCCTTGCCCGTATGCCTGGCCGACGCGAAGCCCCGCCTGCACTTCCTGTGTATCTTCATCTGTGACGGCGTACACGGTTTCAATTTGTTTGTCAGGTTCATTTGATTTGTGCTTATAATCCTGCACCTCATAGGAAGCAAGCAGGCAGCTCTCAGCTAAAGCATGAGCGGCGTCGGCTGCTGGCACGTCTTCCGAAATAAACGTGTCAAGCAGGACAGCTGCTTCTTGTTTCCGGTCTTTATGAAGGGCTTGAAAAACATGGGCAAAACATTCCTTCGCCTGTTCAAACGAATAATTCGCTTCTCTCCCCAGACCAACGAAATAAATCCGTTTCATACCCGCAGAAGATGGAGGGAATACTTTTGATACTTGATTTGGTTTCGAAGAGACATCGCCATCTTTTAAAAGCTGTGTCAGATGGCCTTCCAGCATCTCATCAATTTCCAATGCTTTGCCTGTCAGCTGGCTTTTTTGAAAAAGCCCGATCACAAGGGTTTCCGTATGCTCTAATTGCTGAACCGCATAAAACATGAGGCTTACACTCCTAACGTAATGGGTATTTGTAACGAACAATGGTATAATAGGAAAAACATTCTTTCCATTACACTTATTTTATCAAACAACAGTCTAAGACTTGCTTTTTTCTTTTGAAACACGAAGGATTTTTCAAATAGAAAGGATGTCGCCTATGGAACTTTTAACGAATTTCCCTTTATTATCAAGCTTGGCTGCGATTATTTTTGCTCAGGTCATCAAAGTGCCCATACAGTTTATCGTGTCCAGAAAACTGGACTGGTCACTGGTGACAAGCACAGGCGGCATGCCGAGCTCGCACTCCGCGGCGGTCACCGCACTTTCAACTGGCGTAGCCCTAGATCATGGATTAGGCTCCTCTCTCTTTGCGGTTTCCGCGATTTTCGCCGTCATAACCATGTTTGACGCAACCGGCGTCAGACGTCATGCCGGCGAGCAGGCAACAGTCATCAATAAGCTCGTCATTGATTTTAACCGCTTTGTAAATGAAGCAAAGGACTTCCCAAAAGCCAAAGATAAAGAAAAGCAAAAAAAGCTGAAGGAGCTTCTCGGACATCAGCCGATCGAGGTCTTTTTCGGAGGCTTAACCGGTATTTTTCTGACATTGATACTCGCTTACTTTTTCATGTAAAAAACGCCCCAGCCGCGGCTGGAGCGCTCAGATTGCTGACAAAAACCTAAAACGATTTAAGTTTTAGGTTTTTGTTATCTTTTCACGTGATTGAAAACCCTTGAAGTCTAGGAAGGGCGAGCATCGGAGCACAGCGAATGTTCTAATTCGTGAGCACAGACGTGACAATGAATGCGAGGGTTTGTCAACATGCTGAACGCCTCTGCTTCCGCTGGAGCGTTTTATTCTTTCACAGTTTTATATTGATTTCTGAACACTTGCAAAGATTTTGTCTCATTGAGCTTCTCAAGCTCATCCTCGGTAACCTTTCCCGTTCCCTTTTTAATTACATATACATTAAGGGTTTTTTTGCCCCATTCATTGTACACATCTTTGACGGTTTCGAAGTACAGATCAAGGCGGTTTCCCTTAATCGCGGATCCTGTGTCGGCCACCACTCCGAGACCGTAGTTCGGGATAAATAAAATCGTGCCGATCGGGAAAACGGACGGATCAGCGGCAACCGTGGAGTATAAATCCCGTTTCACTTTCACACCTGAATATGTAAGCCCGTATAATGGATCACCGGGCTCCTTACCCGTCGACTCAGCTCCTGCTGTGTAGCCTGTTGCGGTTACTCTTTGGACCGGATACTCGTCCCAATCAAATGCTTCTTCTAACGGTTTTGTTTTATCCTTGGCCGCTGACATGGTTTGTGTTTTTTTCTGCTGCAATGCTTTTAATGTCAGTCCTGCATGCTTTAAGTGCTTTTCTTGATGGTCCCGCACCCATTTTGACAAGTCCTTCGCTTCGATTCCTGACACTGATAAAAATGTCGTGCCAAATGCAAGCAGAAATAAACAGGTCATCAGCAAACGTCTGATCATATTCAACATCATTCACCTCTCCTCCGAATCATTGTTCCCAATTGGAGAGAGCAATATTCAAAATGGTGAATGAGCGGAAAGCATAAAAAAAGCTTTCTTTAGAAGAAAGCGGCATTTAAAACATTTGATATCCTCTTTTTCTGAGCATGTTGATCGCTATACCGGACACGATGGCACCAGCCAAACCGCTGGCCAAAATCAGCACATCGGCAGCCGCTAATGATACGACACGATGAAACAGGCTGGCAAAGGATTCTCCAGGTGACTGGACATAGCTGATCAGCTTTTCCTTGCTGATAATGAAAAGGCATACAATCGGATAAATCACAGCCATAATCCAGGACATTCTCAGCAGCATGTTTAATAAGAAACCGATTCCAAAAAACAAGACAAAAAACAAAACTATTGAGATGATTACGACTGGCAGACTAATCAACCTATCCCACCCCCCTGCGTTGTTTTTAGTGTAACGCGGAGGCTGAATTAAAGTCAACGGCTGGAAAAAGAATGACTGTCTTTTCCTGTCCCCTGGCAAGACGGACAAGTCTCTGAACCGCCGAGGATCAATTGAAAATACCCTTTTCCTGAGCAAAATGGGCATGCATGCGAAGCGGTTGTCGTTGCAGTTTTCATCTGATCATCACCCTTTTTCTTAATTTTCTGATAATATAACATATCGAGCTGTCAACAATAAAGTCAGATCATGTGACAAATCGTTTGATGTAAGCGGAAACATGCCTGTTTTCCTCTCGTTCTCTTTATATTTTGGCGTTTTTTAATAAAAAAACCCGCAAATGCGGGTTTTTAGAAAAACTTAAACTTTCCTTTTTTCAGCGTCAGTCCTAGTCCGCCGATCAAAAACAGCGAGCGGTTGTCGATGACTTTTTTCATAAATGAAGCCGGTGTGCCTTTCAGCTTCCTGCCATAAACGACTCCGACCGCGTTATGCTCGCCTAGTGATGCCACTGTTCCCTTAATGTCCGGCTTGAATTGCTCAAGCTCTCCGCCTTTAATGAGCCTGCCAAGGTTTTTGGCAACCGTTACCCCTTGCTGCATTGCAATTTGGGCAGTCGGCGGATACGGGCGCTCTGTATCTTCATTCATAAACAGTGAGCTGTCGCCAAGAATAAAGACGTTGTCATGTCCGGGTGCGCGCAGATCCGGATTCACTTTGACCCGGCCGCGCATATTTTCAAAGCCGGCTTCCTCCACAATCGGGTGGCCGCGGACACCTGCCGCCCACACAACAGTTTGCGATTTGATTTGCTCCGGCTCTTCATCTTTTTTCCCGACTCTGACTCCCTCCGGTGTACATTCTTGTACAGCCGTGCCGATCTTAAACTCAACTCCATTTTCCTCAAGATAATGAACCGCATAATCGACAAGCTCAGGATCAAAGCCCGGCAAAACGGTCGGCGCCGCTTCCACACAAATGATGCGGACAAGGCTTCTGTCCACGTCATACTCCTTGCAGAGCTCAGGCACGCGGGCTGCCAGCTCGCCAAGAAATTCAATCCCCGTAAATCCGGCTCCGCCTACAACAATCGTTAACCTGTCCGGCCGTTTTTCCGCTTCCGTATTGTAAGTTGCAAACTGCAGCTCGATATGTTCCCGCAGCAGGCGTGACGTGTTGATGTTGGCAATCGGAAACGCATATTCTTTTAACCCTTTAATGCCGAACGTTTCAGGCACTGCGCCTAGTCCGATGACTAAATAATCGTACTGCAGCTCTCCATTTGCAAGCACAACTTTTTTGTCTTCAATTTTGATTGCCTTTACAGTATCCTGTACAAAATTGACCCGCGACTGGTTGATTACGTCTTTTATCTGATAACGGCAGCGGTCATGATGGAGCGTACCCGCGCTCGCCTCATGCATCCATGTCGTTTCATAATGATAATTGTGTTTATTCACAAGCGTAATATCAGCATCATTCGGTCCGACAAACTTTGTCAGCCTAGTTACCGTCATCAATCCGCCATATCCTGCACCTAAAATCACGATTTTGGGCTTATTCAATGCCATCACATCCACCTTCTCTTTTTTTGCTTTTGTTAGACGCATAATAAAATTATCATTTGTGTTAGCTTCAGCTTATTGGCAGGATTTTATGAAATATATTGAAAAGTTTTTTGTGAAGTCCTTACCCAAAGCACTACTATCATATTTATCCGGCTGGCCCGAGAAACATTCAAAAAAAGATCAATTCATTTGGTTATCATCGTAGCGGCCGGCGGAAATATTTTCAAGAACGGATGCGCACGCCAAACACTTACGATTTTTTCTGCTGACTCGTCAATTTGAACGGCAATATGGTATAATTAATAACAATTTTCATTTAGGAGGCAATTTTCGTATGCGAGAGGATACAAAGGTTTATGATATTACAATTATAGGCGGGGGACCGGTCGGCTTATTCACCGCTTTTTACGGAGGCATGAGACAGGCAAGCGTCAAAATTATTGAAAGCCTGCCTCAGCTCGGCGGACAGCTTAGCGCCCTATACCCTGAGAAATATATATACGATGTAGCGGGATTCCCGAAAATCCGCGCACAAGAGCTTATCAACAACCTAAAGGAGCAAATGGCGAAATTCGACCAAACCATTTGTCTGGAGCAAGCGGTTGAATCTGTTGAAAAACAAGCGGACGGTGTGTTTAAGCTTGTGACAAATGAAGAAACCCACTACTCCAAAACAGTTATCATCACTGCAGGAAACGGCGCATTCAAACCAAGAAAGCTGGAGCTTGAAAATGCCGAGCAGTATGAGGGCAAAAACCTTCATTACTTCGTTGACGATTTGCAAAAATTCGCCGGCAGACGCGTTGCCATCCTTGGCGGAGGAGATTCAGCGGTAGACTGGGCTCTTATGCTCGAGCCAATCGCAAAAGAAGTATCCATCATTCACCGCCGCGATAAGTTCCGCGCGCACGAACACAGTGTGGAAAACCTTCATGCATCGAAGGTTAATGTCCTGACACCATTCGTCCCTGCAGAGCTGATCGGCGAAGACAAAATTGAACAGCTTGTGCTTGAAGAAGTGAAAGGCGACCGCAAAGAGATTTTAGAAATTGATGACTTAATCGTCAACTACGGTTTCGTTTCATCTCTTGGCCCGATCAAAAACTGGGGTCTGGACATCGAGAAAAACTCTATTGTCGTAAAATCAACAATGGAAACAAACATCGAAGGCTTCTTTGCAGCAGGTGACATTTGCACATACGAAGGAAAAGTCAACCTGATCGCAAGCGGCTTCGGCGAAGCACCGACAGCAGTAAACAACGCGAAAGCTTACATGGATCCAAAAGCCCGTGTACAGCCTCTTCACTCAACAAGTCTGTTTGAAAATAAATAACAAAAAGGAGCTTGTGTCAGCGACACAGCTCCTTTTTTATTTGAAGATATTTATATAATTCAACACAGTTCCAAGAACAAGCGCAATCACAAGGGCTGCGACAATCCAGATCATTGCCATAATAATGCGGTCTTGGATCTTTTGGGATTTCGGTGTTTTTTCTTCATTTTGTGTCATCTCATTCGCTCCTTCTTTCCAAATCATAAAGAAAGCCTGGTGCTGAACAACCAAGCTTTGCTGAACGTATATCATTCGCGTTTTGATCCGCTCTCTAAGACTTTTCGTTAAGACTATGATACCCAAACTCACTGAGCATGACAAGCTTCGGCACTTGTACATACGTGCAAGCAAATAATAATGTTTGACATCCTAAATAAAACAGAGTACATTATAGAAGGCGAACATTTCATGTAATATAATTTTAAATATTCGTTTTTAGGAGTGAAAACCATGGAAAACGTATTTGATTACGAAGATATTCAGCTAATTCCTGCAAAATGCATTGTAAATAGCCGTACAGAATGTGATACATCCGTACGTTTAGGCGGACGTACCTTTAAATTGCCCGTCGTTCCTGCCAATATGCAGACGATTATAGATGAAAAGCTGGCCATTCAATTAGCCGAAAATGGCTACTTTTATGTGATGCACCGATTTGAGCCTGAAACACGAATTGATTTTATTAAAGATATGAACGCACGCGGGTTATACTCTTCTATCAGCGTAGGAGTGAAAGATGAGGAGTATGAATTTGTCCGCCAGCTGGCAGAAGAAAACCTGGCCCCTGAATACGTGACAATCGACATTGCACACGGTCATTCAAATGCGGTCATTGAAATGATTCAGCACCTCAAAAAGCATTTGCCGGACAGCTTTGTCATTGCTGGCAACGTTGGAACGCCGGAAGCGGTCAGAGAGCTTGAAAATGCGGGAGCGGATGCCACTAAAGTCGGCATCGGACCGGGAAAAGTATGTATTACGAAAATCAAAACCGGCTTCGGCACAGGCGGCTGGCAATTAGCGGCGTTGCGCTGGTGTGCAAAAGCAGCCAGCAAACCGATTATCGCGGATGGCGGCATCCGCACACATGGCGACATCGCAAAATCAATCCGATTTGGCGCAACGATGGTCATGATCGGTTCACTATTTGCCGGACACGAAGAATCACCAGGCCAAACGATCGAAAAAGATGGAAAGCTTTACAAAGAGTACTTCGGCTCAGCCTCTGAATTCCAAAAAGGCGAAAAGAAAAATGTAGAAGGCAAAAAAATGCACGTGCCGCATAAGGGCTCAATCAAGGATACGCTGATTGAAATGGAACAGGATCTTCAATCTTCTATTTCTTATGCTGGCGGAACGAAGCTTGATGCGATCCGTAATGTGGATTATGTGATTGTAAAGAATTCCATTTTTAATGGAGATAAATATTAATAATAAAAAAGCCAAGTCAGCGGTTTGCCGCTTGACTTGGCTTTTTTTCTGTTTAGCACTCTTCTGGTGTACCTGCATTCGTCGCTGTTCTGAACGAAGAACCGCAGCCGCATGAAGCGATGGCGTTTGGATTGTCGATGGTGAAGCCGCCGCCGAGCATGGATTGCTTATAATCAATCACGGTGCCGGTCATGATATCAAGGCTTTCTTTGTCAACAAGAACAGTGATGCCGTGCTGATCAAACACACTGTCTGTTTCACCCTTTTCATGCTCAAAGCCCATGCCGTAAGAAAGGCCGCTGCAGCCGCCGCCTTTGACGCCGACACGCAGAAACGCGTTTTCTTCTTCATGCTCTTTCATCATATCTTTTATATGCAAAGCTGCTGCTTCTGTAATTGTTACCGGGTTGCCCATCATTGTGAACCTCCTTTTAAAAACCGGATGCTTTCTTTTATTATAAACATGATCGGTTCAATTCTCAAACAAGGTGTCTTACAAAAAATAGACACCGTCACAAACGGTTTCAGCCGGTCCTGTCATCATGACATGGCCGTTATCTTTCCAATTAATCACCAAATCTCCGCCTGCTAAATGCACTGTGATGTCTTGATTTCGTTTTGATACGCCGTTTAACACAGAGGCGACGGCCGCCGCACATGCGCCTGTTCCGCATGCCTGGGTAATGCCAGATCCCCGTTCCCAGACGCGGAAATGCAGTTCATGGTCGTTCACGGTTTCAACGAATTCTACATTGACGCCTTCCGGAAATCTCGGATCCTTCTCAATCACTGGTCCCAGTGTCGTCAGTGGTGCCTGTTCAATGTCAGCGATCGGAAAAACGATATGCGGATTCCCCATTGAAACGGCAGTGCCTGTTAGTTCTACTTCACCAAATGCCATCGTTTCATTGATTGTATGCTCTCCCCCGCCGCCAAGCATCGGAAGCTCGGCTTTTGTCAGGCGCGGCTCGCCCATGTCGACAGTGACAACATTCACTTTCCCGTTTTCAACTTGCACCTCTGCTTTCACGAGCCCGGAGAGGGTTTCAATCAGAAAAGATGTTTCCTCAACCAGCTTATGCTCATACGCGTATTTTGCAACGCAGCGCAGGCCATTGCCGCAGTTTTTCCCTTCGGACCCGTCATTATTAAAAATCCGCATTTTGACAGGCGCTTGATCTGAAGGACATATTAAGATCATCCCGTCGGAACCGATCCCTGTATATACAGAAGAAACCTGAACGGCAATCTCAGACAGTTTTTCTTCTGGAAGCTGTTCTTCAAATTGATTCACATAGATATAGCTGTTTCCCAGTCCGTGCATTTTGGTAAATCGAAATGAGTTCATAGGTGCCTCCAACTTTTTTTCTTTTTCTTAGTATAAAAGCTATTATAAGCGGACACAATACAATTATCCCCCGTTTTTCATACATAAAAGCTCCTTGCACTGACGCAAGGAGCTTTTATCGTTTATATAAACATGCCGGCAATGGCTGCGCTGAGCAGATTGGCTAATGTTCCCGCAAGGACAGCCTTCAGGCCGAGGCGCGCGATATCTGAACGGCGGCTCGGCGCTAAACCGCCAAGCGTACCGAGCATAATTGCAATTGATGAAAAATTGGCGAATCCGCATAAAGCAAAACTGATAATGGTAGCGGTTTTTTTAGAAAACTCGCCAATGTGCGGACCGAAGTTAGAATAAGCAACAAACTCATTCAGCACCAATTTCTGGCCGATATAGCTTCCCGCCTGCAACGCTTCATGCCAAGGCACGCCAATCAAAAAGGCGATTGGAGAAAACACATAGCCGAGAATGGATTCTAATGTGACACCTTTTAAGCCGAACAAGCCGAAAAACCCGCCGAGAATACCGTTTACTACCGCGATTAATGCAACGAACGCAAGCAGCATCGCTCCAACGTTTAAGGCAATTTGCAGGCCTGTTGACGCTCCCTTTGCAGCTGCGTCAATGACATTGGCTGCGCCTTCGCCTTCATCCATTTTGAAGTCGCTTTTGACGGTTTGCGGCTTTTCGGTTTCGGGAATAATCAATTTACCAAAGACAAGACCCGCCGGAGCAGCCATAAAGCTTGCCGCAAGCAAGTATTCAATCGGGATGCCAAGAAGCGCGTACCCAAACAAGGTTGAACCCGCTACAGCCGATAGACCGCTCGTCATAATCGTGAACAATTCAGAGCGCGTCAGTCCTGCAATAAGGGGCCTGATCACTAACGGAGATTCAGATTGGCCTACAAAAATATTAGCAGCAGCTGCAAGAGATTCCGTTTTGCTTGTCCCAAGGAGCTTCGACAAGCCGCCGCCAATGACACGGAAAATGAGCTGCATGATTTTCAAATGATATAAAACAGCAATCAGCGCTGAGAAGAAAATGATAACAGGCAGTACACTTAATGCAAATGCCGGACTGTCACCAACTTTTAGAAGCGGTCCAAAAATAAAACTGATGCCCTCATTCGCATAATCAATCAGAAGCTGTACGCGGCTTGAAAACCATAAAAAAACAGCGCGTCCCGCTTCCCATTTCAACACGATGTATCCAAACGCCACCTGTATGCATAAACCAACGATGACGGTTCTTATCTTAATATTGCTTTTCTTTTCTGAAAATAAAAACGCGATAGCAATGACCGCAACTGCGCCCAGCAGTCCCCACAGAACACTCATGAATACACCTACACCTCTTAAAATTTTATTTAAAAAAGATCTTTTATACGATAACAATAATATTTTTTGATGTCTACACATTTTTTAGTTCTTTTGTACGGCAAAATAAAAAAGGGCCTGCACAGGCCCTTTTCATTAAAACATTGGGTTTTCTTCAATAAAGGTATATATATTCTCAACAAGCTCAGCAGGCGTTTCACCCATGACAACTTCTCCGTTTACCAGAGCGAAGAGCGATTCCATGCATGTCCCGCAGTAGCTTAAGCAGCCGTATTCGAGGACATCCAAGTTGGGATCTTTCTCCAAAATCGCCCGGGCTTCCTGAGAGCCGTGAGCCAAATTGCTGACACAAAATTCAATCATTGGATTCATGCGGTTTCACCTCACATATGTCCATTATCGCGAATTTTACATGATTCGTCAAAGACACAGATTTATCGAAATTTATTATCGTAACATATCATTTTCTTAATAACGTTTTACTATTTTGCAATTTGAAGCTAATTTGTAGGTTATTTTGAATCTATTATTGTGATTTTAGATCAAATTCGATATAATTCTAGATGTTATTTTACATAGTTCGTAGTTTCTTCAATGTGTCTATCATACTCTTCGGATTAAAGGGGAATTCAAATGAAAAAATTGGTCTTGATCGGCGGAGGTTACGGGAACATGCGTGTTCTTCATCGCTTATTGCCAAACCAGCTGCCTGAAGATGTTTCAATCACGTTAATTGACAGAAATCCTTATCACTGCCTGAAAACAGAATATTATGCCCTTGCCGCAGGCACAATTTCTGACCATCATATCAGAGTGTCATTTCCAGAGCACCCTCGCCTGGATATCCAGTACGGTGATATCTCCTCAATTGATATTGCACAAAAACAAGTGCTGTTCCATGATCGTGAACCGATTTCTTACGATGACGCCGTGATCGGGCTCGGCTGTGAGGATAAATACCACAATGTGCCGGGAGCGCCTGAATTCACCTATAGCATTCAAACCATCGACCAGTCCCGTGAAACCTACCAAAAGCTGAATAACCTAAGCGCTAATGCTACTGTCGCCATTGTCGGAGCGGGCTTAAGCGGCGTTGAGCTTGCAAGTGAATTGAGAGAAAGCCGTGATGACCTGAACATTATCTTGTTCGACCGCGGCAATCTCATTTTATCAAGCTTTCCCGAACGTTTGAGCAAATATGTGCAAAAATGGTTCGAAGAGCACGGTGTCCGCATTATTAACAGGGCAAATATCACAAAAGTAGAAGAAGGCGTTGTGTATAATCACGATGATCCGATTTCTGCAGACGCCATCGTGTGGACAGCCGGCATCCAGCCAAACAAAGTCGTCAGGGACTTAGATGTGGAGAAGGATGCACAAGGGCGTGTCGTATTAACGCCTCATCACAATCTTCCTGGTGATGAACATCTGTACGTAGTCGGCGACTGCGCGAGCCTTCCTCATGCACCGAGCGCCCAGCTGGCAGAGGCTCAAGCAGAGCAGATTGTCCAAATCTTGCAAAAACGCTGGAATGGAGAAGCCCTTCCGGAATCAATGCCTGAGTTCAAGCTAAAAGGCGTTCTCGGTTCACTCGGAAAAAAAGCCGGCTTTGGTCTTGTTGCTGATCGACCGCTGATCGGCCGTGTTCCGCGTATGCTGAAATCCGGCTTGCTGTGGATGTACAAACACCATAACGGGTAATGATAGAGAAGAACCGCTGATCACATCAGCGGTTTTCTGTATACCCATGCTTCTCCATTGCCTCATAAACATCTTTTAATTTTGGATTGCCTTCACCGACAATTTTGTCTTCTACGAGCACAAGCGGATAAAAATACTCGTCATTTCTGATTTTTTCTGCAAGCTCTTTCGCATGTTCATTGTCAGGCGGCTCATAAATATCGATATATTGCATCAAAAAAGGCTGATTTGGATATTTTCTTTTGAGCGCAGCCTCAAGCCATTCGTATGTATCCTTAGCTGTCGGCATATTGACACAGCTTGCACAAACGGCTTCTGCCCCGTATATGCTAAGCATGACTGGTTTCGTCACTGATAAACGCCCCCTTCTCCCTATGTAAGTCCTTTCTTTTCAGTATACAGAGCGAATACACATTTTTATAGAAAAAAACCGTTTTTGTGTTCAAGTCTGAATGTGCTATAATAGGGAAAGCAACTTTGCAAACCAAACAATAGATTTTTATTGTTACACTGAATATAATGGTTTTATGATGACGAAAGGAGCGAATGTCATGACTGAAGTTGAAATGAAAGAACAGGTGCAGGAAGTACTGGACAAACTTCGTCCGTTTTTACTTCGTGACGGCGGTGACTGTGAACTTGTAGATGTAGATGAAGGTATCGTTAAGCTTCGCCTACTAGGCGCATGCGGCAGCTGCCCAAGTTCAACAATTACGCTGAAAGCCGGAATTGAACGCGCTCTTCTTGAAGAAGTGCCGGGTGTCGTTGAAGTAGAACAAGTCTTTTAATAAAGCAGCCAGGCTGAAATTTGATCAGCCTGGCTTTTTTATTAGAGATAGTTGTCAAACCATGAGCTGATATAATTCAAACGCTTGATCCGCTGTCCCGGGTGGCCGCTGCGTGATAAATTGTGCGACGCTTTCGGAAAACGGACGAACATGGTTTCCTTGCCCATTTTCTTCAAGGCAATAAACAGCTGCTCGGCCTGCTCGATCGGGCACCGGTCATCTCGCTCGCCATGCAGAATTAAAAGCGGTGTCTCAACGTTTGCTGCGTACTTTATAGGGGAGCGGTCCCAGAGCTTTTCTGTGTCTTCAAACACATCATGCTCAAGCTGCCAGTCTGTGAAGAAATAGCCGATATCACTGACGCCGTGAAAGCTGATCCAATTTGATATCGAGCGCTGGGTGACGGCAGCTTTAAAGCGGTTCGTCTGCCCAACGATCCAGTTGGTCATAAAGCCTCCGTAGCTTCCGCCCGTGACACCGAGCCGCTTTGGATCAATCTGCGGATCTCGTTTGATAGCCTCGTCCACAGCCTGCATCACATCATCATAGTCCTTTCCTCCATAATCTCCTCTGACGGCATTCACAAATTCCTGCCCATAGCCGTGGCTTCCTCTCGGGTTGATATAAACGACCGCGTATCCTTTGGCCGCCAGCACTTGAAATTCATGAAAATATGTATGCCCGTACATCATATGCGGACCGCCGTGTATGTTGAGAATAAGAGGATATGATGCCTCACCTTCCGACTGTGCAGGCTTCATCAGCCAGCCGTTCACCGTCACTCCGTCTTCTGTGACAAATTGAATATCTTCAGGTATTGAAATCGTATGCTCATCGACAAACTTGTCATTCGCGCCAGTCAGCCGTTCCTCTTCCTGCCCAAGCGGGATGCTGTATAGCTCACTCGGTCTGTCCGGTTTTGTCACACTGGCAATAAAGTGTTGTTCGTCAGGTGAAATGGAAAAGCTATTGATGTACTCTTTTTCGAGACGAATCGGATACACAAGGCCTTCAATCGAAATATAATAGATTCCCGTGCTTCCTTGATCTGTGCCGATAACATAAAACCCTTGGCAGTCTTTCGTCCAAATCGGGCGCTGTTCGGCACCTCCGATCAAAGAATCTCCAATCAGCGCATCCGCTAAATGAACGTCCAGCATCTCTGTCAGACATGTGAGGCGGTCTTGTTCGATATCATAGAGCCACGCCTTTGCGAGCGTTGCATTCTTATATTCCTTTTCATTCCCAAGCAAAGCAAGATATCTTCCGTCCGGTGAAAATGAGCTTGGTCCGAATGAGCCGCGATGAGGTGTAATCTGCTTAAGATCTCCAGACTCCAGCGACATTATATACACATCATACGGCTTGCTGGCATCATTCGTCTCAGTCAAATTAGCTGAGAAAACAAGCGATTTGCCGTCAGGAGAAAAAGCAGGGTCGCCATGATCGGCTTTGTGATTTGTCAGCTGCTTCACCTTACCAGACTTCACGCTGACAAGCACAAGCTGGGCATACGCACCTCTCGTCAGCCCTTTGCCGTCCCGTTTATAGGAGAGGCCTTGCACTTCAACAGGTTCAAAACTGTCCGGCTCCGTTTTTTCTCGGTCATCAATCCTTTCCCCCTCTCCCAAACTGACAGTGACAAGCACCGACTCACCATCCGGAGACCACAGCGGCTTTGATACGCCATACGGGATTTCAGTCAGTTTTCTCGCTTCTCCGCCTTCAGCGCTCATGATATACAGCTGTGCTGTATCGCCCTCACGATCAGAAATAAAGGCAAGCGTTCGCCCGTCCGGAGACCATCTTGGGTCGGTGCTTCGCTTTTCTCCATGTGTCCATGGAACAGACCCGCCCGTTTTTGTTTCATAGATCCATATATTTGATGTATATGCATCTTTCTCTTGGTTTACTTGTGACTTCACATATGCGGCATAGGTGCCATCAGGGGCGTATTGAGGATCGGTCACAGAGACAATCGCTGTGATGTCTTCTGCGGTTATCAGCTTTTTCATATTCATCTCCTCCTTTTTACATGTATTTCGTTTTCCTAAATAAAAACTCCTTTATCTCCAGCAAAAAAAAGCGCCCTCAGCTACACTGAGAGACGCTTGGCATGATCTAGACACTTTTTACTTGATATAAAGGATTTCGCTCTATGATACTTCCCTCTTTTGGAACGGTCAAAGCGTCTACTTCACAATGAGGGAAATGAAGCGCGAGCTGTTCTTTTAGCTCTTCTCCCTTTCCTTTTTCGGTCATGACGAGAATCGTCGGGCCTGCCCCGCTGAGAGCCGTTCCATATGCGCCCTTCATTTCGGCGACATGTTCTACTTTGGACAGCTCAGGCACAAGCATTGCCCGGTATGGCTGGTGGAACATATCCTTCTTCATGATTTTCCCGACGAGCGGCCAATCCTTAGACATGATCGCAGCAATGAGGATATTGCTGACAGCACTTGCCTTTACGGCATCGGCATATGGAAATTCCTTCGGAAGCACGTCTCTTGCGTCTCTTGTCAGCACTTCGTAAAAAGGAATGACAACGACAACGTCAATGCCGGCATCCGGGACGCGGATCATTTGGGTCTCTTCTTCTTCATGCAGGCCGATCACAAGTCCGCCAACGAGAGAAGCGCCCGCATTGTCCGGATGTCCTTCCTCAAGACTGGCTAAATGCAGCTTGTCCGCTTCAGACAGCTTTAAGCTGCATAATTCATCAGCCAGTTCAATGGCCGCTACAATCGCCGCGGCGCTGCTGCCAAGGCCGCGTGCGAGCGGAATGTCGCTCCACACCTTCACATGGACAGGCGGCATTTCTTTGCCGTACAAATCTGCTGTCCGTTTTGCCACTTGATAGATCATATTATCTGTACCCGCCGGAATTCCGGCGACTGTTTCTGTTTCAGCTTCAAAAGACCATTTGTCGCTTTCAAAGACGGTCAGCTTCAAATATCTGCTGAGCGCCATTCCGACTGAATCAAAGCCGGGGCCTAGGTTAGCTGTGCTTCCGGGAACAGTGACAGTGAACAGCATGTCGGCTTCGTTCATACACGGGCCGCTCCTTTTACATATTCAAGGATGCTGTCTTCATCAGTCGGCAATGTGACTGGCTTGATTTCTGAAATGTCGACCGCTGTGTTCGGATCTTTCAGTCCGTTTCCTGTTAGCACAGCGACGACCTTGCTGCCTTTCGGAATTTCTCCGGATTTCACCTGTTTCAGCACCCCTGCGATAGACGCGCAAGAACCCGGTTCTGCAAACACGCCTTCTTCACGGGCGATCAGCTGATACGCGTGAAGGATTTCATCATCAGTGACTTCGTCAATTTTCCCGTTGGATTCCTCGGCTGCCTTTACAGCTTTGTCCCAGCTTGCCGGGTTTCCGATACGAATGGCTGTCGCTATTGTTTCCGGATTTTCAATCACTTCATTTCGCACGATTGCCGCCGCGCCTTCCGCTTCAAAGCCGCGCATTTTCGGAAGGCCTGTGCCGTTTTTCTCATGATATTCCTTGAAGCCCTTCCAGTACGCAGTGATGTTTCCCGCATTTCCGACCGGGATCGCTAACACATCCGGCGCTTCTCCAAGCTGTTCGCACACTTCGAAGGCAGCAGTTTTTTGGCCTTCAATGCGGTAAGGATTCACTGAATTGACAAGGGCAATCGGTGATTTCTCACAGATGGAACGGACAATTTTAAGTGCATCGTCAAAGTTTCCGTCAATTGCGATAATCTCAGCTCCGTACATGACAGCCTGAGCGAGTTTTCCAAACGCAATTTTTCCGTTCGGGATGATGACGATGCATTTCATGTTAGCGCGGGCAGCATAAGCAGCCGCAGCCGCGGAAGTGTTTCCTGTTGACGCGCACATAATCGTGTCGTTTCCCTCTTCTTTTGCTTTCGCCACAGCCATGACCATTCCGCGGTCTTTAAATGATCCGGTAGGATTGACGCCCTCTGTTTTGACATGAAGCTCAATTCCGAGCTGCTCAGAAAGCTTCGGCAGATAAATAAGGGGTGTGTTTCCTTCATGTAAAGTAAGCGCCGGTGTTTGATCAGTTACAGGTAAAAATTCTTTATATTGATGGATAAGTCCTTTCCACATTAGCTCCAACCGTTCCCTTCTACACGATATGTGCTTTTGACTTCTTGAACGACTTCCAAATCATTTAGGTTTTGCAGGATATCACTGAAATCAGCTTCAGATGTATGGTGTGTGACAATGACGATTTCGGCTAACTCATCATGGCCTTTAATCGGCAGCTGCAGGATCTTTTCAAAGCTCACGCCCCGTTCAGAGAACACAGACGTAATTTTCGAGAATGAACCGACCTCATCTTTTACATGAATTCTCAAAAACTGCTGGGCGTAAATGTCAGACGGCGATTTCATGTTTTTCTCATATTGCGGCCCAACAAAGCTGTTGCCGGTTACGCCGAGTCGCATATTTTTCATGACAGCGACAAGGTCAGAAACAACGGATGTCGCAGTCGGCATGCTTCCGGCTCCCGGCCCGTAGAACATCGTCTCACCGACAGCCTCACCGTACACATAAACGGCGTTAAACTCATTATGCACAGCAGACAGCGGATGATGGTCAGGAAGCAGTGTCGGCTGAACGCTGACCTCGATTTTGCTTCCGTCACGCTGTGCAATCCCGATCAGCTTCATCGTATAGCCAAGGCGTTTGCTGAAGCTGATGTCCTCGTCTGTAATTTGGGAGATTCCCTTTACTTTGACGTCTTCCAGATCCACGTTCATCGAGAAACCGAGACGCGCCAATATCGCCATTTTCCGTGCGGCGTCAAGCCCTTCCACGTCTGAAGTCGGATCAGCTTCGGCAAAGCCGAGATCCTGCGCTTCCTTGAGCACTTCCTCGTAAGGGCTTTTTTCTTTAATCATTTTAGTTAAGATAAAGTTCGTTGTTCCGTTCACGATCCCCATCATCTTTGTAATCCGGTCTGATGAGAGGCCTTCCTCTAACGTGCGCAAAATCGGAATGCCACCGGCAACACTGGCTTCAAAGTAGATGTCGCAGCCATTTTCCTTCGCTTCCGCAAGCAGCTCGGAGCCGTACACAGCTATTAAATCCTTGTTTGCTGTGACCACATGCTTTTTCGATCTCAGCGCGTCGAGCAAATATTGTTTTGTCTGTTCAACTCCGCCGATCACCTCAATGACGACATCAACATCTGGATCATCGATGACATCATACACTTCTGTTGTGAGCACTTCCTTCGGCAAATCTACTTCTCTCTTTTTCTCTAGATCTTTGACAAGCACTTTTTTTATCGTAACCGGACAGCCGACCTGATGCATCAGCTTATCCTGATGGTCTTGAATAATTTTAACGACACCGCTTCCGACGGTACCTAAACCTAAAAGCCCTACACGAATCGCTTTCAAAAAAACTCCACCTTTCATTTGATTGTCTTCTCTAAAAAGACAATTGTTAACTCAACACAGACATATAAGTTACAAACATTATATAAGCCCATCCCCCTTTTGACAAGATAGCAAATGGCTGAATTTTGGGAATGTAAACGCTTAACGCGTTGATATGACAAGATTCTTTATTTTCTAATTATTTTTCTGCCTTTTCCGAGCCAGCCCACGCGGGGAACAAACAGCTTCTGCGCCCGCATATTCATGAATTCCTGTGCTGTATTGAGAAATTGTTCATAGCGTCCGCAGTCACCAAGAATGAAGTCAAGCTGCTCTTCATAATAATGTTTTTCTGATTCTGACGACATGTAGTAGCTCTCCACGGTTTCAAAATAATGAAGCGGGAAGAGCAAGCGGCTGTACAGAAGGCGTTTCGAAAACGAAGACAGCGGGGTGACTTGCCCGTATTCCTGTAAAAAAAGAAAGCCCTGCTGGTTAAAATCTTGTCTGTGATGCAAAAACGTATGCCTCATATATTCAGCCAAATCGCGTGAGGCGTGGTCAAATACCCAATCCGACGGAATCCTGATCAACGATTCGAATGACCATGTATGTCTTTCCATCCGCTGGTGGCATATCGTTCCTGAATCAGCGGCTTGGGGCTTGTCATCCAGCTCAGTGTCCACTAAATATTGTATCGCGTTTTCCGACAGTCCTAAATAATATGGAAATGATTCGATCATTTTTTTATCGAATGGCTCATGCGGAGGGGTCTGAACCTTTCGCTGCCAAAACGCTTCCAGCTGATCAATGCGTTTTCCCCACAGATCCTTCCACTGCCCGATTCTTCCGGCTGCTTTCACTTCATACGGGTAGCCTCTGCCTTTCCGGTGAAATTCCGCCAGCTCCGCCCCAATGGAAAACGCCCGGTTTGACAAAGGAGGTGCCGCCTTCAGCAGTGCGTACGTTTTTCCTTCATGTTCAAACGTCAGCTCACCTTCTTTTGTAAAGATAAAAACCGAAACGTATGGGTCACTTTGTTCTTGTAAATACTGACTCATGTAATAAAGCTCCGCCAGCTCCGTATCTGAGAATTGGGAAACGGGGACAATCAGAAAGAGTGAATTCGGCGTCTGAAAGCATTGATAAGTGTTCTGGTACATGGAAAGCTGCCTGATATGAATACCGTATTTTTCTTTTATTGTACCTTTCACAATGATCACCTGCCTGTAGAATTAGGGCTCATCACATCGTAGTCATACACGTCCGGAATTATGAATACATATTTTAATCCGACGAAGGCGCAGGAAAAAGTCGTAAACATCTCAAACATTTTGTATAAACTAGTAAAAAAGATTGGGTGAAGCTGATGTCAGAAAAAGAACAAGTCAGTCAGATGGAAGCAAAAGCAAGAGCACGGATGAAGGAGCGCGGCGTTGAGGTATCAGACATTGCCGAGCTTGTCTTTTTTCTGCAGAAAAAATATCATCCGGATTTAACCATTGATGAGTGCACGTTGAATGTCAATCGCGTTCTCGCAAAACGCGAGGTGCAAAATGCGATTTTAACGGGCATTGAATTGGATGTTCTTGCCGAGCAGAAAAAACTGTCTGAACCGCTGCAAACAATGCTTGAAACAGATGAAAGCCTATATGGAGTAGATGAAGTTCTGGCATTTTCCATCGTGAATATTTACGGATCGATCGGGTTTACGAACTACGGCTACATTGACAAAGAAAAACCCGGAATCCTTAAACATTTAAATGATAAATCAACCGGCGAATGCCATACCTTTCTGGATGACATCGTCGGCGCGATTTCCGCCGCAGCCTCAAGCAGGCTCGCACACCGCGCGCGGCACACAGAATAAGGGCACCCTTTGGGGTGCCCTTATTTATTTAAATGTATGGAATCCATTCAGTCAGAGAGTCAATGGCGTGAGTCGGTTTTTCCATATCGTCTGTCATATGCTCTCTTTTCGTTACGCCTGTGTGAACAAGCAGTGTATCCATACCGGCGTTAATGCCGGCCATGATGTCTGTCGCATAGTTGTCGCCGACCATAAGTGTTTCCGACACATCCGTGCCAAGAACGCGCATCGCCTGCTCCATAATAATAGATTCCGGTTTGCCGATAAATACCGGCTGTACGCCTGTCGATACGGTTAAAACAGAAGTCAGTGAACCGTTTCCTGGCAGGAGGCCTCTCTCCGTCGGAATCGCAATATCTCCGTTAGTAGAAATAAAGCGGGCGCCATTTCTGATTGCCAGGCAGCCAACAGCAAATTTTTCGTATGTAATGGAACGGTCAATGCCAACCACCACAAAATCCGCGTTTTCCCCGCCAAACGTCAGTCCGTTTTCTTCAATGGCCTGGCGGATCCCTTCTTCCCCAATCACATACACAGACGCGTCTTTTTTCTGCTGGGCGATATGCTGGGCAGTGGCCATGCTGGTTGTGAAGACTTGTTCTTCTGATGCCGGAATATCAAAAGACACGAGCTTGTCCGCCACCTGCTTCGGTGTGCGCGAAGAGTTGTTTGTCACAAATAGATAAGGCACGCCGCGATCCTTCAGCGTTCTGACAAATTCACACGCTTCCTCGATTTTTTCTGTGCCATTGTACATCGTTCCGTCTAAATCAATTAAATACCCTTTATATGTTTTCATTTCAACACTCCTGTGGCTTTCCAGTTGTTATTTAAACGCAGAAACAGGGCCAAGCTCTGTTTCCAAGTAGCTTCTGATCCGTTGCGGGAAGTCTTGAAGAGCAGTCTGATGTGCCGTGATCAGCCTGTAAAGCTCGGCACTGTCAGCAAACAGATACTGCTGAACCAATGTTTTGCGGTAGGCGATCAATTTTTTGAGCTCAGTTCCCTCTTTTTCCGTGACAACTTTTTCATCGACAAGTATGTCCATAATATCATCATAGCTGCCTGGATCCCGCATAATAAAACCGTCAATCATGTCATTGCCTGTATCAAGAATGCATTCGATTAACAGATGGCCTATTCGCTGAAGCGCCAGTCTCCCGATTTCAGTCTCCCAGTCTGTTTGTGAGTTGAAAAGCGCAAGCTGTTGTTCAAAGAACCCGAGTGTTTGCTCGATCTTGTTTCTGTCAACAAAATACATGACAGCATCCCCTTTGTGTATATTTATTTTCTGATCCGTTTCAAGACAAAATACGCACAGCCGAAATTGCAGTATTCGTAAATGTATTCATCTAGTGTGCTGATTTTCGTTTCGAAGGTTGCCTTTTGATTCTGGTCGTCAAAGAAGCCCTTGAGCCTAAGCTGACCGTACCCCCAGTCTCCCACAATATAATCGTATTTATTTAAAATATCGGAGTAGCGGGCTTTAAAAGCCTCTTCGTTGAAGCCGTCTTTGAAATTGTGCACCAATTCAAATTCGGCATTTTGAATAAGAATCATGATCTCACCTCTTTTTCACTCATTCCTATCATAATTCATTGCCCGTTCCCCATCAATTGCTAAAGAATAAATCATGCGATTTGGCTACCCTACATATGAGGAGGGATTTACAAATGAAACGAACTGCTGTCAGTCTCTGCCTGTTCACCGGGCTTTTATCCGGGTGCGGGGGTACAGGACTCGATAATGCCGAGCAAAATGTCCAGAATCAGGCGCAGAATCAAACCAGGCCCATTCATGTGTCTGACCGCAACGAGGCTTTTAACCGCCATGATGAAAACGAACAATTTGGCTATGTCCGCTATCAAAAAGAACAATTTGACGGCGAACAGCAGAAAGCGCCAGTGATGAACCGGGAAGAAACCGCTCACATGATATCAAGTGTAACGGTTCAGCTCCCCCATATTCAAGATGCTGCCACACTGGTGACAGATCAAGAAGCGCTTGTCGTGTACAAAACCGATTCCAAAAACCGCGAGCTGACCGCCGATCAGGTGAAGAAAACGGCGGCTTCTGTAATACCGCGATACTATCATGTGTATATTTCCGATAATCCAAACCATATGCAGTCGATTGAAAATTACAGCAATCTCGGCTCCGGTTCAAGAGACATCAGAGAGATCATGTCTGGGACGATTCAAGAAATGAAAGCCTCCCCGCAAGGAAGCCCTGTCTCAGATAATGAAAATGCCAACGGAGAAACCCGCCAGGACATGAAAATCAATAAGAATGACAAAAACGCCAGATGATCTGGCGTTTTGGCATTATGCTTGTGCTTGGCGCTTTTTAGATGCTTCGTTCACCTGTTCATCCGCGTGGTAAGATGAACGGACAAGCGGACCGGCTTCGCAGTGGCTGAAGCCTTTTTGCATGGCGATTTCTTTTAATTCTGCAAACTCATCAGGGTGATAGTATTTTTGGACTTTCAAGTGTTTCTTCGTCGGCTGCAGATATTGGCCGATTGCCATAATATCCACGTTGTTTGCCAAGAGGTCGTCCATGACTTCAATAATTTCTTCCTTCGTTTCGCCGAGTCCGATCATGATGCTTGATTTCGTCGGAATGTCAGGCTGCATTTCTTTTGCACGGCGCAAGAATTCCAACGAACGGTCGTACGTCGCACGCGCACGGACTCTTGGCGTCAGGCGGCGAACCGTCTCGATATTGTGATTCAGGATATCTGGGCGTGTATCCATCAAGGTTTTCAGGTTATCATAGTTTCCGCCCATATCAGACGGGAGCACCTCAATTGTTGTAAATGGGCTTTTTCTGCGGATTGCACGGACAGTTTCCGCGAAAATGCCTGCCCCGCCGTCTTTCTGGTCGTCACGCGCAACAGCGGTGATCACCGCGTGTTTCAGGTTCATAAGTGCGACAGAATCCGCTACGCGTTCCGGCTCCTGCAGATCAAGCTCAGTTGGAAGGCCCGTTTTGACAGCACAGAAACGGCATGCTCTTGTACAAACAGAACCTAAAATCATAAATGTAGCTGTACGTCTGACCGCCCAGCATTCATGAATATTCGGACATTTTGCTTCTTCACATACGGTATGCAGGTTGTTTTCCCGCATGAGTTTTTTGAGCCCTGTATAGTTTTCATTTGTATTTAATTTGATTTTGAGCCATTCGGGCTTTCTGAGGTGTTCGTCTTTCTTTGCCAATTCCCATCATCTCCAATATCCAATATACTCAATTTCTGACACGAAACATTCTGAAAACGAGAAAGGTGCAGGTTCTATTTCTGCAACAAAAATAATGTTTTTCTAACTAAAGAAAGTCTTTTCTCTAGACACTTTAACATAGGAAAAATTTCTCGACAAGGGAAGATGATTACTGACATTTTTAAGCCAGACTGCCGCAAACTATGTGTATTCAATATGAAAGGAGATTATTTTGTGAAAGTTTTGTTATCCGCCCTTCTTCTCCTTTTGTTTGCGTGTGAGCCTTATGCGTCTGGAAAAGAGCTTTCAGATCCAGTGCTGTCGAAACGGATGGAATTATATCATAAAGTCGAGGCTGTAACGCAGATTCCTTGGTATGCGCTCGCCGCTGTAGATCAATACGAGGAAAACGTGCGGAGCAACCGAAAAGATCTGCCTGACAAAGCGGGAATCATCAGCATTTATATACCGGATGAAATCTGGAGCGGGCCTGAAAACCCGAATCCGAAAGACGATGCGCCGTTAAGCATTAAAGTGTTTGACGGAATCGGAATGGATGGTGACGGTGACGGGAAAGCAGAGGTCAGCAACGATGAAGATATTTTGTATACGTTCAGCCAATACTTACTGTCATATGGCACAGATGAGGACAACATCCGTATTGGGCTTTGGAATTATTACCGTCGTGATCAGACAGTGGGGATCATATCTGAATTCATGAAGCTGTTTAAAGCCTACGGCCATATTGATTTAGGCGAGCATGCATTTCCGCTTCCAATCAGAACCGATTACAGCTATCGCAGCACGTGGGGGGATGCCCGCGGCTTCGGGGGGAGACGGATTCATGAAGGCACGGATATCTTTGCCCATTACGGCCTTCCTGTCAGATCGACCTGCTACGGCATAGTTGAAATGAAGGGCTGGAACCGCTTCGGAGGATGGAGAATCGGCATCAGAGACATTAACAATACGTATCATTATTTTGCCCATCTCAATGGGTTTGCCAAAGGGATTAAAACAGGACAAATTGTTGAACCCGGCCAAGTCATCGGATCAGTCGGAAGCTCAGGATACGGCCCGCCGGGAACCGCCGGGAAATTCCCGCCGCATCTTCACTACGGCATGTACAAAGATAACGGAAAAACCGAATGGTCATTTGATCCATACCCGCATTTGAGAGCGTGGGAGCGTTATGAATACAAAAAGAAGAAATAATGAAAAGCCGCCTCTTCGAGAGGCGGCTTATTTGCTGCTTTTTTCACTTTTCGAATCGGCACTGTCCTCTTCTTTGCTGCTCGGAAGCTGGACAGAAGGCGTGACACCGGAGGCGCCGCTTCCGTTATAAAACTGCGGCACTTCGCCCTGTACGGCTTTAATCGATACAGGCACATTATTGGTGACGACAGCGGTTTTGCTTGCGAACGGAATGATGACCTTCACTTTGATTTCGACAAAGATGCTGATATCAATAAGTGCATTATTAATGCCATACGGCTTGATTTTGGTTTTGACATCTGTAAAAGCGTCACCGATTAAATTGAACCGAACCGGGATTTTCGGGCCGAGGTTTCCGAGGAGGCTGTTGCCGGTCACCTGTCCCAGCGGAATGTTGATCAAAATGTTTTCACTAGCCCCGCTGTGCCCGGTGTGGGTTTCCATCTCTTTCAGATGAGCCTGAAGCTGCTTCGTTACTTTTGTTTTCACACTGTTTACAATCTGTGTATTAAAATCGATTGTCGTTAAGTTTCCGTTTTCATCAGAATTCATTTGAAACATATCTTTCATATTCTCACTGTCAGACATATAATCCTCTATCGAATCCTGGATCACCTCTGTCGCTATACGCTTCGTTTCCATCTCGCCGATGTCCATTAAAACAGGTTTGATCGAGCCATTGATCATCCAAAGGCTGACTGTTGTTGACAGGATAAAAAAGACAACTGACAGAAGCATCACGTACCGGAAAGGCAAAGGTCCTCTCTTGCGAAAAGGGCCGCGGTATCTTGGCAAGAAAATCCCCCCTTACATATCACAATGTATGCTTGTAAGGGGGGACATAGTAATAGCCGGGCCAAATTATTTTATTTCACCATTTTTAAAAGTGCGTCTCTGCCGCTCATTCCGGCATGGATGCCGAGATCTTCCGCGGCGTACGTGACGGATTCTAAAGGTGCGTCTAGCAGCTGGTCAATGGTGCGAACCCCAACTGCACGCCCCGCCACAATGCCACGCTCCTTTAATTTTTCATTGAGCAGCGCCACATCAAGCGCACCGCACATAATGTATCCGTGATCATTGGTGACGGCCATAAAATTTGTTTTTGGAAGCTTCACTGTCACAGCTGTAAAAGGCTGTCCTTCTATCATGATTGGTGTCAGATTTACCACGTCAACCACTCCCTTCATTCATCACTTTATGATGAAGGGCACAGCTTGTTGTGGGCTGACCGCCTTAATGCGCGAGCTTCCAGGCGAGCAGATCCCGCAAAAATTCCGGCATAAAATATTCTTTTTCTGCGGCGTCGCGAATCATCGGAAACAGTCTGCCGAGCGTAAACATGTCAAGCACTGCGACAGAGTATGGTTTATGTTTTTCAATATCCTCCCCGTTCAGGGTGATCCGTGTGACATGCGTGATTCCATCATCCAGCCGTTCCGTTTCTACATCAACACCCGCGTACACCATTTTTCCCATCACTTCTCCGCGGAAGCCGAGCCCTTTGATCCGGAGCTGTTCCATTTGTTCTGAAGCGGCATGGATAATCGTCTCTTTCAATTCTTCTCCCGTCAAGCGGACAGCCACCGGGTTGATCGGATGAGGACAGATTCGGTGCAGATCCAGCTTTGTCACAGGACCTGCTTTCAGCGGACCGAGAATGACACCGGAATTCACCATACTGATGTCGGTTCCGCACCATTCCTTTAACGCATACGCCAAAAGCAAAGGCAGCTCTGATTCTTCAAACCACTTGACCTCAGCATCCTGGGCAAGCTCCGCAACGGCATCGGACAGCTTCTCCTCGGCTTCACGTTCTTTTTCCTTGAGAAATGCTTTTGTTTCTGCGGATTCTCCTGTCCAATCCGCCATGTTCTGCACAGACGCTGTTTTGCTGATGATACTTCGCTGTTCGCTGTCTACCGTGATTTCTACACAGCCGACATAATGCCCGTATTTCTCGGCGCTGGCAAGCAACACGCCGTTCACCACTTGTCCATCTTCAAGCAAATGGTGAGTGTGCGATTCAAGGATCACATCAATCTCAGGCACCGCTTCAGCCACCGCCTGATCGTCAAGAATGCCTAAATGTGACAGCAGAACGATGATATCAGCCTGTCCTTTCACTTCCTGAATGGTTTCCTTGATGCTTTCAAGAGCATCGGTTACCGTCCATCCCAGCTTGTCATAGACAGGATAATATGGCACGGTTACGCCTAAGAACGCAATGGTCATTCCGTTTTTCAATGTTTTGATATGGTAAGGAACCGCCCAGGACGGACGGTTTCCGTTTTTGTCATACAGATTGGAAACGATAACGGGAAATTCTGCATGATTATACAAGGCAGCGAGCTCTTCATGCGGAAGCGTAATTCCTTCGTTATTGCCGATTGCCGCTCCATCAATGTGAAGACGGTTTAAGAGATCGACATTCGCTTTTCCGAAAGTCGCCTCTGTCACGAATTGAAAACGATCAAGATGATCGCCAATATCAAAAACGAGCGTCTCTTCGCTGTCTGATTGATGCTCTTTTCTTTTCTGCTCGATATAATCTACAATTTTCGGCCAGTTTTCAAAATGGCTGTGCAAATCATTTGTATGATATAAGCGGAGCTTCTCCTTCATATTATCTCTCCCTAATCGTTCAGCTGAACATGCCTTCATAAATGAGCTGGCAGCCGATCAAAATCAATACGATCCGCATGATCATAACGATCGTTTTCGTCTGCATTTTTCTGTTGATGGCGGCGCCAAGCTTTCCGCCGAACCAAGCGCCGGGCACAAGCGCCAGGGCATACAGCCAATTGACGTGCCCGGAAATAATATGTGAAACAGACCCTGTCATAGAAGACAGGAAAATAATAAACATGGACGTTGCCACCGCAACCTTCGGCGGAAACAGGAACAACAGCATCATCGCCGGAACCATCAGCGATCCGCCGCCAATTCCGAAAAGCCCTCCCAAAAAGCCGACAACAAAGGCAATGGCAATTCCGACAGGGGCCTGATATGAGTACGTATAAGGCTCACCGGCATCATCCTGAAATGTCCGAATAATCCCTTTGTGCGCTTTGTTGATCGGCCGGGCTTTCGTTTTCAGCATTAAAGATAATGAAATCAGAATCATAAAAATGCCAAACCAAACGGAAAATGAGTTTGAATTGAACATCTTTGACACGTAAGCCCCGATAATGCTGCCGGGTCCTGAACCGATAAAGAAAATGAGCCCGCTCTTATAATCAACGGTTTTATATTTAATATAAGCCAAAGTTGAAGAAAGACCCGTAAAAATAATGACCAAAAGCGAAGTTCCAATCGCGACCTGCGGCGTTACATCCTGAAACAGCGGCGTCACTGTGCTCAAAAACATCAGAGCCGGCACAATGACAATTCCGCCGCCAAGCCCGATCAGGCTTCCTACCGTACCTGCGATTAATCCCAGTACGACCAAAATCACAAACGACATCAGTAAAAACCTCTTTTCTAAAATAAATCGAGCTGTCTCGGAGCAAGTCCGCTGTACTCGATATCAAGCAGTTCAAGCATCTGCTTGCCGTTATCCGCGGCGTCTCCGCCGGAATTGTTATTGAACAGGACAAAAACATCCTTACATTGCTGCTGCAATTCATTCAGGTGCTTTTTCCAATCCGCCAGCTCCTGTTGATTGTAGCGGTATAAGTACCTGACCTCACGCCAGTTTTTCCCGCCATCAGGCTTCATCCAGCCCTGCTTGTTGCGTCCGTGAAACCTGACAAGCGTTTTGTTTTCATCGGTGGCGCGCAGCACAGTCGGAACGCTGCCTTCTCCGATTTGCGGTTCATCACAGACACTGTGAATCCAGCCTTCCGCTTTCATAAATGAAAGCGTCTGCTCATAAAACTGCGGCGAGAACCAGGAGCGGTTTCTGAATTCAAGCGCACAAGGAATATCTCCCATTTGGTGCTTGCACCATCTCAAATAGGCGACATTCTCCTTCTTGCAGTCAAACCACGGCGGAAATTGAAACAGCACCATGGCGAGCTTATTGCTATGTAAATATGGCGTTAAAGACACCTTAAACGCGTCAAACATCTCCTCTTTTGAGTCAAAGGGAATTTCGCCGCGCTGATGCCCTGTCATGCCCTGATACGCTTTCACGATAAATTGGAAGGTTTCCGGCGTCTCCTTCACCCACTTTTCATTATTGCGTGCCGGCTGAATCGCGTAAAAGCTCGCGTCTAATTCCACGATGGGAAAATGGGAGGAATAGGCCTGTAATTTTTTCTGGCTGGCCGTCTTTGGCGGATAGATGCTGTCATGATCCCCCCATCCCGTCAGTCCGATATAAATCACAATCATTCACCTCTCTTCCAGTTTATCACACGTGTTTTCAGGTTTCCTCGGAAATGCTGTTCATATGGCGGGAAAATGCGGAACGAAGATGCTGATATTGTTCCTCATTTGTATCTAAAAACGCCTCTTCTCTTGAGGAAGGAATATGCTGATATTCAATAGGCGTTTGAAACTGTTCACTCGTAAAGTCGTACATCACACCATTGATGCTGTTATAAAAATGCCAGCTTTCACCGGCTTTTGTTTTGAAAATAGCGCCGGCGAAATGGTCCTGAATGACCAACGTAGTTACCCCGCATTGGCCGCATGACGGGCATTCTTCCGTCCATTTAGAGCTCGTATGGCGCGACCAGGATTGCTTCAGTATGCACTTCACATGCTCCATTGCTCCCGCCTCCTTTTAAAAAAGATACCACGTTGATGGAATTTTAAAAACTAGAACGGCGGAAATCAAAAAACCCGGCGGGAAAATCCGCCGGGCTTACGAAGGAACGACAAGTGCCCCGTCAATTCTGCTGACTTTTTCCCCATCACTGTACACGCAACGGCCTTTGCTGTAAGTGGCCGATATGCGGCAGGGAAATGTATGTCCTTCGTAAATGCTTTGCTTATGCTTAGCAAACATCGATTCTTTTGTCACAGTGTACGGCTCCATACTGACGAGCACAAAATCTGCATCACACCCCGCTTCAAGCCGCCCTTTTCGCTGAAGGCCGAAACGTTTCGCAGGTGCTGCCGCTGTCCATTCGGCGATAGCTCCAAACGGAATCTGATGCTCAAGCGCCAGTTCCAGCATGCCTAATAAAGTAAACTGCCCGCCGCTGATTCCGCCCCATGATAAAAACAGATTGTCCTCCCGCTTCAAGGACGGACGGCAAGGAGAATGGTCTGAGGAGACCATGTCAATGTGCCCCGCCATGAGCGCCTCGATCAGCGCCTCCTTCGATTGCCGTGGCCGGAGCGGTGGCGCGCATTTTGCGACAGAGCCCTTTTCCCGTAAATCGTCATGGCTGAACAGGACATAATGCGGGCATGTTTCAACTGAAACATCAAGCCCTTCCTGTTTCGCCTCTCTGATCAGCCGGACCGCTTTCGCCGTGCTGATATGGACAAAATGAACCGCACAGCCTGTCACCTTTGCATATTGAATCGTGCGATACACCGCTTCAGCTTCGGCTTCCTCCGGGCGGGAGTCGGCGTACGCATCCGCATCCACTTTTCCTTTATTGGCCAAAACCATCTGCAAATAGCTTGTAATCGCGTCGCTTTCTGCGTGAAGAGCGAGGATTTTTCCTGCAGCCGCGATTTCTGTCATGCCTTTAAGCAATGTCCGTTCGTCAACAGAGCGGAACTCGTCGGTGCCTGATTTTGATAAAAACGCTTTAAACCCAATCGCTCCCGCTTCGGCCATTGGGCGGATGTCCTCAATATGCCCGGGCACGAGGCCGCCCCAAAGCGCAAAATCCACGACCGATTTTTGCCTGCCGAGTTCAGCTTTTGCGAGAAGGTGTTCTGCCGTTACAGTTGATGGAATGCAATTAAGCGGCATATCAAAATAGGTGGTGCAGCCGCCTGCCGCCATCATCTGCGAACCTGTTTCAATCCCCTCCCAATCCTCTCTGCCCGGTTCATTGAAATGAACATGGCAGTCTATCGCACCGGGAAATACGTATTTTCCGTCTGCCTGGATCATTGCTGCTCCGCTGCTTGCTTCAATGTAAGAACCAATCTCGGCAATCACACCGTTTTGAACTGCAATATCGGCTTCTTTTACGCCACCTGGCGTAACTGCCTTCGCACCTTTTATCACCAAATCGTAAGCCATATTGATCCCTCCATGTAAGGATAACGATTTTTTATGTCAGTTTATGTAACACAACCAGTTCTATTTTCAACAGTTTACTGCTACTATGATCGTATTACATCAGCAAAACCGCTAGAATTCCTATTGAAAATTATTCATCTTAACCAATGTTTTTATAGAAAAGGAGAATGCGCTATGAATATTTTTGATGTGATGAAAATACCGGCCTATGAAAACGCCAATTTCATTGCGGGAAAAGCAGGAGGAGAAAGAGAGGTGCAGCATGTGAATATGATGGATGCTCCGGATATCGCAGACTTTTTGCACAAGAATGAATTGCTCGTCACCACTGCGTATCACCTGAAGGATAACCCGCACCAATTATCTGAACTGATTCGGCAAATGGCAAAACGCGGCTGCGCGGGCCTCGGCATTAAAACAAAGCGCTACCTGGAGAATATCCCGAAAGAAATCATTGAATTGGCTGATTCATATAGGTTACCGATCATTGAGCTTCCAGAACACATCCGCCTCGGCGATATTGTGAATGCAACACTCAGCCATATTCTTGATATGCGTTCTAACGAGCTGCAGCAAGCCATTTACGCGCACAAAAAATTCACAAACCACATTATGAGCGGCAAGGGGCTGCAATCCCTCCTCAAAAAGGTGTCAGACCTTCTTCAGCTTCCCGTGCTGCTGCTTGACCAGCATGCCAAAATGCTGTCCGCGTCTCATCAGATTTCAGTTGAGACCGAAAAGCTGAAAGGCACCCTGAATACCGTATCCGGGCCGTTTTTCACTTGTTTCTCTACAATCTCAGATCAGAAAACATATTCTGTCCTGCCTATTTATAATCACGAAAAAAACTGCGGATACCTGCTGATACCGGACATGGTGCAGGCCGGCGATAAAGGATTGATCCTCACGATTGAACAAGCGGCCAACGTGATTTCCTTTGAACTGCTGAAGGAAAATGCGCTGAAGCAGTTCAGCCGGCGGGCCCGCAATGAGTTTTTCAGCAATTTTATTGAGCGGTCCTTTTCTTCAGACGATGAAATTAAAAACCGTGCGAAGGAATTCAAGCTGCACTGGGATCAAAAATACATGTGCATCGCCGGCAAACTCGACCGGAATGACGAAACGATCAGCTTTACAGAAAACCAGCTCGCCTCCGACGGCGTATTCGAATTTCTTGAAGGCGAATTATCGGCCTTCCCGTTTCCACCCCACCTCTTTATTAAAGGAAACGTCGGCATTATTTTGATCGAAGCGACTGACAGCTGGAGTGAAATGCACGCCTCGGTGATCAGCTTTTTAGAACAGTTTCAAACACAGGTGAAAGCCCAATTTAAACGGACTGTGTCCTTTGGCATCAGCAATATATGCCAAAGGCTCAATGATGTTCCCGACGCGTTCACAGAGGCGTCTGATGCTCTGCAATCAGGGCATTTGTCAAGAAGCACGGAGTTTATTCAGGTGTATCACGCCAAGGATGTGCCCGAGCTTCTCCGCCTGCTCCCGGTTGAGGATTTGAAGAAATTTTACACCTCCACACTTCAAAGCCTTGCCGAAAAACAGCAGGAGGATCAAAGCCTGCTTCATACACTGTCCGTCTATTTAGAGACACACTGCCAAATTTCCGAGACGGCAAAGCGTCTGTACGTTCACCGCAATACAGTTATCTATCGCCTTGAAAAATGTGAAGAGCTGCTTGGCAAAAGCTTAAAAGACCCTGAGACAACGATGCGTTTGCGGCTTGCCTTACGGATGCAGCAGCTGATCAGCTAATGTTTGTCACATTCTCTTACAAACTAAACCGTTTTTCGTTATTTTCAGCAGTAACCCCTGTCTTTTTCGGCTACTGTATCTAATGACACCCGACAATCAGCACGCTATCATGTTACTAAAGTTCACATATAAAAGGAGGGACTAACGTGAAACAAAGAACGTTTGCGGTGTTTACTCTTGGCCTTCAGCAAGTGCTGGCTATGTATGCAGGTGCGATTTTGGTGCCCCTGCTTGTCGGCAGGGCGCTGAATTTGACAGATGAACAGCTATCCTACCTATTGGCAATTGACCTGTTAACGTGCGGCGTTGCGACGCTTTTGCAAACCTTGCGAGGAGCATACATCGGCATCGGGCTTCCCGTCATGCTTGGCAGTTCATTTGTGGCCGTCACTCCGATGATTGCAATTGGCGCCAACTACGGCGTTCACGCCATTTACGGTTCAATCATCGCGGCAGGTGTGTTTATCTTTTTGTTTGCACGTTTTTTCGGCAAGCTGACTGTGTTATTCCCTCCTGTCGTAACAGGAACCGTTGTGACCTTGATCGGCCTTTCTCTTGTGCCGACAGGTGTAAAAAATATGGCTGGCGGCGAAAAAATAAACGGCAGCGCCAACCCCGAATACGGTTCGCTCGAAAACCTTCTTCTCTCTGTCGGCGTCCTTGTCCTGATTTTAATCCTCAACCGCTATCTCAAAGGATTCGCCCGAACGCTGTCCGTTCTGATCGGAATCGCTGCCGGGACAGCGGCAGCAGCCGCCATGGGCAAAGTCAGCTTTTCTGCTGTCGCTGAAGCCCCGCTCTTTCAAATCCCGAAGCCGTTTTACTTCGGAGCCCCTTCATTTGAAATCGGCCCAATCTTAACGATGCTGATCGTTGCAATCGTCATTATTGTGGAATCAACCGGCGTCTTCTACGCAATCGGAAAAATATGCGGCAGACCGATAACCGAAAAAGACCTTGTCAAAGGCTACCGGGCGGAAGGAATCGCCATTCTTATCGGCGGACTGTTTAACGCCTTCCCCTATAACACCTTTGCGCAAAACGCCGGCTTACTACAGCTGACGAAAGTGAAAACAAGAAACATCGTTGTGACCGCAGGCTGTATCCTTGTCTGTCTCGGATTGCTTCCGAAGATTGCCGCCCTTGCTTCTGCCGTTCCTGCTGCTGTGCTTGGCGGCGCAACCGTCGTCATGTTCGGCATGGTAATTGCATCCGGCGTCAAAATGCTCAGCACAGCAGATCTCACCAATCAATATCATTTGCTCACCATCGCATGCTCAATCTCACTCGGCATCGGCGCCAGCACGGCGCCTGGGATTTTTGCTGAATTCCCCGCTCCGATCCGGATTCTGGTCAGCGACGGCACCATCACCGGAAGCCTGACCGCCATCTTTTTGAATCTATTTTTCAGCTTACGCGACAGAAAAGAAAAAACAGTAGCTCAGAAAACAGAAATCCCGGTATTAGACCATACACTCGCACTAGAAAAAGAGGTGTAAAAAAAGTGAAGAAACAGCACAATGCCTTTCAGCTGATGATGCTCGGACTTCAGCATATGCTTGCCATGTATGCGGGAGCCATTCTCGTTCCGCTGATCGTCGGGGCGGCGATCGGGCTGAACGCAGGGCAGCTGACGTATTTAATTGCGATCGATTTGTTCATGTGCGGGACGGCGACTCTTTTGCAGCTGTGGAAAAACCGGTACTTCGGCATCGGCCTCCCCGTTGTGCTCGGATGTACGTTTACCGCAGTCGGCCCGATGATTTCCATTGGCAGCACATATGGTGTCTCAGCGATATATGGAGCCATTATCGCCGCAGGGCTGATTGTCGTCTTAGCTGCGGGCTTTTTCGGAAAGCTTGTCCGTTTTTTTCCGCCTGTCGTGACCGGCTCAGTCGTCATGATCATCGGCATCAGCCTGATTCCAACAGCAATGAATAACCTGGCCGGGGGTGAAGGAAGCAAAGACTTCGGCACACTGGACAACGTGCTCCTCGGGTTTGGGGTCACAGCTTTTATCTTATTGATGTTTTATTTCTTTAAAGGCTTTATCCGCTCCATTGCGATTTTGCTCGGGCTTGTCGCCGGAACGGCGGCCGCATTCTTCATGGGAAAAGTCGATTTTTCTGACGTCATAGAGGCATCCTGGCTTCATGTTCCGTCTCTGTTTTATTTCGGCCCGCCGACCTTCGAGCTGCCGGCTGTTGTCACGATGCTCCTCGTTGCCATTGTCAGCCTTGTTGAATCGACAGGTGTTTACTTTGCGCTCGCTGATATCACAAACCGCAGGCTGTCAGAGAGGGATCTGGAAAAGGGCTACCGGGCGGAAGGCATTGCGATTGTGCTGGGCGGCTTATTTAACGCGTTTCCCTATACCGCCTTCTCGCAAAATGTCGGCATCGTTCAGCTTTCAAAAATGAAAAGTGTCAACGTCATCGCGATTACAGGAATTATGCTGATGGCGATCGGACTGGTTCCGAAAGCCGCAGCATTGACAACAGTGATTCCAAACCCAGTTCTCGGCGGCGCGATGATTGTCATGTTCGGCATGGTCATTTCTTACGGGATCAAAATGCTCTCCAGCGTTGACTTCGATTCGCAGGGCAATCTGCTGATCATCGCCTCTTCCGTCAGCTTAGGGCTCGGCGCCACAACAGTTCCCGCGTTGTTTTCGTCTCTTCCGGGCGCTGCCTCAGTCTTGGCAGGAAGCGGAATTGTGATCGGCAGTTTGACGGCAATTGCACTGCACGCTTTTTTTCAAACCAAACAGCCGGATGGCGCTGAAATGAAAACGTAAAGGAAGATGCCAATGTTCACAATGGATGACCTGAATCAAATGGACGCACAAACACTGACTGACACGCTTGGATCTATTTTTGAACACTCTTCATGGATTGCGGAGGAAGCCGCGGCATTGCGGCCGTTTTCTTCCCTTTCCGACCTTCACCACAAAATGGCCGGCATTGTAAAAGCCGCGGATCGCCAGACCCAGCTTGATTTAATCAATAAGCACCCTCGTCTCGGAACAAAGAAAACAATGAGCGCTTCCTCGGTAAGAGAGCAGCAAAACGCGGGGCTCAGCACGCTTGAACAGCAGGAATACGAGGAATTTCTCAAGCTGAATGAACACTATTATGAACACTTCGGCTTTCCTTTCATTTTAGCGGTAAAGGGAAAGACGAAGCAGGACATTCACCAAGCCCTGCTGGCAAGGCTGAAGAACGAACGGGAAACGGAGTTCCAGCGGGCTCTAGAAGAAATTTACTGCATCGCCCGCTTTCGTCTGGCGGACATCATAACTGAAAAAGGAGAGACGCAAATGAATAGAACCATGTCTTACGGCAAAGGCAATGTATTTGCATACCGAACGTTTTTAAAGCCGCTCACAGGAGTGAAGCAAATCCCAGAGTCAACTTTTACCGGGAGAGACAATACCGTTGTCGGCGTTGATGTGACATGTGAAATTGGCGGAGATGCCTTCTTGCCATCATTTACAGATGGAGATAATACACTCGTCGTAGCTACAGACTCAATGAAAAACTTTATTCAGCGCCATCTCGCTTCCTATGAAGGGACAACAGCCGAGGGATTCTTACACTATGTGGCTCACCGATTTTTAGATACCTATTCTCATATGGACACGATCACTCTGACCGGCGAAGACATTCCATTTGAGGCGATGCCTGCTTACGAAGAGCAAGAGCTCGGCACAAGTCAGGTCGTCTTCAGAAGATCGCGCAATGAACGTGCTCGGTCTGTTCTGAAAGCGGAACGAACCGGGGATACAATAACGATCAAAGAGCAATACAGCGAAATCATGGATCTTCAGCTCGTCAAGGTGAGCGGCAACTCCTTCGTCGGCTTTATCCGGGACGAATATACAACACTCCCGGAAGACGGCAATCGTCCGCTGTTTGTCCATTTAAACATCAGCTGGCATTATGAAAACACAAATGACGCATATGCTGCCGATCCCGCCCGCTATGTTGCGGCTGAACAAGTCCGAGACTTAGCGAGCACCGTTTTTCACGAGCTCGAAACCCCTTCAATCCAAAACTTAATCTATCATATCGGCTGCAGAATATTAATGAGATTCCCGCAGCTCACTGACGTCAGCTTCCAATCTCAAAATCACACATGGGATACCGTTGTCGAAGAAATCCCCGGATCCAAAGGAAAAGTCTACACCGAACCGCGCCCGCCATTCGGTTTCCAGCGCTTTACCGTGACTAGAGAAGACGCCGAGAAAGAAAAACAGAAAAACGCTGAAACCGCAGGGAGCCTGAAGGCCTGATGGGAAAGCTGACCACCCATATTTTAGATTTAACCTGCGGCAAACCAGCGGCGAACGTCAAAATTGAATTGAAGCGGCTGGGCGAAAGTATAATGAAAGAGGTATACACTAACAAGGACGGAAGGGTCGATGTCCCTCTGCTGGCAGCTGAAGAGCTGGTGTCCGGAGAATATGTGATGGAATTTCATGCAGGAGACTATTTTGCGAGTAAAAACATGAACGCAGCCGATCAGCCGTTTTTAACCATCGTCACCGTCCGTTTTCACATTGCAGATCCAGATACGCATTACCATATCCCGCTTTTGCTGTCGCCTTTTGGTTATCAGGTGTACAGGGGGAGTTAACATGTCAAGCCCGGTCTTCATGACCGGGCACTTTCATTTTTTTCCTGTTATAATCATGAAGACAGCATTCTTCTAACATCTATTGCCATCACTTATCTCCTTTATTTTTTCATTTTTTGAACTCTTTTCAGCCAACAGCCGTATATAGTAACGAAACCAAGTTTCGAGGTGGGGTATGGACATTCTTTCTGACGAAGAATTGATGGAAAAAGTTAAACAAAAGGATATGGAGGCTTACAACAGTTTATATGCCCGTCACGCTCCAAAAACATATCAATTTATATTTCTGTACATCCGTCAAAAACAGGCGGCCGAAGATCTTCTGCAGGAAACTTTTATCCGGGTATATGTAAAATGCCGCAGCTACAAAAGCGAAAAAGCGAGCTTTCGTACCTGGCTCCATCAAATTGCTCACAGGCTATGTATTGATTATTACCGAAAGCATTCTAAATTCAAATGGCAGCAGATGGAATTGGACGATTATTCGGAAAAGCACCAGAGCACCATTGAGCAAAATATACAAAATAAAATATTGATTCAACAGTATTTGGGACAGCTGCCTGAAAAAGAACGATCAATTCTGATTCTCGCCTATTATCAAGGGTTTACAGGCAAAGAGATTTCTCACATTCTCAACATACCGGAAGGAACAGTCAAATCCAAGCTTCATTATTCTCTAAAGAAACTGAACAAATCCATTGAAAAGGAGCTGAATGACTCATGAATGAGCAAGATGAAGTTAAAAGCATGATTGAAGGATTACAAGAACACATGCCCGATCTGAATGAATTCCTGGATATCAACCGCCTGTCTCTTCCAGAACATATGTTAAAACCACCTTCTCCACCGATTACTTGGTTTGACCGTTTGAGCCATTGGCTAGCTTACCCTAGCTGGCAGCTGCCAGACCTTTTCTCATTCCGTTCTGTTGCTCAAGTAGTGACGATTTTGCCAATTTTATCCGGGAGCATAGCAGCACAAATACTTTTTTTCTTATTCTTAGGAAGGTGATCATATGACAAGCGGTACTGTGATAGGACTAATAAGCGGCGCAGCAGCTCTTACTGTCGGTACACTAGGTGGAGTCATGGGGTCTGCATTTAATCGGCAGATTTTAAATTCAATTGGAGTGCATTCACTTCCACAGAACCCTAAACAGAAATATTCGCTGATTGCTAAACATTGCAGATTTTTAGGCGAATGGAATCGTTTTGACAGCTATAATGTGTTTGTCTTTTTTTTAGGGATTCTATTTCTAATTGGTGCAGGCGTATTATTGATTGTGAGATTCGAAACGGGCGGCACCCCTTTCCAAGACACACTTCAGCTCGCTTTTTTAGTTAACTCTCTCACCTGGATCTCCGTGTCCTCTATTTTATTGTTAGGACGGCTTGTACAATTGATTCACATCTATAAATACGGTATTCAACATATCAGTAAGGAGGACACAGCCATTACCAAGACCAAAGAACAGCAAAATAAAAACAAATTCTCTTTATATTGGATCATTATTTCAGCAGCAACGATCCTGTTTATTGGGGGAGGCCTTCTGCTGCTTCAATACCCTGTCGGTTTTTTAAGTCTGGCAGGCGCCTACTTTTTGTTTATGTTTACTTTTACCTCGGTTTATCATAAAAACAAGCGGAAATAAAGAACTTCAGCTGTTAGGCTGAAGTTCTTTATTATTATTTTATATCAGTTGTGTTTTTTGATATTTGCGCGAGCAAAGCTCCGAGATAAGCCTCTTCTATCGGCCACACCCCTAAACGGTTATTCATCATATGAATATAGTGAAAGGATAGATGAGAAGCAGAAATTCTAATCTGATCGGACTCTTGTATCTGTGAAAAAGCGCTTTTCAGCTGTTTTTGGTACCCATTCGTTGACTTGATGGCAAAAGGGTTAGAGTACATTTTTTCTAAGACAACATTTATTACATCAATCCGTTTTTCCGCAGCCTCCTTCAGCTTCGTTTTATAGGTTATTCCATCAGTATAATCAGCTCCGCTCCAATAATGCAGCATGCTCTCCCAAAGATCCTGTGTTTGGTCTGCTGATAAAGAAGCTTGTTCGGCTGTTTTTTTCATAAGAAAGAGAGCGAAATCAAAACGGTCACTATCTTTAAATACAGGATCATTCAATAATGAAAGAACCAATTCACTGGAAGATTGAAAGATGTCTTCAGCTATATTAACGCCTTGGATGCCGCCGTATTTTTCATACTCTGGCTCATATTCTTCTTGTTGGAATCCTGATTCAAAATTTCTAGTATCGGTTTTGACAGGCAGCAGACGGCTCATTTCTGAAAGAGGTTCAGCCAGGACTTTAGATAGACTGCCGTTCAAATGCTCTTCCGTAATCTCTTCAACGATATCAATGTCGTCTTCATTTACCAAAAAACGCAAACGGATATGAGGCCCTTGCATATCAATGTATCTGATAAAAAACCACTTATGTACTTGAACACTGTCTTTTACCTGCTTAACAACGGGCGTTACAATGTTGACGATAATATTTTCCAAATACTCAGCCTTCGGCACATAAATGCTGTAAAACACCCATTCCTTCATATAAAAACCCCTTTCTCATTTGCTATAGCCGATTCTTGCTTTCTTTCAACAGGCCATTGGAATAAAGACATATACTCAGAAGCAATTACGTGCCCTTCAGCGTTTTCCAGCCAATGCTGGTGGCGATTAGGAAGGCCTTCAGTGAATGTTACAGACAAAAGGTCATCTTCAACAATCGTGTTTACAGCAGCTGCGATAGAATGGTAGCTATTGAAATTCAGATACATTGGTTTTCTTTGTTTTGGATTCAGCATCACACTTGTTCTCTCTCCAGAAAGAAACCCCTCATCCGGAAGGCTGTACTTCTTTTGGAATGCTTTCATTCGTATAAAGTATGCATAGTCACTCTCTCGATTCTCTTTTAAAGGGAATAAGAATACCGGGATCCGCCAGCGGGCACGCCTTTGTACAATCCTTCCCTCCTGCATACGCGGATGAAATTCTACTTTTTCCGGCGGAGGTGATTTAGGAAATAGAGGTGATGTCACCCAATTGGTTTGGTACGCATTAATCCATGGGTTCATAATGGTAAATAAATATGAGACAGGCCCATGCATCATGTGCTGTGGCACAGCACCAAAATACATAGGAGCAACAGGACGCCCCTCTTTGTTTACAAATGCCAGCGTACCGCTCGGATCATGCACCAATAACAGATCCTTTAACAAAAGATCATTTTTATCTGCTGTTGGATTTTCACCAAGCCACCTTAAGGACTGGGCTGTAATACCTGGATCAGTTTGCAAATTGCTGAAATCTGAGATCATCGGAAAATGAACGATATCTGAGTGAGGGTTCATCACGTGAATCCATCGCTTTGTAATACTGCTTAAATTTCTCTGATCCTCATTAAACATTGATTGGAAGCGGAGTACCAGCCCCAAACCGGAACTGATCTGGTTGATAACAAGCTGGTAGTCACCATCGGAAATGTCTTTACTGCCATTATTTGCTGCTAATTGATAAAACACAACCGCACTTGGGGGAACTGAGCTGCCGCTGCACGGGGCAAACACTCTGGACTCCTCCAGGTTTACAGCTGTCTTTTTATCTTTCCGCAAGGCATTTTTAATCAGCCGCGGCCTATCTTTCCTCATTTCAAACTGATACAAAAACTCCTGAATGTCATGGCATACGCCTCCTTCCCCATACATCTCTATGAAGTGCTCACACAACAAATCATAGAGATGGGTCCGGAACTGATGTTTTCTCAACTGTCCAGAAAGCTGTTCTAAATCACGTTGGACCTGCTGGCCTAACGGCGGGTGATCTTCTACAAATTTCACATTTTCGTAAACAAGCTTTTCAGTTACTACACTTTTCGGTATTTTATCCGTAAGCTCACTGAATGCACGTTTTGACAGTCTGTAAATGAACTGATGATAACGCAGTCTATGCTTGGGCCCGCTTTTCGCAAGCTCCTCTACACAATGGTTCATCCATTTCACAATTCTTGCTATCCTTCTTGCTGTTTTGGTTTGTATCGGCTGTAAAAAATGGTATAAACTGAGCAAAGGCTTTTCTGTTTTTCTTGAAAAAGGAAGTACCGGCTTGATCCATTGTTCAGCTGACAAGTCAGGTATTGTAAAAGAAGTATTTTTCAGCAATTCCTGTATCTCCGCATAACTCCCTGAACGGAGAGAGTTGATCACCTTCAATTGTTCTTCTGACGAAATTTCTTCTGACACCATCTTATCCTCACGCCATGCAAATCCGTTTAAAATGGTGTAAGAGCTTTTCAGGAGGCGCATATTGTTCTTTTTATCGGTGTGGAGGGTTTGATTTTTTTCGTAGTACAAGTACTGGGATAATTCGTTATGCTGCGCCATCTCAAATATAAGTTCACTGCATATTGACTTAGAAATGCTGCAAAAGTTCGTTTTTTGATTATTTGTATCAGGAGGCGTGTTATCAGCTGAAAAAGAGGTCAAGCCAATCTTGGTAAACGTACTGAATGGACTTGTTTTCATCGTTATTCTTCCTAAATAAGACATACTGGTGCGGGCGTATTGTTTGTGGGGCCTCCATAGTTTAGCCTTTTTCTTGTTATAAGCGGATAGATATTTCGGATTTGCCAGCGCCAATCCTTTTTGCCATTCTTCATTTTCCATTTCATTCGCTAACAGTTGGCCAGCCTCTTCAATCTCTTTCTCAAAAATTAGTTTGGTATGTTCCATATACCTTTGTCTGTCGTGAACGGCCATATACCATCGGTTAAATAATTTATAATCAGAAATAGTCAATCGTTTCTGCAGTTCACTTCTACTTTTATCATCAATTTGAAAAGGACGGCTGTTAAAGATATCTCGTTTTACTTTTAAAAGAAAACGAAGAAAGGTCGTTTCATCATCGTTGAGACAGGAAATCAAATGAAAGAAAATGTCGCTTAAAGGTTCCTTCATTACTTCAATTTCTGTTTCCAGATTCAAAATCTTTTCTATATTTTCAGATGTCTGTTTTACATCAACACATGCCAAGCTGTCGATACTGCCCCCGGCAGCCCTCAGCATAACAAAAGGCGCTATATGTCCCTTCATGATACATCACCCCATATATCCAAATGCATTTCGTAAAAGAAAGAAAAATGCCGATAGCAAACAAAAAAGATAAGTAAGTGAGACTAAACTGTAGGCAACGTAAATGATTTTTCTATTTTTCGCCACATGCTGTAAGTAAGCAGGAGGTTTTCTAAACGTGCTTACATGCAGCAAATATGTTAAGGCTCTTTTTCTCAGTGATAACTCCCCTGCAGCAGCCTCTACCGCGTGATATCCATCAGTAGGAAGCAGTAAATTCAAATTGCTAAGAACAAAAAGGATTTGCAAAAATGAAATAAGGTGCGCTGTCTCGCTTATGGTGCCTTGAGGAGCCAACATTGAGACGGCTGCCCACAAACCGCAAGCTAACAAATCTGAATACGGCCCGGCTAGCGCGATATGAATTCTGCTTTTCTTGCTTTTCAGCCGGTAGGTGTCTGTCCGGTCAACGTACGCAACTGGAATAAAGTAATAGAGCAGCGCGACACCCGCTTCCCGTATGGTGATACCGTAAGCCTTCGTTACTAAGGCGTGAGCCATTTCATGAATAATCAAATGAAAAGCAATGACACAAACCAACAATATCCAATGAATTGAAGCCCACTCGATCTGCCATCCTTCTGTCACGTTGAGCAGAATAAATAAAGAAATGGCACAAAAAAACAGAACATACAAGGTTATTTTTTGAAGCATCTTGGGAATAGAATGGTAAAGATGAAGCAGTGTTTCTGTTGATTTATTGAGAGACTTCGCCAATGGCAATCGAAGCATCGGTTTATCAGCTGCGCGGCGAATTGCCTGCTTCACCTGATGTTCAGGCAGCGGTTTTATATTTAGGACATTGGCTTTTCTTAAAGATGAAAAAAACATATAGACAATTTCAGGAAAGTTACCGTAATTTGCATAATTTTTTTCTAGTTGATTTACAATATCCTGGCCCGTGTTTGAACCGTCCATTAAGTGAAAAATCTCCAAGCCAACTTTTGAAAGCCTGATATATTTCCCGTTCTGTTTGTCAAACAACATGGGTTCTTCATTGGCGCCTATTAACAACTCGACTCCTTCACCTAAATAGAGGGGATTGACCAATAGTTCTTCATCGTACTGGTATTGAACTTGACCGTTGTTCATGGCTTCATTAAACTCCTTTTATTAACATACAAATACGGTATAATAGATAAAGGAAAGTAAGACATGCGCCTGCTCGCAACAGGCACCTGCCTTACTTATCTAAATAAGGGCTGATCACCCGTAGCTGCTTGCTGTGCCAGCAGTTGACGCTGTAGTTGCCGGACACGAAGCTGTTGTAAAAGAGGAAGCAGTGCTAGCTGTTCCTGCAACAGTCGCCAAATCCACTTGGGCCGGCAGCTCTTCAGCGTATAATTCCAATGTTTTAATAGTAGTATCCTTTTCAGACATAATGTCACCGCCTCATGTTTTTTAGGTTGATAACATCCTAATTTACCGTTGAAATGGTAGCTATTGTGGAGACAAACGTCGTCCACGACGCATAGGAAGCTCCTGTCGACATCGTCGAGACAATTGACGACATGTCCACTTGGGCCGGAAGCTCCTCTGCAAAGAGTTCCAGTTTTTCTGTGTGCTCGCAGTTAACCTTCAACGCACTCATCTCCTATTTGAATCAACCGTAGCAGCTGATCGTTCCGGCTGAAGCTGCTGTTGTTCCCGGACATGAAGCCGTACTGACTGATGACGTCGAACTGAAAGATGCCGCAATCGTTGCTAAATCAACTTGCTCCGGCAGTTCTTCTGCAAAAAGCTCCAATTCAAGAGTTTTATCCTTTTCCATTTTTCATTCCCCCTTATTATCCGCCGTATGATGAGATCGTGCCGGCCGTAGAAGCCGATGAACCCGCACATCCAACTGTACCGAATGTTGCTGATGTAGTGAAACCAGATAATGATTGAATTTCTGTCATTTCTTCAGCATAAAGTTCCAGTTCACACTCTTTTTTCTCTATCATTAGTAAACCTCCTTTTATTGGATTTAAATAATGAATTATTATCCAGAAAGTGATGATGCCGTTGATGCCGTTCCCGCTGTGCTTCCAGGGCACGAAGCTGAGCCAACAGTTGTGGCTGAAGCCCAAGTCGACAATGGCCCCATTGTAAAATCCATTTGCGTTTCAAGCTCTTCTGCAAATAATTCCAATTCAACTTTTTTCTCTTCCATCTCTATCACCTCCTTTCAAGTTATTTGCTTTGAAGAAGGTTTATTTTTCAGAAAAAGATAGCGGTTTTCCAAATGAAAACGCGCACAGTTGAGTACGATGCCGGCCGTCAATAGGCGTGTATTCCCTTAGCGGTCTAGGAAGCGCGCCAGCAAAAATCGTTCCCTGAAGTCCAAGTGTTAAAGCAGAAAGCCAAGCATTTTGAGCCGCTGCGCCGCCGCGCACCATCAAATGCCTGTAGCCGTGTCCGCCGTACTGCTTTACCGCCTTATTCATTGTCCCATTAATGATGATAATGGCAGGAGCATACACAAATTCTTTTTGGAGAAACCAGTCATCCGCTTTTTCTTGTTCCGGTATCTCGCCCATAGGATTTAAAGAATGCGTTTCGGCGCAATAATCATAGAAGAATGGACACCGCAGATTTTGGACACGCCACGCGATAACAGATACCGTAATATCAATTCCCTGGCCGATCTGGCGCGCCCAATTTCTGTTATCTTCTTCCTTGACCGTCGCTAAAATCGTCCCCAAATCACTCAAATCTATTGCATGCTGATCATAAAATCGAGTGGCGGTACGCTCTTTTAATATGTGAAAAAGTTCTTTGCCTTCATATTGTTTTTCCGGCAGCAGACATGATTGCCTTGTATTCAGGTTCTCTTGTCGCGGTCTCTCTACGGCACGATCGATTTCGCAGTCAAGATGAAAGGTTTTCGTTTCTTCGATTAATTTGTCTATCAGCTGAAACGGTTCAAAAGAAGCCATTGTCATCACCATCCGTCATCTAATCCGGCTAAGGCTATTACCGGTTCTTTTTTAGGATCGATTCCAAAACAGGATAAAAGCGCTTGCTCATTCCACTGATCAATTGTATTTACTTTTATCCCGATACCTGCAGATACAGCTTGCATTTGTGATAGAGCGACCCCTCCATCTAAATGAATAACTTTATAAGCAAAACCATTGTATTTGCTGGCAACTCTTTCATAAGCCCCTGTCAAGAGAACAAGGGCCTTTGGAATATTGTCTTTCTTTTGGCCTGTTATATCAGTTATTTTGTTCTTGATTTCTTCTATTGTTAATGATGGACCGACTTTCGCCAATGAGTTATCTAAGTACTGGTAAAAGTAGCAGTTAGGAGCTAGTCCGTTTACTGACAGGGCAAGAATATAAATCTGGCAAGATCCCAAATTGCCCCCGGTTGGCGCCCACCTCTGCACTTTTCCAGTTGCCTGGCCGCTGTCTGCGTCTCTTAACCCCCCGCTAGTTAAACATAAGCGAGTTAACGCTTCCAGATTCAATTCCTCTCTTCCAGACATAGGCTGTATTCTGTTTTTCAGGAAACCGCCTTTTGGCTTCGGCAAAAACTCTTCGGTCGGCAGCTCATATAAGACAGCACTCGGATAGCTTTTTGCTTCATTTGTTAGTAACAAGTTTTTTGGGTTGTAATGGACTTGATGACTTTTAGGGTTAATCAAATGTTTTGATGGAAAGGCAATTGCATTTTCAAACTGCAATACAGGATGAAGCTCATTCTCGGAGTCGCCGGTGCAGCAACTGCCGTCCGGTCTTAGTTGGACCTTTTTGCTGGTGCACGTCCAATCATCGAATCGGAATGTAAGATACTCTGTTCCGGTTGCAGAAGGAGCAAGCCTCGTAATGAAATAAACAATTTCAACCGCAGAATAATATTCCCACATTTCAATATGTTCAAGGCTTGGTTTGCCTTGGCTATCTTCTGATTCAACTGTTATTTGATAGTCTCGATAAGTGGCAGTTTCATTTTTTTCAAAATATGGCCCCAGAACACCGACATTTTCTGCTGCTCGTGTTAGTATCCATGGAATATTCTTTTCATGGCAGATATGATCCAATGACCTTAATTGTTTGTGGTTCAAAGGATTGGTGCAGAAGACAATCACAAGGTCGGCTTGACCGATGTTTACTTCACCTGAGAGCCGGGCTGTTATAACATTTTCTCCTCCCATAAACACAAGTTCATCATGAAGGATCTTGCCATACTCTGAATCAGTCAATAGCAGAATCTCAGCTGTTTTCAATTTATGTAATCCTTCTGCCGCACTTCTGTTTACTCTTGTCGAATCAGTACTTCGCTGAAAAAATTGGTAAACATCAGGCTCAAAACAAATTGTATCTATTCCTTCATCACCTTCTGCATCATCTAGCAAACCGCGCATGAACAATAAAGAAAGAATGTTGCTGATGTCTCTTGGAGAATATTGGTCAAACTTCGCCATAATGTCTTTAATGGTATACGAACCATTTAGAAATGGTATTAGATTTGGCAAAAAGCGCGTAACAGCATTTCCTTTCAGCACCTGCAAATGTTCTGTTCCATGAAATAACAAAGAATCTTGATCCGGAATCATTTGAAGACTTGCGATTAAGCGCGGCTTTTTAGGCAATCGAAAATTCGGGTCAAAGTAAGCCGCATGGCCAACTTGCTCAGCTGACATGACTGATGCAGGTTTCATTTCGTAAGCACTTCCCCTCTTCTATGACTTAACAATGATTGAAGGTCTTCAGATAACTGTGCCACGCTGCGGTTTTCTTCAGAGCGTTTTAATCCACATCTCGGGCAGCCATGCACAGATATTGTTTGTGAACTGAAGGATTCTCTTGTCAGCATGTTTAATTGCCAAACTCGCCCAGATTGTGATTGCTCATTCTCGTCAATTGATTTTATAATTGTCGAAGCGAAAACGGCTGACCAGCCGGCAAAGCTGCGTAAAAATCCCTTTGGCCCCGCATCTGGATGGCTATGATAATATGCATCTATTTTTTTGACATACTGAGGAACCGGTGAATGCTGTAAATAACGAGATTCAAAACAATGATAGCATGTCCCTTCACCAGGTATAACAAGCGGACCTATTCTGATATACGGATGATCCATAGTAATAGGAAGCCACGGTTCATTCCATTTAAAACAAAGCTGGTCGAGCTGTTTTGAAATAAAAGAAGATGATTTCCAAGAGGCAAAGATATGCAATCGAGCAGATGGAAAACGGTCTGACGGCAATAAGTAGAGCGGCTCGTTTAATGGCGTAATCACAATATGATCGATTTTTTTAGAAAGCTGCTGTGCGACTTCCCTGCCAAAGTCTCCTGTTGTCATGATATGAATGGGTTTCATTTATAAAATCTCCTTCCTTATTAAGCAAACGGCTGAGGCCAAGGATTAATTTCACTCTCCATTTTCACCGGGTAACCCATCGCTTTTGTTGCTTCATAAAGACGCTGGTGCCCTAAAAAGCGGCAGCGGTAACTGAAGGACAAAGGCTGAAGGCCGGGTATAATGACACGAACCACACGCATATCAGCATGAATGGCTTCATCGGTTGTCAGATCAACTGCAAATGCCTCAAGTCCCTTTTCCTCAAGACGATTTAATAGAAATTTTAAATTTTCTCCCGCATTTTCTTGCTCAAGGTTTGGTAATTCTGAAAGATTGGATTGATTCGGCGAATGTACTAGAAAATCATAAGCATGCAGCCTTTCAGCTTTCCCCATATAGGTCGCGCCGTGGAACACATTGTAGAAATCATCGATATCTTGCGGCGCAGGGCGCTCTGCCATCATGGCGATGCGTGAAGAAGCGGCTTCCCTCATAACTTTGTTTATTGCTTTATGAGGATTTAAATCAGTCGCACACATAATCAAGGCAGCCAGTTTTTTATTATGAGGTGTCAGCTGTAAGGAATAGATGGTTGGAATGCCTAAGTCCGTTGTACCATCGAACAGGTATTGCTTGATATTCCCATTCTCGAATGTTTTATTTAAAAATTCAGTCATTTCTTGATCTGGCTTTTTATCAAAGATGATATGAGGAAGAGGAAGTTCTTGATACCAAGTTAAAGAGATCGCGTCTCTTTCAATGACTTCGCATATCGCATTTACAAGAGCTTGTTCATAAGAGGTATGTGCAGCACAGCCGGTTGAAATCGGAAGCCAAAAGCGCTCACCTTGGCTCATAGCCGGCAAATGCAAATAGGTCATGATGGCTGGAATCCATGTCTCTTCTTGTGTGTGAAGAGACATGCCCTTTACCCACCTCAACGGAGCATCTAACAATGGTTTATTTACCGGGCAGCGGGGATGAGATCGTTCAGTTTCTGAGCAGATGGGGATTTTTTTCAAATCTAAAGCTTTCGTCCCTAATTCTTCAGCTGTTGCCCAAATGAACTGTTCCTCACTATACACACAGCTGGAATATCGTTCTAATGCTTCAGCGATCGCTTTAATTCGACTATCTTTTTCGTGAAGTGATCCTCCTGCACCATCCATATCTCCCGCCAACGACTTCCCCGGATTTAAGCTTGATATATGGGACAGCGACTGAGAAATATCTCCCGTAGATGCAACTTGAATTGGGAAATCAGGTTCACCAGGATAGGTCGGGAGGGAAGATACTCTGTTTATGAATCCTCCTAAAGGCTGTACTAGTTTTTCCAACGAATGAGCCATTCACGCACCTCCATTTTTTCAAAAAAACGTAAATTCTATGCTATGAATTTATTATATTAGATATATCAATCTGGATCTATGTCGAAAAACTTAATATACGTTAAGATTAATAATACTTTTTTCCTAATTTTATAAGTTTTGGCATTTTCATCTAAACTGAATTGTCTTTGCTCCCGTATATGCTACTGAAATCATACGTCTCAGTTGTCTTATCTAAAGGAGGAGATTCAGATTAATTACACAAAAAGAGAAATGCTTCTAATTGGCGATTGGTTATTAGACTCTGAACGTGAAATGCTGGTGAATGAAAATTCCACTATTCCCCTTTCCAGAATTCAATTTCGTTTGCTTCATTGTTTAGCTGTCAATAACGGCAGACCTGTATCCAAAGCCAAACTCATAACATATGCGTGGGGAGAGGAAGGGTTCGCTACAAAGAATGCATTGTATGTATATATTAATCGGCTGAGACGACTAATCGAGAAAGATGTAAAGCGTCCCAGGCATATCTTATGCCTGAGAAAAGAAGGCTACATTCTCTATCCAAAACATTAAAGGAGTGTGACAGTAACATGAAGTCCAGCTTACCTATCACCGTGCAAAATCTAAATAAGTCTTACGAGGATCATCAGGTCATAAAGGGAATTTCTTTTGATTTGAGAAAAGGGGAAGTTTTCGGGCTTTTAGGACCGAACGGAGCGGGGAAAACAACAATCTTAGAATCTATCATCGGATTGCGCAAGCCAAGCGGCGGCGAAGTTTCAGTGATGGGTTACAACCCATTGAAACAGCCTGAAAAAATTCGTCCATTTATTGGGGTTCAGCCTCAAGAAACGACTCTATTTCCTTATTTGAAAGTAGGAGAAACTTTGAAATTATTTTCTTCCTTATATAATAAATCAAGATCTCCTGAAGAAATATTAAAGCTGGTAGGTTTAGAAGACATGATGAACAAACCCACTCGCAAACTATCAGGGGGGCAAAGGAAAAGGCTGCTGATCAGCATTGCACTTATATCTGATCCTGATATTTTGTTTTTAGATGAACCGACCGCCTCTTTAGATCCTCATTCACGCCGGCAAATCTGGGATATTATCCAATCCCTTAAGGGAAATGGGAAAAGTGTCTTCTTAACAACACACTCAATGGAAGAGGCCTATACACAATGCGACCGTACCGCTATTTTAAATAATGGGAAGTTTGCCGCCCTTGGAACGCCGGTAGATTTAATACAAACCCATTGTCCTCAGCAGCGCTTGTTCTTAAAGTACACCGATCAGAAAAAAGTGGCTCAATTGAAAAATATTCCTGAAATAAAGAAATCTTCAATAAAAACACTGCCTATTGGCTACGAGCTTGAAATCGTGGCCGAACCCATTACCAAAAATGTAATTTCTTCGATTATCAAACAGATTGACGCAGAGTGGTCCAGCATCCGCATTGAACAGGGAACCTTGGAAGATGTTTTTCTTAAGCTTACGGGAAAGAAAATACGAGAGGGTGTTTTGGTATGATGAATAAACGTGCTTTTTCTGCGCTTCTATTCATGAATATAAAAGAACTGATTCGAAATCCTTTAACCTTTTTTATGGTTCTCGCCTTTCCGTTTCTATTCCTGATTATGTTTGGCGTTCTCTCCAGCTCTACGGGAGTCGGTACAGATTTATTTGAGTTTATCATTCCTGGTATTATTGTGATGGCCTTCTTTACGCTTGCTATAAACGGAACTTCCACTCCTATCATACAAATGAGGGACCAGGGAACTTTGCGATTAATTGGTTTAACTGAAGCATCAAAGCTGACCTTTGTGCTTTCTCAAATATGCGCCCGTTTTGTTTTAGCAGCTTTTCAGCTAGTCGCGCTGCTTAGTATCGCTTATTTCAATGGAATGTTACAAGCACAGAATATCCCTCAAATCATGCTTGTTTCACTTATCGGGCTTCTCATGCTGTTTGCACTTGGTTATACTGTGGGAAGCATGCGTCTCTCTATTGAAGCTGTAAATGGGCTTTCCGGTGGCATGCTCGCCCCTCTGCTGATCGTGTGCGGATTAATTATGCCGATGAACCTGCTTCCCTCTTGGCTTGAAACAGTGTCGAAATTTATCCCTCTCACCTACTTTGGAGAACTTCTTCGTTATTATTTAAATGGAGACAGTCCATCTCTTGGCTTGTTATTCAGCTATCTTATTTTAATCGCTTCAACTGCACTTCTGGCTTTTGCAGCTGTCCGTTTGTTTCGCTGGGATAATATCCGCGGATAACATCATAAAAAACCAGACCATCTCTTGGCGCAAGCCCGCTGCCTAATCCCGCCATACCCAGGCCGACAGGACAAATCCCTGTTGGCCCTTCTTTATGATTTACTTTTTTTCCAAACAGAACGCAAACATCACCCTCCTGGTATGCAGCAGCATTTGAGTCTGTTTTAATAGTGTTTAATCTTTCTTACACCTTTAGACAAAATATTCATTTTTTCTTTTTTAGACTTAAATCTATGTCGACAATGATCGTTTGGCATATCTTATTCTATCTCCACTAAAGGAGGTGACATTATGGGATTCTACAACTCTGGCGGAAACTCTGGTTATTCAAACGGTCTCGGCAGCTCTTTCGCTTTAATCGTAGTGCTATTCATTTTGTTAATCATTGTTGGAGCTTCTTTCTTTAGTGGCTATTAAGTTTGACTTTGCCTAATCCTCTGCGGATCAGCACCTCCCTGTCCGGCAGACGCCATAAGAAATTTTTATGGCGTCTTTGCTATGTGATTCACTAATGATACCTGGCTAATTTTCTGAAGCTGATGCTATCAAACTCTAGAAATTTATCGTATGTTTACCCATACGCTGTCTGACTGCTTTTCCATAGTAAAATGTCAGGCTAAAAAAGTCCGGCTTTTAAAAGCCGGACTCCCGTCTATCTCCGTTCAACTCTCTTCTAATCCTCCAAGCTGACCGCATAATCCCGCCATACCCGGTACATCGGCACAAATTCCCCGCCAGCCCTTCTTCTATGTCTTCCTCTGTGGGATGCGGTTTTTCCTTAAACAGCGCTTTGAGCGCAATTGTCATTCCCGGGGTGCAGTAGCCGCATTGGAAGCCGCCTTCTTCCAGGAAAGCGGTTTGGCAGATATCCAGTTCTTCTTTTTGTACTCCCTCGATTGTTGTAATGGAATGGCCGTTCACTTGGTAAGCCATGGTCATACACGCATTGGCCAGCTTTCCGTCGATTAAAATAGAGCAGGCTCCGCAGCGGCCGATTCCGCAGGAAACCTTTGTCCCGGTCAGCTGAAATTCCTTTCTAAGCAGGTCACTCAGACGTGTCGTAGGAACGGCTGTAACCTCCCGCTCCTGTCCATTCACGGTCATTCGGAACTGTTCCTTTTTTACAGGAAATGGTCCGGCCTCTTTTACGTCCATTGCTTCAGCCCCTTTCTGTCTATTGCTTCAAGCAGCTCTTCTCTTGAAATCGGCAGCTTGTTTATCCAGCAGCCGACCGCATCATGTACTGCCTTTACAATTGCCGGAGTGATGGCGATCGTTCCTATTTCGCCAACACCGCGCGGGCCGTAGGAATCTCCTTCCATCAGCTCTTCTATCACGGTCAGCTTCATAGCGGGAACATCTTTCACACCGGGTATGACATACTGGTCGAGATTATCCGCCGCGTAACGGCCGTCCGTCATTTTCGCTTCCTCCATCAGTGTGTAGCCGAGTGCCATGGCAGCGCCGCCTTCGATTTGACCTCGATAACCTTGGGGACTGACAACCGGACCTGCCGCAATGGCGTGCTCACAATCTATCACTTTGACGTCGCCTGTTAGTAGATCTACCTCCACTTCAACGGCAGCCGCTCCAAATGAGTAGAGAAAATGGCCGCCCACTACAGGATCAGGCGTTGTCGGGAAATCGAATGCCGTTTCCTCTGCCAAAGGGCCTTTTTCAGCCAGCTCTCTATACGTCACCACGATTTCCTTTGTGTTTTGATCATGCAAGCCTCCGGCGCCAAGAGCAAGATTTTCTGCTGAACAGCCGCTCTGTTCCGCCGCCCGTTTTTTCAACTGAGCTAGAAACGGCTTCTTCAAACGCTGGATCGCGTGCCACACCATGCTTGTGCCGCGGGATGCAGTAGAGGAGCCTGACTTCGGCACTTTTGCGGTATCTCCAATAACAATAGATATATCCTCCGCCGCACAACCCAGCTCCTCCATGACAATCTGTTCAATTGCCGCCAGTATCCCCTGTCCGCATTCTTCAAATCCAAACGAAGCTGTGATTTTGCCGTCACTCGAAAGAGACAAACGGCCTCCTGCCGAATCCATTCGGCCATACCCCAGCCCGCCTCCATGCATCGTTATGGCCGCTCCCGTCCCTCTCCGTATATACCCGGAGTGCTTGCGTTTTCTTGTGAGAATGGGAGATTCAGAAATGGCATTCAATACTTGCGCCGCTCCGTCAGTCGGCGCAATCCGATGCTCAAGCGGCCCTACATCATGCGGTTTTCTGATATTTTTTCTTCTCAGCTCCAGCGGGTCGATACCGATCCGATCACTGAGGCGATCAAGATGGATTTCGAGAGCAAATGTGATTTGATTGCCACCAAATCCTCGGAATTCTCCTGCCACCCCATTGTTCGTAAACACCGAGATCCCTTCCGTCCGGATATTTGGAATACGGTAAGGACCCGCGGCATGCTCGACAGAAAAGTCAAGAACGGCGGGTCCAAGCGTGGCGTAAGCGCCTGTGTCCGCCACAATTTTCACATCATGAGCCAAAATTTTTCCTGATTGATCCGCACCTGTTTTGATTCTAATCTTCATCGGATGGCGCTTAATGCCAGAGCGTACAGATTCCTTTCTGCTCTGATGAATTTTGACAGGCAGTCCGCTTTTCAAGGCCAAAAGCGCCGCATACGGTTGGATATTCAGCTCATCCTTCCCGCCAAACGAGCCGCCCATCGGACTTGACACAACTCTGATCTTCTCTTCAGAAATGTCAAACACACGGGAAAGCTGAAATCGGTCTTTATAGCCGTGCTGCGTTCCTGCATACATCGTAAAGCCCCCATCGTCTTCCGGAACAGCTACGCCTCCCTCTGTTTCCATATACGTATGCATCTGCCGTGGCAGATCGTAGGTTTCTTCAAGGACTGTGTCACATGCTCGAAAGCCCTCTTCCACATCACCGTGTGCAAAAAACGCACGGTGCAGAATGTTGCCGTCCTCATGCAGTCTTTGCGCGTTCGGCTGAAGCGCTTTTTCGGGTGAATCAATGACCTCCAGTTCTTTATACGTAACGTGAATCAGCTCCAGCGCTGCTTCTGCGATTTCCTCCGATTCTGCAGCAACAGCGGCGATCGCATCCCCCACATACCGCACCCTGTTCTCACATAAAACCGGCTGATCAGGGATAACAATGCCAAATCGGTTTAAGACGGGAACGTCTTTATGCGTGACGACGGCCCGCACACCTTCCATTTCTTCAGCTTCCTTGGTGCAAATCGACACGATCTCCGCATGAGGATAAGCGCTTCTCAGCACTTTGCCGTACAGCATTCCGGGAAAGCTGAGATCGGTCATATATTTCAATTCCCCTGTGACCTTTCCCCTTCCGTCCGGCCTGACTCTTGACGGTTTGTTGATCATGATTTATGTCCCTCCCTCAGCCATCAGCTCTGCCATGATGACGTTGGCAGCAGCTTTTTTTCTGTATGCCGCTGACATAAAAGCATCTGCGGAAAACGGCAGTTCATGGATAAGCGTCTCGTATAGCTCATGCGGATTCCAGTCCTGTGCCAGCCATTTTGCTTCGCTTTCCGTTAACCTTTTCGGTGTGATATCGGCATGGCCAGCGGCAAGACGGATGCCGCCGTCTTTCAAAAAATGGCCAGCGGCAACAGCAGCCGCTCCTGTAAAGGCCTGGCGCCTCCCAAGCTTGCGGTAAAACACACGCTCTCCCTCCGCACGCGGAATGATGACACGCGTCACAATGGCAGATCCATAGCCTTCATCCACGAGCCAATCACCAAGCGGCACCCTGACAAGCTCCCTTTGGTACACCATAAGATCAGCATCAAGCACAAGCAAGAGCGGAAGCAAATCGCCGACTTTACTCGCGATGTTGCCGCCAATTGTGGCCCGGCTGCGGATTCCGGGTGCGGCAACAGCAGAAACAGCATCGCTGAAACAACCAAGCGCACTCTTGATCAGGGGATTCTTTCTGCATTCCCTTAGGGTTGTGAGCGCTCCGATCGACAGGTGGGTGTCACTGGCGGTAATCCCTCTCATCTCGTCAATTCCTTCAAGGCTGACGAGATGCTGTTTCGGAAGAACCCCTTTGTCCCACTGAAGCTGAAGCAGCGTGCTTCCCGATGCGGCACACACATCCGGTGCAAGCTGCTGCAAAAGCAAATAGGCCTCATCGAGCGCTGACGGCCTCCATAATTGAAGATTCATCCTAGCTTTTGTCACTTGGCCGTTCAAACCATCAACCTCCTTGCCATGTCGTATTCCTCCGGAGTATCAATATCGTTCAGCTCCACGCTTTCCTTTGCCTCCAAAACCGCTCCTCCTCCAAGCTGTCCGTTTTTCAGGAGCCTGCGAGCTCCCTCATCTCCCTTTAACTCCTTTACATAAGGAAAACAAGTCGATGAGAAATAGATTGGCGGGGTGAGCGCGCCTAAAGATGCAGACACAACAAATGACTCAGAAGCCATCTCCACAAGGGCGTTCAGATGATTGACGGAAAGCTGCGGCTGGTCAGCTAACAAAATGACAACGCCGTCCGCTCCCATGCTTTCTGCTTTTCTCACCCCGCTGCTGACTGAATGCCCCTGCCCCTTTTCTGCGTCTTTGCATACGTGCAGGCTCCAGCGTTTTCGGAAGGGCGGAGCATGATAGGGCGCTCCTATCCACTCAAGGGAATCACGTTCTGTCCGTTCGACGATCAGAACGTGATTCAGGCGGGACAGCAAAGCCGTTTTCAAAGAGAGCGACCCGATCGTTTCTCCTTTTAGCGGCAAAGCCAGCTTGTTTTGGCCCATTCTTTTGCTTTTTCCGGCAGCAAGAAATACTCCGATCAAATAAGGGCTTCTCATACAACCGCCAGCCGTTTTCTTGTTTGAATGATTTCCGCGACAATGCTGACGGCAATTTCCTCGGGGCCTTCCGCACCGATTTTCAGCCCGACCGGACTGTAAAAATGAGACGGCGGCTGCTTTCCTTTCAGCAGTCTCTTCGTGCGGCTTGCTGAACCCAACAGTCCGATATAATGAAGATGTTGAGAAAATAAGAAGTTGATGATCGCTTGATCGTGCTGATAATGATGGGTTGCCACAACGGCTGCATCATGCGGAAAAAATTGAAATTTGCTGAGCATTTGTTCCGGAAAAGCGGTGATCAGCTGATCTGCTTTTGGAAAAAGAGAGGATGTACAATAAGCCGGACGCCAATCAGTGACGATAACAGAAAATCCTGTATCAGCCGCCAAATTGGCAAGCGGCACCGTATCCGGTCCCGCTCCGAACAAAATAAGACGCGGTTTCGGTTCAATTCGCTGAATAAACATGTTCGTTGATGGATCAAAATGCGGTAAATGAAGCGTTGAAGCCGTACATTGAATGTCTTGCAGAGGCACGTCAGGCCAGTTCCCGAAATGCCCACTATCTGACAGAAATATATAATGGGAGGAGTCAAGCTGCGTAACGGATGTAACAGCTTTGCCTGAATGAAGGCAGTCCCTCACTATTTTGTAGTGCCGCCTTTTTTCCTGCGTGATTCGCTCTACATAAATATGAATAATGCCGTTGCACCCCGCCCCCATGCCCCAGGAAAGATCATCCTCCGCACGCATGTCGTAGGGAATTAGCGCTGATGTCAACTGATCACCCATTTCACGAATTCTTTGGAATAAATCTTCTTCCACACACCCGCCGCTCAACAAGCCGACCCGCTCGCCATTTTTCTTAAAGAGCATAGAGGCGCCTGCTTTTCGATATGCGGAGCCTTCCACTTGAACAATTGTCGCCAGCACAGCCTCCTCACGATCTTTCAGGAGCACATCTAACATCATGTGCAAATTTTCCAATGCTGCATCCTCCTCTCAAAAATTACTGTGAGATACAATAGGTTCAGCGTGATTTTATAGGTAACTTGTATAAAGAATAGATGATGGAAGAGAAAATGACTCATGATTTGTCAGAAAATGAAACACATAGAAAGAGGATTTGTAAAAAGAGTCAAACGAAGAAAATCAAATTGGAGAAAACAAGAAATTATAACTTAAAAAGCTTGCGGAGGTCCGCAAGCTTTTCTTTACACCGCTGCCTGGCGGCCAGCGGTTTCATACACATCAAGCGCCGCCTGAAGCGCTTTCCCCACCTCAATTCCTGCGCCATGTCTCAGCAGCACAGCCTCTAAACCGGCAAGCACGAACAATACGTTTTCTTTTCTGCAGCTGTAACCCATCGTACCGATTCTCCAGATCTTCCCCGCCAGAGGCCCGAATGAGCTGGCGATTTCGATGCCGAATTGGGCCAGCAGCATGCGGCGGACAGACTCGCCGTCAATACCATCGGGGATTTCTACACAGGTGACGACAGGCATTTTGCAGCTTGCATCTCCAAACAGCTCCAGCCCCATCGCCTTAATCCCAGCTGCTAGTGCGTTCTCATGGTGGCGATGCCGTTCAAATCGGGCTTCAAGACCTTCTTCAAGCACCAGCCTGACGCCCTCACGCAAGGCGTACAGCATCGTCGTCGCTTCTGTATGATGATTGAGCCGTCTTTCGCTCCAATAATCCTCAAGCTGGCTCAAATCAAAATAATTGCTTGTGATCGGCAGGTTTCCTGAAAGTGTTGACCTGTCAGCTTGTGTTGCAATCCCGCGCTCCACTTTTTTTCGGGACGCAATCACATCCGCCACCCGCTCATTATATGTAATCGGCGCCATTCCTGATGGCACAGACAAGCATTTCTGCGTGCCGCCGATGGCCGCGTCAATTTTCCATTCATCGACTTTGACTTCGCAGCCCCCGATCGTTGCAACTGCATCGACGATAAACAATGCATCCTCGGCGCGGCAGGCTTCACCGATGGATGTCAGCGGGTGAATCCGCCCTGTCGATGTTTCTCCGTGCACCATCGCCACGATTTTTGGCTTCACTTTTTTTATTTCCTGAATAATGTCCTCCGGATCAAAGACCGTTCCCCACTCACACTCAAGTATATGAACATTCGCCCCATACCGCTCAGCGATTTCAGTCAGCAAATAACCGAAGCGGCCGTAAATCGGAATAAGCACATCATCTCCCGGCGCAATCACACTCGCCAGCACCGCTTCGATTCCCGCCCGAGAAGTGCCGTCAATCGGATATGCCCAGCGATTTTTCGTTTGAAATACCTCCCGAAGCATGTCCATCGTTTCATTCATGATATCTGTAAACGCCGGATCAAATTGGCCGAGAATCGGGGTGCTCATCACTCTTAATACACGCGGATCAACCTCAACAGGCCCCGGCGTCATAATCGTTCTTAACGGGGTACATAATTCTTTTCTGCCTGACACAGCCATTCCTCCTTTATCAGTAAGCCAGTTTGTATAATAAATCAGTCAATGCGCGGACGCCGATCTCAAGCTGTCTGGCTCTGGTATATTCCTTCGGTGAGTGGCTGATGCCGCCGCGGCTTGGCACGAACAGCATACAAGCCGGATGGCGCCTTCCGATCATTTGCGCGTCATGTCCTGCTCCGCTCACCATTTCTTCACAGCTGATGCCGTTTTCTGCCGCTGTTTCAAGAGCCGCAGCCTTCAGCCTTTCGTCCATCGGCACAGGCTCTATCCGCATATATTCATCAATTGATGCGCGAATCCCTTTTTGATGGCAAATGCTGTTAATCAGAGCAGCCATGTCTTCATGAAATTGCTCCAGCACGTGCTGATGCTGATGGCGAATATCGATTGAAAACTGTACGCGTCCCGGTATGACATTGGCCACGTTAGGCTCTGCCGTTATTTTTCCGCATGTCAGACGGAGCTCATCCGGCTGCTCTTCCGAACGCAGGAGCAGCTCGTGAATAATACGGCTGCTTGCTGCAAGCGGGTCCTTGCGCCATTTCATAGAGGTGGTTCCCGCATGGTTGCATTCCCCCTCCAGTGTGACGAGATATCGCCTTTGCCCCGCAATGCTAGTCACAATGCCAAGATCCCGTCCTGACATCTCCAATGTCTGTCCCTGTTCTATATGAAGCTCGACAAAAGCGCTGATATCTGTCCTATTCGCCGCCTGAAACATACCTTTGCCAAAACCGCACTCATACATCGCAGCTTGCAGAGAGACGCCTGTTTCATCTCTCGGTTCGACTGCATCCTGTACTGAAAAAACACCCGTCATATTTCCTGATCCCCAATAGGTCATTGGAAAACGGCTGCCCTCCTCCTCACATAAGGAGACTGCTTCGAGTGTTTTTTTCGGCGCTCCGTATGTTTCTTTAAGCTGCTTTATCGAGAGCATTGCCGCAAGAACGCCATAGGCGCCGTCATACTTCCCCCCATTGATAACAGTATCAATATGTGAACCGGTTACAATCACTTCACCCGGGGACTGAGTGCCCGAAAGCCTTCCAAACACATTGCCGACATCGTCGAATCTTGTATCAAGTCCGAATGCCGACATTTCCGTCTTCACGGCGAGCTGCGCGTCCATCCATTCTTTTGTATACAAAAGTCTCGTCACGCCGCCGTCAGCGGATGCGCCGTATTGGGCGAGCCATTCGATATAATCTGCGATGCCGCTTTTTACTGAAAGCTTCTGCTTTTCCATGTACTCCCCCCTCTGGCCGTTATGGTGACTTCATTATAGAAGGAGGAACTCGATAGTTCATTGGCAGATTAACCAAAAAAACGTTTATTTTTTAGTCACAGTATCTATCCTGTCAGCAAAGCGGCCACAAAACCTCCTACCTCTCAGTCCCCTTTTTCATGTAAAGTCAAAAGAAAACACAGCAAGGGAGAGAGCCAATATGCAGCGCCAATATGCAGCAATGGATTAAAGAAGCAGCTAGAGGAAAAAGGGGATCAAAACACCTTTCATATGAACAGGCTAAACTTGCAGGAGAGGCGATGTTCTCCGGCGAGGCAAGCGATGTGCAGATCGCGGCGTTTCTGATCGCGGAACGGATCAAAACAGAAACGTCAGACGAATTGCTTGGCATCACAGAAGCGATGCGGGCACATTCTTCGGTGCTTCAATTGCCGCCGCACATCAGCGGGCATGCCGTCGATTTTGCCGGACCTTATACTCTTTTCTCGCCACCATTCCAGTGTCTCTTTTACTCGCAGAAAGCGGCATACCGGCATTTCTTCACAGCAGCGAGGCACTTCCGCCGAAATACACAAACAACATAAAAGCCGTTTTGCGGGAGCTCGGCATTGAGACAGAAGGCACACAGGAACATATTGAAGAATTCCTCTCCGAATTACACATCGGATTTGCATCAGCCGAGTTATGATGCCGTCCATTTCAACGGCTGAAAACCATTCGTGAGGAAATGGGCGTGCGAACCGTTTTGAACACCGCAGAGAAGCTCCTGAATTATGCCGGAGCCTCTCGAATCATGATGGGCGCCTTTCACCGGACAGCCATCCAGCATATCTTTCCCGTGTTTCAAAGACTGGGCTAACAGCAGGCGTTTATCGTTCAAGGAGCAGAAGGCTCTGAGGATGTCCCTGTCCACCGCAACAGCTTCGTGTTTACGATCAATGAGAGCGAAATGGAAGCATTCATCTTAAAACCGGAGGACTATGGATTGAAAGCGGACGAAGCAGCATGGGATCAAACAATGAGTCCGGCCGGACAGGCAGAAAAAATCACGGCGATCCTCGGCGGCAGCGAGGAATCCGGATTGGACTATGAGAGAAAACAAGTCATCATGAATGCGGGACTGCGTTACTATTTATTCGGACATACCACATCAATTGAAGAAGGAGCAGACCTTGCCAAATCTCAGCTGGAGCAAAAAGGGGCCTAAAGATATTGGAACAGTGGATATCTTCCTCCCCCAAAGGAACTAATTTACAATTTTAATGAAAAATATACAAAATGACACTTCTATCCTTTATTTCAATTTTAGATAATAGACATGATCTGATAAAAGGAGGGCAAGTGATGACAAAAAAAGCAAGGTTTCTGCCGCTCGTCTGTGTGTTACTGATTTCCGGATTGTTTGCGCCTGCCGCTTCAGCAAGCGCGCAAACCGCATTGAACCTGAACGGCCGATTGGCGTCTTCCCCTTCAGGAACAGGGGGCCTTTTCTCATTAGCCGCTCCCGCTGCACCCTACGCTGACACAGATACCTATTATGAAGATGCTGAAAACAAAACAGGAGAATCGCTAAAAAGTGCCCTGCACCGCATCATCAGCGGACATACAATGCTGTCCTACAGTGAAGTATGGAACGCGCTGAAGGAAACCGATGAAGATCCGGCAAATCCGAATCATGTCATCCTGCTCTATACGAACGAATCGCGGTCAAAAAATCTGAACGGCGGAAATGTCGGCGATTGGAACCGCGAGCACGTCTGGGCGAAATCCCATGGCGATTTTGGTACGAGCAAGGGGCCTGGCACAGACATTCACCATTTGCGTCCGGCTGATGTTCAAGTGAACAGCGCCAGAGGAAATATGGATTTTGACAATGGCGGCACTGAATATGCGAAGGCACCCGGAAATTATTATGACGGTGATTCATGGGAGCCCCGTGATGATGTGAAGGGTGATGTCGCCCGCATGTTGTTTTACATGGCTGTCCGTTACGAGGGTGATGACGGCTACCCTGATCTTGAACTTAATGATAAAACTGGCAACGGCTCAGCCCCATTTCACGGAAAACAATCTGCCCTGCTCGAATGGAACAGGCAGGACCCGGTCGATGACCGCGAGCGAAAAAGAAATGAAATCATTTATGAGAAATATCAGCACAACCGCAATCCATTTATCGACCACCCTGAATGGGCAGATGAGATTTGGCCGTAAGAAAAAGGTGCTCCTCTTAAGGAGCACCTTTTCTAATACACAGCCTCTTCCGTCTCCGCATCGAAAAAGACAACGTGGTCCATTTTCACTGACAGCTGGATCGAATCGCCTGCGGCGATTCGCGTGTTTCCATCAAGGCGGACTGTGAGCCGCTCGTCCCCAGCCGTGACATGCACAATCAGCTCCGACCCCAGATTTTCACTCACTTCCACCTTCGCATTAAACACTGAATCAAACAGCTGATGACTGCCCGTCAATTGTGCCAGATGCTCCGGCCGGACGCCGGCAATCATCTGCTCTCCGGCATATCCCTTTTCCTTCAGCCGCTTCGCTTTTTCTTCAGGAATATGAAGCCGGATCGAAGGGTTTGTGAAAAACAGCTCGCCATGCTGCTCCTCAATGGTGCCTTTTAGAAAGTTCATTCCCGGGGAACCGATGAAGCCTGCGACGAATAGATTCGCAGGGTAATGATAAATGTCATGAGGTTTCGCCACTTGCTGGATTTCCCCTTCATTCATTACAACAATCCGATCGCCCATTGTCATCGCTTCGGTCTGATCATGCGTGACATAAATAATGGTTGCCTCTAAACGCTGGTGCAGCTTGCTGATTTCTGTCCGCATTGTGACTCTCAGCTTCGCATCCAGATTGGAAAGCGGCTCGTCCATTAAAAAGACCTTTGGTTCCCTCACAATCGATCTGCCAAGCGCCACCCTTTGCCGCTGCCCGCCGGAGAGCGCCTTCGGCTTTCTCTTCAGCAAATGCTCAATCTCTAAAATTCTGGCTGCCGCATGAACCCGCTCGGCAATTTCGTGTTTCGGCAACTTTCTGAGCTTTAGTCCAAACGCCATATTATCAAAAACCGTCATATGCGGATAAAGCGCATAGTTTTGAAATACCATCGCAATATCACGTTCTTTCGGCGGAAGATCATTGACCCGTTCTCCATCGATGAGGAGGTTTCCTTCAGAGATGCTTTCCAGCCCCGCCACCATCCGCAGTGTTGTCGATTTTCCGCATCCTGACGGCCCCACCAGCACCAAAAGCTCCTTATCCTTTACATCTAAATCAAAGTCCTTCACCGTTAATTGTGAGTGATATGATTTTTTGATATGCTCAAATGTTAATGAAGCCATCAGAAATGTCCCCCTATCTTTTGATCTGTTATTTCGCCACTGGAAACAACTTGGTCTTTCTGTTATTTTTAGAGTAATCGATTCCTATTTTTGCTATATTTCTAAAATAAAAAATGTAAATTTGTATTATAACGTCATAATACATTATAATATGAATAATAGGTTAAAAGGAGGCTACCCCTTGTTAAACAACGGAAGTTCTACACCTTTATACATTCAGCTAAAACAAATCATCACTGATGACATTAAAAAAGGCGTGTATTCCCCAACCGCCAAGCTGCCTACCGAAAACGAGCTTTGCAGCAAGTATAATGTCAGCCGCATTACCGTCAGGAAAGCCATTCTTGATTTAGTCGAAGAAGGCTATCTGATCAGGCAGCAGGGAAAAGGAACGTTCGTTAAAAGCCCTAAATTAAAACGAGAGCTGATCGCAGTAAACGGCTACTCAGAATTTATGGAATCAACCGGCAAAAAACCGAAGCATCAAGTGCTGTCCCATGAGATCATTCCGGCGGCAAAACCCATTGCCGAGAAGCTTCAAATCGATCCTGAGTCCCCTGTCGTTGAATTAAAACGGATTTTATATAATGATGATCAGCCGCTCTCCTTTGAAGTGACGCATTATCCGCTGGATTTGTTTCCCGGCATTGATGCCTTTATTGCTGACGGCGTATCCATGCATGATATTTTGAAACAGCAATACCAAGTTGTTCCCGCCCACAATACAAAGCTACTAAATGTTGTGTATGCCCAGCAGGAGGAAAGCAAATACCTGGATTGCGATATCGGGGATGCGCTGTTTGAAATCGATAAAACGGCTTTTACATCAAACGACCAGCCAATCTACTGCTCACTGTTTCTGATGCACACGAACCGTGTCACTTTTACGATCAACAGCCCCTACACATAACCGGCATAAAAAACGAGACACTGCTTATAGTATTCTCGTTTTTTCACTGCTTCCCCCATCCTCCAAGCGAAAAGGATGGCCATAGCCAAATGCCCCGTACACACCGCATGTTTTTGCAGCCGTTTCCGCCGCTTGGCGCAAAGCATGTGTCATGTCCTGCTTCTCGCAAAACGCTGTCAAAAAACCCGCTATAAATGAATCTCCCGCTCCAAGTGTATCTATTATATCAGTTTCCACGATCGGCTGATGATAGATTCGGTCTCCCGCAGACAGGATCGCCCCCTGGCCCCCGCGGGTCAGACAAACGAACTTTGCTCCGTACCCATGAGCTGTTTTCGCAAGCTCGCCGCATTCCGACTCACTCAAATCGCTTCCAGAAAAAAACGCATACGTCACATAAGGACAAACCCTTCTCAGATAATCATCCTTCCGATTGGTTGAAAAATCAAATGAGACCGGAAGCAGCCCGCACAGCTGCGGAAGATCATTCTCAAGCCGGCTGTACACACTCGTATGCAGCAGATCATGGCCGCTGATAAAGTCTAGATCTTTCTCCTGAAACACGAGGCGAAGCCGAGACTGAATGCCGCCTTTATTTGATCTGACAAAAATACGGTCCCCCTGTTCATCAAGGGTGACAATCGCCATTCCGTTTTCTCCGTGCGCCTGACGGATATAATCAGCATTGACCTTCTCCATTTTCAGTACGTTCAAAAGATGTGCCGCTGCTTCGTCATTGCCGACGATTCCAATATAGGAAGTCTCATGCCCGAGCCGTTTGGCCAGCACAGCAACGTTTAAGGCATTTCCACCCGGGTAGAACGTTTCTTGATCCTGATAGTAATCAACAACGTTATCTCCAACCGCAATCAATTTCATTATGCTTCCCCCTTATCCTTTTACACTTCCGCTTGCAATTCCGCGGACAAAATATTTCTGCATCAATAAAAATAGAATAATAATCGGCGCGGCTGAAATCGTTAATCCCGCCAGCAGGACGCCCCAATCTGTCTGAAGCGCGTCTCTGAACTGCATCAGCCCAGCTGGAATGGTCCGCAAATTCTCATCATCTATGAAAATAATCGCAAACATAAATTCATTCCACGTATGGTAAGCCGTCAAAATGCCGGATGTCACCAAAATCGGCACGCTCATTGGTAAGAAAATTCTGAAAAATACTCCGAAACTCGTACACCCATCTAAATAAGCCGCCTCCTCCAATTCTTTGGAAATAGAAAGAAAATAAGAGCGGATCAAAATGATGGTGAATGGGATCCGGTAAGCCGCATACGGGAGGATCAACGCCCAATACGTATTGTAAAGGCCCAGCGACTGAATAATAGAATAAAGCGGCACTAAACTGACCTGCGGCGTCAGCATCAAACCGCCAAGACAAAGCACCAAAAAGAATCCTTTTCCTTTAAACTCAAACCGGGAAAGGCCATACGCCGCCCATGCACTGATAAAGACAGTGATCACACACGTCAGCGCCGTCACGATCACACTGTTCATGAAATAAGAAGAAATTCCTTGATTCCAGGCGGACACAAAGTTTTCCGGATGCCACGAAGACGGCAGCGACCAGCTGTGCTCAAAAATATCGTCCGAGCTTTTAAAGGCGCTCATGACCATCCATAACAGCGGATAGGCAATCGCAATCAGATATAGAAACAGAAAAACCCACACAGACGTTTCCCCGATGTTCCATTTTCGTCTAGGCTTTCTTTTTACCTCAATGTGCCGGTCAGGCACAGGCTCCAATCTGAACGAATCTGTCTTCTTCTGAGGCAGCATCTGTTACTCCTCCTTTCCGGTTTTAAAGAACTTCATTTGAATGAGCGACAATGCGAGCGTAATGATTAACACCACAGTGGCAATTGCTGAAGCATAGCCCATCATATCCTTTGTAAAGGCGCTTTTATATAAAAACGTGCTTAAGACTTCTGAAGCATTTCCCGGCCCGCCGCCAGTCAATATGTACGGTTCATTAAATACCGTAAAGGCGCCGGTCAGCGTCATCACTACTGCAACAAAAGACATCTCTTTCGTCTGGGGAACGGTAATATGAAAAAACTGCTGAATTTTCCCCGCACCGTCAAGACGGGCTGCTTCATACAGTTCATCCGGTATTTTTTGAATCGACACAATGTACAGCATCGCAATATAACCGACAGACTGCCATTGAGACACAAAAATGACAGAAAGCATAGCCGTGCTGTCATCCCCGAGCCAAGCCCTTGTCAGCTGATCAAGGCCAATAGCCTGAAGCAGCTGATTCAAAAGCCCTGTCTCCGGGTTGTAAATAAAATCAAACAAAAGCGCGATCACCGTCATTGAGATGACAACCGGCAAAAAGAAAACGGTGCGAAAAAACGGCGACCATTTTCTGACCAGCTTATCCTCAAGCACCGCCGCCAAAATCAAACCGCCAAATACCTGGCATACAATTGAGATCACTGCATAAAGCACATTATTGGTAAGTGCCTGGTAGAAGACAGGATCATGAAATAATTCAACATAGTTATTTAAGCCAATAAACGTTTTTTCCGGAGAAAAAGAGCTCCACTGAAACAGGCTGAGGAAGACATTCTCAAAAATCGGGATATAAACGAAAAGTAAAAAAACGAGAGCGGGCACCAAAAACAAATAGGGGATTATCTTATTCTGGTTGACCAAGGATATCTCATCTCCTTTATAAAAAGAAAAGGTGCGAGGTTCACCTTTTCTTTGATTTATTCAGCTTGCGCCCTCACTTGCTTCGCCGCTTTTTGAACAGCTTTCATGACCTGCTCCGGTGTCATGTCGCCGCCAAGCATTTGCTGGACGCTTGTTAAGTACGCATCTGCAATTTCAACATCGACATCCATATCAAACCACGGAACCATTGATTCGGCATCAACAATTTGCTGAACTGCTTCACGCTGAATGGCTGTAGAATTTTCTTCAGTAGCCGTTCCTTGTACGGCACTATATTTCCCGACCTCTTTCACGAGCTTTTCACCCATTTTTTTCGACGTCAGAAACTGCAAAAATTCCATCGCTTCCTTCGGATGTTTTGTTCTTGAGGAAATCATGAACCCTTCCGGCGCGCCCGTTAACGCGTCTGAAGATCCTTTTTGCCCGCTGATTTCAGGGAATGGGAACATCCCCAAATTTACTGGTTCAACCAGCTTGATTTCCGCTGTTTCCGCATATATCATCGCCGACTTTCCACTCTTAAATTGCTGTCTCACATATTCGTGGTCGACGGAGTTTACATGTTTATTAAAATAAGGCATCAGCTCCTGAAGCTTTTCAAGGGCTTTTACATAGCCTTCATCAGTAAATTCACCCGTTTTGGCGTTATAGTCCTTGTCTCGCGTTTTTTCATTGACCATCCGCTGATTGAGCGTGCCGATATAGTGCGAGATTGTCCAAGTCGCCTTTGTTCCGAAGCTGATCGGTGTATAGCCGTTTTCTTTCAGCTTCTTTGACACTTCAATTAATTCATCCCATGTCTTCGGGGGATCAAGGTTCAGCTTTTGAAAAATGTCTTTATTATAGAAAAATGATTTAGCATCCATTTGCCACGGCACGCCATATTGCTTGTTTTCATAAGTGAATGGTGTAATTTGCGATTGAACGAGCTGTGATGACCAATCTGAATCATTTTTGTAGTAGGACGAGAGATCAAGGGCTTTATTGCCTCTGATAAATTTAAACGCAAACTCGTCGCTCCAAGAGAAGTAAATGTCAGGAGGGCTGGTGGTTCCCAGCATGACCTTAATTTTATCTTTATAGGAGTCATTTAAAACGGCTTCAATTTGAATGTCGATATCCGGGTGTTCTTTTTCAAATTCCTTAACAACCTCTTCAAAATAACTTTTTTCTGGCTCCTTCGGCCATCTGTGGAAAAATTTCAATGTCACCTTTCCGTCCGCCGAACTGCTTTGGCTCGAACAGCCCGCAATGGTGAGCATACTGACAGCTGCAATGATCAAAAACAACAACATTTTCTTCAAAGGGTTGGCCTCCTCTGGACATTAGACTATAATGTTATATAACATTATAGTCTAATGCATAATGGTTCCTCATTTTTAGATCAATACTCAACTTTCCACATGTATCTTCTATGAGATAAAGGATGATTTCTCGCCTCTGCCAGCGCGTCCGCATAGCTTCTCAGCACACGGTTGAGAACAAGCGGAGCAAGGTAGCCTTTAACTGAATCGTCAATTGCAGTGAAGTCATAAGTTGCGGCATCAAGCACTGTGAGCTTTTTGCCATACTTTTTCGAGAAGGTAAGCGCCCGCTCTTCAAGAGGTCTTGTTTCATCTAAACCGAGCAGGATGATAAACGGCACGGATTCATCAATAATTTCAAACGGTCCGTGAAAATATTCTCCGGCATGAATGGCGTGGGAATGAATCCATTGCATTTCCATGAGAATGCAGATGCTGTAGGAGTAAGCGACACCGTAGTTTGCACCGCTTGCCATTGTATAAATTATGCTTTCTTTTTCATGAGCTTTTGCGAATAGCTGTGCGTTGTCAGCTTCCTGCTTAAGGGCTTCTTCATACACAGCCTGTAATTGGTCTAAGCCTTCAATTGCCTGTTGGAATTTTGTGTTGTTTTCTAAAACTTGCAGGGTTCCGAAAACGATTTGATACAGAACGCCATAGTTCGTATTGATCGCAAGCGCCTCATCACCCCAATCGTACTGGGCAACATATTGCGCTTCCTGCGCTAAAGGAGACTCCGGTTTATACGTCATCGCAATTGTAAGTGCGCCTTTGCCCCTCGCAAACGCAGCAGCTTTGACTGTCTCCGGGGTATTACCCGAATGCGAGCACAAAATAACGAGAGACTTTTCACCAAGCTGAACAGGGTTCCGCTGAATAAACTCATTAGAGCTGTAAAGGTCAGAGTTCATTGATTTTGACTCCCTGTCAAACACATACTTACTCGGATACATAATGGCCGAAGACCCTCCGCATGCGACAAAGAATACATGGTCAATGGTTTTCCCTTTCAAATCCTGCAAGAAAGCTTGAACCTCACGATTAACTTTTGCTGTGGCTTGACTCAAATCCTTCACTCCTCATTTTTATTATATAACGTTATATAACGTTATATATTGTTATATTAAAGTCCACAGCCGGGATTGTCAATATTATTTTCTGAAATTTCTCAATAATTTATTTGGAAGATAGACAACGGGCTTAATGCGGAAAAATGCCCAAATCAAAAGCCAGAGCTTAACATAAGCTCTGGCCCGGCTGTTCAGTCCGCTGACTGACGTCTTATTTAAAAAATGCCTTGTCTATATTGTATTTCGAGTGCTGTGTGTTGATGATATATGTCTCGTAAATATCTCTTTCCATTGGGTCATCGACTACACACACTTCAATTTTATATACTTCGTCTCTGTGATGTTTGATCGGTGAAACAGTGTCTTCAAAATGCTTCTTAATTCTCTGTCTTAGCTTTCTGGCTTTACCGACAAACAGCAGCTCGTCATGAATGTTGTAAAACATGAAGATGCCGCCTTTATCCCGTGGTATCTGATGAAAGTCAATAAATCCGTGAATCGGCTTTATTTTCGGCTCGTTATGCGCAGCTGACTGCTGTCGTTCGGTGATGGTGACATTCGGTGCGGGTATATCAATTTTTATCAAAATCAGTTCACGTCCTCTTTTTCATTAAAGATAAATGCTAACACAGACAGAAGAGAAAAGCCACTATCGCTTTATATATTTGTTTGTTAAGCCTTTATTTATTATGCAAGCGCTCCGGCTGGATCATACGGGCCAAGGTCGATTTCCGTCTGCTTTCCGAGAACGAGCTTTGCGAGCTCTGAACCTAGGAATGGCCCCATCGTTAATCCCGAGGCGCCTAAACCGTTTGCGGCATAAAGCCCTTGGATATTCGGCACGGCGCCGACAACAGGCAGGAATCCCGGTGTAAACGGCCTAAAGCCCACTCTTGTTTCAATGGCAGCGCCATCAGCTAGACCCGGCGCAACAGCTAATGCTTTGCTCAATACTTCGAGCTGGCCTCCTGCTGTCACACGCAGATCATTGAGGTCAGCATCATTTTCGTGTGTGGCGCCGGCTACGATTCTGCCGTTATCAAAAGAAAGAATGTACTGATCGTTTGGCGGCATGACAACCGGCCATGATCCTGTATCCGTGTCTGTCATTTCAAAATGCATGATCTGCGCTTTCTGAAAGGACACTTGAAAATGAATCCCAAGGGGCTTCATAACCTCATTAGCCCAAGCCCCCGCTGTCACAATTACCGCGTCAGCCGTAAACTGCTGTGTGTCTGTTTGTACGCCGGTGACCGTTCCATTTTCAAAAAGAAGGGACGCATTTCCTTTGATGATCTTTGCGCCGCGTTTCTCTGCAGCGCTTAAAAGCGACCGGCACAGCGCTCTTCCGTTCACGCGGGCGGCACCGCTGATATGAACCGATTCATAGCCATCAGCTAAAATCGGAAACAGCTTTTTCGTTTCACTTGCAGACAAGCGGGTAATGTCGCCGATCTCCGGCGCATCCTCCCGTCTCTTATACGCCCGTTCTTCCATCTTATCAAGCTTTGACGCATCAGTATGAATACTGATTGCCCCGACACGTTTATATCCTGTATCCGTTTCTCCGTCATCTTCCAATTGATGGATTAAATCCGTATAGTACCGTGCCCCTCCCTTAGCAAGCTGATACCAATCCTGATTACGGCGCTGCGAGAGCCAAGGACAGACGATCCCCGCCGCCGCATCAGTCGCTTGTCCCGGCTCTTTCCGATCAATGACGGTAACTCGAGCGCCTGATTTGGCGAGATGATAAGCCGTCGACGCGCCGAGAATCCCTGCGCCAACGATGATGTATGATTTCATATGCAAACACCTTTTCTACTATAATGTCTATTCATTTTACCAAATAGAATGCTTTCCTTCGACCTTTTGCCCTAATGTGGAAAAACCGCGAAGTCCGTCCAATCTCTTTACTCTCCTATCGAATATCCTGTCACTATCAATAGAGAAAGGATGATACCATGAGCGAAAATCGTCATGAAAATGAAGAAAACACAGACCGCAATCCGGCAGTCGCAAAAGTCCAAAACAGCGGTAATGCAAAAGTCGTGGTCAACGTGAATACAGATCAGGATCAGGCACAGGCGCAGTCACAAGACGGAGAAGAGTAATGAACGAAAATATTATTCCTATCAACAGACATACCCAAGAGATGCCTCACAATGGATCCATGATTGAAAACAGCGGGAACTCAAAGGTCTATATCGACATTCACATTGATACAATGCCGATCGCCTTTGCTATATTATGCTCTGCATTAGCCGCAAAGCAGATGACAAAGGAAGAATTCGACACAGCCTATACACAATTACAAGAGATGAACAGGGATAACAGCAAAACATCTGTAAAGCAAATCAACAATCAGGAGATAGAAGAAGAGTAAAAAACCGCGGCCCCTCGGCCAGCGGTTTTTCTTCTGCATACAAAAAGGACGCGACTGAATCGGTTACTTCTGTACAATTTGAATAAGGTTACCGCATGTATCGTCGAAGACAGCTATTGTGACTTCGCCCATTTTTGTCGGTTCCATCGTAAACGTCACGCCTTTTTCCTTTAATCGGTTGTACTCTTTTTGAATATCTGCAACGCCAAACATTGTGGCCGGGAAGCCTTCGGAGAATATCTTCTTTTGATACTCCTTGGCGGCAGGATGTTCATTCGGTTCAAGTAAAAGCTCGGTTCCGTCTTGATCATCAGGAGAAACAAGCGTTATCCACCTGAATTTCCCCATGGGAACATCCTCCTTTTTTACAAACCCCAGTTTTTCTGTATAAAACTTCAGTGCCTTGTCTTGATCTTGCACGAATATACTGGTCACAATGATTTTCATATTGTTGTTGCCTCCTTTGATATTTATGTTGCATGGTACTATGCAAACAATCCGGCTTCAAGCAAAACAACCCAACCTTTGTCAGAAACTCAGTACTGGTTTTATAAAATTACTCTATCCATCCTTTCAGCAAATTTTTAAGTGGTTCGTTGTTAAATATAAGTACTCGATATTTTCCCTTTCGTTTTGATGTTACGAGTCCTGCATCCTCCAGTACAGAAAGGTGTTTAGCTATCGCCTGTCGCGTAATAGAAAGGTTATGCTTCGTAATGAGACGTATCGCAAGTTCATACAACGTCAGCTCGTTGCGTTCAGATAATTCGTCTAATATAAGCCGCCGAGTCGAATCGCCGAGTGCTTTGAATATAGCGTCTTTGTTCCAATTCATATATTGAGTATAAGCAACTCATTAGTTGCATGTCAAGCATAAGCAACTGTATGGTTGCGTGATATAGGAATGAATCTATCCGGCGCAGGTCTGAAATATTCTAATCGATAAGGTATTAAAACCATCAAAATAACAGTGGATATGTATCTGAAAAATAAAAGAAGACGAACTTCAAAAGTTCGTCTTCTACATCAAATTCGGCACGCTGGCCATTTTAAAATTGATAACTATCTCTAAAACCCTTGATAAACAAAGGAGTTTTCATCATTAACCGATAGAGCCTTCCATTTCGAACTTAATCAAACGGTTCATTTCAACTGCGTATTCCATTGGAAGCTCTTTTGTGAATGGCTCGATGAAGCCCATTACGATCATTTCAGTTGCTTCTTCTTCGGAAATGCCGCGGCTCATCAAGTAGAAAAGCTGCTCTTCAGATACTTTAGACACTTTCGCTTCGTGCTCCAATGAAATGTTATCATTTAAGATTTCATTGTAAGGAATTGTGTCTGAAGTTGATTTGTTATCCATAATGAGCGTATCGCACTCGATGTTAGAGCGAGCGCCTTCCGCTTTGCGTCCGAAGTGGACGATTCCGCGGTACGTTACTTTTCCGCCCTGTTTTGAAATCGATTTTGATACGATTGTAGATGATGTGTTTGGTGCAAGGTGAATCATTTTCGCACCTGCATCCTGATGCTGGCCTTTACCTGCAAGAGCGATAGAAAGCGTCATACCGCGCGCGCCTTCGCCTTTTAGGATACAAGCCGGATATTTCATTGTCAGCTTAGAACCGATGTTGCCGTCGATCCATTCCATTGTTGCGTTTTCTTCACAGACTGTACGCTTTGTTACAAGGTTGTAAACGTTGTTCGCCCAGTTTTGGATCGTTGTATAACGGCAGTAGCCGCCTTTTTTCACGATGATCTCAACAACGGCACTGTGAAGTGAGTTTGTTGTGTAAACAGGGGCAGTACAGCCTTCAACATAATGAACGCTTGCTTCTTCGTCAACGATGATCAGCGTACGTTCGAACTGACCCATGTTTTCAGAGTTGATGCGGAAGTAAGCTTGAAGCGGTGTTTCCACCTTCACGCCTTTAGGAACGTAGATGAAAGATCCGCCGGACCAAACAGCTGAGTTAAGCGCCGCGAACTTGTTATCAGTCGGCGGGATCACTTTTGCCCAGTGCTCACGGAAAATATCTTCATTCTCTTTCAGCGCGCTGTCAGTGTCTTTAAAGACGATGCCTTGCGCTTCAAGATCTTCTTTCATGTTGTGGTAAACAACCTCAGATTCGTACTGAGCAGAAACACCCGCAAGGTATTTTTGTTCAGCTTCAGGAATACCGAGCTTGTCGAATGTTTGCTTAATTTCTTCAGGAACTTCATCCCAAGAACGCTCTGAACGCTCAGACGGTTTTACGTAGTACGTAATTTCGTCAAAGTTCAGTGAGTTTAAATCTCCGCCCCATTGAGGCATCGGCATATTGTAGAAATGCTCAAGTGATTTCAAGCGGAAGTCAAGCATCCATTGAGGCTCTTCTTTCATGCGAGAAATTTCTTCTACGATTTCTTTTGTCAATCCGCGCTCTGAACGGAAAATGGAAACGTCCTTGTCGTGAAAACCATACTTGTATTCACCAATATCAGGCATTTTTTTAGCCATCCATTTTCACTCCAATCCTTTTAATTGCCGCCTTCTTCTTTCGCGACTCCTTTTTCAAGTGCTTTCCATGACAGGGTTGCACATTTGATACGGGCAGGGAATTTTGAAACGCCTTGAAGGGCTTCAATATCCCCGAGATCTATAGAATCATCATACTCTTTCCCTTGCATCATATCCGAGAAAATCTTAGACATGGAAAGGGCAGTTTCAATATCTTTCCCTTTAATCGCCTGAGTCATCATCGAAGCGGATGCCATTGAAATGGAACAGCCTTCCCCTTCAAACTTCGCATCTTCCACGATGTCTCCGTCAAGCTTCATTGTCAGTCTGATGCGGTCGCCGCATGTCGGATTGTTCATATCCACAACAATGCTGTCATTTAAAACCCCTTTATTTCGCGGGTTTTTGTAATGATCCATAATCACCTGTCTGTACAATGTATCTAAATTTGCATTAAAAGACATTTGTAAAATACTCCTTTGTCTTTTGAAGAGCTTCCACAAGCTTATCAATCTCTTCCTCTGTATTATACAGATAAAAGCTTGCTCTTGCAGTAGCAGTTACATCCAGCCATTTCATCAGCGGCTGCGCGCAATGATGGCCGGCTCTGACAGCGATTCCCTCCGCATCAAGCACAGTCGCCACATCGTGAGGATGAACATCATCAAGGTTAAATGTAACAAGCCCGGCACGCTCTTCCGGACCGTAAACCGTTACGCCGTCAAGCTGGCTGAAGCGTTCAAGCGCATAAGCTGCAAGCTTGTGCTCGTGGCGGGAAATCTCATCAAGACCAATTTCTTCAAGAAAATCAATGGCAGCACCGAGACCGATTGCTCCTGCGATAATCGGCGTGCCTGCTTCGAATTTCCACGGAAGCTCTTTCCAAGTTGATTCATAAAGTCCAACAAAGTCGATCATTTCACCGCCGAATTCGGCAGGCTCCATGTTTTCCAGCAGGGCTTTCTTTCCGTACAGCACCCCAATACCGGTAGGGCCGCACATTTTATGGGAAGAAAGCGCAAAGAAGTCACAATCGAGATCCTGCACGTCAATTTTCATGTGAGGCGTGCTTTGCGCACCGTCCACCACAATAACAGCCCCATTGTCATGGGCGATTTTCGCCATTTCTTTAATCGGGTTGATCGTGCCAAGGACGTTAGATACATGAGACACTGCAACAATTTTTGTGTTGCTTGTGACCGTTTCTCTGACGTCTTCTAAAGAAATCGTTCCGTCTTTCTGCAGCGGAATATATTTTAATGTGGCGCCAGTCGCTTTGACAGCCTGCTGCCACGGAATGATATTCGCATGATGCTCCATATAGGTGATGACCACTTCATCACCCGGTTTCAGGTTAGCGCGCGCATAGCTTAACGCCACCATATTCAGTGATGTGGTCGTGCCTTTTGTGAAAATAATCTCAGCCATTGACTTCGCGTTAATAAACTTGCGGACTTTTTCACGCGCTCCTTCATAACCGTCTGTCGCTCTGGTTCCAAGTGTATGGACGCCCCGGTGAACATTGGAATTGTATTGGTTATAATACTTATCCAGTGTTTCAATGACAGCACGCGGCTTCTGGGAAGTCGCCGCGCTATCGAGATAAACGAGATCATGTCCGTTCACTTGCTGATGAAGGATCGGGAACTGTTCACGAATATCTGTGATATTCATTACTTCACTTTCCTTTCGATTACAGAAACCAATTGTTTCTTAACGCCTTCAATCGGAAGCTCATTTACTACCGGTGCAAGGAATCCGTAAATGACTAAGCGTTCTGCTTCTTCTTTCGGAATTCCGCGGCTCATCAGGTAGTAAAGCTGAATAGGGTCTACACGGCCGACAGATGCCGCATGTCCTGCAGTTACATCGTCTTCGTCAATTAAAAGAATAGGGTTTGCGTCTCCGCGTGCTTTTTCGCTGAGCATCAGCACGCGTGATTCTTGCTCCGCATTCGCTTTAGAAGCGCCATGTTCGATTTTGCCGATTCCGTTAAAGATAGAAGAAGCGGAATCCTTCATCACACCATGCTTCAAGATATATCCTTCAGAAGCTTTACCGAAATGAATGATTTGTGTTGTGAAGTTTTCTGTTTGCTCTCCTCTTCCGACAACAACCGTTTTCGTATCGCCATATGTGCCGTCACCGTAAAGGTTTGTTGTGTTTTCGGAAATTGTGTCGCCATCGTTCATCAGGCCGAGAGCCCACTCGATTTTGCTGTCGCGTCCGCGCGCAGCGCCGCGGCGGTTCACATAAGTTGTCACACCGCTGGACAGATTATCAACCGCACCGTATGTCACGCTGGCATTATCACCTGTGATGACCTCACTGATAATATTGAATACAGCATCTTTCGGGTTTACAGTGCTGACGTAGTTTTCTACATATGTTACAGAGCTGTGGTCTTCAGCCACAATCAGCACGTGGTTGAATAGAGCTGTATCGTTGCTTTCATGGACGTAAACAGCCTGAACCGGCGTCTCCACCTGAACATTTTTCGGAACATAAAGGAATGCTCCTCCGTTAACAAGAGCCGCGTGAAGTGCAGTTAATTTATGCTCATCAACCTTCACGCCGTCCTTCATAAAGTATTTCTCCACCAAGTCGCTGTGCTCGCGTGCAGCAGTCAGAATATCAGTGAAGATGACGCCTTTGTCTTTCAATTCTTGAGAAAGAGAAAGGTATGCCGGCGTCTGGTCACGCTGTACGTATAATGTTTTATCTTCGTTTTCAACGTCGATCAGCGCTTTTGCTTCATCAGTCAAATCTTCTAATGAAGAAAGCGGTTCGTTATCAACTGTATGCTTCGCGAAATTCGTGAAGTTCCAGTTTGTGATTTTTGTTTTGTCAGGTTTCGGCATCGGCAGATCCTCAGCTTTTTCAAGAGCCTGTAAGCGCAGGTTCTTCAGCCAGGCAGGTTCTTGATGCTTTTCGGAAAAGCTTTTGAGATACTCCTGATCTACGGATAGTTTTGTACCTAGTGTCATGTTAATCCCCCTAACGCTTACGCTTCTTGGCCAACAGTTTCGTCTTCAATGCCAAGTTCTTGTTTGATCCAGTCATAACCTTCTGCTTCAAGACGCTGTGCAAGCTCTGCACCGCCGGATTTTACAACGCGGCCTTGCATCATAACGTGAACAACATCCGGAGTGATGTAGTTTAACAGGCGCTGATAGTGAGTGATCATCAGGCAGCCGAAGTTTTCGCTGCGCATTTTGTTGATCCCTTTAGATACAACTTTCAGGGCATCAATATCAAGACCTGAGTCGATTTCATCAAGGATGGCGATTTTTGGTTCAATCATCATTAATTGAAGAATTTCGTTGCGTTTTTTCTCCCCGCCTGAGAAACCTTCGTTAAGGTAGCGCTGAGCCATTTCAGGGTCCATTTCAAGAAATTCCATGTTTTCGTCCATTTTGCGGATGAATTTCATAAGAGAAATTTCATCGCCTTCTTCTCTGCGCGCATTGATTGCTGAACGAAGGAAGTCGGCATTTGTCACACCGCTGATTTCACTTGGGTACTGCATCGCAAGGAATAAGCCTGCCTGCGCACGCTCGTCCACTTCCATCTCCAGTACATCTTTGCCGTCAAGCGTGATGCTGCCTTTTGTTACTTCATATTTAGGATGCCCCATAATAGCAGCTGACAGAGTGGATTTACCAGTTCCGTTCGGTCCCATTACTGCGTGGAACTCTCCGCCTTTTATTTCAAGGTTTACACCCTTTAAGATCTCTTTTCCTTCGATTTCAACGTGAAGATCTTTGATCGTTAATGTTGAAGCAGCCATATCTATACCTCCAAAAATATATAATCATTATTCTCATTTTATTCTCATTCTAATTTTATAACAAATGAAAAGTAAATACAACTTTTTATCGTGCCTTGCACATTCATCAAGTTTAACAAAGATCAGCACTTTATTAAAGCGATTGAAAAAGAAAAAGAGTGGATTCCCACCCTTTTTTAAAGATTGATTTTCTCAATAAGCTCCCGCAGAAATCCGCTTGCTTTTTTCATAATCAAGCTCTCTCTGCCGCTCTACTTTCATTCTTGTTTCCAGCCGGCGTCCGTATTCCTCGTATCCTATTCCGTGTGACAGCTGCATCGCTTTTTCCATTTCTGACGTATAATCGAGGTCCAGTCTGTCATGGCTGCTGCAAATAATGAATCAATCCCTTCATTTATTTGCTTCTATTGTATCAGCGTCGCCATGAATGCCGCAAAAAGGATATGGCTTGAAATAGCGGCAGATGAGACGAAAGCATCCTTTCAGATCAATTGAGAATGGTTTTTCGGAATATTCCTTCTCTTAATGCGTGGTGTTTCCGAATTCCTCTATGCACTGCTGGACAACTGTCACGCCTTGGCTGAGAGCTGCGCCGCCTCCAAACGCCGCTGCCACACTGACGGCTTCGAGAATATTTTCTTCCGTCGCTCCCTCATCAAGACAGCCTTTTGTATGATAGATCATGCAATATTCGTCCTGAGCATTGATGGCGATTCCGAGGGCGATCAGCTGTTTTTCTCTTTCAGTCAGGGAATTCCCGGCAAAGCATTGTTCAGTAAACTCGTTAAACTTTCTTCCCATCAGCGGCATCTTTTGTTCAAATGTGCCTAAACCAAGTTTATATTGTTTTAGCGCGTCCTGCATGCTTCCTCTGTCTTGATTCAAAGAAAATCCCTCCATCTGTTTAACATTCCTTTTTATTATGAACAGCTTTTAGGAAAATACCCGAAAAAACCCCGGATTTATCATCCGGGGTTCACCGTGTCAGCAAACCCTCGCATTCGTTGTCAGACCTGCGCGTTGGTGCTCACGAATTGCAACATTCGCTCCGCTCCAATGCTCGGCCTTCCTAGGCTTCAAGGGTTTTCAATCACGCTGAAAAGATGACAAAGCCCCAAAACGAATATCGTTTTAGGGCTTTGTCAATAATTGAACCCCGGATTTCTCATCCGGGGTTTCAGTCTTATTCAGATACAGGGAGCACAGCTCCGTCATATTTTTTCTCGATGAAGTCTTTGATCTTTTTAGAGTGAAGAACTTCCATCAGCGCTTTGATTTTTGCAGAATCTTCTTCACCTTTTCTAACTGCGACGATGTTAGCGTATGGGTTGTTTTTCGTTGATTCTACTTCAATCGCGTCTTTTTTAGGATTTAACTTATTTTGGATCGCATAGTTTACATTGATGAAGACCGCGTCTCCTTCTTTGTTTTCATATGCTTTTGCCGTTAATTCAGGCGCTACTTTTTTGAATTCAAGGTTTTTCGGGTTTTTCTTAATGTCTTTTAAAGTTGCGTCAACTGTTTCTACTTTAGAGTCAAGTGTGATTAATCCTGCGTTTTCAAGCATTGCAAGCATACGGCCTTGTTCAGCAACGTTGTTAGTCAGGATAATTGTTGCACCGTCTGGAAGGTCTTTCAGTGATTCGTATTTTTTAGAATAAATACCAAATGGCTCTAAGTGAACAGCACCTGCATTCACAAGTTTGTAATCTGTGTTTTCTTTCATTTCTTGCTCAAGGTAAGGAATGTGCTGGAAATAGTTCGCATCCACTTCTTTATCAGCTAAAGCTTTGTTGTACATTTTGTAATCGCTTAGGACTTTCACTTTCAGCGTGTAGCCTTTTTCTTTCAGCAATGGTTCAGCTTCTTTTAAAATTTCCGCATGCGGTGTTTTCGTCGCTGCTACGACAATTTCTTTCTTGCCTGATTCAGCACCGTTATTCGAACCGCAGGCAGCCATAACTCCTGCAAATACAAGCAGTAATGCACCCAAAAATAGCTTTTTCAATGTAAATCCTCCCTTATCGTTTGTCTATAATATTTGTTATGACATCACCGATGATTTGAATAATAAATACGATGATTAAAATAAACACAGTAGCAACGAAAGTAACATCAGTATTATTAGACTGATATCCTTCTACGTACGCAAGGTTTCCAAGGCCTCCTGAACCGATGGCGCCGGCAATGGCCGTTGAGCCGATCAATGCGATGGCCGTCACCGTAATACCGGAAATCAGAGCCGGCATAGATTCTGGAAGCAGCACTTTGAAAATAATTGTAGACGTTTTAGCGCCCATTGATTTAGCGGCTTCAATGACACCTTTATCCACTTCGCGAAGCGCGATTTCAGCAAGACGCGCGTAAAACGGTGCTGAGCCGATAACCAAGGCCGGCAGCGCGGCGTTTGGCCCTAAGATCGTTCCGACTAAGAACTTCGTAAACCCCAGCAGTAAAATAATTAAAATGAGGAAGGGGATTGATCTGAATATGTTGACAACGGCCGCAATAACTGAGTTGACCGCTTTATTCTGCCAGAGGCTCCCTTTGCTTGTCAGAAAGAGCAGCAAGCCGAGAATCACCCCGATGACAAAGGCAAACAGTAAAGAAATCAGCGTCATATAAAGCGTTTCATATGTCGCATTCCACAATTCAGTTAGATCAACGTTCGGGAAGTATTTTTCAAACATTCGTGATCACCTCTGCTTTCACCTGTTTGTCATTAATAAACCGGATCACGTTTTGCACTTCTTCCTCGTCTCCGTCAATATGGATAAACAGTGAGCCATAAGCTCCATCCTTTGTCTGCGAGATTTTCCCTTGCAGAATATTGACGCTGACATTAAAGTTTCTGATCATCTCTGTAATCAGAGGCTGTTCAGCTGAATCACCGACAAATGTGAGCTGAACCGTTTTTCCTGATGCAGCTTCATCAAGAAGGTGCTGAAGCGTTTCTTTTGTTTCTTCCGGCTCTGTCACCTGCTGAACAAATCGTTTTGTCATGTCTTCCTTCGGATTTTTGAAGACATCGAGTACTTCGCCTTCTTCCACAACCTTTCCGTTTTCCATGACAGCGACTCTGTTGCAGATTTTGCGGATCACATGCATTTCGTGCGTGATCAGCACAATCGTTAAACCGAGTCTTTCATTAATATCGGACAATAGATCCAAGATTGAATCCGTTGTTTGCGGATCTAATGCTGATGTCGCTTCATCACAAAGGAGAACCTTCGGATTGTTGGCAAGCGCTCTGGCGATGCCGACACGCTGCTTCTGCCCGCCGCTCAGCTGAGACGGGTAAGATTTTTCTTTCCCTTCTAAACCTACCAGTTTAATCAGTTCATTGGCGCGCTTGATCCGCTCGCTCTTTTTCACCCCGGCAATTTCTAAAGGAAACATGATATTATCTCTGACGGTCCGCGACCAAAGCAAATTGAAGTGCTGGAAAATCATACTGATTTCATGGCGTGCTTTTCTTAAACCCCGTCCGTTTACTTCATTTATCTTCGTTCCCGCCACTTCCACGGTTCCTGAGGTTGGTTTCTCAAGGCCGTTCAGCAGACGGATTAAGGAACTTTTACCAGCTCCGCTATATCCTATAATTCCAAAAATCTCACCTTTTTTAATGGAAAGCGAGACATTTTGGACAGCATTGACATCTCCATGTTTCGACTTATAAACTTTTGAAACATTTTGAAGATTGATCAAAGCAATCACCTGCCTTAACACTATTCTAAGAAATCTTCCGGGTTTTTCTGCAAAAGAAAAGCCTTTCTGCACACTTGAGCAGAAAGGCTTATATAAAATGCCTTTCTCTCATCTTTCAAAGCTAAACGCTTCGTGTGAATTGGCACCATTTCAACAGCGTTGATGGTTGCCGGGCTTCATAGGGCACTTCCCTCCACCTCTCTTGATAAGAGAAATATATAGTCTTTTTCGTCCGGAAATTCTTAATGTAGAATAGCATGGCGAATGATTAAATGTCAATAAAATAAATGATGTCAACTTTTACTATTATAATAATTTACTATATTTTAATTATTCAAAATCCTCTGAAAAAAGCCATTCGTCAGCCAAAGTATGGCTTCTAGTTTTAACAGGGCTCTGAATGATCCCTTCACTTTCAAGCTTCCGCTCTGGATCAGGTGCTGAAGGGAAATATCTCCGTGCAGTAAATGAATGATTTCTGTTTGGTTTCCGTAAAAGGTCAGGTTGGACGTTTGGGGCGGAGAAATTTTTTTCATTTCTCCCTGATCGTTTATTGAGACGGTTAAGGCTTCTGTTTCTCCTTGGAAGGTAATGAGCAATGTTGAAGCGCTCAAAAGGGGTTTTAAAAACAGATGCTGATACTCATCTTCTAAAACTTCCGCTTTCTCCATATGTACAACCTCCTATTTGTTGGTCATACATACACATTTCTCTCTCTGCCGCAAGAACCCCTTTATAAAACGAACGACAATTTCATTGGAATATGTTGAGAAATATGTCATAAATGGGATGCAGAAGATGATTTTTGTTTGATCAGCTCATATAAATAAGAAACGGAATGAAACGCATATCCTCTTTCGACCACTTTCCCGCCTTTAAACAGCAGAAAACAAGGGACGCTTTCAATTTGATACGCTTTTGCGAATGTCGGAGAATAATTAACATTGTTTTTATAGAAGGCGACATCAGGCAGCATTTCTTTCACCACTGTCAGCATTTTGCTTGCAAGCTGGCAGGTGCCGCAAAACGGAGTATATAAATATAGGAGATACACATCATCAGCGATGTGCTCAAGCTCGTGTTCTTGGAGTTCTTTCATGCTATACACCTCGGGACTTTCTTTCAAGAAAAATAGTATGGACATTCAGATTCGCGCGCAGCAATACAGAAGCGACATGGTGTCTGGGCGCAGCGGCCACTTCCTTATAGGCTCTGTCGATATGTAAATGGCAGGCTTCGTTAAATTCTCTTTTCAGCTGTTTTCTCAATTTCTCTCCTGATTCATCAGCATCAACTAATATATACACGTCTTTATCGTAAAGTTTGTCAGCCAATTCCTCAAGCTTCAGCTGGCTGATTGTTCCGTTTGTGCAGATAATGCGAACCGGTTCATTTAGGACGCTTTCGATTTTCTCTTTATCTGATTTCCCTTCCACAATCATAACCTTTTCCAGCTCATCCATCTTCATCTTCTTCACCTGCCGCGTCAAATTTGAAACGTTCAGATTGTAAAAGAAGGCAGTGAAATTCACCGCCCACATTAACACCAGCCGTTTTCGTAGTCACAATCCACATATTTTTCGTCGTTTCCTGAGACCACATCGGCTGTCTTATAAAATTTCTCATTTTCAAAGGAATAACCTGACTTAAGCTCATATTCATTCATGCTTGTCATTTGGCCGATCATCTCATTATCATGATATAACGAGAGCCGGCCATTTTGAAAGCGGCCTGTCACATCATTTGTGACATCGAGCTTCTGTTTGCTGAAAGCCATATTGGACACCTCCCCATAACGTTAGCGTGTCCAATTGCCTTTCCAGCTATCCTGTTTTAGTCTTCTTGTGTCATCTCTTCGTATTGCTCTGCTGTCATCAGTTTTTCAATTTCAGAAGCGTCAGACGGTTCAACGACGATCATCCATGCTTTTTCGTACGGTGATTCGTTGACGAATTCCGGACTGTCATCAAGATCTTCGTTTACTTCTACGACAGTTCCGTTAATCGGTGCATAAAGCTCGGATACCGTTTTAACGGATTCTACACTGCCGAATGGCTCGTCCGCTTTGATTTCAGCGCCGACTTCAGGAAGTTCGACAAACACGATGTCGCCTAGCTCAGACTGGGCAAAATGCGTAATTCCGATTCTGGCTTTTTCTCCTTCAACTTTTACCCACTCGTGTTCTCCTGAGTAACGCAAATCTTTAGGTATGCTCAATTGAATCCCTCCATTTTTTACAGCACTACAATAAGAAGATACCACACTTTTCAAAAAAAATTTACATTAAGCCCAGTTTTCTTCAAATTGGTCTTCTTTAAAACCAACTGTCACTTTTTCGCCGTCTGTTGTAAGCGGGCGTTTGATCAGCATTCCGTCTGAGGCAAGCAGTTCAAGCTGTTCGTCCTCCGACATGTGATACAGCTTTTCCTTCAGGTTTAGCTCGCGGTATTTCATGCCGCTCGTGTTGAAAAATTTCTTGAGATCCAGCCCGCTTTTTTCATAAAGCGCTTTTAGTTCTTCTTTGCTTGGAGGCTGCTCTGCAATATGTATTTCGTTTATGTCTTTCCCATGCTCTTCAAGCCATTTCTTTGCTTTGCGGCACGTTCCGCATTTAGGGTACCAGTAAAAAGTTAACGACATCTTCTTCCCCCTCAATAAAATAATCGAGGTTATTTTAACACAGTTTGTTTTAAAAACCTAAAACAGTGCTTCTTAAAAAAGCTCCGCACACGCGGAGCTTTTGGACAATCAGACAATATATTTTTCAGCCTCAAAAACGCCCGCTGCCGCTTCGCGTTTTTTCTGAATGATGTTTTTAGGTGTTACGCGCGTCAGCTTGCGCAGAGCGGAAAGCATCATGCGGAGTGAATCTCCTTCTTCCATTGCGATGAGGGACTCCTTCGCATGCGCTTCAATTTCGTTAAAGGCTTCTTGAACGAAAATTTCTGTATACAGCACCTTTTGCGCTGCTTTTTCCTCGCCTTGCGCGGCAATGGCCTTTTCCGTTCTGAGCACGGCTGATTCCATTGCATACACATTGCTGACGATATCCGCGACGTTGACAAGTATTTCTTGTTCGCGATCGATGGCTTTTCCATACTTTTGCGCAGCGAGACCGGCGGCGAACAGGGCGATTTTTTTGGCTTGCTTGACGATATATTTCTCCTGCTCCAATACGCCGCTGCCAGGCTCTTCAGGCATAAGCATCATGAGTTCTTCCTGCAGTGACTGTGCTTTTTCAAATAGAGGCAGTTCGCCTTTGAGCGCTTTTTTCAGGAAGGTGCTTGGCACGATTAACCGGTTGATTTCGTTTGTGCCTTCAAAGATCCGATTGATCCTTGAATCCCTATAGGCCCTTTCTACCTCGTACTCCTGCATAAAGCCGTAGCCTCCATGAATTTGCACGCCTTCATCTACGATATAATCAAGCGTTTCGGAGCCGAATACTTTATTAAGAGAGCATTCGATGGCATATTCGGCAATAGACTTGGCAATTTGCCGTCCATCCTTGAGATCATCAGCCGTAAACTGGCTCATATTGTCTTCAAACAGCCCGACAGTTCTGTATACAGAGCTTTCCATTGCGTACAGCCTTGACGCCATTGTCGCTATTTTTTCTTGTGTCAGCGAAAAGGCTGCAATCGGCGTTTTAAATTGGCGGCGCTGATTTGCGTAGGCCGCAGACAGCTCGATTACCCGCTTGGACGCACCGATTGTGCCAACCGCCAGCTTGTAGCGGCCGATATTTAAAATATTGAAGGCGATGATATGCCCTTTGCCGATTTCTCCAAGCAGATTTTCTTTTGGAACTTCAGCCTGATCCAGAATGAGGGTTCTTGTCGATGATCCTTTGATCCCCATTTTCTTTTCTTCCGGGCCTGTGGATACACCAGGGAACTCTTTTTCTACAATAAAGGCTGAGAATTTTTCGCCGTCCACCTTAGCGTAAACGACAAATACATCAGCAAAGGCAGAGTTGGTAATCCACTGTTTTTCACCGGTTAATACATAATGCGTTCCCGCTTCATTCAGCACGGCTGTTGTTTTTGCTCCAAGCGCGTCAGAACCAGAGCCCGGCTCAGTCAATGCATAAGCTGCGATCTTTTCGCCTGAAGCGAGGCCGGGCAAATATTTTTTCTTTTGCTCTTCTGATCCAAAAAAGACGATCGGCAAGGAACCGATGCCGACATGCGCCCCATAAGAAAGTGAAAAGCTTCCCGCACGTGAAAATTTTTCAGTGATGAGGGCCGAGCTGATTTTATCAAGGCCGAGCCCTCCGTATTCCTCCGGTACATCAGCGCCAAGCAGCCCGAGTTCACCCGCTTTCTTCAACAGCCTGACGGAATGTTCGAATTGATGGTTTTCGATATCATCGATATGAGGGAGAACATCTTGCTCGATGTAATCCTCCGTCGTTTTCGCAATCATTTTATGCTCGTCAGTGAAATCCTCCGGTGTATACATTTGGTCATATGAGACATCCTCGATTAAGAAACCGCCGCCTTTTTGTACTTCAGCCGCTTTTTTCGCCATTTGCTTTTCCCCCTTTAGCATAATTCAAATACACCGGCCGCTCCCATCCCGCCGCCGATACACATTGTAACGACTCCAAATTGCTCGTTTCTTCGTTTCATTTCATGAATCAATGAGAGTGTAAGCTTAGTGCCCGTACAGCCAAGCGGGTGTCCAAGCGCGATTGCGCCCCCGTTGACATTCACTTTTTCTTCATCGATTCCCAGTTCCCTGATGACTTGAATGGCTTGTGATGCAAAAGCTTCGTTCAGTTCAAACAAACCGATGTCCTGCAGTTGAAGCCCCGCATGCTTCAAGGCACGCGGAATGGCTTCCACCGGTCCGATGCCCATGACTTCCGGCGGCACGCCGCCTACGGCAAAGGAGCGGAATTTGACAAGCGGGGCCAAGCCCAGCGCATCAGCCTTTTCCCGGTCCATCAGCATGACAGCCGCCGCTCCGTCACTCGTCTGGGAGGAGTTGCCCGCGGTCACCGTTCCGTCAACGGAAAAAGCTGGACGCAATGTTGCCAAAATGTCTGCAGTCGTTTGCGGGCGAACACCTTCATCCTGTGAAAACACAAACTGTTTTTCCTGCGGTTTATGGTTGTCTCCGATTTCTGTCACCGTCACTTCGACGGGTACGATCTCTTCTTTAAATTTCCCCTCTGCAAGGGCTTTTGCCGCATTTTGGTGGCTGCGGACGGCAAACGCATCCTGATCCTCGCGGGAAACGCCGTATTTTTTCGCGACTTGCTCGGCTGTGTGTCCCATGCTCATGTAATACTCTGGCGCCTTTTCTGCCAATGCAAGGTTCGGACGGGTCACATGCCCCATCATCGGAACCTGCGACATGGACTCTGCTCCGCCGGCGATCGCTGTATCGTAGGCGCCGAGCATAATCTTTTCTGCCGCATAGGCGATGGATTGAAGGCCTGAAGAGCAGTAGCGATTGACAGTAATTGCCGGGACCGTGTACGGCAGTCCCGCGAGCGCACCGATATTTCTCGCCATATTAAGCCCCTGTTCTGCTTCAGGTGTCGCACACCCGATAATCAAGTCGTCAATATTGCCTTCGTAGCCGCCTGCCCGTTTCAGTGTTTCTTTTACGCAAATCGCTCCCAGATCATCCGGTCGAACGGTGGCCAGTGATCCTTTTTTTGCTTTCCCAACCGGAGTTCTTGCACCTGATACAATGACTGCCTCTTTCATAAGCTCCCTCCTAGTTCCGTAAAGGTTTACCTTTCACAAGCATATGCTGCATTCTCGCTTGAGATTTCGCCTCTCCTGCCAAACTCAAAAACGTTTCTCTCTCGATCTCCAATAAATACTCTTCATCAACCTCTGTACCGAACGGCACTTTTCCGCCGGCAATGACATAAGCAAGTTTTTTCGCGATCTTGAAATCATGCTCAGATATATAGCCGGATAGCTTCATCTGCTCAGCGCCAAGCAAGAGTGCCGCATAACCGGTTTCTCCCGGCACCTTGACCTTTTCTTTTACAGGCGGCCGCCAGCCTCTATCGTATAAAGATGCGGCAAGCTGCTTTGCATCGTGCAGCAGGTGGTCCTGATTCATGCTAGTGTGATCCGTTTCCTTTAAGATGTTCATCTCACGGGCCTCTTGAGCGGAAGCTGACACTTTCGCCATTGCAATCGTTTCAAACGTTTTCATAGCTGCATTCATCGGATCAAGGCCGCGGCGAAGATGGTTGATGTACAGCTCTTTGTTTCCTCCTCCGCCAGGGATAAGGCCGACACCGGATTCCACAAGCCCCATATAGGCTTCGCTTGCTGCTTGGATGCGCGCAGCAGGCAGGCATACCTCCGTTCCTCCGCCGAGCGTCATGCCAAATGGAGCGGCGACAACCGGTTTCGCACTGTATTTGATCTTCATCATCGTTTCCTGGAAACGGCGTATCACAAAATCTACTTCTAAAAAGTTATCATCTTGGACTTCCATTAGGATCATGGCGAGATTCGCGCCGACGCAGAAATTTTTCCCTTGATTCCCGATGACAAGGCCTTTATAGTTTCGCTCTGTTTCCTCTAACGCTTTGTTGATCATTTGAATGATATCGAGGCCGATTGCATTTCTTTTCGAATGAAATTCAAGCAGGGCCACATCATCTCCAAGGTCAATCAGGCTTGCTCCGCTGTTTTTCGCAATCACGCCTTTTGTTTCTTTAAGTGCTTGTAAATGAATCCGTTTTTTGTTTTCTTTCACGGCCCTGTATTCACCGCGGTCATAATAAAATACCGTTCCGTTCTCTTTGATGTAGAAGGTTTCATTTCCTTTGTCCAGCATGTCTTTGACCCAACCAGGTATATCCGCTCCATGCTGTTCAAGCTTTTCCGCCGACTGTCTGAGGCCGATGGCGTCCCACATTTCAAATGGGCCCAGCTCCCAGCCGAATCCCCACTTCATGGCTTGGTCAATTGCATGAATATCATCTGCAATCTCACCAAGCAGTTCAGCTGAGTAAAGAAGGGTTTGAGATGTGATATTCCATAGCAGACTGCCCGCTCTGTCATCCGAGTAAATAAGCGCTTTCATTTTGGATTTTGTGCCTTTTGCCTGTTTTGCTGCTTCCAGTGACGGTGCTTTCATTTTTGACCGCTCGCCATAAGTAAGCGTCACTGGATCAAGCTCATAAATCGTTTTTCCCTCTTTTTTATAAAAGCCTTGGCCGGCCTTGCTTCCGATCCACCCTTTTTCCAGCATATCGTTCATGAAGCCTGGCAAGCGAAACACGTCTTTCTCATTGCCATCCGCTTTGTCATACACATTTCGGGCAACGTGGGCAAATGTATCGAGCCCGACCACATCAAGCGTTCTGAAGGTCGCGCTTTTCGGCCTGCCGATTAGCGGTCCTGTGATCGAATCGACCTCTCCAACCTGATAGCCGCCTTTCAGCATTTCTTGGACTGTGACAAGAAGCCCATACGTTCCGATGCGGTTTGCAATAAAGTTCGGTGTGTCCTTTGCTGTGACAACTCCTTTACCGAGGACATTTTCACCGAAGGATGTCATAAACTCTAAAATATCAGGGTCGGTTTCCTTAATCGGAATGATCTCCAGCAGCTTTAAATAGCGAGCGGGATTAAAAAAGTGCGTTCCAAGAAAATGGGCTTTAAAATCATCCGACCGGCCTTCAGCCATTTCCTGCACGGATATGCCGGATGTGTTGCTTGAGACGATGCTTCCTGGCTTTCGATGTTCATCCACAAGAGCGAAAATCTGCTTTTTGACGTCTAGGTTTTCGACTACGACCTCAATAATCCAATCTGCTTCTTTCAGTTTTTTAGCATCATCCTCCAGATTGCCCGGTGTGATATAGGAGGTATTTTTCGCTGATGTGAGGGGAGCGGGCTTTTGTTTCAGCAGTTTTTTCACCGCCTGCCGGCTCAGCCTGCTGCGCACCTCCGGACTCTCCTTCGTCAGCCCCTTTTTTTCCTCTTCCTTTGTCAAATCGTTCGGCACAATATCTAGCAGCAGGACAGGAATTCCGATGTTAGCCAAATGCGCCGCAATACCGGATCCCATTACCCCCGATCCTAAAACGGCTGCCTTCCGAATGTGTTTGTGCATGAGATATCCCCCTTGAACATTGAATGAATAGTCATTCATTTTTTAGCCAAAAAAAATGAAACCCGTTTCTTCTTTCATCTTAAAAGATTTCCGGTTCGACTTCAATAGCTAATTTGTTATTTTTTTGTATGAAGCCTATAAAAGACGGGAAACTTAAGCCCGGAGGTGAAGGGAATGGTGCGAGAGAAAAAAAATCCGTCTTCAGCGGCAGTCAGCGCAGCGAGCGTAAAGGGAGATGCCGGTCCGACTCAGCATTACGGCGGCGGAAAACGGACGAGTCAAAATCAGCAGTATAAAAAACATAACATGGAACAATCATAATGCAGCTGCTTCCAGCGGCTGCTTTCACTTTTTCAAAATTCCTTTTAGCACAAACGCTGCATTGGCGGGCCGTTCGGCAATTCTTCTCATAAAGTAGCTGAACCAATCCGTTCCGTATGGGACATAGACACGCATTCTATAGCCTTCTTTGGCGAGTTCCTTTTGCCGCTCCGGCCTGATGCCGTATAGCATTTGAAATTCAAATTGCGACGCGGGGATTTGATGTTTGGCGACGAGCTGTTTCGTAAATGCAATGATGTCATCGTCATGTGTGGCGACCGCCGTGTAGTTTCCGCTTAACAGCTGCAGCTTTATTAAGCTCTGAAAATGAAGGTCTGTTCCTTTTTTGTCAGGAAACGCTACAGCCGCAGATTCTTTATAAGCGCCTTTTACAAGTCTGAGATTCGGCTTTAAGTCGCGCATATTTCTGATATCTTCTGCGGCCCGGTACAGATACGCCTGAATGACCGTGCCGAGCTTCTCAAACTCCTGTTTGCATTGCCTGTAAATAGAAAGTGTCTGTTCATAATGAGAATAGTCTTCCATATCAATGGTCACAGCAACATCATATTGCTTTGCAACGGAAAGAATGGCACGCAAATGTGAAAGAGCAAGTTCTTCTGAAAGATCAAGCCCGATTGAGGTCAGCTTAAGTGAAAGCTCTGAATCCAATTGGTGTTCGGCAATGGCCTGAATGGCTTTTTTGCATTCCTCTGCGACTTGATTCGCTTCTTTTTCCGAAGCTGCATACTCGCCCAAATAATCAATTGTGGCGCATAAACCGGATTGGTTTAGCCTTTTGACGGTCTTAACCGCCGATTCAATCGTATCCCCTGCGACAAACCTTCGTGCTCCAAGCCGCGTTCCGTATGCTTTTGCGAACTTGGTAAGTGTTTTATTTTGAGATAAGAATAAAAATACATGTCTCAACATCCGACTCCCTCCTGCCGTCATCTTCAAAATCACCTGTATATAACTCCCAGACTGAAGGAAACTATACATGAACAGAAATCAAAGGAGGATCACAATGGACAATCAGCAGCAATCCCAAATGCCGCCTTCCGTTATTTCGACAAAGGACCATTTGTATCTCAATGACATGCTGAACTGGAATTTGCTCGCGATGAAAAAAGCGCATTTCATGGCGCAGCAGTGCCAGGATCAAACGTTAAAGCAAGAACTCGACCGCGTCGGACACATGCATCATGATCACTATCAAAGAATATTAAAGCACCTGCAGCCAGGCCAGCAGCAGTCCGGCTACATCCAATAAGGAGGCGCCAGAATGAATCAGCAAAATCAAAAAATCAGCAATCCGCAGACACCTGTACCGACAACTTCGGAGATGAATGACAGAGATTTCGTCAATGAACTGCTGACAACAGAAAAATACATGACAACAGCTTATTGCACAGCCTTGCACGAATTTAGCCACGAGTCTCTTTATCAGGATATTCAATCCATTTTTGATGAGTCACAAAAAGCGCAAAGAAAACTGTATGACCTCATGTTCCAATATGGATGGTATTCTGTTGAAGCGGAGGATGCCCAAAAACTGCAGCAGTCTTATCAAAAATTCCAGAAGACCATTCAGCAGCAGTCTCCTTATCAGCAATAAAAATATCAGCAAAAGGGATACGATGTTCCTTCCGGACATCTATCCTTTTTTTGTGTAAAATCAGTTGACTTTTCATTTACGCTTATTTATATTTAATAAGCATTAACTATTTTGTTATCAAAATATATATACAGTGTATGTAACAGAGGGGAAATGAATATGAAGAGTGCGGATCAGTTAATGTCCGATATTCAATTATCGCTTCAGGCGCTCTTTCAAAAGATACAGCCTGAAATGCTAGAAAGCATGGAGAAACATGGTGTCACTCCAGCACAGTTGTTTGTGCTGGCCAGCTTAAAGAAACACGGCAGCCTCAAAATTTCTGAAATTGCCGAGCGCATGGAGGTTAAGCCAAGCGCGGTGACGTTAATGGCAGATCGACTTGAACAAAAAAATCTCATCGCCAGAACACACAACACGAAAGACAGACGAGTGATTGATATCAGTCTTACTGACGAAGGAGACAGAAAGTTCGAGGAGGTTTTGGCGGGCAGAAAAGCGATTATGGCGCGGTACCTTTCCTTCTTGACGGAGGAAGAAATGCGACAAGCGGCGCATATTACAGAAAAGCTCGCACAGGCAGCAGCGGAAACTGATGAAAAGCAAAACATGAAAAGAGGAAACGGATGAAATGAGTAGTGAAGGCAAACAATCAAAACGAACGTTATTAATCACAGGCTTAATTATTGCCATGTTTTTTTCAGCCCTTGACGGTACCATTGTCGGAACGGCCATGCCGAAAATTGTCGGTGATCTGGGCGGTTTGAGCATGATGACCTGGCTGACAACTGCCTATTTGTTAACATCAACAACGATTGTTCCAATTGCCGGTAAACTGGCTGATTTATTGGGACGCCGGATTGTTTATGTATCAGGTTTGATTATTTTTATGGCAGCTTCCGCACTATGCGGAATGGCCAACAACATGACAGAGCTAATTATCTTCCGGGGACTGCAGGGAATCGGCGGAGGCATCATGATGCCGATGGCGATGATTGTTATCGGTGACTTATTTACAGGAAAACAGCGTGCTAAATTCCAAGGGGTGTTTGGCGCGATTTACGGGCTAGCTTCAGTGATCGGGCCGCAAATCGGCGGCTGGATCGTAGACTCGCTAAACTGGAAATGGGTGTTCTATATTAACCTTCCAGTCGGAATTATTGCGGTTATTTTTATTGCCAGAGGATTGCAGGGCCGCCAGCAGACCGGCCCGATCAATTTCGATATCGCTGGTATTTTCACGATGATTGTCGGGGTTGTCAGCCTCCTTCTCGCCTTAAGCTTTGGCGGAAAAGATTATGCATGGGGTTCATGGCAGATCCTTGGCTTGTTCGCTCTTGCACTGATCGGCATTATCAGCTTTATCATCGTAGAATCAAAAGCAAAAGAGCCAATCCTGCCAATGTATTTGTTTAAAAACAGAACGTTTACATTTCTAAACTTGATCGGCTTCTTTATGAGTATCGGCATGTTTGGTGCCATTACATTTGTTCCTTTCTTTATGCAGGGAATTGTCGGTGTAAGTGCGTCTGAATCGGGTACAATTATGACACCGATGATGATTTCTATGATTATTACAAGCATCATCGGCGGCCAGCTTGTTTACAAAATCGGCATTAAACCGCAAATCATTGCAGGCATGCTGGTTATGGCCGGCGGATTCCTGCTGTTAACGACATTGGATCTTGACACGAGCAAGCTTGTCGCTACATCTTTTATGGCGATTATTGGACTGGGAATGGGCCTTGTTATGCCGATTCTAACATTGGCATTACAGGAAAGCTTTTCAAAGGAGGAGCTTGGGGTTGTCACCTCATCCAGCCAATTCTTCCGTTCTATCGGCGGAACATTCGGCATTACCATGCTGGGAGCCGTCATGAATGCAAGATCAGGAAATCTATTAACAGATAAATTGGTGCCGTATTTAGACTCTCTTCCGGCACAGGCAAGCTCGTTTGCCGCCCAGCTAAAGGGTATGATTGATACCAATCCGCAAGGGCTGCTGCAATCACTGTTCAGTCCGGACGCAGTCAAACAAATCCCTGCGGCTTTCTCATCCCATATTGTGCCGATTTTAAAAACATCGTTGATGGATTCGCTCCACAGCGTGTTTTATACGGGCTTGATCTTTATCGCAGTCGGAGCTGTATTCACCTTGTTCTTAAAACCTATCAAGTTATCAAATAAGAAAACGGGAGAACAAGAAAAAGAGAAAGCGGCACAAGCCGTTGAATCACCTTCCCATTAATAGAGCACCCCGCGGGTACCAAACCGCGGGGTATTTTTATTCGATCATCTGAGCCCCTCCATTCCCGAAGGACCAATCCTCATCCTGATTTCCGGCCAGCATGATAAACACATCTTCTTTTCTTACACCAAGCTCGGAATGTAACCGGGCTGCGATTGAGCGGTAAAGCGCTTTTTTCTGTTCAGTTGTTCTTGACTGTTTCAACGTAAAATGAATGTATATCAGGTCATCGGTACGCTCGACATGGAGATAAAAGGGATCATAAAAAAATTCACTTTTTTCATATTGCCTGATGACTTGAAAATAGTCATCTTCCGGCACATTAATTTCTTCGATCATTGATTGGTGGATGGTCCTGCTGAGTTTTTGAAGCCACACTTCGCTTCTCCCCGCCCGCAAATGAATTTGTACAAATGGCATCCCATGCATCTCCTCTCTTTACAGCGTCTGTCCGCTGTCAATTGTGATGATTTGGCCTGTGAGTGATTCCTGTTCGAACAGTGAACAGATCAATTTGGCAATATCATCCGGTTCAGCAATACATCGCAGCGGCAAAGAGCCGATCATGCTTTTCATTTTTTCTTCCCGTCCAGCCCACCATCTTGTTGCAACAGCTCCTGGTGCTACACCGCTCACCCTGATTTCAGGCGCTAAGGCATGGGCCAATGATTTTGTTAAACCGTGCACCGCTGATTTTGACACTGCGTAAGGCATAGATGAGCCCGCCCCTGTTATCCCTGCGATGCTGCCGACGTTTACAATCGCTCCAGTTTTGCTTTTTTTCATGAACGGCGCCACTGCCCGCGCGCAGAAAAACATCCCTTTTACATTGACAGCGTACAGCTCATCCCAGACGTCTTCTGTCGCAGCTTCAAGATCATCCATTGGAATATGCCGTGTGATACTGGCATTGTTGACTAAAACATCAATCGTCCCGTATATTTTCACGATCGATTGAACCATGTCCTGCACTTCGCTGTTTTTTGATACATCAGCTTTGATGGCGAAGGCTTGCCCGCCAGCCTTTTTAATCATTTCCACTGTTTCCTCCGCTTCGGATTGCGAACGTGAATAATTCACTGCAACAATCGCTCCGCGTTTAGCCAATTCCATACTGGCTGCTCTTCCGATTCCTGTACCGCCCCCCGTTACGAGAGCTACTTTGTTCATGACCTTCATTGCCGCCACTCCTTGCTGTTGCTTCATATATCTTGCTGATTCCATTGTAATCCAGGTTTGGTGTTACGTATAATGATTGTTAAAGATACTTGATATCATTCAGATTGATAGCAAACGAGCGGAGGAATTCAAAATGGAAAGCGGAGATCTACGTGTGTTTCAAATGGTAGCCCGTGAAGGCTCAATTACGAAAGCAGCCCTGCAGCTTGGCTATGTGCAATCAAATGTCACAGCCAGAATTCAGCAATTAGAAGCTGAGCTGGGCACTACTCTGTTTTTGCGCCATAATCGCGGCATGACACTTTCTGCAAGCGGAAAACTGCTGCTGGACTACGCAAATAAAATTATCGGCCTGATGGATGAAGCGGCTAAAGCACTCTCATCCTCTGTCGAACCAAGCGGGCCGCTTATGATCGGCTCTACTCAGACAACAGCCGCGGTAAGGCTTCCGAAGCTTCTGGCTTCTTATTATGAAGAATATCCAAACGTGCAGCTGTCTTTAACCACAGGGCATACCCAATTTCTCATTGATAAAGTACTTCGTTATGAATTGGATGGCGCGTTTATCGGATGCGAATGCAATCATCCTGAGGTTGAATCCTATCCGGCATTTGAGGAAGAACCAGTGGTTGTTTCGGCTGCTTCCGTGACCGATGTTGAGGAAGCCATCACAAAGCCGATTCTCGTTTACAGCACAGGCTGTTCATATCGAGTAACACTTGAAAAATGGCTGCGCTCCGTCGGCGTCACACAGCCTGTTATTATGGAATTTGGCACGCTTGAGGCGATTATCGGCGGGGTTACAGCAGGTCTTGGCATCTCATTGCTGCCGAGAACGGTTGTGCAGAAACACGAGTCTGAAGGATCAATTCGATTGTACCCGCTGCCTGAAGCCCTCAGACAGATGAAAACGGAATTTATTGTCCGGAAAGATTCGTTTATCAGCAGTGCACTGCGAACCTTTATGGACTCCTTTGCGCCAGATAAAACGGCGGCATCACAAAAAAGCAGTCTGCCGTGATTGGCAGACTGCTTTATTAGCTATTGTTTGTTTCGATGTGCTTCATTTAATTCCTTAATATGCTGAATGATATCTTTAATGCCCTGCTTTGCGTCAGGATATGTCGCATTCCAATGCTTAGCGAGCGGCGGCATGCTTTTGGCTATATGCGTGTACAAAATCCATTGCTTCACTTCTTCTTTCAGCTCATTGTTTGATTCACCAAGCAGAAGCTCAGTATACTTCTCCAGCAATCCATCCAACTGCTCCTGAAGTTTTTGTTCCATTTTCCATCTTCCTTTCGGTAAAAACAGCAAGGAGCTTTCTCAGGGAAAGCTCCTTTCGCTGGCGTTATTTATCCATGTGATGTGAAAGCCGCTTCCTGGACAATGCATCGGCCCCTGCCATGAGGGATGCAAAGAGGCGTTCCGAACAGCGGATCCTGCGTGACCTGACAGTTCATAGAAAACACATTTTGCACAAGATCACAAGTGATGACCTCTTCCGGACGGCCTTCAGCATAAATGCGTTTATCTTTGATTGCCACAAGATGATGCGCATAGCGGCATGCCAAGTTTAAGTCATGGAGAACCATAACAATCGTCCGCTCTTCCTTCTCATTCAGCTCAAACAGCAAATCAAGAATTTCAATTTGGTGCGTCATGTCTAAATACGTTGTCGGCTCGTCTAGAAGGATGATATCCGTTTCCTGTGCAAGCGTCATCGCGATCCAAGCCCGCTGGCGCTGTCCGCCTGACAAAGAATCGACGGCACGGTCAGCCAAGTCCTCAAGCTTTGTTGCTTTAAGCGCTCTCTCAACCGCTGCCTCATCCTCTTTTGACCACTGTTTCAGCCAGTTTTGGTAAGGATATCTTCCTTGCTTCACCAGCTGATGCACTGTCAGACCTTCTGGAGCCGAAGGGCCCTGAGGCAGGATTGCGAGCTCCTTTGCAACTTCCTTCGTGGGAAGCTTGGCAATCGCTCTTCCTTCCAGCAGCACTGAACCGCCTCTCGGCTTCATCAGCCGGGCTAATGAACGTAAAAGTGTCGATTTTCCGCAGCCGTTGCTGCCAATAAATACGGTAATTTCACCTTTTGGAATGGTTAAATTCAACTCGTCAATAATAACGGCATCCCCGTATCCTAAGCTCAGCGTATCTGTAGAAATAGCACTCATACCCATAACCGCTCCTTTTTGCTGGCTTTTTAGCAGCACTATGTATTGCACGTTTTCTATATACATGCGTTAAAGTCAATTGTCATCAATGCAAGTGATTCGATATTCAGCCATTTGATATGGTCATATATCCCTCATTGTAGCAGAAAACAATGACTTTGAAAATCATTTTCAATTAGTTTTTTGGACATAATTGGCGTTTATGGGTTTTTTATCACAAGATTATTTCTTAATTTCTCTGACTGAGCCGTTCTTCAGCTTCACCTTTAAGTCTATATGATCATAATGGCTGTCCAAATTAAACGCTGCCAGCACACTGTGTATCACTTCTGTTTCCGCCATTTGGTCTGTCACGGAAAGCTCGCTCAGAATCATTTTCATCTCATCCAATGCTTCTTCCCCTTCCTGATTGACACCAGAAAGTTTATCCTGTATTTCCGCTGTTTCATGCGTTCCGTTTTTTGTATATATGCCTTCATAACGATTGTGCTCACCGTCTCCGTAGCTCACACGAAGCGAGAAATTGCTGTAAGGAACGGACTTCAGTCGGGTGACGGCTGTATTTTCTCCTTCTGCCTGCTGCTGGTCTTCATTGAGACGGCAGCCCGTTATCAGAACCACAGCGAGACAAACAGCCCCGGCTGCTCTGATCAAATGCATATGTTTCCCCCCTGTAGGATTCCATTTGTTTTTAGGTATGTCCAGAGAATGGAATCCTCATTCAGGGAAGAATTGAAAAAGCCGAGGCAACTAACGCCGCGGCTCTTCTTTAAGATTCAGTCATTTGCAAAAAGGCTTCCGCATCCCGAACGGCCAGCTTGATGGCATTCTCCCAGAAATCGCGCTTCGTAATATCAGCGCCCAAATGCTTCATTGCCAAATCTTCAACGGTCATAGAAGCCGTATCGCGCAATAACGCGATATACTTCTCTTCGAACGCATTCTTTTCCTCAAGCGCCAATGCGTAAATGCCGAGAGAAAACAGGTAGCCGAACGTATAAGGAAAATTGTAAAATGGCACCCTCGTAATATGAAAGTGAAGCTTTGATGCCCAAAAGAGCGGATGATACTCTCCTAACGCATTGCAATATGCCTCTTTTTGCGCCTCTTCCATCAGCTCATTCAAACGAGCGGCCGGGACAGCTCCCCGCTTTCGTTCTTCATAAAATCTCGTTTCGAATAGGAATCTAGCGTGGATATTCATGAAGAACGCAACGCTTCTTTGCACTTTATCCTCCAGAAGGACAAGCTTTTCTTCCTTCGTCTCCGCCTGCTGGACAGTCGCGTCTGCCACAATCATCTCTGCGAACGTTGAGGCTGTTTCCGCGACGTTCATGGCGTAGGAACGGTTTAACGGCCTGACATTGAGCATCGCTTCCTGATGGAATGCGTGTCCGAGCTCATGTGCAAGCGTAGAGACATTTGAGGCACTTCCCGAAAACGTCATAAAAATCCGTGATTCACCGCTGTCCGGAAAGCTCGTGCAAAAGCCGCCGACTCTTTTTCCGCTTCTGTCTTCTGCTTCAATCCAGCGGTCCCGAAATGCTTTTTCAGTAAAAGAGGACAGCTTTTTGCCAAACGTTGAAAACTGGCTGACGATGATATTTGCGGCTTCATCATATGAATAGGCCTTTCCCTCAGAACCGATCGGTGCCTCGACATCGTACCAGCTGAGTTTTTCAAGGCCGAGCATAGATGCTTTCCGGTTCAAAAACTGAACGAACGGCTTTTTGTTTTCAGTGATGACCTGCCACATCGTATCAAGTGTTTCTTTTTTCATTCTATTGATTTGCAGCGGTTCCTTCAGGATATTCTCCCAGCCGCGCGCTTTATAGGTTTCAAGCCGGAATCCTGCTAAATGATTCAGTGTGCTGCTGAACACATCCTGCTTGCTCTCCCAGGCTTGATGCAAGCGTTCATATATTGTTTTTCTGACAGCGCGGTCTTGGTGGGCCATCACATTTTCAGCCTGGCCGACAGACAACTGCTTGTTCTCACCGTTTTCCTCATACGGTATCGTCATTTTCCCGACAAACATATTGTATAAGTCACTCCAAGCGTGATACCCGTCCACCGCAAGGTTTCCAATCAGTTTTTCTTTACCCGGGCTGAGCTTCTCAGCAACCCTTTGCCTTCTTTCGTTTAATATGTACGATACATCGCGTAATCCCGGCTTTGTTAACAATTCATTCCACACGTCTTGATCAATGGCCACAAGTTTATGATCTAAAGTCACAAGAGATGATTGAAAATCTGCTGAAAGCCGATTCATGAGTGACTGATGCTCAATAGCCTTTTGATCACTGATATTCTGGGCCATAAGGCAAGCGACAAAAGCGCCGGCCTGCTGAAGCTTGACAGATGTCTGTTCAAATACATCAAGCAATGCCGTCAGCTCCCCAGCCTCTTCAGGCGACTCAGGCACCTGAAACGTATCCGTCATATCGTGAAATGCACGCAGACTTTGTGACAGTTTGTCGATATATCTTTTGAATTCTTCTGACTGGCTTCCGCCCTTAAAAAATGAATCAAGATCCCATCTTTGGTTTACCCCTTGCAGCGCCATCACACAAAACCCCTTTCCTTCTTTCATTTTATTATAGAACAATTCTGAATTATTGTATAAAAAATTCTTTCAGCGGCGTTTTTTTCCGTTCATGATTGTACAATAGCTGTAGAGTTAAATAGGAGGAATTTGATGAATAAAAAAATTGCGATTGTTACAGGAGCGTCAAAAGGCTTTGGCCAGCTGGCAGCCGTGAAGCTCGCCAAGTCTTTTTTCGTGATTGCCACAACAAGACAGCCTGATAAAGCAGAACAGCTACGAGAATTAGCCGCAGCACACAATGTGGCTGATTCCATTCACATTACCGCTCTTGATGTCACCGATGAGCAATCAATTGCCTCATTCGGGAAAGCCGTTAGCACTTACGCTCCCATTGATATTCTCGTCAACAACGCCGGAACGGCTTATGGAGGTTTTGTCGAGGATGTGCCGATGGAACATTTCAGACAACAGTTTGAAACAAATGTCTTCGGATTGATTCATGTGACAAAAACCGTTTTGCCTTACATAAGAAAGCATAGCGGCGCAAAGATTATAAACGTGAGCAGTATCAGCGGCCTGACCGGATTCCCTGCTCTGTCGCCATATGCAGCTTCCAAGCATGCATTGGAGGGTTTTTCTGAAAGTCTGCGCATGGAGCTGCTTCCGTTCGGAATCGAAACCGCTTTGATCGAGCCGGGCTCATACAAGACATCAATCTGGTCAACATCATTATCAAATTATATGTCGGTGCCTGCTGACGATTCAGCTTATTATCGATACTATAAAAAGATCCTTTCCTACGTTGAAAAGAACGCAGATGATAGCGGAGACCCCCAAGAGGTTGCCGATCTCATTTATCAATTAGCAACGAAACAGCACATAAAGAAATTGCGGTATCCGATCGGAAAAGGCGTCAGGCTCACCCTGCTATTCCGATCGCTTTTTCCTTGGTCTGCGTGGGAATCTATCCTGAAGAAAAAGCTATTCAGATGACCTAAATTATAATTATTATAATTTAGTATTGATTTTTATTTAGTATATGATATAATTAAATCAACAGATCACAAGGAGGACGTTATCTTATGAAAACTGAAAACGCAAAAACAAACCAAACATTAGTTGAGAATTCAATGAACACACAAATATCAAACTGGTTTCTTTTATATTCTAAGCTCCACCGCTTCCATTGGTATGTGAAAGGGCCGCATTTCTTTACATTACATGAGAAATTTGAGGAACTGTATGACCATGCGGCGGAAACAGTCGATACCATCGCTGAGCGCCTGCTGGCGATCGGCGGACAGCCTGTTGCCACATTGAAGGAATACACTGAGCATGCGTCTATTACTGACGGCGGAAACGAAACATCAGCGTCAGAAATGGTACAAGCATTGATAAACGACTACAAACAAATCAGCAGCGAATCTAAATTCGTGATCGGCCTGGCTGAAGAAAATCAAGACAATGCAACAGCGGACTTGTTTGTCGGATTAATTGATGAGGTTGAAAAGCAAGTGTGGATGCTTTCCGCTTACTTAGGATAAAAAAAGCTGAACCCTTTTTGGGTTCAGCTTTTTCATTACCGTTTAGCTTGTGCTGCTTTCTGTCTGCTTGGTCAGCGCCACGTTCAAGGTTTTCGTTTTTCCGTTTCGAAGCACCTGGATTGTCGTTTTATCTCCGACTTTCAAGTCTTTGTAAAGGATCTGGCGGATATCAGCACTGCTTTCCACGTCTTTGCCGTTTAGTTTGACAATGACATCCTCTGATTTCACACCGGCTTTTGCTGCAGGTGAATTTGCTTGAACTTCTTTTACATAAACACCTTTGCCTAATTGATCTCCAAACAGGCCAAGCGTATTTTCCTGATACGTTTCAGGAACTTGCGACATGTCAATCATTTGCACGCCTAAAAACGGGCGGTCTACTTTTCCGTTTTCCAGCAGCTGGTCAACAATCGGCTCTACATCATTGCTTGGGATCGCAAATCCAAGTGACTCCACGCCGCTTTCGCTCACCTTCAAACTGTTGATGCCGATGACCTGGCCGCTTGCATTGATTAATGGTCCTCCGCTGTTCCCCGGATTGATCGCTGCGTCAGTCTGCAGCACGTTCATTTCCACCGTACCCTGTGTTGTATCCACATCAATCGTCCGGTTCAATCCGCTGATGATGCCCTGTGTCACCGTACCGGAAAATTGCTGTCCGAGCGGGTTCCCGATAGCGATTACCTTTTCGCCCGTACGCAGCTGTGAAGAGTCACCGAAGCTCGCCACTTTTTTGACGTTCTTGCTGCTGATTTCCAGAACAGCCAAATCTGTTATGGTATCGCTGCCGACAAGCTTGGCCGTCTCCGTTTCTCCGTTGTATAACGTGACAGTCAGCTTATTCGCGCCTTCAACGACATGGTTGTTTGTAATGATATACGCTTTATTGCTGTCTTTTTTGAAAATCACGCCTGACCCGGTTCCGCTTTCACTTTCTGAGCTGGAACCGCCTCCCGTGCCGAATGTGTTATTTTGAGAGGTTTGGATATTGGAGATGCCGACAATCGTCGGCTCTAAATCCTCTACCATATCAGCGACGTTTGAAGCGTTCGTAATCGGTGTCGTTGTAAAATTATCTGACTGCACCTGTTTATTTGCGGAAACGGTCTCGGTCTGATCATGGTCTGATGGCAGATAAGGCGCGATGCCGAGCATCAGGCCCCCGCCGATAATTCCACCTAAAATCGGGCTCAGCCATGCGGCTCTCCGTTTTTTTTCTTTTTTCACAGCCGTTTCTTTCTTTTCCATTTCTATAGCAGAAGCCGTTTCTTGCCGCCCCGTTCCATACGAAACAGGCGCGTCAAGCAATTCCTGTTCAGGATGTTCAATCAGCTTCCGGTTTTCTGAATTCTGATGTTCTGTATGTGAAGATTCTGTCTGATGTTGATCATTCTGGTCATCACGTCGATAATCCATCTTCTTACACTCCTTCAAACGGTTTTTCATTTATCGTTACATTTTCATCGCATGTACAAGTTCAATTGTCCCAATAATGAGGAGAAAAGCAAAGCACCAAAATAGAATATGTTTGATCATCCTGCATCTTCCTCGCTCTTTTTCTCTTCCTTTCTTCCCTTATACATATCATAAACAAACATTGTGGGATAAAAATGAAAAGAATATGTGAAATTATGAAAATTGCCTGCCATATGTTAAAACTAGTTTATAATGACGTTGAAAGGATGTGAAGAGCCTTGTCATACACCATTTATCTAGTTGAAGATGAGGATAATCTGAATGAACTGCTGACGAAGTATTTAGAGAATGAAGGCTGGAACATTACATCTTTTACGAAAGGTGAAGACGCCAGAAAGAAAATGACGCCGTCTCCTCACCTTTGGATTCTCGATATCATGCTGCCGGATACTGACGGCTATACATTAATAAAAGAAATCAAAGAGAAAGACCCTGACGTGCCGGTCATTTTTATTTCTGCCCGGGACGCAGATATTGACAGAGTGCTTGGCTTAGAGCTTGGCAGCAATGACTATATTTCAAAGCCATTTCTGCCGCGGGAGCTGATTATACGTGTGCAAAAGCTTCTTCAGCTCGTCTATAAAGAAGCCCCGCCTGTACAAAAAAATGAGATCGCTGTTTCCTCTTACCGTGTCGCTGAAGACGCCCGCGAGGTTTATGATGAAAACGGCAATATCATCAATTTGACGTCGAAGGAATTTGATCTGCTGCTCTTATTTATCCATCATAAAGGACATCCATACTCTCGTGAGGATATTCTCGTAAAAGTGTGGGGGCATGACTACTTTGGAACGGATCGGGTCGTCGATGATCTCGTCCGGAGACTGCGCAAAAAGATGCCAGAATTGAAGGTTGAAACGATTTACGGGTTCGGCTACAGGATGATGTCATCATGAAAAACAAGCCGCTCGCGTTTCAAATATGGGTTGTCATATCCGGCATCCTGTTAGCGATTTCCATTTTGCTGCTAGTGTTATTTTCAAACACGCTGCGCGATTTCTTTACCAATGAAACGTATACGACGATTGAAAATGAGCAGCATGTTCTGACGGAGTACCGCCTGCCGGGTTCAATTGAAAGGCGCTATTACAGCGAGGAAGCTACGGCGCCTACAACTGTCCGCTCCGTACAGCACGTGCTCCTGCCTGAAAATGAAGCTGCTTCTTCTGACAGGGATTTGAGCATTCTGTCGTCTTCATTTATCCATAAGGTGTACAAGCTGGCTGATAAGCAGGATGCCAAAAAGAAACGGTACAGCGCCGACGTCAATGGAGAGAAAGTGTTTTTTGTCATTAAAAAGGGGCTTTCTGTCAATGGACAACCTGCTATGATGCTCTCCTACGCGCTTGATTCATATCGGGACGATTTGGCCTATACGCTATTCAAACAGCTTCTGTTTATTATAGCTGTTGTCATTTTATTAAGCTGGATCCCGGCCATTTGGCTTGCAAAATATTTATCAAGGCCTCTCGTGTCATTTGAAAAGCACGTCAAACGAATTTCCGAACAGGATTGGGATGACCCAGTGAAAGTGGATCGGAAAGATGAGATCGGCAAATTGGGTAATACCATCGAAGAAATGCGTCAAAAGCTTGTGCAAAAAGATGAAACAGAAAGAACCCTATTGCAAAATATTTCTCACGATCTAAAAACGCCGGTCATGGTCATCAGAGGATATACGCAATCGATTAAAGACGGGATTTTTCCAAAAGGAGATCTTGAAAATACAGTAGATGTCATTGAAGGCGAAGCCCTTAAGCTGGAGAAAAAAATAAAGGATTTATTATATTTAACGAAGCTGGATTATTTAGCGAAGCAAAAAGTGCAGCACGACACGTTCAGTATTGTGGAAGTGACAGAGGAAGTCATCGAAAGACTGAAGTGGGCACGGAAAGAATTATCGTGGGAAATTGATGTAGAAGAAGACATTCTGATGCCGGGTGATCCTGAGCAATGGAACAAGCTACTCGAGAATATTCTGGAAAATCAAATCCGCTATGCTGCGACAAAGATAGAAATCAGCATGAAACAAGATGATCGGAATATCATGATCACCATTAGAAATGACGGACCGCATATTGAAGATGAGATGCTATCCAGCCTCTATGAGCCTTTTAATAAAGGGAAGAAAGGCGAATTCGGCATTGGTCTCAGCATCGTAAAACGAATTTTAACTCTTCATAAGGCGTCTATCTCAATTGAAAATGACAAAACGGGTGTAACATACCGCATAGCAGTGCCAAAATAGACTGTAGAGTTTTTGCAGTCTATTTTTTTTATGTGAAAGAATAGCCGTTAAAGTCTCTGTAATTTGTTTTAAGCGGCTGTTTGCATTGATGAACCCATTTTTTCTCTGACAAGGTCTGCTTCGGATACTTGACTTTCTCCACTTTGATTCCTCTGTTTCGCAAGCGGCTGATCATTTCGTCCAATTCTCTCATTCTAGATTCACCCTTTCGCTTGAGCTTTGACCGTTCGGTCATCTCAATTTATAATATAAATAATACATGATAAAAAAACAAGTTACAATAAGGTTAATTTTATAACAGAAGGTGTGACTATATGGTCATATCCTATGCAGGCCTCCGGGCTCCGAAAGGGTGGAACCATTGAAGGAAAAAGAAAAGCTGATTATTGAAACAGCCTTAAAACTATTTGCCCAAAAAGGATACAACTCAACATCAGTTCAGGAAATCGCAAAAGAATGCAAAATATCAAAAGGCGCTTTTTATATTTATTTTCCTTCGAAAGAAGCGCTTCTTCTGTCTATGCTGAACTACTATTATGATAAAACGTTTACCCGAATTTTAAATATTAAAACGAAGGGCGACAGCCCCAGAACGGCTTACCGGAAACAGCTGACCGTGCTCTATGAAAATATCCTTGAACACAAGGATTTTATCAGCATGCAGATGAAGGAAGGCTCTCTGCCTTACACAGAGGAAGTGGAACAATGCGCAAAAAAAATCCGCCAGTCCTCTCTTCAATTTCATATCGACAGCCTGCTGAACATTTATGGAAAAAAAGCGGAACCATATACTGCAGAGCTTTGTTTTTTAATAGAGGGCATCAGCCAGATTTACCTGGAAAGCATGATTTTGCTCGGCTACACTGTGAAGCCGGACCAATTAGCTGATCTCATTATGAATCGAATTGATGATATGGTAAAAGGCATGTCTGAACGGAATGATAAGCCTTTCATTACATTGGAAGAGGCAAGCTCTTTATTTGGGCCTCTTTCGCATGGACAGCCTGACCCGCTGACTGAATCCATTGTGAAAAGCCTTCGTGACAAAATTAACCGCTTAAACACAAACTCCTCTCTTGAATTATCGGAGAGCCTGGACATACTTGAAGCAGAAATGAAGAAAAAAACACCGAAGCTGGCAATCATAAAAGGAATGATCCATAATCTGACGGAGTCTGAAGCGCTCGCAAAAGATGCGGAGCAGCTTAAATATCTATTAAAACAGCAATATATTTAGAAGAACGGCTGCTTAAAAAGCAGCCGTTTTTTCTTTCTATTACGCCTTTGGTTTTACCATATCTTCCGGCTTAACCATTTCGTTAAATTGCTCCTCTGTCAGCAATTCAAGCTTCAAAGCCGCTTCTTTCAGCGTTAATCCCTCTTTGTGAGCAAGCTTGGCGATTTTCGCCGCGTTTTCATATCCGATATGCGGGTTCAGCGCCGTAACAAGCATTAATGAATTTGACAGGTTTTCCTGAATGGTTTCTTTGTTAGGCTCAATACCGACAGCACATTTATCATGGAAGGAATTCATGCCGTCACTCAGCAGCTGTACAGACTGCAGGAAGTTGTAAATAATCACAGGCTTAAACACGTTCAGTTCAAAATTCCCCTGACTCGCCGCAAAGCCGATTGTCGCATCATTCCCCATGATTTGCGCTGCGATCATTGTTAATGCTTCACTTTGTGTCGGATTGACTTTACCAGGCATGATGGAGCTGCCCGGCTCATTTTCAGGGATGACAATTTCCCCGATGCCGCAGCGAGGCCCGCTTGCAAGCCATCTGACATCATTCGCGATTTTCATTAAATCAGCCGCAAGCGCTTTTAATGCACCATGCGCATAAGTGATTTCGTCATGGCTTGTCAGCGCGTGGAATTTATTCGGCGAGCTGCTGAACGTTTGGCCGGTCAGTTTTGTGATCTCTTCTGAAACAAGCTCTCCAAACTCTGGATGGGCATTGATTCCCGTTCCGACAGCCGTACCACCGATTGCAAGCGCACGCATTTTATCTGTCGCTTCTAAAATCATTTCCTTCGAACGGTCCAGCATGTACACCCATCCGCTGATTTCCTGTCCGAGCGTCAGTGGCGTAGCATCCTGAAGGTGCGTGCGTCCGATTTTAACAATATCGCTGTATGCTTTCGCTTTTTCATCCAGTGTATTGCGAAGCTGGTCAAGCGCCGGCACAAGCTGCTCATAAACAGCCAATACAGCGGCAACATGCATCGCAGTCGGGAATGTGTCGTTGGAGCTTTGGCTGCGGTTCACGTCGTCATTTGGATGAATCGTTTTGTCAGAGTTCTTTTCTTTTAATAAAGCAGTCGCGCGGTTGGCTACCACTTCGTTCATGTTCATGTTGCTTTGTGTGCCGCTTCCGGTCTGCCATACGACAAGCGGGAAGTTGTCATCGTATTTGCCTTTGAGCACATCATCACAAACTGCTGCAATCGCTTCTGCTTTTTCCGCGTCCAGATTGCCGAGGCGCTTATTGGCAAGCGCTGTGCTTCGTTTTAATATTGCAAACGCCTTCACAACACGCATCGGCATTTTTTCAGAACCGATCTTAAAGTTCTCTTTGCTTCGCTGTGTTTGGGCGCCCCAAAATTTATCAGCAGGAACTTTTACTTCTCCCATGGTGTCTCGTTCAATTCTGTATTCCATTTATGTATCCCTCCATAACGGTTGCTTCATTAGATCATAATTCGCCAGTGATATAAAAAATCCTTTTTATTTTTCGATCTTGGCAGATTTTAATTTTAATTCAAGATATACGCGGGAATCCTTTGAATATTTGTACTTTGGATTCGTCCTGCCGTACTCCTTTGATGTATAGGAGACATCATAATGCTTTTCAAATGATCTGATGAGCTGTTCGATTTCTTCTTGTTTTCCTGCTAGCCTTACCTGTGCCACTTCATATCCTCCGCTTTCATAAAAAACTTCTGCCATGAAATACTGTAACACAGTATATCATTTTTTTAACAGGAAAAGATAACCTCTACTAAGGTTTTGGATAAGAGGTGACCTCATTGGAACAAACAGAATTCAAAGAATATATACACGATAATTTAGCACTGGTGCTTCCAAAATTAAAAGAAAACGATGATCTCGTAAAAAACAAAAAAATGCTCTCCAACGGGCTTGTTTTTTACTTTCTCTATTTTAGTGAACTGAATGACCAGAAGAAGGTTTCAGAATCGATTAAAACCTTACTCAAGGATCAGGATACGCTCACGCTTGACCAAGTCAAAAAACGCCTTGACCAGCTTGACGCAAGTCCCGTTGAAACCGCGGAAAAAACGGTCGAGTCCATTCTCAACGGCAATTGCGCTGTGTTTGTCAACGGATTGGACAAAGTCTATATTCTGTCTACAGAAAAGAAAAAAACAAGAAGCCTGCAAGAGCCGACAACTGAAAAAGTGGTTCGCGGCCCAAAGGTTGCGTTTGTAGAGGATATCGATACAAATCTCGCTCTGATCAGACAAAGAACCTCTCATCCGAAATTGATCACCAAAAAAATCATGATCGGCGAAAACAAGCTGAAGCCTGCAGCCATTATGTACATTGAAGGCAAAGCAAAAAAGTCCGTCATAAAAGAAGTGAAAGCACGGCTTGAAAATATCCAGCTGGAGGATATCCAGGACAGCGGAACGCTCGAGGAGCTCATTGAAGATAATAAATATTCACCATTTCCACAGATTCAAAATACGGAAAGACCTGACAAGGTATCGTCAGCCCTGTTTAACGGCCGTGTGGCCATTTTGGTCGACAGTTCACCATTTGTGCTGCTGGTGCCGGTTTCTCTCGGGATCCTGATGCAGTCTCCGGATGACTACTATGAACGCTGGATTTCAGCATCTCTTATCCGGTCGCTGCGCTTTGCTTCTATCTTCATCACCTTGTTTTTGTCATCGATTTATATTGCACTCGTTTCCTTCCATCAAGGGCTGCTGCCGACCGCGCTTGCCGTCACGATTTCGGCAAACAGGGAAAACGTGCCGTTCCCGCCAATATTTGAAGCCCTGCTGATGGAAGTAACCATCGAGCTGCTGAGAGAAGCCGGACTGCGTCTTCCCAATCCGCTCGGACAGACGATCGGCCTCGTCGGGGGCGTAGTGATTGGACAGGCAGCGGTAGAAGCGAATCTCGTCAGTTCGATTATGGTCATTGTCGTCAGTGTCATTGCCCTGGCATCCTTTACCGTTCCCCAATACGGAATGGGGCTGTCTTTCCGGGTGCTGCGTTTTATTTCAATGTTTTCTGCAGCTATTCTAGGGCTGTATGGAATTATTTTATTTATGCTTGTCGTTTATACGCACTTAACGAGACAAACGAGCTTTGGGTCTCCGTATTTTTCGCCAAACGGTTTCTTCAGCCTGAAAAATAAGGATGACTCCATTATCCGTCTCCCCATTAAAAACAAACCAAAAGAGGCGAATAATCCAAATGAGCCAAAAACAGACTCCACTAAAACTTAATACCTTTCAAGGTATTTCTATTGTTGCGAATACAATGCTTGGGGCCGGTCTTTTAACATTGCCGAGAGCTCTGACCACTAAGGCTAATACGCCTGACGGCTGGATCACGCTGATATTAGAAGGTTTCATTTTTATTTTCTTCATTTATTTAAATACGCTCATTCAAAAAAAACATCAATACCCTTCACTCTTTGATTATTTGCAAGAAGGGTTGGGGAAATGGTTCGGCAGCTTGATCGGCCTGTTGATCTCCTGCTATTTCCTCGGCGTTGCCAGCTTCGAGACTCGGGCGATGGCTGAAATGGTGAAGTTTTTCCTGCTGGAGAGAACGCCAATTCAGATCATTATTTTAACGTTTATTTGCTGCGGTATTTATTTAATGATTGGAGGGTTAAGTGATGTGTCGCGACTGTTTCCCTTTTACTTGACGGTTACGATCATTATTTTGCTGATTGTGTTCGGGATCAGTTTTAAAATTTTTGACATTAATAGTTTGCGCCCTGTTTTAGGCGAAGGCCTTGGACCCGTTGCAAACTCCCTTACTGTCGTTTCCATCTCTTTTTTAGGAATGGAAGTGATGCTGTTTCTTCCTGAACATATGAAGAATAAGAAATACACATTCAGATATGCATCTATAGGATTTTTGATTCCGATTATTTTATATATCCTTACGTATATTATCGTCGTCGGGGCTTTGACCGCTCCCGAGGTGAAAACGCTGATCTGGCCGACCATTTCTCTCTTTCAGTCCTTTGAGCTTAAAGGCATATTCATTGAAAGATTTGAATCATTTTTACTGGTCGTCTGGATTATCCAATTTTTCACAACGTTTGTCATTTACGGCTATTTTGCCGCTAACGGGCTAAAGAAGACGTTCGGATTATCAACTAAAAAAAGTATGGTGATCATCGGGATCATTGTCTATTATTTTTCTCTCTGGCCGGATGACGCTAACCAGGTCATGATGTACAGCGATTATCTCGGGTACATTTTCGTCTGCCTTTTTCTGCTTCCCTTCATTCTCTTTTTCATTGTCGCTCTCAAAAGGAGGATTACAGCAAAATGAAAACCCGGATTTTAAGTATATTTATATGCACCCTATTGCTGTCCGGATGCTGGGACAGCCAGAATATCGAGGAATTAAGCTTGGTGATCGGTGTTGGCTTAGACAAGCCGGATGATAAAAATTTAGAACTTACACAGCAGATTCTCGTACCGAAACAAATCAGCTCCAAGGAAGGCTCTTCATCTGACCCGACACAGCTTTCTATCACAAAGGGTGAAACTGTCCATCAAATGATGAGAACATCTGCGTTAAAGCATAACCCCACGTTTTCCCAGCATTTGCGTCTCATTCTGCTTTCCAAAAGCGTAATTGCGGATCAGATCGGAATTGACGCGATCATTAACCAGTTTGTCAGAGACAACGGGACAAGGAGAAGTTCGTACGTTTTTGTCACCGATGGCAAAACTAAGGATATCTTTAAAATGAATGATCAAGGCGAGCCCGCATCCAATGTGATTTATGATCTGACAGAGAATAATACGGTGACGATCAGAATGATGCAGCCTGTTACACTGGGGGAAATCTCAGAACACTTGACCTCTGACGATTCGTTCCTCATCCCTCATGTCGGTGAGGAAAACGGCAAACTCGTGATAAACGGTGCTTCCGTCATCAAAGACAAAATATGGACTAGGGATCTCACCCCGATTGAGGTTCAAAACATCAACTTATTTACAGGCACTGTCGAAGGTGGCGTTATTGACTTGAAGCGCGACGGCCATCTCTTTTCTTATGAAGTGTATTCAAGCAATCGAAAGATCAAGACGGCCTACAAGGACGGAAAATTCAAATTCACCGTCACACGCAATATTGAAGGTCGTCTATCTGAGGACTGGAATCCCAATGAAGTTTCGTTTAAGGATTCATATATCAAAGATATTGAAAGGACAGTAGAAAAACGATTACACAAAACAGTAACCGCTTTTATTACAGAGAGGCTGCAGAAGGAAATCAAAGCGGATGTGACCGGGTTAGGAAACCAAGTCAGAATCCATTATCCTCGGAAATGGAAAAAGATTTCAAGAAAATGGGATGATGAGTATTTCAGCAAAGCGGAAATAGATTACAGAGTCAATGTCGTTGTCAGAGACTTCGGGACGAAAGGCGCAAACAAATAGTGAACGCCTATTTTACGAGGTGATTCCGATGTGCGTACACCGCTGCCTGGGTTCGGTCACTGACATCCAGTTTTGATAAAATATTTGTGATATGGGTTTTCACTGTTTTAATGGTGATAAACAGTTCTTCGCCTATTTCTTTATTTGTTTTTCCTTCTGCGATCAGGCAAAGAATTTCGAGCTCCCGTTTCGTAAGTGATTCATGCGGGAGCGCGTGTTCACCTGAGTGGCGCAGCCGGGATAACACTTTACCCGCCACTTTTGATTCAAGTTTTGGCTCTCCCTTGTTTGCGGCGCGGATGGCATCGGCGATTTCCGCCGCTTTTGAGGTTTTCAATAGATAGCTGAGCGCGCCAGCTTCAATGACTGGATATACTTTGTCATCATCAATGAAGCTTGTGAGCACAATAATTTTCGGGTCGGGAAGTTCCCGGCAAATTTGCTTTGTGGCTTCAATGCCATCCATGCCCTCCATGACAAGATCCATTAAAATCACATCAGGCGACAGCTCGGCAGCAAGCCGTACGCCTTCTCTGCCGTCAGATGCTTCGCCGATGACTTCAATGTCGGGCTGCGCCTCCAAAAAAGCCGCGAGTCCCATTCTTACCATTTCATGATCATCAATCAATAATACTCGAATCACGTTCGTTCTCTCCTTTTTCTTCCGGGAAAATCGGAACCTTCACTTCGATTTGTGTGCCTTTTCCTTCTACTGATATCACTTCGGCGACTCCGCCGATTTCGCTTGCACGTTCTTTCATAGAGTTCAAGCCGTATGAGGATGCTTTTACCTGATCCATTTTAAATCCTTTTCCATTATCTATCACCTTCAGCCGGAGCTGATTGTTCTTTATGCCCAGAATCACTGATACTTTTGAGGCTTTTGAATGTCTAAATACGTTTGAAAGGGCCTCCTGGACGATTCTGAACAAATGATCTTCAACACCTTTGGATATCGCTGTTTCTTGAATATCCCAATCGATATCAAGCGGCTGTTTCTTCCGGAACTCGTCCAAAAGCTCCGTAAGCCCCTCCTTCAGCCCTTTTCCTTCAAGAGTAACAGGCCTTAAATGGAGCAGCAGCGCCCTCATTTCATTTTGGGCTTCACCTGCCATATGCTCGACCATCTTGATCCGCTTGACTGTTTTATCATCAGCATCCTTCACGTGTTCCAGCACAGCTGATGTCATCATTGATATGGCAAAAAGCTGCTGGCTGACTGCATCATGCAGATCTCTTGCCAATCGCTGGCGTTCTTCTGATATGACCGATTTCTTCATTTGTGCCTGCCACTCTGCACGTTCATTGGAAAGTTTCTGCAGGGAAGCGACTTGGAGCTCCACGCGCTTCGCCATTTCGTTCAGCTGATCGGCGGCCAGGCCAATCTCATCATCTCCAAGCGGCGGTATCCGATAAGCGAAATTGCCGTTTTCAAAGGTTAATATTGATTCGACCAATGTATCAACCCTTGTCTTCAGCCGGTTGCCGTACATATACCCTGATGCAAAGCCGACCGTCACGCTGATAAGCAGCAATATTAGGATAAACGGAATTCCGAACCAGCTTGACGACAGCAAAACAAGCGGATCAAGCCGATAGTAAAACATCATAAAAGAAATCAAGCAGGCAAAAAGCAGCAGGCTGATTCCCGTTGTCATGCGGATGGCGCGCCACTGGAGGCTCACAAGCAGTTTATTTCTCATACGTACTTCACATCCACATCACCGATAAATAAGGAAACGGACACTTTGACCCGGCGCTTTGACTCGCTGAAATCAGATGACGCGGCATATACCTTCGTGCTTAATCCGCTTTTCTTTGTGCCGATCAGATTGATATCCCCAATAAAAACAGCCGAGCTGACAGCTACTTCAAGGTCTGATGGCACATAAATATCCACGTTTCCAATGACTCCGCTTATGACGATCGTACTTTCTCCCTCGGGAATCATCGCTTTAGACAAATCGATTTTGATATCACCGATAAAACCAGAGATATTTAAATCATTCAGGTCAAACGGCTGCTTCATCATTTGCAGCTCTCCGATAAAAAAGCTGCGCATGTCGGGATGTTTGACATCTTTTGGCGGCTCATGCTGTTCTTTTTTATTGAGGTTGACCCGTTTCTCATTCGGTTCAAATACCGGCTTCCCTTTCACAAGCCTGTAGCCGGCGTAAATCAGAAATGCGGCAAACGCGTAGCCGAATAAATTAAAGGTGATGCTGAAGAGGTTTTTCAAAAATAAAAACGCGGCAAAGATGTACATGACGGAGCCAAGCCAATCACGGGAATATTTTTTTAAGAAATAGCCGGCAATCAGAAAAAAGAGCGGCCAAAACAGCAGATCGCCTATTCCGATAATTTGCAAAAACATACTGATGCCGAATAAAGCAATGATAAATCCAAGAAGCTGTTTTTTTGTCATTCCTGGTGTCCGCCTCCTTTCTTCTGCCTGGTGCTACCGTATCACCAGATCCCCGCTGTCCGTTTTGATTTCGATTAGATGCCGGCCGCTTCCTTGCGAGCCTGTGAGGTGATGCTGTTCTTTATGTGCTGTATCAGCAAATGAATACGATGAACTGACGTCGCCGCTCGCTGATTTCGCATCGACTGTAAAGCTGCCGTTTTGGGGAAGGGTCAGATCCGCATCGCCGCTTGTCAGCATGACAGATACATGGCCCGTTACCTTTTTCAGTGAAGCCTCAAGATCTCCTGAAGTCATTTTTACTTCAAGAGAGCCTGATACATCAGCCAGGTTAGCGTCTCCTGAAGCGATATCAATGCCGGCCGTTTTGGATACGGTATTTGAAATGGTGACATCTCCCGATGACCCCTTCACGTTCAGGTCTTGAAGGCGGACATCCGTCACACTTATATTTCCGCTCGCAGATATTGCGTGCAGCCCGGAAATCGCAAGATGATCATTCCCGTCTACAGATACGTCGCCGCTCGAGGTTCGCACCGTCAGGTCACCTTTATAATCATAAGGAACGCGGACGACAAGGGAAGAATCGTTAAATCCATTCAAAAATTGAAATTCTTTTTCCTTTGCGGTCAGCTCCAGTTTTCTTCTGTTTTCAGTAACAAATAACTTTCCAGAGTCTCCAGAGATGCCTGCCGATATGTCATTTCGTTCTTCCGCTATGATCCGGACATTCTTGTGATCCGACTCAATGACTACGCTGTCAATGTCCCGCGGTGATGCACTGGCTGACTCGGCTTCTGTGCCGTTTATGAGACCCAAGCCTGCTGCAAAAACATCTTTTACAATGACGGCAAACAATATGAGAATACCGGCAATGATCAGCAGTCTGCCCAGCATTTTTTTCATTTCATTTCATCCTTCTCATTCATTCTATTATAAAGGAAAAGCCTGTGAATTGATACGTGCGGAAGGGAAGGACTTGACCGCAAATCCTTCCCCGTTCTGCTTATTCATTTGCTGCTTGTGATGCCTTATCTGATTTTTGCAGCGAAAGCGCCCGCATTTTTTCAATCTCCGCTTCCACATCGTCTGCGAATTCTTTGCGTGTGAGTTCTGTGCCGGCTTCCGCTGACTTTGAATAATTTGCTCGGATTTCCATTTCCTCAATACGGTTTTCAATACGCAAAAACTCACGATATGCGCTTTCGCTGTCAATTTTGTCAAATGTCGTATTCATATGCTCTTTTGCTTTCGCCGCATTTGCCCGCGCAATCAGCGCCTGTTTTTTATCCTTTACGTCCTGAAGTTTTGTCTCAAGTGCAGCCAGCTGTTCTTTCAGCTCTGCAAGCTGACTGTTCGCTTGTTCATAGGACGCTTTATGCTCAGCAGCCTTTCCTTCTAAATACTTCATTTCAGTCAGCGCCTTTTTCGCCAGTTCTTCTTCACCTGCGTCAAAGGCTAGCTGTGCCTGTTTTTTGCGTTTTCCTGCCACTTCAGCTGCTTCTTCATATTGTTTCTTAAATTGATAGGCAATCGTATGCTGTTTTACAATCGTTTGTTTTGCTTTTGCTATGTCGCTTTCCATATCGCGTACATATTGATTCAGCATCACCTTTGGGTTCTCCATTTTATCAAGCCCTTCATGAACTGACGCAACAAACATGTCTCTGATTCTTTTTAATACCATACCTGATTCCTCCTCATATCCTGTTATTATTTTTTCTTCAAAAATTCTTCCCATTCATCATCAAAGTGAGATTGGTAGCCAGTTGAAGCCGGTTCAGGGTCAAAAGATGACACACCGTTATCAGCTGATCCGTTTTTCATCAGCTTCCAGCCGTAATACACCATAGCGGCCGCAAGCGCGATCCCGACGATAAACGGAAGTGAGCAGATAAGCATGATCGCTCCGATACCGCCCAAGATGACTCCTGTGATGGCTTTTCCTGCAGCAAACCTTTTGATTCCTGCGTATGTCATCAAGCCCCCGATGGCGAGCGGGATGATAAAGCTGAAGCTTCCTCCTCCAAAAAAGACGGAGATTCCAAATATAATTAATAAGAATCCGCCTATCGTTTTTTTGTTTATCTTCATGCAGATCCTCCTTTCGTTTTCCTTGTCTTCATCTTAAACAAATTGGCATTTGTGCAAAACGAATCAGAGATTGATTTTGATATAAGACCGGAGTCGTATCTTGCACCAGACCCATCGGCACAAAAAAACGCCATGCACGAGGCATGGCGTTTCAAAACCCTTTATAGATGAACACTCGCTTCCCTTTCTTTGATCAGGTCTGACCGTTCTGCTTTGGCCAGCTTTGTAAACAGCAAAATTCCGATACCCGCAATAATTTCGACAATCCCTCCGGCAGCGATCACCTTCCCTGAACCAAAAGCGTTTGCCGCATACCCGCAAATGACAGCTCCGGCAGGGATGGAAATATTTGAGATCATGTGTATAACAGCGTAGACCTGAGGCTGATCCTCACTATCCACAGATGTCTGGATAATCGTGTACTCAGGAACATTAACAGCACTGACTGCGGCGCCAAAGGTAAACGCAGCGAGAAAGACGAGCGGCAAAAAGGTGTTCATCCCGGTAACAAAGAAAGCGAATCCTTCAATAATGCCGGCAGTTACGAATAACAGGCCGTACCTGTTTACTTTGACTTTCGCCAACACAAATCCCAGTAAAAACGCGCCTGCGGCGGTGGTGGCCTTTAAAAGCGAGTAAACGATCGGCTGACCGTTTAAATCTTCCGCAACGTAAACGGCTGAGAGTGCCTCCCAAGGGGCAGCCGCGAAATTCATGAAGATACAATAAATGGCGAGCGGATATAAAATCTGGTGTTTTCTCACAAGCATAAAACCGCGTTTCAGCCTGCCGATATATGTGCCTCTTTGCGTAACGGCAGCAGACTCTGATTGAGATTCAACCGCAGTATACTTAATAAAAAGAACCAGAAATCCAGACACCAAATAAAGTATAAGTGCGATAAGCATCGTATAAGAAGGGCTGATAAATGTAAGAAAAGCGCCGCATAACGTGACAGCTCCAAGCCGGACAATTTGAGCGGAGGATTGCAGCACAGCGTTTGCTTTTTGAATACCCTGTTCATTAACGATTTGGGGAATTAATGCTATGGAGGCGGGATTGTAGGCAGCACCCGTAGCAGAATGCACAATCATAAGCGTCATGACAAACCATAACGGAGAAAAGCCCGCAAAATGACAAAGAGGGATAATTAAGACAATCGCTGCCCTTGTCAGATCTGAAAAGTACATCCAAAATTTCAGCGTGTTCTGTTTCATGAACGGACCGGTCACAGGCGCCAGCACAGCTTCCGGCAAAAAGGTGACAGCAATCAATAAAGCAGTGCCGATCGCACCCTTACCGTCATAAATTAAAAACCATAGTATCGAATTGAATGCGAACATATCGCCGGATATCTTGACTATTCTTGAGAAAAAAAGATAATTGAAATTTCTCTTCCAGATGCTATCACTTTCAATTAATTTCACCATCCATCAGAGCCCCCCACTGCCTATTTTTTACATCTATTTGTTACAATATCTCATTTTCTTATTTTTCAGTCAATAATTCATATGGTTCATTTTTTGTCGTAAAATGGGAGATTGACAGAATGAAAAACAAAAAAGCCGGCATGCAGGGAACACGCCGGCTTTTGTTTTCCTTTTTTATGATTCGCTGCTGTTTTTGTCCCGAAACACTATAGCACTTCTTTCATATTCTACATCGCCAATGCCGCTTCTCACATTCACAACCCGTGCAGCAGCAAAGAAATAGTCGGACAGACGATTGAGATAACGCAGCACTGTTTCATGAATCTCCTCCGATTTCATCAGCGCCACCACTCGGCGTTCCGCCCGCCTTGTAATGGTGCGCGCTGCATGGAGAAGCGATGCGCCCCTTGATCCACCCGGAAGAATAAATTTCTTCAGTTCTGGCGCTTCTGCTGTATAGGCATCAATACGCGATTCTAAAAAGGAAACGGATTCTTCCGTTAATGTATAGTCTTTTCTTTCTGTAACGATTGCCAGATCGCCACCGCAGTCAAAGAGCTCATGCTGGATGGTCAGCAGCTCGGCTGTCAGATCCTCAAAGCGGGGCTTCCCGGAAAGCTCTGCTAAAGCAAGCCCGACAAAGCTGTTCAGTTCATCAATCGTGCCGTAGCTTTCGACGCGGAGGCTGTCCTTGTCTGTTCTGCCTCCGACTAAGCTCGTTTGTCCCTTATCGCCTGTTTTTGTATATAATTTCATACATATGTCTCCTTTACAGACTTATTCAAACACCTTTGCAGCCTCTTTTACGCATTCAGCAATTCCTGACTGTATCAATTGGTTCATCTGCTTTTCTGTATGTCCAGATTGAGTAGTTTGCGTCGCGGCGACAAGAATATCACCCTCTGCCCGTCCGTCTCCCAGCACTTTCGTCCGCTCTGCTTCGGCAGCCATAAGAGCCTTAACAAAGAATTGATCTGCCGCATAGCCATTGATCAAAATCCATATCGAAAAGCCGGCCATGACGCATATCGTAATAGATAGCTCGCCCTCTTCATACGTCCGATGCACGAAACGGTCAAGCCTTCGAGGAGAAGCCATCGCACAAGTTTCCGGCAGATGAAAACCGTTTTCTGACAGATAAACTGTAAGCCCTTCTACAGGATCTGTCTGAACCGGCAGCCATTTATGTATCAGTGTCCTGCTCCATGAAAATCCTGCACCGACAGGCGCTGAAGACAATGTACGAAGCGGGATTTCTGTTTGCAGAAGAATGTCATCTTGTTCCGCTTGGAGCAAAGCTTCAAATGGGATAGGCTGCTTCTTTAAGCTGTCTTTTTCAGGCTGAATTGCAATCATCGGTTTAGGTGAGCTGTGATGGGCCAAGGTGGTGACATCCGTATCGTACACCGCTTTTATGTGATGTTCTGTGACTGCATATTCCGGTTTTTGCTTAGACCCCGCTGTACCGTTTTTCATAAACAAGAGTTCGTCACAGTACAGGCTAGCGGTGTTCAGGTCATGAAAAACGCTGACAGCCGCCAATCCGCTTTCTCTTGTCAGGCGTTTGATGAGATCAAGCAGTTCCTTTTGATAAGCCAAATCGAGAAAATTTGTAGGCTCGTCTAGAAATAAAATACGCGGCTGCTGCGCCAAAGCTTGGGCCAAATATACCCGCTGCTGTTCTCCTCCGCTAAGATCACGGATCGATTTTTCCGCAAAAGCAGCCACTCCAGTTTGCTCCATTACTTCCCGTACAATGGCTTCATCCTTTTCAGTCTGCTGTCTAAACAGTCCTGTTTGGAATGGATATCTCCCAACGGCTACTGTTTCTTTGACGGTGAAGGTAAAGGCTTGATCCGTTTTTTGCGGGAGGACGGCCATGATTCGCGCCAGTTCCTTCGGTTTATAGTCCGCAAGCGGTTTGCCTTCCAAATAAACGCTCCCTTCCTTGGCGGGCAGCGTACCTGTGAGCAAGTGCAAAAGCGTGGTTTTTCCGCTTCCATTAGGACCGAGAATTCCGAGAAATTCACCCTTCTCCACTGTTAAACTGACATGATTGATCAAACAGCTGTCTGCGTATCCTCCTGACAGCCCTTCTGCCTTCATCATAAGCTTCTCCCTCCGCGGTGCTGGCGAATTAAAATAAGAGCGAAAACAGGCGCCCCTGTCAAAGACGTAATAATCCCAATCGGCAGTTCAATCGGCTCAATAATCGTTCTGGAAAGCAAATCGGCCAAAACGAGAAAACCCGCTCCTAGCAAGGCTGACAGCGGCAGTAAATGCCGATGGTCAGTCCCCCACAAAAGCCGGGTGATATGCGGAATCACAAGGCCGACAAAGCCGATCGTGCCAGATACAGCCACAGCGCTTCCCGTCAAAAGAGACCCGGCAATCAAAATCAGCATTTTTTTCTGCTGAACGCTGACTCCGAGAAGCTTTGCTTTGTCTTCTCCATATGTCATTACGTTCAGCTCTCTTCCGTTTATGATCAGTAAAATGGTTCCTAAAAGAAAAAACGGGAGAAACAGCACAACATAGCTCCAGCCTCTCATTGAGACGCTGCCAAGCAGCCAATGCACAATCGGAAGCAGGTTGTCGCCTGTCAGGGCAATGATAAGAGAAATAAATGCGCCCAAAAATGAGTTGATGATGACACCGGTCAAAATGAGGGTGGCAACAGACATCGATGCGTGAACGAGGCGGCTGAAGGAAAGGACCGCCGCCATCGTGACAAGTGCCGCGGCTACACTCATAACCGGGAGTGTAAACCCTCCAAGGACGGGAAGCTGCAGGCTAAAGAATAGGGTCACAACCGCCCCCACTGATGCACCGGATGAAACACCGAGCGTGTAGGGATCCGCAAGCGGATTTTTCAACAGCCCCTGAAAAGCGGCCCCTGCGATAGAAAGAGCCGCCCCCACTAGGGCGGCCAGCACAACTCTTGGCAGTCTGATATTCATCATGATATTGGTGTACATCGGATCATCAGAGCCGATAGAGCCGCCGAAGCCTTCATGCCAAAAGACACGAAAGATAGCAGGGACAGGAATTTGCAGGCTGCCGCAAGAAATTCCTAAGATGATGCTCACGGCTAAAAATGAGAAACCGATGATATATGCAGCAAAACGATTATTCCTTAAACGTATCCGGGTAAATGCTTTCCGCAAGTTCTTCGATCCCTTCGATCAGACGGGGGCCGGAACGTGTCACAAGATCAGGATCCACATCATACACGCGATGATGTTTCACAGCATTGATTTCGCTCCAGCCATCGCGTTTTTCCACTGCTTTCGCTTTCACTCCGTCTGTTGTCACGATAGCATCAGGATTAAGTTTCACGATCGCCTCGTCTGTCATTTGCACCCAGCCTGTTTGGTCCGCTGCTGCGTTTTTAGCATGGATGACATTCAGCATTTCATTCATAAACGTGTCTTTTCCGGTTGTATAAATGTCAGGATCGGGAGAAACCTCGATAAATACGCTTTTCTCCTCGTCTTTTGATATGGTCTTCGCTTTTTCTTGAATATCCTGCAAATCTGATTTCATGCTTTTCACGAGCTGATCGGCTTTTTTCTCTGCCCCGGCAGCTTCTCCGATCATTTCGATTGATTTGTACACCTCGGAAAATGATTGTGCGTCATTGACAGTCAGCACGGTAATGCCCGCGTCCTTCAGCTGTTTGATGGCATCCGCTGAGGCTGACATGGAAGACTCATGGGCAAGAACGAGATCCGGCTTTAGAGAAACGACTTTCTCAACGTTTACATTCATGTCTCCCACCTTTTCCACCTTTTTGACTTCCTTTGGGTATGTATCATTTGTGGTGACGCCAACCACTTTGTCACCGAGGCCGAGAGCGTATGTAATTTCTGTGTTGCTCGGCATTAATGAAACAATCTTTTTCGGCTCCTTTTTGATTGTCACATCTTGCTTTGATGCATCATCAATAGTGACAGGAAACGCTTCTGACCCTTCAGTCTTTTCTTTTGCCTTAGAATCCTTCTGATCTGCATTGCCGCAGCCTGCCAGCATAACAGCAGATAGCAGAAGCACAGTCCATATTCCGGCTCGTTTCTTCATAACCTTTCCCCCTAAATGAACTAAAAAAAGCATCCCTACGCGGTAAAGATGCTGTAAACAACACAAATAAGCCTATTGTTTACACATCATCTGTCCTCGCAGACTTCGTGCTGATCAAACAGGCAGGTATCCTGGCTCTTGGCGCTACGGCCAATTACAGTGGCGGGACCGCACCGGCTTTTACCGGTTTCCCTATTAAGCCGGCTGTTGTTCACGGACCGGCACCTGTTTGACATTCGTATCCTTTTTTCGGAGTAATTATACTATATGACTGACAGGCTTGTATATCGTCCTGAATGACTTTTCCCCCATATGATGCATGGAAGCAAAATCCTCGTAAACACTAAATTTGATCTTGTATACTTAATACCATCATCAATCAAAAGGAATGATTCTAATGGATTTACAGCTAAAAGACAAACTCGTCTTAATCACCGGCTCGACGTCCGGCATCGGGAAAGCCGCAGCAAAAAGCTTTCTGCAAGAGGGGGCGGCTGTCATTGTCAACGGACGCAAGCAGGAGACTGTTGACCGCACGGTAGAAGAGCTTTCTGCATATGGAATGGTGCATGGTGCGGCTGCCGATTTGTCAAAAACAGATGAAGCAGCTGCTTTTATTGAGAAAGTAAATAAAATCGGTGATATTGATATCCTTGTCAACAACCTTGGTTTCTTCGAGGTAAAAGACTTTGCCGATGTAACTGATAAAGAGTGGAATCAATATTTTGAAGTAAACGTGATGAGCGCGGTTCGGACAAGCCGTCACTTCCTTCCAAAAATGCTTGCCAAAAACAGCGGCCGCATTTTAAATATCGCAAGTGAAGCAGGCATCAAACCGCTTCCGACGATGATTCCATACTCCATGACAAAAACAGCGCTGATCAGCCTTTCAAGAGGGATGGCCGAAATGACGAAAGGCACAAATGTAACGGTCAACTCAGTGCTTCCGGGCCCTACTTGGACAGAAGGCGTCGCATCCTATATGGAAGGTGCCGCACAAGCTGCCGGCCAGGATACAGATACATTCATTAAAGACTATTTCAAAGTCAATGAGCCGACTTCTCTTATCCAGCGATACGCGACAGCAGAAGAAGTTGCTAAGACAATCGTATTCCTCGCGTCTGACGCTGCATCCGCCATCAACGGCACGGCGCAGCGTGTGGAAGGCGGCATTATCCGGTCTCTGTAATATGCAAAAAAACGCATCCGTATGTCGGATGCGTTTTTTTATACGTCTCCACCGAAAGGAACCGGCTGGTATCCGCCTGTTTCCAGTTTTGCTGAAAACAATCCTCCCGCGTGAGGCTGCTCGTATCTCTCTTTTTCCGTCATTTTTTCTGTTGCCGTTGTAATGTAAAGGGTTTTTAAATCTCTGCCGCCGAACGCGCAGCACGTGACATATTTGGCCGGCACGCTGATTGAATTGATTTCTTTTTTCTGAAACGGGTCTATGTGAACCACGCGGCTGCCGCCAAACAGCGCCACCCACAGCATGCCATTTTGGTCGATTGTCATGCCGTCCGGCAATCCGTCTGATTGATCAAAACGATAGACAGGTTCTGGGTTTGAGACATCTCCGCTTTCAGGATCATAGCTATAGCGCACAATCTCCTGTGTCGGCGTGTCGATGTAATACATCAAATTCCGCTCGCGATCCCAATCCAAACCGTTTGAGGTAGAGACTTGATCCTTCATTTTGACAAGACTGCCGTCTAGATTCAAACGGTACAGTGAGGCCTGTTTTTGCTCGCCTTCCATGCTCGTCGTCCCCGCCCAAAGCCTTCCGTACGGGTCACATTTCGCATCGTTAAAACGCAGGCTCTCATGCATGTCCTTCGGCTGTTTGATCTTTTCCAAGCTGTCATCCTGAAGGTGATACAGGTAGAACCCGTCCTTCATCGTCATAATCAGCTCATCCTTTGTATATTTCGCAAGTGCCGTCACAAAGGACTTGAATTTGATTGACCGGTTGATTTTTTGTTCAGGGTCAAAGATGTGGAGCTCGCTTCCTAAGATATCCACCCAATATAAGCGGCCGTTTTCTTCATCCCATAACGGGCCTTCACCAATCACTGCCCGAGTGTCTGCTTCCAATACTGCATCCATGTGTTACACCTCTTTAGCTTCAGTCTATATATTGTTATTCCCGGCAAAGAGGTGTCCAAACCACATGTTTATTGTTTTTTGAAAAGGATGGTAATGACAGTTCCAATGTTCATCCTGCTGTTCACATGGATCGTCCCGTTATGCAGATGGACAAGCTCCTTGGCAATAGCGAGCCCGAGGCCCGTTCCAGCGGATGGATCTTTTGTGTTCGTCCCCCTGTAGTAACGGTTAAACAAATGGGTAATCGTTTCTTCATCCATTCCTTTCCCATTATCCTTAACCTTCAAAGAAATGTGGTTTTTTGTTTGTTCCAGAATGACCTGAATCTCTGTTCCTTTGTCATTATGCTTCACAGCATTCCCAAGCAGGTTTTCTAAAATGCGCCTGAACCACGCCTCATCAAGCGCAAATTCAATATGCTCTTCTTTGGAAACAAAGGAGATATCATACCCTTCAGAAAAAGGATTTTTCTTGAAATCCTCAATGACATTTTTAAAAAACGGGATAAGGCTTGTGAGCTTTCTCTCAATAGGAAGCGCATCATTTTTCAGCCGATATGTTAAATTTAAGTCTTCAATCAGCTTGGACATATATTCAGATTTTTCTCTGACAACCTGTCCCATTTCTTTCACTTCTTCCGGCGACCAGTCATACTGCTTCGACTCAAGCATCATGCTGTAGCCGTAAATGCTGCTGAGCGGTGTTTTTAAGTCATGCGACAAACCGGCAATCCATTCTTCCCTTGTGGCCTGGATTTTTTCCCTGTTTCTTTTATCCCGTCTCAGCGTTTCAGTCAGCTGATCCATGGATTCAAAAATCTCACCGAAGAAGCGGTACGGCTGTTTGATTTTCCCCTTTTTGTTTTTGCTGACAGGACGGCCTTTCCGGTTTTTCGGTTCCTCAAGCTTCCCTTTTGATAGATTGACCAGCCATTTAATCGTGTGAAAAATCGGCAGCCCGAATCGGAACATATACCAAACGGTCATCCAAATGATATACAGAAACAGAACCCCCATAATCAGGAACATCGCCTTTAGCACAACCTTCAGAAACGATTTGTTAAACTCCTGATCGGTCACATAGACAGGGTTCGGAACCGTGGCGACCATCCATCTGTCTTTATTGAGGATCTTAACGGAGATTTCCCGCTTATAGTTCCAAGGCTTAGAGCTGTATTTAAGGAGCTCCAGCTGGTTCATCGTTTTTCTTTCACTCTTAGTGCTGTTGATGCTGTCGAGTATGGTTCCATTGCTGTCTAACAGGTAAATAGCGCCCTTTGCCCGTTTAATATAGTCGATGGTACTGGACTTATAATGTGCTAGAGAATCTATTTTTTGTTCGCGCTTTTCAACGGAAGTCAGCAGCTGTTCGCTCTTTGATTTCCAGCCGGACAATAGAAGATACGACTTATCTTCAATATTGATGGCCCAATAATTCAGCTTATAGTTATGAAGCTTTTTGGTTTTATAAATAGACAGAAGCTCTTTCTTGGTATACGTGCCGGGCACGTCTTTCGGCACGCTGTAGGAATAATCTGTTTTCCCTTCGGAATCAATGATTTGCATCCAGCCATGCTGTTTATCGACAGATTTCTTCAGAAAATTATCCACTTCCCATGATCCGTCTTCGTTTACATCGAGATATGCTTCAAGTGTATCGGTCGTTGCCTTTGTCAGCCCAGAATTGGATTCCGCATCGCTAAATCGAGCGTCCAAATAGAAAAACGATGCAACAAGCATAATCGTAAGCAACAGGATCACAATGAGCATCTGCCCGAAAAAGTGAAACAGAAACTTCCATCTTAACCTCATGGCCGCTTGCCTTCAGGATTTGGGATAAAACGATAGCCGAGACCGCGAACAGTTACAATATACTCCGGATTGCTCGGATCGCGTTCGATTTTTTCCCGAAGCTTGCGGATATGAACCATGACGGTGTTGTTATCACCGTAGGAAGGATAGCCCCAAACTTTTTCATAAATTTGATCTTTGGAGAGCACCACATTGGGGTGTTCACAAAAATACTGCAAAAGCTGCAAAAGCTGAGCTGAACAAGCAACGGCTTCCCCGCCTACGATCAGCTCGGCATTTTGCGGAGAGAATGTAAAATAATCATATGTAAAGGTTTGAGTTGAGCTCATTTCTTTCGGCTGATATGTGCGCTTGAGGTGCGCCCTGATCCGCGCTGCTAATTCCAGCGGATTAAATGGTTTTGTAATATAGTCATCAGCCCCAACCGCGAAGCCCGACAGTTTATCCGCGTCGGATGATCTTGCCGTCAGGAAAAAAATCGGAGCGTCTGAATACTCTCTGATCAGCGTACAGGCTTCAAAACCGGACATTCCGCCCATCATGACATCCAGAATGATCAAATCAACCTTATTGGCTTTCACAACCGGAATCGCTTCCTCTGCGCTTGGCGCATCAAGTATATTTCGATAACCTTCTTTTTCGAGAACGCGTTTGATCATATCCACAATCGCTTTCTCATCGTCTACGATTAAAATTGACGCATTTTCCACTTTTATGTTCCTTTCTGTCACTGTTTTTTTCATCTTATCATTATATCGTTTATTTTTGGTACATTTTTGAATAGGAAGAGTCTTGCCGGGCATGACAAACAGAAAACGGGAACATGGAAGTTCCCGTTTTTTCATATTTTCAGATGATAAAAGTTATGAGTTCTCATCTATCATATACAAAATAAACTCCCAAAACCCCGGAACGTCCTGGCATAAAAGCATATCAGCCTTTTCGAACATTTTGATCTTCAGCTCCTGCTCTAAATCTTCTCTTTCTTGATAGGACGTATTGCTGAGTTTTTTTCTGATCATCGGTGAGAAGCATGCAATCAGATGTTCAATGTCATACACGTCGTCGTTTTGTTTCTTTTGTTCAAACTGGCCGTTCACAGCTACTTTTCCCCCTTTTTTTGCGCCGCGAGCTGCTTTCTGATATTCTCAAGCCCCTTTTTATGAATGTTGGAGATGTTTTGCCGGGACTCCCCTAATGAATCCGCAATCTCCTGCATCGTGGCACCATGAAGATAAACTTTCGTCAGCACACTTTTTTGTTTGTCAGTCAGCTTCTGGATCGCTTGATAGAGCTGATAATCCTGGACATGCTGGCTCAAATCATCCTGCCGGTCTAAAAATGCCTCAAACGCATCGCTTCCCGCTTCGGAAGGCAGGCGTTCTCCTGCTTCCGGATGATCGACCGTCAGCGGATACCGTTTTTGGTTTTTGCGAACCCGCTTATCAAAATCAATAGAAAAGATGCGAATCATAGAATTCATATACTTGACGATGCGAATCTCCTTATAAAATTGCTTAAATTGCTCGTCCAATGATTTTGCATCTTTTTCGTTCGGGCTTTCCATTATGTTTTTGAACAAACGGTAATGCTGAGGGTTGCTCAAAAAATGCTTCACGATGGGATGCTTCATTATCTCCTTACATTTTGACCGCAAAAGACCTTGATAGTCCATCAAACCGCCTCCCTACTAAATTAAATGAAGGAAAGCAAAAAAAAGTAAACTACTACTTTCTGACTAGCGATTTCGTGAATGCTCCTGCAGTTTACATTTTCTTGGATTTCCTTCACTTACATACATGACTGCCAAAAAAGAAGGGAGGTATTTTCCATGGATCAGGTTTTTATAGAGGAAGTTGTCAAACAGATTGGCAATCTGGGGTTTCCTGCGCTGATTGCCATGTACCTGCTGACACGATTTGAGAAAAAGTTTGATCAGCTTATAGAACTGATGACAGAGCTGAAAGATCAGAAAGCAAAAAATTAATTTTCAATCGAAGTTGACGTTTCACTGTTTTTTTTCACTTAACAAGACAGAAGGGAAAACGAAAGGCCTTTCACCTTCTCTTTCTGTTCACACATTTATTTTTAAGGAGGAGAAAATTACATGAAAAAGCAAAATGATATTCCGCAGCCAATCAGAGGGGACAAAGGAGCAACGGTGAAAATCCCGCGCAATATTGAAAGAGACCGGCAAAATCCTGATATGCTCGTTCCGCCTGAAACCGATCATGGCACCGTCAGCAATATGAAGTTTTCGTTCTCTGATACTCATAACCGATTAGAAAAGGGCGGATATGCCCGTGAAGTCACTGTACGGGAGCTGCCGATTTCAGAAAACCTCGCATCCGTAAATATGCGGCTGAAGCCAGGTGCCATTCGCGAGCTGCATTGGCATAAAGAGGCAGAATGGGCTTATATGATTTACGGTAGCGCAAGAGTCACAATTGTCGATGAAAAAGGGCGCAGCTTTATCGATGATGTAGGAGAAGGAGATCTTTGGTACTTCCCGTCTGGCCTGCCTCACTCCATTCAAGCGCTGGATGAAGGTGCCGAGTTCCTGCTCGTGTTTGACGATGGATCGTTCTCCGAAAACAGCACGTTCCAGCTGACTGACTGGCTTGCCCACACCCCTAAAGACGTCATTGCTGCGAATTTTGGTGTGACAAAAGAAGAAATCGCCAATTTGCCTGGCAAAGAAAAATATATATTTGAAAACCAACTCCCAGGCAGTTTAAAAGATGACATTGTGGAAGGGCCGAACGGCGAGGTCCCTTACCCGTTTACTTACCGCCTTCTTGAACAGGAGCCGATTGAATCAGAAGGGGGAAAGGTGTACATTGCAGATTCGACAAACTTCACAGTGTCTAAAACGATCGCATCCGCGCTCGTGACGGTGGAGCCCGGCGCCATGAGAGAGCTGCATTGGCATCCGAATACTCACGAATGGCAATATTACATTTCGGGCAAAGCAAGAATGACCGTTTTTGCATCTGACGGCCATGCCAGAACGTTTAACTATCAGGCCGGTGATGTCGGATATGTTCCATTTGCTATGGGTCATTACGTTGAAAACATCGGGGATGAACCGCTTGTCTTTTTAGAAATCTTCAAAGACGATCATTATGCCGATGTCTCCTTAAACCAATGGCTTGCCATGCTTCCTGAAAAATTTGTTCAGGCGCACATTGACTTAGGCAATGACTTTACCAATGTCCTTTCGAAAGAGAAACATCCGGTAATAAAAAAGAAATGCAGGAAATAATAGACTTGCAGCTTGCAGAGAGCACTCGTTCTCTGCAAGCGCTAAAAAGGAGCTGAACCAGTGAAACATCAAACTTCTTCTAAACGCTTATTGCGGCTTTCCGTACAGTACGTGCTGGCTGCAGCAGCAGTGGTGTTAACCTATTTTGGAATCATGTTCACGTTGTTTTCTTTAGCGGGAACGAGCTACCGCTCAGCAGCTCATGTCCTGCTTTTTGCCGTGATGTTCCTTGTTCTCGGGTTATGCTTTGAACCATTTGAACGCCTGATGATACATAGTTTTACATTTTTCAAAACAGGAAAACGTCTATTCATTCTTCTTGCCGGAATTGTACAGCTGCTGTTTTTGTGGATGACTGCTCATACAACAGACCAATTGATCAGCGACATCTGGCTATCCACCACAGAAGAAATGATCGTCGCAGCCGTTTTTCTGGTTTTAGACAAATGCAACTCGGCTCTTCCAAGCTAAAAAAAGAACGCATTCCGATTGGATGCGTTCTTTTTATTCATAGCGAAGCGCGTCTACAGGCTGAAGCTTCGATGCCTTGATGGACGGCAGCAAGCCGAAAATAATGCCGACTGCCATTGAAAAGATAAGTGCTCCGACAACCGCCGGAACGGAGACAATAAAAGGCATCGGAAAAACGACCGTCAGCAGCTTAGCAATGCCGAAGCCTGCCAGCACACCGAGTATTCCGCCAATACTTGTCAGCACGACAGCCTCAGTTAAAAATTGAAATAAAATCACACGCCGCTTGGCACCGAGCGCTTTCTTAATCCCGATTTCCCTCGTGCGCTCCGTTACGGAAACGAGCATAATGTTCATGACGCCGATACCGCCAACCAAAAGTGAAATACTGGCGATTCCGCCAAGCAGCAATGCAAATGACTGATTAAAGGATTCCACTTCCTGCGCGATCTCCTGAAGATCCATCACACTGTACTCTGCTTTTTCCAGCTCAGCATCTGACAGCCCTTGGTTTAAAAGATCCGCAGCCATTACACCGGCTTCTTGGATATGCTCAGAAGAATCGGCCTGTACGGCAATTTGCGTTGGTGCATCAAATCCTTCAATGAGCGGCCACACTTTTTTCGGAACATACAACACCGGGTTTGCGTAATCTCCTTCAAACATGCTTTCCTGCTGATTTTTTTCTTTAAAAACGCCTGCAACCTTAAACGGCACACCATTCATCTCAATGTTTTTATGCAGCGCGTCTCCGTCTGGAAACAGTTCATCTCTTGCAGCTTCATTGATCATCACCACTTGGTGTGTACTGTTTAAATCGTGTTCTGTCAGTTTTCTCCCTTCAGTTATACGGATTGGGAACATATCGAAGTAATCATCGTCAACTCCGTACACTTGAGGGTATGAGACATTTGTTAAGTGAAAAACACTAGCGCCTTCAGACAAATAATATAAGGATAATCCTTTGACCATAGGATCAGATTTAATCGCTTTTACTGTTTCTTCGGCTACAGGCGGAGCGGACGTATATGAAACCTGAGAGCCGCCGCCCTCCTCTTCCCCGCCCGACGGCTGGTAGACAACATTGATGGCGTTATTTCCCATGCCGATCATGCTTTGCTTTAATTGCTCGCTTTGGCCCTTCAGCAACGAAACAATTGCGATAATTGCCGCTATGCCGATAATGACACCGAGCATTGTCAGAATCGATCTTAATTTATGAGAGAAGATCGATTGAAAGGAGATTCGGATATTTTCAAGCATGGCTGATGTCCCCTCTCTCATCTAATACCAGTTCTCCATCCCTGATAAAAACCGTTCTGTCAGCTTTTTTGGCGACGTCCGGGTCATGGGTAATCATAATAATGGTCTTGCCTTCCTGATGGAGTTCAGAAAACAGCGACAAAATTTGTTCGCTTGATTTGGTATCAAGCGCCCCGGTAGGTTCATCAGCTAAAATAAACCTTGGCTGATTGACAAGAGCCCTCGCTATCGCCACCCGCTGCTTTTGTCCGCCGGACAGCTTTGGCGGCTTGTAAGAGACCCTGTCTTTTAAACCGACCTTCTCCAGCGCTTCATAAGCTCTTTGCCTTCTCTCTTTTTTCTTCACTTTATTGTAGATCATCGGCAGCTCGACATTTTGCAGCGCGGTCAGGCGCGGCAGGAGATGAAAGGTTTGAAACACAAATCCGATTGATTCGTTGCGTATCTCGGCTAAGGCACCGTCTTTCCCTTTCAAAATATCTATCTGGTCAAGCGTATAGGTTCCGGAGGTCGGCCTGTCCAAGCATCCGATGATATTCATCAGCGTTGACTTTCCAGAACCGGAAGGCCCCATAATAGCCAGGAACTCACCAGCCTGGACAGTCAGATTGATATGTTTCAAGATTGGAACTTCTTCTTTTCCCAGCTTGTACGATTTCGAAATATTATTCAGTGTCAGCATTGACTGTAACCTGCTTTCCTTCCTTGACCGCGGGATCAGGATAGATCACATAATCTTCCGGCGTCAGGCCGCTCTTAATTTCTACCATGTCATTTTCATCAGTCTCCCCGATTTCAACAGGCTGTTTGATCGCCTTCTGCTCCTCATCAGCTTTCCACACATACGGTTCGCCATCATCCTGAATCACCATGTCGGACGGCAGCTTGATCTTGTCCGCATCAGCATCATCACTCATTACTTCGATGTTGACATGATAGCCGACTTCAAGACCCTTATGGCTGTCTAATAAAATGGTGAAAGGATAGTTAGAGGATTGAGGATTCATTTCTTCTTCAGCAAAACTTTCTGATTCCTCTCCCTCGCCTGCTCCCGCAGGAAGCTTGCCGATCGAGGTGACCTTTCCTTTCCACTCGCCTTCACCGCCTGTTTTCAGCGTGACTCTCACTTTGCTGCCTTTTTTGATAGTGTCCATTAACAGCTCATTGATTTGGCTTTTGACTAGATATTTGCCCGTCGAAACAATTTGGATATACGGTCCTGCTGCCTGGTCACCTGTTGCCCCGTCAGCGATATCCTGATTGACGCTTTGAACGATCCCATCATGCTTGCTTGTAATGACATTGGAACCTTTGTTTTTCGTCAGGGCAGCAAGCTCCTTTTGGTGCTGCTTCAGTTCAAGCTGGCTTGTTTTCAAATCGAAATTGGCCTGATCAAGTTCATCTTGAAGCTGTGATTTCTCTTCTTTCCCGGCCGTTTTCAGTTTCTTTTCCGTTTCCGTAATTGATTTTTGCAAACGGCTGATTTGCAGGTTTGTCATTTCGATTTGTAAATTGGCTTGCTCAACTTCGTCAGAATGATCCTCACCCTCATACTCAAAAAGCTTATCGCCTTTTTTGACCTGGTCGCCTTCTTTGACGTATGTTTTTTTAATGCTGCCTTTTTCTGAATCTATGTATACTTTCTGCTGTTTCTCTGGTTCAACCTTTCCAGAAAACGTTTGGCCTGATTCTGATTCTCCGCCCATGTATACCGCTACCGATTCAGCATAGGGCTCTGATGATACGGCAACTTGGTTCATGTGGGTAAAAAAGTAAAAACCGCCGGCGCCGATCCCTGCCAATACAAGCACTCCGGCACATATTGCACCGCCAATAAGCCATTTTTTCTTCTTGGACACAACGATCTCCTCTTTCTGTAAACAATGTAATATTTTCGAAACATTCTAACCAATATTATCTATTAATTCAAAAAGACTTGCAATCTTTTTATTGAAAGGATAAAACCAAATAAAAAAATGGTATTTTTCACGGCCGAAAATAAAAAATCCCGGCTTTGAACCGGGATTTTTCTCACACTGAAAGAAGCGTTTTTTCGTTTTTAATCAGGTCATAGGTCAAGCATACAGGTTTATTTGTGCGTGGATCAGTCACGATTTCGGCATCAATCTGAAATACTTGCTTCAAAATGTCCGGGGTCATAACCTCCAGTGCGGTGCCTTCTCTGATCACCGTGCCTTTTTTGAGCGCGATCATATAATGAGAAAAACGGGCCGCATGGTTAAGATCGTGAATGACCATTAAAATCGTCCGTCCCTGCTCTTTGTTGAGTCTGTCAAGCAGCTGCAGAATTTCAAGCTGATGTGCAAGATCAAGATACGTGGTGGGTTCATCCAGCAGCAGCAGTTCTGTCCCTTGCGCAAGCGCCATGGCAATCCACACACGCTGTCGCTGTCCGCCTGACAGTGCCTCAATCGGACGGTCAGCGAATTCAGCCATGCCTGTTTCTTCAAGCGCCCATTTGATAATTTGGCGGTCTTCATCATTTAATCTGCCGAATCCTGATTGATGCGGAAACCTGCCGTACGATACCAATTCATACACCGTTAAACCGCTAGGCGCTTCAGGTGTCTGCGGCAGTATCGCCATATCTTTCGCAATGTCCTTTGTAGACATTTTATGAATCGCTTTGCCGTTTAAATAGACGGCACCTGCATGTGAACGCATAATTCTGGACATTGTTTTTAAAATCGTTGATTTCCCGCAGCCGTTCGGGCCAATTAAGGTGGTAATTTTCCCTTTAGGAATCGATATATTTAAATCTTCTACAATCACCCTATCGCCATATCCGATTCCAAGCTGCTCCGTTGATAATGAATTCATATTCGGCCCCCTCCTCTAGTTCGCTTTCATCAATAAATATATAAAGTAAGGCGCACCTAACACAGAAATGACAAGTCCGACCGGAATTTCCGACGGTGCCAATACATTTCTCGCCAGCGTATCAGCAAGCAAAAACAGAAATGCGCCGATAAAGGCGGAGACCGGTATCAGCGTCTGGTGGCGGGGACCGGTAAGCCTTCTTGCCACATGCGGCGCGATCAATCCGAGAAACGCGATCCCGCCTGCAGCTGCCACGCATGAAGCGGCAAGCGTGACTGCTGCGAGAAGAAGAATTCGTCTCTCCCTTTCAACAGCAGTACCCAGCCCGGTCGCTAACTGGTCTCCTAGCTGCAAAATGTTCAAATAACGTGCCTTATATAAAGTAAACGGGAGCAAGACTACAATCCAAGGCAGGATCGCCCAGATCATATTCCAGTTCGCCCCCCATATCGAGCCGGATATCCAAACTGCGGCTTGCATAAAATCATGAGGGTCCATCTTGAGCTGAAAAATCAGCAACATGGCGTTGAATCCGGCATTCACCCCAATGCCGACTAAAATCAGCCGAATCGGTGTCACGCCTTTTTTCCAAGCCAAAAGATAAATGAGAAACGCGGCGAGGATTGCACCTGCCAAAGCGCTGAACGGCAGCATAAATGTTCCGAAAAAGCTGAGATCTGAAGCTGATCCTTGATAAAAGTAAATAAAAAGTACAACAGCAAGTGAGCCGCCGGCGTTAATTCCGAGAATACCAGGCTCAGCCAGATCATTTTGAGCCACGCTTTGCAAAATGGCCCCGGCAACAGCGATTCCTGCACCAACGAGCAAGGAAAGGATGATCCGCGGCAGCCTGAACTCAAATAAAACAAGCTCATCACGTGCCGTTCCCTGGCCAAAAAAGACCTGGAGCGTTTTAAGCGGTGCAATTTTGATAACGCCCAGATTCAGGCTGATAAAAAAGACCAGCACGATGAGCAGAAGGGTTACAGCCATGACAACGAGCGGTTTTTTCGTATTTGTTTTCATTACAGCCCTCTCCTTTCACGACGCGCCAAATAAAAGAAAAAGGGAACGCCGATGAGAGAGGTCAGCGCACCGACAGGCGTTTCAAAGGGCGCGTTTACAAGTCTTGCCGCAATGTCAGCAAAAACAAGCAAAACAGCGCCCAGCACCGCCGAGCAAGGAATGATCCACCGATAATCGACACCGACCAAAAACCGGGTCACATGCGGAATAATTAAACCGATAAATGCGATGGTGCCGGCAATAGAAACCGCAGCTCCCGTCAAAATGACAACGACAAGCATGCCAATCAGTTTCACTGCTGATGTGTATTGTCCAAGCCCTTTCGCCAGATCGTCACCAAGACTTAACACTGTCACAGACCGGGCGATGATCAACGCAAGACTCAAACCGACAGCCCCTGCAATAAGCAAAAGGTGGACTCCTGACCATTTCACACCCGCTACCCCGCCTGCGTACCAAAAGCTGATATCCTGAGCGACATCAAAGCGGATGGCAATGGCGGTTGAAATGCCGGTAAAGAAATACGTAACTGCTGTTCCCGCCAGCGCAAGCTTTACAGGTGTAAGTCCGCCCCGTGAAAACATGCCGATGCCCATTACCGTTGATGCCCCAAGCCCCGCTCCTGCAAAGGACCATAGCACAAGGCCCATAGCAGAGAGCCCGGGAAAAAAGGCAAATGCAATCGAAACGGCAAACGCAGAGCCCGAGGTGACCCCCATAATCGAAGGCTCCGCCAATGGGTTTCTTGTCATCCCCTGCATGATTGCCCCCGACACCGCTAACAAAGCGCCGACAAGCGCAGCAGCAGCCGTTCTCGGCAGCCGAAGATCATGTATAATTTGGTGGGACGTCTCTTTCGGCTGGAAATGAAAGATGGCGTCCCATACAGTACGCAAATGAATATCCGCAGCACCGAGGGATATGGATAAAAGTGCGCCAAGGCATAACAAGCATAGCCCTGCAATAAGCACAATGACCGCGCTGAATGACCTTGACGTCCATTGGATTTCTTCTGATATCGTCGGTATATTTTTCTTTTGACTCAACAGCCGTACTTCCTTTCTGATACTGATAATGATTATCAATTGCTGTTCCAGTATATCACTTTTTTCTGCTGATGTAATAGAGCGTTTTGAACAAAAATGAGAATATAATTGCAAAAAATATCGTGTCAACTGGCACTTGTAGTGGTATAATCACATCGATAATGATTCTCTTTATCATCTATTTTTATCAGAAAGAAGGTATGAGATATGACCCATACATATAAGAAACTCGGAGCCGCGTTTTTCGCTCTGCTATTGATTGCAGCGCTGGCAGCCTGCGGGAATAACTCAGAAAGCAAAGGCTCTTCCTCTGATTCAAAAGGCGAAGAAACCTTTACATACAAGGCTGAAAACGGAAATGTAAAAATTCCCAAGCACCCTAAACGGGTGGTTGTCATGGCTGACGGCTACTACGGGTACTTCAAAACACTTGGCATCAACGTTGTCGGTGCGCCTGAGAATGTATTTAAAAACCCATATTACAAAGGAAAAACCGACGGTGTCACAAACATCGGAGACGGCACTTCCGTAGAAAAAGTCATCGATTTGAACCCAGATTTGATTATCGTCTGGACAACGCAAGGCGCTGATATGAAAAAACTGGAAAAAATTGCGCCGACTGTTGCGGTAAAATACGATAAGCTCGACAATATCGAACAGCTGAAAGAATTCGCAAAAATGACGGGAACTGAAGATAAAGCAGAAAAATGGCTGGCTGAGTGGGATAAAAAAGTGGCGGCGGCTAAAACAAAAATCAAAAAAGCCGTCGGTGACAAAACCATATCCATTATGCAAACGAACGGAAAAGACATTTACGTCTTCGGTAAAGATTTCGGAAGAGGCGGAAGCATCATTTACAAAGATCTCGGCCTGCAGGCGACCAAGCTGACAAAAGAAAAAGCCATTGACCAGGGGCCTGGATATACAAGTATTTCATTAGAGAAGCTCCCTGACTTCGCCGGAGATTATATTTTCGCAGGCCCATGGCAATCTGGCGGTGACGATGGCGGCGTTTTTGAAAGCTCCATTTGGAAGAACCTGAATGCCGTTAAAAATGGCCATGTCTACAAGATGGATCCGATCGGATTCTATTTCTCTGACCCGATTTCATTAGAAGGCCAACTGAAGTTTATTACAGAAAGCCTAACAAAATAAACAAAGGAGCCGCCTTAGATGCGGCTCTTTACTTATTATTAAAAAAGAATGGCACGATTCACAGTAAACAGTACCTAATTCGCTTCAATAACTTGAATTTGACATATCGAAAAAAATCGATATATAATATGACCATGAAACCGATCGATGTATTCAAGGCCTTATCAAATGAAACTCGGCTGAACATTTTGCATTGGCTGAAGGAACCAGAGAAGCATTTCCCTAAACAAGGCGCTCACCTGCCGAAGGAGGTCAGTGTTAAAGGAGGGGTATGTGTAGGGGATATACAAGAAAAAGCCAAAGCTTCTCAATCTACAGTTTCACATTACTTACATTTGATGCAAAATGCCGGCCTGCTTGAATCTGTTCGTTATGGCCAATGGACCTATTACAGAAGAAATGAACAAGTGATTCAGCAGATAGCTGAGTATTTTAAAACAGAAATCTAAGATGGATGATTTCTGTTTTTCAATCCGCTTAATATCGAAAATTCTAGATATTTGAATATATAAGGAGAGGATTTAATGCGTTACATTGCATATATACTGGCATTATTAGCAGGGTCAGCACTTAGTTTTGAGGGAGCAATCTACGGTGAACTAGGGAAAACAATAGGCCAACTGGAGACTAGTTTTTATAATTTCTTGATGGGGTCAATCATTATGGGTTTACTGTGGATATTTTTTGGAAAAGGGAAACTTTCATATGCTGCTGAAGCACCGAAATGGTCACTTCTTGGAGGGGTTTTAGGTGTTGTCTATTTAACATCAATTGTGATTAGTGTTCCTTTTGTTGGTGTTGGACTCACCATGGTAGCAGTCATTATCGGCCAATTAATCATGAGTATGATTATTGAACATTATGGTTGGCTTGGCAGCAAGAAAACGAGAATCAATAAAGAAAAAATATGTGCAGTTATTTCGATGATTATTGCTCTTATTTTAATTTACTAGGAGGCCTGAAATGGGTATATTGATGATTTTATTCACTTTATTAGGCGGGATCACATTAAGTGCGCAATCGTCTATTAATGGCTCCTTTAGCCGAAAAGCTGGAACAATTGAAACAACACTCTTAACCTTTATAACCGGATTCATGTTTCTTGTCATTTTTATTCTTTTTTTCGGTCATGGAGATGTGCTTGCTATACTAGAAGCGCCTAAATGGCAGTTAAGCGCTGCATTTTTGGGAACGATGTATTTGCTTCTAACTGTTATGGCTGTACCAAGAATCGGGGTCATTGCAACGAATATTGCTGGGATTATTGGCCAGCTTGTCATTGGATTGATTATTGACCATTTTGGCTGGTTTAATAGTTTAGCCATACCTTTAGATTTGAAACGTTTTTTTGCATTACTCTTTATGTTGATTGCCCTTTATTTTATCTATAAAGGAAATAAACGCCCAAACGATGAAAAACAAACACAACGTAAATAAAACGCTGCAATCGATATTGCAGCGTTTTTCATTGAAAAGAAAACCTATTTAGAAGCTAAACAAGATGTACCTTTTCGGATTATTATGCTTGTTTTTCTTTCGAGAATTTCTTAATCACAAACGGATAAATCGCCAGACCGACAAAGAACAATCCGATGCCGAGAATAAATGTCGTTAAATCTGCTGTGCCTGTTACGATAACAAACACTGAGTACGCACACGCTAATATCGCAATCAATCCGTCTTTTACACGGGAGCCTTTCAGCTGGTCATACGTTTCGCCTTTGATGACAAGCTTTAAGCTGTAGATCGCTGATACCAAATACGGAATTAAATACGCAAGCGTTGCCGCTGTCGTTAAAAACGTAAATGCGTCACTTATTGTCCGGGAAATAACCGAGAAAATGAAGACCTGTGACATAACGTTTGTAATAATCAGTGCAATAACCGGACTTCCCTTTTTATTCGTTTTTGCAAAGAATGCCGGGAAATCCCCTGCTTTAGCAGCTTGATATGGAACCTCTGAGCCAAGCAAAATCCAGCCGAGCATCGTTCCGAATAAACAAAGAATAGCCAAAAGTGCCATAATCACGCTTCCCGCGTTACCGACAATCGCATACAGCACATCAACGAAAGGTTTTTCAGAGCCGACAAGCTTATCATGCGGCAGAACACCCATCGTAATTAAAGTGACAATAATATAAATGCTTAAGGCAATCAGCAAGCCGGTAATTGTCGCCCGTTTTACATCACGCTGAGAGCGTGCACGGCCGGATAGGATTACCGCTGATTCAATTCCGACAAACGCCCACAGTGTAGAAATCGCGGCGTTATGCACCTGACCGCCAATTCCAATGTTTGTGCCGTTTTCTCCTTGAACCGGAAAATAAAAATGATCGAATAATGTTGTTTGAAACACAAACAATCCGGCAACGATAAAGAAGACAAAACCTAAAACTTTAGAAAGCGTTGTAACAAAGTTCAATTTACTTGCACCGTTAATGCTTGCAACGAGAATCGTGTGCGTTCCCCATAACAGGATCGTACATACAGCAAACGTCAGCAATTGGCCGAGTGTCACCTCTTGCCCGCCGATCGAAAACATTTCACGTTTATCAACCAAGATCGGGAAGAACGAAGTCAAGTAACCGGCGAGACTTGTGATGATCGCCACGTTACTGATCCAGCTCGCTACCCAGTAGCCCCATACCATTGTGAAACCGGCAGCGTTCCCTTTCTTCGGATCAGAGAACAGCGCTCTTGCATAACTTTGCGGTCCCGCTGTCAGCTCAGGCTTGCGGATGGACAAGTGCCCAAAAACAAGCGCGATCATCAGCACACCGGCACCTGTCAAAAGCCAGGCGGACGTCGCGCCAAACGGACTCGCGATTGAAGCAAGCGAGCTCGGCAGGGAGAAAATTCCTGATCCAACCATATTTCCAACGACAAACGCCGTTAATAACCAAAAACCCCATTTTTTTGTCTGTTCCATTCCAGTACCTCCATGATTCTTTGTACGGACCAGACCCCGAGATCATATAAACGCAAAAAAAGCCTGAACAAAAGTCCATGCTTAAAGAAACACACACCCTTGATCTCCGGATAGCCCTCCGCGAAAAAGCACGCGGCAGTCCTGCACTTATTCAGATACAGTCCCAGCATAGAGAAGGATCGGCTTTCTCCACACTTCGGCGCTGATGCCTTTTACACATGTTTAACAGCCCCTGTCAGCCTGGCATGTGTGACTCATCATCCGCGCAACCTCTACCTCACTGAGAAAGAGTGAGGATTTAATTATTCAGTTACTCCCAGAAGGTTATCAAAGAAAGGATGATCTGTCAAAGGGAACAGATGGAAAATACGGATAGAGCCAAGCTCTATCCGCATGTGGTTATCGATTATTTTTCTTTTTCTGCACAGCTTCTTGAAGCGGATCATCTTTTAGAGCTGAGCCCGCATCTTCAAGAGCTCCCTGGATTACGTTTTTCTCTTTTTCGGAACGTTTTCCTTTATCTTTATTAAAGAAACCCATTCGAATCACCTCTTTTAGAAAAATAGGTACATGCTTAAGATGCCTTTTTCCTTAAAAATTATGCGGGAAATTTTTATCGTCCAAAGTCCTGTTGATCAAACATACATTCTCTTGATATATTTGTAATTCAGAGATTTTTGCAAAAGATAAAAGGAGAAGCGGGAAATGACAGGAAAAACACACATCATGGGAGGCATCGCTTCTTGTACGGCAGCGGCTTATTATTATGGATTTGATCCAGTGCTTATGGCTGCGTCCGGCGCGGTTGGAGCATTAATTCCCGATATCTGCCACACACAAAGCAAAATCGGGAGAAGATTTCCTATCTTATCGAAAGCGGTCAGCTCCATTTTTGGCCACAGAACCTTTACGCACAGCTTGCTGTTTCTGCTCATCATGTTTTTTATCACAGCCACATATATTCCAGATAAAAACATATCGGCCGGGCTGATGATCGGAATGGCGAGCCACTTAATCCTTGACGCCTGGACGGTGAACGGAATCAAATTATTATTCCCTTCTACGATTCGCGTGCGGCTCCCATTATATATGAAGACAGGCAGTTTTTCTGAGCAGCTTGTGTTAGCCGGCTTGACAATTGCTTCATGTTATTATTTTTATATGCTGTTCCATGGGCGCATGTTTTAAACATAAGTGCTAATACTTGTCTGAATGGACTGTTTTTAGTAGGTTTTACATAAGAAGCATTTCATGCAGAGATCAAGGAAACGTGAGGAGTCATATTGATGAAAGGAACCTTTTTTCACAATCAGCGTTTTTTATGTTTTTCGATTGTATTCATGTGGATCAAAACGTATGTGATCTATAAACTGGGCTTTGATTTGCAGATCAATACTCTGTTGGAGGAGCTGATTTTGCTGATCAACCCGCTCAGCTTTATCCTCCCTTTATTCGGGATCGGCCTGCTTCTGAAAGAAAACAAGCAGCGGGTCTTTTTGCTGGTTGCCAATTTGGTTCTGACTGTTATCTTGATCTCCAATACGATTTTTTACGGCTTTTATATCGATTTTATTACCATCCCGGTTTTATTTCAGGCCAGTAACATGAGCGATATGGGCAGCAGTGTAAAAGAACTGTTCAATCCTCTGTTTATCGCCCTATTTGCGGATTTGGCTTTTCTTCTGCTGCTTGCCCGAAAAGAGAAGCGCCCGCAGATAAAAGCTGCCCCCCGTACAATTAAACGGTACTATGCAGCATCCTGCGGCATGGTTTTATGCACCCTGGCACTTGCAGAAGTACAGCAGCCGAAGCTTTTGGCGCATACCTTTGATCGGGAAATGCTCGTCAAAAGCATTGGCCTGTTTCAGTTCCATATCTACGACACAATTTCTCAGACTGTTAATATCAGCGCGAAAGCATTCGCAGACGAAGACAGCATGACTGCGATTAAGAACTACACAGAGGCTGATTACAGCAAGCCTGACCAACGCAAATTCGGGCTGGCAAAAGGACGCAATGTGATCTTTGTGACACTTGAATCGACTCAAAGCTTTGTTCTGAATAAAAAGGTAAATGGAAAAGAAATTACCCCGTATATGAATGATCTCATCAAAAAAAGCTATTACTTTGATCATTTCTATCAGCAAACAGAGCAAGGCAAAACATCTGATTCAGAATTCATCGTCGCTAATTCCCTGTATCCTTCTCTTAGCGGTGCTGTCTTTTTCACGAAAAGCGACCATCAATTTCATACTATGTATAACTCACTGAAACAACATGATTATTATTCAGCCGTTTTTCATGCCAACCATAAAACATTTTGGAACAGAGATGTGATGTATGAAACATTTGGGATTGACCGCTTTTTTGATGTGAATGACTTCCATGTCACCCCCAGAACATCGACAAGCTGGGGCTTAAAGGACAAAGAATTTTTAGAGCAGTCAGCCGGCAAGCTCAAAAGCCTGCCGCAGCCGTTCTACAGCAGCTTCATCACGTTAACGAATCATTTTCCGTTTGAGATTGATGAAAAGGATCAGCTGATTGATGAATATGACTCAAGCAGCGACCTGTTAAACCGCTATGTGACCACAGTGCGTTATGAAGATGAAGCATTAAAGCATTTTATCAAAAGACTGAAAGACGAAGGCTTATACGAAAATTCGATGATTGTATTTATGGGAGATCATTACGGTATTTCAGAAGCCCATAATGAGGCGATGGCTGAGTTTTTAGGGAAGGATGAAATCACGCCATTTGACAACGTTCAGCTCCAGCGGGTGCCGTTTATCATACATATCCCGGGAATCACAGATCAAAAGCCGGAAACCATCTCTGATGCCGGAGGACAGGTCGATGTCAGGCCAACGCTGATGCATTTGCTCGGCGTTAATACAAAGGGTGATATTCAATTCGGCAATGATTTGCTGTCAGACGACCGCACCCCATTCGCCGTGCTGAGAAACGGGAGCTTTATTACAAACGATTATGTATACACGAAAAACACGTGCTACAGCCAAAAAACAGGAGAAGTGCTGGAAGATCGGGAGGCGTGCCTTCCTTATAAGGAGAAAGCAAACGAAGAACTGTCTCTCTCTGATAAAATTTTAAACGGTGACCTGCTCCGTTTTTATGAATAAAAAAATCCCTCTATTACAGAGGGATTTTTTACGTTTCAGCTATTACTTTGCCGGTCAGCTTCGTTTCATAGCCTTTTAAATGAGACAGATTCGCCTTGTATTCCTCAGAATTCAAGATCTCCTTTACGGCCTTCAGCAGCTGCTCATGTTTTTTCAAAACGACGATATCATATTGTTCATCAATGAGCGGGATAAAATCAACATTGCCCATATGTGCAGCATGCTGCGCTCCGATTCCCGCGTCAGCCTGTCCGCTTGAGACTTGTGAAGCGACAGCGTAATGATCGGTAGCGATATCACTGTATCCCTTTACATCAGCCGGGTTCACACCAAGCAGGCGAAGCTGTTCATCAAGGAGCACTCTTGCGCCAGACCCCTTTTCTCTATTGATGATCAGGATATCAGTTCTTTTCAAGTCTTCCCAGCCTTGAATATTTTTTGGATTTCCTTTTTGAACATAGAGTCCTGCTTTGCGGAGAACGGCGTTGATCAGACAAAACGGCTCCCCCGACAAAATCCGTTTGACATAAGGCGTATTATACTGGCCCGTTTCTGCATCGTACAAGTGCACGCTGACAATGTCACACTTGCCCTGATACATATCAATCAGGCTATTTAAGCTTCCTTTATATTTGCGGAGCGGCGTCTCCTGAATGACCTTCTCCAAATGTTTGCTGATCAGATCCATTGAAATGTCCTGTCCGCTGATCATGACATTCGGTCTGCCGTCCGGCTCCGCCTCCTGCATCATTTTCGGCTCTTCAGCAACAGCAATGGGCTGAGCCATTCTCATATTCATCTTATATTGCTTTAAATCTGCTTCGTCCACACGCATCTGCCTGCCGACACGATAAGCAGGGATCATGCCTTTTTTAATCAAATCATAAACGGTCAGCTTTGACACCTTCAGCAGACCTGCAACTTCTTCTATCGTATAGGAAGTGGTTTCATTCATCATCATCACTCTCCTATTTTATTATACCTTTTCATCGAATGTAAAAAAACCCACATGAACCAAACATAATCAGTTATAATTAGATATAACTAATCATAAGGGGTGCAATCATGTTTAAAAAGTATTCCATGTTAACAGCAGCCTTAACCGCTTTCGTGCTTGCAGCAGGCTGCTCTGCAAACCAATCTTCAACAGACAGCGAGAAAAAAGTAACGTTAACCGTCTCAGCTGCCGCCAGTGCGCAGGATGCACTTGAGGAAATTCAAAAGAACTATGAAAAAGAACATGAAAACATTACAATCCAAGATAACTATGGCTCATCCGGCACTTTGCAAAAACAGATTTCTCAAGGAGCAGGGGCAGATCTGTTTTTCTCAGCTGCAGAGGATAAATTTCAAAAGCTGGTGGATGATGGGGATATCGCAAAAAAAGACAGCACTGATTTAGTCGGCAATGAAATTGTGCTGATCGTGCCGAAAAACGGAGAGTCACCTGTCACAAACTTCAGCAATCTGGCTGACTCAGAAAAAATCGCCCTCGGCACGCCGGAATCCGTACCGGCAGGAGCTTACGGGAAAGAATCACTGACAAAACTGTCTCTATGGGACAAAGTGAAGGATAAGATCGTTTACGGAAAAGACGTTCGCCAAGTTCTTTCTTATGTCGAAACCGGCAATGTGGATGCAGGCGTTGTTTATAAAACAGACGCACTGATCTCAAAAAAGGTCAAAATAATTGACGAGGCAAAAGCAGATACACACAGCCCGATTGTCTATCCGTTAGGAATTGTAAAAGCTACAAAACACCGTAAGGAAGCACAGAAATTTTACGATTATCTGCAAACTGATGAAGCAATGAAAGTATTTGAGAAATATGGTTTTACTGCCGAATAGCATAAGCGCTTCAGAATTTTTCACACCTGTTGTGCTTTCCTTTCAAGTGGCGGCAGTTGCCGGAATTGTTGTTATTATTCTCGGAACACTGGCTGGAGCTTGGATGTCGCGGGCATCATTTTTCGGAAAAACGGCTCTCGAAACTTTTTTTATGCTTCCGCTCGTCCTTCCGCCTACAGTTGTTGGTTTTATCTTGATCGTCATTTTCGGAAAGCACAGTTTCGTCGGACAAGCCATCGAGTGGTTCTTTCATCAGCCGGTCATATTTACCTGGTGGGCCGCTGTGATTGCTTCTGCTGTTGTCGCCTTTCCGCTTATGTATCAATCCGCCAAAACCGGATTTGCTGACATCGATCCCGATATACAGGGCGCGGCAATGGTAGACGGCGCAAGCAGATGGAAGGTATTTATCCATATTTCCGTCCCGCTCGCCTATCCTTCATTACTGACCGGAAGCATCCTCAGCCTTGCGCGGGCGCTTGGAGAATTTGGCGCAACACTCATGTTTGCAGGGAACATTCCGGGTGTTACGCAAACACTGCCGACGGCCATTTATGTCGCATTGGATTCCGGCAACAATGCTCTTGCCTGGGCGTGGGTGGTCTGTATTGTTGTCATTTCCTTTTTCATGCTGTTTTTCATTCAACAGAAAAAAACAAACTAAAAAAACTCCCCGTGCCATGACGGGGAGTTTTTCATTAAAACAGAAGCTCATCGGGATTTGGGCCGACACGCTCATCTTTGTTTAATGCGTCAATTTTGTCCATGTCTTCTTGAGACAATTCGAAATCAAAAATATCAGCGTTTTCGATAATACGGTGTTCTTTAATGGATTTTGGAATGGTTACAACCTCATGCTGAAGATCCCAGCGCAAAATGACTTGAGCCACAGATTTATTGTGTTTTTCAGCAATCTCTGCGAGCACTTCGTTATCCAGAAGCTGTCCCTGCATGAGCGGAGACCACGCCTCAAGCTGGATGCCTTGCGCTTTGCAGTAATCTCTTAATTCCTTTTGTGTCAAACGCGGGTGAAATTCTACTTGGTTCACCATCGGTTTGATTTCAGCATCTTTCAACAGCTCTTCTAAATGATGAACTTGGAAGTTGCTGACGCCGATCGCGCGGATTTTGCCGTCTTTGTACAGCTTTTCAAGCGCGCGCCATGTATCTTTATATTTATCCTTGCCAGGCCAGTGGATTAAATATAGATCTAAGTAATCAAGCTGAAGTCTTTCAAGGCTTTTTTCAAAGGCAGTAAGCGTTGTTTCATAGCCTTGATCCTCATTCCATACTTTTGATGTAATGAAGAGCTCTTCTCTTGCCACACCGGATTCCTTGATTCCGATGCCAACGCCTTCCTCATTTTTGTAGACAGCTGCTGTATCAATGCTGCGGTAGCCGTTTTTAATCGCCGCTTTCACAGATTCAGTCGCTTCACTTCCGTTTTCTACTTTAAAAACACCAAGACCGAACCACGGCATTTCAACTCCGTTATGTAGCTTTACAGTATCTTTTAAACTTGTTGGCACTTGAACATCCACCCTTTCACTGAAATGTAAGCGTCTATATTATCTCACATTCCTCTCAGCCGATACCAATAATACGCTTAAGAGCCTCTTTTTGCTTCTTTTTTTACAGCACGGTTAAACTGGTGTACCATTTTTTTCCTATTTTAACAATATTGAGATTATAGAAGAAGCTAGCGGGGTATGCGAATAATGTAACCAACAATAAACAAAGGAGGAACTACATTGAAACGTGTTCGTATTCCAATGACACTTGCACTTGGCGCCGCTTTGACAATTGCCCCTTTGTCCCTAGCTTCAGCTGAAGAAAACCCCGCTCCGAAGATCTCGCAGACAACAGCAGCCGGAACAACTGCCACTGAGGTCGGTTTAAATGTAAACCTTGATGTGCTTGGCATTGCCAATCAGATTGCCGACGCCATTAAATCCGCACAGAACCGGGATGGATTTGTGAAAAACCTCATGGAGTCTTCCTTTTACGCTTCCGGCCAAAAATACAATGTCATGGTATTTAATTTAAGCCAGGAATATGAAGATCACTTAAACGGTGTGCAATTTTACGGTTCTGCCGTTTACGACGGCATTACGTACGGCATTTGGGTATTTGAAGACGGATCCTTTACAAACAAAGGTGATGGCGGCTGGATCAACTGGGCCTTCAGAGGCTGGTTCGACCGGGATGGCAGCACTGTCAATTTCCATCGTCCTTAATACAGAAAAAAGCTGGCGTTTCAGCGCCAGCTTTTTTACTGCATCTATTCGCCGCCTTCAAGCATGGCGGCTTCCACATCATTAATGTATTGGCGAAGCTCATGGGAGATATCCCGGGAAATTTCTCCCTCCTCAAAGAGCGTTTGAATTTCATTTCTGATTGCCTGCACAGCCTTCAGCTTCACTTCCAGCTTCTGATTTTCAAAATGGGCGCTTGATTTCAGCTCATGATGGCTGTGCTCCAACCTGAAAATGAGCTGTTTATAGAATGAAATGACAGACAAAAATACTTCTTTATGTTCATCTGCCTTATGTTTTTCCAAATATTCTATCGCTGCTTTTGCCGTTTTCACTCTTGTTGCCCGTATCAACCCTGCTTCATTTAAAATCGACATCTCCGGCTTTTTATGCTCACCGAAGAAAATCCAATACATCAGCCGCTTAAGCCTTGTTTTTGATAATCCGACCTTAAACGGGTTGGCATACAAAATTTCCAACTCATTAAATCGTTCTTGCAGCACGTTTGCCGTTTCTTCCGGGATGTCTCCCCGCTCCAGCATTTTCATCAATGCCTCTTGCTCAGCCTTAACCCCTTGTGCACGGACTTTTCGCTCTTGCCTTTTGATGCGATTAGTTGATGTATATTGCTGAAAACGAAGATTTTTCATTTTCTCATTGTATTCAGCTATCACCGCAAGGGAGGCCGTTTTGTTTGTATCATTCATGTCTTCTTTAATCGTTTGGAGAGCTGTTTTGATCAATTTGCGTCTCGCCGTCAGCAGCTTCTTGTTTCGTTCCTCGTCCTCTTCTTCTTTTTCAGTCAGAAGCGGCAGGACAACGGTGGCAATAACAAGTGTGCATAAAATGACACCGGCTGCTAGAAAGAGAATCAGGTTTCTTTCTGGAAACGGCGTGCCGTCCTCCAGGAAATACGGAATGGAGAAAGAACCTGCAAGCGTTACAGCTCCGCGCACACCAGAAATCGAAATTAACAGCGTGGAACGAATACCCGGTTTATAGATGTTCTGATCTTTATTAAAGAACCACTTGCCGTTCCAGAAGAACAGCACCCACAAAAATCTGAGGAGCATTAACGTAAATGTGATGACTAGAATATAGCCGATCACCTTCATGTTGCTGATAGCGGTGTCGTTAAAAATGACAGAAATGACGTCTGGAATCTGCGTTCCGAGAATCACGAATACCAGGCCGTTCAAAATAAATAAAATAATGTTCCACGTACTTGAGGAGACGATTTGCAGCTTGATCATCGTTGATTCCAGACGATCCTGTTCCACTGCATGGGTAATACCTCCCGCCACAACGGCCAAAATCCCGGAAACGCCGATTTCTTCTGCTGCCAAATAGATCACAAACGGCGTCAGAATTTGAATCAGCATATGCATCGTGACATCCTGCATACCTAGACGGCGCAGGAAGAGGCGGAAACGAATAATCAAGAACGAAATGACAACCCCGCACAGCAAACCTCCGAGAGAAATAAAGACAAAGCTGACAGCCGCTTGCGCTAATGAAAATGCTCCAGTCACTGCTGCCGCAATCGCAAACTTAAAGGCCACCAGACCTGATGCGTCATTCATCAGCCCTTCCCCTTCAAGCAAGCGAAGAATCCCTTTTGGCATTTTCACTCTTCCTGATAATGCGCTGACAGCGACGACATCAGTTGGTGAAAGAATGGCCGCAAGTCCGAAAGCCGCTGCCAGCGGAATATCAGGAATCATCCAGTGAATTGTGTAGCCTCCTACAATTACAGTCGCAAATACAAGACCGAGTGCAAGCAACAAAATCGGAGCCCTTAAATTCCAAAGCTCTGCCCGCGGCGTTCTCTTCCCATCATTAAATAGAAGGGGTGCGATAAACAAAACAAAAAACAATTCGGTGTTTAATTCAAAATGAAGCCCCTGGGGAAATGAGGCGGCAAGAATCCCAAGCGCCACCTGAATCAGAGGCACGGGAATAAACGGAATAAACCGATTTACGATATTGGATATCGCAATAATCGTTAATAAAACGAGAACGACTAAAAATATGTCCAAATACATGACCTCCTTCGTCTGTTGTGTTAGTACATGATGAATCAATGATTCTGCTTGTCTAAAAGAGGCTGAGGCTAGGATGGCCTTGCATCCGATATATGATGTCGCAGGAGTTCCCTCCACACTTGTCTTCTTTTATAGTACCCTTTTTAGGGTATTATTTCTCATGATATGCTCATAGTGAACTTTTTTGCCGCAGAGCAAATTCCAGACCAAAAGAGACAGGGAGCTATTCCCTGCCTCTCGTTTCCCTGTATTAATCGTGAAAATTCGTGCCGTCAGTCGTTGTTTTAATGATGCCTGCGCGGATGACAAAGTCACCAAAATGCTCGCCTTCCTCGCGTTCTTTCGCATAACGGGAAAGCAGGACGCGAAGCTCGTTTAAAATTTCCTCTTCACCGATGTTTTCCCGGTACATTTTGCTTAAACGGCTCCCGTCAAATGCAGCGCCAAGATACATATTATATTTGCCCGGCGCCTTTCCGATAAATCCGATTTCTCCGAGCGCATGGCGTGCACATCCATTCGGGCATCCTGTCATGCGAATGGTGATTTCCTGTTCACGAAGGCCGTTTTCATCAATAATGTCTTCAATCTTATCTAAAAGTGTCGGCAAATATCGTTCAGCTTCAGCCATGGCCAATCCGCAGGTCGGAAGAGCGACGCACGCCATCGAGCTGCGCCGGAGCGCCGAATGATGCTTGCCGTCAGTGAGTCCGTATTGCTCGATTAACGCACTGATCTCTTCTTTTTTATCGCTTGAAACGTTCGCGATAATCAAGTTCTGGTTGGCTGTCAGACGGAACTCTCCTGTATGGACTTTGGCAATTTCCCGCAAGCCTGTCATCAGTTTATAATCATCGTAATCTGTCACACGGCCGCCTTCGATAAACAGCGTAAAATGCCAGTTATCCTCAATGCCTTCAACCCACCCGTAGCGGTCGCCGTTATGATCGAAATGATACGGCTTCGCTTCTTCCAGGCGCCAGCCGAGGCGGTTTTCCAATTCCTCTTTTACTGTTTCTAAGCCGAGGCGGTCAACCGTGTATTTAAAACGCGCATTTTTGCGGACAGAGCGGTTTCCGTAATCACGCTGAATCGTAATCGTTTTTTCAGCAACATCATACATTTGCTCAGGACGGCAGAAACCGATCACCTTGGCTAATTGCGGATATGTCGCTGTGTCGCCATGCGTCATTCCCATACCGCCGCCGATTGCCACATTAAAACCGATCAGTTTGCCATCTTCGACAATCGCAATGAATCCGAGATCTTGTGAAAAGACATCAATATCATTAGACGGCGGAACAGCAATACCGATTTTAAATTTCCGAGGCAGATAGAGCGGTCCGTACATTGGCTCGACTTCTTCCTCCGGCGTGCCGGCCACTCTTTCCTCATCAAGCCAAATTTCATAATATGCCCTCGTCCGTGGCAGCAGGTCATCACTTAATTTTTTAGACCACTCGTATACCTCTGAGTGGATTTCAGACTGATAAGGGTTTGATGCGCACATCACGTTGCGGTTTACGTCCCCGCAGGCTGCGATCGTATCCAAAAGAGCCGAGTGGATCGTCTGAATGGTTTTCTTCATATTCCATTTCAAAATTCCGTGCATTTGGAACGTTTCACGTGTCGTCAATTTTAATGTGCCGTTCCCATATTTCTGAGATAGATCATCCATGACAAGCCATTGCTCAGGCGTTGAAACGCCCCCTGGCATACGCACGCGCAGCATAAATTGATATGCCGGCTCAAGCTTTTGCTTTTGGCGTTCATTGCGGAGGTCACGGTCATCCTGCAAATAACTGCCGTGGTGTTTCATCAGGCGGTTGTCATCATCCGGAATTCCGGCACTGATCCGATCCAGCATGACTTCTTTCAGTGTGCCGCGCAAATAGTCACTTTCTCTTTTAATGCGTTCAACATCACTTGGAGCGCCGTCCGGTGCTTTTAAGATTTTGGTCACCATGTTGAAAAACCCCTTTCAAGTCAAATCAGTATACATCACGCTGATAGCGTTTTTGCTGCTGCATGTCGGCAAGATAAGCTTCCGCTTCTTCGCGGCTCATATTGCCTTCTTTCTCGATAATCTCAAGCAATGTGTGATGGACGTCATGCGCCATGTGCTTTTCATCACCGCAAATGTAAACAGCCGCGCCTTCTTGAAGCCATTCGAACAATTCTGCGCTCTGTTCAAGCATGCGGTGCTGCACGTATACTTTTTCTTCCGTATCACGTGAAAACGCGACATCCATTTTTGTCAGCACACCGTCTTTGAGCCACTTCTGCCACTCTGTCTGGTAAAGGAAATCTGTGACAAAGTGCTGATCGCCAAAGAACATCCACGCTTTTCCTTCGGCTCCTGTCTCCTCTCGCTCCTGCATAAAGGAACGGAACGGCGCGACGCCTGTCCCTGGGCCGACCATGATAATCGGCGTTTCAGGATCTTTCGGAAGCTTAAAGTTTTGATTGTGCTGGACATAAACCGGCAATGTATCTCCCGGCTGCAGACGCTCCGCGCATAAAATCGAGCAGACGCCTTTACGTTCTCGGCCATGCGCATCGTAGCGGACTGCGCCGATTGTTAAATGCACTTCATCCGGATTTGCGGATAAACTGCTCGCAATCGAATAAAGGCGGGCCGGCATTTTTCGCAGAATCGAGACAAACTCCTGCGCCGATACACTGAACGGGCCATAATCACGGACGAGATCAAGCAAATCGCGTCCTTCTATATACGCTTTTACATTCCCCTCATTTCCCGGGGCTAAAAGCGCTCTAAGCTCATCGCTTCCCGTCAGCTGGGCTGCCTGTTCAAGAAGCGGTTTTGTGAGAACGGTAATCTCAAAGTAAGAAATCAGCGCCTCTTTCAGCGGGCGGACATCGCCTTGCTTATTAAGCGTCACAATTTCTTCAGGGTCCCAATTCATTTCCTTCAGCAGCTGATCAACAAGCTCCGGATCGTTTTCCGGATAAACGCCGAGGCTGTCACCTGGCTCGTAAGTCAGGCCAGAGCCTTCCAGAGAAAGCTCCACATGGCGTGTTTCTTTATTCGACCCTCTGCCGTTCAAATTTAAATTTTCTAACACTTCAGCCCGAAACGGGTTTGTTCTGGAATACGAAGACTCACCGGTTTGAGGCGTTGCTGCTGGCGCAGGTGCGGCACTTCCGCCCCCGGCTTCACTTAACCCTTCAAATACGCTCTCAAGCCACTCGGCTGCCGGCTCATCATAATCAAGATCGCAATCAACGCGCGGAGAAATCCGTTTTCCGCCGAGCTCTTCTAAGCGCTGATCAAATTCTTTCCCTGTCTGGCAGAAGAATTCGTACGAGCTGTCACCAAGCGCCAAAACAGAAAAACGAAGATCTTCAAGCTTAGGCGCCCGTCTTCCATGCAGAAATTCATGAAATGATAGCGCGTTATCAGGCGGATCGCCTTCACCGTGCGTACTGACAACGATTAAAAGATTATTTACTTTCTTCAGCTGATTCGGCTTAAAATCGCTCATGGAGGAGACGGTCACTTGAAAACCGCGCTGCTCGAGCTGCTTGCCGGCATTCTCTGCAAGCCCCTGTGCGTTGCCTGTCTGTGAACCGTAAAGAACGGTTACCTCTTTTGAAACGGCTGGTGCCGCCGCTGCTGCAGACACAGCCGCCGGCGCCCCTGCAGTTTCTTGGGCGGGAACAGATTGCGCGGATAAATATCCGCTCAGCCAGATTTTCTGAGATTCGGTCAAGGTTGGCAGAAGGCGGTTAAGGAGCTCTGCCTGCTCCTGATTAAACGGACTGTTCATTACCTGAAGTTGCAACGTATCCACCTCACAAAGTTATAAACTGATCGAAAATTGCATCTAATTGAACTTTACCGGAATACTCGGGTTAAGTAAAATATATTTACATGATGACAACTATTAGGAATCCTAATGATAAAACCGCTTTGTTTCATTTAAATAGAAAAAAGAGAAGGGTTCCCTTCTCTTCATTCAGCATTCTGATATAAATGAGGCGGCACAGCCGTTACAAACGGACTTGCCTTACCTGTATGAAACACCGCCAGTATATGCATCGCACGGGTGCAGGCCGTGTATAAGAGCCTGCGGTCGTGCTCTGTTTGGTAATGTTCTTCTGACGCATCATAGACAAGCACTGCGTCAAACTCAATTCCTTTCGCTAAATACACCGGAATGACACAAACTCCCTTTTGGAATGTTTGATTTTCTTTATGAATCAGACGGATATTTGTATACTCACTGATGTGAGCATGCGCCTGTATGGATTGCTGCGCTGTTTTGCATATAACGGCTATCGTTTCATGTCCTTGTTTCTTGAGCCGTTCAATTTCTATCGTTAGCTTTTGGCACAGGTCCTCACGTCCTTCGGTTTTGAAAACAATAGGCATTTCCCCGTTTCTGTTGAAAGGCTCAATGTCCGCTCCGTCCTGAAGCATTGCTTTCGTAAACTCGACAATCTGCCTTGTCGATCTGTACGTTCTCTTTAAACGAACATATTCAGCCGGTTCATCTTCAAAGCACGCATCCATACGTTTAACGCCGTGTATGGCATGGGCGTAGATGGACTGATTGATGTCACCGAGCACTGTCATGCTGGCAGCCGGAAAAATGCTTCTCATGTACGCCATCTGAAACGGCGAATAGTCCTGAGCTTCGTCGATAAAAAGGTGTTTGATTTTCGTATTTTTCTTTCTGCCTTCAATCAGATCCTGCATATAAAGAAAAGGCGCCGCGTCCTCATAGAGCAATTTATTTTCCGCAAATGCCGATTGGGTCAGCTCTCCTAGCGCTGCCATCTTCTCATGCCGAGATTCCTCTCCCCATCCGGAAAACAATTGCAAATACATCTGCTTTACATCAAGAAATGCAAGGAGTTTGACCGCCTGTTTGAGCGGTTTGAAAGCCTTTTTCACAATGATGGCGGCAAGGAGCTGCTGCTCTCTTTGATAATCGTTAAACGTACTCTCACTGAATCGTTTCCTTTCCTGCAGCTTTTTGTACACATCCAAGTAATCCTCTTTATCGAGGAGCTCAGCTTCCTGAACGACCCAATCCTTACGCCGTTCCTTTTTCTCAAGCTTGTTAAGCTCACTCAGCAGCCACTTGGCCGTATGCTCCATCCGGTTCGGAATGGACTGGCTTTGATCCAGTGAGTAAAAATAGGATTTAATTTTTTCCTTAGTGATCAATTTCTCTCCGCGAAAGACGATATTTTTAAAGATCATCCCTTCAGAGGCCAGCCATGTGACGTATTCATCAATGAATTGCTGAAATGATAAGCCCGCCTTCCATGTGATTCCCGCAAGCCTTGTTGGAAAGTCGCCTTCCTTTGTTTCTGTCAAGCAATATTCGAGCTGATCAAAGGGGCTTTCACAATGGAACTTGCGGCCAAGCCGAAGCTCAATATATTCCTGAAATGTCGCCTGCTCCATGTTCTCTTCTCCTAGCTCAGGCAAAACAGAGGAGACATAGCTGTTAAATAAGAAGTTGGGAGAAAATAAAACGATTTGTCCGGCATCAATAACGCCGCGGTGCCTGTATAACAAATAAGCGACACGCTGAAGCGCTGCCGATGTTTTCCCGCTGCCAGCCGCTCCCTGCACAATCAGGAATTTGCTTTTTTCATTACGGATAATCTGGTTTTGTTCTTTCTGAATCGTAGACACGATGTTTTTCATTTGAGTGTCAGAGTGATGGCTTAATACTTCCTGCAGCATTTCATCGCCGATCGTCATATCTGTATTAAACATCGCCTTGAGAGCGCCGTTTTTGATGATAAACTGGCGTTTGAGCACCATTTCCCCTTCTATCGTTTCACCGGGCACTTCGTACTCCGCTTTTCCTGGGGAATAATTATAGTACATACTTGATATCGGCGCCCTCCAGTCATAGATCAGAAAGTGTTCTTCCTTTTCATCCATACAGGAAGCTAAACCAATATAAATCCGCTCCGCCTGCTCCTCACCATTTTCAATAAAATCAATCCGGCCAAAATAAGGCGATGCTTTTAATTGATGAATTCGTTTGAGCTGCTGATCCATATGTCTATGATTCCGTTCCCGATCAGACAGCAGCTCTGCCTGCTGCTTAATGCTTGCCATCGTTTCAACCGCTTCATGGGCATCATCAAAATTAACCCTAACATCCTCCCAAAAGCTTTTTCTTAATCCGATAACATCATGCTTTAACCCGCCTGCAGCCGTTTCCAGAAACCGCTCTTTTTTGCCAAGCTCCTGCAGCACCTCATCTATTCTTAACTGCTCTTCCTTCCATTCCTTATCCTGCTGATTCATGAACGGCACCTCCAGAAAATAGTTGACAAACACAGATGAAATACTGTACAATATAATTGGATACATATAATAAATATATGATAAAAATCAGTAAATACAATTTATCTTAGCACATTCACCCAATATCAATCAAGGTTTGGGTTATTTATATGCAAAAAAACCGATTTCAAATTGAAATCGGTTTTTTTAATGATAGTTATCTAAACGAAAAGAACGGTTTGGCAGCTTCCAGTTAAACATATAGGAGCAGACGCGGCAAACAACAAGCACAAAAAACAGTACGTACAAGCCAAACGAGTTTCCAAGCCAGCCCAAGCCGACGATTAAACCGCCGAGAGCTGCCCAGACCGCGTAAATTTCTGCTTTCAGCACAAGCGGCTTGCGTCCGGCAAGAAGATCACGAATGATGCCCCCGCCGCTTCCCGTCAGCACTGCTGCTACGATGACAGCACTAAGCGGATGGCCCATTTTGACGGCATACAATGCGCCTTGGATAGCAAAGGCTGCGAGACCGATCGCATCTGATAAATTGCCCCACTTGTTCCAATGCTTCAGCAGCAGCTTCGGGAACAGAAACACAATCGTTATGGATAAGAGCGCGATCTGAAAGTACGCTCCCTGCTCCCATAGTGCTGATACTGGAACACCGATCAGCAAATTACGGATCGCTCCGCCTCCAAAGGCTGTGACAATCCCTAATATATAAACTCCTAAAATATCATATTCCTCTTCCATCGCAACAATTGCGCCGCTGACTGCAAACGCAATGATGCCAATCACACTAAGCAGCTCCCAAGCCATTCTGATGACTCCCTTTATGTTTGTTAAATTTTCTGACGACCTCTAGATTTTATAATCGCTCCAGCGTAAAATCAATAACATTTTTACGATAAAAAAAGATAAATTTAGAGGGAGTACACCAAACGCTATGGAGCATGAGTTTTCGAGATGAAAAAAGCGCCCGGCATACTGCGGGCGCTTTTTTTGTCATTCAGATTTTTCGCCTTTCAGCAGGCACATAAAAACGATAATCAGGATAAAAGCAATCAGGGCCAGGAATGGAATGGTAATAAAACCAAACCAGTTAATATATTGGCCTGAGCACGGCACGCCGCTTACACACGGCTTAATGCCGGTAAAGCCGGGCACTTTTTGCTCTAAGTAGTGCATGATCGAAATAAATGCCCCGATAATCGCCATTGGGAGCACATATTTTTTCACGCGTGTGTCACCTTGAAAGGTGGCGATGCCTAAAATCAGGACGAGCGGATACATGAGGATACGCTGGTACCAGCACAGTTCACATGGAATGAACTTTCTGATTTCACTGAAATACAGGCTGCCCAGCATAGCGACAAGAGCCACAACCCAGGAAGCATATAAAAATACAATTCTATTTTTCATATGATTACTTCCCTTTCAGCTCTTTTTCTATTGTTTCTTTGATTTCATTATAATCCGCAAAGTTTTTGATCACTTTATCATTGACGTAAATCGTCGGTGTTGCGTTTATGTTCATTTTTTGATTAAGGTCAGAGTCCTTTTCCACTTGAGAAGCAAATGTTTCCTTATCAAGATTCTCCTTGAGCGTCTCAGGTTTTATTATTGTGGTGCTTTTTGCAAGATCACCAAGAACGGCTGGGGTCACCCATTCCTGTTCTGTGTCCGGCTGTTTTTCAAACAGCTTTTCATGGAATGTCCAGAAAGAGTCAGGGTCTTCTTTCCATACTTCTTCTGAAGCAAGAGCCGCTAATCTTGAGCCTGTTCCGTGGAACATGACGTTCACAAATGAAAATTTCACATCGCCCTTATCAATAAAGTCTTTTTGTATCTTTGGAAAGATGTCACTGTTAAACACCTTGCAAGACGGACATTTGTAATCTCCAAATTCTACTACAGTTACCGGTGCATCATCCTTGCCAAGCACAGGCTGGCCTTTGATAGACGGCTGTCCGGAAACCGCTTCATCGCCTTGTTCCGTTTTGTTATTAATGATGACAATGGCTGCTAACAATACAACAACCACAACTGTAAGGATGACCGCGAATTTCGCAGAAGACTGCTGTTTCTTTTTCACTCCGACACCTCATCGTTTTAAAATTAAAAAAGAAGCGGATCGCAATTGACCCACTTCTTTATTTTAACAAGACAAGCGCCTATAAGAAAACCCCGAAAAAATGAATTCTCTCCGACAATTTATCTGTTTTTGAGACGCATAACGCGCATGGCGTTTGCTACAGCGAGCAGTGTAACACCGACATCTGAGAAAACCGCCTCCCACATCGTCGCAATCCCAAATGCTCCGAGAATGAGAAAGATCGCTTTTACACCTAACGCAAAGCCAATGTTTTGCCACACGATTCGCCGTGTCCGTTTCGCAATCCGAATCGCTTCCGCTATTTTTGACGGCTGATCCGTCATCAGCACCACGTCTGCGGCTTCCACCGCGGCGTCAGAACCAAGGCCTCCCATGGCTGCTCCAATATCCGCGCGCGCAAGAACCGGGGTATCATTGATGCCATCGCCGACAAAAATAAGTTTTTCGTTTGGCGAAAGCTTTGCTTCCAATGCTTCGACCCGCGCCACTTTATCCTGCGGCAGCAGCTCTGCATATACCTCATCGATGCCAAGCTGTTTTCCAACGGCTTCTCCTGTCTGCTTCGAATCACCTGTCAGCATAACTGTCTGCTTGATTCCAAGCGCCTTCAGGTCGGCAACCGCCTGTGACGCATCTTCTTTTACTTCGTCCGCTATGATGATTGCTCCGGCATAGCGTTGATCAACAGCAACATGTACGATTGTTCCAGCACTTTCATCCGGGACGCCCTCAATCTGTTCTCTTTCCATAAGCTTCTTATTTCCAGCAAGGATTTCTGTTCCGTTTACGTTTGCAAAAATGCCGTGGCCGGATATTTCCTCATATGACTCTATGGCGTCAGAGGAAAGCATTTTTCCGTAAGCTTTACGTACAGATTCTGCAATCGGATGCTGGGAATGAAGCTCAGCGTATGCCGCCGCTTCAAGTAATCTGTCCTTTGTAAATCCTTCCGCAGGTTTGATTTGTGTCACTTCAAAGCTGCCTTTAGTTAACGTTCCTGTTTTATCAAACACCGCGTATTTCACTTGATTCAAGGCCTCTAAATAATTGCTTCCCTTCACAAGCACTCCAGCCTTTGAGGCTGCTCCGATTCCGCCAAAGAAACCGAGCGGAATTGAGACGACAAGCGCACATGGGCAAGAAATCACTAAGAAAATAAGCGCGCGGTACACCCAATCGGAAAGCGCTGCGCCAGGAACCACCAGTGGCGGTACAAAGGCCAGCAATACCGCGATGATCACAACCGCAGGTGTATAATACTTGGCAAACTTTGTGATAAAGTTTTCTGTCCGGGCTTTACGGCTGCTCGCATTCTGAACCAAATCTAGTATTTTTGATACTGCAGATTCCTGGTAGACCTTTGTGACTTCAATGTGCAGAACGCCGTTTTGATTGATAAAGCCTGACATTACATCTTGTCCTTCTGCAGCTTTTCTCGGCACGGACTCACCTGTTAAAGCAGACGTATCAACCATCGCTGATCCCTGCACAACCCTTCCGTCAAGCGGTATGCTTTCGCCCGGATTGACCACAATGATGTCCCCTGTCTTTACATCCTCTGGAGAAACCAGTTCGATCCCGTTCTCTGTTTTGACATTGGCGTAATCAGGCCGTATGTCCATTAACGCACTGATTGATTTTCTGGACCGGCTGACCGCAGCTCCTTGAAAAAGCTCACCAATTTGGTAAAACAGCATAACGGCGACGCCTTCAGGATATTGCTGAATCAGAAAAGCGCCAATTGTGGCAAGAGCCATTAAGAAATGCTCATCAAACACCTGACCGCGGCTCATGTTTTTGACTGCACGGATGACAATATCACCGCCGATGATCAAATAGGCAGCGAGGAAAAGCAAAAATTTGATTGTTTCGGAATGAACGACATATGCCGCTGCTCCGAGTATGACGGCCGCAGCCATCCTTACCAGCATCTTGATCATTCGATGACGATAGCCGTCATCAGCTGATTTCTGTTTATGCTTTTGGCGAACCGTTACATGCGGATCGATTGATTTCACCTTTTTCTCTACCTTACTGGTGACCCATTGCTCTTCTTTTCCATCGGCTGAGACAGTCAAGGTGCTTGCTGCAAAATTAACCGCGCATCCGTCAATGCCTTTTATGCCTTTAACTCCGTTTTCGATTTTTTGGGCACAATTGCTGCAATCCAAACCGTCCAGAACGTATTCCTGTTTCACTAGTCTCACCTTACCTTCCGATTTAGGCTTCCCTCTTCAAAGCGTATCAATGAGTGTTGGTCATGAATTTTTATATATGAGCACATACTCATATATGGGTTACATCTATTATATGGCGTTTCCCAAGAAAGTGTCAATGAAAAACAAAAACCGGCATTTGGCCGGTTTTTATTTTACTTTCTGCAGACGCAGGGCATTCAGAACAACGGAAACGGAGCTGAATGCCATTGCCGCTCCCGCTATCCATGGCGCTAAAAATCCGAGCGCTGCGACTGGGATGCCGAGGCTGTTATAGCCAAGCGCCCAGAATAAGTTTTGTTTAATATTTTTCATTGTCAGTCTGCTCATGCGAATGGCGTCGGCAATGCTGTTCAAATCTCCGCGAATAAGCGTAATGTCCGCTGTTTCCATCGCAATGTCCGTGCCTGTTCCAATTGCCATGCCGATATCGGCTGTGGCAAGCGCCGGAGCATCGTTAATTCCATCGCCTACCATGGCCGTCTGGCGTCCTTCTTTCTGCAGGCGGGAAATTTCGGCTGCCTTTTGTTCGGGAAGGACTTCGGCAATGACACTTGTAATCCCCGCTTCCTTCGCAATTGCTTCTGCAGTTCTGCGGTTGTCACCTGTCATCATGATGACATCCAGGCCCAACTCTTTCAGACGGGCCACGGCCTCCCGAGAGGTGTCTTTTATCGTATCGGCAACCGCTACAAGCCCTGCTGCTTCTCCATCAATGGAGACAAGCATAACCGTTTTCCCTTCTCCCTCAAGTTCTTCCATTTGGGCAAGAAGAGCCCTGTGCTCCACCTGTTCGCTCTCCATTAACTTTCTTGTGCCGACGAGAACGGTTTTGCCTCCGGCTTCAGCCAAAATGCCTGCGCCGATTTTCGCTTCAAAACGTGCCAGCTTTGGTATTTCAAGCCCTTTTTCCTTTACACCGGCAACAATCGCTTCGCCGAGCGGATGCTCCGATCCCGTTTCAGCTGCCGCCGCAAATTGAAGCAGTTCTGTTTCTTCAAATCGGCCGAACGGAATAGCATCTGTCAGTCGCGGCTTTCCGTTTGTCACAGTTCCGGTTTTATCAAGAACAATCGTATCGAGACGATGTGTTTTTTCTAAATGCTCGCCGCCTTTAAAGAGAATTCCAAACTCAGCAGCGCGGCCAGATCCAGCCATTATGCTCGTCGGAGTGGCAAGACCCAGAGCGCAAGGACAGGCAATGACGAGAACGGCAATAAACTTGCTGATCGCGTCGGCAAAATCGCCGGGAGCCGCCCATAGATACCAAATGAGGAAAGTAAGAACGGCAATCCCCAAGACGATGGGCACAAAAATGCCAGAGATCTGATCAGCGAGACGCTGGATCGGCGCTTTTGATCCTTGTGCTTCCTCAACAATTTTGATGATATGGGAAAGTGCGGTATCCTTTCCGACGTTGACAGCTTTGATTTTCAGAAAGCCGTTAGAGTTGACGGTTGCACCTGTCACACTGTCACCTGGATTTTTGTCAACAGGAAGGCTTTCTCCGGTAATCATTGATTCATCAACTGCCGAGCGGCCTTCCACCACCTCTCCGTCGACAGGAATTCGTTCGCCCGGTTTGACGTAAACAACATCATCGACAAGCACTTCGTCTATCGGGATGATTTGTTCCTGTCCGTCTCTGACGACAGTCGCTGTTTTCGCTTGGAGCTTCATCAGCTTTTTAATCGCATCAGAAGAACGCCCTTTTGCCTTTGTTTCAAACAGCTTGCCTAATAAAATCAGCGTCAGCAAAATCGCGCTTGTTTCATAGTAAAGACCTTCTGTATGCCCATGGGAGCCGAGGCTTTGGATGGTAAGATAAAGGCTGTAAGTGTAAGCAGCCGTCGTTCCGAGTGCGACCAATACATCCATATTGGCGCTTTTATTTCTGAGCGCCTTATATGCACCCGCATAAAACGGCCATCCGATCAGAAACTGAACTGGTGTCGCCAGCGCAAACTGCATCCACGGATTGAGAAATAAATCCGGCACCCAAATAAACGATGTGAACGTAAAATGGCTCACCATCGCCCAAAGCAATGGAAATGACAGGACCGCTGAAAAGATCAGTCTCGCCGTTTGCTTCCGTTCTTCTTTCTTTTTAGAAGCTGCCGCTTCACCTTCCTCATCACCCTTCAGCTGCAGCTTATATCCCAGCTTATCTACTGCTTCTTTCAAATCGCCTACAGACGCTTCTTTCGGATTGTACTCGACCGTAACCGTTTCTAAAGCGAAGTTTACAGGAGCATTTGTGACGCCTTCTATTTTATTAAGCCGCTTTTCAATCCGATTGGCGCAGGCAGCACACGTCATGCCTTCGATATCAAATTCAGCTTTTTCTGTTACGACGTGATAGCCTAGCTTTTCAATTTTTTCCTGAATCGCCTCAGCCCCTGTTTCAGCAGGATCGTAGGTGACATTTGATGTTTCCGTTGCCAGATTGACATTGGCATCCGTAACTCCGGGCATCCGCTTCAGGCCTTTTTCAATTCTGGAGGCACATGCCGCACAGGTCATTCCAGATACCTGCATCGCGATTTCCTTTTGTTCACTCAACATACTCACTCCTTTATATACACCAGGGGGGTATATAAAAATGAAAGAAATATCGCGCCTCCCTAAAGGCGCGATACCTTGAATCAATCAGCTACATCATAGCCCTGATCTTCTATGGCATCCGCAATGTCTTTGACTGATACTTTGCCAGCATCAAACGAAACATCGACTTTTCCCGCTTCCAGATTGACATGAACAGCACTGACGCCGTCCAGTTCTCCTACGCTCGTTTCCACTGCTTTGACGCAGTGCTGACAAGACATTCCTTCAACCCGCAATGTTTTTTGTTCCATTTGAATTCCTCCTGTTTATCTTTCTGTTTCCATCCTACCATACCCCCGTAGGGTATTACAATAAAAAAAGACTTTATGATTTTGTGAACTTTTTAAAAACGTCTAAAAGCTCAGAAATGGCTTGTTCCCCGTCACCGCTTTTGATGGCATCCGCTACACAATGATGGGCATGATCCTCAAGCAATTGAAGCGCCACATTTTTCATTGCCGCCTGAACAGCTGAAATCTGCACAAGAATATCTACACAATATCTATCGTTTTCCACCATGTTTTGAATGCCTCTGACTTGGCCCTCTATCCGCTTCAGCCGGTTTGTGATTTGATCCTTTTCTTTCGAGCTTTTATGGTTTAATGCTTTATGTTCGTTATGCTTTTCCATGCGTACACCTCTGTTTCTTATACTAATTCCCATTATACTGATTGTCCAAACTGTTGTCTAAGCATGCCTCTGCAAAAAAAATGAATCAGTTAGGTTTTACCATTTGATCAGGAGGGTATATATTTCTTATGAAAACGTTTTAAAGGGGAGAAGAAAAGTGAATACGATAAAGGTTGGGATATTAGGGTACGGACTGTCCGGTTCTGTTTTTCACGCGCCGCTGCTTGCTGTTCTGGATCAGTATCACATCAGTAAAGTCATGACATCCCGGACAGAAGAAGTGAAACGGGATTTTGCGGATGCTGAAGTTGTACATGAACTTGAGGAAATCACAAATGATCCAGATATTGAGCTCGTTATTGTCACAACCCCGAGCGGCCTTCATTATGAGCATGCTATGGCATGCATTGAGGCTGGAAAACATGTTGTCATCGAAAAGCCGATGACCGCGACGGCCGAAGAAGGGGAGACATTAAAGAAAGCTGCCGATGAAAAAGGTGTATTGTTAAGTGTATATCATAACCGGCGCTGGGATAACGACTTTTTAACAATTAAAAAGCTGATCGCTGACGGATCCCTTGAAGATATTCATACATATCAAGTTTCCTATGACCGCTACAGACCTGAAGTTCAAGAACGGTGGCGGGAAAAAGAAGGCGCTGCCACTGGTACGCTGTATGATCTCGGCTCCCACATCATAGACCAAGCCCTGCACCTATTCGGGATGCCTAAAGCCGTTACAGCAAACGTGATGGCCCAGCGAGAAAATGCAGAAACTGTTGACTACTTTCATTTGACTTTGGATTACGGAAGACTCCAAGCCATTCTGTACGGAGGTTCGGTTGTTCCGGCAAACGGCCCTCGTTATCAAATCCACGGACAGCATTCAAGCTTTATCAAATACGGAATTGACGGACAAGAAGACGCACTCAGAGCGGGAAGAAAACCGGAGGATGACAGCTGGGGAGCGGATGATCCGGAGTTTTACGGCCAACTGACAACCGTTCATGGCACGGACAAAAAAACAGAAACCATCCCATCAGTAAATGGCTCCTACCTTACATATTACCGCAAAATAGCGGAAAGCATACGGGAAGGCGCCGCGCTGCCCGTCACCGCTGAGGAAGGAATTGATGTCATCCGCATCATTGAAGCCGCGATGAAAAGCAGTGAAGAAAAGCGAACCATTATCCTGGAGCAATAAACAAAGCCTCCCCAAGTAAAGGGGAGGCTTTTTCATTAAAATGTTTTTCCTGCTTCTTTCGCACGCGCAATTGCGTCTTCTTTGATTTGCTGTGCTTTATCAGGTTCCGCATTGTGTCCCTCTACGAAAATGCCCTCAAATGATGGTACACCGAAGAAGTTCATCATGATGCCGATGTAGCGATGCCCCATTTCCATTTCAGCCGCAGGGCCTTCTGAATAGTAGCCGCCGCGCGCTTGGATATGAATTGCTTTTTTATCCGTTAACAAGCCGATAGGGCCTTGTTCAGTGTATTTGAATGATTTTCCTGCAACAGCTACAGAATCGAGATACGCTTTCATCACTGGCGGGAACGAGAAGTTCCATAATGGAGTAACGAATACATACTTATCTGCAGTAGCAAATTGATCGCTAAGTTCTCCCAGACGGCCCACTTTCGCTTTTTCGTTTTCAGAAAGCTCCTCAAAGCCTGTGCCTGACTGGAGCTTGCCCCAGCCGCTGAATACATCCGCGTCAATGTGAGGGATGTTTTCTTTGTACAAATCGATATGTACAACTTCATCATTCGGATTCGCTTCTTTGTAAGATTCGATAAATGCTTTACCTGTTGCCATACTGTAAGAAGTAGCTTCATCATGCGGGTGAGCAGTGATATACAATACTTTTGCCATTTTTACCAGCCCTTTCGTTTTTAAAATCACACATCAATTATTATCATACAGATGCATTATGATTATTCTGTCTCTCTTACTCTTTATTATAGGGGCACTAAAAATTACTTTCAAGTAAAATATCTCGAATTAAAGATTATTTTCCTTTTCCAAACGGCTCACTTCTCAAAAGCTGTCCTTAGTCCGGAATAGAGTGCGCAGAGCTCTTTGCTGATTCGCGGGTAATATGAAACTTGCGGCACCTGAATGTCAGCCGGGTTCCTTTTCATCAAAACGGACTGCTCAGCCTGTTCAAAAAACGTTCTCAGCTGGTCCATCTCTACTTTGGAAAACGGTGCTGATGGACGATGGTGTGCTTGGGCCGAAAGCAAATAATACCCTAAGTGCTGAACGCCGGAGATGGCAGGCCAGAGCGCCTCCGCATTCGCATGAGGAAATTCCCCAAGCGCCTTGTCATACGCATCCCGAAGCCTGACCAAGCTCAGTCTTAATTTGTGTCCGTCTGCTTTCTGTCCTGATAACAGCTTCTCCATAAACTGCCCCTCCAGCCGGATCACGTCTCTCATCAGCTCTGGCAGCCGCTTCGTTGAAAATCTTCTCCACAAAAGCATTGTTCCCAATAGCCCGATCACGCTGCCGACAGCGACATCCGTCAGCCTCGCTAGCATAAAATAGCCGACGTCCTCACCGCCATGCATGCTTTCTGTAATAACCAGCGCATTAGCAGTTAAAAAAGGAACCGCCAGTGCATAATTGCGGACAATCAGCATCTCTAGAAGACATTGCAGCACTGCAATACATAACGCTATATAAACACCATCCGGCTTACATAACAGGATTGCGCCCGCCAGCCCAACACCAATTACGGTTCCGGCTGAACGCTGAATGGCCCTGTGCAGCGTAAAGACAACAGTGGTGCCAAGCATGACCGCTGCTGCCGAAAGCGGAATCCAATAGGAGCGTGCAAAACCGAATGCGAGGGCAAACAGATCGGCGGCAAACAGTACAATTCCGTACTTTACCGCCCGTATCAAAACCGGAGACTGCCAGTCAAAGGCATTTCTCAAAAAGTAAAAAGAGGCTGGCAGGCGGCTCGGTTCCAGGTCCAATTGCATATCGTTTCGTCCTGAAGCGATATGCAAAGCCTCATTGATTTCTTCAAGCAGCTTCCGGCTTGGCTCTGGTTCATTCTCTTTGATCTGAAACACACTGGAACTGCGGACACACCCCAGTGCATCTCCTGCTTGACGGAGTGCCTTTTCAATCTGAGCTGTCTCTCTGCCTGGCGTTTCAGCCGAAAAATGAATAATGGCAAGGAATATGTCGTCAGCTTTTTCGAGCAGGCGGAAAAAGCGTTCATCATGCTGCGACTTTTTTCCCCTATTCCCTTTGCCGAGAATGGTTTGACGGGCTGTTCTGAGCATAAGCACCGTCTGATGCTGTGCGTTATGAAGGCCTGGCGTTCCGACGGCAGAAAGACATGCGGCCAGCTGATGATACGTTTTTTGCAGCACAGCCTCCTCCGGTCCATGTTTGTTCCATAACCAGCTGATTAAAGCGATACACATGGCGAAAATGCCGCCAAGAAACGTCAGTCCCGCTCTGAACAGCGCTTGTGAAGGATCAGCCGGCAGCCCGGAACTGACTAAAAAGGCAAGGACAAAAAACATTGGCGCCGGGCCTTGTATACCAAGCGAGCTAAAAATAAACATCGCCGCTGCGCCGATCAGCCCCAGAGCAGCCGCCATCATCCAAAACATCCCGGACAAAAGCGTCCCTAATCCAAATGAGAGGGCGATCCCAATAGAGACCAAGAGCAGCTTCAAAGCGCGCTTTTTATACGATTCACCGCCCGCATACAAATAAACAAAGCCCCCGATGCTTGCAATTAAACCGTAATCCGTGTGACCCGCCAATGCGCCAATCAGCACAGGAAAACCGGAAGCGATGCCTGATCCGATCGCCTTTTTCCATGGAAATGGATTCGCACGAATGCGGAAGGCATCCTTCACGATACTTGGCATGGTTCTTTGTTTGTTCTCAGCAGTTTTGTTCATTTGACAGAATCCTTTTCTATAAATGTATAGGACTTTTCCCGATGATTCGCCATAGTATGCCCCAAAAACACCTTCGCTGCTCAATAGATGCCCTCAAAAAAACAGAGACCATCGTCTCTGCCTGTTTTACTCTACATCCTGAATCGGCTTGATCCAGTTGCTATACGTCAGCTCGGCAGCTTTTTTCCGATACTTTGATTATGTCAATTTAATTAGGAATAACACTATAAAAAAACCTCTCCTTTTGGGAGAGGTTTAAAAGACACTGCGGACCAAACCGCCGTCAGCCCGAAGCGCCGCGCCATTGATCGCGGAAGAAAGCGGGCTGCTTAAAAATGTAACGAAGTGGGCAATTTCTTCCGGACGGATCAGTCTTTGAATAATGGATGTCGGCCGGTTTTCTTTCATAAAACGAATCTCAGCTTCTTGAACAGTCAGGTTTTCGCCAGGATACAGCGAGTTCAGCATGGTTTCTACCCCCTCTGTTAAAGTCGAGCCCGGCATGACGGTGTTGACCGTGACATTCGTGCCGGTCGTCAGCTCCGCCAGACTGCGGGAAATGGACAGCTGCATCGTTTTCGTCGCACTGTAATGGGCCATTTCCTGTGACGGCATAATCGCCGCTTCACTGGCAATAAAAATCACACGCCCTTCTTTTTTCTCTATCATGTTGTGCAAATACCTGCGTGTGAGCCTTACCCCGCTCATAATGTTCACTTCAAAAAACCGGAACCATTCATCATCGGGAATATCAAAGTACTCCGCCGGTTCAAATATTCCTAAATTGTTGATTAAAATATCAACCTCTGGGTATGCCTGAAACAGCTTATTGCAGCCTTCTTCTGTTCCCAGATCATATGCAGCCGGATATAGGACGGCTTCAGCGTACTGTGTTTTTAATTCATTTATCGTCTGATTCACTTTTTCTTCCCGGCGCCCGTTAATGATCACTGCCGCGCCTTCTTCAGCTAACGAAGAGGCAATGGCTTTTCCGATCCCCGATGTCGAACCAGTCACCAGTGCGGTTTTTCCTTGTAAATTCAGCTTCATTTGTTCATCCCTCCGTTTTTGATTCTTCTTATTTATTGACAGAAACGCGATTGGTGAAACATCTGCTCTGCAATCAGTATGAAACAGCTGGGATTAAAATGGTAGTACGCACTTTTTGGTGCCTGTGGTCCGGAGAAAAAATAAAGCAGAACCCCTTAAGAGGTTCTGCTTTATTGTCAGTATGTATGGAGACGGTGGGAGTCGAACCCACGTCCAGAAACATCGATTACTTAAGCGTCTACGAGCGTAGCCTGCATATTTATGGTTTCACTCATCTTCTTGCCTGCGGGCGGGCCTTCCGAGAGCTAGTCTGTTCATCTCTTCTTACGTTCTCAGACGGGAACGCAAGCGTAGCCTACTTGGATGTGCTCTTCACAGACACATAGGCAATGTCAGGAAGAGCTCGCTGCGTTTATTAGGCAGCTAATGCTACGTTTTGGTTAAAACTGTTAGTTTTGCCAGTTATATTTAAGTGCGTGTTTACGAGATCGCCTCTCGGCTCGCAGCTCAAGCTCGATCCATCCCTGTCGAATCCGTAACGTCCCCTTGTTATAAGGGAAATACGGGAGAAAATATCAAGCTCTCACTCAAACTGGCTATAGTCTTATTATAACATGATCACGGCTCTTTTCAATTGTCAAATCCTTCAAATGAATGGCGTCGTGATCTGATCATGAACACAGTATAGCACAGGCCTGATTTTTGAATCAAGCACTATGCCTTTAAAAGCCTTTTTGCCTGTCTCTGAACGCTCTTTCAATTTCCCGCTTCGCGTCCTTGCGCTTCAGGTCTTCCCGTTTGTCATAGTTCTTCTTCCCTTTTCCAAGGCCGAGAAGCACTTTGGCGAAGCCGTTTTTCAAATACAGCTTCAGCGGAACGAGAGAATAGCCTTTTTCCTTTGTTAACCCGATCAGCTTATTAATCTCCTTGCGGTGCATTAACAGCTTTCTCGTCCGGAGCGGATCGTGGTTATAGCGGTTTCCCTGCTCATACGGGCTGACGTGCATATTATGGAGAAACACTTCTCCCCGTTCGATTTTGGCGAAGGAATCCTTAAGGTTTACACGGCCGGCGCGAATCGATTTGATTTCGGTTCCTTGCAGAACGATGCCTGTTTCATAGGTTTCTTCTATAAAATAATCGTGATTGGCTTTCTTATTTTGAGATAATACTTTTCCTGACCCTTTTGGCATGCCAGAACCTCCTCTCTCTAAGGAAAAACTGTCCACCTTTTGCGATACGCTCTATTTTACCAAATGTCACGTACCGCTACAATGAAAAGCTGTTCCGAAAGAAAGCAAATAGAGCACTGCGGCCCTATTTGCTGGTTTGAGCTGCTATTTCTTCTTTTTCCGTTTCTGTTTCGGCGCATTTTGGAAGCCGCGTTTTTTCTTTTTCTTCTTCGGCTTAGTGAACCACTCGCCTTTTTCCTCAGACGGAGCTGGAGAAACAGGCGTATTGGTGCTTTGAACGCGTTTTCTGGCAGGCTTTCCGCGTTTTCTGCTCCGGCTGCTGTCCAATTCTCTCGGACGCCGCGGAGTGCCCTTCATGCCGACGATTTCAAAGTCGATATTACGCTCATCTTTATTGACATCGACGACCTTGACTGTGATTTCATCCCCGATTCGGAAGACGTTGCCTGTCCGCTCGCCGATCATTGCAAAATGCTGTTCGTCAAAGCGGTAGTAGTCATCCGTCATAAAGCTGACGTGAACGAGTCCTTCGATTGTATTCGGCAGTTCGACGAACATTCCGAAGTTTGTCACAGAGCTGATCATGCCGTCAAACTCTTCACCGATTTTATCAAGCATGTATTCCGCTTTTTTCAGATCGTCTGTTTCACGCTCGGCGTCAACTGCACGGCGCTCCATTGAGGATGTATGCTCGGCGATATCCGGCAGGCGTTCAGCCCATTTTTCCTGTGTCGCTTCATCGACCTTGCCGTTGATTAAATACGTTCTGATCAAACGGTGAACGATTAAGTCAGGGTAACGGCGAATCGGCGATGTGAAATGCGTATAGAATTCCGTTGACAGACCGAAGTGCCCCAAGCTTTGCGGGTCGTATTTCGCCTGCTTCATCGAACGGAGCATGACAGTTGAAATAACTGTTTCCTCTGGCCTGTCACGAACAGCGTCCAGAATGCTTTGCAGCGCGCGCGGATGAATATTTCCCGCCGTTCCTTTCACCACATAGCCAAATGTCGTTACAAACTCTAAAAACTTTTGCAGCTTTTCAGCGTTCGGCTCTTCGTGGATCCGGTATATAAACGGAACGTTCATCCAATGGAAGTGCTCCGCTACCGTTTCGTTCGCCACAAGCATAAATTCTTCGATCAGCTTCTCGGCGACAGAGCGTTCTCTGATGACAACGTCTTTAACCGCTCCTTCGTCATCGACAAGCACCTTGGCTTCTTTAAAATCAAAATCAACGGCGCCGCGGTTCATCCGCTTATCGCGCAGAATTTCAGCCAGGCGCTCCATGTCTTTGAACATCGGAACGAGAGGCTCGTATTTTTGTTTCAGTTCTTCGTCATCGTCAACAAGAATTTTATTCACATCTGAATACGTCATTCTTTCCGTTGTTTTGATAACACTTTGGAAGATCTCGTGCTCCGTCACCTGACCCTGACTGTTAATTGTCATTTCACAAGAAAGCGTCAGGCGGTCAACCTTTGGATTTAAGGAGCAGATGCCGTTTGACAGTCTGTGCGGAATCATTGGGATGACACGGTCAACCAAATACACACTCGTCCCTCTTTCAAGCGCTTCTTTGTCAATAGGAGAGTTTTCGGTTACGTAATGGCTGACATCAGCAATGTGAACACCGAGCTTGTAGCTTCCATCATCAAGCTTCGTCACGGTAACTGCATCATCCAAATCCTTCGCGTCCGCACCATCAATGGTGACAATCACCTGGTCACGGAGATCACGGCGGTCTTTCAGGTCTTTTTCATCAATTGTGTCAGGCGTACTTGATGCCTGTTCCATTGCGTCAGCAGGAAATTCTCCCGGCAGGCCGTGCTTATGAATGACCGATAAAATATCAATGCCCGGATCATTTTTATGGCCGAGAATGGTTTCAATCTCGCCTTCTGCGTTCATGCGGCCTTCAGGATAGCTCGTCAGTTTGACAACAACCTTGTGCCCTTCCGCCGCTCCGTTTTTCCCATTTTTCGGGATAAAGATGTCACTCGTGATTTTTTTGTCGTCCGGAATGACAAAGCCGAAGTTTCTTGTTTCTGTATACGTACCGACAACCCGCTGAATCGCTCTTTCTAAAATGCGGATGACGGTCCCTTCCTGTCTGGAGCCGCTTGACTGTGAATTCAGACGAACCATGACGATATCGCCGTTCATTGCCGTATTCAGCTCAGTAGGCGGAATAAACACATCGCTTAACGACGTATCCTCAGGCAGCAAAAAGGCGAAGCCTTTTGCATGTGCTGAAATCTTTCCTTTTATTAAATTCATCTTCTCCGGAATGCCGTAGCGGTCGCTTCTCGTCCGTACGATAAGCCCTTTTTCTTCCAAGGCGACTAACGCTTTGACGAGCTCTTTAAACTCCTCAGCTTCCGTAATATTTAACATCTCCTCAAGTTCCTGAACGGTCAGAGGCTTGTACGCCTCTTCCTTCATAAACGAGAGAAGCTTTTCCATAAATGCTTCTTTTTCCATTATCCGACCTCCTGTTGGTTACCAATCGAGCTTCTCTAAAAATTCATACACATCCTGATGGACGAGGTCACGTTCTTTGTCAAGCGTAATGACATGGCCTGATTCCTCGTACCATTTCAGCTGTTTATCGTCAGTTTCCACTTCGTTGTAAATAATATTGGCGCTTTCTGTATTAATCATGTGATCATGACGGGCCTGCACCACAAATGTCGGTGAATAAATCATATCGACATTGTTCCGCACATCGGCAATTAATTCTTGCAGCGCCTTAAGGGTGTTCATCGGCGTTTTTTCGAATTCCTTCATTTCCTCTTCAATTTGCTCCTGGCTTTTCCCCTCGAATTTTTTGTAATTGCGAGCGTATGAAAGGACGCCCTGATACATCACTTCTTCACTCTTAATATGCATTGGCGCGCACATTGGAACAATTCCCTTTATGGGTACAGTGTAACCCAATTTCAGCGAAAAAACCCCGCCAAGCGACAGTCCGCAGGCAGCAATGCTCTCATAGCCTTCAGATTTTAAGTATTCATAGCCATCCATCACGTTTTTCCACCAGTCTTCAGGCCCTGTATGTACCAGTTCTTCAGGGGGAACGCCGTGTCCTTCATATTGAGGCGCGTGGCAAGTATAGCCCCGCTCATTCAAATAACGTCCCAGCATTCGTACGTCCGCTGTATTTCCTGTAAAGCCGTGCAGCAAAAGCACCGCTTTGTCCCCGCCTTTAAATGTAAATGGTTTTGGTGTCACAACTTTCATGCTCATGTCTCCCTTTCTATCTGCACGATCATTTTAGTTTTCCACAGTTTGATCAGAAAAAAACACTTTGAATATCATCCAGAAACGTGAAAAAGGCCTGACTTCACATCAGACCTTATACAAACATTGCCCTATAGGATATAAGCAAGCGCAATCGTTAACACGAAAAACAAGACTGCCAGCACAACCGTGATGCGGTGCAAAATCAAATCAAGACCTCTTGCTTTTTGTTTCCCGAAGAGCTGCTCCGCTCCACCTGAAATCGCACCAGATAATCCGGCACTTTTACTGGATTGAAGCAAAACGACAATAATAAGTGCAATGCTGACGATAACCAATAAGGTAATCAAAACCGCGTGCATCCCTTACACCTCCAGACTCACTGGCCTACATTACTTCTATTTTACATGAAAAGGGTTGGCATGTCACGCTGTATCAGACGCCAAATGGCGGGTTAAGACGTATTATCTTGGTTACCCTATTTAGGAAAAGGCCAAAAGGAGAAAAACGATGCCGCTGATCAGCATAGTTAACAGAAAACATCTTTATTATGAAGAATATGGACAGGGAATCTCTATCATCTTTATCCACCCGCCGGGCATGGGACGCAAGGTTTTTTATTATCAGCGCCTTCTTTCCGAACATTTCAGGGTGATTTTTCCCGATTTAAGCGGCCACGGTGACAGTGACCACACAGATGAGCCCGCTTCTATTTCCTATTACGCAAACGAGATCGTGCAATTCATGGATGCTCTTCACATTGACAAGGCTGTCTTATTTGGGTATTCCGCCGGCGGCTTAATCGCGCAGCACATCGGCTTCACCCGCCCGGACAAAGTGTCGCACCTCGTTCTGTCAGGCGCTTATCCTGTAGTCCATAACCTGATCGGACAGAAGATACACAAAACGGGGATGTATCTGCTCGAAAAAAACGCCGGGTTGCTCATAAAAATCCTTGCCGTCAGCCACACAAAAAATCAAGAGCTTCGGCACATATTGACAAGCCATATGAAAAAAGCAGACCTAGCCCCTTGGCATCAATATTATCAGGACTCGCTCAGCTATAACTGCATTGGACAGCTGCCCCATTTACACATGCCGATGCTGTTTATGTATGGCGGCCTGCGGGACTGGACCTTCCCAGCATCAGGCTACTACCGTAAAGCTTGCAGCCATGCTGAATTTTTCAGATTGGAATATCAGGGGCATCAGTTGCCGACAAAACAATGGAAAACATGCAATGAACTGGTGACAGGTTTTGTGCTGACACATCATGATTAGGGATAGAAAACGCTTGGTTACCTTGCGTTTTCTATTGCTTTATTGACTTTTGTCAATAAAATCGTAGTAAAAAAGATCCTCGAATTTCAAATTAAAATAATGAAGCATTTTACCGATCACTAGCTGCCCCGGCCGTCTTTCTCCATTCAGCACGCGGCTCAGTGTGGCGGGTGAGACTCCGATTTCCAGCGCAAGCTGATTAAGGGAATAATCGTTATTGACCATATACTGCAAGACATAATCGCGTCTAATCTGTATCTTTTCTACTGGCACTTTCCTCACCTTCCGTTCCTGAAAAAACTTTTTCTATACTTTTACATTACGGCTTATGTTAACTTTTGTCAATACATTTCCAGCTTACCTATTCCCTTTAGTCAATAAACATACTAAAATATGAGTAACAGTGAGGGACGGGGTGAGACATATGGAAAGCTTTGGCGAACAATTGCGGGCATTGCGCGAAGAGCGAAAGTTAACAGTCAACCAGCTTGCAACTTATTCAGGCGTAAGTGCCGCAGGGATCTCCAGAATCGAAAACGGCAAACGGGGCGTTCCCAAACCTGCCACTATCAAAAAACTGGCGGAGGCCTTAAAAATTCCTTATGAAGGGCTTATGTATAAGGCCGGTTACATCGAGGAAGTGCATGAAGACAGGGCTCCTTATGAAACGAAGTGCAAGCTGCTTGAAAAAGCGGAGGCCTATGACCTGAAAAACCTTGCTCTTCTTAAGAACGAAAAGTGGCAATATCTCAATAAAGAAGATTTGCTCATGCTTGATCATTATTTTTCATTTATCTCAGACGAAGCCAAAAAACGGTCTGCTGTTGACTAACTCTGACAGGAATGTGAGGCAATCACCATGTCACCATTCGGACAGCAATTACGAGAGCTGCGCCGCGCCCGCAAACTGACTGTGAATCAGCTTGCGGTGTACTCAGGCATCAGCTCGGCCACCATTTCAAAAATTGAAAACGGCAAGCGCGGCACCCCCAAACCTGCCACCATCAAAAAACTGGCGGCTGTACTGAAAGTGCCCTACGAAAACCTGATGGCTGCCGCTGGTCATATTCAAGCCTATCCAGAAGAAATCGGCGAGGCTTCGGAAAGCTATCAGTCCATTTATGACATTTACCAGACAGCTGTCACTCGCGGAGCGGAGCACCTCCCGATTTTCAACAGCCATAAATGGGAACATCTATCAAAGCAGGATATTGAAAATCTCAGCAAATACTTCGATTTTTTAGCTTCCGAAGCGAAAAAACGCACCTCTTCTTCGTAATCCCCTGTCTCTCCTTCTCATTTTATCAATCACCCTTGCATACCTTCCCTCGTTATTTGCGTTATAATAGTGACAGACGAGGTGAAAAGTATGAACCAATCAGAAATGTGTCCTAGATTTGAAAAGGCAGTCGACATCTTAAGTAAACGCTGGGTCGCTTTAATCGTATTTCAGCTCTTGAACGGGTCACAGCGATTTAGCGAAATTGAAGCAGCACTTCCAAATCTAAGCGGCAGAGTTCTGTCAGAACGGCTGAAAGAACTTGAGCTTGAAGGAGTGGTGAAGCGGGATGTCATCCCTGAAACTCCGGTTCGCATCGAATATTCTTTGACTGATAAAGGAAAGGCGTTAGCTCCCATTTTAGGTGAGATTTCAAAATGGGCGACAGAATGGATTGACCCTTCCTTTCTTGACTGATTGCTAAAACGGTTCTGATCTCCAAGACGAGAAAAGAGCCGTTTTTATTTTCCAGGTGAAAAAACAATTTCTCAGCCGATATATAGTACATCCACACACATTACGATTTTAAAGGAGACCACTTATATGCGACTGACGATTTCCCGCAAATTCAGCCTGGTATTTTTGATACTGATCCTGATCAATTAACTTGTCGGCGGAATAGGCGCTTTTAATATGCAGCATATCATTCAAAAAACAGACGAAATCAACACGAAATGGATTGACGGTATCAAAGAAATCACATCGATTAATTAAAATACTTAGAAAGCAGCTTTACAGAAGTCGAAAAAGGAACAGAAAACCTGACAGACACCGGTCAGGCTATGCAGCATATCAAACAGTCCGTCACACACGTTGCAGACAGCATTAAGGAAGTAACGGACGGCCTGAAGCGGTTAACAAACCAATCGATCACCATCAATCAATCGATTGAAAATATCGCTTCTGTATCTGAAGAATCGGCTGCCGGCATTGAAGAAACATTTTCCATTACCGAGCAATCCGCCCATTCCATGGATCAAGTGCTCCAAAATGCCGAAGAACTTGAGCAGCTGGCGAAGGAGCTTCATGAGAAGATGGATCAGTTTACGATTTAGATAAAAAAAGAGGCTGGAGTCATCCAAGCCTCTTTTTCTATTCTATGCAGCGGTTTGAACGTGTTTCGCTCTGGTTCTTTTTTTCTTTACCGGGCTTAATGCCCGCTCCAGCCAAGCCATTAGCAAATCAGCGGCAACCGCCATGACCGCAGTCGGTATTGCTCCCGCGAGAATAATTGCAGTTCCGTTTGTCGCGTTTGATCCGCGGACGATCATATCCCCGAGCCCTCCGGCGCCGACAAATGTACCGATTGCCGTAATCCCGATGGCAATGACGAGAGCCGTGCGCAAGCCCGCCATCATGACAGAAAGCGCGAGCGGGAGCTCAACCATCCGGAGAACCTGGAATTTCGTCATGCCCATCGCTTTTCCCGATTCTAAGTAGGCATGTTCAATGCTGACTATGCCTGTGTACGTGTTTCGGATAATCGGCAGAAGGGAATACAGAAATAATGACACAATCACCGTATTTGCCCCGAGCCCCATGACAAGCATCAAGACGGCCAGCATGGCGAGCGCGGGGATTGTCTGAATAACGTTTGTTACTGCGAACACCCAGGCTGACAAACGGCGAAAATGCGCAATGAGGATTCCGACCGGAACTCCGACGGCAGCGGCAAACAAAACACCGTAAGCCGACATGAGAAAGTGCCGGGCGAATTCTTCCATAACGTAGCTGCCATTCTGCGCATAATACGTCATGACCTGTTCAAGCACGTTCATTGGCTACTTCCCCCTTTCACGATTCGAAGTAATGATGCTTTTCTAAATATTCCTTGGCAACGACAGACGGTTCTTTTAAGTTGCCGTCGACCTCATAGTTAAGCTCCTGCATTGTGGCTGTGTCGATTTTCCCGATCATTTTCCGGATGATGCCTTCAAGCTCAGGATGTTCTTTGAGCACTTGTTCCGGCACAACCGGAGAGCAGTCATACGGCGGGAAAAATTGCTTATCATCCTTTAGCATTTTAAGGCCATAGGACTTGATTCTTCCATCCGTCGAATACGCGAGGACAATGTCCATTTTTCCGCTTTTCACCGCGTCATACACAAGCCCGATCTGCATGGGATACGTGCCGCCGAATGTCATGCCGTAGGTTTTCGTAAAGTCCTGATAGCCGTTTCCCTTGAGCTTCATCCAATAGTTATCGACACCCAGCTTTAATTGCGTCGCCCATTTTTTAATGTCTGATACGGTTTCTAAATGGTATTTGTCTGCTAGCTCCTTGCTGACTGTAAAAGCATATGTATTATCAAACCCATAGGAGTCATACCATTTTAAATCGTATCTTTTTTTAAACTCCTGCTGTGTTAATGCCAGTGCTTTGTCCGGATCCTTCTCTGGTGCCATTCTCAGCGTGCCTGTCAGCGCATCGCCGGTATATCTTGTGGCGGCAATGTCGATTTCCCCGTTCATTAAGGCCTGTTGCTGCACCGCGTTGGAGCCGAGATTTTTAATGGTTGTTGTTTTGAGATCAGTATGATGTTCAATCAGCTGGCCAAGCATATTTGCGATGATTTCTGATTCGCTCATGCTCTGCGCGCCGATTTTAATGGTCTGGTCTGAAGCGGCGCTGAGACCCGGAAGCGAACAGCCGCTCAGCATCAGCATTGCTGCAAGTATTAAACCGATCATCCATTTGTGATAGTTTCTTTTCATGAGCCGCCTCCTTATGAAACTTCCTTCAATCTTTGCATGCCGGCAGGTGTCAGTTTTCGTTCAGTCACCGCCAGCACATAATCAATCACAATCGCTAGTATCGTGACGGGAGCCGCGCCTCCGATGATGTATTCCGGCTGATATAAATTCAGGCCGATAAAAATGTAATCACCCAATCCGCCGCCTCCGATAAAGGAAGCAAGCGTGGCCCAGCCGATTAAGTAAATTGTTGATGTTCTGATTCCCGCCATGATAACAGGCGCAGCAAGCGGCAGCTCCACCAGGCGGACTTGTTCAGCCGGTGTCATTCCGATGCCTTTACCAGACTCGAGCAGATTTTTGTTGACGCCGCGAATGCCAGTATACGTGTTTCGGAGAATCGGCAACACGGAATAGAAAAACAGAGCCGCGATGGCAGGAACCTTTCCGACACCTAGGAGCGGAATAAAGATAGCAAGAATTGCCAGACTCGGCAGCGTCTGAATGATATTGACGATGCCGATAATGGTGCTGGCTCCCTTCTTCATTCTCGTAAGCACAACCCCGAGGGGTACGGCAACGAGCACACCCAAAATGACAGCAATGAACGATATCATGATATGCTCATATGTTTTATAAAGGAGCTCGTCCCCGTTGGTTTGCAAAAATTGAACAATATGATTCACAACTTATCGCCTCCCTATGACAATACCGCGAGCTGCTTTTCTTCTCCCCAGATAGAGTCATACACAATATCGACCAGACTCGCTCTCGTCACAATTCCAATTAAGCGCCGGTCTTTATCCACAACAGGGACATATTTAACACCCCGTTTTAAAATTTTCCGGACCGTGTCCCTTAGCAGTGTGCCGCCCAATACTGTATAAAGATCTTCATGTAAAACCTCTCCTACGAGATTGGCTTTTTTCCGGGATTGATCAATGATTTCAACATCTACATAGCCCTGCAGAACGTGACCGTCATCGACGACAAGCAGTGAATCGACACGCTCCTGCCTCATCAGCTGAATGGCTTCAGAAAGCGTTTTATCCGCAGTGATCGTCACAGGCTGTGTGTTCATAATCTGATCAACCCGTTCAACATCCGGGCTGGATGACTCGATCAGCCGCTCCTTGCCGATAAATTCCTCGACAAATTCATCAGCTGGATTTCTTAAAATGTCATCGGGTGTTCCAACTTGAACGATTTCTCCCGCTTTTAAAATCACAATCCGGTCTGCCAGTTTAATCGCTTCATCCATATCGTGGGTAACAAAAACGATGGTTTTATGTAAGGTTTTTTGCAGTTTTTTAAATTCTTCCTGAAGGGAATCCCTCGTAATCGGGTCAAGTGCCCCAAACGGTTCATCCATTAAGATAAGCGGTGGCTCCGCGGCAAGTGCCCGTAATACACCAATTCGCTGCTGCTGTCCCCCGCTTAATTCATGAGGGTAACGGTCTAAATATTCAGGCCCCATATCAACTAATTTCAGAAGCTCCCGCGCCCGTTCTTTCCGCTGCTGCTCCGGCCAATTCAGCAGTTTGGGGACAAGTGAAATATTCTGCTGAATGGTCATATGAGGAAACAGGCCGATTTGCTGAATGACATAGCCGATCTTACGCCTAAGCTCTACGGGGTCCTGTTCCATAATGTTTTCGCCGTCAATGAAAATCTTGCCGGCGGAAGGCTCAATTAATCGGTTAATCATTTTCATTGTTGTCGTTTTTCCGCAGCCGCTCGGGCCGATAAAACAGATAAATTCGCCTTTTGCAATCTTAAGATTCACGTTGTTCACAGCTTTTTTGCCGCCCTTGTATGTTTTCGAGACATTTTCTAATGTCAGCAAACATCGCACCTCCAAAGTTAAGTTTATTCAATTCATTCAGTTCGTATTTAATTTTTCAGACAATTGAATGGTTCCCATTATAGAATAAAGTTTATAAAATAAAAAGTTTACAATTTGTTCATATTATTTATAAAGTATGTGTAAACGCTGATTTACCTGCATTGACCTGTAATGATCTCCTTATTGCTCCAATTTCCTGCCAAATTCTCTTGTTACAGCATTTCCGCCGCATCAAAAATGTGGTATATTGACATCGGAATTGTTAGCTGAAAGGATTGAAACCGTTGGAGAAAGATCCGTTAACGATCATTGAACAAGCTGAGGACCATTTAATAGAAAGACTCGCGGAAAACATGCATGCATTTGGAATGCCCTCTACCGTCGGACGTGTGCTGGGCATTATTTATATGAATCGAAAACCGATGACGCTGACCGAACTTTCCGAAGCGACCGGCATGAGCAAAACACGCATGAGCCAGGTTGTGCGGGAAATGCTGGATGCCAACATCGCCGAGAAGGTGTTCGAAAAGGGCGTGCGAAAAGATTTATATGAGGTCGAACAGGATTACTACCAAACGTTTATTACCCTGTTTACAGCCACTTGGAGCAAAGTCGTCAGCAAGAACAAAATGATGCATAAAAAACTCAATCGGGAACTGCTCAGCGTCTTGGACGAAGAGCTTACTCCTGAAGCGGAAGAAAAAGTCAATGAGCTGCTGAAGGAACTAAAGGAATGGCTCGATTATTATAATTGGCTCGGGCGATTGATTGAGTTTTTTGAAAGCGAAGAAATTTTTAAATATGTGCCGAAGCCGTAAAAAAACGCCCTGTCATTCACAAGGCGTTTTTTCTTATGCGGCGCCGGCCAGATTTTTCTTCTTTTTCTTTTTAATCGGGCTTAACGTGCGTTCAAGCCAGCCCATCACCAAATCGGCTATCACCGCCATCAGAGCCGTGGGGATTGCACCCGCCAGTATAATCGCGGTTCCATTTGTTGCATTTGATCCTCTGACGATGATATCCCCGAGACCGCCTGCACCGACAAATGTCCCGATCGCTGTAATGCCGATGGCGATGACAAGCGCGGTGCGGAGGCCGGCCATAATAACAGAAAGCGCAAGCGGAAGCTCGACCATCCGCAGCACTTGACATTTTGTCATTCCCATCGCTTTTCCGGATTCCAAATAGGCATGTTCAATGCTGATAATGCCTGTATACGTATTTCTGATAATCGGCAGAAGAGAATACAGAAATAATGACAATATCACTGTATTAGCACCCAGCCCCATGACAAGCATCAGCACGGCAAGCATGGCGAGAGCCGGGATGGTTTGAATGACGTTCGTCACCGCAAAAACCCATCCGCTTAATGTTCTGTATCTGGCTATCAGGATGCCGAGCGGAATCCCAACAATGGCGGCAAACAAAACGCCGTACACCGACATCAGAAAATGGCGGTAAAACTCCTGCAGCACGTAGCTGCCGTTTTGCGAATAGTAAGTGCCAAGCTGCTGTAGTACCTCCATATGATCCACCTCTTTTCTTAGTCAAAATAATGATGTTTCTCTAAAAATTCCTTCGCTACGACAGACGGCTCCTTCAGCTTGCCATCCACCTCGTAGTTAAGCTCCTGCATCGTTTCCGTATCAATTTGCCCGATCAGCTTATTGATCACGCCTTCAAGCTCCGGATGTTCCTTAAGCACCTTTTCAGGAATCACCGGTGAACAGTCATACGGCGGGAAAAAACGCTTATCGTCCTTTAAGATTTTGAGATCATAGGCTTTAATCCGTCCATCCGTTGAATAAGCCAGAACAGCATCCATTTTTCCGTTTTTGACTGCGTCATAGACAAGCCCGATCTGCATCGGATAAGTTGTGCCGAACTCAAATTCATATGTGCTCACAAAGCCTTTATACCCGTCGCCTTTCCGTTTCAGCCAAGCATTATCGACGCCTAATTTATAATGAGAAGCGTTTTTCTTCAGGTCAGATACGGTGTTGATACGCTCCTTTTCCGCAAACTTTTTTGTTACGGTAAAGGCATATGTGTTCTCAAATCCGTAGGAATCAAACCATTTATAGGCAAAGCGCTTTTCAAATTCGTTCTGCACAATGTTCAGCGCTTTTTTCGGATCTTTTTCTGCTTCCTTGCCGAGGGTGCTTGTTAAATCTGTTCCGGAATAGCGCGTGGCAGAAATATCAATGTCACCGCCCAGCATCGCTTGGTGCTGAACATAGTTTGACCCGAGGTTTTTCACTAAAGCGGTATTCAAATCTGTATCATGTTCAATAAGCTGTGCGATCATATTCGCTACAATTTCTGATTCTGTCATGCTTTGCGCCCCGACTTTGATCGTGTCGTCTGAAGCGCCGCCGAGCCCTGGCAGAGAACAGCCGCTCAGCAGCAGGACAAAGGCAATAGCGAACGCGCCAAGCCATTTGATTTTTTTCGTTTTCAACAGAGCCAACTCCTTACGAAACTTCCTTCATCCCTTGCAATCCTTTCGGCGTCACCTTTCGTTCGGTCACAGCCAGCACGTAATCAATGATAATGGCCAGGATCGTGACCGGCACGGCGCCGCCAATGATATATTCAGGCTGATACAGGTTTAAGCCGATAAAAATGTAATCACCGAGACCGCCGCCCCCGATAAACGATGCAAGTGTCGCCCAGCCGATTAAATAGATCGTTGATGTGCGGATCCCCGCCATAATAATCGGGATCGCCAGCGGGATTTCAACGAGCCGAATCTGTTCCCAGCCGGTCATGCCGATCCCTTTTCCCGATTCCAGCAGATTTTTGTTGACACCTTTAATGCCGGTATACGTGTTGCGCAGGATCGGCAGCACCGAATAGAAAAATAAAGCGACAATTGCAGGCACTTTTCCGACACCGAGAAGCGGAATAAAGAAGGCTAAAATCGCCAGGCTCGGCAGGGTTTGCACAATGTTGACGGCGCCTATAATCGCGCCTGCGCCTTTCTTCATTCTGGTGAGAGCAACGCCTAGCGGCACCGCAACGATAATGCCCAATACAACGGCAATGAGTGAAATATATAAATGCTCACCTGTTTTATACAGCAGTTCTCCGCCGTTCGTTTGCAAAAAAGTCATCATTTGATTCATCTTAATAGAGCTCCTCCCCTGGTCAGATCGTCATGAGCTGGTCTTCCTCGCCCCATATGGAATCGTATACGATATCAACAAGGCTCGCTCTCGTCACAATTCCTGCTAAATGATTCTGTTCATCCACCACAGGAACATACTTGATTCCCTGCTTCAGGATTTTCCGGACCGTATCGCGAAGAAGCGCTCCTTTTTGCACAGTATATATATCCGAGCGGTATACATCGCCAACGACGCTCGCTTTTTTGCGGTTTTGATCAATCATTTCCACATCAACATAGCCCTTCAGCACATTTTGCCGGTCCACAACAAGCAGTGAATCGACACGTTTTTCTCTCATCAGCTGAATCGCCTGTGAAAGCGTTTTGTCCGCTGATACCGTCACAGGTGTTCTGTTCATCATTTGCTCTACCCGCTCGATATCCGGTCTCGACTGGATCAGGCGTTCTTTCCCGATAAATTCTTCAACAAATTCATTTGCAGGGTTCCGGAGAATCTCATCGGGTGTGCCGACTTGAACGATTTCTCCCGCTTTTAAAATCACGATCCGGTCAGCCAGCTTAATCGCTTCATCCATATCATGGGTTACAAACACAATCGTTTTGTTTAAGGTTCTTTGCAGTTTTTTGAATTCTTCCTGAAGGGAATCACGCGTAATTGGGTCAAGCGCTCCGAACGGTTCATCCATTAGAATGAGAGGGGGTTCCGCAGCCAGTGCACGCAGCACGCCGATTCTTTGCTGCTGTCCGCCGCTGAGCTCATGGGGGTAACGGCCTAAATATTCCGGGCCCATATCCACAAGCTTTAACAGCTCTCTCGCCCGTTCTTTCCGTTTTTCTTCAGGCCATTTCAGCAGCTTTGGCACAAGTGAGATGTTCTGCTGGATGGTCATGTGGGGGAACAGACCGATCTGCTGAATCACATAGCCGATTTTTCTCCTCAGTTCAACCGGGTCCTGCTCCATAATATTTTCTCCGTCGATAAAGATGTTTCCTGACGATGGTTCAATTAATCTATTGATCATTTTCATCGTCGTCGTTTTTCCGCAGCCGCTCGGGCCGATAAAACAGATAAATTCGCCCTTGGCGATATCTAAATCAATGCTGTTCACAGCCTTTTTGCCGCCTTTATATACTTTTGACACTTGTTCTAATTTCAGCAATCCGTGCACCTCCGCAGGTTCTCTTTAATTTTCTGAAAAGTATAATCTTTATTATAGTTTGAACTTTATAAAATAAAAAGTTTACAATGTGTTGAAATTATATGTTATTTACAGATTATCTATTGTTATGACCAAGACGGAGAGGGTGTTCTTACAATTACGCCGGATCCCTCCCTCTTCCTCTGCATTCAGCTATTTTCAACAACTGTCAGAAATATGTTATATTGACACCATCAATTGCCATTTGAAGGGATGATCAGCTGTGGAAAAAACTGCTCTCGACATCATTGAACATGCTGAAGAGCATCTCATTGAGAAGATTGCCGAAAATATGCATACGTTTGGAATGCCTTCAACTGTCGGGCGTGTGCTTGGAATTATCTATATGAATCGAAAACCGATGACGCTAAGCGAGCTGTCAGAGGCAACAGGCATGAGCAAAACACGGATGAGCCAGGTTGTCCGTGAAATGATCGATGCCAATATTGCCGAAAAGGTGTTTGAAAAAGGCGTACGAAAAGACCTATATGACGTCGAGCAGGATTATTATCAAACCTTCATTTCATTATTTGCGGCGAACTGGACAAAGGTCGTAAGCAAAAACAAAGTGCTGTATAAAAAATTAAACCGGGAGCTGACTGATCTTTTACAAAGGGACGGGCTTACCCCGGAAGCGGAAGAGAAAGTCAATCAGCTGCTGAATGAATTAAGAGAATGGCTCCATTACTATGACTGGCTGAGCAGATTGATTGAATTCTTTGAGAGCGAGGAAGTCTTTCAATACGTGCCGAAAACAAAAGAAAGCAGTTTCCTGAAGTAAGGGAACTGCTTTCTTTTGTGGATAAAATGTTGTGATTTTATCAGTTATAGCCTGACAGAAACACTCCATGCTACAATAAAGTGACAAATGGAATAGGAAGGACGTATGCAGATGTTCAAAAAAATTGCAGCAGATGCACTGGGCTTATCTGATATCGGAAAAATTATCGACCCTCAGGATTATGACAAAACAGATGCTGATGACTATGTCATGCATGAAGACAATGAGAAAATATATTTCTTGATTAAAACAAAAGCAGACGAATACTGCTTTACGAATCTGGCTCTGATCCATGTAGACGGCGAACGCGCCACTTCCTCAAAACGAACATTGAAACGCTATCCTTATTCGCAGTATAAAATCTCTGACGTTTTTCTGGAAACCGCCGGAAAAGTCGATTTGGATGTTGAAATTAAGTTCAAGCTGGGCGGTGAACAATTCGACATCGATGTGCACAAAGACCAAATTGAAAAGTTAAAAGACCTTTATAAAGCACTGCTTCGTATCGCAGAAACAACCTATGAAAATGATATTTTAATCAATCAAGCGGAACAAAGCTTGGATAAAGCCGCAACGATTCTTCACCATACCCGTCCAGAGCACGTCAATATTGAAACGCAATATAAAGAGCTGACTGAATTCGGATTCACTTGGCTGACATCCGTTCGCTCGCAGTATCATATTAAGGATTTTGGGGATGTATTTGAGAAATATATAAATAACTAGCATATAAAAACGACACAGCTGCTATTGGGCTCGTGTCTTTTTTATATGGTATTTTTGTATGAATATTGGTTACTTTACAACTTTTTTCTTTTATAATAAACCTATTAGTCTATTTTCCCTATATTATAGATAAAGGAGTTATTTTATGTATTGTCCTCAATGCGGCCATCAAACAGATGGCGGAAAGTTTTGTGAGAAATGCGGATCACCTCTCCCTGGTCAATCAGGCCAACAGCAGGCAGCTCAAACCGGAGCCACTGCAAAACAAGCTGCAAAGCAGTTCGGTTCTTTTGTCCTTGCCGTCCTGAAACGCCCTTATCAGGAGTGTAGAACAACAGGCGGAGAGCAGCTGATCAGCGCAGTTATTACGATGGTTCTATTCAGTTTGCTGACCCCTTTGATGTTGTACACTCTTCTATCAGACGGTCCCGGAAGCGTAAGCTTTACAGCAGTCTTCTTAGAACCAACCATTTACTTTGCCCTGTTTCTTTTCGGTTTGCATGCCTTGATCTTTTTCGCTTTGAAAATCGCGGGAAACCAAGTATCTTTCAAGGATTCCTTTTCAAGGTTTGGTGCGTTTCTCATTCCGTTTACAGCTATTTTGATTTTTGCCCTTTTATTGTTTTTATTACATACAGACATTTGCTTTACCGTGTTAGCCGTTGGTTTAATCGGTGCATTTTTTGCCATTCCTCCTGCGATGATGAGCAGTTACCAGCATTCATATAAAGGAAAGGCTGATATCATTTACTCAACGATTGTGATTTATCTGATCACCTGCGTTACATTTCAGCTTATGATCGAACACTATATCAAGGAGATTTTCCGTTATATGTTCTTTTAAAAAAACAACCCCATCACCAGCTGGCGATGGGGTTGTTTTTATTGAATCGACGTTAAGTAAATTCTTCCGTTCTTCACTACGCCGGTATAAGTCCAATTATATGTTCTGAGCTTTGGACTGCCGCCTGATTTTGTGATATAGAATTCTTCGTACGTCTTAATTGTAATCGCTGATCCATTTTGGCTCCAGCTTTTCACTTCATAGTTATTAAAGTCTTCCGTTGTTCCCTCTTTATTTAATTTCGCCACGAGATGCTGCTGGTCGGAATAAAGGGAACTGCCTTTTTCAAGGCTGTCTTCCATCAGTGAGAAATTATTTTGATTCACGGCATCTGCCTGATTTTGCAGATAACTGCCCATGAATAATGTCACTTGTTCATCTGTAACATCACCGCTTGCAGAGCTTTCGCTGTTTTTGTTTTTCGAGCCTGCCCAAGCGGATGTGTACGTCTCCGGTTTGTCATTTTTGATTTTCTTTATATTTGTACCGGCAGATTCGAATGTTGATTCTGCATCTTCAAAAATCCATTTTTTCTGTTTTTTATCATATGAAAGAAGATATTCATAACTCGGACTTTCGTCAGTCATTTCAGATTTTGTATAGTCGTTATACGAAGAAGACTGGTGAAGTTCTTTTCCTGTTACCGATACCTGCCACGTTCCGTCGTTTTTCTGAGAGAGGGCAAATGTGTCCAGGTCAAAATCAGTTTCCAAGTATCTATCTTTTAAGTATGAATCCGCGCTTTTCATAGAATCGACGGTGTCCTTCGTCTCCGCCTTCCAATTGGCACTTGCCTCTGTCATCTCGGCTGTATTCCCATCAGATAGCGCTTTGGAGTATTGTTTTGTTGTTTTGACAATTGTGTTCATAATCTGTTCCTGTGTAGCTTGATCAGGAATTAACGTTAACTCCATTTCTTTATGATCGATCGGAACGCCCGCTGTTTTTGTTTTCCCCCATGGAAATGCTGCCTCGACTGAAGCCGTCATGGATCCGTCTGTCAGAAGCGGTCCGTATGTTACAGATTTGAACGGGTCTTTATGAATCGACTTGCCGTTAATCAGCAAGTCTCCCTTCCCGCTCTTGATGTCATCTGCTAAGCTGAATGTCACATCGTCTGCTTCTAGTGAGAGATCAACACGAAAGCTGTTATCGCCCACCGCCTGTATGTCTTCCTTTTTCACAAGATCGACTACATCGTTTTTCAGTTTGGCTGAGACTGTATATTCGCCGGGGATGTACGGCCCTAGAGTTTGTGCTTGATCCGCTTTCTTTACAGATCCGGCATCCTCTTTATTGACATATAGATCGGTATTTTTATAATTGCTGGTCACTTCAAAATAAACAGGTGCTACCTTTAAGTCATAATGGTCAAAAACAAGCAAGCTTTTCCCGTCTTTCTCCGCGTATACGATATCCTTTTGGGCTGTTTCAGCACGCAGCGATGCAAAAAGCTCATCTTTTTTGTCAGGATGATCCTTTAAATATGTAAGAAACGGCTTTACATTATTTTTAGTAAGCTTAAGCTTGTCATTTACCGGCGTAAGAAGAGACGCGATTTGGTCTTTATCCTCATCATTTACAGCCTGTTCAAACTTGTCGACTAACCTATCCTTTGAAGTAAAGTACGCTCCGGTTTTATATGCGGCGAATACTATCACGCACGCTGCGGCAATGCTGCTCCATAACATGATGGTTTTCTTAGGGATTGGTTTTCTCGGAGCCTGCTTCGTTTCAGCAGTGCTTGCTGTTTCTTTATGTGCCTGTCTGCTACTTCCTCCTATCGGGGTGCCGCATTCTTTACAAAACTTGGCCCCTTCATTATTTTTTTGACCACATTCCTTACAAAACATGTGACTTTCCTCCTAGTTGTTATCCACTATTTTGTACAGATTTCCTATGTTACATATTTTATAATAGAATGGTATGAAATTGGAGGAAATCACGAAAATATCTCTATAAGAATGTGAAAAGGTGGAATGATCATGCAACATCTCACCATTCAAAAAGCAACAAACTATGATCAAGCGCTGTATGAGCTTCTGCTGCTCGCCGACCCATCAATAGAAATTGTTGATGAATATTTGGCCAGAGGAGAGTGCTACACAGGCTATCTATCAGGCGAATTAGCCGGTGTATACGTGATCATCACAACTCGGCCGCAAACGGTAGAAATCGTTAACATCGCAGTAAAACAAACAATGCAAAAACAGGGCATTGGCAAGCTTCTTATCCGCGACGCCATTGAAAAAGCGAAACATATGGGAGCAAAGGTGATTGAGATAGGCACTGGAAATTCCAGCATCCATCAGCTGTCTCTATATCAAAAATGCGGATTTCGCCTTCAAGGAATTGACCATGATTTTTTTATCAGACACTACGAGGAGGAGATTTTTGAAGACGGTATTCAATGCCGTGATATGGTGAGGCTTTATATGGACCTTTGAAAGCATAAAAAAACCGCCGAGAGAAAATCCCGGCGGTCATTTTATTACTTATTCAAGTTGTAGAAAGAGTTAATACCGTGGTATTGAGCAGTTTCAGCCAACTGATCTTCGATGCGAAGAAGCTGGTTGTATTTCGCAACACGGTCCGTACGAGACGGAGCACCTGTTTTGATTTGTCCTGCGTTTGTTGCCACAGCGATGTCAGCGATTGTGCTGTCTTCAGTTTCACCTGAACGGTGAGAGATAACAGCTGTGTAGCCTGCGCGTTTCGCCATTTCGATTGCATCGAATGTTTCAGTCAATGTACCGATTTGGTTTACTTTGATCAGGATAGAGTTGCCTACGCCGTTTTTGATGCCTTCAGCAAGTTTTTTCGTGTTAGTAACGAAGAGGTCGTCACCAACAAGCTGAACTTTATTGCCAAGACGCTCAGTAAGAAGCTTGTGGCCTTCCCAGTCGTTCTCATCAAGTCCGTCTTCGATAGAGATGATTGGATATTTAGAAACAAGCTCTTCATACCAGTCAACCATTTCAGCAGATGTTTTCACAACGCCTTCGCCAGACAGATGGTATTTGCCGTCTTCTTTGTTGTAGAACTCAGAAGATGCAGCATCCATAGCAAGTTTTACTTCTTCGCCAGGTTTGAAGCCGGCTTTTTCGATTGCTTCAACGATTGTTTGAAGCGCTTCTTCGTTAGAACCAAGGTTTGGAGCGAATCCGCCTTCATCACCTACAGCAGTGTTTAAGCCTTTTGCGCTTAATACTGATTTCAGGCTGTGGAAAATTTGAGCGCCCATGCGAAGTGCTTCACGGAAGTTTGGAGCACCTACAGGCATGATCATGAATTCTTGAATATCCACGTTGTTATCAGCATGCTCTCCGCCGTTGACGATGTTCATCATCGGTACAGGAAGCGTTTTTGAGTTGAATCCTCCAAGGTATTGGTAAAGAGGAATCTGTAAGAAATCAGCAGCAGCACGCGCACAAGCCATAGATACGCCAAGGATTGCGTTCGCACCAAGTTTGCCTTTGTTTTCAGTACCGTCAAGCTCGATTAAAAGCTGATCGATTGCGTTTTGTTCAGTTACATCAAAGCCAAGAAGCTCTGGAGCAATGATTTCGTTAACGTTGTTAACAGCTGTTAACACGCCTTTTCCAAGGTAACGGTCTTTGTCGCCGTCACGAAGCTCAACCGCTTCGTATTCACCTGTAGAAGCTCCGCTTGGCACTAATGCGCGGCCGAAAGCTCCTGTTTCTGTGTATACTTCAACTTCAACTGTTGGGTTGCCGCGGGAGTCTAATACTTCGCGTGCATAAACATCAACAATGTATGGCATGAGTTTTGTCTCTCCTTTGATTTTCAAATTATTTTTGAATTAAAGATGTTCCTGTCATTTCTTTCGGTTTTTCAACACCGAGAAGGTCTAATAACGTTGGTGCAAGGTCGCCTAGGATTCCGCCTTCACGCAGCGTGATGCCTTCTTTCGTAACAATCACAGGGACTGGGTTTGTTGTATGTGCAGTGTGCGGTTCGCCTGATTCTGTAATCAGAATATCAGCATTACCGTGATCAGCGGTAATGATAGCGTGTCCTCCTTTAGCGAGAATCGCGTCAACGACTTCGCCCAAGCATTCGTCCACTGCTTCAATTGCTTTAATTGTTGGTTCAACCATTCCGGAGTGGCCGACCATATCAGGGTTTGCGAAGTTAAGAATGATCGCGTCATGCTTGTCTGCTTCAATTTCTTTGACAAGCGCGTCCTTCACTTCATACGCACTCATTTCAGGCTTCAAGTCATATGTTGCAACTTTCGGCGAGTTGATGAGAATACGCTCTTCCCCCGGGAATTCAGCTTCACGGCCGCCGCTCATAAAGAACGTGACGTGCGGATACTTTTCAGTTTCTGCAATTCGAAGCTGTTTTAATCCGTGCTGGGATAATACTTCTCCGACTGTGTTATCAAGATTCATCGGTTTAAACGCTACATAGCCGTCAACTGATTCACTGAAGTGAGTCAGGCAGACGAAGTGCAGGTTCTTCGGATAATTCTCGCCGCGATCAAAGTCACGGAAGTCTTTATTTGTGAACGTATTAGAAATCTGAATCGCACGGTCAGGTCTGAAATTATAGAAAATGACAGAATCGCCGTCGTGGATTTTCGCAACAGGCTCACCGTTTTCTTTTGTGATGACAGATGGAATCACAAATTCATCATAAATTCCGTTCGCATAGGAATCATCAACAACATCCAGTGCGCTGCGGTATGTCGGGCCTTCGCCGTATGCCATTGCGCGGTACGCTTTTTCTACACGGTCCCAGCGTTTGTCGCGGTCCATAGAGTAGTAACGTCCGGAAATGCTGGCGATTTCACCCACACCGATTTCCTTGATTTGTTCGTTCAGCTGGTTGATGTACGTTTTCGCCGTTTGCGGACCTACATCACGGCCGTCAAGGAAGCCATGGATATATACCTTTGTCAGCCCTTCATTTTTCGCAAGCTTTAAGAGCGCGAATAAATGGTTGATATGGCTGTGCACGCCTCCGTCAGATAAAAGACCGAACAGGTGCAAGGCTTTGTTGTTTTCTTTCGCGTGCTTCATGGCGTCCAGGAATGTTTGGTTGCGTTCAAACTCTCCTTCGCGGATCGCAATGTTCACACGTGTAAGGCTTTGGTACACAATACGCCCTGCCCCGATATTTAAATGTCCTACTTCAGAGTTCCCCATTTGCCCTTCAGGAAGGCCTACAGCCTCTCCAGAAGCAGTCAATGTTTGATGAGGATACTGGTTCCAGTAGCGGTCAAAATTCGGTTTTTTCGCTAAAGCGACTGCGTTCCCTACTGTTTCGTTTCGTAATCCGAACCCATCAAGAATGATGAGTGCAGCTGGTTTTTTACTCATATTGACCTTCCTCCAATAATTGAACGAATGACTGTGGCTCAAGGCTCGCGCCGCCGACCAAAGCACCGTCAATATCGGACTCTGCCATATATTCTTTAATGTTTGCAGGCTTTACGCTTCCGCCATATTGGATGCGAAGCTTGTCTGCAGCTTCTTGGCCGAAGCTTTCAGCGACGGTTTTACGGATATGCGCACACACGTCGTTCGCATCTTTCGCTGTAGAAGATTTGCCTGTTCCGATTGCCCAGATTGGCTCATACGCAATAACAGAAGCAGCAACTTGTTCTTCAGAAAGACCAGCCAGGCCTTTTTTCACTTGGTCAGCGACAAGATCATTTGTTTTGCCGGCTTCGCGCTCTTCAAGCGTTTCACCTACACAGATGATCGGCACAATGCCGTGTTTGAAAGCAGCATGTGCTTTTTTGTTGACTGTTTCATCAGTTTCAGCGAACATTTCACGGCGCTCAGAGTGGCCGATGACGCAATAGTCAACGCCAAGGTCTTTCAAAGCAACCGGGCTGATTTCGCCTGTGAACGCGCCGCTTTCTTCAAAGTGCATGTTTTGAGCGCCGACTTTAAGGTCAGTGCCTTTAACAGCAGAAGTAAGCTTTTCTAAGAAAAGCGCTGGCGCGCAAACAACAGCTTCCGCTTTGTCTGCTGCTGGAATGGAAGACTTTACTTCTTCAACGAAGCTGACAGCTTCGCCGAGTGTTTTGTTCATTTTCCAGTTACCGGCGATAATTGGTTTTCTCATCTGTTCCACTTCCTTATAGCAGTTTTGAGATTATTTATCGTTCAGTGCAGCTACCCCTGGAAGCTCTTTGCCTTCCATAAACTCAAGGGATGCGCCGCCGCCTGTTGAGATGTGGCTCATTTTGTCAGCAAGGCCGAATTTTTCAACCGCTGCCGCAGAGTCTCCTCCGCCGATGACAGAGTATGTATCTTTCGCCTCTGCCAATGCTTCCGCAACCGCTTTTGTTCCTTGAGCGAACAAGTCGATTTCGAATACGCCCATCGGTCCGTTCCACACGACAAGTTTGCTGTTTTTGATGACGTCAGCATACGTTTCGCGTGTTTTCGTACCAATGTCGATTGCTTCTAAATCACTAGGGATTTCAGAGATCGGCACAATTTTCACGTTTGCATCGTTAGAGAAATCATCTGCAACGAGTACATCTTCAGGCATGTAGAAGTTAACGCCTTTTTCTTTCGCGCGGTCCATAAATGACTTCGCAAGCTCGATTTTATCTTCTTCAAGAAGAGATTTACCGATTTCATAGCCAAGCGCTTTAACGAATGTATAAGCAAGACCTCCGCCGATGATCAGGTTGTCTACTTTATCAAGAAGACTTTCGATTACACCGATTTTGTCTTTTACTTTCGCTCCGCCGATGATTGCTGTGAACGGGCGCTCAGGGTTAGAAATTGCTTTTCCTAGCACGTCAAGCTCTTTTTCCATTAAGAAACCTGCAACTGCTGGCAGATGCTCGGCAATTCCAGCTGTAGATGCATGAGCACGGTGGGCAGCACCAAATGCGTCATTTACATATACCTCTGCAAGCTCAGCAAATGCTTTTGCAAGCTCAGGATCATTTTTCTCTTCACCAGGGTAGAAGCGTACGTTTTCCAATACAAGAACGTCTCCGTCCTTCATGTCAGAAATTTGTGCTTTAACAGCATCACCGTAAGCTTCATCTGCTTTTTTCACTTCTTTGCCAAGCAGTTCGCCGAGACGTGCAGCGACAGGAGTTAAACGAAGCTCCTCAACCACTTCGCCTTTCGGGCGGCCTAAGTGGCTCGCAAGAAGGACTTTCGCGCCTTGGTCTGCAAGGTGTTTGATTGTTGGAAGCGCAGCACGGATACGTGTATCGTCTGTTACTTCCCCGTCTTTCATTGGAACGTTAAAGTCAACGCGGCAGAATACAACTTTGCCTTTTACGTCGATGTCTTTGAGAGTTTTCTTATTCATGCCTAGGAGATCCTCCTTCAAAATGGTTTGCATACAGCACGAAAAACGTGAAACCGCCTGGTCAAGCGATAACTCCGCTAGGGCAGATCGCAGTCTTTTTCGGCACAGGGCAGTTCGTCTGAAGCCAGGGCAGCGGTCTCAGGCGAAAGCGCCGGCAAAGCTGCAATAACGCGGTCGTTTCTCTATCACAGAGCGTTTTCTGAAAGCCGGTCTTCATGGAAAAAGGGAAAGGGAGTCCGTCCCCTTCCCATGTCCGCTTTCATTATAGCGCTTCTATTCAAAAGAACCAAGTCAGGTCCTTTTTTCAGCTATAAATTAAAGACCTTTTTTTGCGATGTAAGCTGCAAGGTCAACAACGCGGTTAGAGTAGCCGCTTTCGTTATCGTACCAAGAGATTACTTTTACCATGCTGCCTTCCATAACCATTGTAGAAAGAGCATCGATAGTAGAAGAGTTTTTGTTTCCGTTGTAGTCGCCAGAAACTAATGGCTCTTCGCTGTAGCCAAGGATTCCTTTAAGATCTCCTTCAGCCGCTTCTTTAAGAGCTGCGTTTACTTCTTCAGCTGTTACTTCTTGGTTCAGTTCTGCAACCAAGTCAACTAGAGAAACGTTTGGAGTTGGAACACGCATTGCTCCACCGTTCAGTTTGCCTTTTAGTTCAGGAAGAACTAGAGAAACTGCTTTAGCAGCACCAGTTGATGTTGGGATGATGTTTTCAGCTGCTGCACGCGCACGACGGTAGTCTTTGTGCGGAAGATCAAGGATTTGCTGATCGTTAGTGTAAGAGTGAACAGTTGTCATCATACCGCGTTTGATGCCGAATTTATCGTTAAGTACTTTTGCAAACGGCGCAAGGCAGTTTGTTGTGCAAGATGCGTTAGAAATAACATGGTGGTTAGCCGCATCATATTTATCTTCGTTAACACCCATAACGATTGTGATATCTTCTTCGTTAGCAGGAGCAGAGATGATTACTTTTTTCGCGCCAGCTTCTAAGTGTTTCGCAGCGTCTGCGCGTTTTGTGAAGAAACCAGTAGATTCAACTACGATTTCAACGCCTTGTTTGCCCCAGCTAAGTTTAGCAGGGTCGCGTTCTGCAGAAACTTCAATTGTTTTGCCGTTAACAACAAGGTTGTTACCGTCAACTGAAACTTCAGCGTCTAATTTTCCGTGTACAGAATCATATTGTAAAAGGTGAGCCAGCATGTTAGCATCTGTTAAATCGTTAACCGCTACTACCTCAACTTCAGGATTGTTTAATGCTGCGCGGAATACGTTACGTCCAATACGACCAAAACCGTTAATACCGACTTTTACTGCCATGATTGTTTCCTCCTTTAAATAAGTGAGAGATATTTATATTGAGGGATTATTCATCCCTTAATAACTTCTTTGCGGCTCCTTCGTCTGTGACGAGAACCGTGTTGCGGGGCTTTTTAAAGTAAGCCTCGATCGCCTCGGCTTTTGATGATCCGCCCGCTACTGCAATAATATCGGGGATGTCGTCTATGTCATCCAGCTGCATTCCGACAGAATGCACTTTGTGGACTACTTCGCCATCCGCGTTAAAATAGTAGCCGAACGCTTCTGTCACCGCGTTGTTATCATCTATTTTCTTTAAGTCTTCTAAAGGTGTGTTTCTTCGCTCAGCCATGGTTTTAGCTTCGCCGATTCCGTGAACCAGCATACTCGCTGATTTAATCGTCTTCAGCACCTCTTTGACAGAAGGCTCTTCAATAATAGATGAATAGGCGCCTTGTGACAGCTGTCCCGGAACAAACAAAAGCCGGTAAGTGCCTGAAGCCTTCTCCGCCATATGCGCACATATGGTGTTCGCCTGGTTTTTCACGTCTTCGCCTAAACCGCCTCTTGCAGGCACAAACAAAAGCTCGCGGTTTTTAGAATCCGGCGTCATCATTTCGGCGACAGCTTCAATTGTCGTACCGCCAGTTACAGCGACGATATTTTTGCCTGAAAATCTTTTTTTCATACATGCGACAGCCGCTCTTCCCATTTCTTTTTTGACCCATGGGGATTGATCGCTGTCTCCGGATACGATAATGGCATCCTTTAGATTTAACCGTTCTTTTAATGTCTTTTCCAAAAGCGTCAAACCTAAAACATCTTTCATCGTATCTTCCAGAACGGAAAGCAGTTCATAGCCCTCTTCTGTCAATGTCATGCCGTTTGTTTTAATATCGACCAGGTTCTGTTCCTTTAAAAACTGAACCTCGCCCCTCAGCACACGCTCACTGATTCCGAGACTGGCAGACAGGCTTCTTCGCCCGATGGGTTCTGTCAGCCTGATATACTGCAAGATTTCAAACCTCTTTTGCATAACGACCAGAAGATCAGGCAATAATTTTTTTTGAGCTTGTATTAACTGGTTCATGACTCAAACGTTCCTTCCTTTTTTTGCTGGACATTAAACGTCCCGCTATGACAAAAAACGTCCCATCATAGCCAAAAAAAATTATTTCTGCTTTCTTTAATTATTTTAACAGGGTGGAATTGTTTATTCAACTGTTAAGAGCCAATTCATCGACAATATTCGCAGAGTTTTCATGCCGTGGCGATTATCCAGCATTATTTTTTCCTATATATCTTTATCTTATACAGAAAACGCCAAAAGGTGCATCCCAACAAAAACAGCCCTTCCAATAGAAAGGGCCTGCTCTTTTAAAGCGTTTTCATTTTATCCAAAGCTTTTCAATCTCTTCAAGCGATTTGTTCTTCGTTTCCGGGCAGATCGTAACGACAAACAGGAAGCAAAGGATGTTAATCACTGCAAAGATCCAGAATGTATAGGCGAGCCCGAATGAGTCGATCATCATTGGCACAAACTGCCCGATCGCCCAGTTTGCCCCCCATAAAAAGATGGTCGCAATGCCCGCAGCACGCGCACGCAGATGGTTCGGAAAGATTTCAGAAATCATTATCCATGTGATCGGTCCGACTGATACACAGAAGGCAGCCACAAAACCTAAAATAAAGAAGATCAGCATAAATCCGCTTGTTAACTGAAAGTAGAACGACGTCCCGATTAAGATCATAAAAATAGCCATAAAAGCAGAACCGATGGACATCAATTTTTTTCGTCCGACTCTATCAATCAGCAAAACCGCAATAACAGTAAAAATGACTTCTACAACCCCAACGATACAGGTTGTCACAAATCCGGCGTTTTGACCGAAACCCATCATTTTGAAGATTTCCGGCCCGTAGTAAGTAATGGCGTTCATGCCAATGACTTGGTTAAAGAGCGCAAGCAGGATGCCAATGATAAGCGCCTTTCTGAGACCTGGCTTAAACAGCTGGGAGAGCGACCCCATTTGTTCTATTTTTAAAGAGTTCTCAATGTTCTTTAATTCTTCTTTTGCAACAGTTTCTCCATTAATACGTGTCAGGATCTTTAACGCTTCATTTGTTTTGCCCGCTTTCGCCAGCCATCTCGGACTTTCCGGCACGACAAGCAGGACGAGGAAAAAGATCACAGACGGCACCATCCCATAAGCGAGCATCCATCTCCAGCCGGTGTGGACGCCCCATTCATATGTTCCGGACCGCTGCACAGCGAGATTAATAAAGTACGTTGCGGATATACCCAATATCGTAAAGAGCTGATATAAGGAAGAAAGGCTTCCCCGTATGGCAGGCGGCGCTGCTTCCGTAATATACGTAACAGATAGTGATGAGCCCATCCCAATCCCGAGGCCGCCGATAATTCTTGCAATGATTAAAGTGGACACGTCTTGAGAAAGCGCTGAAACGATTGCGGATACCGCAAATAACAAGGCCGCTGTCATTAAAATTTTTCTCCGGCCGAATCTGTCACTTAGAAATCCGGATATCCCGACGCCCGCCACTCCTCCAATCATAATGCTGGAAATCACAAGACCTTCCATAAACGGACTCAGGCTGTATAAATCTTTCAGAAAACCGATGGCGCCGGAAATCACTGCCGTGTCATAGCCATACAATAGGCCGCCAAGACCCGCCGCGCATGAAATCAAAATGACAAATCCCATTGAATGGCTTCTTGTTACAGGAGCATTTGGTTCTAATTGCGTTGGAGTATTCTTCATTTCCCTGCCCTCCCGAATGTTGAGTAAAGCGTTTACATTTCTCTTTGTGTTTGTACGTACTTATATTAAAATTTAACGAAAATTTCATTTAATTAGTACGTACAAATATAGAATAATCGTCTTTGCATTTTCTGTCAATGTTTTCTTACAAAGAACGCTGTGATATACTGAAATTTGTCCGTATACATTTTGGAGGAATGGATATGTTACCAAAATACGCGCAAGTAAAAGAAGAAATCAGTTCATGGATTAACCAAGGCAAAATACTGCCTGATCAAAAGATCCCTACAGAAAACGAATTAATGCAGCAATTCGGCGTCAGCCGGCATACCATTCGCAAGGCGATCGGAGACCTCGTATCACAAGGCCTGCTGTACAGCGTACAAGGCGGGGGCACCTTTGTCGCTTCACGCTCTGCTAAGTCAGCGCTGCATTCCAATAAAACGATCGGTGTTCTGACAACCTACATATCAGACTATATTTTCCCGAGCATCATCAGAGGAATCGAGTCTTATTTAAGCGAGCAGGGGTATTCGATGCTTTTGACAAGCACAAACAACAACCCCGACAATGAAAGAAGAGGGTTAGAAAACCTGCTGTCCCAGCATATTGACGGACTCATCGTAGAGCCGACTAAAAGCGCCCTGCAAACACCAAATATCGGCTACTATCTGAATTTGGAGAAAAACGGCATTCCTTTCGCGATGATTAACGCATCATATGCCGAGCTTGCCGCACCGAGTTTTACCTTAGATGATGTGAAAGGCGGGATGATGGCAGCGGAGCATTTGCTTTCTCTCGGCCACACGCATATGATGGGCATTTTCAAAGCAGATGACACGCAGGGCGTCAAACGGATGAATGGGTTTATTCAGGCACACCGGGACCGTGAGTTATTCCCTTCCCCAGATATGATTGTAACGTTTACAACGGAAGAAAAAGAATCAAGACTGCTGGAGAAAGTAAAGTCCACATTGGAGAAAAACAGCAAGCATATGCCGACAGCCATTCTTTGTTATAACGATGAAATTGCGCTGAAGGTGATTGATATGCTAAGAGAGATGGATCTTAAAGTGCCAGAGGATATGTCTATCGTCGGATATGACGATTCGCATTTCGCGCAAATCTCCGAGGTCAAATTAACCTCTGTCAAGCACCCGAAATCCGTGCTCGGACAAGCAGCGGCCAAATATGTTATTGACTGCTTAGAGCATAAAAAGCCGAAGCAAGAGGATGTTATATTTGAGCCTGAGCTGATTATTCGCCAGTCGGCCAGAGAACTGAATGAATAAAAAAAGCAATGTATGGGATCTCCCCGCTACATTGCTTTTTTTATAGCTGTTATCTGTTTTTCCAAACATCTGCGATGATTTCAAACGAGCGCATTCTGTCTGCGTGTTCAAAGGTTTCTGAGTTGACCATAATTTCATCAGCCTGCGTCGTTTTGACAAAGTCTTCGAGCTTCGCTTTCACTTCTTCTGGACCGCCGACAATCGTCGAACTCAGCTGCTCATTTACCATTTCTTTTTCATACGGGCTCCAGATTTGGTCCATATCTTCAACAGGCGGCTTTAGCTGGTTCGGCGTGCCGCGGACAAGATCAAGAAATCTTTGATAATGCGACGTCGCAAGGTGCTGCGCTTTCTCGTTTGTATCTGCCGCGATAATGGTAACACCGACCATCGCATAAGGTTCGTCGAGCACTTCTGACGGCGTGAAGGAATTGCGGTACAGCTCCAATGCGGGAACCGTATTCGCCGGTGAGAAATGGGCGGCAAACGCAAATGGAAGACCGAGTTCGCCCGCCAGTCGGGCGCTGAAGCCGCTTGATCCCAGCAGCCAAATCGGTACATCTATGCCCTCTCCCGGAATGGCGCGGACTTGATTGCGCACATTCCCGGTCGGTTTAAAGTAATTACGCAGTTCCTCTAATTGCTCTGGGAAATCTTCACCGCTGTTGATATTTCTGCGCAGCGCTCGTGCTGTCAATTGGTCCGTTCCAGGAGCACGTCCGAGCCCCAGATCAATCCGTCCGGGATACAGTGTTTCCAGTGTGCCGAATTGCTCAGCAATTACCAGTGAAGAGTGGTTCGGGAGCATAATGCCGCCGGAGCCGACGCGGATTTTCTTTGTGCCGCCGGCAATATGGCCGATCAGGACCGCGGTGGCAGAGCTTGCGACACCTTCTATATTATGATGCTCAGCGAGCCAGTAGCGGTGATAGCCCCATTCCTCCGCACGGCGCGCCAAGTCCATGCTGTTTCGGAATGATTCTGCGATCGTTCCTCCCTGAACAACCGGAGATAAATTCAAGACAGAAAGCAAGGTATCTTTGCGTTGTTGAGTAGACATGTTTTTCTCCTTTGCAATTGTGATATCAATAAACAGCCTCAAGCTGTCAAGTCATGATCGAAAGGACTTCTATCACACCATAACACAACTGCATTCAGGAATAAAAGAATTTGATTCGATGAAATTCGAACAATATAAAACGAACAGTTGGGCACCATTATTCTGTCCCAAACTGATCCTGCGCCATCTCAATAAAGAGTTTAGCCGCCAGAGAAGCTTCCTTCATCGACGGAACAGCAAGCTGCACATCACGGTATACCTGCGGGTCCAAATCCCGTGTCACCACATGCTCAGGCAGCGGCATGCCCGACATGGACATTTCTGATAAAATCGCCAGGCCCAGTCCTTCTCTGATCATACTGATCGAGGTATTCATGTTATAGACTGTGAAAGCGGCGTTCAGCGTAGCACCCGCCTGCCGGAACATATCGATAAAAGGTGATTCATAGCCGCCGTCACAGACGATCATCGGTTCATGGTCAAGCTCTTTCAGCGTAATGGACGCGTGACTGGCAAGCGGGTGATCGTCCCTGAGCACGACAGCCATTTTATCTTTTTTCAAATGAATGTACTCCATCTCCTCTGTTGGATATAGAAGGATGCCGACATCTATCATTCGCGTGTGAAGCCACTCCTTGACTTCATTTACAGTTCCCTCGTGCAGCACAAGCTCCAATTTCGGATATTTTTGTTTAAACTCACTGATCAGCTTTGGCATAAAATAAGCCGAAGCAGTTGAGAATGTGCCGATATGGATTGTTCCCAGTTCAAGCCCTTTTTCCGCGGCTGCGACTTGCTCAACTTTTTCAATGCCTTTTAGGACTTCCCTGATGTGGACTAAAATCTTTTTTCCTGTATCCGTCAGCATCAGGCCATTGCGCCGGTCACGAATGATCAGCTTCACATCAAGCTCTGCTTCGATCGCAGAAATCGCATGGCTGACAGCCGGCTGTGTCATGTTCAGCGCCTGCCCCGCTTTTGTAAAGCTTCCCGTTTCAGCTATTTTTACGAAAACCCTTAATTGTGTAATGGTCATAACAATTTACTTATACTCCTTATAAAAAAGATTCATTTTATTTATCTTATGTTCTACCGTATCATATGATGGAAACGTACTACAAGGAGTGATTGAACAGTGAAGCAGCTCTCAAAAACGCGGACAGCTCTTCTTCTCGCCTTTCTCGTCATCATGTGGGGCATCAACTGGCCGCTGTCGAAGGCAGCACTCGCTTATTCCCCGCCATTATTATTCGCGGGCATCCGGACGCTGATCGGCGGACTTTTATTAGTCATTGTCGCATTGCCGCGTATTCATAAATTACGCTTAAAAGAAACGTGGCCGATTTATCTTGTTTCTGCACTTTTAAATATTACGTTGTTCTACGGCCTGCAAACGATCGGGCTGAATTACCTTCCTGCCGGCCTGTTTTCCGCGATCGTCTTCTTTCAGCCGGTGCTGATGGGCGTGTTTTCTTGGCTGTGGCTCGGCGAATCCATGTTTGTTCTGAAAGTAATCGGGCTGATCCTCGGCTTTGCCGGAGTGGCCGTCATCAGTGCCGCAGGCTTTGGCGGGCATATTTCTGTCATTGGAGTTCTGCTGGCTCTCGGCTCCGCACTCAGCTGGGCGCTCGGGACAGTATATATGAAAAAGACAGGCAGCCGCGTCGATTCCATCTGGATGGTCGCTTTGCAGCTGACGATCGGAAGCGCGTTTCTGCTTATATCCGGCTTTTGGACAGAAAGCTTTTCTGCGATCCAATGGACGGTTCCGTTTATTGCCAGCCTGTTGTTCATCTCTGTCTTCGTTATCGCGCTTGGATGGCTTGTCTTTTTTACACTTGTCGGCTCAGGAGAAGCAAGCAAGGTCGCATCCTACACCTTTTTGATTCCGCTCATTTCGATCGTGGCCAGCTCCATATTCCTGCATGAACCGCTCACCTTGAGCCTCTTGGCAGGTCTGCTGCTGATTGTGACGAGCATCTGCCTCGTAAATTCAAAATCAAAAGCACAGAAAGCCGCAGCGATTGGTGTAAATGAGAAAGCTGCACAATAATAAAAAAACCTCTTGTCGATGTGACAAGAGGTTTCTCATTTACTGATGTTTGCGGCCATTGATCCAATACGCAATTGTAATCAAAAGATAAATCGCCGCCGTGATAAGGGTTATGACAATTGATGTTGTCATGATAACCCCGACCAGAATGGCAAGTAACGCCAAAACCGCAAACCATGTCGTGTAAGGGAACCATTTTACATAATAGGCCGGTGTTTCTGTTTGCTGTTTTCTCGATTTCAAATGGGCGAATCCGATGATCAGCCAAATGAATAAAACGGTATATCCCAATGAACCCATTAGGTAATTAAACGTTTGGCTTCCAGCGAACAGAGAAATCAATACGCCAATATAGAGTGAGGAAGTGCACATCAGAATCGCAAACATTGGTACATTTTTTGATGAAAGCTTCGAAAAGATCTTCGGAAGCCTTCCGTCAGTTGCCTGTGTATACAAAATGCGTGATGATCCGTATAAACCTGAATTCATTGAGGAAATGATTGCCAGCAGAATCACTGCGTTCATGATATGATCGGCGCCCGGAATGCCAACCATTTTAAAGACCATCACAAAAGGACTTTCCGGAACGGAATTGACCTGATTCCATGGGATCAGGCTGACGATGATGAAAAACGGCAGCAGGTAGAACGCGACAATCCGTGTCAATGTGCTGCGGACAGCTTTCGGGACAACTTTTTCAGGATTCTTTGTCTCAGCAAGCGTTACACCAATAATTTCTGTCCCGCCATACGAGTAAATCACAACAAGCATTGCCGTAATCAGCCCTGTGCCGCCATGCGGGAAAAATCCGCCGTGCTCTGTCAGGTTTGAAAACCCAGAGGCTGTATGATCACCGAATGATACAAATAAGAGCAGCAATCCTAATATAATAAAGACAATAATAACGGTAATCTTGATCATGGCCAGCCAATATTCGGTTTCAGCAAAGATTTTAACAGAAAGCAAGTTCACAATCGTGACGACAAGCGAGATTCCTAATGCCAGCACCCAGATCGGGCAGCCCGGCAGCCAATATTGAATAAAGATCGCAGCGACAACAGCTTCAGCCGCTATGTTAAGCACCCACATTTTCCAGTATATCCAATCCAAGAAGTAAGCAGCGTAATTTCCTAACACCTGCTGGACAAGATCCCGGAAGGTTCTGGCGTTTCGGTTGCGCACAGCCATTTCCGCGAGCCCCTGCATAATAAACAGCAAAATAATTCCGCCGAGCAGGTATGCGATAATGACAGATGGACCTGCCACATCGATCGCTGAGCTGCTCCCTTTAAATAAACCTGCGCCGATGGCTCCGCCCAGCGCCATCATCATAATATGGCGGGACGTCATCGTGCGTTTTAACGTCTGATTGTCCTTTTCCATCCTCTTCTACCTCTCCTTCTCGTTTACAAAAACAAAAAAGCCCGCCGTCTCCTATCTAATAGATAAAGAGACGACGAGCCTTTGGCTGACCGCGGTACCACTCTTGTTGATTCTTCATAAAGAATCCAGCTTTTGACCTGTAACGAAGGTTAGCCGTTAAAACATAGGGAATATTCAATCTATTCCGTTCCGTCTTACCACTCCCGGGCGAGTTCAAAGAAGAATCAGGCTGCGTCGCACCACCCCGCAGCTCTCTTTTCTGATCGCTTTCTTTTACTGCTCCCATTCTATGTGTTGTAGTTTTCTGAAAAACTTAAATTTTATGATCTGAATATATTAACATAATATACGTGCTTCTCTTTTCCCTGTCAATAACTTCAGAGAAAAAAAGAAACTGTTATTTTGTCCCTTTTTGAATGGCTTTCCAAAAGGATTCAGACTCGTTTCCTAATGCATAGACTGAGACGCCTGCTATTTTATATTGCTTTGCCAGATGGCTTTTCGTTTGAATTGTTTTTTCGTTTTCATACCACACGACATGTTTATGCTTCTTTTTGTCAACGTAAGAAAACGTCATCGAACCTGATTTTTTGTTGAATGCCGGCTTTGCTTTCTGCTTCTTGATGAGGGACTTGAGCTCATTCCATTCTCTCGCTGCGCTGCCGCTTCCGTCTTTTACATCCCAGTCATAACCGTACGCAGGAATGCCCATGATGACTTTATTGGCTTTGATTTTTTTGACTGAAAACTGCAGAGAGCTTTTAATCCAGCTTGTGCTTGCCACTGATCCCGGCTCGCCCCATATGCCGTGTTCGTCGTAAGTCATGACCTGTACGTAGTCGGCATATTTACCGATTTTCGCATAATCATACGGCCAGCTCCAGTCATCGTTTTGATCATCGGCGCTTTTGGCTGGAACGGATACCATTGTTTTGATCTGTTTCTTTTTCAGAGCCTGAGAAACATATTGAATAAAGCTTGAATATTTGGATCGGTCTTCTGGATTCACAGCTTCAAAATCAATATTGATCCCGTAGTATGAGTGCTTTTTGGCCAATGCTATTAGCTCGTTTGTGAATCGTTTTTTCGCTGTTTGATTACTCATGACTCGACTCGCTAAATCTCCGTCAAAATCGTAAATGGCGTCATTATAGTTTGAAATGACAGCCCATGTCTTGATTTTTTTCTTTTTCGCATATGTCAGCTGCCTGCCCGGGGCTTCGCCAATGACGTGTCCGTTTTTTTCAAACGCAAACGTATCTGTGGCGATGGAATTCATGTATGTATGATATCTCTCAAGAGAATTGTATGAGGCCGTATTCCCAGTCGTGTAGCCCAATGTTATGCCAGCCGCTTTTGCTTCTGCATTTGAATACATAAACAGAACGATCGCAATCGCCAGTGAAATAGCTGCGATCAGCCATTTTTTCATCGCATTTCCTCCTTTTTTCAAGTCATACTCTTCTCATCGGACAAAAAAATGGAAGTTGAAGGTTTTTCAAGCAAAAAGCCCGGCTGTATAAGCCGGGCTTCCTGTGATCAGCGGTCAGATACGAGAATATATGCAGCTTTTACAGGTCCGTGCACCCCGACGACCAAATCCATTTCGATGTCGGCTGAGTTGCTCGGTCCGGTAATATAGTTGACGCATGAAGGAACAGTGAAGCCGTCCGCAATGTTTTGGCGGATGATTTCACTGGCTTGTGTCATTCTAGGCACGATACTTGATTTGGGCACAATCGCAATATAGGTCGTTGGCAGAAGGCTGACAGACCGGCCGATATCTTTTGAAGAAAAGAGGACAACCGTTCCCGACTCAGCCAGCGTGATTTCACTGAATGTGATCCCTACATTGGCTTGCTCCGCTTTTTTGATATTTTCTTCGCCTTTGTCAGCATCCCACTCCCAGACCGGCGTTCCTTCGTTCGGCCAGTCCTTGGTGAGCAGGCTTTTTAATCCGTATGCTTCAAAGCGGGGGTCCTTCGGAATGATGACAGGGCCTCCGGAAAAGCGGCTGACCTGCTCGCGAAGAGCATCGTAAAGGCCGGTTGAATCGGTTTCAATCAGCTCTGTATGGATTTTGACACAATGGTTTTTGAGCACTGTGACTAAGTCATCGACTGAATATCCCTCAAGTGTTTTATATTGCGGCTGATGCGTCCACTCAGGGACTGCCACGCCTCCTGTTCTTCTTTCACGGCCCAGGCGAGAAGCGATCCGGTTTAGAAAGCTCTCTTGATTCTGAACGGTTCCCTTCATCATCACTGCTCCTCCTTCGTGTGTTCACGTGATTCTCTGTCTGTAAACCAGTCTCTAAACCTTGATTTGTGCGGAGCCGGGAAATCGCGGATCTGGGTCCAGTTTTTGAGCGGGCCAGGCCCTTTCGAAATTTTTTCATCTTCTGTAAAAGGTGTCATGGCGGCTGGCGCCCATTTTGATCCCACTTTATAAAGCGACAAAGAGGACGCGCCAAGTCCGAACGCTTTCATCGCAAGCTTTTCACTGATCGGCGCTCTGCCTTCTTTTTCGACGATGTTCTGGCGATGCTTGAGAAGCAGCTCATGAAGCGGAATTTTGACAGGGCAGGCTTCTGAGCAAGCCGCGCACAATGTGGACGCGTACGGCAGCTCCTTATAATCGTCATAACCGCCAAGCAGCGGCGATAAAACCGCTCCGATCGGCCCCGAATAAATTGAGCCGTATGAGTGTCCGCCGACATGGCGGTACACAGGACAGACATTGATACAGGCAGCACAGCGAATACATTGCAGCACAGACTGAAATTCCGTACCGAGAATATTGGACCGGCCATTGTCAACAATGACCAGATGGAATTCCTCCGGCCCGTCCACTTCCCCTTCCAGCTTCGAGCCTGTCAAAGCCGTAATATAGCTCGTCAGCCGCTGTCCGACAGCGCTTCTTGTCAGCATGCTGACAAGGACTTCAAATTCAGAAAATGATGGAACAATCCGCTCCATTCCCATCACGGTGATTTGCGTTTTCGGCAAGGTGCTCACAAGTCGTCCGTTTCCTTCATTGGTTACAAGGCTGACAGACCCCGTGTCAGCGATGGCGAAGTTACAGCCGGTAATGCCGATATCCGCTTCCAGAAATTTTTCACGGAGAATGGCGCGCGCATGCATGACAAGCTCTTCCGGTTTTTCTGTATGTTGATAGTCCAGCCTTTCTTTAAACACATCGCGTATCTGCTCTTTATTTTTATGAAGGGCGGGCGCTACGATATGTGATGGCGGGTCATGATCATCAATCTGTAAAATATACTCGCCGAGGTCGGTTTCGATGACTTCACAGCCTTCCTTCTCCAGCACCTCGTTCAGATTGATTTCCTCTGTGACCATTGATTTTGATTTCACGATTTTCTTCCCGTTCTTCTTTTGAATGACGTCGCGAATATAAGAAGATGCCTCTTCCGATGTTTCCGCGAAATAAACATGCCCGCCTCTTTTCGTTACATTTTCAGCAAGCTGGCCGAGATAGAAATCGAGGTTTTCAAGGACATGCTGCCTGATTTCCTCTGACAGCGAGCGCCACTCTTCCCAGTTTCCCAGCTCTTCGGCTGCTTCAAGGCGCCGTGTCCGGAGACGTTCCTGCGCACCTGAAACAGCGCCTCTCATAAACTCATTATCTATCCCCTGTGATACCCGCTCTTTAAAAGCGTCAGTACCGATTTTCATCGCCATGATCCTTTCCCCCTCTGAATCCAGTTTTATCTGCTGTTGAGCACTTCGGCGATGTGCATCACTTTGACATTCTTGTCTTTTCTGTCAAGCCGTCCCCCGATATTCATCAAACAGCCGCAGTCAGCACCGATCAGCACCTCTGCTCCTGTTTCTTCGACACATGCGACTTTTTCATCGACCATCTGCTCAGAGATCTGCGCCATTTTGACGGAAAACGTTCCCCCGAATCCGCAGCAGTTATGTTTGCCCGGAAGCGCTGTGAATTCCAGGCCCTTTACATGGCTCAGAAGCTTCATCGGCTCCTCCCGAACCCCAAGCAGCCTTGTCATATGGCACGACGTATGTAAAGTCGCTTTTGTATGAAGGGTCGCGCCGACATCCTCTACCCCAAGGACGTTTACGATAAAATCCGTCAGTTCATACGTTTTATCCGCAAGCTTTTGCGCTTTGTCAGCCCATTTCGGATCATCCTGAAACAGATGCGGATACTCCCGGAACATCGTCGTGCAAGAGCCGGAAGGACTGACAACATATTCGGAATCCTGAAACGTTTCAATCATCCGTTTCATTGCTTTTTTGGCGTCATTTACATAGCCGCTGTTGTAAGCCGGCTGCCCGCAGCAGATCTGCCCCTCCGGAAAATCAACCTCACATCCAAGCCGCTCCAGCAGCTGAACCGTTGCTTTTCCGACGTTTGTTTGAAACATATCAACAAGACAAGTGACAAAAAGTGAGACTTTCATGATGAACCCCTCTCTCATCCCCAATATATGATCTGGTCATCAGATGACCTGAGTTAAAATAACTATATCAATATCGTACACTATTCTGACAATAGAAGGAAAGGGTTTTCTGGGGATATTTTCATTTGCAGGCATATAAAAAACACTCCTGATCTTCCAGAGTGCAGTAAATAGTGAAAAGTTTATGGTTAGATCCAGCCTTTTTCCTCAGCAATGCTGGCGGCTTCTGTCCGATTTTTCGCATGAAGCTTTTGGATGATTTCTGATATATAGTTTCGGACTGTGCCTTGAGATAAATAGAGCTCCAGCGTAATGTCTTTTGTTGTTTTGCCTAAAGCCGCAAGCCTCAGAATTTCTTGCTCTCTAACGGTTAGCGGATTTTCGTCTCGCATCATATTAAATGTCAGCTCGGGGCTGAACACCCTTTTTCCCTTTACACACTTTCGGATGGCATCGGCCAGGTCGTCAATTTCTCCGTCTTTCAGCAGATAGCCATGTACGCCTGCTTTAACGGCGCGTTCAAAATAGCCGGGGCGGGCAAAGGTGGTTAAAATAAATGACCTTGCTGCCGCAGCCTTTTTGCACCAATTCCTCTGCTACATCCAGTCCGCTTCGAACCGGCATTTCAATGTCCATAATGCATACATCCGGCTCCAGCTTCAATACAGCTTGTAACGCCTCTTCCCCATTTAGTGCTTGTCCGATGACTGTCATATCCTCTTCTAAATCAAGCAGAGATCCTAAAGCGCCCAACAGCATTCGCTGGTCCTCAGCAATAAACAGACGAATCATTCTTTTCGTCCTCCTCATTCGGCTTTTTTAATCAGCGGAATCGTCAATGTCACAACCGTTCCGTTATGATCTGAAAGCGTTAATCCCCCTTCAATGAGCATCAGCCGTTCTTCCATTCCGCTCAGCCCATTTCCAAACGTTTTCTCCTTTGCTCCCTTTCCGTCATCCCGTATCACAATTTTCATTTTGTCAGCAAACTGTGAAATGGTGATGGCGCAGTGGGTTGCTTTGCTGTGCTTGATGATATTGGTCACGGCTTCGTATACACATACTGATAATATTTTGAGTAACGGGAGATATTGCTGAAAAGTCTTCGTCCCCTTCGTATTGAAAGGTAATGTTCCCTGTTTTTAATATGTGCTGAATGTTGGCGAGCTCCTCTGTCATTGTGACCGTTCTCATGTCAGAAACAAGCTCACGAACCTGCTTGAGTGCGGCTCGAGAGCTTATTTCCATTTCTTTTGCCTCAAGCCGGGTCCGATCTGAATCAGATGTTGCCAGCCGCTGAATCAGCTGGCTTTTTAATGTAAGGAGCGACAGGGTATGGCCGAGGGTATCGTGAAGATCACGGGCGATTCGCACGCGCTCCTGCCTTTTGGAGAGTTCCTTTATCTGTTCATTTGCTTGGTCAAGTTTCGTTTCAAGCTCAATTCTCCGAAACATAGAACGAATTCCGAATGGAGAAATGAGCATGATGACGAGAAACGGGAGAACAGAAAAAAGCTCCCGGAGCGAGACTGAGTTCGCGAAAAATTGATAAAAACAGGGAAAAAGCAGCATAAAGAGTAAACCGCAGAACGCACGGTTAAACTTTGTTTTCTCTTTGTAATAACCAACAAAGTTTGCCGGAAAAAAACCTAAATAGATATAGGTAATATGGTAAAACAGACTGTATACCAAAATCACTGCCATTTGCACGATAAGCCAATACGTAAATGAGATTTTGCCCACGCTGCAAAACAGCTGGCGATATGCCGCAACAAAAAGAAGCAGCATGCCATAGCCAATCACCTGTTTGATGCCTGATTCTTTCAATAAAGAAAGGAACGGCATAACCGTGTACACCAAAAAGATATAAGGGAAAAACCCGAATTCCTTCGGGAAGATTGCTATTGCCTTTTTCATGTATTACACCGCTTCTTGTTTTCTTCTCATATACTTAAATAGTAGCATGAAGAACATCAAATAAGCGATTAATATTAGAATATGTTTCCCGGACGGGCTCCCGCCTTGGACAAGTTCCCACGCTCCGCTCCCGAAATGATAAGACGGAAGCCACCGGCCAATGTTCTGCATCATGTCAGGCATGACCTCAAACGGCATCCACATGCCGCCGCCTAAAGCCAGCAGCATGTAAAGCACATTACTGATTCCGGCCGCTGTTTCTACCTTTCTCATGAGACCGATTAGTGTGCCTAATGCTAAAAACGGGAATGCGCCAAACAAAATCCACAGTCCGCTCATGATCCATTCAAACGGCGGCAAGGCAATGTCATTGATGATTGCGCCGAACAGAAAAATGACGGCAATCGATAAAACGTGAATGACACTTTGGCCGATCATCTGAGCTGATAAATAGATATAACCCGGAAGAGGCGTAATGCGGAGAAAGGAAGTCCAGCCTTGTGACCGTTCTTGAACCATACGGATGCCAAGCGTCATGATAGAGGAGCCCATCACGCTGAAGACTGTCATCGACATTAAGTAATGAGCGTCCCATGCACGCTGGTCAGGAACGTTGGTATTGACTACATTTGTAAATAGATAATAAAAAGCAATCGGCATGATCAGCGACCAAAGCACAAAGTACTTATTCCTAAGAACCCTTTTTATTTCAGCGATGCTTTGCTTCTGCAGCATGTTCACTCACATTCCCTCCCTGTTTCCGTCAGCCAGTTGGCGAAATGCCTCATCGAGCGTTCCTTGCTCAATCCGGATATCGCGCGCCTGTATGTTTTCTTGAAAGATCAGTGCTAACACTTTGTCTGTACTTGATGTTTGGATGATGGTTCTTTGATGCTTTTGGATCACTCTCTCTACTTCCGGGTGTCGAGACAGCTTTTCCAATGATTCATCTGAATGGAGCGTAAAGGAAACAGACTGTTTTTGAATTCTAGAGCGGAGCTGCATTGGTGAGCCGTCTGCCACAAGCCGCCCTTCAGCAAAAAATAGGATTCGCTGTGCGGCATCATCTGCTTCCTGTAAATAATGAGTTGAAAAAATAATTGTTTTTCCTTGGTCCGCCAGTCCATGAATGGTCTGCCAGAACCGATGTCTTGATGATGTGTCCATTCCGACGGTCGGTTCATCGAATATAAGCAGCTCCGGGTTCCCGGCAAGAGCCAAAGCAAAGTTCAAACGGCGTTTTTGTCCGCCGGATAATTTTTCTGCTCTTGTTTTCAAATCTTCTTTTGTGAGTGCTGTTAACGCAACGAGTTCTTTCATAGACAATGGATGCGGATAATAGCTTTGAAAGAGCTCGAGGATTTCAATCACCTTTAAACCCGGCATGACACTCACGTCCTGAAGCATCGCCCCCATCTTTTCCCGCACCTGTTGATCATCGGGAACCCGATTAAATAGTTTGATATCTCCCTCACTTGGTTTCAGCAATCCTAATATCATAGAGATGACAGTCGTCTTCCCTGCCCCATTCGGCCCGAGAATAGCTGCAATTTCTCCTTTTTCAATGCTGAAGCTGATGTTGTGTACAGCTGTTTTTTGCTGAAAATGTTTTGTCACATTGCTTACTGATACTGCCTCATTCATCACATGAGCACCTCCTGATCGCTTACATTGATTGTAAAATGACGGAGAAGATGACGTTAGTATGGGGTGTCATGATATCAAAGTGACATATGTCATATTCTTTCTAACCGCAGAGTTCTAGACAATCCATCCTCTCTACATCTTTCAATTCAACTAGCTTGCCTATGCCGCCTTTTTCTTTTAAACTAACTTTTATTGAAAAACACACTATTGCAACCTATGAGTGGTATGATATACATATTGAACTTTATTTTCCGGCTGAAAGGAGCCAATCATGAACAAAGCGATTTTGTCTCGAAATGATGTGAAGGTGAGTGGTAGCGGCAAAGCATCTATCATTTTCGCTCCTGGTTTTGGCTGCGATCAAAGTGTGTGGAATGCCGTCGCGCCAGCTTTCGAAGAAGAGTATCGGGTTATTTTATTTGATTACGTCGGTTCCGGGAATTCGGATTTACGCGCATATGATCCGAATCGTTACGGAACACTTGACGGCTATGCCCAAGATGTTCTTGATGTTTGTGAAGCTTTAGAACTGGAAGAAACCGTATTTGTAGGTCACTCTGTCGGAGCTGTGATTGGGATGCTCGCTTCCATCCGCCGTCCGGCGCTGTTTTCCCACCTGGTCATGGTAGGTCCTTCCCCATGCTATTTGAATGATCCGCCTGAGTATTACGGAGGTTTTGAGGAGGAGCAGCTCCTTGGCTTGCTGGAGATGATGGAGAAAAATTATATCGGCTGGGCAACTGTATTTGCGGCTACTGTTCTGAATCAGCCAGATCGCCCTGAAGTCAGGGAAGAACTCGAAAGCCGTTTTTGTTCGACTGACCCTGTGATTGCCCGTCAATTCGCAAAAGCCGCATTTTTTTCTGATCATCGGGAAGATCTTTCGAAGGTAACGGTTCCCTCTTTTATTCTCCAATGCGCAGATGATATCATTGCCCCTGCAACAGTAGGTGAGTATATGCATAAACATCTGCCTTATAGCAGGCTAAAACAAATGGAGGCTCGCGGTCATTGCCCCCACATGAGCCATCCGGAGGAAACAATACAGCTGATCAGCGATTATTTGAAAGTACACGTGTAATATAGGAACGAAAGGGATTGAGGTGACCCTCTGAATGGACAAACAATTGAATAATGCACCATGCGGTTTCCTCACTTTGTCAGAAGAGGGTTCAATAATAGCGGTCAACCGTACTCTGCTCAACATTCTAAAATACGATCAGGAACAGGTAATCGGCCAGCATATGGATACAATCTTGACTGTTTCCGCACAGCTTTTCTACCAGCTCTATTTTGTTCCGCTTCTGAAACTGGAGAAGCACATTGAAGAAATGTACATTTCCCTAAAAACAAGAGATGGAGAAGACATTCCCGTCCTTGTCAATGCCGTGGTAAGAGCAGATCGCGGAGATTCTATTACCGAGTGTGTTCTGATTCCAATGCGGAAGCGAAATGAATATGAAAATGAACTGTTGATGGCCAAAAACGCGGCCCAGGAAGCTTTGCATGCCAAACAGAAAGCCAATGCGGAGTTAGAGATTGCGTTGGAGACTCTGAAGGCAAAACAAGAAGAACTCCTTGAGAGCAACAAGCAAAATCAGCAATTTAAATTAAACACCAAAAGAGAGCTTGAGCTCGCCAGAAGAATTCAGGAAAACTCGTTAACTGAGCCGATTGTAAACGGTCAAATTCAGATTGATTCTTATTACAAAGCATCCAGTGACTTATCGGGTGATCTTTACGGATTTTATCAAATCGATGAACATCGTTACGGCATTATTATCCTTGATGTGATGGGGCACGGGATTTCATCCGCTCTGATTACAATGTCACTTCATCCTTTGTTTCAGCGCCAGATCACGCAAGGCCTCGGTCCTGTCAAAGTCATGAAGGAATTAGACCGCCACCTTCATAGCTTGTTTCAAAATGATGAGGAAGCCAGACATTATTGTACTGCCATTTATCTCGTCGTTGATACTGCGCGGCAAAAAATTGATTATGTCAACGCAGGGCATCCTCCCGCATTATGGCAGGACGCCGATGGAACTCAACATCTGCTGCAAGCAACCTCACCTCCGATCGGGATGTTTGAAGACGCGGTGTTCCAGTCAAAGAGCCTTCCATACACGAAGGGCGGAAGGCTTCTTCTTTATACAGATGGTGTGATGGATCCTACGGCTTCATGTTATTTATTTGATTTATTAAAGGCTCATCCCGATTTGCCTATTGCTGACCTGAAAGAAAACATCCTTACATCACTTGATCAACATAAGGAAGCCCAGCATCAAAGTGATGATGAATGTTTTATATTAATTGACCTAAAATGATCCATGAGACATAACAATGATTTGTTGCATCTCATGGATTTTCTCTTTCAGCGTTTCTTCAGGTTATGGCCTGTCTCTGCATATCGAAATACCTGCAAGGAAGGCAACGGGTGTCCGGTAAAATCAAACAAAGCTTGGTTATCTACAGCACTTCCCCCAAACCACTTTCCGGCATCTTCAGGGTCATATTCAGCAGCATAGCTGGAGGCCCACCCTGAACCGTATGTTTCCCATAACAGTTTGTTTTTCTCTATCTGCGTTTTCGGCCCGACTGGAATCCACGCCGGCTCCCAATAGAAAACGCCAAGTCCTGCCGTACCCGTATTTGCTACGGCTTCCATCACATCTCTTACCGCATCTGCCTGGCCTTGAACGGAAATCGGGTATGGCAGCGTCTGCCCGCTTTTAGGCGCTGTATTTTCATGCCCGTCGCCATCCTCAGCGGTATAGGTGTATGACGTTTCTGCCACCATGACTTTTTTGCCGTACGTATCAGCGACTGCCTTCAGTACGGAGGTCAAATTTTGTAATGTGCCGTGCCAGAAAGGATAATAGGAACTCGCAAATACATCATAATCCACTTTGTTTTTGCTGAGGGTTTCCGCAATAAATGAATACCTTCCAGTTGTTTCAGGATTGGTAAAATGCAGGGCGACCAAGATGCTGCGGTCTGTTTCCCTGACCGCTCGGCTTCCTTCATTAAACAATTGGCTCATCTTCGCCCAATCCGTTTCGCCGGCAAAAGCCCCTGTTGTTTCATTTCCGACCTGAACCATGCCGATGTCTACGCCTTCCTTGATCATCTTTTGAAGGCTTTGCTTCGTATATTCATAGAGCTTTGCTTTTTTAGCTTCAAAGCTGAGATTGGCCCAAGCTTTGGGCACCTTCTGTTTCCCAGGATCAGCCCAGAAATCAGAATAATGAAAATCAGTCAGCACCTTCATTCCGTTCGCTGTCGCTCTTTTTCCGATAACGATGGCTTTTTGAACATCATTGTTTCCCCCGCCATACCCATTGCCACTTGAATCATATGGGTGATTCCAGATGCGGACGCGAACATAGTTGACTCCAGCCTGCTTTAAAGTTGTAAAAATGTCCTGGCGTTTCCCGCTTGTATCGTAAAAGGTGACACCGCTGTTTTCCAAAGCAATAATGCTGGACACATCTACTCCTTTGATAAAGTTCTTGTTCATGCCCGCTACCTTTTTAACGAAAAGGTCATTTGTCCGAAGCCCTGGCACATGTTTCTCTGCCTCAATGGCCGCAGCATATCCTGATGAACTACATGCACTCCACACGATGGCAGCCACAAAGAACATTTTCACTTTGCTTTTCATGATTTCATCCCCCGATTTAGTAAGCGTCTTCATTCCGTAGAAAAAAGAATCCGCCCATACCGAGCGGAGCAACAGCCTAATGTGTGTTTACAACAATTCTCACTTCATACTTTTCCATCGTCAGGTCGCCTGACAATATGTCTCCTGTCATCATATCCTTCACACTCTGGTCAAACGTGACCAGCTGCTTTTCTTCCGTAAAATTCATGACAAATATATAATCATTGTCCTGATCCTGCCTCGCTTGTACGGACACGCCTTTTCCGTGCAGAACCGGAAAAACAGGAGAAAGAGACAGATCTGTAATCAGCCCTTCATAGAAATCACGATGAAATTGATCTTCCAAACGCGCACCGATAAAATACGCCTTGCCCTGCTGGTATTGATGGCTTGTCACTGCTGGCGTACGCGCATAAAAATCTTCTTGATACACCGCTTCTGCTGAAGCGGTCTTTACATTGATCACCGTTGCATAATCCTTCATTTCATAGGTTTGGCTGCGGTAGCTGACAGCATTTCGATCCTTCGGATACAGCGTGTCAGTTTCAAGAGGCTCAATCCCGAAAATAGCCTGCAAATCCGGATGCCATCCGCCTGTGTACGTTAAGTCATGCTCATTTACAATCCCGCTGATATACGTCATAACTAAAGTGCCGCCATCAGCCGTAAACGCTTTTAAACGGGAAATAGTGTCCTCGCTGATTAAATACAGCATCGGGACGATCAGCAGTTTGTATGGTGAAAAATCTTGTTCTTTCGTAATGACGTCAACAGGGATATCATGCTCCCAGAACGTGCGGTAATGCTGCTGAAGCGTTTGCGGATAACGTTTTGTCGCCTTCGCAAATCCCTGAGCATCCTCGAGCGCCCAGTGATTTTCCCAGTCATATAAAATAGCGGTTTCAGCCGGACGCTTCGTCCCGACAACCTCGGACAGCCGTTCCAGTGTCTCGCCGACTTTGGCCACTTCTTGAAAGACGCGGTTCTTCGGGCTATTGTCATGATCCACAACCGCCCCGTGCAACTTTTCTGATGATCCGCGTGATTTCCGGTATTGGAAATAGAGAACGCTGTCCGAGCCGTGGGCAATCATTTGCATGGACGACAGCAGATTCATGCCCGGGCGCTTTGCTTTGTTGACGTGATGCCAATTGACTGCGCTTGGCGTACATTCCATTAATAAGAAAGGCTGCTGCTTCAAGCTCCGGTATAGGTCATTGATGAAGCCCACCTTCATCGCCAAATCGGCTGTGCTTTCCCAGTCATTGTGCCAGACTGGATAAGCGTCCCAGCTAATCACATCGACATGCTTCGCAAATTTGCTGTAGTCGAGGCCCTGATACGGAATCAAATCCGGCGTGTCTGCCATAAAGTTCGTTGTGATCGGAATATCAGGCGTCAATTCCTTCAGCGGAACGATTTCGTTTTCATAAAACGAAATCGTCTGATCTGTGACGAACCGGCGCCAGTCTAAGTTCAAGCCGTGCAAGCCATTTTCACCGATCGGCGAAGGGCTTTCAATTTGTGACCAATCATTGAATGTGTGGCTCCAAAAATGAGTCCACCATGCATGGTTCAGCGCCTTGAGGCTGTTGTCATATTTCGATTTCAGCCACTCCCTGAAGGCATGCTGGCATAGATCACAGTGGCAATCTCCCCCGTATTCGTTTGAAATATGCCACAATAACAGCGCCGGGTGATTGCCGTATCGTTCTGCTAATAAGCGGTTGATGTGACGTGTTTTTTCTCGGTAGACTTTAGATGTGAGGCAGTGGTTGTGCCTTCCGCCGTGCAGCTGTTTGACACGGGAGGCATTGACACGCAAAACCTCAGGATAGGTTTGCGAAAGCCAGGCAGGACGCGCCCCGCTTGGCGTTGCTAAGATGACTCTGCCGCCTATGCTGTGAATCTGTTCAAAAATATCATCCAGCCATTCAAATTGATATACGCCCTCCTCCGGCTCAAGTGCGCTCCATGCAAAAATGCCGACAGAAAACGTATTCGTATGAGAAAGCTTCATCAGCTTGATATCATCGGCTAAAATATCGGGCCGATCGAGCCACTGATCGGGATTGTAGTCTCCTCCGTGGAGCATAAATTTTGCTTCTGTTACGAGCGTTTTTTCAAGCTTTGACATCACATTCTCCTCCTTATTCTCTTAGCCTTTCGTTCCCCCTGCGGTTAAACCGGACACAAAATTCTTTTGCAGCATGATAAAGATGACAGCAACCGGTATGCTGATGAGGAGAGCTCCGGCTGCAAATGTCGTATAGCTGGCCCCCATGACATCATTTACTAAATTGAATAGACCGACGGGCAATGTATAGGATTCAGGCGTTCTCAATATGGTTGAGGACAGCACAAAATCTCCGAGCGGGCCGGTAAAACCGTTCATGGCGACCACTGCCGCCATCGGTTTTGATAGAGGCAGAATGATCTGGAAGAAGATTCTTGTGCTGCTGGCTCCATCAATCTTGGCGCTTTCATCTAAATCCATCGGAATGGAATCCATGTATCCTTTCATCAAATACGTATTCATCGGGATCAGGCCGCCGATATAAAGCAAGATTAACAGCCAGTGGCTATTGATCATCCCCAAGATTTGCGCCAATACAAACAGGGCAATTAACGCTGAAAACTGGGGAATCATTTGCAGCAATAAAAAGAGAGTTAAAGCGTATTTCCTCCCTTTAAATCGAAACCGCGAAAACGCATAGGCGGTAAATGTCACACAGATCAAAGACCCTGCCATCGTAAACAGGCTGATCTTCATTGAGTTGATATACCACTGCACATATTGAAGGCTTTCTTTGCCCGCAAATAATTCCTTGTAATGGTCGAGAGTCGGATGCTTCGGAATGATGGATGTACTGACCAAGCTGTTGCCGGGGTTAAAGCTTGCGCCTGCTGTCCAAAGGAGAGGATACACAATGATGACTGCCATACAGGCTAACAGCAAGTAAGAGAAAAGGAGACGGATATATTTTCTGACCTTCATATCTGCCAGCATGCCTCATGCCTCCTCTTTAAAAGACTTTGTCCGTCTGAACTGCCACAATGCGATGGAAATGACAAACACAGATAATAGAATTGTTAAAGCAGCGGCAAGTGAATATTGGCTGGACTGCATTGTCAATTTATAAATCCATGAAACGAGAATATCTGTCCCGCCGGCTGTTGATCCGGTTACAGCCGGACCTCCGCCATTAAATAGATAGATAATATTAAAGTTATTAAAATTAAACGTAAACTGGGTAATGATAATCGGAGCCATAGCAATGAACACCATCGGAAGCGTAATGTACCTCAGCTTTGATAAGACAGAAGCGCCATCAATCGTTGCCGCTTCATACAGATCGTCCGGTATGGATTGCAATACGCCTGTTGAGACGAGAAAGATGTATGGAAACCCGAGCCAGCCCTGCATGAGAATCAGCGCAAGCCTCGACCAATTGGCATCTGTCATCCACGGAAGCGGATCTATACCGAAGAAAGCCAAGATGTCGTGATTCATCGCGCCGAAGCTGTCATTAAACAGCCCTGCAAAAATTAAAATCGTTACAAATCCGGGAACGGCCCATGGCAAAATCAGAATCGTCCGGAAAAAGCGTTTAAAACGAATGTCTTTCTGATTGACGATGATCGCGAGAAAAATCCCAAGGCTGACTTGCAGTGTGGATGCAGCAAGTGTCCAAACCACCGTCCAAGCCAGCACATCAAAAAAAGTCGACCTCCATATATCAACTGTGAAGATATTTGAGAAGGTTTGAAAACCGACCCAATCGATTAATTTTGCAGGAGGAGAATGATACAAATCATAGTTTGTGAAGGCTAATGCAAAGCTGAATAAGATAGGGAATATCACGGCGAAAATTAAAATAAACAAAGATGGGCCGCTGACGACATAAGGATAGCCCTCAGAAATGATATGCTGGTATTGTTCCTTTAAGGAACTTAATGGCTTGTTTTCATCACGCTGTTTTCCGCTTTGAAACGCATCGCGAAGATTCACATAATACACCGCAAGGCCAAAGCAGGCCACAATCACAGCGATAATCCCTTCTGCCAGCAGAAACACGGAATTATCCCGCGGCACCTCTGTTCCCAACGTAAAGATTCCCCAAAACCCCATATTAAGCAGATCTCCAAAGACCGCAAAAAACGATGCGCCTAAGAAAAGAAAGACAAAACCTTTGATCCATTGCTTGTTATAAAATTGCCCCAGCCCCGGAATAATTGACAGCAACAAAGCGATTTGACGATGCTGCACCGTTTTCACCTCTCTTACAATACAAATCTAGGTTTCTCTTTATTTTCCGCTGTGCTTTGCCTTGATTTGTCCTTTGGCCGTTTCAGCAGCTTGATCCAATGCTTGTTTTGGGTCCGCTTTTCCGGTTGCAATTGTTTGTAATGCTGAATCAGCCGGCGTCCATATTTCATTCATTTCCGGGATATTTGGCGTCAGCTCTGAGTAGCGGGATTGTTCAGTAACCGCCCGTGCCGCCTCGCTTTTCATAATTGCCGGATCATTGGCTAAGGATTTCACAGCAGGGACTTCTTTCGTTTGTTCATATCGTGTTTTAGAATTTTTTTCGTTTGCCAAATAAACAGCTAATTCTTGCGCCAGCTCCGCATTCTTTGAAAATGCACTGACGTTGTAGCTTTTGACGCCGATAAAGGAACTCATGTTTTTCCCATTGTCCAGCTTCGGCAGCTTCGTTATGCCAAAATTGATTCCTGCCTTCGAAAAAGCTTCTACATTCCACGGGCCTGAGATAATCGCGGCGGCTTTTCCTTCAGTGAACAGCGATTCCAGCACATTAATCCCTTGCTCTCCAATAATGCCTGCCGGGAATAAACCCTCTTTATAAAACTTTTGAATCAGCGCCGCACCTTTGACAGCGCCTTCATGATTGATCCCGATGTCAGACGGGTTATAGCTGCCGTCTTGATCCTTTCCGAAAATGTATCCGCCATATCCGCTCATCACACTTTCCGCGTAATAAATTTGATCGAACAGGGCTAAAAATCCAAACTTTCTTCCGTCAGCTGTCTTTTTAGAATAGTCGAACCACTCTTCCAGTGTTTGCGGCAATTCCTTCTCTGAGATGAGATCTTTGTTGTAAAAAAGCACTGTCGTTTCCACTGCTTTAGGCAGACCATACAGCTTTTTGTCTACCATTTGAGACTGAATAGAGGCGTCAGTATAAAGCGATTGAACGTCCTTTTTGACATGTAATTCCTTGAGTAATCCCTCCGTGACAGCTGTTCCGATTTGGTCACCGGGCATTGTTAGCACGTCAGGGCCTGTACCGGCCGGTCCGTCCATTCGCAAATCTTCAATCTGCTGGGCATACGGTTTTTCCACGACTTTAACCTTTATATCATGCTCTTTTTCAAATGCAGCAACAGCGTCTTTGATGCCGATGCTTTTTTCTTTATCCTCCCATACGACAAGCTCTGATCCTTTTGAACTTGATTTGGCACTGCTGCTTTCCTTTGGGCCGCAGGCCGCCAAAGATAAACTGACAGCCGCGCATAGCATGAATACGGAACACTTTTTTATCATTTTCATCGATTGTCACCCTTTCGGCATAAATGAAAGCGCTTTTAAAATAATATAGCACGACTGAGAAAATGTGTAAACAAACTATTTACTTCTAAAAGTAAATTTTTTTACTTAAACAAAAAATGGCTTAGTCTCCTAAGCCATTCTCAATTCATACTCTTTCTGACGATCAATTCCCCGCCAATATACAATGTTTTTACCGTTCTTCTCTTGTCCTGCACTTGTTCAAGCAGCAACTGAACAGCATTTTTACATAATTCATATATATCAATGTGAAATGTTGTCAAAGGGGGCGAGACATACTTTGCGAAGCTGATGTTGTTGATGCTTACAACGCTGACCCTGTTCGGTATGGCAATACCATTTTCGTTCAGGGCTTGCAGACAGCCTACTGCAATCGGGTCCGCCGCGATCATAAAAGCGGTCGGGAGCTGATTGCCTAATGTGTCAATTGCTGCTGTCATCAGGCGGTAGCCGTTTTCTACAGAGAACCCGCGATGACAGAAAATATACCGCTCGTCCAGCATGCCTTTTTCCTTCATATAGGATCTGAAGGTTTGTTCACGGATGTCCATTTCATCTTGATTGGTGTTTGGATTTTTGTATGTGCCGCCGATAAAACCGATGTTCTTATGTCCCTTTTCGCTCAGCATGTTTATCGTTTTTCTTGTCATTTGGGCTAAATCAGGCCTTACTGAGTCAAAATGATCGGGATCAGGCGTTGAATCGATAAACACGCCGTTTTCAGTGAGATTTCTGAGGAAAGCCAGCTCTTGATCAGAAAATGTGCCGACGGCAATAAACCCTTCGGTATGTTCAGGGATGCGTTCGATTCCATCCGATATTTTATACGTTGTCATGTCGACATTGAATGCTTTCGCCAGTTTTTCTACTTCTAATCTCATTGTTTTAAAATAGACATCTTCTAACTCCTCTTTATCTGTCAGCCAATATAAAAAAGCAATATGTTTCACCAGCGGCCTTACTGTTTTCTTGCGGTAATTGAGCTTTTCCGCTGCTTCATAGATTTTCTCCCGTGTCTCATCAGGAACAGAAAGGCTTTCATCGTTATTTAAAACACGGGAAACGGTTGAGATCGAAAATCCCGCTTCCTGTGCGATATCTTTAATTGTCGCCATTGCATCTGCCTCCATTATTCAGCTTGCCGTTCATTTTAGTAAAACATTTTACTTTCTTTCCCGCAAATGTCAAGTGTACAAAGCCCCTGCTGCTTCATGTAAAAAGACTGAACCCTTTGCGGCTCAGTCTCAGTTGTTTGTATCATGCAGCACCGGCGGAATTGCCCGGGAAATGAGTTGATTATTGCACATTTTCCTCGAAATATCCCGAAAGCACAGCTTCCACATTCGTTAAATGCGCCAGCATAGCAGCCTCCGCCTGCACTCCATCCTGTGCAGCCACGGCGTTGTAAATCCGCTCATGCTCCTCATAAAGCCGCTGAACTGAGGTCTTCTTGGAAAACAGCCAGATTTTCCGTGTTTCCCTCATTGTTTCCAGCAGCAATGATGACACGTGATTCATCAGATGTTTAAGAAGATCATTTTGGGAAGCGTCAGCCAGCGCCAGATGAAATGCGAAGTCTGCTTTCTCACCCAGCTCTCCGTCCCCTTCAATGCTGCCCATTTCCTTTAACGCAGCATGAATTCTTTCGAGGTCCTCTTCTGTCCTTTTTTCAGCAGCTAATGATACAACGCCGATTTCAAGCAATTTTCTGACCTCAAGCAGCTGCTTAACGTCCTCTTTTTTCATGAGAAGCGCGGCTGAGAGCGGCTGAGAAATTTGATTCGGTTCAAATTCCTTCAAGTATGTGCCTTCTCCCTGTTTCATTTCGACTAGCCCCATCGCTTTTAATGCAGAAAGTGCTTCACGGACCGCTGAGCGGCTGACTTGAAAGCTTTCAGAGAGCGCCTGAACGGAGTCTAATTTATCTCCCGGCTTCAATTCGCCGTTTTTGATCATATCTAATAGTGCATCCGCCACTTCTTCATATATTTTCTTTGTTTTAATCTGTTTGTATTTCAATGCAATTCACCCCGTAACTTGTAGGTCTGGCTGGTTACGATCTATTATACTCTGTTTTCGGGGCCGCCAAAAGATTTAGACAATTTTGTCAAAAAGTCTTGTACTTTGATTTTTTTCAAAATATAATGCTAGGTAACTGGTCTTATTACCCAGTCATCAGATGATCATATCATCTTTAGAAACCGCTTACATATAACGCCAGTTTATGTTTCAAGGAGGGGTTTGGGATGCAATGGACACAGGCATTTACGCCTATAGGGGGAAATTTGCTTTTATCAGCGCTCGCCGCACTGGTACCGATTATTTTCTTTTTCTGGGCACTCGCGATTAAACGCATGAAGGGGTATACAGCGGGCTTGTCCACCTTGGGGATCGCACTTGTCATTGCTGTATTGGTTTATCGGATGCCTGCGGAAAAAGCGCTGATGTCCGCTACACAAGGAGCCGTATACGGAATGTTGCCGATCGGCTGGATTATTGTGACGTCTGTTTTTTTGTATAAAATCACTGTGAAAACGGGACAGTTTGATATCATTCGCAGCTCTGTCCTCTCGATAACTGATGACCGCCGGCTTCAGGCACTCTTGATCGCTTTCTCATTCGGTGCTTTTTTAGAAGGAGCGGCGGGCTTCGGAGCACCGGTTGCCATTTCTGCCGCTCTGCTGGTCGGACTCGGCTTTAACCCTCTTTATGCGGCGGGAATCTGTTTGATCGCCAATACGGCCCCTGTGGCCTTTGGGGCGATTGGGATTCCGATTACAGCCGTAGAAGGGCCGACAGGGATTCCGGCGATGGAGATTTCACAAATGGTCGGGCGGCAGCTGCCGTTTCTATCCGTATTTATTCCTCTTTATCTAATCATCATCATGAGCGGGTTCAAGAAAGCCTTGGAGGTTTGGCCGGCAATTCTCGTTTCCGGTGTTTCCTTTGCTGTTGTTCAATATCTCAGCTCCAATTTTTTAGGGCCTGAGCTGCCGGATGTTTTGTCGGCACTTGTTTCGATGGCTGCGCTTGCAGTGTTTTTAAAATGGTGGAAGCCGAAAACAACATTCCGGTTTGCCAGTGAACAGGAATCGGCCGCCGCGATTGAAACGGCGAAAACGAATCAGGCAGCGCCTGCGTACAGCGGCGGACAGATTTTCATGGCCTGGTCGCCATTTCTGCTGCTGACAGTCATGATTTCTGTATGGGGCATCCCATCTGTCAAATCGGCGCTGACCGGCCATTATGAAGGCTCCGCTGTTTTCTTGCAGTGGCTGAATGCCGTTGGGCAAAAACTGACTTTTGCCCCTGGTGTGCCTTTTTTGAACAATCAAATTATCAATGCTGACGGCACGCCGATTGAAGCGGTTTACAAGCTTGAGGTGCTTGGTTCGGCCGGCACCGCGATCTTGATTGCCGCTTTGCTGTCAAAGTTCATCACGGCGATTTCGTGGAAAGACTGGGGAGCCGTTTTTAAAGAAACAATCCAAGAGTTGAAGTTTCCGATTTTGACCATCGCATCTGTCGTCGGTTTTGCCTATGTCACCAATTCCTCGGGAATGAGTACGACACTCGGGATGACACTCGCGCTGACGGGTTCGATGTTTACCTTCTTTTCGCCTGTTCTCGGCTGGCTCGGCGTCTTCATTACCGGCTCGGATACTTCTGCCAACCTGCTGTTCGGCAACCTGCAGAAAGTCACCGCGTTATCAGTCGGCATGGACCCTGTTCTGTCAGTCGCCGCCAACTCATCAGGCGGTGTCACAGGAAAAATGATTTCGCCGCAGTCAATTGCGGTGGCATGCGCCGCGGTAGGACTTGCCGGAAAAGAGTCAGATCTTTTCCGCTTTACCATTAAGCACAGCTTGTTTTTGCTGCTGCTCGTTTGTATCATCACCTTTTTGCAGCATCATGTATTCAGCTGGATGATTCCTTAAAAAATCCTCCCATCACGGGAGGATTTTATTTATACCGTTTTCTTGCTGCCGACGACGGAATGTTCATTTGGTCGCGGTATTTGGCGACTGTGCGTCTGGAGATTTGGATGCCGTTCTGTTCATATAGCAAATCGGCAAGCTTTTGATCTGAGAGCGGTTTTGTTTTGTCCTCTTGATTAATCAGGTCTTCAAGATGCGTTTTGACTGCATAGTTAGACGTATCTCCATCTCCTGAAGCCTCAGCTTTTGCTGAGAAAAAGAGTTTCATCTCAAACAGCCCGTACGGCGTTTGTATCGTTTTCCCTTTAATTGCCCGGCTCACAGTTGATTCATGAAGGCTTAGGCAGTCCGCTACCTCTCTAAGAGTCAGCGGCTTCATTGCGCTTCGCCCTTTCAGAAAGAAATCCTTTTGCCGTGTGATCAGCTCATTAACAATTCTCGTGATCGTCTGTTTTCGCTGCTGCAGCGCGCGGCTCAGCCAGCGCCATTCCTGATACTTTGCCGATAAATATGAAGCGGTATCCTGACAGGAGCCCGACGATAAAAGCGGCCTGTACTGCGGATGCAGGTCTATCTCTGGAAACGAGCGGGTATTCAGCTCCGCAGCAATGTGCCCGTTTTTCACGGTAATAAAAATGTCAGGCTCGATATACACATCTTGCTCCGGCCGGGCAAACAGAAGGCCCGGTCTTGGGTGAAGAGCTGCGATGTCATCAGAGATATCTTGAATCGTATGAAGCGGAATTCCCGTCTCCTTTGAAAGCGCTTTCCAGTTCTTTTGCGCAAAAGCATCAAAATGAGCAGAAACAAGCATTTCCGCTTGTTCATTTCTATTCGGCAGCCGCTGTAATTGGAGAAGAATGCATTCCTGCAGAGATCTTGCGCCGATTCCAGCTGGCTCTAACGACTGGAGTTTTGCCAAAACAGCCTCCGCTTCCTTAGTCGAAACAGATAATCGCCGTGCTGCCTCCTCCATATCTTCTTCCAAGTACCCATTCGAATCAAGCGAATGAATCAGATAATTAAAAATCTTTTTTTCAGAGTTTGTCAAATTCATATCGAGTGACTGCTGTTTTAACACATCCTGCAGTGTTTTTTGCGGATCACTTAATTGAAGGCCTGCTTCCTGTGCATTCATCCTGTTTTTATTTGTTTTATGGTAAGATAGTGGCGGTGTGTCTGATTCCTTTCGTTCAATAAGAGGGTTTTCCAGTGAGAGCTCATCAATGTATTCGGCGAGTTCTGCCGAATGATAGCCAAGCAGCGTGATGGCCTGCCTGAGCTCCTGTGTCAGTTGAGGCTTTAATACTTGTACTTGCTGAAGTTTCATATCCATCTTGCTCACTCCCCTTTCTTCATTGTACATGATTGAGATCACACCGTATACATTTATGAAAAAGGAGCTGCCAAAGAAATGTCTGAACTTTTTTCCGTCCCTTATTTTATTGAGAATTTAAAACAGCATATCGAAATGAATCAATCAGAGGATAAAATCCACGCGATGAACAGCTATTACCGTTCCGTCGTCTCAACGCTTGTGCAGGACCAGCTGACGAAAAACGCAGTCGTTTTGAAACGGATTCAGCATTTAGATGAAGCGTACAACAAAGTCAAACGGGGAGAATCAAAATAAACCTTCCGCTCACATGTGAGCAGGAAGGTTTTCCTTCTTAGAAGCGTTCTGGATGAGCCGGGTGTACGGCACTCCTTCCATCCAGGTGTGATAGTAATTGGCGTTTTTCCCGTAGGAATTATCGATGACCGTGTTTTCTTTTTGGAGAAGAGAGGACAAGATGTGTCCGTGCAGCCTTGACGTTTCGACCGTTTCGTAACGGCTGAAGAACCGGATCGCTTTTTTGACGATATAATCCGAGTATTTTTCCCATATAAACGCGATCGGCAGAGGGTTGCCCGCTTTTTTGTTCAGGACGTTCAGCGTTTGCAGAAAAGCGATCGTCCGGCGGTCTGAAGCTGACAGCACTGTGCGCCAGTCGTAGCTCTCCGCTCTTGCGTGTTCCTGAAGCTCCTCGTTTGCTTCATGATCTGTCCTGATAAATTTCAGCTTTTGATTGAACGGCTGCTGCGTCGGAGCGATGGGAAAAAGCTGATGAGCCATATCAGGCAGAAGCTTAATATGATTGCTTGTAAAGTAAGCCTGCGCCGTTTCATAGGAGGCTTTTTCCCTTGCGATGATGTGGAGATTCGAATGTTTAGAAAATATCTCAGCTGTCCGTTTGAGATTGTCTTTTTGTTGAAAGTAAATCGATTGCGGCAGAATCACGATTTTGTGGTTCGGATAGGTTTGGACGATTTTCTCTCTAAAGCCTTGATAATACGGATACAAATCCCCAAAGTTTCCGCCTCCCTGGCAGACGATGATGAGATTCGGATCCAGCTTCCGTCCGACAGGAAAATTGTCAGGATTCCAGCGTTTTCTGACACGGATCCCATGTTCTTTAAAGAAGGCTTCTGTTCCCTTCATAATAAATAAATCCCCTACATTTCCATATAGAGGATAGTCGGCGTATATGATCTCGGATTGTTTCGGAATGACGTCGAGCAGCCCGGACAATTTCTGTTTCAGGCTGATCATCGAATACTTGCTGTCCATTTCTTCACCTCGGCTGTTTGGAATAAGTTTACTAGCACATCAATGACCCGGTTTTGTTCTTCTTCCGTCATATTGGATCCAGATGGGAGACAGATCCCGCGCTTAAAAAGATCTTCGCATATGCTTCCTGTCCCTTCATGAGAATAAAACAAAGCCGGCTGAAACAGCGGCTGTGTATGAAGCGGCTTCCACAGCGGACGCGCTTCAATGTTTTCTTCAGCAAGGCGTTCCACTACGTCATATGGACTGAGTCCGTTCTCAAGTGTGAGTGTGGTAAGCCAGCGATTGGATACGCCTGCTGCATACTCCGGCATAAAGCGGACACCATCTATGTGACCGAGTGCATGTTTATATCTCGTAAAAATGGCCCTTCTTTTCTCCACCCGCTCATCCAGCACCTCAAGCTGGGCAATGCCTACACCGGCTAAGATATTGCTCAGCCTGTAATTGTGCCCGATTTCGCTGTGCTGATAATGAACAGCCGCATCACGGGCCTGTGAAGCGAGAAATCTTGCTTTTTCAATGGCGGCTTCATCATTTGAAACGAGCATCCCTCCGCCTGATGTGGTGATGATTTTGTTCCCGTTAAATGAAAAAATGCCGAAGCGCCCGAATGTCCCGCTTTGCTTCCCTTTATAAACTGTACCGAGAGACTCGGCTGCGTCTTCAATGACAGGAACTCCGTATGCATCACAAAGGCTTACGATTTCATCCATTTTCGCGCTCTGTCCATATAGATTGACAGCAATCACCGCTTTTGGCAGCGTTCCCTTTCTTTTTGCTTCTTCCAGCGCTCTTTCAAGGGCTTTTGGCGACATATTCCACGTATCAGGCTCAGAATCAATAAAGACAGGCACCGCTTTTTCATATAAAATCGGGTTGGCGGTTGCTACAAATGTAAAGGACTGGCAAAACACGTTGTCCCCTTCTTTTACTTCAAGCAAACGCAGCGCCAGGTGGATCGCTGCCGTTCCTGAGCTGACTGCAGCGGCCCCTTTAACACCGACGCGTTCAGCCAGCTGTTCTTCAAATGAATTCACGAGAGGCCCAAGCGGTGCAATCCAGTTAGAGTGAAAGGCTTCTGAAATATAATGCTGCTCTCTTCCGCTCATATGAGGGGGAGATAAGTAGATTCTTTTATGCATATAATCATCCTTTGTTTTATGTTTGAATGGAAGAAATAATGCGCGCTGGCGCACCGGCCACCGTTACCCTGTCCGGTATAGAACGGATCACCGCGGAGCCGGCGCCGACAATGCTCCACGATCCGATTGTGAGCTGCGGGATGACGGCCGCGCCGGTTCCGACGTGGGCGCCTTCCTGAACGGCGACCGCTCCTGACAGCGTGACACGCGGAGAGAGATGGACATAATCGCCGATTTGATTGTCGTGCTCTGCCACGGCGCCTGTATTGATGATGCAGTGAGCGCCGATACGCGCATCCGCCTGAATGATCGCGCCCGCCATAATCACGGTCCCTTCCCCGATGACAGCCGACTTGCTGACGATGGCTGACGGGTGAATCAATGTAATAAAATCTTCTTTCTTCAGGTCCAGGCGTTCAGCCACCTGTTTTCTGACACGGTTGTTCCCGATCGCGATCAGAAACAACACATCGGGGACCAGCCTGCGCACCTCAGAAACGGCTTCCGGCGGGCCTGTGAACCACTCTTCTCCAGCTTCAAACGTTCTGAATTTATCATCCAGCACCGCCGCTAAACGCGTGTCTGACCGGGCGTTTATCAGCTCTCTGATCACCTTTCCGTGTCCGCCGTCACCTACAATGGCCACGTTTCTCATGAGGATACATCTCCGCTTCCTGTAAAGCGTTCCGCAGTCACATGATTGGTTTGCTGAATCCCTTCTGAAACAAGGACCTTTCGCACCGTCAAACACAAAATTTTCAAATCGAGAAAAAATGATCGGTTATCAACGTACCAAACATCTAATTCAAATTTCTTTTCCCAGGAAATCGCGTTTCTGCCGTTGATTTGCGCCCAGCCTGTGATGCCCGGCTTCACCTCATGGCGCCGTGCCTGTTTTTCTGTATAAAGCGGCAGATAGTCCATTAGGAGCGGGCGCGGGCCGACAAGGCTGAGATCGCCTTTTAGGACATTCAGCAGCTGCGGAAGCTCATCGATGCTCAGCTTTCTGATCAGCCTCCCCGTTTTGGTCAGCCGGACTTCATCGGGCAGCAGGTTTCCTTCACTGTCCCTTTCATCCGTCATCGTTCGGAATTTATAAAGGGTGAATGGTTTGCCGTGCAGGCCCGGCCTCACTTGCTTAAAAAAAACAGGGGATCCTATTTTCAGCCTGACAACAGCGATGGTAAACAGAATGATCACACTCGTACAGCACAACAACAAAATGGTGGCCGTCAGATCAAAAAGTCGTTTCAGGATCAAAGATTCACAGCTCCTTTCGTTTTTCGAAACCGTTTCAGTACCAGCTGTCTTTCTTCTTTCGTGCAAACAAGTGTAAATGCGAAAACGGCGTAGCAGCAGCTGACTGCCATTCCCGTCGCAATCAGTGACGTCCAGCCGTCAATCTCGATAAATAACTGGATTGCCTCACAAACCGTCCAGGCAAACACAGCTGCTGAAAGAGGCCCAAATATGCCTTTAAAAAACACGTGCTTTTTGTAGCCGGTAATGCGGGATACGTACAGCGGTGTAAAGATGGCATTTTTCAACATCAAGGAAATCGCCCCGGCCAATGTAATGCCGTACAAGCCAAGATGAGCCGGTCCGCTCAGAGTGACGGCCAGCACCACATTCACCGCGCCTAACAGCAGGGTAACAATCGCCGGTGTTTTTTGCTGATTAAAGGCGGTCCAAATATAAAACAGCGGCATAAAGGCGAGGCTGACCACCAAGTATCCGGCATGAATGTATAAAAGCGGCGCTATAGATGAAAAAGACGGACCGAGCCAGATCGTCAGAAATGGTCCCGCCAATCCGCCCAATAGTGCAGCAGGAAGCGCCAGAAGAAGACCGTTCAGCCTCACTGCTTTGTTGGCGTAATTCACCAACCCGTCCATATCGCCTTTTGAATAATAAGAAGTGATCAGAGGCGCAAACAGGGATGCGACCGTACCAGCCAAGCTGCGCAGCAGCAGCGGGAACTGGATGATCGCCGCGTATTTCCCGGAGGCAGCCGCCCCCAGCACCAAGTTGGCGGTTAATAGATCAATCTGCAAAAAAAGCAGCACGCCGATTTGATTGACGGAGCTCCATGTGCCCGCCTGAAACAGCTCCCTGCTTGTGCGGAATGAAAGATCTTTCATACGAAACGAAAACCACGGAATCAGCTTTTTGAAGAAATAGAAAGACAGCGCAGACGCGATGACAGCACCAGCTAAAGCAGCAAGCTGAATCTGCCATATTTTCGGCGTAAAGCATGCAAACAAGAGAAGCACAGACAGCACGCGCACAAGCATTTGCACCGCCTGAATTGAGCTGGTGATATAAAGGCGGTTCGCATAAAATGGAGCAGCGCCGAAACCCGCCATCAGAAACGTTAAAATAAACAGCAGACTGCCGATCAAAATCGATAAACGCACATCTGACAAAAGCGCCTGTGGCACGTTCATCACACGGTCAATAAAAAAAGCCGAGCCGGCAAGCGGCAGCAAAAGTAGCAATGATATCAGAACAGACGCTGCCAAATAGTTGCTGATATACGCATTGGCTTTCTCCCGCTCTCCCCTATGGGCGGCGACAGAAAAGAACCGGACAACAACCGAGCTGAGCGCTACGGTAATAATCGAAAAGTAATTAATCACATTTTGTGTCAAATGAACAAAGCCGAACGCTTCAACACCAAGTGTTTTGACAATGAAAGGCGTCATCCAGACCGACAGGAAAACGGACAAGAGAAAAGCCGTGAGATTAGCGCTGAAGTTTATCGTGAATTTCATGCCTGCTTCGCACTGCCTTTCATCGTCCCCCGCTGCTCAAAAAACAGCTTAATGAGAAATATGAGCCGCAGTTTGCACAGGCCTAATACCAAACGCTCGCCTCTTAATAATTTCTCATGCTGAAACGGTGTATGTCTGACAGCCTGCCGCACCATGTCATAGGATAAAATCTGTCTGATCTGCTTTTTAATGGCTTTCGGCGGATTTGGAGAAGCACAGGCGTTTGCCAGAAGCATCGGAAGCTGGTGCCTGCAAATGTACACATTCAGATCTTCCTTGCATGCACCTGCTAAGCCGTAATGATTGTAGAATGCAATTTTCGCCTGATATTGCTTTTGAATCTGTTCATCCATCGCAGGCTTATAAGGCATTTCCGTCAGGCTGTTCGGGTTTTCACGATAGACGTACAAGCCTTCATCCAGCATTTTCACACGCTCCGCTTCAAAAAAAGCGGACAAATTGAAGGGAGAGTCTTCCGCAAAACGGATGTCTTCATCGAACATCAGGTTTGCCCTTTCCAAAAGCTCACGGCGATAAAGATAACGCCATACATACCAGATAAACCTCGTTTCGTGAGCATGCTTGAGCCGTTCAGCGATTTCCGTTTTTGTCAGCACGCGGTTAGTGTCAAGCTGCGGCGGCACATACATCCGACTGTCCGCTGACAGCTTGTAAAAACCGCATCCAGCGATGTCGAGCCGATTCTCCTCCGCCTCTTCAACCAGCCTCTGGAACATAGCGGAAGATACATAATCGTCTCCATCGACAAAGCCGACATACGTGCCCCGTGCTGCCTTTATTCCCGCATTTCGCGCTGAGCTCAGTCCGCCGTTTGTCTGATGAATGACCTGAATTCTCGCATCCTGCTTTGCATAGTCGTCTGCAATTTCGCCTGAACGATCCGGCGTTCCGTCATTCACGAGGATGATTTCAATATCAGAAAGCGTTTGGCGAAGCAGAGAATCAATACACTCCTCTATATATGGTTCAACGTTATACATCGGGACAATAATGCTGACGAGCGGGGTCATTGCGCTTCACCGCTGATTTTATCCCGCAGCCCTTTAAAATACACATCTCTCGGAAAGCCGGCACGAGGTGTTTCTTTTGTTAACAGCTCTTTCACTGCGGCTGTCACGCACTCGGGGTCGGGGTGTTCAATCAGTACCATCGATGGGATGTCTTTGAGCCATTGATAGCCTTCCATCACCTTGTGGTCAAAGGAGCGGATGACGACACACGGCGTTCCTGTCAGCGCGCAAAAGATCATGCCATGAAGCCTGTCAGTAACAACAGCTTCTGCCCTTTGCAGCTTAGACCACAGCGCTTCAAGCTCCTGCTCCCGGGAGTCGCGGCTGACCCGGCGCCCGATCGTTGTCGTAAAGGATTTGATCTCGCCAAATGCTTCAATAAGCGCCGCCTTCACCCGATTTCTCTGGCCCTCCTGCAGCACGCTTTCCTGATCCTCACGCAAACACATATAAACCCCTTCGCGCTCTGCGGGGGTCTTGCTTCTATCTAAATACAGCACCATGTCCGGCTGCTTCAAAATCGTTTTTTCCTGAAAATGCTGCTTCATAAATTGATATGTTGTTTCATCGCGCGCCATCAGCAACAGGCCGGGATGCGCGTTATAAATTTTCTGTGCCCGTTTCAGCTCTTTGCGCCCCTTTTTCGTATCAGAAAAATGAGCCGTTGCCGGAAGCTGGACAACTCGATAGTCGTGAAATGTTTTAATGATGAAACGGCGCGTCCACTCCTCATAACGGTATAAATCCCCCATGTTTCCGCCGCCGATGATAAAGACCATATCCTCCGGATGGCGCGAACGAAGCAGCGCTTTTGCTGATTTATAAATGTCCTTCATATCGACCTCGATGATGTCGAAATCGGGGTACTCCCGCTCAAGAAACGCCTTGCTGGCATAAGCAATCGCGTGATCCCCCAAATTGTCATGGGACGGCAGCAGGGTCAGAATGATTTTTTTCTGATGTGCTGCGGCCTTTACCGGCTGATCGGGGGCACCCAGCCAATATTGGGACGGGTATTTGAGCTTAAGCAGCAGCCATTCTGCAAGATTGATTTTCAACGATTGTAACGACATGTCCTCACCCTCTGTTTCTCATTTTGTACTCGATTACCCGCTGATACACGGCTGACGCCATAGCGACCAACGGCGTCATTCTGTATTTCGCCATCAGAAGCAGGCATGACCGTTTTGCGTCAAAAGGCGCAGTACCCGTTTTTGAGAGGCTCTCCTGAAACACCTGGTCCGCGCAAATCATACCGACATTTCTAAACCTTTCAAACAGCCGGCGGCTGCCGCTTGTTTTCCATTCATTCAGCATACAGATGCTGCTGTGAAGCACGATAAAGGTATCAAGCTCTTTCTGATACTCCTTCAGTTTGTTGTTCTCCTGTAAAAACGTCGCGTTAGCTTCATATAACGCAAGTCCTGATTCAAACAGTTTTTTCTGATAGCGCTGCACGATGGAGGAAAGGTGAATTCGGTAATGATAGAGCGGCGCTTTTACATAGGATACCGAGCGGGCGAAAAAATGAGCCCGGAAGCTGAAAAACTGATCCTCGACATGCTCCAGCTCTCCTCGGAGCGGAAACGACAGCCGATGTGCTTCAACCATGCTTCTTCTGTACAGTTTGTTCCATGAAAACCCTCTGACCTTCCCTTCGAATAATGCCTTGATATAGTGCTCCTTCGGCTGCCCTTGATAGGTTTCCGCAATGTCAGAGACCATGGTTTTCCCAGTGTCCTCAAACTCCGCGGCGTAATTGCAAATGACAAGATCAGTTTCATCGCCTGCCGCCTGAAGCATCTGCTCGCAATAATCAGGCTCGATCCAATCGTCTGAATCTATAAACGCAATAAACTCGCCGCGGGCTGCCTCAATGCCCTTGTTTCGAACCGCGCCGAGACCCTGGTTCTCCTGATGAATCACCTTGAACCTGTTATCGATTTTGGCGTATTCCTCTGCAATATCCGGGCTGGCGTCTGCTGAACCGTCATTGACGACGATGATTTCAATATTGTCTACCGTCTGATTCCGCAGCGACTCGAGACACGTTTTGATATATGTTTCCGTGTTATAAACAGCGACTAACAGACTAACCGCAGGTGTTTCCATAATGACCGGCTCCTCTTGCATAAATTACCGGGAAAAAATCGTTCTGTAGGGCAGAACGGACGAATCAACCGGCATAAGCAAATAACTGTAAAGAAAATAACAAACAATGATAGCGATATAGATCAGGGCATTCGATTTTTTATCAAATATCCTGACGAAATAAGGGACTAGAATCATTTGATACAGGCCGAAATAAATGTTGAACCTGGCAAAGATCACGTCCTTAGTGGCCAAAAGCCCAAACAAAAATCCGAGCAGGCACAAATTGACGACGATATCGATTTGCGGCCACAGCTTCCGCAAACGCGCTCTGTAGCAAAAGGCGAGAAACAGCGGCAGAATCAAGACAGCGATTTTAATGACATTCATTCCGTTCGTGTTGGACATGAGCCATTTTTCATAATGGCTGTACGAGCTGTTTTCCAGCACAACGACAAACACAGAAATAAATTTCTGGTATAAAAACGTCATGCCGAGAAATAAAGCGGATAAGACGAATATCGCCGGTGACCAGGCTTTTCTTCTGACAACAAAATACACGGGAATCATAATCAGCGCCGAGGAATGAAAGAGCGAGCTGATCAGCACGATTAGAAAATATCGTTTCCAGTTCCCGCTGATGATATAGCGGATCGCCCAAAACAAAACGGCTGCCACCATGTATTGCCTGATGCCGTTGAAAGACGCGTAATAATGAAAGGTTCCCAAAAATAAAAAGACACTCAGCTCAAACGGCCTTCCGTAGTCGGCGAGTGTCTTCATAATAAAGCTGTAGGTCACAGCCGCAACCGTTATATACATGATTTGCGGATCCTTCGTGATGAAATTCATCAGCCAAAGCAGCGCGGTAAAACCCGGATCTGTCGCCGTTTTCGCAGTACCGAAACCGAATATCTGCCATACGTTTTGGTAATCGCCCGCCAATTCGTACAGCAGCGTGTACGTCTGAAAATCCGTACCGACTTTGTAGCGAAGACCCGACACGAGCACTAGTGACGTGAGCGGAATCCAGATCAGAAGCTTATTCGGCCGATACCCCGTGGCGAGCGAATCGTCACGTCCGCCGCACATTTTGGCGAACCAAGACCAAATATATACAATTCCCATATTGACAGCATACACAATCATCGTTTATTGTCCTTTTCCGCAGCTGATGTTATATACATTCAGCAGCGCTCCAACATTTTGCTGTGCATCGTAGCCAAGTTCGGCGAGGGTTTCTTTGATGAGCTCACGCTTCGGCCGGCCTGCGGCGGCTGCTCTTGCAATGGTTTCAGCCCAGATGCCAATCGGCTCGGAAAGACTTAATCTCGTCACAAGTCCGAGACCGGCATCGACTTTTTCTGTAATGGTATCTGATATGATGCATGGAAGTCCTGATGCCTGCGCTTCCACAAGCACAACCGGCAAGCCTTCATACAGAGACGGCATGACAAACACATCAAATGTACGCATCAATTCATGAATGTGTTCTTCGATGCCCAAAAAGAGCACGTCTGGCAGCAGGTTCTGCCGCCGCGCCTCCTCCTCCATTTTCTCGCGCAGCGGTCCGTCTCCTGCAAGAACGAGCTGAAAGCGAACCCCTCGTTCTTTGAGATGCGCGGCAAGCTTCAGCAGAAACGCGTGGTTTTTCACTTCATGAAACCGGGCCACATGTCCAATAATGAGACGGTCACCTGCAATGCCGCGAGTTGCTTTTTCTTTAACAGCCGCCTGCCCATTTGGGGCGAACAAATCAAGATCAATTCCGTTTGGAAGAAGATGAACACGCTCCCGCTCCATGCTTGACTGTCCGAATAAAAACCTGCCCGCATCCTCTCCGCAGGCACACAGTGCTGTCGCATTGGCCAAAATAAGCCGTCTAAACACCATCAGCTGCAGGCGGTCCTTCCAATTGAAGCCCGTCTTCCACGACGTATTGTGGGAATGGCATACCCTGACCGGCACTCCGGCAAGCCGTGCTGCAAGGGCGATAAAGCCCGTTTGGAAATCTGTGTGCGCATGAACCGCACTGAACGGCCCGTTTTCTTTTATCGTGTTTTTTACATTCCTTACAAATGTAAGGGGATTGCTTTGTCCAATGCTCGGAACATAAAAAAGCCGCCCGCCTAAAGATAAAATTTCTTCATCATAAGCGCACGGATCATTCCGATATGTTAAAAAATCAAATTGCACTTTGCTTCTGTCCGTTTTCCGATATAAATTCATCACCATAGTTTCCGCACCGCCCCTGTTCATGCCGCTGAGAACATGGAGCACACGCTTTTGGCCGCTATTCATGCTTAACAAGCCCTTCCTTTTGGTTCATCACTCTTTTTTTGTGATAGCGATTCATTACGGCTGCAGGCATAAAGGCGCGGATTAACGGTTTTGCGATATATATGTAATCAGATAAAGGAAGCTTCAATCGTCTGCATGCCTGATAGACAAGGATGGCGTTATCAATGGAATACGTAAATGACCGCCGTTTGAATGCATCGCTGTCTTCCCTTACTTTATACAAGGCTTCCTGGAGATTATAGCCCCTGAAGCCCTCTTCAAAAAAGCGAAGCCACAAATCAATATCCTCCATTCGTCTCGTCCGCCGCACCGAACGGTAGCCTTTCAGCGTGCGGTAGGCACTCGCTCTCATCATAATCGTTCCGTGGCAAAACGGGGTCCCCTTTGCCATGATGCCCGGCTCCGGTACAGAAGGCAGGATACGTGTGCCTCTTACGCCGCATTCATCAAATACTAGCATGCCGGTCCCCACCACCTGGTAATGCCGATGCTTTTCTAAAAACGCGACCTGCTTTTCCAGACGGCGCGGGTACGAGAGGTCGTCTCCGTCCTGGCGGGCGATATACTGGCCTGTTGCGTGCGAAAGACAATGATTTAATGAAGCAGCCAGCCGCTTATTTGTTTTGTTTTGAATCAGCTTGATGCGGTCGCTGTAATGAGCGGCATACTGCTTCGCGATGCGGAGCGTGCCGTCAGTTGACGCATCATCACACATAATCAGCTCCCAGTTTTTATAGGATTGGCTGAGAATGGATTCAACGCTTTCTGCCAAAGTGCGTTCACAATTATAAATGCCCATAATGACAGAAACTTTTGGTCCTGAGTTCATACGCTTTTCTCCTTTATATCCATGTACGCGGAATAAATATCTGCCATTTCTTCTACCGTTCGCGCCTCGGAAAAACGCAAGGCTGTTTTTCGGCCTTCCTGGCCCAGCTTTTTGCAGAGTTCCGGCTTATGATAAAGCTCTTCAATCCGGCCAGCAAAAGCAGCACTGTCACCGATTTTGATCAGAAAACCGTTCTCTCCGTCCCGGATGATTTCCCGGTGTCCGCGGTTATCTGTGGCAATTGCCGGTTTTTCTGCCGCCATCCCCTCCAGCACATTCATGCCGAGGCCCTCTCTGATGCTGGAGGCGACAGATACATCTGCAAGCTGAATCAGCTCGTGAATGTCGCGGCAAAAGCCGTAAAAGCGGATATTGCCGGAAGCGCCAAGCTTTTCAGCCAGCGTTCGATATGTTTGTTCCATCGCCCCTTCTCCAGCAAATACAAGGCGGAGCGACGGAATTTTATCTTTCAGCAAGGCAGCGGCTTCAATTAGCAGCTTCTGATTTTTGTTCAAATTAAGCTCAGCCGGATAAACCAATATAAAATCGTCTTCCTGGAATCCATGTTTTTTTCTGAGTTTTTGCTGTTCTTCCAGGCTGACAGGCCGGAACCGCTCGGTATTGACGCCGATGCCGTGAATTTTCTGCGTCTTTCCGCCCGGCCTTTGAAGTCCTTTCGCCCGTGTGTAATCCTCTTCATTAATCGTAATCAGGCAGTCAGTATATGCCGAAAGCCATTTCTCAACCGGATAGTAAAGAAGCCAATTTTTTATCGGCGCTCCGCTGCAGAAGTGAAAGCCGTGCGCTGTGTACAGCACCTTTGTTCCGTGCCGCCTTGCTTGCCTCGCCGCTAGTCTGGCAAGCACGCCGCCGACCGGCGTATGGCAATGGACAATGTCATATTGGTTGTTGTCGATCACGTCCTTCAGCTGTCTGTAAACGGCCAGATTCTGAGGATGAAAGGGCGATCTGCGAATCGGAATGGAAATTTTCTCATCCACATACGGCAGCTTGGTTTGTCCGCTCGCGGCGACATGAACCTCCCAGCCCATTCGTTTAAACCATTGAAAGTAAGGGAGGTGAAAGGCCTTAAAATGATAATCAACGGTCGCGCAAAACAAGATTTTTTTCGTCATCTTCACTCCCCCTAATGAACACTGGCAGCCGTCATTTTGTCTGATGTATTGATGGCCGCAAACAGCCTCTCTCTCAGGTCAGCTTCCGGCAGGTCATGAAAATCCTCGATAAAGCGCATCAGCACCGGCCAATCGCCGTCCACCGCTTTGCCGATATGAATTTTCGGAAAGATTTGTTCAGCGTGTACTTCATTTTTGTTCAGCAATTCCTCATACATTTTTTCACCGGGACGAATGCCTGTGAATTCGATTGGGATCTGCTCAGTCGTGTAGCCGGACAAATGAATGAGGTTTTTGGCAAGATCCACAATTTTTACGGGTTCTCCCATATCGAGCACAAAAATCTGACGTCCTTTTGCCAGTGCCCCCGCCTGAATGACAAGCCTTGAGGCCTCGGGAATTGTCATGAAATAGCGGGTCATCGCCGGATGTGTGACCGTCACTGGGCCGCCTTTTTCAATCTGTTTTTTGAAAATCGGAATGACGCTGCCGCGGCTCCCGAGCACATTGCCGAAGCGGACAGCCACAAATTTGGTGCTGCTGAATTTTCCGAGATTCATAATAATCATCTCGGCGAATCGTTTTGTTGCCCCCATCACATTGGCCGGGTTTACTGCTTTATCCGATGAAATCAGCACGAACGTTTCTGTCCCTGCCATATCGGCTGCTTCCGCGACATTTTTTGTCCCGATAATGTTGTTTTTGACAGCCTCTTCAGGATTGTGTTCCATTAAAGGCACATGCTTATGGGCAGCTGCATGGTAGACCACGTGCGGCTCGTACTTTTTCATTAAGGTAAACATTTTATCGCGGTCCTGCACATCCGCAATTTCCGTATGGAACACAATCTGTTTGCCGAACCTTCCATTTAATTCTGTATAAATCGAATGAATGCTGTTTTCTCCATGGCCGAGAAGAATGATTTCCTTAGGCCGGAACATGCTGATCTGCCGGCAGATTTCCGAACCGATTGATCCGCCCGCTCCCGTAACGAGAACTGTTTTTCCTTTGATGCGGTTTGAAATTTCGCTTGTGTCGAGGGTGACCGGCTTTCTGCCGAGCAAATCCTCAGCTTTTACATCTCTGATTTGCCCGGCAGTTCGTGTGCCGAGCAGCATTTCATCAAAATGAGGCATAATTTTGATGTTTACCCCTGTTCGCACACATTCTTTATATAACACCTGAAGCTCATGGGTGCGGAGCGAAGGAATGGCAATAATAATATAGTTAATTTTGAGCTTTTGCACCGCAGGCATGATACTTTCTTTTCCGCCAATAACGGGCAGTCCCATAATTTCTAATTTATGCTTCGTTTGGTCGTCATCAATAAAAGCGACAGGTATGATGTCAGGATCATCTTTCGACAGCAGCTGCCTGACCATCAGAGTTCCTCCTGATCCCGCCCCGATAATCAGCGCGCGGGACGAGGCGCTGCGTTTTTTTCTGATGCTTTCTTTTAACACTCTTGATAAAACACGGGTTCCTCCAATAGACAAAAACTGAAGCACCCAGCACGCGGTTAACAGACGGAAGAACATCGTATGATACACCGCATACTGAATCACGCCGGTCACAGCGGCCGAAAGCGTAATGCCCTTAAGCAAGACGATCAGCTCTCCGAGTCCGGTGTATGTCCACACCTGTTTATACTGACGGAACAGGAAAGCACATACATGATAGCTGAGGAGCAAGCTGACAGCGGTAAGCAATAATGCTCCGGAGTCATAAAATTGATAGGAATCTTTTAAAAATTGATATCCTGCAATAACTGAATTTAAAACGAGGTACGTATCCAGCGCAATAATCATTGACAATCTTCTCCGGTAACTCAACCTTTTCCCCCCTAATTCTTTTATCGGTTTAGCTGCGGCGGTTTTCGTCTAAAAAAATCGGCAGCAGCTAAACCGACAACACATCCTATGTATATATCAGATAAGTGGGCATTTAACCCGTCCTCACGCCCCGCCAGCGACGACCAGCATCTAAGGCAGCAATATCAGCTGCCCACAGCAGAGCCGAGTGCCTCCATTGATACAGGTCAGGAGACATCACCTTATAATCTATTTAGTAGGAATAGTGTTCCGATTTTTTCATTTTCTTTTTGTTTAAAAGAGCGCCTAACAGCTTTGCATTGGATTGCTCCAGTGCGTCCTTCGCTTTCAAGACGGTATCGGTTTTCGTTTTTCCGCTTAAAACGACGAGCACGCTGCCGTCTGTCTGATTGGCTAAAATCTGGGCATCTGCAACAGACAAAAGCGGAGGGGAGTCAAAGATGACGAGGCTGAATTGTTCATAGATGTCAGAGATTAAATCTCCCATAGCTTTTGAAGACAAGAGTTCAGCCGGATTCGGCGGGGTCGGCCCGCTTGTCAGCACATATAAGTTGTCGATCGGCGTCTTTTGCACCGTCTCACTGAGTGAAGCATTACCGACCAGTACATTTGTCAGCCCGGTTACATTCTCAACCTGAAACGTCTGGTTGATGGTCGGTTTTCTTAAATCGGCATCCACCAGCAGCACTTTCTTTTCCTGCTGCTGTGCAAATACAGCCGCAAGATTCGCTGCACTGAACGATTTACCTTCACCAGGCACAGAGGAGGTAACGAGGATAGACCGCAAGTTGGTCTGGACGGATGAAAACTCAATGTTTGTCCGAATGGTGCGGTATTGTTCCGCAACAATTGATTTATTGTGTAAAACGGATATTTGAGCCAAACCTCGCCTTGCTTTCTTTTTTCTAAAGATCACTCGCTTCACTCCCCGAAATGTTTTATCCCGCGATTCCGCCCTTTTTGGACATCAGGAACGGAGCCTAAGCATGGCAATCCGGTTCTCTCGCTGAGCTGACGTGCGCTTTTGCACGTATCATCGAGAAAATGCAGAAAAAATGCCAGTGTAATGCCGCCCATGACAGCTGCGCCAAAAGCCATGACCATATTTCGCAGCCTGGCAGGCTTGATCATTTGACTTTCAGAAGCCTTCGCCTCTGATAAGATATGTACGCCTTGTACATTCATTCTTTCATCTACTTCTTTTTCAAACTTGTTCACTAACGTGTTCGCAATCTCAGCCGCTCTCGCCGGATCGTGATCCTGGACGGCAACATTAATAATTTCTGATTCATTCTCACTGCTGGTCATCACTTTTCCTTTCAGAGAGGAAGCCGATTCAGAAAGATGCAATTCCGCCTTGACCTCTTCCATCAAGGCAGTGCTTTTCATTATCGATTGGAACGTGCTGCTGTACTGAAGATTTCGCTGGATGTCACTGAGATTCGAGTTTTCTTCACCGTCTGATTCATGAACCAGCACCTGTGTCGACGCCTGGTAGGTCGGTGAAATGACCTTATATTGCACAAAACCCGTAATAAGGGTGACGCCGATTGTGATGAGCAGAATCAGCACGAATCTGTGTTTGACAATCGCATATAATTCTTTAAAACTCATATTCTCATTCATGTATTCATAGCCTTCAGCCTTCCCGCGGCTGGCTTCCCGCGCCCCTTTCTGTTAATGATTGGATTATAAAAGAAAATGTTATTATTTAAAAATTGCAAAATAAGCCAATAAGTTCTCTTTAGAGAACAAAATCATGATTTTCCTCTAATTTACTGCACTTCCCTTATTATTTTAAATTTTATAAAGAACGAAAAATTCCTTATAATGAACGAAATAACGACAGGAATAGAGGAGAATTTCATATTATGATTGGGAGAACTATCCGTTTGTACCGTAAAAGAAAAGGTTATTCTATAAATCAGCTGGCTGTCGAGTCAGGTGTATCTAAATCCTATTTAAGCAAGATTGAAAGAGGCGTTCATACGAATCCGTCCGTTCAATTTTTAAAAAAAGTTTCTGCCACACTGGATGTTGAATTAACAGAATTATTCGACGCTGAAACGATGATGTATGAAAAAATCAGCGGCGGTGAGGACGAATGGCGCGTCCATCTTGTGCAAGCTGTTCAAGCCGGAATGGAAAAGGAAGAGCTGTTCACTTTTACGAACAGATTAAAGAAAGAACGGCCCGAAACCGCTTCCTACCGCAACCGAAAACTGACGGAGTCCAATATAGAAGAATGGAAAGCGCTGATGGCAGAAGCAAGAGAAATCGGCCTGACCGTCCAGGAGGTCAAATCATTTTTCAAAACGATGGGAAGATAATGTCGACTAAGGGCTGACGTTCGCATTCTCAGGAGAAATCTGTTTATAATGGGGGAAAAAGGGAGAGGAAGCAATGTCTCATAAAACAGTAACGACTCAATACGGCAGAGTGAAAGGCACAACAGAAAATGGCGTACATATATGGAAAGGCATCCCCTATGCCAAGCCGCCTGTTGGGCAATTGCGTTTTAAAGCACCGGAAGCTCCGAAAGCGTGGGAGAACGAACTGGACGCAACAGCGTACGGCCCGATTTGCCCGCAGCCGTCTGATTTGCTGTCACTTTCATACGCTGAGCTGCCCCGCCAGTCCGAGGATTGCCTGTATCTCAATGTATTCGCGCCCGACACTTCAAGTCAACACCTTCCTGTTATGGTGTGGATTCACGGCGGCGCTTTTTATCTCGGTGCAGGCAGTGAGCCATTATATGATGGGTCAAGACTTGCAGTACAAGGAGAAGTCATTGTTGTTACACTGAACTACCGGCTGGGTCCGTTTGGATTTTTACATTTGTCTTCATTTGATGAAGCGTATTCCGATAACCTCGGACTGCTTGATCAAGCCGCAGCGCTGAAATGGGTCCGAGACAATATCTCAGCGTTTGGCGGTGATCCGGATAACGTAACGGTATTTGGAGAATCAGCAGGCGGCATGAGCATTGCCGCGCTGCTTGCTATGCCTGCGGCAAAAGGCCTGTTCCAGAAAGCGATCATGGAAAGCGGCGCTTCCCGAACGATGACGAAAGAAAAAGCGGCGAGCACTGCGGCTACCTTTTTACAGATACTTGGGATTAACGAGAGCCAGCTGGACAGATTGCATACTGTATCTGCAGAAGATTTGCTTAAAGCGGCGGATCAGCTTCGGAAAGCAGAAAATGAAAATATTTTTCAGCTGTTCTTCCAGCCCGCCCTTGATCCGAAAACGCTGCCTGCTGAACCAGAAAAAGCGATCGCAGAAGGGGCTGCTGCCGGCATTCCGCTGTTAATCGGAACAAACCGCGATGAAGGATATTTATTTTTCACACCGGACTCAGAGGTTCATTCTCAGGAAACGTTTGATTCCGCGCTCGAGTATTTATTAGGGCAGCCGCTGGCCGAGAAAGCCGCCGATCTGTATCCGCGTTCTCTGGAAAGTCAAATTCATATGATGACGGATTTGTTATTTTGGCGCCCGGCTGTTGCCTGCGCCTCTGCCCAGTCCCATTATGCGCCTGTCTGGATGTACCGGTTTGACTGGCACCCGGATCAGCCGCCGTACAATAAGGCGTTTCACGCATTAGAGCTTCCTTTTGTTTTCGGAAATCTGGACGCGCTAGAGCGGATGGCAAAAGCGGAGGTTACCGATGAGGTGAAACAGCTTTCTCTTAAAATACAATCGGCGTGGAACTCGTTCGCCAAAACAGGAAACCCAAGCACCGAAAATGTTACATGGCCGGCATATCAAGAAGATACAAGAGAGACGCTGATTTTAGATTCAAAGATTTCGATCGAAAACGATCCTGAATCTGAAAAAAGGCAAAAACTATTCCCTTCAAAAGGAGTATAAACATGGGGAAAACAGGATACAGGCGCTGTCATCGTTGTGGCAGCCTGTATCATCATTTTATCAACTGTAATATGTTTACGGGACACAGCCTATAACCAGCCTATGCGCTGGACTGGCATCATATTGTTTTTCGCAGGAATTGTGATGGTTCCCGCCTACTCAGCAAAAAACCCGGGAAAGAGGAGTAACTCTCTTTTCCGGGTTTTTCGTTTCTTACAATTTTCCCGCGCGGATATCGTCTGTCATTCCTTCATAAGGAGCTTTTGAAATCACTTCTTCATTGTCAATTCCCTCATTTTTCAGGAATGTAATTTCGGCAAATTCAGGTACAACGTATTTAGGATACGTTTCATATTTTTCACGGGATTCTTTCATCAGATCAATGTGGTCATTTTGGTAGCAGACCGTAATTTCAGGATGCTCATGCACCCATTTCGGGAAGAAAATAATGCCGTGCATGCGTTTTTCATTCGGCATGAAGTTTAAAGAAACATCTGTGCCTGTCGGCTCTGTCCAAGACACCTTATATACGCCTTCTGTCAGTTTGACAATATTAACTTCCTGATCCCGCACCCAGCGTCCGGCAACCATTCCGCTATGAATTCTATAATCAATTGTATGGTCGTTTTTAATATAGATTTCGTATTCCCAACCATTTTCATAAGTATAAATCATGTGGCTTCCGATAAAGTTTTCCATCTTTTACACTCTCCTTAGTCTTTACTGTACTTCATAAATGTCTAGTCGAACGTAATCAGGGCTTCTTTCTGCGGAACCGATAAACAAACGGTCATGCAGCCATCGATAGGCTTCACTGCCTGTTTCAAATCTCGGCACCGTACGGAAATAAACATGCTCCGGATCAATGATTTCCCCGGCCGCGGCTTGTTTTCGAAACGGCTCGCTGACTTGCCGTATTCCATTGTTTTCGATGTAAATGACTTCATGATCTGCTGTTTCAATCACATACCTGGCAGATAAATCTGTTCTGCCGTCAGCGCGAATGATTTGTGAATCGGCACCGCCCGGCAAAATACGTCCCTTTACTTCTCCGGTTATTGTTCCCGAACGAATCGGAATGAGTCGTCTCAGTCCCAGGCCTGTCTCACCAATGGCAATAGGCGGATCAACCTTGATTTCTAAAGAGGCGAATGGTTTTAAAACCGGCTTCTTCATAAGCACCACCTCACCTTCGAAAAAATCATGTAACTATTTACATGTTTACTTTAACACCATTGAGTGTAACTGTCAAACAATAGGACATAAAAAAACAAGGACTGTTTGAAGACAGTCCTTGTTAGCTTTGATAGGCAAGATATGTGCTGACAGTGCTTTTTGCCAGACAGTCAGAGGAATCAATAATCGGAATCTCACTTTGGATATGATCTAACACCGCATTTAAATCCGTACAGGCTGAAATAATGATGTCTGCTTGCTGACTGATTTCTTCATATAGCTTCTGCCACAATGCTTGTGTATGCTGCATTTGATTCGGCTGTTTAATTGCGGCGATTAGCTGATTCACAGCCTGCTGCCAATGATCTTTGTGAACAATTTCTTGTCCGTTTGCCTTCAGCCCTTTTTGATAGATGGCAGATTGGATGGTTGAATCTGTTCCTAAAACCGCCGCTTTTTTTGCATAATGCGGAATCTCTTTTATCGTTTCCTCAATGATATGCAACAAAGGAACCGACAATGCCTGCTGAATCTCTTCATAGTAGACATGTGCCGTATTACAAGGCAGAGCAATGAAATCAACGCCTGTTTTCTCGAGCTTTACCGCCCCGCCAATAATCGCTTTTTTCATCTCAGCATGGTCAATCGGACGATCTGCATAGAAGGGTGTCGGACATGAATAAATCATCATGTGCGGATAGTCGATATCGTTTGAAGCCCCATACAGCTTCTGACAGTAGTCAATCACCTTATCGATAAACGGTGAGGTCGATTTTGGCCCCATACCGGCTAATATTCCGATCATCGCGCTCATTCCTTTCTAATTCGTGCGGACCGCTTCTTCTTCTGAGCCATCCTCATAGAGGATAAAGCTTTTCGCAGCATCCTCACCTAACATAAATTCGACTTCAACAGACAATGATCGCAGAAAGAAACGGGTTTCCGAGGAAGGGAATAATTCCAGTCTCAGCTGCCCGGTGATCTCCAAATAAAGCCGTTCATTCTCGGCTGTCACCCGTGCAGCCGTCCCATCTTGAAACGAATAGCTGCCAACATAGCGGCTGTATATCGCTGTATCAATTGCTTTTTTCTTTTTGTCAGCGGGGAGTTCCGGAATCTCATATGGCTGTCCAAATAGAATATGTTCCGCCGCCTTCAGAATTGCTTGTTCATATTCAGCATCCTCTTCCTTATTGCTCAAATAGATCAGCGTTTTACGATGATCGATATATCGGATCATCGTCGTTGAATAGCCGGGCCATCCTCCGGTGTGGCTGACAACCCGCCCTTTTTCAGGACTGTTTTGAAGCACCCAGCCAAAGCCGTAATCAAACATTTCCCCATTGTTAAGGCGTACAGGTGAAAATGCGGCTTCCTTCGAAGCATTGCTGATCAATTCATCCTGATATAACGCCTGATCAAATTGAAACAAATCGCTTGTGACAGAGTTAACTGTACCGTCTCCCTGTATCCCATCAAGGTACACAACGTAGTTCGTTTCCTCAAGATCGTCAGGGAGGACGTGTGTTTCGGAATGTACATCATACACATATCCATATGCATAATCATCCATCCGTTCAGGCCGAAGTCTCCGATTATACACTCTCGTTTCATTCATGCCGGCCGGTGAAAAAATATATGTTTTCATAAAGTCTGCATAGTTCATGCCAGATGCTTTTTCAATGATAACCGCCAGCAGCACATACCCCGTATTGCTGTACAGCCAGCCTTCATTCGGCTCAAAATAACCAGGCAGCCCCTCATTCATCAGCATATCCACAATATCCTGATTCACCGCGATCTTATGTGGATCCCAATTGGTAAAAAACCATTCCATATAATCAGGAAGCCCTGACGTATGGTTCAATAAATGCCGAATCGTTACGCCCCGATACGGAAAACCGGGCAGCCAGCGCTCCACTTTATCTTCGTATCCAAGAGTCCCCTGCTCCTCCAGCAATATGATTCCCAAAGCTGTAAAAGGCTTTGACAGAGATGCTAACTCAAACAAAGAGTTTGTTTGCAAGGGGCGTTTTTCCTTCAGTTCTGCATAACCGAAAGAGTGGTGATAGATGATATCGCCATCCTCCGCAGCCAGAACCGTCCCGTTGAACTGATGTTTTTCGCCTAATGTCTCAAATAAATTCTTGAAATGCTTCCTTTTATTCTGCTTCATTCCTCCACCTCCTATATCTCTGTACGTTACTCAGCTAGTAATGTTTCAAATATTTTGAAAATAGAAAAAGCTGATGATTCCTCAAACAGGAAAAATCAACTTTAATATAGATCGCTATTAGATCTGCACGATTCAAAAGATCCCCTTTTTACGAAGTCGGAGAAGGAACTCTAGCGGCAGCAAAATGGGTTCTCGCAGTCGCTTGAATGACTCCGGCCGCAGTACTTCTCATTGCAACTGTCACCGTATCTCCGGCGTTTAACTGAAGAATTTCGGTAATGGCTACGACAGCGGGGAGATTCCCTGCTTGAAATTGGTTATTTCCGCCGCCTACCACATCTTGATTCACGAGAAATACGACTTCTAAGTTGAAGCCAACATTCGCATTCGCTTGAAATTCAACTGATGCATTAAGAGAATACACGCCTGCTGTTCTCGGTGAAAATGTAGATGTGCCGGGGTTATATTCATTCGCCAAATCAAATTGGACATTTTGAAAAAGAACTCCGCTGGCTGCATTTGCAGCAACTGACAGATTCATATTGCTGGTGGCTCTGAAAGCAGAAATAGGCTGGTTCGTCATTGGTGCGAAGGACTGGTTTTGTTGAGCTGATGGGGTATTTCCATTTGTGACACTTGGTGATAAAAGAGGTTCCGGTCGATCGTTCCTCTTAATCCATTTAGTTGGCCGTGGCGGCATGGCATTTTCCTCCTTATCAATCTTACGCTTCTATCAATTGTTAGCTAGCAATACATTATTATATTGTTCGTTACGAGCATTGAAACGGTATCTGCCCCACAGTGCTCAAACATAGAAATGACAGCATCAAGTTCCAAAAAAACGGATAAACGCATTTGATCCAAGGCTATTTCAAGGCTTGCTTCCCCAAGGATGACCATTTTCTGAATCATCTTCAAAAGGTAACTTTATGCCCATTCATCAGACGTTATTAAGAATGCAGATCATAAAAAGAAATAGGAATCTTCGTTAGTTCTTTAGACCTGTAACTTTTAAATTCATTTATGATTTTCTATCAAACAAAAGAGGAAAATAGACCAGTTGCAATCCAAACGAGAGTCTAATAGAATGATGTCGAAAAGTAAATCACGCAGGTTTGTTACTGATAAAGCAGGCAAGACCTAAAATGTGTAAAGGGCAAAGTGTATACTTTGGCGTCGCCCCTTACATATTTTAGGTCTTTTTTATTGTGTGTAACTGACTTGCCATCTCAAACAGGAGGGCTGGAAGAAGCAGACCGCTAACACAGTACATAAAAAAGGAGACATGAACGATGAACATCAAAAAGTTTGCTAAACAAGCAACAGTATTAACCTTTACTACTGCACTGCTGGCAGGAGGCGCAACTCAAGCATTTGCGAAAGAAACGAACCAAAAACCGTATAAAGAAACATACGGCATTACCCATATTACACGCCATGATATGCTGCAAATCCCTGAACAGCAAAAAAATGAAAAATATCAGGTGCCCGAATTCGATCCATCCACAATTAAAAATATCTCTTCTGCAAAAGGCCTGGATGTTTGGGACAGCTGGCCATTGCAAAACGCTGACGGCACAGTTGCAAACTATCACGGCTACCACATCGTCTTTGCATTAGCCGGAGACCCTAAAAATGCGGATGACACATCCATTTACATGTTCTATCAAAAAGTCGGCGAAACGTCTATTGACAGCTGGAAAAACGCTGGCCGCGTCTTTAAGGACAGCGACAAATTCGATGCAAATGATTCTATCCTAAAAGACCAAACGCAAGAATGGTCAGGTTCAGCAACATTTACATCTGACGGAAAAATCCGTTTATTCTACACTGATTTCTCCGGTAAACATTACGGCAAACAAACACTGACAACTGCACAGGTTAACGTATCAGCATCAGACAGCTCTTTGAACATCAACGGTGTCGAAGATTATAAATCAATCTTTGACGGCGACGGCAAAACGTATCAAAATGTACAGCAGTTTATCGATGAAGGCAACTACAGCTCAGGCGATAACCATACGCTGAGAGATCCTCACTACGTAGAAGATAAAGGCCACAAATACTTAGTATTCGAAGCAAACACTGGAACTGAAGACGGCTACCAAGGCGAAGAATCTTTATTTAACAAAGCATACTATGGCAAAAGCACGTCATTCTTCCGTCAAGAAAGCCAAAAACTTCTGCAAAGCGATAAAAAACGCACGGCTGAATTAGCAAACGGCGCACTCGGCATCATTGAGCTAAACGATGATTACACACTGAAAAAAGTGATGAAACCGCTGATTGCATCCAACACAGTCACAGATGAAATCGAACGCGCGAACGTCTTTAAAATGAATGGCAAATGGTATCTGTTCACTGACTCCCGCGGATCAAAAATGACGATCGACGGCATCACGCCTAACGATATTTACATGCTTGGTTATGTTTCTAATTCATTAACTGGCCCATACAAGCCGCTGAACAAAACTGGCCTTGTGTTAAAAATGGATCTTGACCCTAACGACGTAACCTTTACTTACTCACACTTCGCTGTGCCTCAAGCAAAAGGAAACAATGTCGTGATTACAAGCTACATGACAAACAGAGGTTTCTACGCAGACAAACAATCAACGTTTGCGCCAAGCTTCCTGTTGAACATCAAAGGCAAGAAAACATCTGTTGTCAAAGACAGTATCCTTGAACAAGGACAATTAACAGTTAACAATTAAAAACGCAAAAGAAAATGCCGATATCCTATTGGCATTTTCTTTTATTTCTAATTAACATCATAAAGGTGAATCCCCTATGAACTATAAAAAAGCAGGCAAATGGCTAACCGTATTCCTCACCTTTGCAGGAATACTGCTGTTTATCGATTTATTGCCAAAAGAAGAACCTGTCAAAAAATCAAAATCGACACATAAGCCTGACTACCGGGCTGCATATCATTTTACGACACCCGACAAATGGAAAAATGATCCCCAAAAACCGATCTATTTTGATGGCAAATATCATTATTTCTATCTGTATAACAAGGATTATCCAAAAGGCAACGGCACAGAATGGCGCCATGCCGTATCAGAAGATTTGGTGCACTGGACAGATGAAGGCGTGGCGATTCCAAAATATACAAACCCGGACGGTGACATTTGGACCGGTTCCGTCGTGGTGGATAAAGAGAACACAGCCGGGTTCGGGAAAAATGCGCTTGTCGCGATTGTGACACAGCCTTCAGCCAAAGACAAAAAACAAGAGCAATATTTGTGGTACAGCACAGACAAAGGTAAATCATTCAAATTCTACAGTGGAAATCCCGTTATGCCTAATCCGGGCACAGACGATTTCAGAGATCCGAAAGTCATCTGGGATGACCAGGATAACAAATGGGTCATGGTTATGGCAGAAGGATCAAAAATCGGCTTTTATGAATCCGATAACCTGAAGGACTGGCATTACACAAGCGGATTCTTCCCAGAGCAGGCGGGAATAGTGGAATGTCCTGACCTCTACATGATGCGGGCAAGCGACGGTGCTGAAAAGTGGGTTCTCGGCGCCAGCGCGAACGGCAAACCATGGGGCAAACCAAATACGTATGCCTACTGGACCGGAAGCTTCGACGGAAAAGAATTTACAGCGGATCGGACCGAAGCCCAATGGCTTGACTACGGCTTTGATTGGTATGGCGGTGTGACGTTCGAAGACAGCAAAAGCACAGATCCATTAGAAAAGCGTTATGCGCTTGCCTGGATGAACAATTGGGATTATGCCAACAACACACCGACAATGAAGAACGGCTTTAATGGCACAGATTCTGTCATACGCGAACTCCGGCTGCAGGAAGAGGACGGAGCATACAGCCTTGTCTCACAGCCGATTGACGCTTTGGAGCAGCTGACGGTTTCAACTGACGGCATAGAGGATCAGGAAGTGAGCGGATCAAAAACACTGTCGGTGACAGGTGATGCGTATCAGCTTGATATCGATCTTTCTTGGTCAGAGCTAAAAAATGCAGGCGTCAGACTCAGAGAGTCAGAAGACCAAAAACGCCATATTGATGTCGGCATTTTCGCTGAAGGCGACTATGCGTATGTCAACAGGGCGGCCACAAATCAGCCTGACAAAAGCAATACCTATGTCGAAAGCAAAGCTCCTTACGATGTAAGCAAACGGAAGGTGCATTTGAAAATTCTCGTGGATAAAACAACAATAGAAGTATTTGTCGGCGACGGGAAAACCGTTTTATCAAATGAAGTGTTCCCAAAACCTGAAGATAAGGGCATTACCCTTTATTCTGATGGAGGTACAGCCTCATTCAAAAATATAACGGTGAAGCATTTTGATGCAATCCATCAATAAAAAACAGGTGCAGGCGGGCTGCACCTGTTTTTTTATTAGAGCGGTATTCTCTGTTACATATTGGGCATTGTAAGGAATATAAGGCTGGTTTTTAAGGAGGAAGCGGATGTCTAAACAAGGAAATTTTCAAAAATCAATGTCACTGTTTGATCTGATTTTGATTGGGATGGGAGCCATCTTTGGATCAGCATGGCTGTTTGCTGTCAGTAATGTCGCTTCAAAAGCAGGACCCTCCGGCGCTTTTTCCTGGATCATCGGCGGAGCCATTATTCTGTTAATCGGGCTGGTATACGCGGAGCTCGGAGCCGCTCTGCCCCGTACCGGCGGCATCATTCGATACCCCGTTTATTCACATGGCCATCTTGTTGGCTATCTCATTTCATTTGTCACAATTGTCGCTTACACAAGCCTGATTTCAATTGAAGTCACGGCCGTCCGGCAATACGTGGCCTATTGGTTTCCAGGCCTGACCATAAAAGGATCTGATTCGCCGACCATCGCTGGCTGGATCCTGCAATTCGCCTTGCTATGCTTGTTTTTCTTGCTGAATTATTGGAGCGTCAAAACCTTCGCTAAGGCGAATTTCATCATATCGATTTTTAAATATATTGTACCGATTACCATCATTATCGTGCTGATCTTTCATTTTCAGCCGGAGAATTTATCGGTCGAAGGCTTTGCGCCGTTTGGTTTCACAGGTATTCAAGCAGCCATTTCGACTGGCGGCGTGATGTTTGCGTATCTTGGCCTGCACCCGATTGTGTCTGTGGCAGGTGAAGTGCAAAATCCAAAACGCAACATCCCAATCGCTTTAATCATTTGCATTATCGTTTCAACCATTATTTACACTGTTTTGCAGGTCACCTTTATTGGCGCCATCCCGACAGAAACGCTGAAAAATGGCTGGCCGGCAATCGGGCGGGAGTTCTCATTGCCGTTTAAAGATATTGCGGTCATGCTCGGTTTAGGCTGGCTTGCAACGCTTGTCATTTTAGACGCCATTCTGTCTCCCGGAGGAAACGGGAATATTTTCATGAATACGACGTCTCGTCTCGTTTACGCCTGGGCGCGTAACGGCACACTATTCAGCATATTTTCAAAGGTGAATAAAGAAACGGGAACACCCCGAGCTTCACTCTGGCTTTCGTTTGCCATGTCGATTTTCTGGACGCTCCCCTTCCCTTCGTGGAACGCGCTTGTCAATGTCTGTTCTGTCGCGCTCATCCTTTCTTATGCAATTGCACCAATTTGTTCAGCAGCGCTGAGGGTCAATGCGAAGGACTTAAACAGGCCGTTTTATTTAAAAGGAATGAGCATCATCGGGCCGCTTTCCTTTATTTTCACGGCGTTCATCGTGTATTGGTCAGGATGGACAACCGTTTCCTGGCTGCTCGGTTCACAGCTCGTGATGTTTTTGATCTATCTCTGTTTCAGAAAATATGCGCCTCAAGAGGATGTCAGCCTTGCCCAGCAGCTGAAATCAGCGTGGTGGCTTGTCGGGTTTTATATCATGATGCTGATCTTTTCCTACATCGGTTCTTTCGGACACGGTTTAGGCATCATCAGCAATCCCGTCGACCTCATTTTAGTCGCCATCGGCTCACTTGCGATTTACTACTGGGCAAAGTATACCGGACTCCCGAAAGCCGCCATTGATTATGATAAATAAAGAAGCAAGAGTTTTTCTTGCTTCTTTCTGCTTTACAAATAAACATACCCGCGTTAAAGTGAATGATAGTCAGTCATTACAGGAGGGTTCCTTATGCCAAAACAAACATCAGGCAAATATGAAAAAATTCTGCAGGCTGCCATTGAAGTCATTTCTGAAAAAGGCCTCGACAAGGCCTCTATTTCTGATATTGTCAAAAAGGCCGGCACTGCACAAGGAACGTTCTATTTGTATTTCTCATCTAAAAATGCTCTGATCCCGGCAATCGCAGAAAATCTTCTCACCCATACACTGGATCAAATCAAAGGAAGACTGCATGGAGACGAAGATTTTTGGACCGTTTTAGATATATTAATTGAGGAAACATTTCTCATTACAGAACGCCATAAGGATATTATCGTTCTTTGTTACTCCGGGCTTGCGATCGACCATTCCATGGAAAAATGGGAGACGATCTATCAGCCTTATTATTCCTGGCTCGAAAAAATCATCCATAAGGCCATTAATAACCACGAGGTGACTGAAGGAATCAATGCAAAATGGACAGCCAGAACGATTATCAACTTGGTAGAGAACACAGCTGAACGATTCTATATCGGGTTTGAACAGGATGAAAATATTGAAGTGTTTAAAAAAGAAATCTTTACTTTCTTAAAACGAAGCTTAGGTACAGCTTAAAAAATGACTGGGTAACACCGCTCATTTTTTAATGCCTTAAAAATGACTGACGTTCATTCATAATATAAAGAGGTGTTTCATATGAACTGGGTGCTTGTTTTTATTGCAGGTCTTTTAGAAGTGGTTTGGGCATCTTCCCTTAAACATGCCGATTCGCTTTTGGATTGGGTCATCATATTTATCTTGATCGCAATCAGCTTTATCCTGTTGATCCGCTCTTATCAAAAAATTCCGATGGCCGCGGCATATACTGTATTTGTCGGAATCGGAACCGTTGGAACATATATCACCGGAATTGTGTTGGGCGAATCCTTCTCAGCAGCGCAAATGTTCTTTTTAGCTCTATTGCTGGCCGGTATTTTAGGAATGAAGCTATTTACGAAAGAAAGCAAAACACAGCCCGGAGGTGAAAAATAATGGCATGGTTTTTATTAGTGATTGCCGGCATAGAAGAAATTATAGCTGCTGTTGCCATGAAATATATTGACGGCACTAGAAAAAAATGGCCGATCATTGTGATGACTGTTGGATTTGGCTTATCCTTTTTCTGCCTGTCGCAAGCGATGATGGCCCTGCCTGCCGGAGTTGCTTATGCCGTCTGGACCGGCATTGGCAGTATTGGCGTTTCGGCGGTTGGTTTTATCTGGTTTAAGGAACGGTTTCAGCTGCCACAGCTGATTTCTCTTTTCCTGATCCTTGCCGGAGTCATCGGCCTGCGTCTGACGTCTTAATAGCAAAAAAGGGCATATACAGCTGTATATGCCCTTTTTTCATTAATCGTCTTGATGGTTGTGAAGATGGAGCGGCGGCGGGATGAGCCAGCCTTTGTTTTTTAACAGCCTTAAGTATTTTGCGCCGGTTGCCGCTTTAGATACATGGAATTGCCCAAACATCATGGCAATATCCTCACGAATGGACTGTCCCATAATTTTGCTGCATGTCACAAGGCCTGCAGCGTTTTGTGCTGCAGCAGAAGCCGCCACATCCGGATCGAGGAACCGTGCCCCTGGCGGAATATCGTTCAGATCTGCAGCCGGCGGCTCAGGAGAAGCCGGCGGAAGCGCCACTCCGTTTTCTTTCAGGATCGTACTGACTTGTTTCATTTCATCTTGGCACTTCTCAATGGACTCACGAAGCAGCTTCTTCAGGTCGTCATCACCGACATGATGCAATAACATCTGGTAATTGCCGACCATTTTATTGCCTGCCATCACATAACTCCACAAACTGAATACTTCACCGTAATGCATCGGTTCATCCTGCGGGTTTCCGCTTAAAATACCCATATTCATCCTCCTCGCAAATTCAATATCACACATTTCATAACGTGCCCGAGAGAAGGAAAATTTATGTTACAGCGAGAAAGATTTATGAAACAAAACAAAAAAGACAAGAGCGGCAAATGCCAAACCCTTGTCTTTCCTGTTGTTCTATTGGACGCGCTCGGAGGGATTCGAACCCCCGACAGACGTGGTACCGGAAACCACCGCTCTATCCAACTGAGCTACGAGCGCATATTGACTGCATTAAGAGAACGTCAGCACAACTAATTATACGATAATTTCATTGAAATAACAACCCTCTATTTCAAGAGCCGTTTTTTAAACCAGACACACATCTGATTTGGCAATCTAACATAAGATGGTTTGAACCCATGTATTTTTGGGGAAAATGGGAAAAAGAGACGACTTTGCATATCAAGCCAGCTTTTTGTTTGACCTTTATTGACCAAAAATGTATCATGTAACTACATACTTACCTAAAAGGTGAAGGAGGAGCATTATGAATTTAATACCTACAGTCATTGAACAAACGAACCGCGGAGAAAGAGCGTATGACATTTATTCTCGTCTATTAAAGGATCGTATCATCATGCTTGGCTCTGCGATTGATGACAACGTTGCAAACTCCATCGTGTCACAGCTTTTATTTTTAGCAGCAGAAGACCCTGAAAAAGAAATTTCTCTTTATATCAACAGCCCTGGCGGCTCTATAACAGCCGGTATGGCGATCTATGATACCATGCAGTTTATCAAGCCGAAGGTATCTACAATTTGCATCGGTATGGCTGCGTCAATGGGCGCATTCCTGCTTGCAGCAGGCGAAAAAGGCAAACGCTATGCGCTTCCAAACAGTGAAGTCATGATTCACCAGCCTCTTGGCGGTGCGCAGGGTCAGGCGACAGAAATTGAAATTGCCGCGAAACGCATTCTCTTGCTTCGCGACAAATTAAACAAAGTCCTTGCTGAACGTACTGGCCAGCCGCTTGAAGTAATCGAACGCGACACAGACCGTGATAACTTCAAGTCTGCTGAAGAAGCGCTTGAATACGGCCTGATTGACAAAATTTTGACTCACACAGAAGATAAATAGTCATAACAAAACCTGCAAGAGCCGCGTCTCTTGCAGGTTTTTTCATTTAAACACTTTTGATTCTATGCTGCTCCCATTCCTCATGTAACAGATCAAGCGTTAAATCACCAGTTCGCTTCACAATCAGATCAGCACCCAGCATTGACTGTTCATGACCGACTCCAACCGCAAACATCCTAGCAGATTTGATTGCAGAGATGCCTGCTTCAGCGTCTTCAATTGCCGCACAATCAGCCGGGAAAACGCCGAGCAGCGCTGCAGCTGTTAAAAAGATTTCGGGATCAGGTTTTCCTTTCGCGAGAGCGGTCGGGTCAACAATGGCATGAAAATCATCAATGATCTCCAAACGTCTTAAAATCTCGGGAGCATTGCGGCTTGAAGATGCTAACCCGATTTTTATATTTTCACGTTTTAATTCACAAAGAAGCCTGCCGATTCCCGGCAAAAGATTTTCCGGCGTCAATTGGCTGATCAGCGTTTGATAATATTGATTTTTTTGATGCATAAGTTCTCGTTTCTCCGCATTTGTATACTTTGTTTCCGCACCGCCAAAGATCAGTATGCTTTCAAAAGACTCTTCTCTGCTGATCCCTTTTAGCCTTTCATTTATGCTTCTGTCAAAGGAGATATCGATTTGTTCTGCGATATGCTTCCAAGCGTGAAAATGATATTCAGCAGTATCTGTTATCACTCCGTCTAAATCAAAAATGACCGCTTTCATATACTAATGCCCATCACAGCTTCATAAGGTTTGAGGCAAATGCTCTTCAAGTCAGCCCGCTCATGCGGATAGTTCGAAATCAGCACCTTCCAACGCTCATGAATCAATTCCGGAGGCGCTTCGAACAGAGCCTTTTCTTCCGACAAGTTCACAACGACGAGAAGCTTTTCCCCTCGATATTCTCGGAGGTAAGAAAAGATTTGCGGATCATTCTCCTGCAGCAGCTGATAATCTCCATATATCATGATCTTATATTGTTTTCGTAATTGAATGAGCTTCTGATAGTAATAGAAAATCGAATCTTGATCTTGCAGAGACTCTTTCACATTGATATCTGGATAGCGGGAATTTACCGCTATCCAAGGGTCTCCGGCAGTGAATCCCGCATGTTTTCCGGCATCCCATTGCATCGGTGTTCTCGCATGATCCCGCCCTTTTTTCGTTACGGCTTTCAGAAACTCCTTTTCTGACATCGTTTTATTTTCGGCGACTAGTTCACGATATGCATTCTTTATTTCAAGATCGTCATACATTTCCAGCGGCATATCACTGTTGACCATGCCGATTTCTTCTCCCTGGTAAATAAACGGCGTTCCTTTCATGCCGTGGAGAACCGTTGCAAATGCTTTTGCACACTGCTTTCGCAGCTTACCGTCATTGCCCCAGCGTGAAATAACCCTCGGCTGATCATGGTTTTCAAAATACAGGGTATTCCAGCCGACATTCATTAACCCGGTCTGCCACCTTGTCATTGTCTTTTTTAAAGCAATCAAATCAAACGGCTTGATCTGCCATTTCCCATTTGGCGAGTTATGTTCTGTATCAATATCCATATGTTCAAATGTAAAGATCATATTCAGCTCTTGCCTGCTTGCATCTGTGTACTTTTTCGCCTCTTCAATATCAGAGCCGTTTGCCTCTCCGACCGTCATGCAGTCATAATGGGAAAGCACTTCCCTGTTCATCTCTTGAATAAACTCATGAAGACGGGGGCCGTTAGAGTGATAACGGCCGACGATATAGCTCCTGGTGTTATCCGTTTCGTAGTCCGGAAAATCGGTGTGCTTGGAAATAGAGCCGATCACATCCATCCGCCAGCCATCAACGCCTTTATCCATCCAGAATCTCATCAAATCATACACTTCCCGGCGAACCGCTTCATTTTCCCAATTTAAATCAGGCTGTTTTTTTGAAAAATAGTGCAAATAATACTGTCCTGTCCCTTCATCGTATTCCCACGCCGAGCCTGAAAAGATCGATCCCCAATTATTCGGCTCTGAGCCATCCGGTTTAGGATCTTTCCAAAAATAATAATTCCGATAAGGATTGTCCTTCGACTTGCGGCTTTCAGCAAACCAGGCATGCTCATCTGATGTGTGGTTGACGACCAAATCCATGATGATTTTCATTCCGCGCTGATGCACTTCGTCAATTAGCTGAACCATATCTTCATTTGTCCCAAATTTTTCGTACATGTTTCTGTAGTCGCTGATGTCATAGCCGTTGTCATCTTGCGGGGAATCAAACACCGGGGAGAGCCAGATGACATCCGCCCCAAGATTTTTGATGTAATCCAGTTTTTGAATGACGCCTTGCAAATCCCCGAATCCATCACCATTGGAATCATAAAAACTGCGCGGGTAAATTTGATAAACGACAGCTTCTTTCCACCATTCACTCATCAGACGTTCTCCTTTCATATCGTCCATTTAAGACAACCGGTTCTTCATAAACTTTCATGTGCAGCGGCTCGCCTTTTACAAGCTCAAAGATGGCAGCCGTTTCACCAACCGTAACATTGATTAATCGGTTTCGATAATTTATTTTGAACGAATATCCGTCCCATTCTTTCGGCAAAAACGGATGAAATGTCAGCGTCTCATTTGCGATGCGCATGCCTGCAAAACCCTGAACGATCGCAAGCCAGCTTCCCGTCATCGATGTAATGTGCAGGCCTTCTTCCGTGTCATGATTGTAATTGTCGAGATCGAGCCGAGCTGTACGCTTAACTAATTCCAGCGCTTTCTTTTCCTTTCTGAGCTCGGCTGCAAGAACAGCATGGACAGAGGGTGACAGGCTTGATTCATGAACGGTCATCGGTTCATAAAATTCAAAGTTCCGCCGTTTTTCTTCCATTGTAAAACGGTCGTTAAATAGGTAAATGCCTTGAAGAACATCTGCCTGCTTAATAAAATTAGAGCGAAGAATCTTGTCCCATGACCAGTTCTGATAAAGAGGCCGCTCAGCTGGATTTAACTCGTCCGCTGTTTGCAGGTCTTTATCCAAGAATGTGTCATGCTGAATGAAAACTTTCAGCTCTTCACTATACGGATAGTACATGTGCTGTATAATATTTCTCCAGGCTTTCAGCTCTTCGTCCTGCACATCAAGCAGGCGGTGTTTTTCCGCTGAAATACGTTCGAGATTTTCTAATGTATACTCCAACGTCCAAGCCGCAATGAGATTTGTATACCAATTGTTGTTGACATTGTTTTCATATTCATTCGGCCCTGTGACGCCATGGATCATATATTTGTTTTTTCGTTTCGAGAAGTGAACGCGGTCGGCCCAAAATCTGCTGACTGCCACAAGAACGTCTATCCCGTATTCTTCCATATAGCCACGGTCGCCTGTATAATTGATATAATTGCAGATCGCATAACAGATTGCCCCATTGCGGTGAATTTCCTCAAAGGTGATCTCCCATTCATTGTGGCATTCATCACCTGTAAACGTCACCATCGGATAAAGTGCTCCCTTCATCCCCAATTTTGAGGCGTTTCGTTTGGCAGCCTCCAATTGATGATAGCGATACAAAAGCAGGTTTTTCGTCACCTCCGGCTCTGCTGTCGCCAAATACATCGGAACGGCGTATGCCTCAGTATCCCAATATGCAGCACCCCCATATTTCTCGCCAGTAAATCCTTTCGGCCCGATATTCAAACGGGCATCGCCCCCGTAGTATGTCGAGAATAATTGAAAGATATTGTAGCGGATTCCTTGCTGAAGCTCCTCATCTCCTTTAATCTCTATGTCTGCTTTTGCCCACCTTTCTTGCCATCGATCGGTGTGCCTTCGTTTGGCTTCTTCATAACCGTTCTCAACAACATCTGCCAAAAGCTCCTTCGCTTTCGTTAACAGTTCTTTCTCCCGAAAATCACGGGAAGTCGTGACAATAATAAACTTCTTCAAAGAAGCCTTCGTTTGGTAACTGTAGCGATTCTCGACATACATCCCGGCTGTTTGAGAGCTTTCACTGACAAAGCCCTCTGTCACGTTTGCCATTGCGGCTGAAACCGTAAAGCGCGGTGTTTCAAATGGGTTTTCGATCGTTTTTGCCACTAAATGGCCGCGGTGAGGATCAGCCCCTTTCGCTTCTTCCTGCCAAAACTGTTCTTCGTAGTTGGAATCTTCATTTGCGACATTTCCATTCAGATAAGGAACAAGCGTAATGACCGCATCTTCTGTCAGACACTCCGCTTCATAATGAATCGCACAGAGTTCTTTTACGGCAAGGCTAAGAAATCGCTCCGATCTGAGTCTGACGGTTTTATCCTGAATACGGACCACAGCGCTTCGCCGCAGAATCCCCTCTTTCATATTGAGCTCTAACTCAAATGATTCGATTGGATGTTGATAGAGATCGATTTTTTCACCGTCAACATATAAGCCTATGCCAATAAAGTTCATCGCATTGATCACTTTTCCGAAATATTCCGGATACCCGTTTTTCCACCAGCCTACTCGCGTTTTGTCTGGAAACCACACGCCTGCAATGTATGTGCCTTGGTGGCTGTCACCTGAATAGCCTTCTTCAAAATTCCCCCTGACCCCCATGTAGCCGTTGGCAAGAGACGTGAGGCTTTCGAGCAGCCGTGGGTGCTCCTTTGGAAATGTACTAGTTTTGATTTTCCATTCATCAATCTCAAATAACCGCTGATTTATCATCATTTCCTCCCGAATGTAGGTTTCCATTATCACGGCGCATTTTGGCCAAATGTCTAAATGCAAAAGAAATCATCAAAGTGACGCCGCATGAATGGATCATCAATACAGTAATCAAGTCAAAATGAACCATACCGATAGCTGCTGCTGCAAGTGCCGGCAGCGCTGAGGAACAAATCGCCGTAGATGCTGCTTCCTTGCATGACGCAATAGAGATCATGTTTGATATTTTTGTGATCCAGATGCCCCCCGCAAGAACGGCCGTTAACAAAAGCTGGATCATAAAAATCACCGCATATGCCAGCAACATGATCATTGGCTTATACTGTGCAAACCACAATGTATCGATCAAAACCTCTACGTCATGGACGTTTGGTTTCTTGAGCTTAGCGTCCATTTTTGCATAACCAACGGAAAACCCCGTTCCGTTTTGATCAGTGATCACCAGCTGATCAGGTTGAAATACAATGGCGTTATCATATCCAGTTACCTTCAATCGCCCATTTTCGCCGTTTGTCTGATATCCATATTTCATATCAACCGCCAGCAAATTCTGGCCATCTTCAATCCGCTGAGAGCTCTTCCCGCCAGTCAATTTTCCGTTTCTGATTTGGAAACCTTTTAATTGATCAGCAAATGTATCATTAACCTTTTCAATAGCTGATGGCATGAAAGTTGAAACGCTGAAGCGATCCATTTTCATAAACGAAACCGTCAGCGGGACCATCAAGGAGGCCGTCAAAAACATAAAGAGAAAGGAGAGCTGCAGCCAGCTGAATGTATTCCCGTAACGGCAAACACCTGATGGAGACGCAGCCGCTTTCAGGCAGCGGATGATAAAGCTTTCATTTTGCAGATTTTTCATCGAATTACCCCTTTGTTCCGCCAGCTGTCAGCCCGGACACAAAGTTTTTTTGGAGAAAAAAGAACAAGACGCATATCGGCAGTGCAGCAAGTATAGCTCCGGCCGCAAACAGGGCGACTTTTTGCTGCTGCGGATTTGAAATGAAGGACTGCAAGCCTACAGCAATGGTCAGTCTTTCCGGTGAGCGAAGCAAAAACTTCGCCAGCAAGTAGTCGCCAAACGGTGCCATAAACGCCCAAAGCGCTTGCACCGCAAGCATCGGCTTAACAAGCGGCAGGACGATGGAAGCGAAAATCCTCAGATGTCCCGCTCCATCAATTCGCGCGGCTTCATCAATTTCTCTCGGCACAGTGTCAAAATAACCTTTCATCAGCCACGTGTTCATCGGAATTCCCCCGCCGATATAGATCGCTGTCAAAAACCAGTATTGATCGAGTGCGCCTATCAGCATTGCCAGAACGTAAAAAGCAGTCAGCGCTGCCATCGTCGGCACCATTTGAATGATTAAAAAGAATACCAGGCTCTTTTTTCGGCCTGCAAACCGATAACGGCTATACGTATACCCGGCAAGCGTCACAATCGCAACCTGAAATATCATGACCGATAGCGCGATGACAAGTGTGTTGCTGTACCAGTGAAGATATAGCGTCTCGTCAAATAGCCGCTTAAAATGATCCAAAGTCCAAGAACCTGAAAAATCAAGCTGGAAAGCCGCCGTATTTCCGACACGGAAAGCGGATGAGGCCGTAATCAGCAACGGATAGATAATGACAATACTTAATAGTGTTAAAAATAAATAGGTACAGATTCTATTCAGCATTCTGGCAGTTCCCACATTCACCTACATAACCTCCTCATTGCCAAAAGCATTCGATTTTTTAAAAGCAATCAGGGAAATTCCAATGACAATGAATGAAATTAACAGTGTAACAGCCGCCGCTACGGAATATTGCGGTGATGTGCCTGTTGTCAGTTTATAAATCCAGGAAATTAAGATATCGGTCGACCCGGCCCCCGCTCCTGCGCTCCCCGGTCCTCCCTCATTAAATAAGTAGATAATCGAGAAATTATTGAAATTAAACGTATACTGGGTAATCATCACAGGCGCTGTCGCAAATAAAATCATCGGGAAAGTAATATGTTGAAAACGCTGAATAAAAGTGGCACCGTCAATCTTTGCCGCTTCATACAATTCATCTGGAATCGCTTGAAGCACTCCCGTTACCATGACATAAATATATGGAAAGCCGAGCCACGTCTGAATCATAATGAGGGCTGTCTTTGTCCAGAAAGGATCGGTCTTCCATGCGATCGCAGGCAGCTCGACAAACGGCAGGTGATTGAATAATGGAATCACCTGTGCATTCATCGCCCCTACGCTGTCGTTAAACATGTTGGAAAAACTCATGATTGTAATAAAAGCCGGAATAGCCCATGGAAATAAAAAAATCATTCGAAATATCCGCTTGCCTTTTATAAAATCCTGATTGACGAAAAGTGCTGTCACGATACCTAAAATAATTTGCAGCGTTGTTGCACAGATTGTCCAGATGACCGTCCAGCCCAGTACATTCACAAATGTTTCACGATAAGAGCCGAGGAAAAAAATATTCAAGAAATTTTTAAACCCGACCCAGTCAATCAGACTAGTAGGCGGAATATGATAAAAATCATAGTTTGTACATGCAACAAACAGAGTCACCAACACCGGAAAAATAATCACAAACACCATCATGATATATGCCGGCAGTGTAAATAAATATGGAAACCCTTTATCACCCGCATGACAGATCATATCCTTAGCCGTTGTATTGACCTCCAAACCCGCCGCTTTCATAGCGGCGGTCTTACGCGCATCATGAATATTAAAGATATAGAACATGAGGAAAATCAGCGTCACGATCAATTGCAGCGTGCCTTCAATCAGCATAAACAGTGAGTGGTCTTCTCCGGGAACACTTCCCAATGTCATCAACCCGATTAGCGCCTGAAAACCGAAAACGCATAATTCAAAAGCAAACAAGCCTGTGATGGCAAAAAACAAGATCCCCTTTGACAACTGCTGGTTCGCAACCTGCCCAAGCCCTGGAATGATGGATAAAAGCCCTGCCTTTCGTTTTTGCTTTGCAAGTGTATAGTGTGTATTCATTTTTTTCGCCCTCTATTCTACCGGACGCGATCCCGCCGTTTTATTTCACATACTTTTCTTTGATATTTGCCTTTATGACGTTTACGGCATCATTCGCTGATGTTTGTGCCGCTTTTTTTCCTGAAACTGCATCAAACATCAAACTTTCCGCTCCTGTCCATACCTCAGCCATTTCCGGAATAGTTGGAGTCGGCGTCGCTGTTTCATATTGTTTAATCACAGCTGACGTCAGTTCATTCTTTTGCTCATCAGCTTTTTTCCTTGCATCCGTGTTGGCTGGAACTTCGTTTGTATCCTCATAAAAAGCGTAAGCATTGGCATCATTTGCAGCATACTCAAGCCATTTTTCAGCCAGCTCGGGTTCTTTTGTATATTTTGAAGCCACCCAGCCCTTTCCGCCGGCAAACGGAGCATACTCTTTTCCATTTGGCAATGTCGGAATAGGAGCTGCCCCGTAGTTCAATTTAGCCTCTTTATAGTTGGCAGCTGACCAAGGTCCGCCGATGATCGCACCCGCTTTGCCGTCTAAAAACATCTGCTGAATAAAATCGTCAGCGCTTGAATTGTCTTGCATGCCTTTTGGCCAATAGGTTTTAAACCATTTCTCCGCATATTTCACCGCTTCTACAGCCCCTTTATTGTTCAGGCCGATGTCTCCGGAATCTGTGCCGTTTTTTCCAAATACATATCCGCCGTAACCGGCCAACAAACCGTACGACATGTAAAAGTCAGTCCATTTCGCTAAAAAGCCGGTTGATTTTCCTTTTTCCGAAGCAAACGCAAACCGGGAATCCTCTGTTAATTTTTCAAGATCTTTAAATGTTTTTGGTGCTGTTTGTAAGAGATCTTTGTTGTAATACAAAACAAGCGTTTCAATGACTAGCGGCATTCCATACACCTTGCCGTCAACCGTCACCTGCTGCATTTCTTTATCTCCAAAACTTTTTGTGTTAGATGGCTTAATATCAAGTAAATGTCCTTGTTGGCCCAAACCGCCGATCCGGTCGTAAGCTGCAAGCATAACATCAGGTGCATTACCTGCCGGGCCATCAAGAGGAAGCGCTTCCAACTGCTCGAACATTTGCTTTTCAACGATTTTTATTGTGACGTCATTCTCTTTTTCGAACTTTGTCTTTATGCTTTCGATATAATCTTTATAGGTTTCTTCGACAGACACAGTCAGTACTTTTTTGCCGTCAGAGCTTGCCGGATCTTTTGAGTTTGAACAGGCGGCAAGACCGAATGTCAGGACTGATGCTGCCAATAAGGCAAACCCTTTTTTAAAAGGTATCATCTCTTTTCCCCCTTCTGTTTATGAATCTATCACAATTGTATGGTTCTGCAGAAAGCGGTTACAACACATTTTGGTTTGTTACCGATAACAGAATTTAAACAGGGGCGGCAGCACCTAAAATGAAAAATTCTCCCGGCTGAATGGCAATCACATCGCTATGATGAAGCGGCTGCTCTGTCCATACATCGTAGATTTTCTTATCCCTTTCAATATTCAAATCTCGCAAACTGACATGTCGAGCCGCATTTCCTTGATTAAAGAAATAAATCAGTTTTTTTTCATCGAGAGTCCTCGAAAAGCGAATAAAATCGTTTTGGTCATCCAGCAGATTCCAGTCAAAATCTCCATAAGTCAATAAAGTGTTTTCCTGTTTGCGTAAAGCAATTAACCGTTTCATAAATGTGAGCATCTCTTGATTTTGCTTTTCTTTTTCCCAAACCATACATTTCCGGCATAATGGATCATTATCGCCGTCCAGCCCGATTTCCGTTCCGTAATAGATGCAGGGTGAGCCTGTCTGGGCAAACATAAAAGCAAGCAACGCGCGTGCTTTCTTCTCATCATTGTGGCATCTGGTCAGCAGGCGTTTTGTATCATGGCTATCCAGTAAATTAAACATCACCTCATTGACCTGCTTCATCCCATTCATCAAATGCGCATTGACGCGGTGGGCCAGACGTGAGGCTGGGATCGTCCGGTCAGCAAAGTATTCCATCATAGGCTCTGTAAAAGGATAGTTCATCACCGCATGAAATTCATCTCCTCTAAGCCATGGTTCGGCCGTATGCCAGATCTCTCCTACAATATAAATGTCAGGCTTTTCTGCTGATACGGCCTGCCTGAATGTCTTCCAAAAAACGTGATCCACTTCATTTGCCACATCTAAACGCCAGCCGTCAATGTCAAATTCCCGAATCCAATACAAAGCAATATCAAGCAAATATCTCTGTACCTCAGGGTTAGCCGTGTTTAGCTTTGGCATATTGGGTGTAAATGCAAACCTGTCATACTTGTCTTCTGTGACAGGAAAAGAGTGAATATGGAACCAGTCTTTATAGCGGGATTGAGCTCCTTTCTTCACGACATCCTGCCACTGCGGAGAAGCGCTTCCTATATGATTAAAAACAGCATCAAGCATAATTCTCATCCCCCGCTGATGAAGCTGGCTGACCAATGTACGAAAAAGCTCGGGGTCCCCAAAGTGCGAATCAATGGAATAGTAATCAAGCGTGTCGTATTTATGATTAGAAGGCGCGGAAAAGATCGGCGTCAGATAAATGCCGTTCACCCCTAACTCCTCTAAATAATCAAGCTTGTCAACAATCCCTTGCAAATCCCCTCCGAAAAAATCATTGACGCCCGGATCCTTGCTCCCCCACGGCAATGCATTCTCCGGCGACAGGTCTTCTCTTCCATTTGCAAAACGCTCCGGGAAAATTTGATACCAAACCGTTGATTTGACCCACTCAGGCGCTTGAAATGTATCGGCTTCGTGAATAAATGGCAATTTAAAATAATAATGAATCGTCTCCAGCGTTTTTTCGTTATAAGGGCATACACCTGAACTTCCAAAAAAGATATCTTCATGATCGTCTGTGATAACAAATGCATATTGTAAACGCCTAAATGGCGGAACCACTTCAGCAAACCAATAGTCATGCAATTCTGTTGCGGCAATTTTCCTCATCGGCTGCTCGTTTGCCGACCACCTGCCGTCATTGTACTCATAGGGATCACCCCAAATAAATCGAATGCGGTTTGCATCATCTTTTTTCGTCCGAATCTTGATATGAACGGTCCGCCCATCATAAGAATAAGCATCAGTGCTGAATGGCTGATGGTGAATCGCTGCATATTCCATCATGTTTCCCCCTTTGATTTCCGTTTTATAGAAGCCGGCTCATGGTTTGAAAGTATCATGATGAAATAGCGGGAACAATCCTTTTTACCTTGTTACCGATAACAGAATAGGCGCTTACAGCGTTGATTCACGCACAATTAATTCCGGCTCAAAATATAGATGTCCTTGGGCAGCACCGTCTTCATTCATTTTTTTCAGTAACATTTTCGCACAGGCTTCCCCCATTTCAACAACAGGCTGTCTGACCGTAGTCAACCGTGGAGAGGAGATGCGATCAAGAAACACACCGTCATTCCCGGTAACTGCAACATCTTCTGGAATTCGCTTTCCAAGCGATTGTGCCGCACGAATGACGCCGAGCGCGATTCGATCAGATGCGCAGACAAATGCCGCCTGATTGTCCATGGATTTCAGCAGTTCTCTTGCAAGGCATTCACTCTTCTTAGAACTGTTGTCGATCCGAAACAAATTCGATTTTTTAAAGCTTTCATTCATTGCCCGTATAAACCCTTGTTCTCTTGAACGTTCGAAAGGCTCATCTAAATCAATGCCAAAAAAGACCACTTCCCGCTCACCCAGCCCCATCACATGGCGGGTTGCCATAAAAGTGCCTTTCTCGTTATTCACATCGATAAAGTCATAGCCCATTTCATTTTGCCCGAATACGACGAGCGGCTTCTCAAACGCTTTTATGACACCTTCAAAATCAGCCTTTCTCAAGCCCGTTGCAATAATCCCGTCGCATTGGCCAATATTGAGAGAATTTCTTGTCACAAGCTGGAGTGCATAGTGATTGCGATCCAGTTCTCTGCTGATTCCGGTCAGCAGGTTCATGTAATATGGTTCTGTCGTATCCATTTCCTCAAGAATCAACAGTTTCACAACCTGTGTTCTGTTTTGCACGAGCGCTCTTGCCGCATAATTAGGGATGTAATTCAGCTCTTTCATCGCAGAATGAACAAGCTTTTTTAACTCATCTGTCACCGTCTCAGGGTGGTTGATCACTCGTGATACCGTCATTTTCGATACATTTGCTTTTTTCGCCACATCTGACAATGTTGCCATTTTCATCCCCTCCTTATCTGTGCTTATTATCCAAACTAGTGAAAAAGTCCTCTATTACTGCTAAATATACGAGGCAGGCAAAAGAGAAATAAAAAAGAGATTTCCTTCAGGAAACCTCACATTGTGAAAAAACTTGATTTTTAATGAATTCTCGCCCGGCAATCCACACGAGAAAGTCGCTTTTTTAGATTTCTGTCCACTTTTTTTCTAAAATCGGATAAGAATAATTTTGCATCTGCTCAATTAACTCATCTGGCCGTGACGAGCTGTGAATCAGTTTTAGGTGCGATTCGTTAGAAAACCCTTCTTGAATGCTGTATTTCACCATTTTCATCATCGGTTCAAAATATCCGTTCACATTGTACAGTCCAATTGGCTTTTGGTGGATGCCGATCTGCGCCCAGCAAAGCACTTCAAATAATTCTTCATATGTACCGAAGCCGCCCGGCATGGCGATAAAGCCGTCTGCCAGCTCGCTCATTTTAGCCTTTCGTTCATGCATCCCATTTACTTCAATCAGCTCAGTCAGGTTTTGATGGACAACCTCCCCGCTGAACAAACCGCTCGGCATGACCCCGATAGCAGTTCCGCCGTTTTCCATCACCGCGTCAGCAATCGAGCCCATCAAGCCTACGCGGGAGCCCCCATAGACAAGCCCGATTCCCTGCTCAGCCATGTACGCACCAAGCTCTGCCGCCTTTCTTTTATACGCTTCATTTCCCCCCGGGTTTGAGCCCGCAAATACACAAATGGTTTTCATTCTGTCATCTCCGCATCTATATATCGTGTTAAACATTCAAAAATACACTATATATTGTCCCACCTTCATGTGATAATATCAATATGAAATACATAAAGAATGCGAGTGATAATGGTGCAGCTGGCTGATGCTGAAAAATGGATGAAAGAGTTTTACGAAAGAAGAGGCTGGACAGAATACGGACCGTTTATTCGAATCGGTTTTTTAATGGAGGAAGCCGGAGAACTGGCCCGGGCTGTCAGGGCATATGAAATCGGCAGAGACCGGCCGGATGAGGAAGAATCGACACGAGCTGAGCAAAAACAGGAATTGATTGAAGAAATGGGAGATGTCATCGGAAATATCGCCATTCTTGCTGATATGTACGGAGTCTCTTTAGAAGACGTGATGAAGGCCCATCAGGAAAAATTGACAAAACGATTTGAGCATGCATAAAAAAGCGGCCGCAATGGCCGCTTTTTTAACCTGTGATTTCATCATGGTGATCAAAGAAATGCTGCTTCCCTATTTTGTGAAATAAGCCTGTTTTATGCAGCAGCTCCTTCGGCTGCGATTGCAGTCCTACAATCATCAGCTTTCCGTTGTGGCGTTTAATTCGGTTCATAATGTTGCCAAGCACCGCTTCAGCAGACGTATCCATATAGTGCACCTTATTCATGAGCAGAATGAGGGTCTTCGGCTTTTTCTGTACATGCTCCAGCAGTGAAGATTCAAGTGAATCAATTGATCCGAAAAACAGCGGCCCTTCTATCGCATACATGCTGACAGATGGATCTTCTTTCTTCGCCAGAACAGGATGCGATTCCTGATTGTGGATGCGGGTCGCTTCGCTCATTCTTCTGATGAAGAACACAAATGCGAGCAGCAAGCCGGTTGCCACACCGATGATTAAGTCAAACAAAACCGTAAGGGCGAAGGTCGCCGCCAAAATAAAGGAATCAGCGTTTTTCAATCTCAGCATGTTTGCGACTTCCTTTCGCTCACTCATATTCCACGCGACCACCATGAGAATCGGTGCCATACTGGCCAGCGGCACATGGGACGCATAAGGCGCAAATACGAGCAGGACAAGAAGAACGACTACACCGTGAACGACGCCGGAAACAGGCGACACAGCTCCGTTTTTAATATTGGTTGCCGTTCTGGCGATCGCTCCTGTTGCCGGGATTCCGCCGAACAGCGGCGCTGCCATATTTGCAATCCCCTGGCCGACAAGCTCCTTGTTGCTGTCATGCTTTGAGCCCTTCATGTTATCAGCGACCATTGCGGACAAAATCGACTCAAGTCCGCCAAGAAGCGCGATGACAAGCGCTGCCGGAAACAGCATGACCATTTTATCCAAAGTAAACTCAGGAAACTGAAATTCCGGCAAATGTCGGGGGATTTCTCCATAGGTTGACCCAATCGTTGCCATGCGGTCAGGGAAAAAGACAACTGCAACCACTGTGGAAATCAGAAGCGCCAACAAAGCGCCCGGCACTTTAGGCATCACTTTGGCGGATACTAGCAAAATGATGAGCCCGATCACAGCAGTCAAAATGGCATACACGTTAAAGGTGCCGAGCTGCTGCACAATTTCAAACATGTTGTGATGAAAGTTTTCATGTTTTTCAACATTTCTCAATCCGAGAAAATTAGCGATTTGTTCCGTAAAGATGAGCACGGCAATTCCGGCTGTAAAACCGACGATAACCGGTTTGGGCACGAATTTCATGATTTTCCCGAGCTTAAACAGCCCAAACAGCACCAGCATTACCCCTGCCATAAACCCTGCAATCAGCAGATTCTCTAATCCGTACTGCATGATAATGCCGAACAGTATCGGGACAAAGGCGCCTGTCGGACCGCCAATTTGATATTTAGATCCTCCGAACAAAGAGATACAAATCCCCGCTATAACAACAGTGTACAGCCCGTATTCAGGCTCGACTCCCGAGGCAATGGCAAACGCCATCCCTAAAGGAATTGCCACGACACCTACTACGATACCTGCAATCAGGTCTTTCTGAAATTTCTGTAAATTATATCCCTTGAATCTCCCTGAGAATCGCATATTTTGTTATAACCTCCCTTATAAATGTGTGTTTATGAGCTCAGTTTCATAACCGTTAATGACGACATCAAGTTTTCCTGTTTCAGGGTGAATGACAAGCCCGTGAACCGGCACCTTTTTCGGCAGCAGCGGATGGTTCTTAATCATGTTCACACTATGGGAAACGCTTTCTTCTACGCTGTGAAAACCGGTCAGCCATGATTTCAAATCAAGTCCGGCGCTCGACAGCAAATTCAGGCAGCTTTCTTCCACTCCGCGCTCCTTCGCTTTTTCGAGTATCGAAGACGCATTCAGTCCTGACATCCCGCATTCATGGTGGCCGACAATGCACACCTCTTCAGCCTGCAATTCATAAATCGCTACCAGTATGCTTCGCATCACGCTTCCAAATGGGTGAGAAACGATGGCTCCCGCGTTTTTTACAATTTTAGCATCGCCGTTTTTAAGCCCCATTGCTTGCGGAAGAAGTTCTGTAAGCCTTGTGTCCATACAGGTGACAATGACGAGCTTTTTAGAAGGAAACTTTGTCGTTTTGTACGGTTCATACTTCTTCTCTCTGACAAACCGCTGATTGTGTTCCAAAATTGACGTTAAAGAAACCATTTGATTCATCTCCCATCCATATGATTTTGCAAGCCTTCTTACCCAGCTTACAGTAAGGAATTATAGCATAGGAATAAGCCAAGAAAAGGCTTTCAAAAAAAGACACTATAATTGGACTGTAGAATCAAAACATAAAAATTTATATCTTTCAAAGATAATAAAATTTATATTTAATGAATCCTATAATCCGGCTGCAGCTCGCATATTGATGATTTGTCTGACAAAAAATATAGGTGAATTCAGATAATTAAAAAACTTTTTTAAGCAAAATTAGCTGTTGATTCGATTTTTATATTCATTTTAAGTTCAAAAGAACCAGAAATTAAAAACAACGCAGCTATATTTTTAACATCTTTTTATTTCCGATATAATGAAATAGACAACAGCCATAAAGGGGGAGCCTTGTTGAAACCATTTGTATTTGTCACAAAACCAATTCCTGAAGAGATTGAAGCATTCATCGGTGAACATTGCCGTTATGAAATATGGCAGGAGGATACGCTTCCGAGTGACGTGCTATTTGAGAAACTAAAAGATGCTGAAGGGCTTTTAACGTCAGGAACGTCCGGACCGTCCATCAATCGTGAACTGCTTAAACATGCGCCTAAGCTCAAAGTGGTCAGCAATCAATCCGTTGGGTATGATAACTTCGACATAGAAGCCATGAAAGAACGAGGCGTCGTCGGCACTCATACACCTTATACACTGGATGATACAGTTGCGGATCTGGCCTTTTCTCTGATTCTATCTTCCGCCAGACGTGTCGCCGAACTGGACCGTTTCGTCAGAGCCGGAAAATGGGGAACAGTTGATGAAGAAGCGCTGTTCGGCATTGACGTTCATCATCAGACATTAGGCATTATCGGCATGGGCAGAATTGGCGAACAAGCCGCAAAACGCGCCAAATTTGGTTTTGATATGGAAGTGCTTTATCATAACCGCCATCGTAAACAAGAAACGGAAGACAGCATTGGCGTTAAGTATGCTGAGCTCGATACATTGCTGGAGCAATCTGATTTTATTCTGCTCATCACACCGCTGACTGATGAAACGTATCACATGATAGGGGAACGCGAATTTAAGAAGATGAAGGATTCAGCAATTTTCGTCAATATTTCCCGGGGAAAGACAGTTGATGAAAAAGCACTGATTCGCGCCCTTCAGGAAGGCTGGATCAGAGGAGCAGGGTTAGACGTGTACGAAGAAGAACCTGTCGCAAAAGACAACCCCCTCTTGAAGCTAGATAATGTTACTTTACTGCCGCATATTGGCTCAGCAACAGCGAAAGTACGCTTTAATATGTGTAAACAGGCTGCCGAGAACATGCTTGCAGCCATCCAAGGGCAGACGCCGAAAAATCTCACAAGAGAATTTCAATAAAACAAAAATCCGGTCTGATCCAGACCGGATTTCATCTTACATATGCTGAAGAACAGCACGCTTATAAATATGGCGGGTGACGATATAATAAACAGCCTGGAACACAAAATAAATGAAGATGACAATCACGGCCTCAAGAAATAAGTTAGAATTCAGCATATTACTTAACGCTGCATACGCAAAGCCGGCGTGAATGGTGCCCGCGATAAATGGGATGAAGAACAAAAACCCGATTTGCTTTCCGAGGATTGAGTGAATCTCTTTGTCCGTAATGCCCATTCTCTTTAGTGCTAAAACTTGCACTCTCGTATCTTCTATTTCCGTAAACATCCGCAAATACAGCATGCTTCCTTGCACGATAAAAAACAGCACGCTGACAAACAGACCGATAAACAGCATGAATGCGACTCCCTGCTTCACAATTTGAAAACTGGGAGCACGTGTTTGAAAATCAGATGTATGTTCCTTCGGCACCATGTTTTCAAGCTTTTCAGAGACATCCACCGTCTCCTGCCAATGCTCAAGCTCATACCCTACCACTCTCATCTGTTCCTTCAGCGGCACATCATGTGTCAGGCTGTCAAAGCTCTTATCGCTGACAACCAATAAACGGCTGACTCCATCGACTGACATCAGTATCCCTTTGTTTTGCTGCTTTTTCATGATGTAGGAAAATGTTTTTCCTGACTTCATATGAAATGCTGCGGTTTCCCCTTCTCCAAATGTATCTTTCACCATCATTTGAAAAGGAACATTGATAAACGCTTCATTTTCTTGTAAATGAATAACAGGAAAACCTTTTTCCTTTGCGACTTGATTATAGATTTTCTCTGAAATCAGCAAGGCTTCCGTTTCCGCTTTCTTATTCCCATACGGCAAGTCTGATTGAAAAGTGACAGGAATCCCTGTGGCATCCACCTTATACTTGATATCAGCATCAGCTTTTTTCAATGTATCCTCAGCTAAATCAGGCTTCATAACCTGAAAGCGGGAAGCGTCTTTTTCCACCCAGGCAACAGATTGAGGTATGCTTTGCTCCTCCTGTCTTTCTAAATCAGCATAAAACATATAGATAACACCTGTAGCGGTTAAAATGACCGCTGTAATGACAGAGGTTAGAAACAGCATGCGTGCATGATCTTTCAGCCTGAATATCATGTTGGAACGGACAATGATATTCGTACCTTTATAAAAGCTGTGTTTCTTCCTGTACAGCATGCGGAAGAACGCCACGCTGCTTTGTGTAAAAAAGAAATACGTCCCGATTAACACGAAGATCAAAATCGGAAAAACGCGAAATACCATATCAATCGCATTCGCTGTGGCAGACAGATAATAACCGCCAGCCAGACACAGCAAGGACAAAACAGTGAGCCACTTTGAATAAGCCGGCAAGCTTTTCGGCTTTTGGGCTGCTTTAATCAGCTCAATGATTTCCAGCTTGCGAATCCGTGCCAGCGATAAAACAAGCAGCGTCTGAAACAGGATGAGAAAGCACACAGCTGTCATCACAAACGCTTTCGGCACAATGACAAATGAGATCGGCACCTTCACGCTGAGCATCCAAGTCATGATCATAAAAAACAGTTTTGAAAATAACAGCCCTGCACCAATGCCGGCAGCAATCGCCGCTAGAGAAATGAGTGACTGCTCATAATAAATCATCTTGCGGAGCTGCTGCTTTGATGTTCCAAACAGCGTCAGCAGCCCAAACTCTTTCTTTCTCGCCTGCAAAAATGCCGAATTCGAATAGGAAATAAAAAATATACAAAAGACAATGATGACGACAAGGGCTGCGCTCAAGCACGTTTTGACAAGACTACCGCCATATACATTTTCTTCATTGACATCAGGATGAAAAATAAAAGATGTGAAGACAAAAAACACCGAAACGGCAAATACACAGCTTAGAAAGTAGGCGACATACCGTTGCAGATTTCCAAGAATGTTTTTACGGGCGATGGTTCTCAAATTCATGAAAATCGCCTCCCAACACACTCAAGGTATCCAGTATACTTTGATAAAACACCTGCTGGTTTGCCCCTCTGTGAATCTCTGAAAAGAAACGGCCATCTTTAATGAACACAATCCGTTTACAGAAGCTTGCCGCTGTCGCATCGTGCGTGACCAACAAAATCGTCGCTTCCTTTTCTTCATTCAGCTGAGCCAGCGTGTTCATCACTTGCTTAGCCGATTTTGAATCAAGGTTTCCTGTCGGTTCATCGGCAAGAATGAGCGCCGGATTGTGAATAATGGCTCTGGCACAGGCAGCACGCTGCTGCTGACCGCCCGACACCTCGTATGTCCGGTGGTCAAGAATATGCTTGATTTGAAGCGTATCGGCCAGTTCATCGAGACGGGCCTCCATTTCTCTCAGCTTTACCTTGTCCAATGCAAGCGGCAGCAGGATATTTTCACGAATCGTCAGCGTATCAAGCAGATTAAAATCCTGAAAGACGAAACCGAGTTCTCTTCTGCGAAAAAGAGCCAGCTCTTGATCCTTTAACGTTTTCGGCTGGATGCCGTTAATCATCATCTCACCCTGGGTCGGCTTATCAATGGTAGCCAGCAAGTTCAAAAGCGTGGTTTTTCCGCTTCCAGACGGCCCCATAATCCCGACAAATTCCCCTTTCGTCACACTGAGGTCAAAGTCGCAGAGTGCTTGAAATGAGATTGTTCCTTTATTTGAATAGTATGTTTTCGATAGATTCGTTGTTTGTAACACGTTCATGTTCTGCTCCTCCTTTTTCTTTATTATAAAAAGGAAGTCAGCAGCCTCCCATCGAACTTTCTTTCAATTCTGCTCTCCAACCTTACAATGCTGTCACATTCACTAGGGTGTCACTTGAAAACACGATGGTCATCACAGTGCCAGCCCCTTCTTTTGATTCCGCATACAGCTTATGGCCAAGCCGGCTGCACACCTGTTTTGCTAAATAAAGGCCCATTCCCGTTGCCTCTTTCATGCTTCGCCCGTTTTCCCCGGTAAAAAATGCGTCAAAAATCCGCGGCAGATCCTGCGGAGGTATGCCGATGCCTTCATCCGCAACCGACAGCCGCGTCTCATGTCCCTGCGTTTCAATCCGGATTGTAATGCGGTCTCCCACCCCTTGCTTTGAATACTTTAAAGCATTGAACAGAATTTGCTCAACAACAAAGGAAAGCCATTTTTGATCACTGGAAACCTGCACGGCGTTAGGCGGCACATGTAGCTTTGGAAAAAGGCGCCGTTTGATAAACTGCCGTTTTTCCTGATTGATAAGTGAACGGACAAGCTCGGCCAAATCAAAGGTTTGCGGCCTTACATCAAACGCAAATTCCTCCAGCCGGGCCGTTTGCAGCATCATATCCAGACCATGGCGAAATCTCTCATTTTCATCCTCCAGCTCCTCTAAAAACGTCGGAAAAGAAGAAGAGGTTCCGTTTTTTCCTTCCTGAATCATTAAAGAAATGACAGATACCGGTGTTTTCATATGGTGTATCCATTGATTGGTGAAGGTATAATGCTGTTTTTGCTGATTGATATATTGTGAGAGCCTGCCTTCGTATTGCTGTCCGAGCGCGTTGATCATTTTCGTCCAAAGGGCTTGCTCTCGTGTTCTTGGCTTTCGGGCCCTCAAAATCTGTCCGACGTCATTCGGTGAATTCGCTTGTTCTGCAAGCTTTTTAACAGATGCGAGAAAGGAAAACTGCCGAACGTAATCAGCAGCAAAACCCGCAGCTATAAGAGCACCGGGCAAAATCCATATGTATATCATATTTTCTGCGGGAGGTTCTGCCCCGCTCTCTATAATGCTTAAATACGCTATCAGCATGGCGGACCCTATTCCTAATAATGAAAATAAAATAATGGCGAAGCGGTCGATGAGATAATTCTTTAACACTCCGGTTCATCCTTCCGATTGACTTGAAATTGATAGCCTTGTCCTCTTATCGTTGAAATGCAATCCTTCAGTCCGGCATTCTCCAACTTTTTTCGCAGCCGATTGACATTGACCGTTAGCGTATTATCATCGACAAAATCGACGTCATCCCATAACGCCTCTAATAATTCATCACGGGAGACGATTTTTTTATGCTCCCTCACAAAAATCGATAGAAGCTGAAATTCCTTTTGTGAAAACAAGATGCGGGTGCTGTTCCACTCGGCCTCATTCTGATCCGGATAAACCGTCAGCCCGCCAAGCTCGACTATTCTTGATTCCTGTGACAAAGAGGGCGAGTATTCACCATAGGTGCGGCGCAGGACGCTTTTGATTTTGGCCATCACTACCTCTAAATGGAACGGCTTGGTGATATAATCATCGCCGCCATTTTCAATTGCCATCACCTGATTCAGCTCATCGGTCCTTGCCGATATAAAGATAATCGGCGCATTGGAAATGGTACGGATTTGCCTGCACCAATAAAACCCGTCAAAAAAAGGCAGGTTGATATCAAGCAGCACAAGATCCGGCTTCATTTCTGCAAATTCAAATTTTATATCATTCAGCTGTTCAGCTACTTTGACTTCATATCCGTATTTTTGAAGATGACCGCCCAGCAAAGAAGCAATCCGCTCATCATCTTCCACGAGCAAAATCCGATACACGTTTATCCCCCTTATATTCTGCACGAAGATTTTTCTAGAAGATTCCAAAATTATTATAGCATGCGGCGAAGTAGTAAATCGGTCTTTTTCTGTTCATTATGGTAGAATAAAAAAGGAAAAAATTTCATGATAAGCAGGTGTCATTATGAAGAAAATCATGCTGCTCGTGACCATTACGTCAATTCTTTCAGCATGCCAGCCGAACTATACCGGGAAATACATAGAAATTGGGGATTCATTAACTGAATATGAAAAAGAGTGCTTTAAAGAGAACCACATTCCTTATCAATATGAAAAGGGAAAACTGTATATCCCTGAAGATGCATTTGATGCAGCAATCTACACTTGTTCATAAGAAAAAGCTTGCAGACATGCTGCAAGCTTTTTACGTTACAAAAAATGGAGATTTAATTTCTCTTCAAACTCTGAAGGGGCTATGTCACGTTTTTGGCCTTCCCCGCCGTTTTCATGAATCGTGAAATGGCGGTCTGACATGACCATCCGTCCGTTCGGTGTCAGCTTTGAAGCGAGCAGTGATTTGTTAAAAGGAGATTTTTCATGAGAATGAATCAGGTTCTTCATGTCATCTAAATCACCGGGATCGCTTTCTTCAAGGGTAAAGGCGTAACCGATTTGCCAGCCTTTCCCTTTATCCATCAACAGAACGTGGCTGCCCTTTTCTGTCTCTTCCTCTTTGATTCGGAATGACCCGACAGGTGATTGTACCGTATCTCCGGAAAGCGGTATCGGCTGGAGTGCCAGATTAATGCCGAATCCAATATCAACAATGTAATCACCTTTTTCCGCAGATAGCCATACAGCAGCGTGTGTTCCATCTAATGCCCACTCATCTTGATCTCCTGCATAAACCGTTCCCCGAATAAGCTTTACATTAAATCCGGCCTCATGCAAGACAAAATAAAGGAACCCGTTTAAATCGTAGCACAGGCCGCCGTGCTGTTCCTTGACCAGACGGCGCCATAGCTCTTCTTTTGTTACCTTATAATTCTCTTTTGCGAGTACGGCGCGGTTTTCAAATGGAAAACGGTATGCCATTGCTTCGAGAAAAAGGGGGAGATCGCCGAAGCTGACATGGTCTTTCTCCCAGCCGATTTTCTGAAAGCACTCTTTTAGAAAGTCATTCATCTTTATCACCTAAACTTCTTCTTGAACATAAGCAGCCAGCTTTTCCAGCGCTTCTTGTTCATCTTCCCCCTGGGCAATCAAGGTAACCTCAGTGCCAGTGCTTACCGCAAGGCTCATCAGCCCCATGATGCTTTTCGCGTTTACTTTTTTCCCATCCTTCTCAAGAAACACATCTGACGTAAACCGGTTTGCTTCTTGTACAAACAACGCAGCAGGACGCGCCTGCAGTCCTGTCTTTAATCGAACTTCCACTTTCTGTTGAACCATAAGATCTCCCCTTTTCTTTACGGTTATTTTAAAGTGACGGATTGCCCTGTCCGCAGCTGTTCTGCGATTTCGTCAAGTTTTCTCAGCCTGTGATTGATTCCAGATTTGCTGATTTTCCCGCTAGCTACCATTTCCCCCAGCTCTTTCAGCGTCACTTCCTGATAATCAATCCGCAGCTGCGCAATTTCCCGAAGTTTTTCAGGAAGCGCATCCAGGCCGATTCTTTCATCGATGTATTTAATATTTTCCACCTGTCTGAGCGAAGCGCCGATCGTTTTGTTTAAGTTGGCTGTTTCACAATTGACGAGGCGGTTGACCGAATTTCTCATATCCCTGACGATTCTGACATCCTCAAATCGCAGTAGCGAATTGTGGGCGCCGATCACGTTAAGAAACTCAGTAATCTTTTCCGCCTCTTTTAAATAGGTGATATAGCCTTTTTTCCGTTCGAGCGTTTTGCTGTTTAGCTGAAACTCATTTAACAGGTCGCATAATGAATCGTTATGCTCCTTATAAAGAGAGAAGATTTCTAAATGATACGAGGAGGTTTCCGGATTATTGACCGAACCTCCCGCCAAAAATGCCCCTCTCATATAAGAACGCTTGCAGCATCTCTTTTTGACCAGCTCTTCCGAAATACTTCGTTCAAACACAAAATTCTCTCCGAGTATTTTTAAATCCTCTAAGATTGCTTTTGCATTTTCTGAAAAACGCACAATATAGACGTTATTCTTTTTCAGCCGCATTTTCTTTCTGACCAGCAGCTCGACCGACACATCATATTGTTTTTTCAGCAATGTATAAATGCGTCGGGCAATCGCCGCATTTTCGGTTTGAACATCAAGTACGAGATGGCGGTTTGTAAATGATAAAGCTCCATTCATCCGGATAAGTGCAGACAGCTCTGCCTTAATGCAGCAGTCTTTCACTTCCAGATTCGTTAATTCTTTTTTTGTTTCAGATGCAAATGACATATAGCCACCTCATTTCAAGGCTTCATTCTTTCAGTAAATCGACAAGAAGAGAGGCCACTTTATGTGTATCGTGACGAATTACGTCATTTTTATACGTTACAATTTGATCTCTGATGACTTCAAGCCCCATCGCTTTCAGCTCTTCGATATCAAAATCAACAGGACGCGCCGATTCCTTTTCGTACTTACGCTTTATTTCGTCGGGAATGTCTTCGCTGTTCACTAATATCGTGTCAATAAAACCGCAGCCCATGTGCTGATTGAGCGCTTTCACATGATCAGCAGCAGTGTAATGGAGCGTTTCGCCAGGCTGAGTCATCACGTTGCAAATGTATACTTTTTTTGCCGGCGCCTTCACCACTTCTTCCCCGATCTTTGGCACAAGCAAATTGGGAAGAATGCTTGTGTAGAGGCTTCCCGGGCCGATAATAATCAAATCCGCTTCCCTGATCACGTCTATCGTTTCCGGCAGCGGATCAATATGTTCAGGCGTGAGAAAAACACGCTTAATGCGCTGTCCGTACGCCGGAATCGTGGACTCTCCTGAGACCACGCGGCCGTCTTCCATCTCAGCATGCAGAACGACACTGGCATTGGCAGCTGGCAAAACCTTTCCTCTTACATTCAGCACCTTGCTCATTTCTGTGACAGCGTGAAAAAAATCACCGGTTATATTTGTCATCGCTGCCAAAATTAAATTTCCGAGAGAATGGCCTGTTAAGTCATTCCCCTTATTGAAGCGGTGCTGAAAAAGATCTTCAACAAGCGGCTCCACATCGGATAAAGCGGCGAGCACATTTCTGATGTCTCCAGGAGGCGGAATTTTCAGTTCATCCCGCAGACGGCCAGAGCTTCCCCCATCATCGGCAACTGTCACAATGGCCGTAATGTCAACAGGTTTATGCTTTAGGCCCCGAAGCAATACAGAAAGGCCCGTACCGCCGCCAAAGATTGCGATTTTCGGCTTTTGTCCCATCTTATTTCCGGCTTCTCTTTTCAATGTCCCGGTGAGTAACATGAGTATAGTAATCCTTTTTGAAATAATCAGCTAGATTCTCAGCTAATGTCACAGAGCGGTGCTGGCCCCCTGTGCAGCCGATCGCAATGACAACCTGGCTTTTTCCTTCTCTTTTGTAAGAGGGAAGCATAAAGCTTAGCAGATCAATTAATTTCTCATTGAACTTTTGCGTTTCATTCCACTTCATGACGTAAGAGGAAACCTCTTCATCCTTACCAGTCAGCGGCCGCATGCTTTCAATATAATAAGGATTCGGCAAAAATCTGACATCAAAGACGAGGTCTGCGTCAATCGGGATACCGTATTTAAAACCAAATGACATCACATTTACGGTAAATGTCTCTCCTTGGTTAGTCGCAAAGTGCTTGACGATTTTTTCGCGCAAATCACGAGGCTTCATGTCTGACGTATCGTAAATGATTTGAGAGCGGCCTTTTAATTCCTCTAACAGCTCACGTTCCAGCGCGATGCCTTCAAGCGGCAGGCCAGTCGCTGCCAGCGGATGCGAACGTCTCGTTTCTTTATATCTTGTAACGAGAATGGAATCCTTCGCGTCCAAGAATAAAATTCGCGGTGTGATCCATGGATTTTCCGCCATTTCATCAAGCGCTTCGATCAGCCGGTCAAAAAATTCACGACCGCGCAGATCCATTACGAGCGCAACCTTGCTCATTTTCGAATTTGATTCCTTCATCAGCTCTAAAAATTTCGGAAGCAATGATGGCGGAAGATTATCGACGCAGAAATAGCCGAGATCTTCAAAGCTTTGAATGGCGACAGTTTTTCCCGCTCCAGACATTCCGGTTATAATGACAAGCTGAATATCATGTGATTCACTAACACTCATCCTTCTCCCCCCTGACTTGTCTTTCTATTTGATATGCTGCGGATCTAAACGATAACTGAGCAGCTCAAAGTCCGGTGTATACGTAAATGTGCCGTGCAGCAGCCCTTGTCCCTTCATCATAAAATCAAGGATATGGCCGTCTCCCGGGGCCATAGGCAGGTTTTGTATGTCATTGACATCGTGCCACTGCAGTTTGCCTTCCTCTGATTCTGATACATTTTGTCCGGTATAAGAATCAGCGACAAACGTAAACATCATCCACTCAGAGACAATATGGTCACCGTCTTTAATAATAAAGGTAAAAACGCCTTTTAACTGAGGATTTATGATATAGATACCAGTCTCTTCTCTGTACTCTCTGATGACGGAGTCTCTGACTGATTCTCCGCTCTCCATCTTGCCTCCCGGCGCGACCCACCAGCCGCGTCTCGGCTTTTGAAGCAAAAGAACTTTGTCATCCGTCTGAAGCACACAATTTGTCACTCTTTGCAAGTACGTCACCTAACCTTCTCGTCCTGTCATCGTCTCTTTATTATACCGCTTCAAGATGCCTCCCACAATGAAGAGACATTGACAATCTTTTCTTCTATTTTACAGCATATTCATGTCTGCCGTTCAGATGGTTTTACTGTAACAGGCATTTCTCTTTATTTTTGGACAAAAAAAGGACACGGATAACTGGAGAATCCGTGCCAAAAAAGTGTATTCATTATAAAAAGGGGGTCAATTACTTTATTAATCATAACCGAAAAGCATTACACATGTGTTACAGCGGAATTAAAACCCAGTAACGTTATGTGAAGCTCGTATGACAGCCTTTTTATTTTAAGGTTTTCAGCGTTTCTTGGAGCTCTTCGACATAATGCTGAACGCTTTGTGCCGCAATACTTCCGTCTCCTGTAGCCGTTACGATTTGGCGCAGTGATTTTTCGCGAATGTCTCCGGCAGCGAAAATCCCTTCAACCTTTGTTTCCATGCGGTCGTTTGTTTCGATGTAGCCTTCTTCATTCGTAATGCCCAGATTTTCAAACGGTTTAGACAGAGGAAGCATGCCGATGTAAATGAATACGCCGTCTGTTTTGAATTCACTTTCTTCACCGGTTACCGTATCGACAAGCGTTACGCTACCGACTTTGCCGTTTTCCTCATGTATTTCCTTCACGGTTTTGTTCCATAGGAAGTCAACTTTTTCATTATCAAATGCTCTCGCTTGAAGAATGCTTTGCGCACGAAGTTTATCACGTCTGTGAACAATCGTTACTTTTGAAGCGAAACGTGTCAGATACACACCCTCTTCAACAGCAGAATCTCCGCCCCCGACAACAACAAGCTCTTTGCCTTTAAAGAAAGCGCCGTCACATACCGCACAATAAGACACACCGCGGCCGCCCAATTCTTTTTCGCCAGGCACGCCGATTTTTTTATACTCAGCACCTGCCGCAATGATCACGGCACGCGCTTTATATTCTTTTGAACCGGCTTTGACCACTTTGTACTCTTTGCCGTCAACGACTTCTTTAATATCGCCATAAGCGTATTCAGCGCCGAATTTTTTCGCGTGTTCAAACATTTTGTTAGAAAGCTCAGGTCCGAGGATGCTTTCAAATCCAGGATAGTTTTCTACATCCTCCGTATTGGCCATTTGACCGCCTGGAATCCCTCTTTCAATCATTAATGTCGATAAATTAGCTCTTGATGTGTATACTGCGGCCGTCATCCCAGCAGGACCCGCGCCGATTATAATCACGTCATATATTTTTTCTTCTGACACACTATTCACTCCTTAAACCATCTTTTCAAGTTTGGGCTCTTTCCTATATGATAAGAATCCCCATCAAACGTATTCCTTACCCATATCCTATAAAATCTCATGGTGATACGCTATTTTTTTGCTCATATTTTTTTCTAATCACGATTAAATGTATTTCAAAAGGGTATATATGTTAATAAAGAAAGAGCCTTCTGTTCAAAGAAGGCCCTTGTCTTATTTATTATTGAACAACACGTCTTACAACGCCTTTAAATGCTTTTTTCCAGTAAGGATTGCTCATAGAGTCAACAGATACACCATGAGATGTATTGTCGTTTAGGAACGTACCGTTTCCTAAGTAAATGCCAACGTGACCATTAGTTTTATATGTGTCAAAGAAAACTAAGTCTCCGCGTTTCATTTCAGATGCGCTGACAGCTTGTCCTCGGCCAACTAACGTATCAGTTGTTGTACCGCCAACAGGTCCAAGGTTAACACCTGCAGAAGCGTATGCCCAGCGTACGAATGATGAGCAGTCAAAAATACGGTTGTTGATATCAGACTGAGTGCGTCCGCCGCCAAATTTGTATGGAGATTGTCCTACAATGCTTGAACCAACGCTGATTGCACCTTCAATTCCGCCTGAGTTGCTGATAACAGTGCCGCCTGAATTGCTGTTTGAGCCGCTGCTCTTCTTAGAAGATGAGCCGTTAGACGAACTGTTTGATGAACCGTTAGAAGAGTTGCCTGAAGAATCATCATCAGATGAGCTTGCTTTTGCTGTTTCAGTTGTAGCCGTTTGGCTGTCATCTGTTTGTGTTTCATCAGATGCTTTTTGTGCTTCTTCCTGCTTTTTGATCAAAGCAGCCGCTGCTTCTTGTTCTTTTTTGATGCGTGCTTGTTCAGCTTCAGTATCCGCTTTTTGATTTGCAAGTTCAGACGCTTCTGATTTTAATTCAGAAATCGCAGCAGCCGTTTTCTTCTGGCTTTCTTTTGCTTCGTCGAAAAGCTTGTCTTTTTCATCAAGCTGTTTATCAAGGTCTTTTTGCATTGTTTCTAATTTAGCTAATGCAGCTTGAACTTCTTTCAGCTTGTCATTTAAATCCGCTTCAGAATCTTCAAGCTTCGCTTTATCCTGCTCTTGCTGCTTGATTAAATCTTTGTCTGCATCCACAATAGATGAAACCGCAGTCGCGCGAGAGATAAAGTCACCAAAGCTTGTTGATCCTAAAAGGACATCTATGTACCCTTGAGATCCGCCGCTTTCCTGTAAAGAACGAACGCGTTTTTTCAGGATTTCGTTGCGTTTTTCGATGCGGGCTTCAGTCTCTTTAATTTCTTTTTTCAGTTTTTTGATTTCTTCTTTTGTTTTATCGTTTTCTTCTTTTTTATCTTCGATCTTGTTGCTTGTATCAAGCGCCTTAGCGTTAATGTCTTTCAGTTCTTTTTCAATCTTTGATTGATTTGCCTGAAGCTCGGTTAATTCTTTCTCTTTCGCTTCAATGCTGGAAGCAACCTCAGATTGCTTGCTTTCGATTTTTTGTTTCTTTTCATCTAATGTTTCCGCCGATGCAGTTTTACTTGTAAATGGGATCAAAAAACTGCTTGTCCCGATGACGGAAGCCAAACCAAGTGTAATTAAACTCTTTCTCACTTTTTATATCCTCCCTTTTACTGTGAACCTGTTCTCATTTGGAATCGTATTTTGAACATCAAGTTTCGTTCCTCATACTCTACGAGGAATGATGGTTGTTTATGGTTAATTATTCTGTGCATCTCTTATTCTGGTTGTATAGCGTTTATTTCACATCATATGTAAAAAACACTAATTCCTTATGTACGAGAATCATTATACCATCAAGTTTCGACAAATTAGCGATAAATTTTATTACATTTGTGTTTCAAACAGATGTCAAGCCGCGCACCGTTTGTCATTTTTCTTAAATCAATAAAAAAACTGTCGATATTATTTTCTTAATATAATCTACTAAACAAAAAAAGAGTCGATTCTACAAATCGACCCTTCAAAATATTCTATTCTAGAATATCATCAATATATTTCATATATTTCGTCAAAGTTGCCGGAGAGATGCCGAATCGGGCCGCTGTTTCTTTTTTCGTGCCATGTTTCCCGTGAGCTTCTTTCCAGATATAACAGATTGCCGCTGCCCAGCCTCTCTCATTTTTCAATGGAGCGGCTGCGCGGATTTGCTGGATGACATGGAACACCCAGCAGCTCATGACTTCTGTTTTCATCTCTTCTTTTTCGGCGTGCTCTAATAATTTGACGGTTTGATAGGCGAAACGTGCATCCTCTGAAACGTCTGCAGCCGCGGAATCTCCATTCAAAAGCAGCTTAACAAAGTGATTTTCGAATGGAGCGGTAATTCTCTTCGAACGTATCACCGCTTCAAGATGCTCCGTTTCTCCCTTTGTGCTGCTGATATAATAAGCGGCGAGACGCTGTTCTACAGATGAAGGAAGTGCTTCCCTGCGCTCAATCCAGGGAGCCGGGCGGTCTTCTCCGGGGTATTGCGACTCGACTTTTCTCCATATTGTTTCGGCAAATTCAGTATGTCCCGTAAAATAAGCTGAGCACGAGAGCCAGTAAAAGAATGTGTCGTCGCCTTCAAAGCCGGCTTTATATAGTGATTTGAGCCATTTATATCCGATCTCATAACGGCCGACAAGAGCCAAAGTGGCCCCCAGTTTATAGCGCTGTTCCAATAGCATCGGATATACATTAGACAGCTGATCACTCAATTCAGCCACTTTTTCATCTTCCCTTTCATAATAGTAGAAAACGAGAAGATTGCATAAGGCGTGAAGATTCCCTTCATTATGACTGAGCACTTGGTAGGCGGTTTGCTTCGCTTTTACAATGTTGCCTGAATAGAAATAGGCAAGCGCCAGATTATTGTATGCTGACCAAAGCTCTGGATAATCGGCTGTGATTTCCTCCAGCGCCGCAACTGCTTCAGCAAGCTGGCCGCTTTCAAGCAGTGACTTTGCCTGATCCTGCTTCATCAGCAATTCATCCTGATCATACAACGAATCCTCAAGGCCGTCGTCCCCTAGATCGAGCAATTCAAGCAGACTATCATTTTCTTCAGCGAATTCACCGTCCGGATCCGCATCTGCATAAGCGGCCGCTTCTTTATAAGCTTCTTGAAAGAGTCCCAAATGGGCAAAGTTATTCGCTTTAAAATAATGGCACTCCGGCATTTCGGCCTCCAGATTTGCCATAATATAATCAAGAAGATCATTCGACTCTTGATACTGGCCCATTTCTGAATAAATGACCGCAAGCTGTGACAGCATCTCTGAATCTTCCGGCTCCAAATGAACCGCGCGCTGAATCAGTTTGCTTGCCCGTTTCAGATTGCGCTCTTTATACGCTTTCAAGCCTTTATGAAAAAAATATTGTCCATCTTGAAGCAGCTGGACAATTTGTGCGTGATTTTTATGTTCAGAAGTGTGTTTTCCCACAACTACCCTCCGTTTTATACAATATTACCGTCAGTAGTATACCATAAATCGTAAGCCCCTCAATAGTTCAAAAGGAAGGATTGGGAAAATCCCTCCTCTTTTTTTATTGGCTGATTCGACCAAAAATTACCCGGCTTTGTTTTCTAAATCCGCGTTCATTTTCAGCTGCTGTTCAGCAAAATCCCTATAAAGATCATGGGAAGCCATTAATTCATGGTGTGTGCCCCGTCCGGTAATTTCTCCTTTTTCAACAAACAAAAGCTGGTCCGCGTCTACAACGGTAGATAAGCGATGAGCGATGACAATCGTAGTGCGTCCCTTCATCAGCACCTCAAGCGCCTGCTGGACTGATTTTTCAGATTGGCTGTCGAGACTTGAGGTAGCTTCATCCAACATAAGTATGCTCGGATCACGGAGAAGCGCTCTCGCAATCGCGATTCTTTGCCGCTGTCCGCCTGACAGCATAATGCCGCGTTCGCCCACTTCTGTGTCAAGCTGATCCGGCAGCTCCTTTATGAAATTGAGCGCATATGCCATCTCCGCGGCTTTTTCGATCTCAGCATCTGTTACATCTCGTTCTAACCCGTAGCAAATGTTTTCTCTGATCGTTCCCGACATTAACGGGCTCTCCTGTGATACATACCCAATGTGCTCCCGCCACGATTCAAGTGAATAAGTTTCAATCGGCTCGTCCCCCAGCCGAATGGTCCCTGCAGTCGGCGAATAAAAACGTTCAAGCAGCTTAAACAGCGTCGTTTTCCCGCCGCCGCTCGGACCGACAATGGCTGTTACTTTCCCTGCCTCAATGACAGCGCTGATCTCTTTCAAGATCAGCTGATCAGACTTATAGCCAAAAGATACATGGTCAAGCTGAATAGGCAGATGTGCGTTTTCAATTTGTTTTCCTGTAACTGTATCTTCCTCTTCCTCTGCCAAAATCTCAATCATCCGTTCTGTTGCACCGATTGATTTTTGCAGCTGTGTGAAGAACGTTGTGATTTGGCCCATCGGCATAATAATTTGAAACAAATATAAAATAAAAGCCACAAGCGCTCCGGCGGTGAGCTCACCTGATGAGACCTGCATGCCTCCGTATCCGATGACAGCCACGAGAGCTGCCATTAATACTAGTGAGATGAGCGGGCCGACAAGTGACTGAACCTTTGCTTCACGAACTCCAAGTTTAAATAATGAAGAAATCCCTAGCTTCCCGCGCCCATATTCAACATCCTCCGCATTTGAAGCCTTGACGAGTCTGATTTCCGGAAGAATTTGATTCAGCAGGCCAGTAAAACGGGCTGTTTCATCTTGCGTTTCCCGTGAAATGGTGAACATTTTCCGTCCAATCGGCACCAAGATAAGAGCAGCCAGCGGTACGACCACCAAAACAAGCAGTGTCAGCTTCCAGTTCATAATAAACAAGATAGATAGGGATCCGATGACAGAAATGATACCTGTAATAAATCCGCTGATATGGGTTGTAATCAGTTCTTTGACCACCATCGTATCATTCGTTATCCGGCTGACAGTTTCTCCCGAAGCGTTTGTGTCGAAATAGGAGACAGGGAGCTTAATTAATTTCTTCCATAATAAATCCCGCAGCCCGGAGATGATTTTTTGTCCATTATAATTAAGCGCATAGGTGGCATAGGCGCTTAAACCCGCTTGAACGAGAAAAACAAGCGCAATCAGCCCGATTTGTGTCCCTGACAGAGCTGACATTGAAAATCCATCAACAAGCTGCTTCGTTAATAATGGAATCAGCAGGCTGACCAGTGTGGTCACAATACTGAGTATCAGCGCAAAGGCAAGCTTTCCATAAGAAGGATTGGTCTGCTTGACTAATGCAAAAAAAGGTTTCCATTTACTTTTTGATTTTTGTTTCTGAGTAGGCATATATTTTTCCTCCTGTTTCAGCATTCAGAAAGGTGAAAATGGCATATCAAAAGGATGATTTTTACTCTTTCTCAATCATATCAATGGCGAGAGACTTTTTCAGTATATTTTTGCCGTGATGAAAATAAAAATCTCCTACTCATTGTTTGAAATAGGAGATTTTTATTTTAGATATCTTTCATAGGCTTCTTTTTTCTGTAAGTCAATGTCACATCCTGCTTTCGCAGGTCTTCAATCATCATTTTATATCGGTCAACTTTCGCAGTATGCTCTTCTTTTATCATTTGAAGTGCAGCTTTTCGTTTTTCGCTATTAGACTCAAGCTCTTTTTTTATTTTTTTTACAATCAACCCTTTTTGCCCTTTGATTTCCTCTTTTAGCGAAGACTCAAATTTCTTTGTCAGGCTGAGAATGTCGTTGATCGTTTTTTTGAGGGCGCCTGCTTTACCCTTCATTTCGTCTTGGGTAAGAAACATATAGGTGGTTGATACAATTTCTGTTTCACTTTCTGAAAATAAGGAAGTCACTCTTCATATTCCTCCTAAGGCTGAAAATCAAATAACTGAGAAATCATTTCTTCTTTTTCAAACAGCTTTTCAATACTCTCGCGGATGTTTTTGATGAAATCTCTTTTTTCTGTTGCCTGTTTTTTTAATTCAGCAACAATTCCATCATTAGCAGGGAGCGCACCTGTGTGGAGCGATTCATGAACTGAGATTTTCTCCAATTATCGAATGTGTGGCTGAAACCGGACGCAAGCCGGAATTGAAGATCGAAGGCATAGTGTGAAGGATTTTCTTCCATATGATGAATAGCCGCGATGATCGCCTGTTTTTTATTTACAAAGTCTTCATCGATTTCCTGACTGTAAACCTTCTGGTACTTAAAAATCGCATCTTCCATATCTTCAACGATTTTCATACCGTTCTGATAGATTCTCACAGCGGATGAGAGATTGACTTGAATCGTTTCTCCCGAGCCGCTCTTTCCTGTAAAGTAAATATCGGAGCCTTTATAGCTAAAGCCTTTTTCCTTTGATAAAGCGTTCAGCATTTGAACGATGCTGTGGCCGTCAACGATGAGTTTTAATGCGTCTTTTGTTTCTGTGTCGAGTGTTTTCAACGAGGACAAGATGGATTTAACATAGTCCACTATTTCACCAACGTCTTTTAAAGCTTGCATAAATTGACCATGCTTTAGATGGTCAATGAAATGTTCGTACCGTGATTCTATGCCTCGCATACTCGCATTAATATTCGTTACTTCTTTTTTGATCACTATCTTTTGGGTTTCATCAATATACCCATTTTCGGCTAACTGATCTACGACCGGTCCGCTGTTTCTCAACAAGGTATGAAGAAAACCTAAAAACGATGGGAGTTCCTCTTTTATTCGGACATACATTTGCTTGACATCATCAAAATTCTCATATAGGACACTTACTTTCTTTAAAGCGCCGTCTGTATTTTTCACTTCTTCAATCAGGTCTATGTCTATCCCGCTGGCAGCCTTTATAAAACCGTTCAAGCCGTCTCTTTCATAGTCATCCTTATACTTTTGAAGGAATTTTTGAATTGACCTCACGTCTTCATCTGGGATCCCATCCATAATGTTACGGATGCCCTTTACACTTGTGTTTGTATCTGCCATCTTCACTTCACCGAATGTAATAAAATCTGCCTTGCCGCTCGATCCGTACAGCGGGTCATCCTTTGAGATTCGCTGAGTGATGTTTGTTGTGACACCTTTGTCTTTGTAGTATTGGGTGATGGCTTTTTTAAGGTCATCTTTTGGAATTGAATTTAACTCTTTAAATGTATTCACTTTGAACTTCTTAATCATTGTGTACCTTAAATAATCATCTGCTTTTAATAAGTGATCTACACTTATTTGAGCTCCGTTCACTCCATAAACCTCATCATATTCCCCATCTATTAATTGCACCATTACTTGATTATTATTGGCAAGTGAATGCCCCATACTATACGTTTTTAAACTTTCATCCTTGCCAGCTTTCTTTTTGGCTTCTCTAGTAAACTCTTTTGTTGCATTATATTGGCTGTCATCCATTCCAAGAAACAATCCAAAAAAGTTATAAGTCCAGTCTTTATTATCTGCGCTACCTTCAGAAATAATTTGCAACTGATTCACTTCGTGCTTTTTATCTACAATATGAATAGCAGTACCATCATAACCAGATTCTTCATTCTGGCGTACAAGCTCTTTAGATGTATAAATTTCAATATTTTGTGTGAGTTCTTGATGAGTTTCCATAAATTCTTCGAATGTCTTCTTCAAAGTCTTTCTTAGCTTCTTGTATTTCTTTGGGATCGGAAGAAGCGAATTTCTGTTTATAACTGTATTCTAAATTTATAATACGCAGTTTTATATTTTCATTTTCAAAAATATTTTTATTTCCCATCTTCCCTCTCCTCTAAATGGAAAGTAACAGAGTTTAATATTTTTTTAACCTTTTCTTCATAGCCTTTTGGATTTAACTTACATGTCTGTGCATTTGCTGAGCAGCTAAACATAAAAGAATATTCCATCCCTAAATAATCTTGTTTCTTTGATTTTATATAACCAAGATAGATATAAGAAGGATTCTCTTTGTTGTCAAAGTTTTCTTGTTTTGAAGCAAAATAAATATCCTTATCCTTTGCTTCTACTTTTTCAAATTTACCTTTGTAATCATTTTTACCGCTAACAATATCCAACATGGTCTCCGGGTTGTTTATAAATGATTCATTTTGATAGAACTTTACTGAAGCATTCATTACTATATTCGTTTTATTATTAATACTGTCGAAAAACAGTGACTCGTTTGTCTTTGAAGTTTCAGAGTCGGAATACTCTCCATCCTCTGGAAACAACATCCTAAACCCCTTCAGCTTAGACTCAAGCAAATAGTACCCAGGCTCCTCTTCTTTCGTTGACACCATGTACTCTCTCGTTTTCTCGTCCTGAAACGCCGAAACCTGCGGCAGGTCTTTTGGATCCATGTCTTTTGGTTTTACGGCTTCTGTTTTATTGTCATTTGTGTTGTTTTTTTCATTGTCGTTCATACTGCATCCTCCTGTCAGGGCAAGTAATAAGCTGAAGCATATAAAGATGATCTTTTTCATTACGAACCTCCATGGGTTTTGTGAGAATAGTATTCTATTTTCATCCTAAAAATAATTCTATTGGCCTGGTTAGCGGGTGATTCATTTATCCTTTTCCATGTTGCAACATGGCGGAATTTGGATAAATAGGAAATCTGACTTGGTTTTACTCTTCTTTTATTTACTAATTATGCAAAACACCGCATACACTTCTAAATACCCAATACTATCTTCACGCAAAAAAAAGAGCCGTTATCATCCGGCTCTTTTACTCTTCCTTTTCAAAATGGCGTTTTTTCAATACGTCAAGCACATCATCCAGCGGCAGAGCTTGCTCCCTGAGCAGGACAAGCAGGTGATAAAGCAGATCTGCCGCTTCCCATTTGAGTTCCTCGTGGTCTCGGTTTTTCGCGGCGATGATGACTTCAGAAGCTTCTTCACCGACTTTTTTCAAAATCTTATCAACGCCTTCTCGGAAAAGGTAAGTGGTGTAAGCACCTTCAGGCATTTCCGCTTGGCGTTCCGCGATGACGCGCTCCAGTTCGTTGATGATGTCGAACCGGCCCGCAGCCTGTTCTTCTGTTTGGTCCTTTGTAAAACAGCTGTAACTGCCAGTGTGGCAAGCCGGGCCAGACGGTTCTACGAGCACAATCAGCGCGTCCTGGTCGCAGTCATACCGGATACCCTTGACGGCTTGTGTGTTGCCTGACGTTTCACCTTTATGCCATAACGCTTGGCGCGAGCGGCTGTAAAACCATGTTTCTTTCGTTTCCAACGTTTTTTCATACGATTCCTTATTCATATAGGCAAGTGTCAGCACTTCTTTGTTTGCCGCATCCTGCACGATGGCAGGAATTAATCCGTCCTCGTTAAAACGCAATTCATCCGCCTGCTTCATCTCACATTCACCCCGTGATCTTTCAAGTATGATTTCACTTCTTTAATTGATGTTTCTTTATAATGAAAAATAGAGGCAGCCAGTGCGGCGTCGGCTTCTCCTTTTGTAAAAGCCTCAAGCATATGCTGTGCGTTACCCGCGCCTCCTGAGGCAATAACCGGCACAGGAACAGCTTCAGAAATAAGCTTTGTCAGCCTGTGGTCAAACCCTTTTTTCTCACCGTCAGCGTCCATGCTCGTCAGCAATATTTCTCCGGCTCCGCGTTTGACGCCTTCTTTTGCCCATCTTGTGACTTCCCAATCTGTTTTCTTTCTGCCGCCGTGCGTGTAGACCTTATATGTGTCAGATTCTTCGTCATACTTGGCATCGATGGCAAGAACGATGCACTGGGAACCGAAAAACTCGGCTCCTTCTGTAATCAGCTCAGGGCGGAGAACAGCTGCCGTGTTCACCGACACTTTGTCCGCTCCGGCACGCAGAATCGTTTTCATATCGCTAAGCTGATTGATGCCGCCGCCGACTGTAAACGGAATCGCGAGCTTCGCGGCAACCTGCTCCACAACGTCAACCATCGTTTTGCGTCCTTCATGCGAGGCAGAAATATCAAGAAAAACGAGTTCATCCGCGCCTTCCTGGTCGTACACTTCCGCCAGTTCAACTGGGTCACCGGCATCCATCAATTCAAGAAATTGAATTCCTTTGACAACGCGTCCTTCTTTAACATCAAGACATGGAATAATCCGTTTTGTAATCAATTCCGCTTCACCCTTTCAAGCGCCTCGCTCAGCGTAAACTGATTGGTATACAGCGCTTTTCCGATGATCGCTCCAGAAACGCCGTCCGCCTGATAGCGGGCGAGGGCTTCGAGCTCCACGACGGAGCTGACTCCGCCGGAAGCGATCACAGATTTCCCCGTTTCCTTCGCAAGCTCGACAGTGCTTTCAATATTGGGGCCTGACAGCATTCCGTCTGTCGCGATGTCAGTAAAAATAAAGACTTCCGCACCTTCATTGGCAAGCTCTTTGCCTAGTTCGGTTGCCTTAAGAGTTGATGTTTCCAGCCATCCTTCTGTTGAAACAAAGCCGTTTCTCGCGTCCAGTCCGATTGCAATTTTCTCGCCATATTGTTTCAGCATTTTTTTTACAAACGGTGGGTTAGAGACAGCTGAGCTCCCCAGGATCACCCGATCAACTCCGCCTGATAAGTATTCATAGACGTCTTTTTCGGAACGGATCCCGCCGCCGATCTCAACTTTCAGATCCAGCTTTTGCGCAATCTCAAACACATGGCGGTCATTTACTCTTTTCCCTTCTTTGGCTCCGTCGAGATCAACGAGATGGAGCCATTCGGCACCCTCACCCGCAAATAATGCGGCCATGTCGTACGGTGAGTCGCCGTAAATGGTTTCCTTATTATAATCTCCTTGGACAAGACGGACACATTTGCCGTTTCTCATATCTATTGCCGGATATAATGTAAAAGCACTCATTTTTTCACCTTCTGTTCTGCTGCCATTTTCGTGAATTGGGTTAAGATGGACATTCCGACCGTGCTGCTTTTTTCCGGGTGAAATTGGGCGCCAAAGACGTTCCCTTTTCCGACTACAGCAGGCACTTGCACACCATAATCAGCGCTTGCCAAAAGTGCGTTCTCCTGCATCCCGTCAATGTAATAAGAATGTACGAAATAAGCGTACCCTTCCTCTGTTTCAGCCAGCAGCGGAGATTCATTATGAAAGGAAAGTCGGTTCCAGCCCATATGCGGAACCTTCAGCTTGTTTCCTTTCTCATCTTCCGCTTTCAGCCTGACCGCTTTTCCTTTTAACAGCCCGAGTCCTGACGCGGTGCCGTTTTCTTCGCTTTTATCAAATAAAAGCTGCATGCCGAGGCAGATCCCGAGAAGCAGCCTTCCCTCTGAGACCATATCGTGAATTAATTGATCCAGCTTCGCATGGCGCAAATTGTCCATAGCGTCTCCAAATGAACCGACCCCCGGCAAAATGAAGGCATCGGCTTTTCTCAGCTCCCCCGGCTTTTCAGAAACAAAGTACGGTACGCCGACACGCTCAAGCGCCTTTGAGACACTGTATAAATTGCCCATTCCGTAATCTATCACGCCAATCATTTACAGCATCCCTTTCGTTGACGGGATTCCTTTAACACGCGGATCGATCGTTGTCGCTTCATCAAGCGCACGTCCCAGCGCTTTAAAAACAGCTTCAATCATGTGGTGCGTGTTTGTTCCGTAATGAACGATGACGTGCAGGTTCATCCGCGCTTCAAGCGCCAGCTTCCACAAAAATTCATGTACAAGCTCCGTATCAAATGTTCCGACTTTAGCTGCCGGGAAGTCCGCGCGCATTTCTAAGTGCGGCCGGTTGCTTAAATCAATCACAACCTGAGCAAGCGCCTCATCCATCGGAACAAACGCTGATCCGTAGCGTTTAATTCCTTTTTTATCGCCTAAGGCTTCAAGCAGCGCCTGACCTAAGCAAATGCCGATATCTTCAGTCGTGTGGTGATCATCTATATCAACATCGCCTTTCGCGTTAATGGAAAGATCAAATTGCCCGTGTTTCGTAAATAAATCCAGCATGTGTGTCATAAACGGCACGTCTGTTTTGATATCCGCTTGCCCCTCGCCGTCTATGGCGAATGCCAGCTCAATATCTGTTTCGTTTGTTTTTCTGGCGCGCTCCGCTTTTCTCATTTTGAATTCCTCCGTTCTCTCGCTTCGATTGATCTGGCATGCGCTTCTAATCCTTCAAGTCTGGCAAATGCCGCAATGCTTTCGGCATGTTCTTCAAAGGCTGATTGACTGTAAGAAATAATGCTCGATTTCTTTTGAAAATCCGTTACGTTTAATGGACTTGAAAATCTGGCTGTTCCGTTAGTCGGAAGCACATGGTTCGGTCCGGCAAAATAATCGCCGACAGGCTCAGGGCTATATCTTCCTAAGAAAATCGCACCCGCATGTTTGACTCTGCCAAGCAAAGCTTCGGGAGACTGTGTGATAATTTCTAAATGCTCCGGTGCGAGCGTATTGACCGTATCAATGGCTTCTTCCATTGTTTCCGCCACATAGATACAACCGTAATCGCTCACTGCAGCTTCTGCTATTTCTCTTCGGGGCAAGGTTTTCAGCTGCTCGTTTATTTCTGCTGATACCGCCTCGGCCAGCGTCATCGAATCTGTGACCAACACACATGAGCTGAGCTTATCGTGTTCCGCCTGTGACAGCAGATCGGCCGCAATTTCACGCGGAATCGCTGTTTCATCTGCCAGCACGACGATTTCACTCGGTCCGGCAATCATATCGATATCGACATCACCGAACACCTCTCGTTTGGCAAGCGCGACATAAATATTGCCCGGCCCTGTGATTTTATCCACCGGCTCAATGGTTTCGGTTCCGTATGCAAGTGCTGCAATCGCTTGGGCGCCGCCCATTTTGTACATGTCTTTTATGCCTAGCTCGGCAGCGGCGACTAAAACCCCGGGGGACAGCTGTCCGTCTTTTCCCGGAGGCGTCACAAGCACGATTCTTTCCACACCCGCTACGAGTGCCGGAATGACATTCATCAAAACAGAGGAAGGGTATGCCGCCGTTCCCCCCGGCACATATACGCCGGCGGAATCAAGCGCCGTCACTTTCTGCCCCAGCATTGTGCCGTCCTTTCTGTGATAAAACCAGGAGGATTGCATCTGTCTCTCGTGATATTCCCGAATATTTTTGATTGCCTGCCTAATCACCTGAAGGAGCTGTGAATCCAGCAAGGTATATGCTTTCTCAATTTCTTCTTTTGTGACCAGCGGGCTGTCGATTTCGATACCGTCAAATGTCGCCGTGTAGCTGCGAACCGCTTGATCACCATTTGCTTTAACATCTTCAATAATGGACCGGACCGTTTTTCTTTGCTCTTCCGTTCCGGCATCAATGGATCGCTTGAGAGAAAGCCGTTCTGCACTGCTGATGGTTTTGATCTTCATTTTGCCGTTTCTCCTTCCACAACAAGAGATAAACGGGATGCCATTTCGTCTATTACATCGTCTTTCATGCGATAGCTTACCGGATTCACGATAAAGCGGGACGTAATGTCACAAATGTGCTCCGTTTCAACAAGCCCGTTTTCTCTCAGCGTCTGTCCCGTGGAAACGATGTCCACAATTCGGTCCGCAAGCCCAATAAGCGGAGCCAGCTCGATTGACCCGTTGAGCTTAATGATTTCGACTTGTTCTCCCTGCTCCCTGAAATAACTGGAAGCCACATTCGGATACTTTGTCGCGATTCTCGGCGCTACGCCGCTCCAGTCTGCATTGGGAAGTCCGGCGACTGCCAAGTGGCATTTGCTGATTTTCAAATCCAGCACCTCATACACATCGCGCTCCTCCTCAAGCATGACATCCTTACCCGCAATTCCGACGTCTGCCACGCCATGCTCCACATATGTGGTCACATCCATCGGCTTCGCTAAAATGAAACGGAGATTTTCCTCCGGGACATCGATGATCAGTTTCCTCGAATCTTCAAACTCCTCTGGGAGCTTGTAGCCCGCCTGCCGCAGCAGCCCTGCCGCTTCTTCAAATATCCGGCCCTTCGGCATCGCCATTGTGAGTAACTTACCCATTTTGCTCTTCCTTTCTGGCACCGATAAAATAGGTGACGTTTGCAAAAGATTTTGTCATCTGATCGATATTTTTAATTCCAGATAAATCTTGAAGAACCACTTTGTTCCCTTTCATACGTTCTTCATTCGCATAAGCGATGGCTTGCGCCCGCTGCTCTTTGCTGAAAATAACAGCGTCAATGTCACAAGGTTCGTCTTTCAAATGAAGTGCTTCAATCAGCCGGTCGATCCGAAGCCCAAAGCCTGTCGCCGGTGCGGGTGAATCAAAATGGCCCAGAAGCTTGTTGTAACGGCCGCCGCTTCCAATGACAAAGCCGACATTTTCCGCGTACACCTCAAATAAAATCCCTGTGTAATAGCTCATGTGACTGACCATATTCAGATCAAGACGGACATTTTCCGTACATCTATAATCCTCGAGAATGCCCCACAGCGCCTTCAGCTCATCAACCACGCTTTTTCCTTGTGCAGAATCGACGATTTCCTCAGCACGCCCGCAAACTTCTATGCCGCCCCTCAGTTCAAGAAGCTCAAGCAGCCTGCTTTGATCAATGGAGGAAAGCGGGAGAGACTTGACATGTTCTCTGTAGCCAACGTAGTTCTTCTCATATAAAAACCGCCGCAGCACATCAGCGCGTTCAACGTTTCCAAGCACCTCAACAAACAGGGCATCCGCAATGCCGGCATGGCCGATAGCAATCTTAAAGGAAGCCAGCCCGGCGTTTTTTAACGCACCGATTACTAAAGCAATGACCTCCGCATCCGCGCTTGTCGTGCCGTCACCGATTAATTCCACTCCGACCTGCTCGAATTCGGCGGGACGTCCGCCTTCGCGTTCCTGAGCCCTGAACACATTTGCCGCATAGCCGACTCTAAGCGGATGATCGTGTTTCAGAAGCTTTGATGCCGCTACCCTTGCAATCGGTCCTGTCATATCCGGGCGAAGCACCAATGTCTTGCCGTCCTGATCAAGAAGCTTAAACAGCTGCTGCTCTTCAATTGCTGACTGCACGCCAACGGTATCGTAAAACTCCAGTGTCGGCGTTTCCATAAATTGATATCCCCATTTATCGATCAAATCGGTTAACGATTGTCTCACCTTTTTTTTCGTTTCGTATAAACCGGGCAGTGTATCTCTCATGCCGTGCGGTTTTTCAAACATAAACATCAACCCGAGCACCTCCGTTGCAGTGTTTGAAGGAAAATTCCGAATCCTTTAGTTCGCTAATATGATAATATGTTAGCAGATGAAAGAGCGAAAATCAATGCTTACCTTCAGTCAGGATTTTTTTAGTACAAATATCCTTCTCCTCATTATGAAAAAATCATGAATAATGTATTAAAGGTGCGTAATATCTCAAATTCTTTATGTTTAGCATGCTATAATACAAATCAAATAGAGAACAAGGAGATAAAGATGAAAACACTGCGAACTCTATGTGTCCTGATGATTCTTTCAGGCGTTATTTTTTTCGGACTTAAAATAGATGCAAAAGATATAGATATTCCTTTTTTGAACAGCCTTAAAAAAGTGGTTTCTGATAGCGATACAGACTCAGCTGCGAACAGCAAAAAGGAGCTGAAGGGAAGCGCCGAACCGCTGGATGTCATCCTTTATAACCAGATGGACGCGCCTCGGCTCTATAACGGCTGTGAAGTAACAAGCCTTGCGATGGTGCTGAATTACGCGGGATACGACGTAACAAAAAACACATTGGCAAACCAGATTGCCACAGTGCCTTTGACATACAGCAGCGGATTAAAGGGTGATCCGAATGACGGATTTGTCGGGGATATGGCAAATGGCCCGGGTCTCGGTGTCTATCACGGGCCGATCTATCAGCTGGCGAAAACCTACGCCGGCAACAAAGTGTCTGACCTGACTGGAAAAAGCATTTCCGCTGTTTATGCACAGCTTGAGAAAGGCAATCCTGTTTGGGTGATTACGACCGCCAACTTTACGCCAGTGGACAACATGCAGACATGGAAAACGCCAAACGGAACAATAGATATCACGTACAGTGAACACAGTGTCGCCGTTACGGGATATGACGAAAAGTATGTCTATCTCAATGATCCGTATGGCTACAAAAACAGAAAAACCGACAGAACGAGCTTTGAAAAAGCGTGGGAACAAATGGGCAGCCAAGCCATCGTTATTCAAAAGTAAACGGCTGAAAACTGTTCGTTTTTACAGTGCCCTATGCTCTCCCCTGAGCAAATACGACAATATTCATGCTTTTTGTTTCAATCGGTAATATCGATTCATTTTCCATTTATCATCCAAAATTGTCTTTACTTTCAGGCTGTCTGTTTTTATGATTAAAGCAGATTCAGCCTTGCCCCGATCTATGTGAGAGAAGCCGGTGCAAGACGCTGAAGCTTCTCTTACAAATTAAATATTCCGGGGAGGATTTTATCATTGAAAAGAATCGTGTCTATCCTATTTATGTTCAGTTTGGTTATAGGTTTCAGCCAGTTTCAGTCATCAACTGCATTTGCAGCTGACAAAGTGGTTCACGAAACAATTATCGTACCAAAAAATACAACATATGACGGGAAAGGACAGCGGTTTGTAGCAGGGAAAGAATTAGGTGACGGAAGCCAGTCTGAAAACCAGGAACCTGTTTTTCGCGTAGAGGATGGAGCAACCCTGAAAAATGTGGTGCTTGGCGCACCTGCTGCTGATGGCGTGCACACTTATGGAAACGTTAACATTCAGAATGTAAAGTGGGAAGATGTTGGTGAGGATGCGTTAACGGTGAAGAAGGAAGGAAAAGTAACCATTGACGGCGGCTCTGCCCAAAAAGCGTCAGATAAGATTTTCCAGATCAATAAGGCCAGCACATTCACAGTGAAAAACTTCACGGCGGACAATGGCGGAAAATTCATTAGACAGCTAGGCGGTTCAACCTTCCACGTTGATGTGATCATCGATAAGTGCACCATCACGAACATGAAAGAAGCGATATTCCGGACAGACAGCAAAACAAGCACGGTCAAAATGACAAATACACGCTACTCCAATGTCGGCCAAAAATGGATCGGCGTTCAGCATATTTACGAAAACAACAATACTCAATTTTAACAATAAAAAAGCCTGCTGATGTTTATTCAGCGGGCTTTTTGAATCTCTCTTGCATTTCTTCCTTCGTATAGATGATCCTCATCGGATTTCCGCCGACAAATGCCCCGGCAGGTACGTCTTTATGGACAAGCGTTCCGGCGGACACAATTGCGCCATCCCCTATTTCCACACCTGGCAGAATGGTCGTGTTCGCACCGATCATCACTTCGTCTCCGATCAGGACTTTGCCGATCCGGTATTCATGAATCAAATACTCATGGGCCAAAATGGTCGTATTGTACCCGATGATTGTATTTGTTCCGACTGAGATCTTTTCCGGAAACATAATATCCGGCATCACCATAAGGGCAAAGGATGTCTGTTTTCCTACCTTCATCCGCAGAAATGTACGGTACAGCCAGTTTTTCATACCGATAAACGGTGTATATCTCGCCATTTGAATGACAATAAAATTTTTGACAACCTTTACAAAAGGCACCGTTTGATAGACATGCCATAGTGAGTTAGCCCCCGTGACCGGATGGCGATCTGTTTTTCTCACAGATTACTTCACTCCAACGATTTGTAATAGATCACTCATTTTCTCAAGCATATAATCAGGCTCATGCTTCGCCAGCATTTCCGGCCCTTTAATCGTCCATGCGACTCCGGCCGTTTTTGTTCCGGCGTTTTTCCCTGCCAGCACGTCGTGGTAATTATCGCCGACCATAATGGCTTCCGCCGGCACGCTTCCAAGCTGTTTCAGCGCTAAAAGCACAGGCTCGGGATCAGGCTTTGCATTTGTCACATCATCAAGAGTGACGACCGTTTCAAAGAATTCGCCGATTCCTGTCAGCTTGAGGCCCATATTGACAGTATCTCTTAATTTCGTTGTCACAATCCCTAATTTAAAGCCGGATTTTTTCAGTGCATCCAAGGTTTCATACACGGTTTCATATTCAGTCACAAGTGTATCATGCATGTCATGATTGTACGCTCTGTACATGGCGATCATATCATCACATTTATCAGGGTCCATCGAAGAGAATGTTTCAAAAAGAGACGGCCCGATAAATGCGAGCACATCCTCTCTTTTATACTTGCTTGGGTAATAATGCTCCAGTGTATGCAAAAAGGACGCGATAATTAATTCATTCGTATTAATAAGGGTCCCGTCTAAATCAAACAAAATCGTCGTTACTTGTTTGTCACTCATACTGCTTCCTTTCCAACCGGTGAAGGTTTCCATTTTTTCCACGTATGTGCTATGACCATCGTCAGCAGTACTGCTGTGGCGACACGAATCAGAAGAAGAGGCCAGACCGGTATGCCGAGCGGAATAAAGACTAATGTATCTTCCACGACCGCGTGGCAGGCAACGAGAAAAATAAATGCCAACGTCATATCCCGCCTGCTCACACCGTCATCCTCGACAGCCTTGATCATGACACCCGCTCCGTAGGCCAGACCGATTGTCAGTCCCGCCACCATCGTCATAGACGTATTTTTATTCATGCCAAGCAGCTGCGTAAACGGAGACAGCCACCTGGAAAACCGATGCAGCCAGCCTAAATCTCTTAAAAACTGAATAATGATCATCAGCGGGATCACAATTGCCGCCAGCTGCAAAACACCAAGTCCGGCTTTCATTAAAGCCTCGGCCAGCATTGCCAGCCAGCCGTCTGGCGCCGTGCTCTTTGCGGCGATAAAACCGTACTGCGCCGTTTCCTGTCCGCCATGCCAAATGAGGTTGATGACGATGGCTGACACAGCGGCCAAACCGATGCGCACGGCCAATATGACGCCAATTCTGATGCCAACCTTTGCGGCAACTGTCGATTCGATAATCAAGTTATGACAGAATGAAAGCATAACAGCTAAAATAAAGACTTCCTTCACAGATAAATCCAATGTCAAAATCCCGGCAATTCCCGCATACAGATTCAGCATATTTCCCAGCACAAGCGGAATGGCCGCTTCACCTGAAAGCCCGAACAGGCCCATAACCGGTGTGATCAGCCGTACCAGCCAATCCATGACAGACGTATGCTGGAGCAAAGTGACCAATAGTGTTACCGGGAAAATGACTTTACCGAGCGTCCATGTTGTTTGAAGACCTGCCGCAAGACCAGCCAGAAAGATTTTCTTCATCCCTCAGCCCCCTTTGTTGACGTCTACTCCGCGTAACGCTCCTTCGAGTACCCCTTGACCCGTCTGAAGATGATGGCTCCCACAGCCAAAACAATCAATACGATTGAAATCACCTGAGCGATGCGAAGTGTATCAGCTAGCATTAAGCTGTCAGTCCGCATTCCTTCAATAAAGTATCTTCCGATCGAATACCAAATGATATAGGTCAAGAACAGCTCGCCTCTCCTTAAATTCGCTCTGCGCAGGAGGAGCAAAACGATGACGCCGACAAGGCTCCACAGTGATTCATATAAAAAAGTAGGGTGGTAGTATTGCCCGTTGATGTACATTTGATTGATGATAAATTCAGGCAGGTGCAGGTTTTCTAAAAAGGCTCTGCTGACTGCCTCGCCGTGCGCTTCCTGATTCATGAAGTTTCCCCAGCGGCCGATCGCCTGGCCGAGCAAAATGCTGGGGGCGGCAATATCCGCAAGCTTCCAGAATGAAAGGTTTTTCACTCTTGAAAACACATAACCTGTTAAAATGGCGCCGATTAACCCGCCGTGAATGGCAATGCCGCCCTTCCAAATCTTAATGATTTCTCCCGGATGCGCCGCATAATAATCCCATTCAAATGCAACGTAGTAAATTCGTGCGCAAATAATCGCAATCGGAATGGCAAACAGGACAAGATCGATAAACGTATCTTTCTGCAGCCCCCTTTTCTCACTTTCCCTCATGGCAATCCAAAGCCCGAGCAAAGCGCCGAGACCGATAATGATTCCGTACCAATGGACGGCTAACGGCCCCAGCTGAAATGCTATTGGATTGAGTGGTTCTATCGCTTCATTCATTTAACGCCAACTCCTATTCGTCTTGTTCACCGTCTTCAATGACATCCGCCAGCTTGTTGGTAAATTGTTCAGCGGCATTCAGCCCCATCCGCTTCAATCTGAAGTTCATTGCCGCCACTTCGATGATGACTGCGAGATTTCGGCCCGGACGGACGGGAATTGTCAGTTTTGTAATTTCCGTATCAATGATTTTCATGGTTTCTTCCTCAAGTCCGAGACGGTCGTATTGCTTACCCTGCTCCCAAAGTTCAAGGTTCATGACAATCGTGATTCGTTTATTGCTTCTGACCGCACCGGCGCCAAACAGCGTCATCACGTTGATAATGCCAAGCCCCCTGATTTCAAGGAGATGTTCAATTAATTCTGGAGCGTTTCCGACAAGAGTATCCTGATCCTCCTGCCGAATTTCAACGCAGTCATCGGCAACGAGGCGGTGCCCTCTTTTCACAAGCTCCAGCGCAGTTTCACTTTTTCCGACGCCGCTTTTTCCTGTGATCAGCACGCCGACACCATATATATCGACAAGAACGCCGTGAATCGCCGTGGTAGGCGCCAGCCGGCTCTCAAGAAAGTTAGTTAAACGGCTTGACAGCCTTGTCGTTTTCAGCGGTGATCTGAGGACAGGCACACCGTTTTTTTCAGAAGCGTCAATCAGCTCCTGCGGGATAGGCATATCTCTGGAAAGAATGATAGCTGGTGTTACATCAGTGCACAGAGAATCCATTCGCTGCTTTTTCTCCTCTTCCGGCAGCTGCTCAAAGAAAGAAAGCTCTGTTTTTCCGAGAAGCTGCACGCGCTCCCTCGGGTAATATGTAAAATATCCGGCAATTTCAATGCCTGGTCTTGATAAGTCACTCATTGTAATCGGGCGGTTAATCCCTTCTTCACCGCTGATTAATTCCAAATTGAACTGTTCCATTACGTCTTTTGTGCGAACCTTTGCCACGATATGTTCCTCCTGTTCCGGGCTGCCCCGAGCTTGCTCACAATACCTTCATTTTATCACTTTCGGGCTTGAACCTAAAACAGATTTTATAAAAGGCGGGAAAACACCTCAGCTGGTCTAGATCACTAGTCTGAAAAAGAGTAAAATAAATGTATTCATATTCCAGAAAGGCGGATCACCTATGGCAGAAAGTCTACTTATCCGAGACATCGCGATCGTGACAGAAAATGAAGTAATCAAAAATGGCTATGTCGGAATCAAAGGCGGAAAAATCAGCACAGTCTCAACAGAACAGCCTAAAGAATCTTATTCAAAAGAGATAAAGGCACCGGCAGATTCCGTTTTGCTTCCCGGTATGATTGACATTCATATTCACGGCGGCTATGGCGCCGATACGATGGATGCAAGCTTTTCCGCTCTCGACACCATGTCGTCAAGACTGCCCGAAGAAGGCACGACGAGCTTTTTAGCAACAACCATTACTCAGGAACATGGGCACATTTCTCAAGCTTTGGTGAATGCAAGAGATTGGAAAGCAGCTGAAGAATCCTCTTTACAAGGCGCTGAACTGCTAGGCATTCATTTAGAGGGCCCCTTTGTTTCACCTAAAAGAGCCGGAGCGCAGCCAAAGGAATGGATCAGGCCTTCGGATGTTGCGCTTTTCAAAAAGTGGCAGGAGGAGGCAGGCGGGCTGATCAAAATTGTCACACTTGCGCCAGAGGAGGATCAGCATTTTGAACTGATCCGCTATTTAAAAGACGAATCGATTATCGCGTCGATGGGGCACACAGATGCCGACTCCGCACTACTGTCGGAGGCCGCGAAAGCAGGGGCGAGCCATATGACCCATCTGTACAACGCAATGAGCCCGTTTCATCACCGAGAGCCCGGCGTGATCGGAACGGCGCTGGCTCATGAGGGGTTTGTGACAGAGCTTATCGCAGACGGCATCCACTCCCATCCTTTAGCGGCAAAGCTTGCTTTTCTGGCAAAGGGCAGCAGCAAACTCATTTTAATTACCGATTCCATGAGGGCAAAAGGACTGAAAGACGGAGTATATGAGTTTGGCGGCCAAAGTGTGACGGTAAGAGGAAAAACCGCTCTTCTTTCAGACGGCACACTTGCCGGTTCGATCCTCAAAATGAACGAAGGCGCACGGCATATGCGTGAGTTTACAAATTGCCCTTGGACGGATATAGCTAATATAACTTCTGCAAACGCGGCCAAACAGCTGGGCATCTTTGACCGAAAAGGCAGTGTGACAGAGGGAAAAGATGCGGATCTTGTCATTGTCAGCAGTGATTGCGAGGTGATTCTCACCATTTGCCGCGGAAACATTGCATTTATATCCAAGGAGGCTGACCAGATATGAAAGTAATGGAATGTCAAACATATGAAGAGCTAAGCCAAAAAGCAGCCAGCATAGTGGCAGACACAGTGAAGGAAAAACCTGCCGCCGTGCTCGGTTTAGCTACAGGCGGCACGCCGGAAGGCACGTATCGCGAGCTGATCCGCCTGCACCAAACTGAGAACCTCTCATTTAAAAACGTCACTACGGTTAATTTGGATGAATACGCCGGACTTTCAAGCGATGACCCGAACAGCTATCACTACTATATGAATCATCGTTTTTTTCAGCATATCGACAGCCAGCCAAGCCGGCATTTTATTCCCGATGGAAATGCAGACGATCTTGAAGCAGAATGCAGGCGGTACGACCAATTAGTCAAATCCCTCGGCGGCACTGACATCCAGCTTCTCGGCATTGGGCGAAACGGGCATATCGGCTTTAACGAACCGGGAACGCCTTTCAAGTCGCGAACACACGTTGTAACATTAAATGAACAAACCCGCCGGGCGAATGCCAGATATTTTTCTTCCATAGACAGCGTACCAAAACAAGCGCTCACAATGGGAATTGAGACGATCCTCTCAAGCAAACGCATTCTCCTGCTTATTTCCGGCAAAAGCAAAGCGGAGGCCGTGAAAAAGCTGTTAGAAGGAGACATAAGCGAAGATTTTCCCGCATCTGCTTTGCACCTGCATTCTGATGTTACGGTTTTGATTGATCGTGAAGCCGCGGCATTAAAGCCTTGAAAGGAACATGCTGACTATGAATATTGATAAACAATCGCCTATTCCGATTTATTATCAGATTATGGAGCAATTAAAAGCCCAAATTAAGAGCGGAGAGCTGCAGCCGGATATGCCACTTCCCTCTGAGCGCGAATATGCCGAACAATTCGGGATCAGCCGGATGACGGTTCGCCAGGCGCTTTCTAATTTAGTCAATGAGGGCTTCCTCTATCGCCTGAAAGGCCGGGGCACCTTTGTCAGCAAGCCAAAAATGGAACAAGCACTCCAAGGGCTGACAAGCTTTACCGAGGATATGAAAAGCCGCGGAATGATACCGGGCAGCAGGCTCATTGACTATCAGCTTATTGAGTCAACTGAGGAGCTCGCTGCAATATTAGGCTGCGGGCACCCCTCCCCTATCCATAAAATCACTCGGGTGCGGCTGGCGAATGATATTCCGATGGCGATTGAATCCTCGCACATTCCGTTTGAGCTTGCTGGGGAATTAAACGAATCGCATTTTCAATCGTCGATTTACGAGCATATTGAAAGGTACAACAGCATACCGATTTCCCGTGCAAAACAGGAGCTTGAACCAAGCGCTGCAACCTCGGAAGAAGCGGGCATTCTTGGCATTCAAAAGGGAGCGCCTGTCCTGTTAATCAAACGAACAACGTATTTACAGAACGGAACTGCTTTTGAACATGCCAAATCTGTTTACAGAGGCGACCGCTATACATTTGTCCACTATATGGACCGGCTTTCATAAAAAAAGCTCCAACCCTATTTAAGGATTGGAGACATGGCGAAAATCTAACTGGTCTGGCGCCGGACGATATGTTTCTTTTTTCGTCTTGAACTTCCAGATCGGTGATTTCGTTTTGCCGTTAAAACGGTCTTCTACAATCGTGTACCAATAATAAACAGAGTGCGGCTCAAGATGCTCCCAACGGAATTCAGCGGTACCCCCGCTTTTCACCTGCTCCCGCTTTCCGAGCTCTTCATTGGTATATACATTACATTCAAAATAATCGGTTTCCACCTTTTTGATCCTCGGCTTCAAGTCAAGCGAAAGGGAAAACTCATCCTTGTTGCCGTAGGTATCTGTATCATAATAGTTTTTATCTTGTAAATGCGGAGAGTACGTCGACACATGCACCATATCACTTGCCTGGTCAAACTGCAGCAAACGCAAATACCCTTGCCCGCCTTCCGGTCCGCCCTGATAATCGGCCAGCATTTGATGCACGAGGCGATCCGGTTTTCCATCACCATCATCATCCAGCTCATCTGTTTTTCTCATCGCACTATGATAATGCCCGCTTAACACCATTACCACATTCGGATTCGGCTTCACGACTTTTTTGAATATTTTCTCTCCGATCGGGCTTCTGTTTCCGCTGACCAGCAAATACTCATGAAAAGCTAAAACAGCCATCCGGTCAGGATGCTTCTTCAGCACCTGATTCATCCACGCGACGTCCTCATCCGTAATGCCCCATCCCATGTACAGCATGATATAGTCATTGCCGTTGCTGGAAATCAGGTCATAATGTCCGCGGTTATTTTTATAGGAACCGTCATAATGCAATTTTTTATCAAAACGATGACTGCCAAAGTATTTGCCAAACGCTCTGTAGGAGCCGTCCTTATGCCCGACATCGTGGTTGCCGGCCAGCACGCCGTAAGGAATTCCGTTCTTGTCCAGAACGGACATTGACCGATCAGCGTTTTTCCACTGTCTGATATCGGCAGAATCATCTACAATATCACCCGTGTGAAACACATATTTGATATTGAACTGCTTTTGATTATTTTTGATCCATGCGTTCTGTTTATCAAAAATATGCGGATAGCTTTCGGCGTAATACTGTGTATCGGACATCCAGACAAATGTGTACATATCCTTCGCAGGAGGAATTTCATCCTGGACAATCACATTCATCTTTGACTTCCGCACAAAATCGGAGACGATTACTGACGCCTTCAGCGTAAACGTTTTCTTATCCTTAGCAACGAAGCTGTCAATCGGCTGCCACTCGTTTGTCCGATAATTCCAAGCATACATCGTCACCTTTCTTCCCTGCAAAGAACTTCCTTTCCAGACCGCTTCCGCCAAGTCATTCTCATCAACTGACGGATCAACCGTCACTTCAAAGCGGTGATAAGGGAAAAGCTCCTTCTTTTCTGTCGATACTGCTTTTCCGTCAGCAGCAGATACCCGCTCCAATTCTTTATTCGTAAACGGGGCCTCACGTTCCGGCACAAAGTTTTTCGGCGGTTCAGTCAGTGATGCATGCTTAAATATTTTTACATTGTTTCGCGCTGTATATTGAAATCCTCTATAAAAAGCGACATCCATAGGGTCATCCGTCGGATCCTTCACCCGCACAGAAAGCTTCGCCTTATGCGTGTCGGCTTCGGTATCAATGACCTCCGGCTGATCCGGATGCTCACGTTCTGTTTTAAACGTCCGCTCAATGACCGTCTTATTGCCCGCGAGGTCCGTTGCTGTTATTTTTAAAGAATGTTTCCCCGGCAAAAGTTCAGAAGATGACGTATGGTAGGGAAGGGTAATGCTTTCACCGTCTAAAGACGCCTCCGCTTCCTCAATTTTGCTCCATTTATCATACATATCCGCCTGCAGAATGAGGTTTCCTTTATACGTTTGTCCCTCGGTGATATTCGGCTCAATGTGAGGCCCTGAATTATCCACCCGTACAACCAGGCTTACATTTTCCTTGCCATCGCTTGCTTGAATATGGTGAGCGCCTTCAGAAAGCTTTGATGTATCCCACTCCAGCAGCTGTGAGGTAAACAGTCCGTCAGGCAGATTGAATTGAAATTGCCAGCTTTTATTCGACCGCTGATTATCACCAATAAAGAGTTCCTTCTCAGGAGAAACCCTCTCATCCCTGATGACCGTACCATCCGATAACACCAATCGGGCGTTTTTGACTAAGAAATCATCTCGGTTTTCAGCCGTATCAAACGGAGACGCCTTTGAACCTGATCGTATCGTAATACGCTGCAGCTGCTTCCCTTTCCGAAGCAGTGTCTCTGGCAATGGAACAGAATAGGTGCGGTATTTATTTGTCGTGTCATCAAACACCTTTAACACTTTCCCTTCCATTGTTACCGCGTTTTTAAAGTAAAGATTCGTTTTTCTCGTATCGAACGCAAAATAGACTTCTTTTTCCATAGCGGGCTCTGTCACTTGTTTTTTGCCGTCAATCCACAGCTTAATGCTGTCCGTGCGCCCGTCTGTCGTCGCTTTGAGAAATTGAGTTCCCGAAAGCGTGTCTCTATTTTCAATGTTCAGCCGCAAACCATGCGACTTGCTTGTTTGCTTAATATCAATCATTTTAACCGGTGTTCTCGCTTCATTGATCCCATCCCCTGCCGCCACGTAATATTCAAGCTGATCCTTCCCGATCAGTTCAGGCGAATACACAATATAATGGTACAGATTGTCGTTGCGGTCTTTTTCAGCGAGAATGCGCTTAAACGGTTTGTTTTCATCCGTCCGGTAGTAAAAGGCTGCGGTTTTCACAAGACTGCGGTCCCGTATATCAGCCCGCAGCTCAATGCTTTCTGCAGGACGGACAGGCTTGCGGTCAGTCAAATCCTCAATGACCGGCTTTTCTTTATCAAGCTTGATTTTCCGTTTCTGCTCAGGCACCTGCGCCTGTAATACGGCTCCAGGGGATGGATTCTTTTCTCCGATTGAAATATTGAGAAGTTCTGCGGTTCCGTCAAGCGGATATTTGTACAGCACAGACGACAGCCGGCGCAGCGTATGTTTCCGATAGTGAGCAACCGAAATATCCTTTCCTGTATTCGTTGATATCACAACTGCCCGCGGCCTCGTATTGGCCATGCCCTCTGCCTCTTCAATCACCGCGAGGTTTTTCCCTTCCGTTAATTGTGTCTTGTAATACCGATTGAAATCTTCCGCCGTCAATTCCGGATGCCCGGCAGGCTTCAGCCAGACGACAAACGTTTCGCCGGATGGTATCAGGATTTTTTCATCAGGTCTCCAAATCAGATCGGAGTCAGGCCCTTCTTTTGGGTAGCGATAACGGATATGATAGTCTTTAAAATCAATCGTTCGGTCAGTGGTATTATAAATCTCAATAAATTCATACCCGTCTGCACGTCCTGTGTTCTTTGTATCAACTGCCAGCTCTGTGATCAGAAGCTCAGGAATATGAGCAAGATCAGCCTGATACCCTTCAAGCTTCAGTTTCTTCATCTCTGACTCGACCCGCTGCTTCCCATTGGAAACCACAATGTAATACTCAAGCTCGCTGTTCCAAATCAACCGTTTCGGGATTTGTGCCAAAAACTTGCGGACCGCTCCGGGTGTCGGGTCCATCGGCACCATTTTGTAGCCCAGCTCATTACTTTGTTTATAAAACAGAAAGGCAGAAAATGCTTGATATTCATTGTCACGCACTTGTGCCTCAATTATCAGATTGCTTTTCATTTCAGCTTTCACATCGATTTGAGGAGGATTTTCAAGCAAGGGTATGTAATGAGGCGTTTGAAATGGTTCCTGTTTTATAACAGGAACAGCTTTTGGTTCATGATGACCGCCATATAAAACTGAAAGAAATGACAAGAATAAAGAAGCAATAACTGTGGATTTCCTCATCAAAGCACCTCCCTTTTCATGTATTTTGCGTTTGAACAGGGAAGCTTATGAATTAATTTTTGTGTAAAGAGAACAAAAAAGCGTCTGCCTCTTGAAAATTCCACTATTCCCCAGTAAACTAAGGATAGTTAACCGGTTAACAATTAAATCAGAGAGGCAGATTGATGGACAACAGCATTCATGATGAATTATTTCAAGCTATACAACAATTCGCATTAAAAAGAGATAAACGCGTCTGGCAAAAGGTGCAGATTCCGTCCTCAAAACATCTCGACCACCTCAAAAAAGACTGGACATTGACCCAGCTTCACATTGTTTCCTGTATACATACCAGCAAAAATGTGAATAACAGCTTCTTAGCAGCCCGCTTACATATCTCAAAAGCAGCTGTTTCAAAAGCAATTCAAGCTTTGTTGAAACATAACATCATTACAGTGACAAAAAAGCCGGGCAACAAAAAAGAAATTTTTTATACGTTAACTGAAAGCGGCAAAGAACTGGCGGGGTTACATGAACGGCTTCATCAAAAAGCAAAGGAGCGATACAAACAGCTCTTCAATGAATTTTCAATTGATGAGTTGAAAACAGTGACTGCGTTTATTAACTTGTGGATCAAGCATATGTAAAAAAGCCTCACCCGCACGGGAGAGACCTTTCCATATTATTAAGCCCTGTCAAATACAATATGAAGTGAGACGGGTCCGCGTGTATACAGACCGGACTCAGCATAACAAAAGTCTTCCTCTAATCTGATATTCCGCATCTTATCCAGCACAATATTAGCTACAATTTCGATTTCGGTTTTGGCAAAAGCTGCTCCTACACAGTTATGAATGCCGGATCCGAAAGCGAGATGCCGGGCGGCGCCGCTAAAAGCGCTCTTGATGCCAAGATCCTCCCGATGAATATTAAACACGTCAGGCTGTTCAAATGCTTCAGGATCCCGGTTAGCCGCACCGATCATACAAAAAACAATCGTATCTTTTTTGATTTCCATACCGCCGACCACTGTATCTTGGGACAGCTGCCGCGGAATCAGCTGAACCGGCGGTTTATAACGCAATGTCTCCGCAATGGCTCTTGGAACTAAAGAACGGTCAGCCAAAACATCATTCATCTGCTCAGGATTGTTGAGCAAATGGTAGATCATCAGTGCCAGCGTCTTATCAGCCGGTTCCGTTGCGGCTAACAGCACATTAAGAATCAGTGCGAGTATATCCTTGTCCGACATCGCCATGCCTTCATATTCAGAAGTACATAGGATGGAAATTAAATCTGATCCCGGATTGACGTGACGTTCTTCAATGACCGGCATCAAGTATTGGGAAAGCTGTTCGCTGCACCATAACGAATGTGCCCGCGCTTCAGGAGATTGAGAGATACTCGTGATAAAATCGGCAACTCCGCTGTGCCACTCAGCGATTTTTTCATGGTCTCTTTTATCCAGCCCGAGCATGTCCATCGTGACGCACACCGCAAACGTCTTTCCAAAATCATTGACGAGATCAATTTTCCCTCTTTCAAGATAAGGCGCTAACAAGTTTTCTGCATTTTGTTTAATCAATGGAGACAGATGATCCAGTGCGTCACCGATGAAGCTCCTCACTACAATTCTTCTTTTGGCAGAGTGTTCTTTTCCATGCATTTGGGCCAGCACAGGGCCTCGCATGACTGGTTCGGCACGCTCAACAAGTGATTTCGTCGTGAAGATATCCGGATGCTGAAGGATATAGCGGACATCATGATAGCGGCTGATAAAATAACTGTCTATCGACTCTTCATAATGAACCGGATCTTCCTCCCGCAGTTGTGAAAAATAAGCATATGGATTGTTTTGAAATTGATCAGAAAGCACACTAAACAATTTAATCGATTGGCTCATGTTTTACTCCCCCTATCATCCTTCACATGTGATCCGTTTCTCAGAAAGCATCTGCGCCATTTCCTGTACAATGAGATACCCTTGATTCGGCCGCATACAAATAGAAAATTCATGGTTACTGATCTTCTCACCCAGCTTCCACGGACGATGATAAGCAAGGAGCGTCTCTTCCACCTCTAAAATATCCGGAGCTCCGATAAAAAACGGCAGCTCAGCTATGACATATTCCACAGCCAAATTCAGCATATCCTCACTGACTTCTTCCATCATCAAACTGACGCCCCGTGCACGCCCGATTATCGCTTCACGAGACATGTCCAAACAAGCATGTCGAAAATGAGGCTGCTCAAAAAAAGCATGTTCAACTTCTTGTCTCAACAGCTGGTAGGCTTTGTTTTCCATAAAATCAGAAAATGTATGAATCGCCTTCGGATCCCCGCCATGAGCCACAAGAGCTCTTTCTGCAAATCTCCTGTTTCGTGATACCTCTTTCCTTACTTTTCGTTCAGCCTTTCCTCTCGGAGTTCCAAGCGCTTCTAGAAGATTAGCCGCCTCATGCCCCGCAAGTAAAACAGAAACGCTTTTAAATTCAGCTTTCGCCCATCCAATTAATCTGTAAATATAATCCTCTGAAAACCTGCTGTTAAATGGGCTGATCCCCACCAACACATGCCTGCGCCGTTCAAATATTTCTCTGCAGTTTTCTGTTAATGGCTCAGCAATAAAATGCACAGACCTTCTTTCCGTTACCATTCCGGTCATCTCATTCACCCCTAAAACTTATCCCGCTTTAAGTCATCACCCTCAAATACAAGATGGAATAGCTAGAACAACTGAACAAGACGAATGGCAGGCAGCACTTAAAGTTTCCAAATGTTTTTTAAGTTTTTAATAATCATTTTCAATACCCATATCATGATAAATGTTTACTAGTAAACATTAGTCATTTTATCCCTTTTCCTTCCAAACGTCAATATGATCTGTACCCAAATATTTGAAAATAAATGTAAACATCACATTTTTCACACACTTTTTACACGCATATTCAGCATGACATATCAACAAATAGTCTAAACACCAACAATTGACAACGAAAACAAGAAAAGATAAAATAAAATTGTTCACCAGTAAACGATTATTGTTTCATCGTAAACTATTATTCCTAAGAAAGAAGGTAGCCTATGTCTGATTTGACAAAACAGATGATATACGACATATACGTGAGACTGCTGCACCTTAATGAACAAAAAGCGAACACTTCACTTCAGCAATTTTTTAAGGAGGCCGCAGAAGAGGATGTAGCTGAAATTCCCAAAAATATGACAAGCATTCACGTCATTGACTGCATCGGCCAGCATGAGCCCATTAACAATGCGGGGATTGCCAAAAAAATGAACTTATCGAAAGCGAATGTAACGAAAATCAGCACAAAACTGATAAAGGAAGAATTCATTAACAGCTATCAGCTGTCAGATAACAAAAAAGAAGTGTATTTCAAATTAACACGTAAAGGAAGACAGATTTTTGAGCTTCATGAGAAACTGCATAAAAAAAAGGAGCTGGCTTTTTACCAATTCCTTGATTCATTTTCTTTAGATGAACAGCGTGCTGTATTGAAATTTTTAGAGCAGCTGACATTGAAACTCGAAGCGGAACAAACCGATGCGACTCCGGACAAACCTGTACAGTAAACAAAAAGGCGGTGTACACTTTATGGCTCAAACAAAATCAAAGGCGGTATGGATCTTATATATTGTTTGCTTCAGCGCATTTTTTGCATCTTTAAGCCAAAACATTTATTCACCTATTATCCCGGTTATTAAAGAATCGTTCCATGTTTCCGCAGCTATGGTGAATCTGTCAGTCTCCGTCTTTATGATCGTGACTGCCATTATGCAAATTATATTAGGGACCATCATAGATTTTAAAGGCGCGCGTTTTGTCTTGATTGCCGGTATTCTGGCAACAGCAGCAGCCAGCATCGGCTGTGCAGTGACCACTGACTTTACTTTATTTCTGATATTCAGAATGATTCAGGCAGCCGGGTCCGCAGCACTGCCTCTTATTGCCGCCACAACGATCGGACAGCTTTTTACAGGCAGTGAGCGAGGGAGTGCGATGGGAACATATCAGATGCTCCTTTCCGCCGCGCCTGCTATCGCCCCTGTTCTCGGGGGATTCATCGGCGGAGCAGCCGGATACGAAGGGATCTTTTGGATGCTTACGGCCATCTCTGTCGTTATACTGGTAACAAACAGCATATACTTTCCTAAGGATTCTCCCGCTGAATGTAAGCAGCAAGCCAAGGGCAATGTGTTGACTCATTATAAATCTATATTTACAAATCGCACAGGAAACGTCATTTTAGCCTTAAGTTTTGTCCTCTTTTTCATTTATTTTGCAGTAATTGTCTACCTCCCAATATTGCTGACAGAGCATTACCATATAGATGTGGGTATAGCAGGACTGTTATATTTGCCGCTGGCGCTGAGCACGATTGCAGGTACGTTTCTGTTTAAAAGAATACAGGCAAAAATCGGGCTGCACACTTTGTTTATCGGAAGCAATGTGATTGCCGCCTGCAGCATCATTTTATTTGCTGTTACACATTCCGTTTCTCTCGTTCTCATGGCTCTGACGCTGGCACTGTTTGGCATCTCGATGGGGGTTATTCCTCCCTTGTACTCTACAATGATTACCAATGAATTTGAGCACAACAGAGGGAGTGCAATCGGAATGTTTAACTTTATCCGATATACAGGCATGGCAGCAGGTCCGATGGTATCTGCCTACTTGCTCACAATGATGCCGTCTGCCATGTCCTTTAGCCTCCTAGGCGTTGGATTTGCCGCATTGAGCTTTTGCCTTCTTCCTTCAATGTTTTCGCCGCAGAAGCGCACGAAACAAAAAAAGCACCACATGTAAAAAAGCTGCCATCTGTATGGCAGCTTATTTCTTTCGCAGCGGATCTAAAATGCCTTTTTGAATCAGCAAATGGAACACCGATAGGATAACGGATGCCCATATCGCTGTGCCGAAGCCGTCAATTTGAAAACTGTCACCCATAATGGAAGCAGTCATCATAAGCGTGATCGCGTTAATCACAAACAAAAAGAGACCAAGCGTCACCATCGTGACTGGCAGTGTAAAGATAATCAAAAGCGGTTTAATCAGCACGTTTAAGATCGATAAAATGAGGCTGGCGATAATTGCTGCCCCGATGCTGCTGATATGGATAGAATCAATATATCCATCAATGACGATTAATAACAATGCATTTACCAAAATGCTGACTGCCCATTTTACCATGTCATTTCATATCCCTTTCTGACGGGACGATATAAATCCAAATGATATAAATGAGCAAAACAGGGAAAACACTTGTCATAATAGCTAAGATGACCGTTATGACTCTGAGGAGTGATGCATCCCAATTGAAATATTCTGCGAGACCGCCAATGACACCGGCAATTTTCTTGTTTTTTTCTGAACGATAAAGCTGATTCATTCGATCACCTCTGTGAGTACTTTAGTTTGATGGCGCCTGTTAGTGATTCTGAGAAGACGGTGATGTTTTGATCGTGTGCCTGATTTGAAGTGAACATCATTTCTTTTTGAATGGTATCATTTTTTTCTTTCAGCATCTCAACATCCATTAATTCATGGGACAGCGAACCAAGATTGCTTTTCAGCTCCGCCTTCACGGCAAGATCGTCTGGAATCGAAAGCTCCACATTTCCAGTCGTCGTTTTCGAGTAAATGGAGCGGCAGTCCGATTCTGTTACGTTTATCGCAATATTCCCGTTAAAGCTTTGAACATCAATCGATTCGCTTCTCCCGCGGAGATCGATCAATCCGTTAATGGTTTCCGCTTCTATCGTGCCGCAGTTGTGGCTGGCAAGCTTAATTTGCCCGTTGGCCGTTTCCGCTATGGCTTTTTCGGCTGTTAAATGTGAAAACGACAGCACGCCGTTTGTCGTTTTCGCTGAGAACTCTTTTACATGTAAATGTTCCCCTCTGGCCGGACCGTTAAACAGCTTCACCCGAATCTTATCATACTCCTTCTGAGGAATGTACAGCGTCACATTGGTTTTCATCGTTTTCTTCTCAGTACGGATAAAAAATTTATTTCCTTTAATTTCACATTCAATATGCTGAAGAAACGCATGTCTCGCTGCGTCCTGGCTGTCAGCGCGATATACCTTCGCCTGGCATTCCGCTCTGATATCCTCGTCCTCCCAAGGGACGATATTCACGCTGCCGTTGGCGATTTGAAGCTCAACACTGGAAAAGTCAGTATCTTTAAATTGAAAAATGTGCTGAACATCATACGCATGGCCAAAGTTCAAATCGAGATCGACTTCCTTGACCTTTTTCACGGCAGAATCAATCCAATCAAACAGCTTGGCTCCTAAAGACGGCTTGCCGCTATCTTTTTTTGCTGCTGTAAATGGCTCTTCCTCGTCATGCACATGAACTGAGAGCGCTGTGATTTTGTCTTCCTTTTCCTTGTAGTCGCTGTCAAGCTTTTCAATCAATGTCAAAGCCTCTTGTGCTGTAAGCTTTCCTTCCTCCACAAGCTTAAGGATCCGTTCCTTTTCTTGCTTCATTGCGATCTCCTCCCCATTGTCTACTTATGCTGCACGCAGCACCTTAATGCCCTGAATCACATTCCAAATGATAATGCCAATGACAACCAAGAAATAAATAACCGCTCCACCAATAATCACAAATACAGGCAGCAGGCTGTCTCCATTAATCGCAACGGCTCCGCCAAGAAAAGCAATAAAAAGGACCAGCCAGCCGACAAACGGAACAATGTGAGAAATAAGAGAACGAAGCGCATGGCGTTTGGTTTCTTTCTCAGTCACAACAAAATAAGCGACAACCGGCACAATGATTGGCGCAATGAACACACTGAAATAACAAAGTGATGCAATAATAGCTTGATTACGATTCAATTCGTTCCACACTCCTATTGTGAAATGACCATGACAAAAGATCAGGGACGTTTTACTTATTCATACGTTTAAAACCTCTTCAGGGTTTCAAATTCATTCTTTAGACATGCTCCGATTTACGGAAATTGGATTTTAAAAAGTTTTAGAAGTAGAATCTTTCCGCTGTACCGATTACAATATGTAAAAAGCTTACGGCAATCAAGGAGGCTGGACAAGCAATGGAGAAAGATCCCAGTGACTATACAGTAACACAAGAATCGGTGTTACAACTAATTCATGAACAAAAAAGAATGAATCGTGAAATGATCGCCGAGCTTGAACAGATTCACGGACCTTTTCCGATCTCTCACGATATTCAATATATAAAAGTGCTGCTCGATAGCAGCAATACGCATATTGTTCAAGATTTAATGAGTGTCAGCAAGCAGCTGTATAAGAAGACTTTGTAAGATATACTGCAAAGAAAAGACAAAACCCTCTACTAAATAGAGGGTTTTAAGATGTAGCCGTTTCTTTCGCTTCCAAGATCAATTTCATGCGTTTTTTGTCACGCTCCATAACAGGCTTCAAATAGCGGCCTGTATACGATTCTTCCACTTCAGTAATTTCCTCAGGCGTGCCCGACGCGACAATGGTTCCGCCTCCGGCTCCGCCTTCTGGCCCCAGATCCACAATATAATCCGCTGTCTTAATGATATCGAGATTGTGCTCGATGACTAAAACCGTATCTCCGTTGTCCACCAAACGCTGAAGCACGACAAGAAGTCTGGCGATATCGTCGACGTGCAAACCTGTCGTCGGCTCATCTAAAATGTAGAGCGTGCGCCCTGTTGACCGTTTGTGAAGCTCCGATGCGAGCTTCACACGCTGCGCTTCTCCGCCCGACAAGGTCGTCGCCGGCTGGCCGAGCGTAATATAACCTAAACCGACATCATAGAGAGTTTGGAGCTTACGCTTGATTTTCGGGATATTTTCAAAGAAAGAAAGAGCATCTTCCACCGTCATATCAAGCACATCAGAAATACTTTTTCCTTTGTACGTCACTTCAAGCGTTTCTCGGTTATATCGTTTACCATGGCATACCTCGCACGGAACGTATACATCAGGAAGGAAGTGCATTTCAATTTTAATAATCCCGTCTCCGCGGCAGGCTTCACATCGCCCGCCCTTCACGTTAAAGCTGAAACGGCCTTTTTTATAGCCGCGCACCTTCGCTTCATTGGTCTGTGCGAATACATCACGAATGTCATCAAACACACCGGTGTATGTCGCAGGATTGGATCTCGGCGTTCTTCCGATTGGCGCCTGGTCAATGTCAATGACTTTGTCTAAATGGTCCAAGCCTTTAATCTCTTTGTGGCTGCCGGGCTTCGCTTTGGCTTTATGAAGCTTTTGCGCCAGCGCCTTGTGCAAAATTTCATTAACGAGGGTACTCTTTCCTGAGCCGGAAACCCCTGTAACCGCTGTGAACGTTCCAAGCGGGAACTTGGCATTCGCTTTTTTCAGGTTATTTTCTGCAGCGCCTTTAATCTCAATGTAACGGCCGTCCGGCTTTCTTCTTTCAGGAGGCAATGGGATAAACTTTTTCCCAGATAAATAGCTGCCCGTCAATGAGTTTGGATCTTCCATCACTTCTTCCGGCGTACCTGCAGACGTCACCTGTCCGCCGTGAATGCCGGCGCCCGGTCCAATATCAATTAAATAATCGGCTGCCATCATCGTGTCCTCATCGTGTTCGACAACAATCAGCGTGTTTCCAAGGTCTCTCATATTCTTCAAAGCGCTGATCAAACGGTCGTTATCACGCTGGTGCAGGCCGATAGACGGCTCGTCTAAAATATAAAGGACACCGGATAAACGTGAACCGATTTGCGTTGCCAGCCTGATGCGCTGCGCCTCTCCCCCGGACAGTGTTCCCGCAGCCCTGCTCAATGTCAGGTAATCAAGGCCGACTTTGTCCAGAAAGCTTAAGCGCTCCACAATTTCGCGCAGAATCAAATCAGCAATCTTCATATCTTTCTCGGAAAGAGTAAGGCCTTTAAAGAAAGCCAGTGCGTCACCGACAGATAGCTCGGTAATTTTCCCGATATGGCGTCCGTCAATCAATACGGCAAGCGCCTCTCTCTTTAACCGGTAGCCTTTACAAGTGGGGCAAGACTTCTGAGACATATACTGCTCCATCTGCTCACGGATGAAATCAGAGCTAGTCTCCTTATACCGTCTTTCGATATTGTGCAATACGCCTTCAAATTGAATTTCGCCCTCACGTATTTGCCCAAAGTCATTTTCATAACGGAAATAAATCAGATGATCTCCGCTGCCGTACAGCACTTTATCCAGCTGGTCCTTCGGCAGGTCTTTTACCGGCACATCCATATCAATACCGTAATGGGTGCAGACCGCCTCAAGTAGCTGCGGATAATACTGTGAACTGATCGGTGTCCAAGGAGCGACGGCATTCTCCTTTAATGATAAATCTTGATTGGGGATGACGAGATCCGCATCCACTTCAAGCTTCATTCCGAGACCATCACACGTCGGACACGCTCCGAATGGGCTGTTGAACGAAAACAGCCGCGGCTCAAGCTCACCGATTGAAAATCCGCAGTGCGGGCAGGCATGATGCTCACTAAACATCAGCTCTTCCTCACCGATGACATCAATCATGACCCGCCCTTCACCTAAACGAAGCGCCGTTTCAAGTGAATCTGACAGACGGGCTGCCACGCCTTCTTTCACCACAATCCGGTCAATGACAACCTCAATCGAATGCTTTTTATTCTTTTCTAATTCAATATCATCAGAAAGCTCTGCCATTTCGCCGTCAATTCTGACTCTGACATAGCCTTGTTTTCTGATCTGGTCAAGCACTTTGACATGAGCGCCTTTTCGGCCCGATACAATCGGGGCCAGCACCTGAAGCTTTGTCCGTTCCGGGTATTCAAGAATTCTGTCAACCATTTGCTCGATGGTTTGCGATGTAATTTCAATCCCGTGCTCCGGACAATGAGGCTTCCCTACTCTCGCATACAAAAGACGCAGATAATCATAAATTTCAGTTACCGTGCCGACAGTAGACCTCGGATTCCGGCTCGTGGTTTTCTGATCGATGCTGATAGCGGGAGACAGCCCCTCAATTGCATCAACATCCGGCTTATCCATTTGCCCTAAAAACTGGCGGGCATAGGCAGACAGCGACTCGACATACCGTCTCTGGCCTTCTGCATATATGGTGTCAAAGGCAAGGGAGGATTTCCCTGATCCAGACAATCCTGTAACAACGACAAGCTGATCTCTTGGAATTGTCACATCGATATTTTTCAGGTTATGCGCCCTGGCTCCCTTCACCTCTATCCGATCCATAGCCATTGTTCATCATCCTTCCGCTTTTAGCTCTAAAAGTAAATCGCGAAGCTCCGCGGCTCTTTCAAAGTCAAGCGCCTTGGCGGCTTCTTTCATTTCGTGCTCCATCTGTTCAACGACTTTCTGGCGTTCTTTCTTCGTCATTTTCGACAGCTTCGGCGCGGCTTTTGTTTTGTATTCCGCTTTATCCTCAGCCGCTACCGTTGCACGAATGACATCGCGAATTTCTTTATTTATTGTTTTCGGCGTAATGCCGTGCTCTTCATTAAACCGCTCCTGCTGCTCGCGGCGGCGTTTAGTTTCATTAATGGCAATTTCCATAGACTTCGTGATTTTATCAGCATACATAATGACACGGCCTTCCGCGTTCCGCGCTGCACGTCCGATGGTCTGGATAAGCGACCGCTCCGAACGAAGGAAGCCTTCCTTATCTGCGTCCAAAATCGCAACGAGAGAGACTTCGGGAATATCGAGGCCTTCTCTCAGCAGGTTGATGCCGACAAGCACATCATACTTGCCGAGGCGCAGGTCACGGATGATTTCAATCCGTTCAAGCGTCTTAATCTCTGAATGCAGATAGTTTACTTTAATGCCGATTTCCTTCAAATAATCAGTCAGGTCCTCTGACATTTTTTTCGTCAGGGTTGTCACGAGCACCCGTTCATCCCGTTCGATTCTTGCTTGAATCTCGCCGATCAAGTCGTCAATCTGGCCTTCAATCGGACGCACATCAATAAGCGGGTCAAGAAGCCCTGTCGGACGGATGATCTGCTCGACCATTTCATCCGTATGCTCAATTTCATACGGACCCGGTGTTGCTGATACATACACGATATTGTGCATATGCTTTTCAAATTCCTCAAACCGGAGCGGACGGTTATCAAGCGCTGATGGAAGCCGGAAGCCGTGATCCACGAGCACCTGTTTCCGCGCCTGGTCTCCGTTAAACATGCCGCGCACCTGAGGAATCGTCACATGCGACTCATCCACCACGATCATAAAATCGTCTGGGAAATAATCAAGAAGCGTATATGGCGTTGAACCCGGAGGCCGAAGCGTCAAATGTCTTGAATAGTTCTCAATGCCGGAGCAGAAGCCCATTTCCCGCATCATTTCAAGATCATATCTTGTGCGCTGCTCTAAACGCTGTGCCTCAAGCAGCTTGCCGTTTTCATGCATGACCTTCAGCTGCTCCTCCAGTTCCTTCTCGATATTTTGAATGGCTTTCTCCATTTTCTCCGCCCGCGTTACGAAGTGGGACGCCGGGAAAATCGCAACATGGTCGCGGTCGCCGAGAATTTCACCTGTCAGGGCATCCACTTCCCGGATCCGTTCGATTTCGTCACCGAAAAATTCAACTCTGACACAATGTTCATCACGGGAGGCAGGGAAGATTTCCACTACATCTCCGCGCACACGAAACGTACCGCGCTGAAAGTCGATATCGTTGCGGGCATACTGGATGTCTACAAGTTTTCTGAGCAATTCGTTGCGCTCAATTTCCATTTCTGGCCGCAGCGACACGACCATTTCCCGGTATTCTTCAGGCGAACCGAGTCCGTATATACAAGACACACTCGCAATAATAATGACATCTCTCCGCTCAAATAAAGCCGAAGTAGCAGAGTGTCTCAGTTTATCAATTTCATCATTAATACTTGCGTCTTTCTCTATAAATGTATCCGTTTGAGGCACATACGCCTCCGGCTGATAATAATCATAGTAGCTGACAAAATACTCAACAGCGTTGTTCGGAAAAAATTCTTTGAACTCACTGTAAAGCTGTCCGGCGAGGGTTTTGTTATGGGCTATCACGAGAGTCGGCTTATTGACTTCTTTAATCAAATTGGACACCGTAAATGTTTTGCCCGTTCCTGTCGCACCCAGCAGAGTCTGATGCTTCTTGCCCTCCTGAATTCCTTTTACAAGTTTTTCAATGGCTTTCGGCTGATCTCCCTGGGGCTGGTATTTCGAGACTAACTCAAAGCGATCTTTCACAAAATAAGCCTCCGTTTCTTTACGAAATCTTCCTATAGATATAGTAACACAATAGGATGCAAAATCACTAAAAATACGAACTAAAGTTCGGTGGTTTTTTATTTCCAGCTGTTTTCGTGTATAAAAAACCTGCTTTTAAAACGTAAAAGCAGGAATTCAGTCGTTATATTCATTATGTCCGATTTATTCTTCTTTTTTCTCAGCAGCTTTTTTGGCCATGTACAATCCGCCAGCCACAAGAGACACAACATCCAATCCTACAATAAAATACGTTTCTGTATAGCCTTTTAAATAAGAGGCAAACAGCAATGCAGCTGTTAGAGCGATCGCTACATAATGATTAAAGGTGACTCTTGTAAAAAGGACAACAAGCATAAAAGGGAAAAACAATGCAAAAACGGCTTTTGTAATCAACAAAAACCCTCCTCAAGGATTCTTCATCTGATCTGATTATAGTAAAAAATGAAGAATCGGACAATCGTGCAATCGTTCCCTCTTTCTACACCATACCCTTTTTCAGCCTAAATCAATCATCATCTCTGCACTTTGGTCCCAGCCCACAGAAACATCGACAGATCAAACCATGATAATGAATAAAATAGAATATAAACAATAAAAATTACATTATGGTTGTGAGGGCTGGCCAGTACTCCATGAAAATGGAGTGGACAAATATGAAGTTCAAGTTCGTATGTGACTCCCGAGAAAGCAATCAGTATCATAAAGTAAATAAAATACAAATAACACACAGTGCCGCTGTTCTTATCAGCGGCACTTTTTTATGAATGCATGACCGCTGTCAGTCTCCGAGAATAATAGAAAATAGGCATACAGCACCAGTCCCGCACCATTTTTCATGATAATCTAACTAACTTAACTATTCATTTTATTTAGGACTTTCTGAGTTTGACAGCATTTTCCTGAAAATCTACAATTGAATGATAGTGTTTACTATCATTTTTAAACACTGGCTCCGCCATAAAAAGACTAGAGAGAAAAATAAAATGAAGGAAAGAGGGGTTTCAAATATGTATTCTGTTTTATTTCGCCAGGCAGAAGAGTCCAGCCAGCTGGCTGGAGCAAAAGGAATGAATTTGATTAAATTGACCAAACACGGTCTTCCTGTTCCGGACGGGTTTATTATTCAAACGAATGCGCTCGCACGTTTTATGGAGGACAACCAGCTTCAAGAGACTAGTGAAAACGTCGAAAGCGGGATCATTTCCGGAACATTTTCGGTTGAGCTGAAAAATGAGCTGACTAGTTCCTTTTATAAGCTTAGAGAATCATATCGATCCGTAGCCGTGCGTTCTTCGTCTGCCTCGGAAGATTTAGAAGGCGCCTCATTCGCGGGTCAATATGAAACCTACTTAAATATCAAAACAGAGGAAGAGTTTCTGGCTAAAGTGAAAGAATGCTGGGCCTCATTTTTTTCTGGGCGGGTCAGCAGCTATAAGAAAAAAATGAACAATCAAATCGCAGAGCCGTTAATGGGAATAGTCGTTCAGGGGCTGATCGATTCAGAAATGTCAGGTGTTATCTTCAGCCGCAACCCTGTTACCCATGATGATAGAGAGCTTTTAATCAGCGCCAGCTACGGGTTGGGTGAAGCTGTTGTTTCAGGAAGTGTTACCCCAGACACGTTTATCGTTAATAAATCTTCGTTTGAGATTCAGAAAGAAATAGGTGCTAAGGAAATCTACATGGAGTCTGCGGCAGAAGGAATTGCTGAAAAAGAAACGAGTGAAGACATGCGCAGCCGTTTTTGCCTTACAGATGAACAAGTGATTGAATTGGCTGAAATCACAAAAAAAACCGAAGACCTGTACGGATATCCTGTCGATATAGAATTTGGAATTGCTGATCATCAAATATACCTTCTGCAGGCTCGTCCGATTACAACCATTGATCAGGACAAAAAGGCGGCAGAAGAAAAACGCAGCTTCATGATTACCGACACTGATATGAATGATTTCTGGCTTAACATGGAGTCTAATATTGAAGGTCCGGTGAGTCCGTTATTTTCATCCTTCATCGTGCCGGCATTGGAATATGGTTTGAAGAAGAGCATGCAAAAGTTTCCGATTGGTGTAGTTGTTGATGAAGTAAAACTTTATCGCGGACATATTTATTCCAAAAACCAAGGCGGACAGCAGCCTCCTTCTGAAGACTGTGGCAAAGAGCTTTTCCCGATTTTATCGGAGCATATGTATGACATCATCAATCACACATACCTCCCTTTTTACCGGACACTGGACCAGCTCGCACAAACTGAGCATACCGCAGAAAGCGCACTGGATGCTTTTCAAAAACTAAAGGCCTTTTATCTCACGGCTTATGAAGAGCACTTCAATATCGTTTTCCCGCAAATCCTTTTAACAAACAAACTGCAAGCGATGTATCAGGACATTCAAGGAGAGTCCGAAAACGCTCATTTTTACGAGATGCTGACAGGAAAAATGAACAAATCACTGGAAACGGACCGTTGCTTATGGCTATTTTCTATGGAAGTTCAGGAGAACCCGAACCTTCTGGCCATTTTTGAAAACAACAAGCCTGAACAGCTCCAGGAGAAATTGGAACAAACAGATGAGGGAAAACACTTCCTGAAGAACGTCCATGAATTCTTGCAAGAATACGGATGGAGATCTGTTAAAAGTCATGATCTGATTGAACAAATCTGGGTGGAAAATCCGTATTTCGCTCTGGCCAATATTCAAAATTATGTCCGTAATGGCTATCATTTTGACAATGAATTTCAGAAAACGAAAGAAAAACGAGAGAAATTATACAATGAATTCTTGGAAAACATAGAAGATCCCGGTTTACGCACTGAATTTGACCGCCTTTATCAATGGACGCTGAGCTCTGCAAATATAAAAGATGATCACCACTTTTATATTGACGCCATGCTGGATGCCAAGGCGAGAATCTTTCTGCTGAAGATAGGTGAATTGCTGGCGGAAAACGGTGTCATTCATGATCGTGAGGACCTTTGGTTCTTATATGATGACGAAGTGGAACAAGCGCTTCTTCACCCTGTACCCCTGCAAGAAAAGGCTGAAAAACGCAGACAGATTTTTCAAGAGTATGAGCTGGCCCAAGCTCCTGCCTATCTCGGCACTCCGACTAAAGAACAGCTTAAAGCTGCTGAAGAAATTGTCGGCGCGGTGATAGAGGATGAAAAAAACACGGAGAATCATATATTTGGCATTGCAGCATCAAGCGGCATTGCAACAGGTCCGGTGAAAATCATTCGGGACGCCAGTGAATTTTCTCACTTCGCGCCTGGGGAAATCCTTGTTTGCAAAATGACCACACCGCTATGGACCAGCCTGTTTCAAGACGCAAAAGGAATTATTACAGACACAGGGGGCATTTTGTCTCACGCTGCGATTATTGCCCGCGAATACGGCATTCCCGCCGTTCTCGGCACACGTACAGCAACGGAAAGACTTCGGGACGGAGACATCATCACTGTTGACGGAAGCAGCGGCAAAATCACGGTAGTCAGCCGGGCCTGATGCGTTCTCCCTCTTTCTTATACAAGCGGGGCAGGTGTATACTTGTCCTGCCAGTATATTCGTGAGGTGAAACGTATTGAGACCGACAAACAAGAGAATCCTTGACGCTGCCATGCAGCTGCTCGTCAAAAAAGGATATCGCGCAACGACTACAAAAGAAATTGCAGAAAAAGCAAATGTAAGTGAAGCGACGATTTTCAGGAATTTCAAAAACAAACAGGGGCTAGTCGAAGCTTTGCTTTCTCAGCATTCTCCAAACAGAAGCAGCATTTTGGAACAAACAGAAGGCGATTTGTACAAAGACCTGCTTCATATCGGAACCTGTCTCTTGGAGGAGCTCGAACAAAGAAAAGATATCATTAAAATCAGCTTTCGTGAACCCGCCATGTTTCAGGATGTCATCAACCATGTCACTGAATATCCTCAATCTATGAAACAGCTATTGGTTGATTATCTCAAAACGATGGGCGAAAAAGGGGTTATTCAGACAGGACATGAAGCGGAGCATGCCGATGTGTTCATGTCGATCATTTTCGGTTATTTTATTCACCGTCTCCATTTGGGAGACCGGGTGATTTCCATGCCCCAGGAAAAAATGCTGGAGCATAGCACAGCTCTATTTGTCAAAGGAATTTCTTGATGATCTCCTTGGCATAACAAAAAGGAGGATCCCCATGAGCTCAAGAAAAGAATGGGCGCTGATCGTCTCGCTATTATTGGGTGCCATCCTGGTTCCCATTAACTCAACGATGATCGCGGTTGCGCTCTCATCTATATCCCATACGTATAACGAGTCCATCGCAAGCATCACCTGGGTGGTTACCGTTTATTTAATCGTGATGGCAGTCACACAGCCGATCGCGGGAAAACTCGGGGACATGTACGGCAATAAAACCATGTATTTATGGGGCGTCGGCCTTTTTCTTATCGCGTCCTTAGGCTGCGCACTCTCACCTAGCCTGCTGCTATTGATTGTGTTTCGGGCATTGCAGGCTGTAGGCGGCGCACTGCTTACGCCAAACAGCATTGCCATTATCCGCCACGTAGTTTCTGAAAAACGCCTTCCGAAGGTATTTGGATTTTTTGGGCTTGGCGCAGGACTTGGAGCAGCACTAGGGCCTTTCATCGGCTCTATGCTGATTGACAGCTTCAGCTGGCATTCAATTTTTTGGGTGAATATCCCGTTTCTCGCCATTGCTTTATTTACAGCATTCACGATGTTTCCTCAGTATAAAGAAAACAAATCTGACGCGCCGCTTGATATTATCGGCTCTCTCTTGCTCGCAGGCAGCATTGTTTCAATTATCCTGCTGACCAAAAATGAGGCTTCGTGGGGTTATGCAGTATACAGTGTATTGATACTTCTTTTTGTCCCGCTTTTTTTCAGAAGAGAAAAACGCACACAGCACCCAATTATCGATTTTACACTGTTTAAAAGCTCAACCTTTACAAATGCCAATCTATCAGTTTTGCTAAGCAATCTGATGATGTATGCCGTCTTATTGATCATGCCGTTATTCATGACGAGCCAATTTGGGCTGAATACGTCGAACAGCGGCATGGCGCTTTCTGTGTTTTCGATCTTTATGTCAGCCAGCAACTGGGTCGGCGCCCAGCTCCATCACAAATGGGGGGCAAAAAAAATCATTTTTCTTTCATTTGCCATGATGGCTGGAGCGAATCTATTATTTTTGTTCTTAAGCAGCTCTCACTCGGTCTTATTCCTGATGATTTCTCTCATCCTCGGAGGGCTCGCATCCGGAGTCGGACTGACCAGCATGCAGGTGTCGTCCCTTGCTACAGTAGACTCAAGCATGTCAGGAGTGGCGTCCGGCATTTTCTCGACCTTCCGTTATTTCGGAAGCATCATTTCATCTGCCTTAATCGGCCTGATTTCCGGATATCACACGTTATTTATGATTCTCTTTGCCGTCTCCATCATTGGCGTTTTTGTTTCATTAGGGATCAAATCTGATAAAACGGAACAGGTGGAAAAAAACTCAGCGTAACACAAAACAGCCCGGCACCGCTTCTCCTTGCGGTGCCGGGCTGTCTCTTATGATCCGGACAAAGCGGCGGCTTCGTCCTCACGGTCATCCTTTACGAAAAGGATGCCCAATTCATGATGTTCTCCCTCATAAGAAGCACGCTGATCAAAACGAATTTCTCCATTCAAACCGATAATCTCAAGCTTCACATATGCACGGTTATGCTGGAGCGCTTCATAAAAATCAGATACGTTCTTAACGGGTATGCCATTGACTTTCGTAATGATTTCCCCGATTTTCAATTCCAGATCCTCAGCTGGCGTATTTGGTATAATCCCAAGCACCATTAAGCCCTGATCACGTTTCGAGAAATAAAACGGAGCCGCGTTATCATTCACCCTTTGCTTAATGGACAGAAAAATACGCCCTAATACAGCTGCACAGACGGCTGCACCCGCAAGCGGCGTCCACAGTATGCTTGCTGCACCGAGAGCTGTGACAACAAGGCCGAGAATACAAACCCGTTTCGCTGTGATCCTTATGCTCGTTTCAGGCAGAGATCCCTGCACCCTTTGTCCGAATCCGACAAAGTAAGGAATCCATAGAAAGTGGAATGATCCGCCGGGAACAGTAAACACAGGCCACCAGCTGAGGTGCGATTCTAATCCGTTGCCGGGTACGAGCAGGAACAGCGGCAAAAGCCATATCCGGTTTGCCAGCTGCTGGCCGATCGGCAAACCGCGGCTGCTCACGACAAGTGCCGGTGACGTTCTCACATGTGCAGAGCGATAAGCAACCGCTCCCTCGATGATAACCAGCAAGCCTAAAAACACAGCCATAGCCGGCCAAACAACTGCAAATCCTTGCGGAAATCTCTCTAGAAAAGGTTCCGCCTGATTCATTTGCAGTCCAAAACCGATCAGCATACTCACGCTGACGATATATGCAGCAGACATCCAGTTTGCGCGAAGAGTGAGCGCTGCCGCTGCAGTGATAACGGCAATAATCGCAAGTAAACCGAGAGGAACTGAAATTCCAAGTACCCCTAAAACAACCGACAGAAGGATACCTGGGATCAGTCCCTTTGTATAAGTAAATTTCAGTTCATCATAAATATCTGCAATTCTTGTATGAAAGGTTTTTCGTTCCCGTTTGATTCTTACATAGCCGAAAGCCAGACTTATGATGATAAAAAACCAGAAAAGCGGGTGTAAGAAGAAGAGGCCCGCACTTTTTAACAGTTCAAATCCCCATTGAACAGACACTATCTTTCACCGCCTCAAGCCAAACATGTTACTCATATTCTATCAAATATTAAATGGCTTGGATATCCTCAGGAGTGTTTATCCTTCTTGCGTCATCCACAGCGTGACATTCGATAGTGAAAAATCCTTTAAATAATGGTTTACGTCCACATCCAACAACCCGCTGATCAGGTGCATCGACCTTTTGATATCTGTCAGATTGATGCCTAATCGTTTATGGTTTTTCATTAAGTAATTAAAATAATGTTTGGCACATTCTTCATTGATATCATTTACTGATTCGACATTGGTATAATTGACCAAATATCTGCTGAATAGCATAAGAAGACTTAGTGCTTTTGTAGCTGAAAATGTTACGTCTTGTGTTCTGTCTTTTAATTGTTCCACTAATTCATAATATTTTTTTTCACGCACAATACTTGCCCTCTTCAATTGTGAACCCCCATTTTCATTATACAGATAAGCACGGGCCAGTATAAGCAGCAGTACTGGAGTGCTAACAAGCATTCTCGTTATCGTTACCCTGTTAAATACCTGTCGTTCAGCTGCCATAAACCTGTTTACTGTTCTTTTTAGAACCTTCTTATATTGTATGAAGTAAACAAAGACTAGGCAACTTGCAAAAGTTTCATTTTAAATGCATATTAACTCGTTAGAAAGTCTCTCTCATATATTGATATCGGGTAATCACAGTCCTTTATAAATGTTTATTTGTGAAAATTTTTTTAAATTCTTGTCAAAAACTCATTTTTTATGTGACTTATGATCCATTACCTCTTTAAGCACAAAGAAACAGGAGATGGAATTCCATCTCCTTTAATTAATAACTAATGATTTCAGTGCTGTTTGAAGCTGCAAGTCATTTTTTTCATCAGATTTTTTCTTTTCGATCAGCTGATTTAATGTCTCTGCGGTGCGTGTGTCGATTACGCCCGTTTTATCCAGTTTGTTCTGATCCTGAAAGGCCATGACCGCTTTTTTCATGTCCTTGCTGAAATAGCCATCTTCACGTCCCGGATCAAAACTGAGGCCTTTTAATAATACCTGTGCATGCTTGACGTCTTCATTGTTCATATCCACTTTAAGCGGTTCCTTCAGCTGCAAAGGCCCGGCGGAAAAATAATCAGGCTGTTTAATCGCAATGGTCGGCTGAATTCCTTTTTTATGAATCCAATTCCCATTTGGCGTCAGCCACTTGTAAAGCGTTAATTTAATGTTGCTTCCATCTCCCATCGGAACCGCCTGCTGAACAGTTCCCTTACCAAAGGACGTATCACCTACAACATCATAATGCCCTGCTTCTTTTAATGCCCCGGCAAGGATCTCTGAGGCGGAAGCACTCCCTTTATCTGTGATGACATTGACAGGATACGCTTTTTTCTGGGCCAATGTTGAGAAATACCGTTTTTTATCACCGTTACGTTCAGCAATTTGAATGTACGGCTGATCCTTTGTGATGAATTGCTTAAGAATTTCTTCCACACTTTGAAGATACCCGCCCGGATTGCCGCGGACATCAATGACCAGGCCTTCAATTCCTTTTTTCTCAAGATTGCCCAGCGCCTTTGTAAAGTCCTCTGCGGTATGCTCAGAAAAAGTTGAGATGGCGATATATCCGACAGTGTGCCCCTGTACTTTTTTCTCTGAAGCAAAAACCGTTTCGAGCGGAATCTCAGCTCTTTTGATCCGGAATGACAGCTGCTTCTTCGTACCGGGCCGCTGAATCTTCATTGAAACGCTGGACCCTTTCTTTCCTCTTATTTTTAGTACAGCGTGGTTTAAATCCTTGCCGGCCATCGATTCTCCATTAATGCTGATAATTTCATCATTAGGCTTGAGCCCGGCTTTTTCTGCTGGTGATTTCTTAAATGGAGACACAATGATAATTTTGCCGTCCTCCATTCCAACCTCAGCCCCAATACCTTCAAATGAGGAATCAAGAGAATCAGAAAATTGCTTAGCCGTCTGCTTGTCCATGTAGACAGAATAAGGATCATTCAGCGTAGACAGCATTCCTTGGATGGCTCCCTCGAGCAGCTTTTCTCTATCAACTTTTTCAACGTACTCATTCGAAATTAACTCGTACGCTTTTTCGATTTTATCCATCGCCTTATCCCGTTCAGAATCAGCCTGTGCCGTCGCGGCAACAGCTGCGGTCTGGGGCTTATCCACCTCAAGCAGGTTCATTCCCGCATATACGCCGGCGCCCCCGAACAGCATGCTCCCCGCTGCGATCACAGCCATTATTTTTTGATTCATCCTTTACTCCTCCTGTATGCCAGACTGTCTTTATCAAAACCTAGAGATAGTATATGTAAAGGATGGAGATTTCATGTAATCATAGAAGAAAAAGAAGGCAAAAGAAAAGCCGTCCGGTAGCGGAACGGCTTTTTTCTCGTTATACTCGCAGAAACTTGCGGATGGAAGTCAGGCTTCCCCATACTCCAATCACTGCGCCGATTGCAATCAGCACTAATGAAACTTGGAATACAAATGGATTATAAGGAAGAAGAGAGACAAATGATCCCTGAACCTTCGGAACGACCCATCCGATGACGTATTGATAAGTGCTCAGCACCAGTGCGATCGGAATCACGGAACCGAATACGCCAAGCAGCAATCCTTCTAGGAAAAACGGCCAGCGGATAAACCAGTTCGTCGCGCCTACAAGCTTCATGATTTCAATTTCTTTTCTTCTTGCGAAAATTGTAATTTTAATGGTGTTGGAAATTAAGAACATCGCCGTAAATACCAGGCCGATAATTAACGCGATTCCAATGTTGCGGGAAACGCCGACCACTTTAAACAAACGGCTGACCTCTTCTTTTCCGTAAGTGACTTTATATACATGATCCATTTTTTCGATCTTTTTCGCCACATTCGGCGTATCATGCGGATCTGTCGTTTTGACGACAAACGCATCATTAAGCGGATTCTCCTGATCCTGCATCGTCAGGGATTTACCGCTGTCACCAAAACTGTCAACCAGCTGGTCTAGCTCTTTTTCTTTAGATGAAAAAGTGACACTCTGAATGCCCTTCAGTTCCTTAATATCGTTCTGAAGCTTGTCCTGTGCCTTCTGATCTGCAGTCAGATCGATCAACACTTTGATTTCGACTTGTTTTTCAGCATTCGTGGCCATGTTATTCAAATTCAGCATAATCACTAAAAACACGCCGACTAAAATCAGCGTAACGGTTACAGCACTAATGGATGCAAATGTCATCCATGTGTTTCTCCCGAGAGATTTAAAACTCTCACGCAAGTGGCGCCCGAGAATTTTAATCATATGAACCATACTCCCCTCTTGACTCATCACGCACAATGATACCATCTTCGATTGCAATGACACGTTTCTTCATGGTGTTTACGATTTCTTTATTATGTGTCGCCATCACGACTGTTGTCCCGCGGTTATTAATTTCCTCCAGCGTCTTCATGACTTCCCAGGATGTATCCGGATCAAGGTTTCCTGTAGGTTCATCAGCAATGACAACATCGGGGTTGTTCACAATGGATCTGGCAATAGATACACGCTGCTGCTCCCCGCCCGAAAGCTGGTCAGGAAATTGTCTTGCTTTATGCTTCAGCTGTACGAGATCAAGCACTTCAAGCACCCGTTTCTTAATGACAGACGGCTGTTCTCCAATCACCTCAAGGGCAAATGCCACATTTTCAAAAACAGTAAGCTTCGGCAGAAGCTTGAAATCCTGGAAGACAACGCCTATTTTGCGACGCACGAAAGGAATCTCTTTTTCTTTAATTGTAGCGAGATCTTTATGATTGATTAAAATTTGTCCTTTTGTTGGTTTTTCTTCTCTGTAAATCATTTTAATAAAAGTAGATTTACCCGCCCCGCTCGGACCGACCACATAAACAAACTCGCCGGGATGAATGGTAACAGAAATCCCATTGAGCGCTTTTACGCCGTTCGGATAGGCCTTGTATACTTCTTTCATCTCTATCATGAAATCACCTAATCTTTTATATCATTTTATGTATCACACGGTCATACTCTTCGAATGCATTCGACAATTTATGACCCACTCATTTGTAAAAAGATGAAAAATCTGAAAGTTTCTTTTTTCAATACACTTCATTATACGTCAAATTTAGACATAATACTATTACAGTTTCTTTTCATTCATATTGTCATGGCATAAAAAATCCTTGCCTGCATTGCGGCAAGGATTTTCTCATCTTACTTTTTTTCTGACAGCCATTTGGCAATAACGGCGGCTTCTTTATCTTCTACAAGCCCCTTTGGCATATTGCCGCGGCCGTTTTTAATAATGCTTTCAATTTTGTCCTCGTCGTATTTGCCTCCGACCTCCTGGAGATTAGGACCTGATACACCTTCTAAATCCTTGCCGTGGCAGCCTACGCAGCTTTGCTGATATAACTCTTCCCCTTCGGATGCAGAGGCTTCGGTCTTGCTGCCGGTGTCTGTCTTCTCTTCTTTTGCATCATTTGAACCGCAGGCAGCCAACAGAACAGAAAGCGCAAATACAAGCATTAGTATCGATAACTTTGATTTCATGTTGAGAAGCACAACTCCTTTACGATCTCTTCCATATTATAACCTCGTTTAAGCGCGTTTGAAACCCTCGCCCAGCACCTCGCTCGCGTCTGCCACGATCACAAACGCAGACTCATCAATCTGTTTGACGATTTGTTTCAATTTGGTGAATTCAGCTTGCCCAACCACACACATTAAAATCGGACGTTCATCGTCCGTATATCCGCCGACCGCAGAGATTTTCGTAACGCCTCTGTCAATCTTCTGTAAAACGGCTTCCTTAACAGCCTGCTCCTGCTTTGTAATAATGAGCGCCATTTTTGAACGATTGAAGCCGACTTGAACGACATCAATGGTTTTGCTGGAGACAAAGACCCCAAGCATGGCATATAAGCCTTGCTCAATATTAAATACAACCATAGCCGAAACGACAATCAATCCGTCAATGAGGGCGAGACACGTCCCCAACGACAGACCGGAGTACTTATGAATAATCTGTGCAGCCAAGGCCGTTCCTCCCGTCGATCCTTTCCCTAAGTACACAATCCCAATGCCGACACCGATGCCGACACCGCCAAAAATCGCCGCCAGAAGCTCATGATGAGTAGCGGGCTGAATATCCCTTGTCAAAAATACAACAAGCGGCAAAAACACAGAACCCGCAAGCGTCTTAAGGCCAAATTTTCCGCCAAGCAAAATGACACCGGCAATAAATAAAGGGATATTAATAATCCACTGTACATATGCAGCTTCAAAACCATACGACTGTAAAATTGTACTAATTCCGCTGACACCGCCGGCGGCAATCTTATTTGGAAGCAAAAATACATTAAAGGATACGGCTGTAATCGCTGCCCCTATCAGTATGTATACATAATCCCGCAAAACCCGTAGTGTTTGATTCCGAACATCCATCATATATCCTCCGTTTCTCCAATGCTCTCCGATAGCATTTTAAGCCTTCCCCGATTAGATGTAAATAACACCCAAATGCAGTGGTAATATGCTAAAGCAGCAGTGAAATCAAGGGTTGAAGGAATGAAAAAACACACCTGCATCTATCAGGTGTGTTTTTCTGGTTATGAAAGCTTAGAACGCAGGTAGGCATCGATAAATGTATCAATATCTCCGTCCATTACCGCTTGAACGTTCCCCATTTCTGTATTGGTTCGATGGTCTTTTACCATGGAATACGGATGGAATACGTAAGAGCGGATTTGGCTGCCCCAGCCGATTTCTTTTTGTTCACCGCGAATTTCATCAAGCTCTGCCTGCTGTTCTTCAATTCTGCGCTGATACAGCTTGGCCTTCAGCATTTTCATAGCTCTTTCACGGTTTTTAATTTGTGAGCGCTCCGTTTGGCACGTCACAACCACATTCGTCGGCAAGTGGGTAATCCGAACAGCTGAATCCGTCGTATTGACGTGCTGTCCGCCCGCGCCGCTTGCACGGTACGTATCGACTTTAATATCCTCTGTACGGATATCAATATCAATTTCATCGTTAAATTCAGGCATGACTTCACATGAAACGAAAGACGTGTGACGGCGGCCTGATGAATCAAACGGTGAAATCCGCACGAGACGATGGACACCTTTTTCCGCTTTGAGATAACCGTAAGCGTTGTGCCCTTTGATCAGCAATGTGACTGACTTAATTCCGGCCTCATCACCTGGAAGGTAATCGAGCGTTTCCACCTTAAAACCGCGGCGTTCTCCCCATCTGGTATACATTCTGAGAAGCATAGAGCCCCAATCCTGTGACTCTGTACCGCCGGCACCAGGGTGCAATTCTAAAATTGCATTGTTTTTATCATACGGCTCACTCAGAAGAAGCTGAAGCTCAAATTCATTGAACTCTTTCGTCAATGATTTTAGTTCTTTTTCAAGCTCAAGCTGGAGGTCTGCGTCCGGCTCTTCTTTCAAAAGATCATGAGTCATTTGCAATTCTTCATGGGATTCATTCAATTTTTTATACGAATTGACGTAATCCTTTATACCGTTAGCTTCATTGATGACTGTTTGGGCTTTCTGCTGATCATTCCAGAATTCCGGATCAGCCATTTGTTCATCTAGCTCAGCAATGCGGGCCTCCTTTGATTCGAGGTCAAAGAGACCCCCTAAAGTCCGCTAAACGAGAAGCCATATTTTCGAGCTCTGCTCTGATTTCTGATAATTCCATTCCATTCACCTCATTAAAAGATCCGCGGGCGCCACAGGCGCCGCGGTCAGTACCCTTGCCTAAGCGAACTATTCAGTCCGGCCGCAGCAATTTTTATATTTTTTTCCGCTTCCGCAGTGGCACGGGGCATTTCGGCCGATATCAACCACTTTGCGAACCGGTGCTTTTTTTGCTTTCTTGTTATCATCGCCTTCTTGCGGCTGATGGGCCGTTGTCTGGCCTTGTACAACCTCTTCACGCTCCAGATTGTTTTCAATCTCAGCCTTCATCACAAATTTTGCGACTTCATCCTCAATTGATTCAATCATATGCTCAAACATCGCAAAGCCTTCCATTTGATACTCACGCAGCGGGTTTGTTTGCGCGTAAGCACGAAGGTGAATCCCTTGGCGAAGCTGATCCATCGCATCGATATGGTCCATCCATTTGGAGTCGACGGCGCGAAGCACGATGACTTTCTCGAATTCACGCATTTGTTCTTCGCCGAATTTTTCTTCTTTTTCATCATATTTGGTCATGATGCGGTCCATGATGAGCTCATGCATTTCATCCGGCTCTTTGCCGAAAATATCGCTCTTCTCAAGCGCACCTTCATCAAGGTAAGTCGTGTTGACGAGCTCAACAAGACCATCAAGCTTCCATTCCTCAGGAAGCTCTTCTTTTGGCGTATAGGCTGCAATTGCCCGTTCGAGAGAAGATTTGATCATATTTTCAACGATTTCACGCAGGTTTTCAGAGTCGATAACTTCAAAGCGCTGCTTATAAATGACCTCGCGCTGCTGGCGGAGAACATCATCATATTGCAGAAGCTGTTTACGTGAATCGAAGTTATTTCCTTCAACGCGTTTTTGAGACGATTCAACCGCACGGGATACCATCTTGCTTTGAATTGGAGTAGAATCGTCCATTCCGAAACGGTCAAGCATCGCCATTGTCCGCTCAGCCCCGAATCTGCGCATCAATTCATCTTCCATAGAAAGATAAAATTGGGTAATCCCCGGGTCTCCCTGACGTCCGGAACGCCCCCGAAGCTGATTGTCAATCCGGCGTGATTCATGGCGTTCCGTTCCGACAACAGCAAGGCCGCCAAGCTCTTTTACACCCTCGCCAAGCTTAATGTCCGTTCCGCGCCCCGCCATGTTTGTCGCAATGGTAACTGCGCCTTTTTGGCCGGCCTCCTCAATGATCTGCGCTTCGCGTTCATGGTTTTTGGCGTTTAACACTTGATGCGGGATCCCTTTGTTTTTAAGCAGCTTAGAGATCAGCTCAGACGTTTCAACCGCAACCGTACCGACAAGAACAGGCTGCCCCGTCATATAACGCTGTGCAACATCCTCTGCAACCGCCTTAAACTTTCCTTCCATCGTGCGGTAAATTAAATCCGGGCGGTCGTCACGGATAACAGGTTTGTTAGTAGGGATCGTAACAACCTGCATATTGTAGATGTTGCGGAATTCTTCTTCCTCTGTCTTAGCCGTACCCGTCATACCGGCAAGCTTTTCATACATCCGGAAGTAGTTTTGGAACGTAATGGTCGCCAAGGTCATGCTCTCATTTTGAATTTCAAGCCCTTCCTTTGCTTCAATCGCTTGGTGAAGACCTTCGCTGTAGCGGCGGCCTTTCATCAGACGTCCCGTGAAGGAGTCTACAATGACAACCTGGCCGTCTTCCACTACATAGTCAACATCCTTCTGCATCGCAGCGTGCGCTTTTAAGGACTGGTTGATATGGTGGTTGAGCGCGACATTCTTCACGTCAAACAGGTTATCGATGCCAAACGCTTTTTCAGCCTTTGTCATTCCTTCTTCCGTCAGCTGTACACTCTTCGTTTTAATATCATACGTATAATCCTTTTCTACTTTTAACGTACGGACAAAAGCATTTGCCTGTACATACAGCTTAGTGGATTTTGCAGCTTGTCCAGAAATAATCAGCGGCGTTCTCGCTTCATCAATTAAAATAGAGTCAACCTCATCGATTACCGCAAAATGAAGCGGGCGCTGAACCATCTGCTCTTTATAAAGAACCATATTGTCACGCAGATAGTCGAAACCAAGCTCGTTGTTTGTGGAGTAAGTAATGTCAGCGGCGTAAGCTTCCCGTTTTTCGTCTTTTGACATTGAGTTTAAATTCAAGCCGACAGTCAAACCGAGAAACTCGAAAATTTTCCCCATCTGCTCAGCGTCACGGCTTGCCAAGTATTCATTGACAGTCACGACGTGTACGCCTTTACCGGTTAACGCATTTAAATAAACAGGCAGAGTCGACGTTAACGTTTTCCCTTCCCCTGTTTTCATTTCCGCGATATTTCCATCATGAAGCGCCACGCCCCCCATGAGCTGGACTTTAAACGGAAACATGCCCGTTACACGGCGTGAAGCTTCCCGAACAACGGCGAATGCTTCAACAAGAAGATCATCAGTTGTCGCCCCTTTTTCAAGGCGTTCTTTAAATTCAATCGTTTTATGTTTCAGCGCGTCGTCAGAGAGATTTTCATAGTCTCCGCGAATCGCATCAATATCGTTAGCTATTTTTTCGTATCTATTCAGCGTACGTTTTGTTGGATCAAACATTTTATTTAAAATTCCAAGCATTTATAACGCTCCTCTATCTTTACATGCCTGTTTTGCAGGCATGTATACATAATTTGCTAGTCCATGTATACCTCTCATTATCATATCATACCTTTTGTTATTTCCAAAGAATTTGCAAATAAGAAAAACAAAAACCTTCCGCAGATATCGCGGAAGGCCTCTCTTCATTATTCAGTCGGTTCAATCAAGCCATATTTCCCATCATTTCTGCGGTACACGACATTTGTAAGGTTTGTTTCCGCATTAGTAAAAACGAAGAAATTATGGCCTAGCATATTCATTTGCAAGATCGCTTCTTCACTATCCATCGGCTTTAAATTAAACCGTTTCTGACGGACAATGTCCAAGCTCTCCTCATCTTCTATTTCATCCTGAACCGCAATATCTGTTTCTGAGCCAAGGCCGTTTGCCAGTAAATATTTTGGAGAGCCCTGCTCACGGAATTTACGGTTTACTTTCGTTTTATGCTTACGGATTTGACGTTCCAGTTTGTTTGTTGCGAGATCAATTGCGTTGTACATATCCTCGTTATGCACCTCGGACCGAAGCGCCAGATCTGTCATCGGAATTGTAACCTCAACTTTAGATTCCTTGTCATTGTAAAACTTCAAGTTGACGTTCACATCAGCATTCACGCTATGGTCAAAATAACGCTCCAGCTTGCCGATCTTCTTCTCGACATGATCCTTTAACGCGGGTGTCACTTCAATATTTTCTCCTCTGATGTTATAGTTCATCAAAGAACGCCTCCCTTTTATTAAGGATATGTATCTATTTCTCCTTTACCCTTTACAATTCCTGCTGAAACGTAAATATTATGTGAAAATTCAGTGAACTTTGTCGAATTGTGTTTGTAGTGCTGATGTATTGGCGGTTTGGAGGTATATGTATATGCTGATTGTAAGAAACAAATACCTCTCCCTCGCCTAATTGATTACAAAGGGCTCCATACATTGATGAATGGACAACATCCATTTTCTATAATGAATCAAAAAATGTTCTTTTAAAAACTCACAGAACTCATGAGAGGGAAAAGAGAAAGATACCAATTGATCAAACTCCTCAAATATTTCGTCAAATGCTTTAACACATATTTCAGCACACCGCGTATTCATCACAAACAGGAGTGTTGAATGTGTGGAATCCAAATAAAAAAAGGCTTGGATCAGATCCTGGTAGATCCGATCCCCTTCTGTTTTTGATAAATTCTGTTCAGCTTCTATCAAATAACATAGCCCTTCCTCAATGGTAAAAAGAAGATGATAATAAGCTGATAAAAGCGTATAATCTTCAATGCTCTTCAAGGCACTCACCTATTTACGCTTGTCATAATATGTGCCGTCAATCGTAAGGTTGTTATAAGGATTTAAATACGTCGTGTGCATCACTCGTTTCCTTTTTACCTGCTGAAGTTCTGCTGCGATTGACTGCTTCAGTCTTTCCATTTCCTTCACAATAAGCTGATCCCATGTCAGCACAAGCTTTATCTGCTTTCGCTCTTCATCAGAAAGCGGCAGAGATATCTCCTGAATAAGGTCAGAGCGTTTAGCCACAAAGTCTTCAATCTGCTTTAAAAGTTCATCGCTTTCCGGTGTATTTTGTATGTGTGACAGCATACTCTCCGTCTCAGTGTATAGTTGATCTATGTTTTTCATGCGATCCCGCCTGATCCGTGCCGGTCCTTCCGTTCACTTTGAATGGCCTGTTTCCAAGCATCGCGAAAATCTGTTACATAGCCTTCAACCTCAGCCAGCATACCCGTATCATTTTTGATATTTGCCTGCACCAATCTTCGATACATATAATCGTACATCGCACCCATGGAAGCGGAAAGCTCTATATTACGGTTAAGCGTAAAATTTAATTCCTGAATGATATTTTGCGCTTTAATCAGGTTTTCATTTTTACGTTCCATATCATCATTCTCAATGGCCTGAGAGGCAAGTCTTATAAATTTCAAACAGCCATTATACAGCATAAGCGTCAGTTCACCGGGTGTAGCGGTATTCACTGAATTTTGCTGATAGGCTGTATAAGGATTTTGGATCGCCATGTGTCATCCTCCAAATTACATTTATTGTACAAGAAGCTGTGATAAATAGGACGCTTGTTCGTTCATTTTTTGAATCGCAGAATCCATTGCACTGAATTTTGTATAATAGCGGTTTTCTATGGTATTCAATCGGTCCTGCATTTTTGTGATATCTGTGCTGATCGTATTTAAATTTTTACCGATTGAGTAGTCATTGGTGCCCATTGTCGAGTTGCCGGCTTTTGCTTCAATGCTTTTCACTGTACTTTTCAGTGTGTCACCGATGCGTTTCATAATTCCTTTTTCACTATAGGCACTGCTGTTCGTTCCGCTTGTAAATAAGGCGGCAACACTTTGCGGATCTTCTTCTATTTTTGCTTTCAATTTTTCTTCATTAATCTCTAAATGTCCTCGCAATTGGTAAGCGCTTGAGGTCGTGATGCCGAATTCAGTCAGTTGATAGGTTTTTCCATCCGCATTTACTTGAGAATAAAAATCAGTCCGCATTTGGTTCGTTCCGGTGCTGATGCTGGTATCATTTCTTAGCAAACCGCTTTTCGCCTTCTCTTCCCAAAGTTCTACCTCTTTATCGGACATTGCTTCTTTTTGTTCACTCGTCAGGGGAGTATAATCTCTGTACTTCTCTTCTTGCAGCTTTTCATTCAGGCTGTCTACCAATTCATTGTATTTATCTACAAACTCTTTAATTTGGTTATAAATCCCGTCAACATCAGTTGAAACAGATGTTGTAACAGGGCCTGTCGCTGCAGTTGTATTTTTGATCGAGTAAGTAACGCCATTAACCGTGAAATTGTTTGTCAGCTTCTCCATTTCAAAGCCATTAATAGTGACTTTTGCATTGGTCCCTTCTTTGTAAGCCGTGAGCTTATTATCAGCGTCTAAAGAAAATCCGAGCTGGCCGGACATAAAGTCGGCTGTAGCAGAGTCTGCTGCCTGTATGCTGCCTCCTGCACCTGTTGCTTTTGAAGAAAACGCAATCGTTTCTACATACTCTGATCCATTCCAAATTTTATCTTTAAATGCTGATACGCCAAGATCCGAGCTATTGATTTTAGAAATCACATTATCAATTGTATCGGCGCTCGTCACACTGATGTTTACTGTTTTTGCCGTTGTCTCGCCAGGCGCAACAACGTTGAATTCCAAATTATAATCGCCTTGTGTGTATCCCGTATAATTACTTGCCTTATACGTTGCTGCGGTAGCCAAGCTCGCTACTTCAACAGTAGAAGAAGAGTTTGGCGCACTTGCGCTTCCTGTAGCAGTTAATACAGACTCATTTGAGCTTGTTACAGTTTTGCTCTGATACGTACTCGGATATGTCAATGTATTTTTAGACATATAATCTTGCAGTTCTTTTATTTTTGTATTCACTTCACGATAGCTGTCACGCTGCCATTCAAGAGTCTGTTTTTTTTGCGTCAGCCTGTCAAGCGGCGCTCTTTCTGTCTGCATCAGCTTTGATACGATATCATCTATGTCCATTCCCGACGCCAGACCTGTTATTCTCGTGACCATTTCAAACCACTCCTAATCTACTTTTTTTCATCAACAAATAATCCAAGAAATTCAGTCATAGCTGCATAAAAATCAAGCCACCGTTTCGGCGGAATTTCGCGGATCACTTCATTTGTAGAGTCCTCTATTACCTTTACATAGTATTCATTTAACTTTTCATGAAGCTCAAACTTCAGGTGAACTTGCGAAGGTTCCAAAAGCTTGTTCATTTCCCCTACCATTTCAGCAAGACTGGTATATGAAACTTGATGAACGGGAACCTCACTGTCACGATCTTTCTGATTATGTATTTGAGTATCGTAACGATCCCAAACAGGTTGTAACGTAGTGAGCCTTTCAATATTCAATTGATCATCCCCTATGCCCCAATCTATCGTTTATATCGACTAAGTCGAGTTAAGATTACACATATTTTTGGAAAAAAACTCATTCGTTTTTGTATGATAATACATTTATAAAAAGGTAGTGGAGAATTCGGTTATTATATCATGAGTTAGAGACAGCAAGGGGAATGATTCGGAGTTAGAAATATAAAATAAAAGACCTCGGCAAACGCCAAGGTCTTTTTCAAAATTAACGTAACAATTGAAGTACGTTTTGCGGCTGTTGGTTCGCTTGAGCAAGCATCGCTTGAGAAGCCTGAGAAAGAATGTTGTTCTTTGTGAACTCGCTCATCTCTTTCGCCATGTCAACGTCACGGATACGAGACTCAGCAGCTGTCAGGTTTTCACCAGAAGCGCTTAAGTTGTTGATTGTGTGCTCAAGACGGTTTTGTACCGCACCTAATTTTGAACGTTGTTTTGAAACTGTGTTGATAGCATCGTCAACAATTTTAAGTTGTGTATCAAAACCTACATCAGCTGCGTCATGAGCATTATCTTTAAATTTAGTTACATCAATATTTGAAACTGCTTGGTTAGCAACAAGATTACCGTCAACATCTACAGCTCCAATTGCATTAGCAGCCATATTGCCGATATTAACATCCAGTTGTTGGCCAGCATTTGCACCAATTTGGAATGTAAGTTTTGCAGTTGCAAAGTCACCATTTAATAATTTTTTACCGTTGAACTCAGTACGGTCAGAGATACCATTTTTATTAGCTCCACCACCGATTTCTTCAACAAGAGAAGAGATCTCATCTTGGATAGCTTGAAGGTCAGTGCCATCTTGAGTACCAGAGTTTCCTGCTTGTACTACAAGCTCACGAACACGTTGAAGGATAGAGTGAGTTTCAGTCAATGCACCCTCAGCTGTTTGGATAAGAGAGATTCCGTCTTGGGAGTTTTTAGAAGCCATTTCAAGACCTCTGATTTGTCCTCTCATTTTTTCAGAGATTGCAAGACCCGCTGCGTCATCTCCCGCACGGTTGATACGAAGACCTGAAGAAAGTTTCTCCATGTTCTTTTGTGATGCGCTGTTGTTTGAACCTAAACGGTTCAGTGTGTTAAGTGCTGCGATATTGTGGTTAATTCTCATTGTTTTGTTCCTCCCTGAATGTGTTGTTACGGCACGTCCTTGTGCCTTGTTTTTTTGTAACTGGCGGAGTATTCGCGCCTCCTCCCGGCTACATCATTAATATCGGATTGTCTCTGATTTTGTTAATACAAAAATAAAAAAATCCTCACTTTTTTTGTGAGGATAATGCGGAGATCACATCGCTGGATAACGCTGCCGCGCGGTTATTTTCTTCTTGAATGGTCAAGTAAATTTCTTTCCTGTGAATATCAATATGCTTTGGGGCTTCAATTCCAAGCTTCACTTGATCCCCCTCAACCGCAATCACTTTCACTTCAATATCAGTGCCTATTTGAATCGCTTCGTTTATTTTCCGCGACAAAACTAGCATGATTCTCCTCCAATCGGATGCTTTGTCGTATATGAGGAGTCGTGTAAAACGACTTGCTTAGCCATCATGTTCTTGCGATTCACAATAATGGGAGCCAATAAATTCGCAGTAGACTTTTCGAATGGCTCTGCCATGGTCAGTATTGTCATGACTTCTATATCTTCAATATTTTTAATATCCAAAAGTTCAGCAGTTGATTCATCAAGGTCAAATTCATAATTCTTAAAAAAGATAAACGGACTTACAACGATGAACGCAAGATTTTCTGAAGTGACGGACTGCAGCGCCACGAATGGAGAGTCTTCCGAAAGCGGAAGAATGACGAACTGTTTTTCTTCTAAAAAACCTGGAATCCCGTTTTCAAAAAGGATGATTTGTTCTTCTTTTACGTTCATTTGGCCATGGTACTTAGTTTGAATGATCATTGTTCACGATCCTTTACTTTTTACTTTTCGGGTGATTCTTTCGGGTATTCTACATCTATTTTTAAATCAGGGTATTGGAGCATGTCAACCTTAACATTTCCCGGCGTATATTCAACTATAGGCTTATTCGGTTCAGCCTGAATAACAGGCTTTCGCGGCGTAATCTGAATATCAAGCTCTGATGGGGCATATTGTATTTTCACCCTTGAAAGAGAAGGAGCATAATGTTCTCCTAATTGAATTTGGTGCAGCTCAGAGTTCCTCCTTGCTTGTGAGGCGATTGGATTCCCCTTATTTTCGATTCTCATAAGCTCGTCACCTTCTTCTGCAGTGCGGGCTATTCCCTCCATTACATCCTCATGTCCTTGTTGGGCAGCTTCTGCGATCCGTTTGAATATATGCTTTCTGTCTAATTCTTCCCATGCTTGCGTTTGGTCAATCGTGAGTTTTCCAGGTGTCACGGATATTTCCATTTCTGCACTTGGCTGTTCGATCTCAAGATCGGCTTGCGGCTGCTCCATTTTTAAACTGGCGGGCGTCGTTGTTAAACCAATTTTCCCTTGAACACTGTGCATAATCAATCTGGGAATTTGCATCACTATACCTCCTGAACTATAAAAAAAGCGAACTCCTGAGAGCCGCTTACTTTAAAAAGTCAATTAATGTAGGCTGGACAATTTGCGCATTTACAGCCAAAGTAGCTCTATGCACGCTTTGCTGCGCAATAAATTCTGTTATTACTTCTTCCAGTTCTACATCTTCATTGTCTGATAACACTTTTGTAGCTGTTTCTTCTTGAGCTGAGAGTCTTGTATTAATCAGTTCAAGACGATTATATCTTGCTCCAAGATCTGAGCGTTCAGCACTCATGCCCTCAGAAAATCGATCAATATCATTTAAAACGCTGTCCATGTCATCGAGTGAACCTGAACTAAGTGCTTTTTCAAATGAGTCAAGCATTTCAAAGACATTCTGTCCGCTTTCAGAAGTGCCCCCAAAAGCTGACTTTGGATCTGAATTCACTTTTAATGTCATATTATTAGATATATTGACTATGACATCAGCAGTATCAGAGATTGTATAAGTTCCGTCTCCGTTATCTGTAACCGGAGGCTTGTCTGAGTTTGTGCCATTAAAGATATATCTGCCGTTCACTTGTGTATTCGCAATATTTAAAAGCTGCTCCTTTAACTGCTTCACTTCTACGCCAATCGCTTGCCGCTCTGCTTCACCGTTTGTGTCATTTTTTGCTTGAATAGCTAATTCTTTGACTTTTGATAAAATATCAATTCCTTCAGTGATGTTCGTTTCTGTGTTTTCAAGCCAGGTAAACGCTTGAGAAGCATTACTTTGATATTGCTGGACTTGAGACAGTTGTGTATTATACTTTAAGCTTTTCATTGCTACTACAGGATCGTCGGAAGCCTTTGTGATTTTTTTCCCTGACGAAATCTGTGATTGAAGTTTATCCAGCTTCGAGTAGCTTGAACCGATATATCTCAATGAGTTTTGCTGAATCATGCCTTGTGTTACTCTCATTTGATCTACCTACCTTCCTCCGACACCCATGCCATTGATCACTTTATCAAGGATTTCGTCTTGTAAAGTCACCATTCTGGCAGCAGCATTGTACGCGTGTTGGAATTGAATCATATTCGTCATTTCTTCGTCTAAAGAAACTGCGCTCATTTGCTGACGGTTTATGTCGGCGTCATTAAGCTGTGTTTCAGTATTAGACGCCAATCGATTTGCTTCTTGTGCTTTAATTCCCAGCTCACCAATCAGGCCCGCATAATAATCTAACACACTGGTTTCTTTACCGTTAATGGTTATTTTACCGGTTAAAACATTCGCTAAATTTGTAGCATTTGAGTTATCGTTGGCTGCACCAGTCAGTGAGAAAGCAATGTTTGCGCCTTTTGAATCTAAAATGCTGTCAGTAACTTTAATCTTGCCAGCTGCCCCTTTTGCCGGCTCAGTTTCACCGCCGGTAAAATCAAAAAAGTCTCCGCCTTGATCCCCGCTCTTGGTCAAACCATTTCTGTGCACCTCATTAAAAGCTTTTGCGAATTCAAGTGCCATCTTGTCAAGGTCAGAAAGCATTTCCGGGTATATGCCCTTTTCTTGGCCATCTGCTGTAACATACCCGTATGACTCCACAAATCCTAAAAGAGATCCCTTACTGGTGAATGACTCAGTCTGTACAGCATTGTCTCCGATTGAAATACTTGATACTAACCCAGTTTCAGTATCATAGTTGGCTGCAAGTTCTGAAACCTCGTAATTTTTACCGTCCAAAACAGTTCCCAGAGACTGTTTATTCTTATCAAGAATTTCAATGGATACAGTCCCTTCAGCAGAAGCAAGCGCATTCCCGCCTGACTTGTTGTAGCTGACCTTAATATCAACCATTGAGGATAATTTATCGATCAACACATCTCGCTGATCGTATAAACCATTCGGAAGAAGCCCGACCGGTTCTACTTGTGCAATTTGCTTATTTAAACTGTTTAATTGAGAAAGTAGAGAATTGACATCCAACACAGTTGTATCCAGTTCTGCTTTTAAGTTCGATTGAACATTGGTGAGCGATTCAGAAATATAATTAAACGTTTCTGCTACAGTTTTTCCTTTTTCAGAAACAACGGAACGCGCACTGTCTTCATTTGTATTATTTGATAATTCCTGCAGGGAATTCCAAAACGAATTGAGCACACTGTTCAAGCCGCTGTCATCTGTCTCATTTAAAACACCTTCCATTTGGGACAGCGCATTGGCTTTCGTGTCATAGTATCCGGCACTGTTGTTTTGAAGACGGTATTGGTAGTCAAGAAAGATATCTCTTATTCTCTCAACAGACTTCCCTTGAACTCCTGTTCCCATTTGTCCTGCAGTTTTTTCTGCATTTTTTGATACAGCAGGGAAATAGTCAGTTGCCTCCAAAGAGACTCGCTGTCTTGTATAACCATCAGTATTGGCGTTTGCCACGTTATTTGCAGTAGTGCTTAACGCTGCTTGCTGAGCGCTTAATGCCCGCCTTGCAGTTTCAAGCCCCATAAAGCTAGATGTCATATTCTGAATTCCTTTCTGCTAAGCTTTTGAATCAAATAATTTCATTCGGCTGCTCTTCGGAAGCTCAGCTTTAATTGATTTGCTGTAATTGATGCTGTTTTCCTTAGGAACCAGCATATCGTACGAAATAGAGATGAATTGCAGTGCGTCTCTCGTCAGCTGCCTATTCATCTCATTCACTTCTTTCAATCGTCCGAGAACTTTAGAAAGTGATTCATATAGTTGTTCCAGCTCTTCCTTTTCTCCGCGTGAAGTTTTGGCAATACATGCGGAAATGGTGTTATTTTCGCTGTACCCCAGAAAAGCGGAAGTTGCTTTGATCCGGTCATCTTCTGTTTGGCCGATTGCCTGAATATATTTTTGCTCTTTTGTCAAAATGTTAGAAAGCTCTTTTGTTTTGCCGGCTTTGAGCGCTTCCGTCTTTTCCTCAGACAGCGTGAGCAGGTGCTCATGCAGAACGCAAAGTCGCTTCAATAGTTCAATAATTGGCTTTGCTGACATGGGCTTTCTCCTTTTTTATTGCTTTTTATAAAAATTAATCATATTTTTTGCTATATGATTTGCGTCTACTTTGTATGACCCATTTTCAATTTGTGCTTTAAGCTGCGCAATTTTTTCCTGGCGTGAACCAGCGACTGCGTCGGATGCATTTTGCATTTCTTTAGCCTGTGATGAAATTTCAATTTTATCTTGAGGCTGTGCAGCTGTTTTTTGCACCGTTTGCTTTTCATAATTTTTTTGATATGGATTAACGGATTGTGTTCCAAATTGATTGATTTTCATAGGATTCCTCTCGCTTTCCGTTGCAGTCAGTCTTTAAACAATCTTAACCCTTTTATCGACTGCGTTTTCAGTTAGTTTAGGGAATCAGCTGTTTTTGGTATTATAGGCATAGTATGTGTCTTTTTTACTATTTTCCTTCTCGATTTTCAGGGCGTCCTCGTGGTTCAAATGATCCATTTGAGCCTTTATATCAGACTGGCAAGCCTTGCAGAACTTGCCTTCTCGAATCGATGCTCCGCACCTTTCACATGGATATGCCAAATTGGGAAGATGAGAGATTTGAATCCGCTTCTGCCTGATGAATTTCAATATCAGCTCTTCTTCTACACCTGTTTCCTCAGTTATCCGGTTCAAAGTTGATTGCCGGTTTTCCTGTTTTCTTAAAAACTTATAGACAGTTTCAAATGATTTTTCTTCTTCCTTAATACACGCCTGACATACGGTTTGCAGCTTTGTTTTTAAAAATAAAGCATTGCATTTCGGACAATTCGCCAGTTCTCCCATCTTTTTTCTCCTTATAAAATAATATGCCTGTGTTAATTTCTAGTGATTATATCGGCATAAAAACAGAATCATTTAGCTTCTGATCAAGGTAAAAGATGCCACTGAACGGGCTTTTCCTTTTTCTAATAAGCAGCGGGCTGCAAAATGCAAAGTGGCGCCTGTTGTATAAAGATCGTCTATTAAAATGATATTCATACCTTCGGCTGAATTGTTCTCTGTATCAAAAATACACTCTGAAAGCAGGCGTTCTGTTTTCTTTTTCTTGGACTGTTTCTCATTGTTCAGGCGAATAAGGGGATGGTGGACAGGCCGGTCTAAGCATTCTGCCAGAAGCTGTGCCTGGTTAAATCCGCGCTCCCCCTCCCGTTCCTTGCTCAGCGGAATAGGAACAAGAACAAAATGCTTATCGGGGTAAACCTCTGAGAAGGTTGAGGAAAAATCGCTTTTAAATGCATGTATGATTTCTGCATCTCCTCTGAATTTAAAACGGGAGAGTGTTTCTTTCATCATATCATTATAGGTATAAACTGAACGGTTTTGGCGGAGCAGCAAGCTGTCACTTATCATTGATTTCCACGTCTTGCAATCCCTGCATACCGCATGAACGGCTTGAGGTCTGCCGCATAAGGTACACATATGTCCTGTGATTTTCTTTAATTTTCTTCTGCAGGAATAACAAACCTTTTCGTCAGGCTTTAATAAAAAAAGAGCTCTCCATGTAATAGCTTGAGAAAATTGTGAATCGCATAATAGACAGATCAGTTTATGAATGCCTCCTCCTGCTTCGTTTGGCACTGATCGCTTGGATTCTCTGATACCATAGCAGCAGATTCAGCCAAAATCACTAGCATGGCCGTATTTTTTTGTTTATCTACCAGCTCAGCTTTTGTATAAGCGATCTTTTTAAGATCAGTGACGTAGGATGGTGTTACTTTGTTTAACGAAAGTGCCAATACATCGTTTTTGCATACTTTGCAAGTACAGGTCATATGAAGCTGGTCCATATATCGGTCGAGCAGTTCTTTCATTACAATTTCTTTTGAATTGACAAGCATTTGCACAGCTCCTCATCATCGGTTATATGAGTATACTGTACCATGTTTTCGAATAATGGCTAGCCTGTACATTCATTTTTCGCTGCCAAATCATTCATTTCTTTTATATGCTTTCGTGCATCCAGCATACTCTTTGTTTTACCGTAGTGAAAGAAAATGACATCACCGTCCGCATGCTCTTTATGCCGGCCTGTTCTTCCGGCAATTTGAACAAGTGCGCTTTCCGTAAAGATTGGTGATTCCGCCCCTAATACTCCCGTCTGCACCTTAGGAACCGTGACGCCTCTTTCTAAAATTGTTGTTGTGAGTAAGAGATCAAGCTGACCGTCTCGGAATTGCTGAACTTTTTCTTTTCTGTGCTTATCTTCCGCATGTACAGACGCTGTTCGGCAATTAACATCTTTAAAGCAGGCTACCGCCTTTTCCAAAACAGAAACCGAGGGAACAAATAAAAAAACAGGCCTCCCTTCTTTCACATGAAACGCTACCCATCTTTTTACCGCTGGCGGAACTTTGCTTCGGTTTAATTTCTTTTTCCAGTCTCCGCACCAAATAAAGCGCGGTTCCGGCAAAGGTTTTTTGTGGTATCTTGCTGGTATCCGAACTGAGTCTAACTGTCCGTTCAGTGCTTTTCTTTTTAATTCTTTAGGAGGTGTTGCACTTAGGTAAACAAGGGTGCTGTTTTTCTTTCTTGCTTTTTGAACAGCGAATTGAAGAGTTTGATCTACGGAAAACGGAAAAGCATCAACTTCATCCACGATCACAACGTCGAATGCGTCTTTATAGCGCAAAAGCTGATGTGTAGTGGAAATCATAAGTGAAGATAAAAGCCCTCTGTCCTCGCTTCCTCCGTAAAGCGCTGAAATGTCTGCCCCCTGAAAGGCAGCCTTGAGTCTCGGGGCAAGCTCTAGTACAACATCGGTGCGGGGTGTCGCAATACATACACGCAGTCCTTGATTTAGCGCTGATTCTATACCGGGGAATAGCATCTCAGTTTTGCCAGCGCCGCAAACTGCCCAGATGAGGAGCTCTTCTTTTTTTGATATTGCTTTAATTAAAACATTGGCGGCTTGTTGCTGTCCGCATGAGAGCTTGCCATCCCACGTCAGCTTGACCGGCCGCCAGTTTGGTTCATTATCCTTTTTCCATGAATATAAAGGAACATCCTCACTCACTCTGCCCATCATGACACAGGAACGGCAATACAGATGTTTTTTTCCAGATGAGTGATAAAAAGAAAAATACCGTTGATCATTTTGTCCGCATCTATTACACCTATACCCGCGTTTATTTATGGATATAGAGTTTTGAGCGGTGATATAGCCATTTTTAATATGCCATTCAATCATCTCATCGGAAAATGGGAGTTCAGTTCTAAGCAGGTGACGGCTTTGAAGGGCCTCCTGCAATTCTTTTGAGAAAGAAATGTTCTTTTCAGTCACATAGAACCGCCTCCTTTCGAGACAGTATGCCTGAATGAATATTTCCTGTCCAACAATCAAAATTAGAATATAAAAAAATCTCCGTTGCTAAACGGAGATTTTATATTATTTAAAACACCAGCAAATTCCGAGCGCGCCATCCCCCAAATGAGTGCCGATAACCGCGCCAAAATAACTGTTATAAAATTCAACATGAGGATATTTTGCAGAAAGCTCCTCAATGATTTTCGCTGCTTCTTCTTCTCGATTAGCGTGGATAACAGCAGCACACATAGGCAATCCTTTACTCGCATCTTCGTCTAAAAGCTCATAAATTCGCGAAATGGCTTTTTTACGTGTGCGAATCTTCTCAAAAGGCACAATTACCTTATTGTCAAAATGAAGAATAGGCTTTACCTTTAGAAGACTCCCAATAAAGGCTTGGGCGCTGCTTAATCGTCCGCCCCGCTGAAGGTGGGCCAAATCATCTACCATAAAATACGCCCGCACTGTTTTTTTCATTTCTTCGAGTTCTTTTATGATATCTTCCGGTGATGATGCTCCATTTTTGATTAATTCAGCCGCTTTAAGCGCATAAAATCCTTGGGCCAAACAGCTGATCTCTGAGTCAAATGGATAAACGTCAATATTGTCGACCATAGTGTCAGCCGCTGCTGCACTGCTGAATGTCCCGCTGATCCCGCTGGAAAGATGGATACTGATAACAGCATCATAAGTCTTGCCAAGCTCTTCATATAAAGCAACCAGCTCGCCGATTGGCGGCTGAGAAGTCGTCGGAAGTTCGGTATGTTTTTTTACTTCTTCGTAAAAGCTTTTCCAATCCAATTCGATTTCTTCGCGGTAAGTTTCTTCTCCAAAAACAACCTGCAGAGGGATCATATGTATCTGATGCTGTTCACGCATTTCTTTCGGAATATATGCCGTGCTGTCTGTTACTACTGCAATATTCATAGCTTCGATACCTGCCTTATTGCTTTATAACTCTATTGTAAGGGAAACGGCAGCCTAAAAAAAGACCTGCCTCATAAAAGGCAAGTCTTAATTTCCACTATCTCATTTCTACCCAGCCATTTTTAATGGCGACCACAACGGCTTGCGTTCGGTCGTTTACATTCATTTTTTGTAAAATATTACTTACATGGTTTTTAACGGTTTTCTCACTGATAAACAATGATTCACCAATACCGCGGTTGCTTTTTCCGTCTGCAAGCATCTGCAGCACTTCACATTCCCGCCTAGTTAAAATATGTAATGGTCTGCGGATTTCAGGGTAAACCTCATGCTGAGGATGTGCAGAAACTCCGCTTGTTGCAAGGCGGCGGAATTCGTTAACGAGGTTGTGAGTAACCTTCGGATGAAGGTAAGAGCCACCCTCGGCAACTACTTTAACCGCTTCGATTAATGTATCAGCATCCATCTCTTTCAGCAGATAACCTCTTGCGCCTGTTTTCAGGGCATGTGTTACATAATTTTCGTCATCGTGAATTGATAGAATAATTACTTTAGATTCAGGATACAGCTCTACAAGCTGTTTTGTAGCTTCCACACCATTTACGTTTGGCATATTGATATCCATGATCACAACATCGGGATGATAGTGCTCAACAATACGAGCCGCTTCGTCTCCGTCGTCACCTTCGGCTACCACTTCAAAGGTAGGTTCAAAATCCAATATCCGTTTAACACCTTCACGAAATAACTGATGGTCGTCGATAATAACAATGTTTACTTTAGTCACAAGCCACGCCTCCTTGTATTATTGTTCTATATACTCTAGCATTCGGTCAATATGCCTTTTGGCTCTATTTTACAAATCATAGTCAAAGAGATAACGGAACCTTAATCATAATAAATGTCCCAAGACCTATTTTCGAATCTATTGTCATCGTTCCTTCCAATAAATCTACTCTTTCTTTCATGCCAAGCAAGCCGAATGATTTGTTTTTCTTCTCTTTTGCTTCCTTCAGGTCGAACCCTTTGCCGTTATCTTTTATCATTAAAATCACAAAATCCGTTGTGATCTCAACTTTGACTGTAATTTCCTCAGATTCAGAATGCTTTAGCGCATTAGACACAGCTTCCTGTGCGAGCCGGAAGAGCGCAACTTCAAACTGGGGCGCTAGCCGCCTATCCTCTGTTTCACCGATGCACTGAAAATGTATTTTCACATTTCCGTTATATTCCTCAGTTGTATATAGATATTTTCTTAAAGTTGGAATCAGGCCTAGGTCATCAAGGGCCATCGGTCTTAAATCATATATAATCCTTCTCACTTCGTAAAGGGCATTCCGCACATTTTGACGGAGATTTTTAATTTCTTGGAATCCGTCCTCAGCGCCCCGGTCACGGAAAATCCGTTCGATTAATTCCGATCTCATCATTACATTTGCCAGCATTTGAGCAGGTCCGTCATGAATTTCTCTTGAGACTCTTTTTCGCTCTTCTTCCTGCGCCTCAATAATTCTCAAGCCGAAATCCTGTTTTGCCTGAGCATCAGCAAGAAGCAGTCCGACCTCGCGCAAATCCTGATTCAAGTAGTTGAGCACAACTGTAATTTGGCTTACTAATGATTCAGAGCGCTCAATGATTTCCTGAAGGCCCAACAATCTGCGCTCTAAATCATCACGGCGTTCGCGCAGTTGCTTTTCACGCTGCTGGATCATCGTCAATTCCACCTGCAGCTTATGGGCTTTTTCGTAAGCATTGCGGATTTCTTCTTCACTGAATCTATGAAAATTCCGGCTGACCTCGGATAAACGATTTCTCGCATGTCGGGTTTGCACTTCAAGTTTATCGCCAAGCTCGATTACTTCATAAACCTGCTGTTTGATTTGTTTCAGTTCTTCAACCAGCTGTTCATACTGCTGGCGTGACTGCTCCCCGATTTGAAAAACCTCATCCTTGCTCCCGTCAACGGTTTTCAGCATCTTCATCAAAATAGAATCCAGCACTTTGGAATCCATCTTTGTTTTATTCATAATTTCCCTCCGTCACGGCGTTGTCATATATTTTTATTATAAATGTAATTGATCTGCAAATTGTGTCGAATTATAATGAAAGAATGCGTATATTCTAGAAATAAACATTTTTATATACCTTCTATTCTTTATGATACCAAAATACGCACAAAAATTCTAAAGACTGTACGAATTTGTATGGGCAGTCTTTTATGCTTAGCAGGAGGGTCAGCAAGCATGCTGCACAGCTATTTTACTGTGAAAGAAGCAGGAGAACACGAGATTGTTATAGAAAAATCGCGTTTTATCTGTCATTTAAGCCGTGTTTCTACAGAACAAGAGGCACAGGAATTTATACAGAAAATAAAGAAACAGCACTGGAATGCGACTCATAATTGCTCGGCTTACGTAATTGGCGAGAACGATCATATCCAAAAAGCCAATGATGATGGAGAACCAAGCGGTACAGCGGGAGTGCCGATGCTCGAAGTATTAAGAAAACGCGGTCTTAAGGATACCTGCGCCGTCGTTACACGATATTTCGGAGGCATTAAACTTGGGGCCGGCGGATTAATTCGCGCTTATGGGAAATCAGTGTCTGAAGGATTAAATCATATAGGTGTTGTAGAACGGAAGCTCATGCGCGTCATGCATACTTCCGCAGATTACACTTGGCTTGGCAAGATAGAAAATGAATTAAGGGAATCACAATTTCTGTTAAAACAAATCCATTATGCGGAAAATGTTGAATTCGAAACATATGTGGAAGAAAAAGATACTGGCGCATTTTCTGAATGGATGACAGAACTGACAAATGGAAAAAGTGATATTAAAGAGGGAGAGTTGACGTATCTTGAAAAAGCCGTCAATCACATAAAGGAGACTGAATAATGGCTGAACGCGTTAGAGTGCGTGTGCGAAAAAAGAAAAAGAGCAAACGCAGGAAAATTTTAAAAAGAATGATGTTATTATTCGCCCTTGCATTATTGGTAGTCGTAGGGCTTGGAGGATATAAACTATATAAAACCATTAACGCTGCGGATGATTCGTACGATGCTCTTTCCCGCGGAAATAAATCAAATCTTCGCAGCGAAGTGGTAGACATGAAGAAAAAACCGTTTTCTATTTTATTTATGGGAATAGAGGATTACGCGACAAAAGGACAAAAAGGGAGATCAGACTCTCTTATTGTAGTTACCCTTGATCCCAAAAATAAAACCATGAAAATGCTGAGTATTCCACGTGATACACGGGTGCAATTAGCCAGTGACACAACTGGAAGCAAAACAAAGATTAATGCCGCTTACAGCAAAGGCGGAAAAGATGAGACAGTTGAAACCGTTGAAAACTTCTTGCAAATCCCGATTGATAAATATGTCACAGTTGATTTTGACGGATTTAAAGATGTGATTAATGAAGTCGGCGGCATTGATGTAGATGTGCCTTTCGATTTTGATGAAAAAAGTGACGTAGACGAAAGCAAACGGATTTACTTCAAAAAAGGCGAGATGCATCTAAACGGCGAGGAAGCCTTGGCGTATGCCCGTATGAGAAAACAGGATAAACGCGGCGACTTTGGCCGTAATGACAGACAGAAACAAATCTTAAACGCGCTGATTGACCGAATGTCAAGTGCAAGCAATATTGCTAAGATTGATAAAATCGCAGAAAAAGCGAGCGAAAACGTTGAAACCAATATTCGCATTACAGAAGGTTTAGCGCTTCAACAGATTTACAGCGGCTTTACCAGCAAAAAAATCGACACCTTGAGCATTACAGGTTCTGATTTGTATTTAGGGCCAAACAACACGTATTATTTTGAACCGGATGCAACAAATCTGGAGAAAGTCAGACAAACGCTCCAAGAGCATTTAGCTTATACTCCAGATACCAGCAGCACTGACACTACCGGTACCGGAAGTTCAACATACGGAACGGACAGTTCAAGCAGTTCCGACAGCACCGGCACAGATGAAAGCACAACAACTGACGGTACGACGAGCGGAAGCAGCTATTCGAATGACAGCAGCACAAGCTCAAACGGCACAACAAATTCAACAACTGATTCATCCTATTAAAAAATGCCCGGTCCTTTAGAGGATCGGGCATTTTTGTAACGAAAAAACTCCGGCCACTCAGCCGGAGTTTTTAATTCCTTTTTAACAGCCGTTTATAGAATTTCGTAAACGGCTTGAATTTTTCATTCACAAGTCCTGTCACTTCTGCAATGATCTGCATAAAAATAATTAAAATGAAGATAATAAACAAAGAGAGCCAAATTGTGGCACTTTTGAGCACAATTGCACTTATGCTGAAAATAAATCCAATCAGATAAATCACAATGACCGACATCCGATGTGAAAGGCCAAAGGCCATCAGTCTGTGGTGAATATGGGACTTATCCGGCGCCGAAATCGGCTGTTTGTTTAATATTCTCCTGATAATAGCAAATGTTGTATCAAAAATTGGCACGCCTAAAATAATAATCGGAATAACGATACTGAATAATGTTACGCTTTTATACAGTCCTAATAATGAAAGAATTGAAATACTATACCCTAAAAAAAGTGATCCTGTATCACCCATAAAGATTTTTGCTGGATGAAAGTTGTAAAACAAAAATCCCAGCGTACTGGCGATTACAACCAATGAGAGGGACAGAATCAGTATTTTTCCGCCGGATAGCGCCATGACGGCGATTGTTGACAGGCCGATAACAGAGAGACCGGCGGCAAGGCCATCCAATCCGTCAATCAGGTTAATTGCGTTTGTAATCCCGACAATCCATAATACTGTCAGCGGATAAGCCATCCACCCTAACTCAAATCGTTCTGTTAAAAAAGGTACTGAGAAAAAGTCCATTTTTAAGCCGGTGCTTACAATCATAATGGCAACACCTAATTGAATCAAAAACTTAACTTTTGCACTTAATTGATATTTATCATCAAGAATTCCTAACACAATAATGATGAATGCTCCGACTGTAATAGCCGTCATTCTTGTTTCTGTGTAAATACCGGATGCAAGCACGCCTGCAACCACCCCGATAAATATGGCCAGCCCGCCCATCCGGGGCATAATTTTGTCATGTACTTTTCGATTGCTGGGCTGATCAACTGCACCTATTTTAATCGCAATCCTTTTTACGATTGGGGTTATGATTAAAACTGTAAGCAGCGAGACAATAAACGCAACAACAATGCGAATCATGCGTTCGTCAAGCATAAAGAAGTCTCCTTTGGAATTAAATGAAGTCTTTATTTAGATAGAGAACCGTTCCTTCCATTATACCTTCTCCTTAGTTATTATAACAAGCTTCATCAAAAAGAAACACGTATAATCAAAAAACGCGCATCCCAATTTATAGGACTACGCATGTTTTTGAATCCCTGTATACTTCATGATTTGTTTAAATAAGCAGTTCCAATCTTGCGCGCGGGCAATGTTTCGGCGCATTTCTTTATACCTTTCATCTCCGTTTTGGGCGAGGACTTTTTCGCACGCGGCTATAAAATCAATCGGATCATCGCCTTCTACATATTCGTATATATACGGCTTTTTCATTTTTGATGTTGACGGAAGATTAGAGCCGACAACAGGCTTTCCTGCCGCTAAAAATTCAAATAGTTTCAGCGGAAACACGGCTTGATTATACGGTGAATTTTTATATGGCATCATGCCGATATCGATAAGCTCCATATAATGCGGAACTTCCTTTGGATCCGCCGGGCCGGTCCATATGACATTGGGAAGCCTCAGTAGCTCTTGAAACGAGGCATCTCCGTTGGTGGCATCCGGACCAACCCATAAAAATGTCCAATCAGGCTTTTGTAATGCAGCTTCTTCAATCATTTTAAAATCGAGCTTAGGTTTAATCCCACCGATAAAGCCTAATACTGTTCCTTCTCTTCCCTGTAATATACTGCGATCAGGAGCTTTCTTATTTGCAGAAAACAGCTCAAATTCAACCCCGTTCTCGACAGTATGAACCTTTTCTCGTCCTGCGGTCAGTTTTTTGTCTACTTCTTTGTGAAGATAATCCGATGAACAGGTAATGGAATCTGCACGATGTATAATTCTTATCTCCGCCGATTTAATGACTTTTCGCCGGAATTCAGACAGCAGATTTGAACGGCCGCTGATCGGCGCTGCCCATAAGTCACTGCAATCATAAATAACCTGATCCCAGGGATACAGCGAAGACAACAGCGGGAACCCAGGGAACGTGTACCACAAACAGCAGCGTTCACCGTTTGCAGAAGCAGTTTTCAGCTCATCAAGTAAAGGGGAGAGCTTGCGCCTGTAAAAGACATCTGTATATCGTCCGAAGCGAAACATTTTTTTCTGCAGCAGGTCTTTGACCGCGAATTGCCTGATGCCTGAACGAACCTGCTGGAATTCACTTTCTTGGGGGCGCGGAGCCGGGCACACCCAAATGACTTCCTTCGTTTCTTCCTGATCGGCTAAAAACTCCGCCAGCCGGTGCCTTCTGTATCTCAATTGGTCTTTTCCCCATTCAGCAGTGGCAACGATGACATGAATCATTGTTTCTTTTGTTTCCACCTTCATCACCTTTTCTCTCTGTTTGCGGCTATAATCTTTTTTTCACCGCATTTTTCGCATATTGTACAAAACACCATGTGGCTTTGATCAAATGAAGCCGCTCAATCTCCCTGTAAACAAACCACGTTTTTTTTGCGGCCTTCCATTTGTTGCTGGATATCGAGTTATCTACAAGCCGATATTCAGCCAGGCATTCATTCATTCCATAGGCGGTAAATCCCTTTTTCAAAAGAGACAGCCATGTGGCTAAGTCCTGTCTCGTTCTGATATTCGGCATTTGGATCTGTCCCGTTTGCTCCCTGTCAATCATCACCGTCAAACAGCCGATAATCGTGTTTTTCAGAGCGTCATCGTACGTCAGACTTTCCGGGGCATGAATAAACTTATCAAGCGGAGTCCCGTCTTGGGCCATTAGGCTGTAGCCTGTGAAAGAAAACGCACAGGAACGCTCCATCATAAAATCAAGCTGCTTTTCCAGTTTGTCTTTTTTCCATTTGTCATCACTGTCCAAAAATGCGACATAACGTCCTTGAGCGCGCTCCAATGCTTTGTTTCGAGCAACCGCTGCTCCGCTGTTTTCTTCCAGATACACGACATGAATTCTTTCATCTATTTTTTCATATTGCTGTAAAATGTCGCGTGTGCCATCCGTTGAGCAATCATCCACGATAATCATTTCCCAATGAGAGTGGCTCTGATCTAACACTGAATGAATCGTGTCTTCAATATAGTCACGCGCATTATAAGAAGGCGTAATGACAGATACGAGAGGTTTCCAATTGGTCATGATCACATCTCCATCATATGATTTTAAAAGGATTCCCTGAAAAATTCAGGAATGACAACAAACATAAAGGCGATCGTGAGGCCGATCATAACGCCAAGAACCGCTTTCTTTTTTGGAGACATTCCGCCGCCTGCCGCCTCACTTACGGTTTCAGAATCAGTGACACTGGCCGGTTTCAAGTTAAGCTTCGTGTTCTTCAGCTCATACAAAAATCTCTCTTTATCCACCTTGGAATCCTCGCTAACCGTCTCACCTTCAAGCGCGTCTATGCTGCTGCGGATGACGGCTTCTCTTTCTGAATAGAGCTTTTGATCGTTTTTGAGAAAGGCGGAGGAAATAGCATTTAAGACGGATTCCGTTCTATCCTTATCCTCGTCGCTATAGCTTAAAGTCAGTAACGATTTGGATTCCGTTTTGATGGTAAGCTTCTCTTTGATTTCTGCCAAATTTTCATCCTTCTCATCAGGAAGCGCCTCCTTCAAAAAAGAGTCGCTCTTCAGCAGAAGCGGAATCTCCTCTGTGCTGTTATAAACCGGATGATCATAGCTCCCCACAGCCAAAGTGTCTTCAGCTACAAAACTTTTTTGATCAGCAATCTGCGACGGCAGGATATACCCCGCCGCACCTAATATAATTGGCACTGCTATAATCCAAATGATATTTTTTTTCACGCGCCGGGCTATTCTTATCAATATATCGTTCATATAAGTCTCCCTGCTTTTTGTAGTCTGTTTATCTGTACATCGGTTCAGGCACCTGTCTGGATCGCCTTAACACATTCACAGCGGCGATGACGAGCGCAAGAAACACCCAGTGGAAAAATAAATTTGAAACAGAGCTTGGGCTGATACTGGATACCAGGAAACTGACCAGAGCCGTGATAAGCCCTTCTGTGATCAGTTTTGACTGATTTCCCAATTTTCTTTCATAAAATTTGTAAAGCACCCAGATAAGGTAGGCATAAACAGCCAGATATCCAAGCATGATGAACAAGCCAAAGTTAGAAAGAATTTCAACAAGCCAATTGTGCACTTCTGTGACGTTGTCAGTATCATATAACGCATGATGCTCAAGGTAATAGGATACATTCCCTGCTCCGACTCCGAATCCGTATGAATCAAGGAAAAAGTGCCATGCGTTTTTCAGCAGATTGGCCCGGGCCACATTTGACGGCAGCGTTTCATGAAATGAATGCAGCGTTTGCGGGGCCAGAAACAGCTCCCAAAACTTTGAATAAATTCGGCTGGCGAAAAGAACTGCAAAAATGGTGATTCCCGCTGCAGACAGCCAGATGGCGATTTTCTTTAAAACAGGCGGCAATACAATAAAGATGTAGACAGCAGCGCCCGCAAAAATCCCCAGAAGGCTGGCTCTTGAACCGGTAGCAAAAATTAAATACAACGCACAGACCGAAAGAAAAAGGCCAATCGCCTTGATGTATCCATTCTTTATGTTTTTCACCAATGCGATGTACAAAAAGAAGCTGATGGATAAAAATGTCGCAAAGTCATTTTGATTAAAAAAGACCGATGTCGGATAATGCTGCTTATATTCCGGTCCAGTGTAAAGCGTTGAACTCGGAAGATGATGATGGGTGATATGATTGTAAAAACCAATGATCATCAGAAGTATTGTCATCACCAGCCAAATGGAATAAACAATCATCAGCCGCTCCATTTTTTGCACGTACATGACAATGAGGTAAACGAAGAAGATTCCCATTGCCAATAAGGCCAAATATTTGATGCCGGCTGTCACTGATTTTGCCCACAGCAGTGAAACAAGACCGTATATAAACCAAAAGGCGAAAAAGAGTAAAATCCCTTTCACTTGCAGCCCGTTCCATCTTTCAATATGTGTTCGATTCCGAACCATACCGATGACATGGAGGCATCCCGCTGCAATGAGCAGTAGCCTGTAAAGGAACAAACTGAAAAATCCGAGATGAATGGCAAAGAATGCATTATTTAAAAAAGTGCAGGCGATCAAAATATAAATGACAGCCATAAAGAGCCGTTCTTTCGTTGTAAATGCGGTTGCAAGCGTCAGCGCAAACAAACCAATTGCCAGCACCGCAAGCACGGCAGCCATCTGCATGAAACCTGTGTCTGTACGGATGGCGCCCAGCAGTAGGACGACTCCAAATATGGCAGCGGCCAGTAACGTAAGCGTATGGACCGCTGAACGTTTGATACTCACATGTTTAACCCCTTTCCTGATGTTTCAGGAGCCGGCGGCCGAGCCTAAGCAGCCGGCAGCTTCAACCAAGCAACACTTTTCTATTTATAAATTGACGCTCCCCAAGTCTTTAGCGAGTTCCTCGAGCGGCAAGCCCGGAAAATACTTGTCAGAGGGTTCCGTTCCACGAACAGCAGGACGGCCGATGGAATGATAAATGTATCCGGCGGCCTGCATCTCTTCAAGTGAAAATAAATTTCTGCCATCGATAATGATTGGCTGCTTCAAGAGGGTTTTCACTTTTACAAGCTCCATTTCCTTCACTTCCGGCCAATCTGTTAAAATCAGGCATGCATCAGTGTCCTCAATCGCAGCATACACATCTGTGCAATACTCGATCTGTTCGCCTAGAATCGCTGAAGCTTCAGGAATAGCAATCGGATCATATGCTTTTACATGGGCGCCCAGCTGCTGCAGCATCGGAATAATATCAAGAGCTGGAGCGGATCTCACATCGTTTGTATTCGGCTTGAAGGCCAATCCGAGAACGGAAATGGTTCTTCCTTTGATGCTTCCCATAACAGTTAAGAGTTTATCTACAATGTGAACGCGCTGCTTTTCGTTCGTTTCAATCACAGCTTCGATGAGCTTAAATGGATAGCCGGCAGATTTTGCAATTTGAAGCAGTGCGGTTGTATCCTTAGGAAAACAGGAGCCGCCAAACCCAATACCCGCTTTTAGAAACTTTCTGCCGATACGGCTGTCAAGCCCAACGCCATCAGCAACTTTTGAAACGTCTGCGCCGACTCGCTCACAAATGTTTGCGATATCGTTGATAAAGGAAATCTTTGTCGCCAGAAATGCATTCGCGGCGTATTTAATCATTTCTGCACTTTCTAAGTTTGTTTTAATGACAGGAGCATGGAAAGGCTGGTGCAGATCCTCAATGATGGCAGCGGCTTTATGACTGGTTGAGCCAATCACGGCGCGCTCCATATTCATCGTGTCATGAATCGCTGAGCCCTCCCGAAGGAATTCAGGATTAGATACAACATCGAATGAGTATCTTCCTTTTGAAGCTTTCTGAACGATCGATTGAACCAGTTTTCCCGTTCCGACCGGAACTGTGCTTTTATTTACAATAATTTTATAGCCGTTGAGATGCTCACCGATTGTTTTCGCTGCCGCTTTGACGTACGTTAAATCAGCTTCACCTGTTTTGGACATCGGGGTTCCGACAGCAATATAAATAATGTCGGATGCCCGAATGGCGGATGGAATATCGTTCGTAAAGGACAAACGCTGATCCAGCACATTTTTTTCAACTAAGTCTGAAAGCCCTGGCTCATAGATCGGGATTACTCCATTTTTCAGACTTGTGATTTTTGATTCATCAATATCACAGCAAACAACTTTATTGCCGATCTCCGCAAAGCAAGTGCCTGATACGAGTCCTACATAACCTGTTCCAATTACAGCTATTTTTTTCACAGCGCTCATCCCTCTCCTGTAAAATGATCTTCCTATTTATATTGGTCGCAGTTACTTACGATTAAACGGACGTTTTCATGACCGTCAGATACTGATGATGCAAGGCCTTGGCATTTTTTCCGGCATCAAATTGAGCCTGCACGGTCTCATACAAATCATCTGCTACTTCCGGTTTCCATATTTGCTCATGTTCGTACAGAGTGATCGCTTCCGCCAAGGCTTGCGCGGATTTCGGTTTAATCAGCAGGTGCTGATGCTTTCCGAATAAAGATGCCACTCCGCCAACATCTGTACAGATGACAGGGACTCTTAGCGCCAGCGCCTCAATTACGACAGTCGGCATCCCCTCACTGTAAGAAGGAAGCACGAATAGGTCTGCCGCAAGCAAATAGTCTCTTACCTTATGATTCGGCACTTGGCCTGTGACGATATGCCCCTTCTGCATTATCATTGATTTTGCGGGACCGTCTCCGACAAAGACTGCCGTAGGAGGTTCCTTCAGCGATTCGATCGCTTCAGACAGTTCAAAAATGCCTTTCTCCCTGACAAGCCGGCCCACAAAGACAGCCAGACGCTGATCGAGCGGGAGTCCGAGTCTTTTTCTGATTTCTTCTTTCGTTTCCTCATTCTCCTGAAAACGGCTGAGCTGTATGCCAATCGGCAAAACCGAGCTGTCAAAGCCGGAAAGCTTTTTCGTTTCTTCCTGAAGTTTGTGGCTGACTGCTAAAACAGCTGATGCGGAGCCTACCGCACGATTGAAGGCCTTAAATGCCCCTTTGCTGTAGTGCGGATAGACATTTACATCACTGCCATGCAAGGTCAGGACATAAGGAATTCGCGCTGTTTCCGACACGACTGCCGCTGCCCCGCCTGATGGCATGGCAAAATGCGCATGGATCAGATCCGGATGTAAATCGCGCTGTTTCATTGTTTTTAAAACGGCTGATGCGATTCTCCGGTGGGGCTGCGCCCACTTCAGCTGGCCGGGAACTGCTCGATAGAAAGGCCGATAAACCGGTATCCCCTTCCTAATCTCATACTCCGGTCTGGCATCCTTTTTTCGATACGCCTTTTTCAGCATACGGACAGGCGCCGAATGAAAAGGCCTTGGGCATATCACGGTGATATCAATCCCGAGTTTTTGCAGTTCTTGCACCTGTGTCTCATGAAACACACCCTCACCGGGTTTCAGACTGCTCGGGTATACGCTTGTGATCCACAAAATCTTCATGACAAACGTCCTTTTCTTAGTAGTTTGCTTTTCGTTTGAGGGTACGCTTTTACCAAAAGAAAGAGATAGCACAGCGCCCCGGCCGCAACTGAAATGGCCAGCCTCATTTCTGCCTGCAGGCTGAAGTGTTCCGTCCCCAGGCTTACACCAAACGCAATGATGCCCATCGCGGCAGTAATCAGAAACGGCTTCATTATAGACTGGAAATAAGCCAACAGGTTAAGCTTGATGACATATGCCAGGAGCCAGCGCCCGATCATAAAATTGAAAACGCTGATGATGGCGTACACCCATGCGACGGTCTGCAGATTTCCTGTTTGCACAGCTGCAAACAGTGACAAGCCGTACAGCAGCAGCACGCCGGAATCCCAATAAAACGCTAAGTCCGCCCTGCCTTTAGCAAGAAGCACAGATCCATTTGGATTCATGAGCACTCTTAGTATTCCGACAATGGCGAGAACATTGAGGACCGGAACAGCAGCAAGCCATTTTTCTCCGAAAACCGCTGCGACAAAGGCGTCTGACACAGACACGAGCCCGATTAACAGCGGAAACGAGACGAGCGCCAGCATTTTTGTCATATTCAGAAAGCCTTCTCTGATCACGCTGTTTTCATATTTGTTTTTTGCGAAGACAGGGAATGCCACCCGTGTGACAATCGGATTGATCTTTAAAACTGGAATGGTGACAATCTGGTAAGCAAGGTTATAAATCCCCAGCGCTTCAGCACCGATAAACCGGCCGATCAAAATCATATCGATATTCGCGCCCAGCCTGTTCACAAGGCGGGATGAAAGCTGAAAGGCTCCAAAGGAAAAGAACCCCTTCATGCCCCTCAAGTCAAAAACAAGAGCGGGATGCCATTTTTTCCGGTATACGGCCCAATATAAAATCCCTTTACTGGACTGCAGAAGCACTTGAGAAATGACGTATGCCAAAATTGCATCCATCATAAAAACCGCTATCGCTAAATATCCGAAGGACAATACATTTGAAAAAATCTCAATTTTACTTAACGTATTAAAATGAAGCTGCTTTTGCAGCATATACTGATACTGCTGTCCGATTGGCGCGATCAAAAACATAATCGCCAAAATCCGAATCAGAAACACCAGCTCTTCCCTTTGATAAAATCCCGCAATGACGGGGCTGCTCACATATAAAAGAACAAACAGCAGCACGCCGGTCATAATATTAAGCCAATACAATGTTGACAGCTGGCGCTCCGTCGCATCATCTTTCTGAATCAGCGCTGCGCCAAAACCCATATCAAGCACAATCTGGGCGAATACTGTAACTGTTGTGATCATGCCGACGAGTCCAAATTCCGTTAAGGTCATCATATTTCCTAGCAGGGCAAACTGAACGATTTGTATGATTGTAATACACATGGTTGAAATACTTGTCCACTTTGCACCGCTTATGATTTGTTTTGTAATACTTGGCATCATATTCCCTACTTTTTTTTAAGCTCAGATTGATGGTGAATCCAGACATTCAGTTTTATCTTGCACCATCACCTGTCCAAACAACTTTACAAGTTTTTAACATAATTTTTAATTCTAAAGTGAAAGTCAGATTGCGAATGTAATATAAATCAAATATCAGCTTTTCCTTCGGCGTCATATCGTAACCGCCGTTCACCTGAGCCCAGCCGCTCAATCCCGGTTTAACAGCCAGACGCTGTGTAAAGCCTGGAATTTCATTTTGGAATTTTTCCGTAAACACAGGACGTTCCGGACGAGGGCCAATCATGCTCATATCGCCTTTCAGCACATTAAACAGCTGAGGAAGCTCGTCAATTCTCGTTCTTCTGATAAAAGCTCCGATCCTGGTCACCCGCGGATCTTGCTTCTGCGCCCAAACCGCCCCAGACTTCTCGGCATCTATTTTCATGGAACGTAGCTTATAAAGCTTAAATGGTTTCCCGCCTTTCCCTACGCGTTCCTGCGTATAAATGGCAGGCCCCGGCGTCTCCAAACAAATCAATATTGAAAATACCGCAATCATTGGCAGCGCAATCGCCAATCCAATGAGCGCAAACCAAATATCCATTACGCGCTTTACTGCCAAATAACGAGCCGTCTTTTCAGATAATGTAAAAGAATTTATTTGCTGAACTGAGAATTCACGACTCACATTCATGCTTTTCTCTGCACTCACTGACACACACCTCACGATTTGTTTGGGATGTTATGATGACCTATGCCAGTCAGTTTAGCAGACAGATGTTAATTGGATGTAAATGGTATGTTAAGAAGTGTGAATTTGTTATTTTTTCTGACATTTAATCGTAAACTTTTTATTGTTTTAGACACTTTTTTTAATAATTAAGCATATTGTATAAAAAAAGAGACAAACCATTTTCCAGATTTGTCTCTTTTGCGCTGCGAAGCATTTAATATTGAAAATAAAATTTTGATTTAGACGTTAACAGCTTGTATTGAACCTCAACCATTTTACTGAAGAATAACATAGATTTTCGTTCTACGCTTTTTGTGCCCAGAATAATGGCTTGGTTATCCACTTTCGCACTGATTTTATTTTGAGAAGTGTTGATCGCAAATTCAATTAATCGCTCTTTCTTTACATGAGCTAGCTGTTCAAGCAAGCTCTGCACGTTGACTGTCAGTTTCGTACAATGAGGCTCTATATCAATTCGTTTTACCGGTAATGAGATTTCAGACTGTCCGGTATTCACAATGAGTCTTGATTCATTCGGCAAACAGATTTGTTTATCTTTAAATATAAATGATAAATCTTTTGATTCTGTTTCATAAGAAAGTTCAGCTTCTGTGTAAGCATGCTTTTTGATATCAATCGAAAGATTATCATAGTTCATTGTGAAATATGGTCTGGCGCTGAAAACAAACAAAGCGTTATGCCCTAAATACATCGTTTTTGTTGAATACTTGTACGCAGCACGCTTGTTTCCTATTCTTGCCCTTAATTTATAGCCGCCTATTGTTGATTCGATAAAGAAATCCCATACGCCTAAATCTTCTTCAGCAGATGCAAGTTCATCAAACTTGCACTCAAATGTAAATGTTGAATGTTCAAATGAAGCCGGTGAAATGTACTTTTCCGCCTTTGTATCGCGATGAACAAATACTCCCGTCAGAGATTGATTATTATTCAATTCATCATTGACCAATTTGTGTTTAATGGTTCCTTGAATGCTGAGGCTGTTATCGCTAAATTCAATATTCTGCAAGTAATGTTCAAGCTTATTTTTATAATTTACTTTTAATAGTTCTTCAGAAATTGGATATTGCTCTAAGCTCGGATAACGTGCAATTAACTCCCCATTATGTACAGTACAGAACTTTTTAATGTCCTGTTCCTCCCGCTCATACTGGGTTAATCCTTGCAAATCATTATTCCGGATAAACAGCAGCCGCAATTTAATATGCGGAAGCACAAATTGATCAGCCTCTTCAGGCACTGCATGAATAAATGATGACAAGTATTTAAACCATTCAGCTCTTTCTTCATCGGTTTTCATTTTAATCGTGACATTTTTTGTCCGGGAAAAATCAAAATGCCTGTTTAAAAATACGGCCATCAGCTTAATTTTTCTCGCTTCTTCCAGATCACTTGCCTTGATAGCAGAGATAATATCCTCCATTGCTCCATAAAAGTTCTCTGGAGGAACATAAGCAACACTCATATGTTCGCCGTCTCTTTTGACCAGATAGTAATAATCATAGTCAGCTGAAACAGAAATCTTCTTTGCTTTCAAATAAGCGTTCATTGTGAAAACTTGATCTTCCGCTGCTTTTATGTGAGTAGGGAAGGTGATTTGATTTTCTTTTAAAAGTGAGGCTTTAAACAGTTTTTGAGGTCCCAATGTGAATACAATTTTGGAATCAACCAAATCAACATCCGGATTCGTTTCCTTAAACATTGATTTTGGAACACCTCGGCCGTTTATCCCTTTTAACTTTCCTAAGGTAATATCTGATTCATTCTCTTTTGAGAAATTGTACCACCTTAACAATGCTTCATTGCCCAGATAATCATCGGAATCAACAAACAGGATGTATTCACCCTTGGCCATTTTTATTGCATCATTCCGCGGGGCACCTGGTCCGCCTGAATTTACCGTTCTTTCAACAACAACAATATTATCATGTTTCTTTTTATATTGATTCAAAATGTCTAGAGATGAATCCGTAGATTTATCATCAACACATATAATCTCATAATCCTCTTTTGGCATCGTTTGATTAACTAAGCTGTCAAGACATTCGGAAATAAGATCTTCTGAATTATATACAGGGATAACAATGCTTATTTTCATCGATTACCTCACTACCCTAATGGATCGGTTATATTTTTGCCAGATAATTATATCAAAAACATCTGTCAATAAGAATAGGCCAAACCTTAAATCTTGTTAAACTTTTACATAGCATGTACTGTTTAAAAATTTTTCTCATTTTATCGCATAAAAAAGCTTGCCGGCAATTTCTGATGGGTTCTGCCGGCAAGCCGCTATTAACGTATACTAATTTATTCCTTAATAATAGCCGATAATTCCTTCATATATTGCTTGAGCTGCTTTTTCTTGGTACAAAGCACTCTTTAGCTTACTTGCGTCGTTCGCATTTGAAATGAATGCCAGCTCCGCTAAACTGCTCGGCATCGTTGATTCTCTAATGACATGGAAATTCCCGATTTTCACACCACGGTTTTGAGTATTGAGCGCTTTATAGAGTCTGTTTTGTATTTCTGTCGCAAGCCGTTTGCTGTTTTCTGACTCATACTTTGTATAATAGTATGTTTCAGTACCGGTTGCAGCAGGGCTCGCTGAATTGGCATGAATACTTACAAACAGGTTTGCATTATTGCTTTTCGCTTTAGCAACCCGTTCAGAAAGCTCTAAGAAAACATCGGTAGATCTGGCCATAATCGGAATCGCTCCGCCGTTAGACAGTTTGCTGTTTACAAGCTTAGCAACGGCAAGGTTAACATCTTTCTCCTTCAAACCATTACCGACCGCTCCGCTGTCATAACCCCCGTGTCCGGCATCTACAAATACCTTTTTGCCTACAATGACATTTTTCAGCTGGTTCACGACATTGTTAGTAACTGAAATGGTTCCCCCAAGTACAGTGAATGTGTTCTTGCTATTTGATCCGATGACTGTTCTTGTTGCAGTAGGCAGTGAACCGGCATCAGTAAAAAGCATTGGACGATTTTGCTTCGCTGCCAGCACAGAACCCGCTAAGGCATCTGCATATTGATAGCCATTGCTGACAAATGCAGCTTTTGATGATGAATAGTACTTCTTTGCTATATTTGCTGCCACTTCAAAACGGCTGTTTCCGCCGATTCTTGTCGGCGAAGGAAGCTGGCTGTAAACACTTTTAGAGACACTGATTTCTCCTCCGACCACAATAGTCGAGGTTGTTCCTTTGCTGCTCATCGCACTTTTCGTTGGTGCAGGAATGGAGCTTGCAGTTGTCAGAAGAATTGGAATGCCATTACGTGCAGCATAAGAACCGATTGCCAGACTGTCAGCATATGCAGTTCCATTTGCGATTACTGCTTTTGAATTTGAAGATAATTTTTTGGAAATATTTTGAGCAACTTCGTAGCGGCTTCTTCCGCCGATTCGTTCCACAGTGGAAACACCCAATTTTTTAATGTCACTTACAACGTTGTTAGAAACACTGATCGTTCCGCCAATGACGATGACCTTGCTCGGTTTAAGCTGGCTGATTCTTTCTTTAGTCGGCGTAGTCAGTTTAGATGATTCCGTCAATAGAATCGGCGCATTGTATTTATAAGCGAGCGGAGCGGCAGTTAATACATCGGCATATGCTGTTCCATTCGCCACAACAACTGTGCTCGCACTGCTCCAGCCTTGTTTTGAAACATTTACAGCAACCTCATATCTGCTTGCTCCATCCAGCCTTGTCACAGAGTTGGCCGCAAACGCATTTGGTATAAATAGCACGACTCCTAATATCAGCATCGGTATGCTTTTAAGAAAGATCCGCAAAGATAGTCCCTCCAAAGATTGATAATGATTCATACATCAAATAACGAACGAGGGAGGCGTATCGCCTCCCTGGACTTCTATCAATCTTTTAATAGCTTGATAGAGTCGTTCCCGGATAGTAAAAACTTAAAATCGTTGTATATGATTGTCCGGCAGCTGCTCTGGCATTAGCTCCATACTGGCTCATGCCTATGCCGTGTCCGTATCCCTTACCGCTAATGATAAAGGCATTTGTATTGCTTGAGACAGAAGCGTATGTACTCTTCATATTCGAAGCGCCAAGCATTGTCCTCAGCTCTGTTGTCGGCACAGAAATAGTTGCTGTTTTTTCACTCAGGCTGCCACTTGAAAGAATATAGCCATTCGATTTTTCTTTCACGAAATATGAGAAGGTGACGCTTGCTGTTTCCGGCCGCTGACCGGCCGTTTTCTCCGTGCTGAATTTCACACTGGATATTTTCGTGATTTTGATAGACTCGGCACTGCTGTATTTATTTTTAATAAACCAGCTTTTCAAACCGCTCAAATAGGCTGAGTTTGTTTCATTTTTTGAGTTCCACCAGGATCCCGGACTTTTGAGATTCAAGCTGTTTTTATCGAGCTGGGTTTTATTTAATGACAGAGACCAGCTGATTTGCGGGTCATACGTATCTTTTTTGGCGATTAAGTAAGGAAGCTGGCTGCTCCAAACCTCGCCGCTTGCTTCTGTATACCCGCCGTTGCTTGATGAATAAGTAGCTGAAATCAAATTGCCATTGTATTTCAGCACTTTTCCTTTTGTAGCCTCTACTACGTCTGAAGTCTTCGAATTCCAATCATAACCGCCGTATACTTGAAATGCTGTCGTATCTTTCACTTCTTTTCCAGCAGAAGAAATGGAATAGGTTCTGGCCGCAACCGCCTGGGCTTTTAATGCTTCTTTTTGCCAGCTCGCCGGCATCTCATGAGGAACAACACCCTTTAAATAATCTTCAAAAGGTATGTCCACATTGATCGGACGAACATATTTGCCTGACTCAATGGTAAATTTCATGTTTCCGAGATATGGCGTTCCATTCAAACTGATAGAATTTGTCGTTGCATATTTTTTAGGATTTGCTGTGAAAGAAGTTCCAAGCGTTTTGATAGCAGTGCTGCCTTTATAAAGCACCAGGTTTCCGCCTGATAACTTGACTGAATAGCCAGTCCCTGCAAAGGTATCTGCCAGTTTGTTCTTTAGCGTGTCACTGATGGAAATGCTTCCTCCAAGCAGCGCAAATGACTGAGTTCCTTTTGACGCCACTATATCAGCAACTGGCGATGGCAGACTTCCAGATTCAACCAGAAGTAAAGGGCTGCCCTGCTTCGCTGCAAGCACAGACCCCGTCAATGCGTCCGCAAATGTTTGGCCGTTTGACATGAATACCTTTGTTGCTTTCATATTTAATTCTTTTACGATATTGGCTGAAACCTCATATCGGGAAACCCCGCCAATTCGTTTCACAGTCGCCTGCTTTTTTAACGTCGCTTCCACGCCAGTGCTGACACTCAACGGACCGCCGACAATCGTAACCTTGCTCGGAATTTTGTAATCGCTGCGGATGTTATTGTCTCCCGCAAGTAATATCGGATAACCGTTCATTGCAGCATATGGCGCGATTGACAGGGCATCTGTAAAGACCATGCCTGTAGCCACTACTGCCTGGCTGTAATTCCCCATTCGGTCGGCTATGTTTTTAGAAACCTCGTAACGGGTAGCTCCGCCGATCCGATCGATAGAACCATATTTTTTTAATGTATTTTCTACATTTTTAGAAACACTGATCGTCCCGCCAATGATAAGAATATTGTCAGGATTTAGTTTAGCAATTTCGCTTTCTGTTTTAGGTGTTAATGAATCCGCGTCTGTTAACAAAATGGGTGCATCGTATTTTTTGGCAAGCGGTGTTGCTGAGAGCGCATCGGCAAAAGCGTCTCGATTCACAATGACCACTGTCGTCGGATTTGTCCATCCGGCTGAAGCTACAGTATTGGCAACATCAAAACGGGTAGCTCCTCCATATCGCTCTGTATCCGCAATTCTCGAGCCGGGAATTTCATAGCCGCCTGTGATATCGACATCCAAGCTTGACTTGCTGCCTACATAATTACTCAGCTTAACCGAAATGGTTTTATCAGCGGCTTTCGCAGACTCCATTAACGACGGGCATGCAAGAGCTGCCGCTGTAACTGACGATAGAAGCAAGAGCTTCATTTTTTTCAAAACATTGAACCCCCTAAGAAGTTTTTATTACTTCGTTTCAAGATCCTTAAGCATTAATGCGCCATTTGAATCTTTTGTATATTTGACCACAACTTTTTGCCCTTCTGAAATGCTGTTCATTTTGTCCTGAAGGTCTGAACCAACCTGAATCGAAGTCTCTTCACCATCAATAGTGACTGCAATCGTATGGCTGTCCGCCAAACCGGCAAACGTGCCTTCCTTCGTTACAGTCTCTTCAGCAGCCGCATCCTGGCTATCTGAATTTGTTTCTGAACCTGATGAGTTCTCAGCTGTTCCGCACGCAGATAAAAGAAGCAGCATTGAGAACATTAAAATAGCAAGTTTTTTCATTCCTATATCACCTCTCCTCTTTTTATCGACATTTTTAAGCTTATTTTAAGATTTGTTTCAAAACAACGAAAAATTTTTGCGGATTTTCTTAAAATACCGAAACATTTGTTACAAGCAGCCGTCTATTGTAAAGAATCAGACAAATTTTAGTTGTTTTCAAATATTAAGAAACTTATAATCGTACTAGATTACAAAAAAGCGAGGACTTTATTATGAGAGCTGAAAAAAGAAAGAAAAAAAGAAAGGTGTTACTTGTCATATTAGCTATTGTGGCCGTATTTGTACTCGGAACAGGCGGCTATGCATACTACTTATGGCATAAAGCAGCTACAACCGTGGCAAGTATTCATGAAAGTATTGATAAATCTAAAAAGAGGGATACAGAGGTCAACATCAATAAAAAAGACCCGTTTTCCGTGCTAATCATGGGTGTGGATGAACGCGACGGCGATAAAGGCCGTGCCGACACGCTCATTTATATGACTGTTAACCCGAAAACGAATACAACTGACATGGTCAGCATTCCGCGTGACACATATACAAAAATTATCGGAAAAGGCACAATGGATAAAATCAACCATTCATACGCATTCGGTGGCACCCAGATGACAGTCGACACGGTTGAGAACTTCCTCGATGTTCCGGTTGATTATTTCGTAAAAGTGAACATGGAAAGCTTTAGAGACGTTGTTGATACACTTGGCGGCATTACAGTTAACAGCACATTCGCATTCAGCTATGACGGTTATTCGTTCGGCAAAGGAGAAATCACGCTGAACGGAAAAGAGGCACTCGCCTATACCCGGATGAGAAAAGAAGATCCAAGAGGCGATTTTGGCCGTCAGGACCGCCAGCGTCAAGTCATCCAGGGTATTATTAATAAAGGCGCTAATATTTCTTCCATCACGAAATTTGGAGATATGTTTAAAGTTGTTGAAAATAATGTGAAAACGAACTTGACCTTTGATGACATGTGGGATATCCAGTCTGACTACAAAGGCGCGCGCAAAAATATTAAACAGCACGAACTGAAAGGCACAGGCACGAAAATCAATGGAATTTACTATTACCAAGCTGATGAAAGCGCACTTTCAGATATCACAAAAGAGCTGAAGGAAAGCCTCGAAAAGTAAAACAAAAAGAAGCTTCGCACAATGTGCAAAGCTTCTTTTTTATTTGCCTGTAAATGAATCAGGATGTTCTTTCCGATATCCGTAATGAAACAGCAATTCCTCCACAATCCGGCGGGAAGCCTCTCCATCTCCATACGGATTAGAAGCATGAGACATTCTCCGGTATTCATCATCATCAGTTAACAGCTGTTTTGCCAGCTGATAAATGGTTTCCTCATCCGTCCCTGCAAGTTTCAGCGTTCCCGCTTCCACTCCTTCAGGCCGTTCCGTCGTATCGCGCAGCACAAGCACCGGTTTCCCGAGTGATGGTGCTTCCTCCTGTACGCCGCCTGAATCTGTCAAAATGAAATGCGATTTTGCCGCAAAGTTATGGAAATCAATGACTTCCAAAGGCTCAATCAGGTGCACTCTGTCAGAATTGCCGAAATGCTTCTGAGCCGCTTCACGGACAACAGGATTCAGGTGCACAGGGTAAACGACCTGTACATCGTTAAACTCCTCAACAATTCTGCGGATGGCCTTGAACATGTTTTCCATTGGCTCGCCCAGATTTTCCCGGCGATGCGCGGTCAGCAGAACCAGTTTATCCTTGCCCACCTGATCGAGGACAGGATGTGAGTAACCATCCCTAACCGTTGTGCGGAGTGCATCAATTGCTGTATTGCCCGTTACAAAAATAGAGTCGGCCTTTTTATTTTCTTTTAATAAATTGTCTTTCGCCTGGCCTGTCGGCGCAAAATGCAAATCAGCAATCGCCCCTGTCATCTGGCGATTGAGCTCTTCCGGAAAAGGAGAATACTTATTCCCCGTACGGAGCCCGGCTTCCACATGGCAGACAGCAATTTGATGATAAAAGGCAGCTAGGCTTCCGGCAAACGTCGTCGTCGTATCACCATGGACAAGTACAATATCAGGCTTGATGTCTTTAAACAGCTCATCCAATTTCACAAGGGCGTTGGACGTAATCTCTGCCAGCGTCTGCCGCTCCTTCATAATGTTCAAATCGAAATCAGGCTTGATGTCAAACGCATCTAAAACCTGATCAAGCATTTGTCTGTGCTGGGCAGTGACCGTGACATAGGAATCTATTTCAGGATATTTTCTCAATTCAAGCACAAGCGGTGCCATCTTGATCGCTTCGGGCCTGGTCCCGAAGACGGTCATGACCTTTAGTTTTTTCATATTTGTCACCTGGTTTCTTCGTTTAACGGGCTGTTAGATAAAATTTGGATTGGTCTGATTGTATAAATAGATCTACTTTCTTCTTTATTTTAAAGCACCATAGCTTTTTTTCAATATTTTTACTGCAAAAATAAACGCTGACATCCTTTTTGGGAACCAATGTCGTTATGTATGAATTGATGGATAAAACGATATTGGTGTTTTGTAAATGAGCCGGGGCAAATTTTTGTTCAACGAGATTCCTGTCAACCTGTATCACTGTCCCGTCAGCGGAACTGATTTGTTTTTTAATTGGGATTAAAAACTCTTGGTTATTGAATTCAAGCAATAATAAAGATTGCTTCGGAAAAAACAATTGGCTTCCAGGGAATACAAATGTTAAATACTGATCCGAATCATCATTTCTGAATTCAACTTTCAGAACTTCCTGCTTTCTTATCTCCACCGACAAATTATCGTATGTTTTTGTAAAGTACGGTCTTGCGCTGAAAGCATACTCCCCGTTATTCCCAATATATTTAGCATGCTTTGAATAGGGATATTTTTCTCTGCTGCTGCCAATTCGGGCGCGTTTTTTATAACCGTCAATCTCTGATTCAATAAAGAAGTCCCAAACTCCAATATCTTCTTCATTAACGGCCAAATCAGCAAACTTCGTGAGAAATTCAAATTCCCCGTCCTTGGCATACACCGGAGAAATGATTTTTTCAGTTTTTCTATCACGGTGCACCCAAATGCCGGATAAAGTTTGCATAGCTTGATGCTCTGATTGTAAGGCCGAGTGGGTAACCGTCCCTTTTAATGAAAAAGTGTTGTTCTTCATTTGAAATTCGCTTACGTAATGACTGATTTTGTTTCTGTCATCAATGATCCGTTCGTTCTCTGCTAAATGATACGGGATAAGGCTGGGATAATCTGCTATGATATGACCATTTTTAATTGACGTAAATTGAGTCATATTTTCTTTATCCGCCTCAAATTGCTTCAAACCCTTTAAGTCATTATGACGCACAAAATATAATTTTAACCGCGTATGAGAATGAACAAGCTTGTCAATTTCCCGCGGAATATTTTGTTCAACAAAATGATGCAGCTCTGTCATCCATGTTTGCTGCTCCTTTTCGTCCTCGATTGTTACGGTAAAGTCCGTTGTTCTGGAAAAGTCAAAATGACGATTTAAAAACTTCGCCATAAACTTCTTTTTGCCAGTATGAGATAAACGGCTCTCCCAAATCATATCTATGATGGCCTTCATAGCGCCGTAGTAGCTTTGGGGCGCAACATATGCAAATGTCATATGCTCGCCGTCATGCTGTACGGCATAGTAATAATCATAGTCGGCCAAGACAGAAATTTTGTCCGCTTCTAAATAAGCTTTCATGACAAATACCTGATCCTCTGTGGCCTGTATATTGGAAGGAAAATATATGTCATGCTCTCTTAGCAGTGAAGTTCTAAAAAGTTTTGTCGGGCCAATTGAGTAGACAAGTGGAGATTTAACAAGATCCGCCTCAGGTTTTGTTTCCTTAAAAATAGCTTGCGGTACCGATCTGCCATTTACACCGACCATTTTTCCAAGCACAATATCTGAATCGTGCTGTTTTGCAAATTGATACATTCTCTCAAACGCTTCAATTCCTATATAATCATCGGAATCAATGAAAAAAATGTATTCACCGCCGGCAGCACGTATGGCTTGGTTTCTTGGTTCTCCTGGCCCCCCCGAGTTTTCCTCTCGTTCAATAACCGTTATATTAGAATACTGTTCACTGTACTTTTTTAATATTGAAACCGTGCCATCCTGAGAACAATCATCTACACAAATAATTTCGTACTCATTATTCGGCATGGTTTGTTGAACCAGACTATCCAGGCAGCGGGAGATAAAATGTTCTGAGTTGTATGTGGGTACTGCTGCAGTAATTTTCAACATGACACCTCTATCCTTATCCGCTTCTATTTCTTCACAAAAGCTCATATAATGAACAAAAAACGTATAGAAATGTATTATTTCGTCATTTCAAATACTTCTTCCCATCTTTCAAACAATCGGTCTTCACTATATTGTGTATCCATTAAGTTCTTTGCATTTTTTCCATATTGAATGGCTTTCTCTGGGTTGTCGTACAAATAAATGATACTCTCAGCAAGCATTTCAATATCATCAGGTTCTACAAGCATTCCCGTTTCGTGTTCTTTTATAAGCTCTCTCGGGCTGTATTTCACATCAAAACTGATAACAGGGGTTGCGCACGAAAACGATTCACAAATGGCAAGACTGAACCCCTCAAATTTTGATGTTAATAATGTGGCAAGCGCCTGCTGATAAAACGGCGCAGGATTTGCAATATAACCTTTTAAATGTACATTATCAAGCCGGAGATCATCAATCAGTTGCTGGTATTGCTCGTGGCCAGGACCGCTGCCGTAAATATTAAGGACAACTTCAGGACGCGCTTTTTTTACGATTTCCATTGCTTTTATGACTTTATCGATCCCTTTTTCCTCATGATATCTGGCCACCATGACAAATTCGTTTTTCTTTTTTTCATACGTTTGTAATTTTTTAAGCCTTCTTGGAGCATGAGGAATAACAAAAATATTATTGTTCGACTCAAAATCTTTCATGATATCTTCTTTTTGTTCATTCGTTAATACGATCAGCCCGTCATAATCGTTAATATGCTCCATTGCGTATTGATGATTTTTCCGGACTTTGCTGCCTAACGTGTATGGATAATCTAAATGATTTGAATGGACACAGTAATATCGTTTTGCCAATCCTTCACGCATTTCATTTACTTTAGAAGCACTTCCGACCCCATCACAGATAATAATAGGGTCTTTTTCCTTTTCACATAGCTTCTCAAGCCAGTGTGTATGAAACGCATGCTTGTTTTTGAAAGAGACAGCTTCCTTCTCATCTCGTTCAAACAGCATAACTCCCTGGCTGGCTCCCGTATGAAAATGATACCATTCCGTAAGATAACAGAAACCGTCCGGTGCTGTGTAGTGAATTTGATTGATTTTTCCGCTTCTCGTATCGAATAATACCGTTTTATTTACATAAGCGTCACGAAAGTATTCTCGCTTTGTCATCTGCATATTTTCATTGAAGTGATCTACATATAAAAGGTTATCCGACTCATCCCACTTTTTCCTTTTTATATATAAACCGTTCTTGAAGTATTCCGTTTCTGATTTTTCCTCATTATGATACATGGCATAGGGTTCTTCAAAGCGATTGCGATTTTGTTCATAATAACTTTGTTGTGCATTCCCGACTTTTATATGCTTATGCTGATTTTTATAGTCATCATAAATATTGAGGATATTTACATCAGCATGCAATCTTCCTGCGTTCTTCAGCTCTTTCTCAATCTGGTCATAATTCTCTTTATAATCAAGTGTGACCAAATCGATTTTATGGCCGCGCTCCGCAAATGTATAAGATCTTGACATCATAGAGCTTGTAATGCCGCCTTTTTCAATGTCTATTTCATATATTAGTGAAAAGATCCTTCTCATCTTCAAGCTCCTTCTTCTGGTAAAGCTTCTCTACTATTTCCTTGTAAACAGCCGGTTCATTAGTTTTCTCCGAAGTCCCTCGGCCGTCTGGACACGCAAATAATTATTTTCTACTGTTAAAGTCAATTGCCAGCCTGAAATGCTTTGTTCTGATGATGAAATTTTCTTTAGATCGGTTACGCGTACACCCGATGCAAAGAAGCTATTATCCCACTCTGAACAGAGATACAATTCGATCATGGACAGCTGATCTAATACTGAATGAACACGAAGAGTGCCGCTTACAGTAAATATCAGCTCTTCCTCATTGCTTACGCTTACTGTTGCATTAAACGTACTTTCAGTACCGCTCTTCTTATTTTTTACTTTCCAATACATTTTGTGACGGCCAACAGAATGGGTTGGAACGTCGCCTTTAAATTCGACCTTGGCTGACAAATATAAATCAGATCTTGATTGCCATTCTGCCGTTAACAGCTCAACATTCATATCTTTCAATTGATTGTTGAAAGGCACCTGATCAATTAATTTGCCCACAAAACGTTTGCGGGTAAAAGGCTCTTCAGAAACGTAATAAATATTTGTGCGAGGCCCCGTTTTTTCAATCGTGTCATGATATCTCTTCAATGAAGGGACCACGAACGCATCAAGATGGCTTATTTCCTTTTCAGGGCTGTCCAACATCACATTTGTCTCTATAAAACCTAAATACATAGAAGGATATTCAACTGAAAGAGATTTTAGTGTTGTATATATTTCCACTTCAGAAGTTAAAAATAAATAATCCGTTTCCTTTATCAAACGGCTCAGAAAATAATGTGATAGTTCATCTTCTGAATACAACACACTGACTATATTCTCTTTTTCGTCAAAAATGACAATTTTTTCAGTCGTGCCATCATTCTTATACCATTTGGTCATATAACAGGTGCCGTCTGCTCTTACATAAAGATGCTGCTTCGGTTTGTTAGCCTCCAGATCCATGTACATTAAACTGTGTACATAGCCGGATGAATCGTATTCTTCTCTTTTAAACCTTTGCCTGTTTTCGTTAAAGTAGTCAATAACAGCAAGTTCTCCTGATGCTGTAAACCTTTGGTATTTGATATAACGCCCATTTTGGTAATACCGGTAAATGGGCTTGTTCGGTTCTTGAATATATGTTAAACCTTCCTGTTCAATCGGATGCTTGATTTTATCTTTCTGAGGTTCAGATCCTTTAAAATAGCTGTACATATTGATAACAGCTGCATCTTTAAAAGAAGAAGGCCCATTAGGCTCATGATGTAAAGTGACAATTTCCATTGGATAATTCCAATCGATTGTATTGATATTAAACTTTTTTGCAGCATTCAGTCCTGTGCAAACATATGCTAATTTTGGGATAGAAACCTTAATCGTCATCATCTATTTATACCTTTCGAAAAAATTCGTACAGTCACATTTTCAGAACTACATTATATCATTTTTGCTGTGCTGGCTCTAGAGATGAAAAAGCAGTTACTCTTCTGGAATTTTTCGAGTCCGCGTAAACTGTCTTATCTATCAATTGATGTTAATTTTTTGTATTTCCTTAATCTAAAGTCACTGAATTGACTCTTGTTTAATAATGGTTTTTCTTATATGATTAAATGTGTTTAACAGAATGAAAATAGGGTATTGATGAGAAAAGAAACTCAAACATTTTAAATACTCAGCATTCAATAAAGCTGAACCCTAAATCTGTTCTTAAGGAAGGTGCTTTGAAATTGAAAAAAGTACGTAAAGCCATAATCCCTGCCGCAGGTCTCGGAACGAGATTCTTGCCGGCTACGAAAGCAATGCCGAAAGAAATGCTTCCTATCGTTGATAAGCCTACCATTCAATACATAATTGAAGAAGCTGTTGAAGCCGGTATTGAGGATATTATTATCGTAACAGGAAAAAGCAAGCGTGCGATTGAGGATCATTTTGATTACTCTCCTGAGCTTGAAAGAAACCTAGAAGAAAAAGGAAAAACTGAACTTCTTGAAAAAGTGAAAAAAGCTTCTAACCTGGCTGACATTCACTATATCCGCCAAAAAGAGCCTAAAGGACTCGGACACGCTGTCTGGTGCGCACGCAACTTTATCGGTGATGAGCCGTTTGCTGTTCTGCTTGGAGACGATATTGTACAGGCAGAAACACCAGGGTTGCGCCAATTAATGGATGAATACGAAAGAACACTTTCTTCTATTATCGGTGTTCAGCAAGTGCCTGAAGATGAAACACACCGCTACGGCATTATCGACCCGCTGACAAGTGAGGGCCGCCGTTACCAGGTGAAAAATTTCGTTGAGAAGCCGCCTAAAGGCACTGCACCTTCTAACCTTGCCATCTTAGGCCGTTACGTATTCACACCTGAGATCTTCATGTACTTAGAGGAGCAGCAGGTTGGCGCCGGCGGTGAAATTCAGCTGACAGACGCCATCCAAAAACTGAATGAAATTCAAAGAGTGTTTGCTTACGATTTTGAAGGTAAGCGTTATGATGTTGGTGAAAAGCTCGGCTTTATCACAACAACTCTTGAGTTTGCGATGCAGGATAAAGAGCTTCGCGAGCAGCTCGTTCCATTTATGGAAGGTTTACTAAACAAAGAAGAAATCTAAACAAAAAGGCTATTGGAGATTCCTCCAATAGCCTTTTCTTATTTCGACATCAGGGTCAGCGTATGCTCTTCATTATCAACTGTAAAAACCCGATCGTCTGTATTCACAAGAAAACGATTTTTACTGCTGTCATACAATACATCGGTGTCACTCAAAGATAGTGACGCCGGAGTAACGGGAGAAATATTATGAAAGATTAGCTCTGATGCTTTATCATTCTCCAGCACATAGCTGATTTTTTCATAATCAAAATCTAACGTTTTTCTGCCGTCAGCTGTATCTCCTTCAGTATATCCATTCAATTTCGATTGAATGCTGGCACTGCTGTCTCCCAAGAATTTCAGGAAGTAATCATAGGAAGATGCTGCATTTTGCGTGACATAAGGCGTAAAGGCAGCAGCCTGCACTTCAGCATATTTCACGTTTGTTTCAACAGCCTTCTTTTTCACAAAATAAGACTGACCGTCAAACTTTATTTTCGCTGCTTGTTTGCCTTTTGCAGCTACTGTCACCTCGGTACCGAATGGCAGTGTAACGTCAGCTTTCTGTTTCAAATCCTGGTCCTTATAAACAGACGCTTTTTCATCTGCTATAAACCCTTGCTTATTGACTGCGGTTAAACGTTCCTCTGACTTGCCCTTAGCATTGCCATGATGATTCTTCACTTCATTTTGCGGTATAGCGCCAAACGAAGCAATTGTACGAAGCGGGGCATTAAAGAACATCGTTCCTGCCATGAATACAGTCAGGATAGACAAAATAGCAATTTGAACCGCATTAGCCAATGATTTCGGCTTTTTCTTCTTATTGCGGAAACGGGCAAACACTTCAGGATCTTCTTTCTTACGTTCTTCCGTTTGCTCTTTTTTATATGTTTCTTTTTCTTTTTTCGACAGCTTATTAAACCAATCAATGAACGCTTTATACTCTTTGACAACCGTTTTTGTCTCATCAAACATGCGAAGCTCGCCGTAGTGCATCCAAGCGACGCGGTCACACATCTTTTCAATCTGGCCGATGGAGTGGCTGACAAAGAAAATGGTTTTTCCTTGCTTTTTAAACTCATTTATTCTGTCTACACACTTTTGATAAAACGTTTGGTCCCCTACAGAGAGCGCTTCGTCAATAATTAAAATGTCAGGGTCAATATGAACAGAAATTGCGAAACCGAGACGTGATTTCATCCCGCTGGAATAGTTTTTAACCGGCTGATTAATAAAATCGCCAATCTCGGCAAATTCCACAATGCTGTCATACATCTCGTCAATTTCTTTATTGGTTAACCCCATCATCAAACACTTAAGCCGGACATTGTCCCGGCCCGTTAATTGGTTATTTAAACCGGCAGCAATCGCAATCAGCGACGGCTGGCCGTTCATTTCAATTTCACCGCTGGTCGGCGGAATAATTTTAGCCAGCAGGTTAGACATGGTCGATTTCCCTGACCCGTTTATTCCTACAAAACCGATTGTCTCTCCCTCATACACGTCAAAGGAGACATTCCGCACAGCAAAAAAACCATTATCCTTAGCCGGAAAAAACAATCCTTTAATCTTGTCCGATTGTTTTTTATACAAATGATACTGCTTTGAAACATTTCGAAACGAAACTTTTAGTTTCATCGTACAATCTCCTTACGTATTAAAGAAAGTCAACAAACTTGTCTCTGAATTTCATATGCAGGATAGAACCTACTAACAATAAAAGGAATGTGAACAACCAAAAGTACAACGTGTACTTCATATCTTGGAAAAACCATTTTCCATCTAAGAAGCTGTTCCTGAATCCTTCTATCAGATAAAAAATCGGATTCAGCTTAAGCACAGGCAGAAGGTTCGGGTGATTTTTCCCGAGCTGCTCCGAGATATTCCAAAAAATTGGAAGTAAAAAGAACAATAATCTGGTTACGGCCTGCAGCAGAAATTGATAATCTCTGACAAGCACACTGATTGTAGAGTTAAACAAACTAAATGAAAACATAAATACAATCATGCAGATCAAATAGTAAATATATTGTATCCAATGCAAGCTAGGGTAAATACCGCTTGCTAACAAGACTATGACATAAACACCCATCATTACAAAATAACTAAATAAATTTGAAGCAATCACAACAGAAGGCAGTGAACTGATCGGAAAATTCATTTTCGCAACCATATTGATCCGCTTAAACACACTGTTTGATCCATCAAGAATGGTCGGGCTAATAAAGAACCACGGAATTAACCCAGCCAGCATCCAAACAATAAAAGGCACTTCTCCGATACCTGTTATGATCGGCTTGCTGTTGCGAATCCCCATACCAAATACAAACCAGTACGCCAGCATTTGAATGAGAGGATTTAAAAACTGCCATAATACACCAAGATAATTCATCTGATACTGAGACTTTGTCTCATACGAAGCCAAGCGCAAAATTAAAGGAAACGATGTCACTTGCTCTTTTACGATTCTTACTAATGCATTCATTGTTTATCTTCCTTAGACTTAAATGATTTTTTGGATCTTTCGGTTAAAGAAATTTGAAAGCACCGGTGAATATTGTAACAGATATTAAGTTTTTTTTCACATTGTAGCTGTCTAAATTTAATGTATAGAAAAAGCCGACAGATTTAATCCATCGGTTTTTTCTACAATGTTCTTATCTATTTGCTCTTTTTACAGTGTTTAAGATCGTATTATAGATACGTTCATTATTTTTATCATCTTTAAATTTAAAGATCTTCTTAGAATTCTCTTTAAATTGCTTATCTATTTCAAAGTTTCTATGACATATCTCAATTATGTTATTTACAACAGTTTCTTCTTCTGATGCAACTATTCCAATGTCTTCAGATTTAATCTCATTTACTCTGATGGAATGATTATCATAAGGATCAAATTGATAAAAAACAACTGGTTTATTCATAAACAAAAAATCAGCAGAAACAGATGAATAATCTGTAACCAATAAAGAACTTTCTCTAATCAAATCAGATACTATTGCATTATTTTTGGTTAAAATTTCAATCTGTGGATGATCAACATTGAAATTTTTTATATACTTCTGCATTTGATAATGTATATAAAATTTGACTTCAATTCCCTTATCCTCTATCATATTAAGGAACTTCTCATTTTTAAGCAAATTCTGGTAAGAGAGGAAGTACTTAGATTTCAAAAAGTTATGTTTATTCATTTGAACTAAACTTCTTCTCCAGGTCGGCATAACTAAAATCTGGTCTTTATTTGATTTATTTTTTGACAGCCTATCGAACCTCGAAAGACCAGTTACGACAACTTCATCACTATTGTAACCTAGGGTATTAAGTATAATCTCTTTTTCTTTTTCTGAACTGCTAATAACGAGATCTTGATTATACTTCTCTTTATGCAAATAAGGTGAAATGTTATACATAATTAAACCATGTTGCAGACAGATATTATATTTGTTGCTTAAAACTTTTTTATAATACTTGTTATACACCTTTAAAGGCCATGGATACAAACCTTCTTGAAATGTCCATGCACTTATATATGCATTAGCTAAAAACATATATAATTTATGTTTAAAACTGGAGTGATAAAGTATATTTCCTAAGCGTTTTACCTTTTCAGCATGCGGGGAACCTTTTTCAATAATATAAAAGATTTTTTTATCTGGATGATTTGTTCTACAATACTCAAAGAAGGCGTATCCATTGTCTTCAGCTTGATCAAATCTCTCTCCGACTAACCATACATCTTTTCTATATAACAGCTTCACTATATATGTAAAAGAAATAAGAAGATATTTATATAGCATCTGCTTGATATGGCCGAATTGATACTTTAAGTCTCTCAAAGGCTTCGTTAATTTCCAAGATAACGATTTTTCAAACAACGGAACTCTCGCAAAATAAGATTTATAAGTTCTTGATTGATTGAACCAATGTCTTTTACTCTTTAACAATTTCATAAACTCTGTTGCTTCATAATAACAATTTTTCTGGATCAATTTAACAAAGGTTCCATAACCTACTTCATTAAAGTTATAAATCTCCTCTACCTTAACAATTTCACTTATCTTTTTTATTGTATCGTACGCAACCCTATGATCTTTATCAAGTAAATTATTCAAAAAAACATTCGTATCTACATAAGACATTAATGTTTCCAATATCAGTTCTCCAAATTCCGTAAGAAATTGCTCATTATTTAAGCTGACGATTTTTTTAAAAGATTGGATATGACACTGATAACTATATTCTATAAATTCATTATCTACAAAACACTCTCCCAAATAATCCATTTCAATATTCTTTGTATCTTGCTCAAAAAAGAATTGAACTAAATTATCACGATTAAAAGTATTTTCTGAGAAGAAACCGGTCTCAACCAAATATTGTTTTGGCATTATCCTCGAAGCAATTATATTTTCATATAAATTGTTATTTAACAATCTATATGCTTTTATTACAGATACCCCATTTATATTCATCTTTTCAGAAAGTCTTTTCAATAAATTTGAATCATAGCGATATTCAATATTTGAAAGGAATATATACTTTCCTTTACTCAATGAAATATTAAAATTTTTACTACTAATTAAATGTACATTCTCATCTAGATTTTGATCAGCTATATCATTGTCGTCTACAACAAAAAATATCTCCAAGCTATTCCAATTCATACTTTGACCTTTAACAAAATCAATGTATGTTTGCATTAAGTTGTTATCTTGGGTGCCAACAGGAATCAATAATGTAGTTTCAATCACTAACCAATTTCTCCTTAATTTTATATTTCAACTTAGTTGCTTTTATTTTACTTCTGAAGATTTTAGTTATTCTCCAAGATAGTGAGTTTTTGATGGCTTGCTGCCGCTTAAACATTTTTTGCAATTCTATTCCTGTATTGTACCACCATCTTCTTGAGACGATCATAGAATTGTATTCTAAAGCTTCTAGTAAGAAATTTTTTTCAATCAAACTAAGTAAAGGTTTCTCAATAGAAAAATATTTTCCGGTAATATCAGGGTTAAATCCTTGTACAACAGGTCTAATCATTTCAAATATCTCAAGCCTCTCAGTTACAGACATGTTGTTGAAATCAGGATCACAAATTTTCCACAATAGAGACCTAAAAGCATTTATTTGAAAATAAAAGTATTCTTCTTCATTTAAAAATTCTTTTATTTTTAATGCAGCAGTTACATCATTTTTTAGGGTATTTTTAATATTTTGCTGTGTCAACGATAGATTGTTTGCATCATTTCTTGTCCTATAATAATAAATATACTCAGGTATATAACTGAACTTTTCGGCTTTTGTGAAGAGAGCCATATCATAAATTTTATCTTCCCCATTTCTCATACCCTCTGGAAATAAAATATTATGTTTTTTTAAAAAACTTGTTTTTACTAATTTTAAGTAGACAGCTGTTTTTACTTGAAGGAAAAATGGAACAGTTTCAATATTTACATTATTATAATGCTTATGCATAAAATAATTTTTAAATGTTATATGTTCATGTGTATTTCCAGTTTCATCATTAAAGCTTAGCATTTTGCCCATAACGAAATCTGATTTGTTTTTTTCCATGACCTTATATAATTTTTCATAAGCATCTTTTGGAATGTAATCATCAGGATCTAAAAATATAATATATTCACCTTTAGCTTTATTAATTCCAATATTTCTTGGTTTTCCAGGTGCTCCGCAGTTTTGTTCCAAATGTATTACTCTAATGTTTATAAACTGCTCGGCATATCGATCTAGAATAGCCGCTGTGCCATCCGTTGAACAATCATTGACTAAAATAACTTCAATTTTCTCAAAACCCAATGTTTGGCCAATTATAGATTGAAGACATTCTTCTACATAGGCTTCCACATTATAAACAGGTAAGACTACACTGATTAATGGATGTTTCAACTTAATTTCTCCTTATTATAATGATTTATAATCACCTTAGTTCTGTTTGTATATCTTCAAGTACTATCGAATTTAAACGATCCATAAATTTTTTATAATATGCTGATTCGTAATGAGAGAATGATTTTCCGAAAGGATATCTCTCATCACCAATAAATGGTGTATTTGTCAAGTCAATAGCTTTAACGCTAGGTAGCTTATATTCAAAATAATTATCAACTTTGTCCCAAAAATAATTATTCCTATTAATTAAATCCTGATCTCCAAAAGGTTTAATTTCCCCATTACTATCTTTATATTTACTCGTAAAACGACCTTTGTTTAAAATGATTTTTGATGCGGGTATGACCTCTGTCAATTTGTTGATAAAGTTATCAAGGGATTTTTTGTATATTTCAAAATATTTTTTGTTATTAGTATGGTTAATAATAGTTACATTTCTTAAATTCTTAAAAAACTGGCTTTGTTCTATAATAAAACTTGCACTGACAAATTGTTGTTCGCTAAACTGAATAAGTGATTTTGCAGCGTCCGAGTATAGGTCAATAATGAGATAATCCGGCTGTGAATTTTTAAGTTTTTCAAAAAAATCTTTTTTGAAATCTGTTTCAACAAAGTTGATATCTTGCTCTTTTATATCTTTAAAATCATCACGAGTAAAAGGGGTTGGCTCAGAAACCAAGCTCACTATTGAAGAGTGGAATTGAGTATAAACACACTCATAAATCTTCTTATATCCAGGATTGAAATAATCTCTGGAGTTAAAAGGGTTTCTACTGAAGCAAGTGCCCATTACAGCAATTCTGATCGGTTTAGTTCCTACTGTTTGTCGGTCTGAAATAAAAAGAGATAGATTAGATTTTCCGTTTACAAAAAATTTAGCATCTGAATTTATTAAATGCTTTGAGTTTGTTTTAAAGTAATTAAATGAATAAGTTGTTTCTTTATTTACGCTAACTTCGCTTTCTATAAAGTAATTTTCTTTATTTATGCGAATAAAAGCATCCCAGACTTCATTTCCTTTAAGAATAGACTCAGAAAAAGTAGTTGATTTTAATATTTTTGCTGTAAAATGACTCTCATTAAATTCTAATGGAAGTGCAATCTCGTCATAATATTCAACTTCTTTTCCAAGTTTTCTTCTTCTCTTCAGCACAAAAAACAGCTGGGAATGAGTGTCTACAAACAGATTTACTCCTTTTATTTCCAATGTAAATTTCTGCTCGTCCTCATCGTTATCAACTTTACTAATATTTGCAGAAAGTTTTTTGACTGTTTGAAAAGAAAGTTGATTTAAAGCATTTTCACTTGCCTTTAAAGAGTAAAACTCATTTATAGGATAATTATTTTCTTGGAGTACTCCTATTATAGTTTTCTCTATATTAACTTTTAAATATACTTCTTTTTGATTGGATAATAATTCATTATCATTATTTAAGGGCACTTCTGCTTTTAAAAATACATCGTACAAATCATTATTTATTAATAAATCTTCTGGTATACAGAAATGTAAATTTTCCGATGAATTATCATCTTTTGCTATATTTATCTCATCTGAGTAGAAATATAAATCAGGTTGATCCCGTCTTAAAAGAGATAACGAAAATTGACTATTCAAAAGGCTTTTGTAGTCAGCTCCCACACATTCAATATTTAATCGAAATTGATTATTTACGTCTTGTTTAAATTCATTTAAAACCGGTATAAAATCAATGGGCCTTATAAAGAATGCTAAAGAACAATCTTTTGCAATATAAGGTCTAACTTTGTATATAGAATATTGATGAGGTATAAAATAGGGAAAAGTAGTTTTTTCGCCATGATCAAATTTTAATAATTTCTTCCCCGATGATGTCATCATATATACTGACCAGAAACTTTCGCTTATATTACAGGAAGTGAAAATTATGTTAAGATCAACGTTTAACCATAGTGAGGTACTATTGATTTCTTCATATTCAATTCTTATTCTTTCAAGAAGCTCTGTATCTCGGTGATTTACTTTTTTTTCTAAGTAAAAAGCATGGAAATTTTCATCTTTACTAAATTCGCAAAGTATCTTCAAACTTCCCTTTATCTCATCATATTTTACATCTAATATACTCATGTCATTTCGCCTTTCCAATTAAACTATTCATACATAATAGTTTTTTATGAAGAGTTTTTAATAAATTAACTTCATTGAGTACTACTGAAAAATTATCTCCCTCTAATCCGATTGAAAATTTTAAAATCCAAATGGGAAGTTTTAAACTAAAACCTGCATATTTATAATCTCTAACTTTATGGCCCCATATAATTATTTTTTCATCTAATTGTATTTGTTTGGCATATATTTTTTTATTAAAATATTTTAGATAAATTCTGTCATCTTTTTTCATCTCATAAAGTTCATTAATAAAATGGCCTTTTAAAACTAAAAAGTATCCTTTATATTTAACATCATTTATAGTGATATTTTTCTTTTTTAGCTTTTCAACACCGTGAGCATATAAATATTTCTCATTCTTAAACTCTAACATTAGCTCTTTATAGTAACTATTCATGTTTTGACACAGAATATATTTAGATTCTATTTCACTTAAAATATATTTAAACTCAAGAATAAATTGATTAAATTCCTTAGTATTCAAAATATCTGTAGCTTGATCTCTATTTTTAGGGTATAAATATAGTTTAATATGATAAGCAGTTAAATATTGTACATAAGGAAGTATCTCACCATAAATTTCTTTAGACCATTCAAATAAAACTGAATAAGAATTTTTCAAAAAATCTGTATAACGTTTTTTTGATGACCAAGAAGTATCAACTAACGAATTGCTTTCGAACCTTTTTCTGTAAAAATACTTTCCGTTTGCTACAACCCCGTAACAAGACTCGTTTAATATCAATTTATTCATAAAAAGGGCGTCTTCCCAAAAGTCCAAATCTTCATTGAATTTTGAACCATATTTTTGCAGAAGAGATTTTTTAAAAAAACTTCCCCCTATAAAGTATTGAGGAGCGTCATATTCATTCAAAATGTTAACTACCCTATTTCCTTTAAGAAAGCGATAATTCAATTTATGTTCGCCTTCTCTACAACCAAAATAATGTATCGGTAAGACTGCAATGTTTACCTTACTTCCCATTGCCTCAAAAAAAGATTTTACTTGATAGAGGGCCTCAAGAGATATTTTGTCATCAGAGTCAAGAAATCCAATATATTCAGATGTTTCATTGACTAGTTTCAGTCCCATATTTCTCGCTGCAGATGGCCCAGTATTATTTATCCTTTTATAATTTATATTGTTTGGGTACTTTTTTTGCAGTTCTTCGCAAATTTTTTTACTATCATCTGTGCTACCATCATCAATTAAAATGACTTGAACATATTTTTCAAAATCAAGCGTTTGGTTAATGACACTATTTATCGTCTCTAATAAGTACTTTTCCGCATTATAAACTGGAATAATTAATGAGAATATAATACTAACCTCCTTCCTGACTCTAAAAAATCCTTTCAATTACTCTTTTAGCAGCAAAACCATCTTCAATAGAGCAAAATTCATTATAAAATTGATTGTATTTATTTGGTATAAAGCCCATTTGAATAATATTTTTCAATTTCAAATAAAGTTCTTTTTTATTTACTACAATTTCACCTGGAGCATTTTGCTCAAAATCGAAATAAAAGCCTCTTAATTTATCTCTATACAGTTCTAAATCATAGGTATAAAAAATGATAGGTTTTTTTAGATTGCCAAAATCAAAGAAAACTGATGAATAATCAGTAATTAATATGTCACTTATCAAGTACAAATCTCTGATATCCTGATACGAAGAAACATCTTTAATGAAATGATGATATTTTTGCAAATTAAAGTTTTCTCGCACTAAATAATGCATCCTTAATAAAAAAACAGCAGAATCTTCAAATTCTTTTTGTAATTCTTCTAAGTCAAGTTGTAAGTCAAATTTATACTTTCCCACACCATAAAATTCATTGTCTCTCCATGTAGGTGCATACAAAATGATTTTTTTATTATCGTCAATATTTAGTTTTCTTTTAATCCTTTTACTAATATCGTCTCTATTTTCTGCATATAATAAATCGTTTCTCGGATAACCAGATTCAATAATTTCTTTTTTAAACTGAAAAGCACTTCTAAAAATCTCCGTAGAGTAAGCGTTAGGGGAAATGAGATAATCCCATTTACTAGCTTCTTTCAGGAAGTTTTTTTTATATTGTTCAGTCGTCGTGCCGGGCATATGTACTTCGTCCATGTCATTTGCAAGTTTTTTTAGGGGAGTTCCGTGCCAAGTCTGCACATATGTGGTTTTTCTCGGTTTTGGGATCCATAACGGCAAGCGGCTGTTTGTTATCCAATATTTCGCTGTAGCCATATACCATAGCCATTTGAGAGAGAATCTTTTTAAATATTTCACATCTAAATTATCAAATAAATCTTTGTTTCTTTTATCTATACTCCAGATTAATCGGTAATCATATTTATCTTTATTTTCCTCAAGATACTCAAAAATTGCTCGTGGATTACAGCTGAATTGTTTGCCGGAATAGCTTTCGAAGATGATTAATTTTTCATTCCTGGGCAAAAGCCCAATTATTCTAAAAGCAATTGAGTATACTCTGACCAATAGACTTCTATATTTCATTAAAATCTTTGATTTCATCTTAGACTCCTTAAATGTTCGAACAATTAAATACTTATCTCAGCAAACAAGAAAAAAAGAAGCAACTGAATTTACTTCAAGCCTCTTTTAGTTAGTACTTCTATAAACTAGCCATGTCTTTTTTGATTTGGGTAGTTGAAATGCCTTCTGTTCTTGGAAGGTAAATGACCTCACAATATTCCTTTAAGAAATCAAATTTCCCTTTCCAGTCATCACCGATGACGAATGTATCTATATTGTACTTTTTAATATCTGAGATTTTTTGTTCCCAGTTTTTTTCGGGAATGACTTCATTAACAAAATCGATTGTTTCTAGCATGAATTTTCGATGTTCATAAGAATGATGCGATTTTTTTTGTTTTTGAAGATTAAATTCATCTGTAGACAATCCTACGATTAAGTAATCACCCAGATTTTTTGCCCTTTCCAGCAGCTTCATATGTCCGTAGTGAAATAAATCAAATGTTCCGTACGTTATCACTTTCTTCATTAGATAACATCACCTTCCAACCGTTTTCAACTGAGAGTACCAGAAAAAAACCAAAAATCTTAACAGATTGTTTATCATTTCGACATATTTTTTACGTACCATTAATAATGAACAATAATAGCATAAGTTCCTATAAAAGTTAAGGCTCTTTAAAAATGTCAATCATCAGCATTTTTTGGTATCTACGTTGTATTGATGTATAAATTTTGCAGGCCTAATGTCTCATCCCTACCCATTATAACAAGTTTTCTTTTTGGGAAAAATCGATTCTTTTGTCGCATTTTTAAGTGAAACGATTTTCTTTCTGCTGCGTCATTTATTCTGTACGCCCTCCTCATATTAATTCATCGTCAAAACGTGAAGGAATTGTAATGTGAATGTTAAAAGTTCCTAAAGATTTTTGTGGTAAGATAGAGTAAAATGTTTTCAGGCAAAGAGCGTTTAATCAAACTATACGAATGACACGTGTTTTTTATAGACATATAGATGAAAAGGAGGGTTGATACGATGCAAACGAAACCCATTAATCAATTAGATTTTGTAGACGGTGAACTGACTTCATTTGTATCACATTTAGAAACGTCATATTTGGACCAGAATAGAGGTGCGTTCATCGTAACAGCGAATCCTGAAATTGGATTTGAGGCGATGCAGAATCAGCGTTATGGAGCGGTTCTTTCTTCTGCTGACTTCATTTTGCCGGATGGCATTGGTGTTGTGATGGTTTCCAAAATGATTGGAAAACCTCTTCAATCCAGAATGGCCGGTTATGATTTGTTTACGTCTCTGCTTGAGAAAGCCAATCAAAAGAAAAAACGGGTTTTCTTTTACGGTGCAGCTAAGCATGTGATTGCGGAAACAATTGAGCGAGTTAAACGTGATTTTCCAGGAATTGAAATTGCCGGATATTCTGACGGCTATGTGAAAGATCAGCGTGAGGTGGCGGACAAAATTGCGGCCTCGAATCCTGATATGGTATTTGTCGCTTTAGGCTATCCTAATCAGGAGTTCTTTATCCATAAATACCGCCATTTATTCCCTCAGGCTGTAGCTGTAGGGCTGGGCGGAAGCTTTGATGTGTTTAGCGGCAATGTAAAGAGAGCGCCCTCATTCTTTATCCGTTTTCACCTTGAATGGATGTACAGGCTGATCACAAATCCTGCGCGCTGGAGAAGAATGCTGAGCATTCCTAAGTATGTTACAGCTGTGCTGAAATATGAACGGGCTTCAGCAAAGCCGCAATATACAGGACAGGTCAAAGATCAATCACGCCATCTGTAATCGGCCTTAAAGGAGCTATGGTATGTAATGAAATGTAAGAATCTTTCGCTGTGCCTGCGGACAATCTGTGACAGCCAATTTGAGCTGATGACAGATTGAAATCCTGGATTGCGTTTTTTTATTATTTGTTTGTCAAAGTCATTGGCACATTGCTGTTTTGGGTCAAACCTGGAAGGCAAGTGACCCTTCTTGTTTCTTTTCCTGATAATGCCCGGGCAATATTAAAGGAATATCAGAAGGGGCACTATTCATTTCCCATTCATGTGCTTCTTACCCAGCATGCCAAATCGCTGGAAACAGAATTTCCTGAGCTTACTGTTTCAGTGATTAACGAAAAACACCCGCTTCATATATATAAAGCGGTCTTTTCTATGCTGAGCAGCAAAGCTGTGATTGTTGATAACTATTTTGTTTTGACAACCGTTTTGACCAGTAGGCCTGATATCGAGTGTATCCAGGTTTGGCATGCGAATGGAGCGTTTAAGCGATTTGGGTTAAAGGATATCAACACACAGAATCGTTCACGGGCTGACGTAAGACGCTTTCGCAAAGTGTATTCTTCATTTGACCGGATTGTCGTCGGTTCTGAACATATGGCTGAGATATTCAAGGAATTTTTCGATATAAAAGGTGATAAATTTCTTCGGTTTGGTGTACCTTTAACGGATGCTTACTATGAGGCGCGGGAAAACAGCAATGACCTTAAAAACAAATATCAACTGCCGGCAGAGAAAAAAATCATTCTGTATTGTCCGACCTTTAGGGATCATCAGTTTGAAAGCTTTTCGCTGCCGTTTTCAGAAAAACAGCTGCAGCATGATTTAAACGGAGACTATTTACTTGCAGTCAAACTTCATCCTGTTATGAAGCAATCTGCTGAATTACCTGAGGATAGTGCGTGGATAAAAGATGTTTCAGATCTCCCGCTTGCAGACCTTTTAAAAATGAGCGATCTGTTAATATCAGATTATTCTTCTGTCCCTTTTGAATTTGCGCTGCTGGACAAACCCATTTTGTTTTATGCGTATGATATGGAGGCATACAACAGAACCCGCGGTTTAATTCAGCATTATACAGAGGTGATTCCCGGGGTGCCTTGCTGTGATTCAGGAATGCTCTTGGACCAGCTGAAAGACATGAACAAGCTCCAAGCTGAAGTGGAGCGTTTTTCACGTGAGTGGAATCAATATTCCAAAGGGGATGCCAGCAGGCAGCTTTTAAGCTATATAAACGAGAAATCAAGCTGATCTTTATATATAATAGAGATCGGAATTGCAAAGAATATGAAAACCCTTTATAAAACATTATGAGCTGTAGTAAGGAAGGAGTCATTTTATGATTTATGCTGAGATTCTAGCCGGTGGAAAAGGTTCCCGCATGGGGAACGTCAATATGCCAAAACAGTTTTTACCGTTAAATAAACGCCCTATTATCATTCATACGGTTGAAAAGTTTTTACTAAATGACCGTTTCGATAAGATTTTAATTGTTTCACCTAAAGAGTGGATTAACCATACAAAAGATATTTTAAAGAAATTCATCGGGCAGGATGACCGCCTGATTGTCGTTGAAGGCGGCAGCGACCGTAATGAATCTATTATGAGCGGCATCCGCTATATTGAGAAAGAATTCGGCATCCAGGATGATGACGTGATCATCACCCACGATTCTGTGCGTCCGTTTCTCACTCATCGCATTATCGATGAAAACATTGATGCAGTTCTTCAATACGGCGCGGTTGATACTGTTATCTCAGCCATTGACACCATTATTGCTTCAGAAGACCAGGAATTTATTTCTGATATCCCTGTCCGCGATAACATGTATCAGGGGCAAACACCGCAAAGCTTCCGGATCAGCAAATTGGTCGAGCTTTATAATAAACTGTCCGATGAACAAAAAGCGGTCCTGACTGACGCTTGCAAAATCTGTTCGTTAGCAGGTGAAAAAGTGAAGCTGGTCCGAGGTGAAGTCTTTAATATTAAAGTAACGACACCATATGACTTAAAAGTGGCTAATGCCATTTTACAGGAGCGAATTTCACAATGATTAATCAAACGTATCGTTTAGTTTCTGCCCGACAATTTGAAGTGACGTATAAAGATAAAGTTGTCCATTCAGATAAGGTCGTCGTCCGGCCTACCCATTTATCCATCTGTGCTGCCGACCAGCGTTATTATACTGGTTCACGCGGTAAAGAAGCGATGGATAAAAAACTGCCGATGGCCCTCATTCATGAAGGAATCGGAAAGGTCATGTTTGATCCGACAGGCACGTTCAAAGTAGGAACCCGGGTTGTTATGGTTCCAAATACACCTGTTGAAGAGCATGAAGTCATTGCGGAGAATTACCTGCGTTCCAGCAGATTCCGTTCAAGCGGCTACGATGGATTTATGCAGGATTACATGTTTATGGCGCCGGATCGGCTCGTTGAACTTCCTGACAGCATTAATCCGCATGTCGCAGCCTTTACTGAGCTTATTACAATTGCAGTACACGCGCTTTCCCGCTTTGAGCGCATGGCGCACAAGAAGCGTGACACATTCGGTGTCTGGGGGGACGGTAATCTCGGATTTATCATGACACTGCTTCTGAAGAAGAAATATCCGGACAGCAAAGTGTTTATTTTCGGAAAAACGCCTTACAAACTTGATCATTTTTCATTTGTTGATGCAGCTTATCAAATCAACGACATTCCTGAAGATGTCAGGATCGATCATGCCTTTGAATGTGTAGGCGGACGCGGCAGTGAAAGCGCAATTGAGCAGATCATTGCCCATGTTCATCCTGAAGCGTGTGTAGCGCTCTTAGGCGTATCTGAATACCCTGTTGAAATCGAAACGAGAATGGTGCTTGAAAAAGGGATTACGCTGATCGGCAGCAGCCGCAGCGGACGCGAGGATTTTGCCCGTACTGTGGACTTTTTAGCTCAATACCCTGAAGTCGTTGATTATTTAGAAACATTAGTTGGCGGACGCTTCCCGGTGCGCAGTATTGAGGAAATTACAAACGCGTTTGAAGCAGATTTGACTTCATCTTGGGGAAAAACTGTTATTGAATGGGAAATTTAAACAGTGAAAACATTCCTTACACGAATCGTAAAAGGAGTATTCAGCACTGCTTATAAACTATTGAGCGCTTTATTACCAGTACAGCACAACAAAGTTGTCATAGCTTCCTATCGTGAGGATCATTTAAGTGATAATTTTAAAGATGTCTATGAAAAGCTGAAGCAAGATCCGTCTCTTCGCATCACCCTGCTTTTCCGCAAGATGGATAAAGGATTGGTCGGACGAGCTGCATATTTGCTTCATCTTTTCAGCTCGTTATATCACCTTGCCACTTGCCGTGTGCTTTTGTTGGATGATTATTATTTTCCTTTGTATGTTGTGCCAAAACGCAAGGAAACTGTCGCCATCCAGCTTTGGCATGCTTGCGGCGCGTTTAAAAAATTCGGTTACAGCATAGTGAACAAGCCGTTCGGTCCATCTTCTGATTACCTGAAGATTGTACCCGTGCATTCTAACTATGATTATGCCATCGTGAGTGCACCCGCTGCCGTGCCGCATTTTGCCGAAGCGTTTCAAATGGAGGAAAAACAGATTTTGCCGCTCGGCATTCCAAGGACGGATTATTTTTATCATAAAGAACATATTCGCAATGTACTGGATGAGTTTCATCAGGCTTATCCAGAACTTAAGCATAAGAAAAAGCTTTTGTATGCTCCTACTTTTCGAGGCAGCGGACATCATCAAGAGGGTGACGCTACACCGCTTGATCTGCTACAATTAAAAACGGCGCTAAACCATAAAGATTATGTCGTGATGCTCCATCTTCATCCGTATATGCGCAATCATGCGCACACGGAAGAGGATGATTTTGTGCTGGATTTATCCGATTCGTACTCTTTGTACGATTTGATGGCAATCTCCGATGGGCTGATAACCGATTATTCTTCAGTCATTTTCGAATACAGCCTATTGAAACGTCCTATGTATTTTTACTGTCCGGATTTAGAAGACTACTTGGAAGAACGTGATTTCTACTATCCGTTTGAATCATTTGTACCCGGGCCGATTTCTAAGGATGTTCCATCGCTTGTACACGATATCGAGAGTGATCACGAGGCTGATAAAAAGCGGATTGAAGCATTTTCACAGACGTTTATTACCCATCAGGACGGCAAATCTTCGGAGCGGGTAGCCGATTTTATTTCATCATTTTTAACATCTGGTGCCGATTAGGAGAAAGTGAGGTACAAAGTGAAGCTGGCCAGAAAGATTAAGAACAGACTTTTCAGATCAAAAAAGAAAACGAAAAAAGAAGATGCAGCTGTCATTGTCCATCCGGCAGATAACAGGGTATTTTCTCTTTTCGATAAAACCAAGCGAATTGAAGAAAACCAGCAAGTCCCTGTCAGAAAAATTTCTGAGTTTTCTTGGAATGGATCAATTCTTAAAATTGCGGGTTATATGTATATCAAGGGCCTGCCGCTTCAAAAAGAGGATCAGGTTCGAAAACGTTTGTTATTGGTGAACAATGGTGTTTTATTTACAGCGATTTCATTGCGTGATGTTCCGGTAGATCAGCTGTCAATTGACACTTCTAATGTGCCTGGGGCCTATAAGTGGGCAGGATTTTCACAGCAAATTAACTTTTCTAAGCTGATGAATGACAAGCCTCTTCCGCAGGGCGAGTATAAGCTGTTTCTCGAAATTGAAGCTGTAGATGACCAAAATGTAAAACACCAGGAAGTGCATACGGTTGGAAACGTCAGCAATTTCCTCTCTAATGATGTGTATGCCACAAAGATGGAATATCATTCTGCTAAAAAGCTGATGAAGTTCAATCTGATCGTTAACTATGATGAGGGCGAAAAGACGATTAACTTGTCCTGCAACAAACTGCAGGAAATTGATCCGAGCCTTTTAGAGCTGGATACTGGAAAAGAGGCAAACCGCTTTTTGCGCAAGCTGAATACAAGCTTGTTCCATTTTGTTTATGATGTGTGCCGCCTGCTGCCGATTAAGTCCAATAAGATCGTCTTTGCCTCTGACAGCCGGCTAGATATGACAGGAAACTTCGAATTTGTTTATGAAGAACTTCTGAAGCGCGAGGAAAACTTTGATTTCAAGTTTTTCTTAAAGAGCAGTATTCGGGATAGAAAAAGCCTGTCTGAGCTGATGTCTATGGCTTATCACTTTGCGACAAGCAAAATCATTTTTATTGATGATTTTTATCCGATCATTTATCCGTTAAAAATCCGTAAAAATGCTGATCTTGTCCAGTTGTGGCATGCTGTCGGCGCCTTTAAAACATTCGGCTACAGCCGAATTGGCCTGCCGGGAGGACCGTCGCCGCATTCGAAAAACCATAGAAACTACACAAAGGTAATTGTCAGCTCTGAAAATATACGGAAGCACTATGCAGAGGGCTTCGGCGTCGATATTGAGAACGTCATCGCAACCGGCGTACCGCGAACAGACTTTTTCTTTGATGAAGCGAAGAAGGCATTTGTGAAAGAACGACTATATACAGAATATCCGTTTCTGAAGGATAAGAAGGTCATTCTATTTGCACCTACCTTCCGCGGAAATGGTCAGCAATCAGCTCATTATCCTTTTGAGGTGCTTGATTTTGACCGTCTGTATCGTGAGTTAAAGGATGAATATATCTTCTTATTTAAAATTCATCCGTTCGTCCGAAACGACGCCAATATCCCTTATCAGTACAGCGATTTCTTTTATGATTTCTCTTCTTTCAGAGAAATTAACGAGCTATTGCTTGTAACAGATGTTCTGATTACGGATTACTCTTCTGTGTGCTTTGAGTATGCCTTATTAAATAAACCGATGATCTTCTTCAGCTATGATGTAGATGATTATATTCGCAAACGTGATTTCTATTACGATTACTTTGACTTTATCCCTGGTCCTCTTGCGAAAACGTCCGAGCAAATGATTTCAATCATTAAAGAAGAGAAGTATAACTTTGAGCAAATTGATTCATTTGTTCATTATTTCTTTGATGATCTTGACGGGAAAGCTAGTGAACGTGTTGTCGATCAAATTGTCTTCCCTCAGGAAGAGGAGCCGTCAGACGATAAAGTCCTTAAAAGATAAATGAAAAACACCTTTTGCAGCTGCAAAAGGTGTTTTTTTTATTGATATTCCGGAACATCAAAGTAAAGCGTATAACCGTCCAGCAATGAATACAGGCTGTACATTCGGTTTACTTGTTTGTACGCCCAGCCGATGTCTGTTGCGTATTGGTGTGTGGCTGTGGCTGACCATCTCATTTTGTACAATGTGTCCTGATTGTAAGCCGTGTTGTGGATATACGATGAGCCTATGAATTTTGCGCCGCCGATTATAGCAGCTTCTGGTGTGAACCAGCCCTGCTCATACGCATATTTCGCGCCGTAGTAATTCGGGTTGCTGTCGTAGGCACCAATTCCGTACATGTTATATACGGTTTTTCCATTATAGGTTAAGCCATTGGCTAAATCAGATGTTCCGTTGCCTGTTTCAAGGAGAGCGTGTGAGATTAAATACAGCTCATTGATTCCGTATTTATTGGCGGCATCAATAAATGCCTTTGCTTCCCCTGTCAGGATGCCTTTGCCGGCAAGCACCTTCTGATTGACTTCAGTAGCGTTTAGCCCGGCTGTCTGTGACAGCTTGAGAAATTGGAAGTAGTATTTGCTGTCTCTGGAAAAGTTATTCGGGTCCACGTATTGAACCACTTCATCACAGCTTGCGTTTCGCCAGCCTAAATTAATCTTGGCCCAGCCGTTTGTCTGGCCGATGATTTTTACCTTATCGCCTTTTTTAAATTGGCCGATCACGTTCGTCGGGCTGACTTCCGGCGTTGACCGGATATTTAGTGCATCAGCCGTAACGGTTGATGTTGCTGTATTAATGTACGTGAGCGATACGTAAGCCGCTCCGTCTGTTTGCGGACTCACTTTCATTTGTTTTTGAACCATATCACGAAGCGAAATATTGTAATTTGTTTTCATGATTTGCGGCCCGTTTTTGACTTTCACGATAGATGATGCCCATCCGTATAATTGTTTTAGCTTCGTTGATGCCGCAGCAGCTGCATCATTGCCCGTGAACTGTTCGTTTACGCTGATTTTATAAAGCGTATTGCTTTTCGTTGTGTAGCTCGGAGTTAAACCTTGCGATTTAAGATAGGTTAACCCATTGTTCAATGCAGTTTTGCTGCTGAGCTGGGCTGTCACGATTTTGTATTGTGTATATGCCGTCTGGCCTGTTTTTGCTGTTGTGCCTGCAGCATTGTTTTGTTTAAAAAATGCTAAAACGCGGTTAATGTCTTCCTGGCTGATGATTGCCTCAGTCATGATGTTATAGCTGCTTGCTGTTGTCTGACCAGTTTTCTGGCTTGCTGCTGATATATGATTTGATTTAAAAAACGCGAGTGCCTGATTGACTTTCGCTGTATCAAGCAAGGATTTAGTTGTGATTTTAAACGTGTCAGCCAATTGTTTTTTGACTGATTTTGCAGATGCACTCAACTGATTTTTCTTTAATACATTCAGACCCTTTGTGACTTTTGCTTGATCTGATGTTTCTTCTGAGATGAGCTGATATTGGTATACTGCTGTTGTACCAGCTGTAGTTTTTGTCGCTTTTACTTTTTTCTGGGCAAAGAAGGCCGCTGCTTTGTTTGCTTGCTGCTCGCCTGAAATCTTTGCTATCGTAATGTGATAGGCTGTAGACGTTGTCGTTTTTTTGATGGCAGATGATGTATAATGCCACTTTTTCTTTTTAAAGAAAGTGTCTACTTTTTGCAGCTGCTGTTTTGTTAAACCTTTCATATTTACGGTATACGAGGCGCTTTTGCCAACCTTTTGATAACTTCCAGATACACCGGTGTTTTTCTTAATTTGGCTGATGGCGTCCTTTACCGTATTCAGCCCTTTGAAATAAGCTGATTGGACATTGTATGACTCTGCAGTTGCGTTTTGATTGATAGTCTTGTAGCTTCCTGTAATGCCAGTGCTTTGTTTCAGCTGATTTAATAGATTCTTGGCATTTGTTTCACCTGAAATGGCGGCTGTTGTGATCGTATAGTAAGCTTGTCCTTTGACCGTTTCTGTTAATGATGCCTTAAGGCCCGTTTCTTTTTGGAATGCGCTTTTGATCTGTTCGGCCTTTCTGTCTCCCACGATTGTGCCAGACTGAATGGTGGTGATAGACACTGTGTGGGTGATGGGCTGATATGAGCTTTTAATCCCCGCTTGCTTAGCCAGGCTTTGGATAAGCGCCTTAGCTTTTGCCTCATCAGCGATGTCTGATGTTATCACGTTCACATAGGGCTGCGCTGCTCCGGAAGCTTTTACAGTGCCGGCCACTCCCGTCTCCTGTTTAAGCTTGGTCAGCAATGAGTTTGCCTGTTTTTCTCCGGAAACGGCCCCCGACGTGATGGTGACATACGGCTGTTTGCTGCCGACAGGGCTTGACGTGCCTGTAATCGCAGTCCGTTTATTGAGTCCGCTCAGTATGGCTTTCGCTTCTGCTTCGCTTTGTATGCCTGCTGCGGAAATTTGGTAGGTCGTTGTCGTGCCTGAAGCCTGATAGGATGCATCCCAGCCAGTATCTTTTTCCAGTTTGGCGACAGCCTGGGATGCCTGGCTGTCTGTACTGAACGTTTTTGACGGCTCTACCTCATATGTCGAGTAGTCCGTATATGCTGCAGCCTGTGCAGAATCAGATATGGCAAAAAAGGCAAGGGACGCGGCGGACAGAAGCATCGGTGCGATTAATCTCTTTTTCATTCCTTCTCCTCTTTCTTTTTCAATGAGTATATAAAACTAGTTTATTTATCGGCACGCGTAAGCTTCATTTATAGGTGCATCACTTCCATTTTTTAAAATAAAAAAACTTAATCTCGACGTGAGATTAAGTTTAAATATGAGACACGATCAGTGTACATGTTCCTTTTATTATGAAATCGGGCATTTGGGCAGGCAATATAAAGTGATCACCTTCTTTGAGCGGGCATGTTTCGTCTTCATACATCAGCAAACCGCTTCCTTCTATGACGCTGCATAGCAGAAAGGATTCATCCTGAGATAGCTCAGCCTCGCCATTTATGTCCCATTTATATACTGAAAAATATTCCCCTTGGACAAATGTTTTGATGGTTATTCCTTTTCTTGATTCGGTCGATTCATCTATATACCCGTCCACATGGGGAACGGTAGCCGCATTGACCGCTTTGGCAAAATGAAGCTCTCTTGGCTTCCCGTTGTCATCAACCCGGTCATAATCGTACACCCGGTATGTGGCATCTGAATTTTGCTGTGTTTCTAAAACAAGTGCCCCCTTACACAAGGCGTGCAGCGTTCCGCTCGGCACATAATAGAAATCACCCGGTTTAATTTTGATTCGCCTCAGCAGCCCTTCCCAGTCTCCGCTGTTGATCATTGTGACAAGTTCGGTTTTTGAGCGGGCTGTATGCCCGTAAATGATTTCCGCGTTTTCCTTACAGTCGATAATGTACCAGCATTCCGTCTTGCCGAGCTCACCCTCTTCGTATTCTCCGGCATAGTAATCATCAGGGTGAACTTTAATTGACGTATCTTCCTTCACATCCAGCAGCTTTGTCAGAAGCGGAAATCGCTCCCCCTCCACGCCGCCGAATACTTCCCGATGCTCATCCCAAAGCTCAGTCAGTGTCTTTCCTTTATATGGGCCATCCGCGACAGCGCTCGGTCCATTTGGATGTGCGGAAATGGCCCAGCATTCCCCCGTTTTTTCTGAAGGAATACCGTATCCAAATCTATCTCGTAAAGCGGTGCCGCCCCAGATTTTTTCTTTAAACACAGGCGTTAGAAAAATCGGTGATTGCGTCATGATCCGTACCCCTCCCCTATAAATAGCTGATCATTATTTTCCCGATGCGCCTCCCTTACAAACGCCCGTATGTCTGTCTGCTTTTCGATGACAACATATGTACAAAGCATTATGTATCAATGACCCCTTTTGAGAAAACGCTTCCTATTTATTATATCACTTTCAAAAGAAGGTTTGTTTCAGCCTTTTCCTTATGAAGAATAATTCTCCTTTATTGATACAAATTAAGAAAAACCGTCAATTTATGTTTTATAAAGGGGAGAGAAACTATGCAAATCGACTCTGATCTCCAACGCAATATAGAAACATTGAAAAAAAAGTTGGGACAAAACGACGATATCATGTTTTATACGTTTTCATTTGGAGGCAGCAGACAGAAAGCGTGCCTACTGTATATTGACGGTTTGACAGAAAATAAACTTCTAGCGCAATACGTCATTTCTCCATTACAAAAAGAAGCGTTAGACAAAAAAGAGGGCTTGATTGAAGAGTTATCCGCTTTTTTTTTCGGCTATCGCCACAGCGTTGTTTCTTCAATAAACGAAATTGAACAGCTCGTTTTTTCTGGCCAAGCGGTTTTGCTCGCAGACGGTTACGACGGAGGATTGGCATTTGATACAAAAACGATAATGACGCGCAACCTTGAAGAGCCTACATCTGAAGTCTTGGAACGCGGGCCAAAGGTTGGTTTTATTGAAAAACTGCGGACAAACACGGCGCTTTTGCGGGAGCGGTCTAGTGACCCTAATCTCGTCATTAAAGAAATGACCATCGGCAAAAGGACGAAAAAAAAGGTAGCTGTTGCTTATATTCAGGATATTGCTCCTGATTATGTCGTAAAAGAAGTGTTTAATCGGCTAAAATCCGTCATGACAGATGATGTGTCAGAATCAGGTTCACTTGAACAGCTCATTGAGGATGAACCTTTTTCGATCTTTCCCACAATATTAAGCACAGAACGTCCTGATCGTGTAGAAAGCTCGTTGTTAGAAGGACGGGTTTCGATTTTAGTAGATGGTACGCCATTTGCATTGATTGTACCGGCAACGGTTGATGAATTTATTCATTCACCGGATGATTACAACCAGCGCTGGATTCCCATGTCTCTTATTCGTTTGATTCGCTATACGAGCATTCTGATTACCATTTATTTGCCTGGCTTATATATTTCTCTCGTTACCTTCCATACCGGGCTTTTGCCGACGAGAATGGCCATTTCAATTGCAGGCAGCAGGCTGAATGTCCCTTTCCCGCCTTTTGTTGAAGCCTTTAATATGATATTTACGATAGAACTGATCAGGGAAGCCGGTTTAAGGCTGCCAAAGCCGATCGGACAGACGATTGGGTTTGTCGGGGGGGTTGTTATCGGACAAGTAGCCGTACAAGGCCAAATCGTCAGCGCATTAATGGTCATTGTAGTATCAATTACCGCATTGGCATCCTTTACCGTTCCGTCATACGCTTATAACTTCCCGTTGCGGATTATTCGTATCGCGGCAATGATAAGCGCGGCAGTGTTGGGCATGTATGGCGTCATCATGGTCTTTCTGTTAGTGATCGGCCATTTAATGCGTTTGAAAAGCTTTGGCCAGGATTACATTATTCCGATAATGGCACAGCCCGGACAAGATTTGAAAGACACTGTTATTCGCGTTCCCACCCTATTTTTAGAAAGAAGACCTACCCGCAAAGGCACAAAAGATAAAATCAGACAAAGGTGATGGCTATGAGGCAACCAGAGGACAAGCTTACATTTATGCAGACGCTTATTATGGTAAGCAGTACAATGATCGGTGCCGGTGTCTTAACCCTTCCCCGCTCAGCAGCTGAAACCGACAGTCCGAGCGGATGGATCATGATCCTGCTGCAGGGCGTTATTTTTATTATTTTCGCGCTGCTTTTTTTGCCTTTTCTTCAACGAAACAGGGAGAAAACGATTTTTGAGCTCAACAGCATTGCAGCCGGAAAAGTGATCGGTTTCTTATTGAATGTATTTATTACCTTTTATTTTATCGGTATCGTATGCTTTCAAGCACGAGTTTTGGGTGAGGTTGTCGGATTTTTTCTTTTAAAAAACACTCCGATGGCAGTTGTCGTGTTTATTTTTCTGGCGGTTGCCATCTATCATGTGGCCGGGGGCGTTTACCCCATTGCGAAAGTATATGCGTATATCTTTCCTATCACTATTATTATTTTCCTTATGCTTCTGATGTTTAGCTCTCGGTTATTTCAACTTGATTTTATCCGGCCTGTATTTGAAGGCGGCTATCGAAGTTTTTTCTCTTTATTTCCTAAAACTCTTTTATATTTTTCAGGATTTGAAGTCATTTTTTATCTCATTCCCTTTATGAAAGATCCCAAGCAGGTAAAAAAAGCTGTCGCTTTAGGCATTGCAACCACGACTGTTTTCTATAGCATTACTTTGTTTATGGTCATTGGCTGTATGAGTGTAGCTGAGGCAAAAACAGTGACGTGGCCGACGATTTCACTCATTCATGCATTAGAAATCCCGGGTATTTTTATTGAACGGTTTGACCTGTTTTTACAGTTAACTTGGACAGCCCAGCAATTTGCATGTATGCTTGGCTCCTTTAAAGGGGCGCATATCGGATTAACAGATATCTTTCACCTGAAAAATAAAAACAATCCGTGGCTGCTTGCTGCATTGCTGGCTGTTACATTTTTCCTGTCAATGTTTCCTGAAGATCTTAATGCCGTGTTTTATTACGGTACACTTCTCGGATATGTATTTCTAGGTGTCATTGCAATACCATTTCTTATCTGGTTTTTAAGCTGGGTACAGAAAAAACTGGGGAGGGATCAGCTGCAATGAAGACAATGATGAAGCTTGCAGCTATGGTTTTGATGCTGCAGATGCTTTGCGGATGCTGGGATGTCAAAGATATTGAAAAACTGTCTTTTGCCAGAGGACTTGCCATCGATGAGACCGATGACCATCAGTATAAATTAACGTATCAAAACCTTCTTCCCCAAAGTGAAGACAGCCAAGCATCCGGAAAACCCGAATTTGTCAATGTGACGTCCTACGGGAAAACCATTTTAGAAGCAGTCAGTGATGTATCCATCAAGGACCCTCCTATCTATAGCGACCATTTAAAAGTCATTCTTTTGGGAGAAAAGCTAATGAGGAATCAAAACATTGATCAGGTCTTCAACCATTTCATCCGGGATGATGAGCTCCGGCGCAGCAGCTATTTGATGGCTGCCAGAGGGAAAGCCGGAGATGTTTTTACGAAAGGAAGTCCGAAGCAGCAGCAGACGATGCCTTCCGAAAAGCTGATTGAACTGACCAATAACAGCGGGTATAACGGGAAGATTATGATGCCGCTTCGCATCGGCAGGGCTTCTATCTATTGCCAAAATGGCTACAGTTTTCTCATTCAAGCCGTAAAAAATCAAAAGGGAAAAGCGAAGTATGACGGGGCAGGCATTATCAAAAGCGGCAGCAATAAACTCGTTGGATTTCTTTCAGCTGATGAAATCCAGACACTGACATGGGTCATGGGAACGATCCAAGGCGGCGTCATGCCGACGACAGATAAAGGACATCCGATAACGTTTGAGATTAAGAAGTCGAAATCTAAAATCAAGCCGGCGATTGAAAACGGAAAGCCTGTCTTTCAGGTTTCTGTCAAAACAAAGGGTATCCTGACAGAAGACCAAAATCCGAATGAAAACTCCTTTCATAAAAGCTATTTACACAGGCTTGAGAACATTTTTGAGAAAAAGCTTGAACGCGATGTAAAGAAGGTTATGGATAAACTGCAGCATGAGTATAAAAGCGATCCGATCTTTTTATCCGACTACATCCGGATTCAATATCCTGAATACTGGCATAAAGTAAAAGGACATTGGGATGACATATTTTCTGAGGCTGATTTTAAATATGATATTTCTTTCAAAATCATTAACTTTGGCACCGTCGGGAAGTAAACGCTGAAAAGGGTGCGCCTAATTACGCACCCTTTTTTTATGTTCCGGCAGTCTGCTGTTTTCCAGCTGATCCTCCCTGCCCGTTTTTGTTTCTTAAATCCTGCTCAATTTCTTCAAGGCTTTTTCCCTTTGTCTCTGTCACTTTAAAACGGACAAATAAGAACGCCATGATACCGATCGCCGCATAAATCAGGAATAAATAACTGATGCCGATCGCTTCCATTAATACTGGATAGGTTAATGAAACAATCAATGTCCCAACGTGCAGCATCAAGGTAGATACCCCGGTTCCGATCCCTCTGACATGGAGCGGGAATAATTCAGGGAGCATCACCCAGACCACCGGGCCCCAGCTGACCGCAAAGACAACAATAAAGACACCTAAACAAATGACTGTCGTCCATGAGGCAGCAGGAGTGTTATCGAAAAAGAGATTCACCAGAGCGAGTACGATCAAGCTGATGACCATCCCGGCATTCCCGAATAACAATAGCGGCTTTCTCCCGATCTTATCTATGATTTTTATTGCTACTAGTGTTATGAGAACATTAACTGCGCCAATACCGACCGTTCCTAATATCGAAGCAGAGTTTCCGAACCCGACGTTTGTAAAGGTTTTTGGCGCATAATAAATGATCGTATTCGTTCCAATGAATTGCTGCAGAAACGCCAGCCCCAAGCCGGCAATCAGCGCGGGCCTCACCCAAGGATCGAACAGCTCCTTCAGGCCCCCTTCATCCTGCTTTTCCGCCTCCTCAATATCATGTATTTCCTGATCAATATCTTTCGTTCCGCGCAATTTTTCAAGAACCTTTTTCGCTTTTCCTTCTTCGCCATTCGTGAACAGCCAGCGCGGACTCTCCGGCATAAACAAAATGCCAATAAGCAGGAGCAGTGACGGCACAGCAGCCAATCCAAGCATCCAGCGCCACGCTTCGGCATCGGCAAATATGTAATTGACAATGTAAGAAAGAAGGATGCCGACCGTGATCATCAGCTGGTTCAGAGATGACAGCGCCCCGCGCTTATGTTTTGGCGCCAATTCAGATAAATAGAGCGGCACGATCGTAGTCGATGTTCCGACTGCAAGTCCTAAAATGATACGAAACAGCACCATAACTCCCGTATTCGGGGCGAGTGCCACACCCAGCCCTCCTATGCAAAACAGCAAGGCGGCCGCCATAATCGCTTTTTTTCTTCCGAAACGGTCAGTCAGCTTACCGGCCGCCCCTGAACCTAATATCGCCCCAACCAATAAGGAGCTGACGACAAGGCCTTCCGTAAAGGCATTCAAGCCTAAGTCCTTTTTCATAAACAAAATAGCTCCGGAAATCACTCCGGTATCATAACCGTATAACGCGCCTCCAAGAGCGCCGAAAAAATATAGCCATATATTCGACTGCTTTTTCATAAAAATGACTCCCTTTCTCCCTCAGCTGCAATACCTTTGTCTGTAGAGTTTTTTAGAAATCTTTTAACCTCTTTTTCTGGCCGTTAAACCTTTTCAATCCTGCCGATCATGAGTTTCCAATTATTCACTTGTATTTTTTTCAATAGCACCGAAACATTTTGCCTTCTGCGGCGTCCAATATAAGGTGGTTCAGCACTTCATCATTATTCATTTTCAAAAACAGGAACTTATAAATATAGGAATTTTTATCGAAAAATGTCTTTCGAGTAGTTGCCCTATGGCAAAATGAGTGGTACGCTTCAAATATTAAAGAAACGAGAGGTATAGATATGGAAGAACGATCACAGCGCAGAAAGAAAAAAAGACGGCTTAGAAAATGGGTGAAAGTCGTTGCCGGTTTGATGGCTTTTCTTGTCATTGCGGCAGGCTCTGTCGGCGCCTATGCTTATGTAAAGCTGAATCATGCTTCTAAAGAAGCCCACGTCAGCCTGGCGCGCGGAGAACAATCCGTAAAACGGATTAAAGAATTTGACCCTGGGAAAGATTCTTTCTCTGTATTGCTCTTGGGGATTGATGCCAGAGAGGAAAACGGTGAGAGTGTCGATCAGGCAAGAAGCGACGCGAATGTGCTGGTAACATTTAACCGGAAAGAAAAAACAGCTAAAATGCTGAGCATTCCGCGTGACGCCTATGTCAACATTCCAGGCCACGGCTACGATAAATTTACACACGCTCATGCCTACGGCGGCGTTGACCTCACTGTGAAGACAGTTGAAGAAATGCTGGATATTCCCGTCGATTATGTCGTAGAAAGCAATTTCACAGCTTTTGAAGACGTCGTAAATGAACTGAACGGCGTCAAAGTAACGGTAAAAAGCGATAAAGTCATTCAGCAAATCAAAAAAGATACAAAAGGAAAAGTGGTTCTTCAAAAAGGAACACATACGCTTGATGGAGAAGAAGCGCTCGCTTACGTAAGAACACGTAAGGCGGACAGTGACCTTTTACGCGGACAACGGCAAATGGAAGTGCTGAGCGCGATTATCGATAAATCAAAATCATTGAGCTCAATTCCGGCTTATGATGATATTGTAGATACGATGGGACAAAATCTGAAAATGAATTTATCTCTGAAAGATGCCATCGGCCTGTTCCCGTTCATCACTTCATTGAAATCAGTTGAGTCTATTCAGTTGACGGGTTATGATTATAAACCTGCCGGAGTTTATTATTTCAAATTGAATCAGCAAAAACTGCAGGAAATCAAAGAAGAGCTGCAAAACGATTTAGGTGTGTAATGAACGGGATGGCGATGATGCCATCCCGTTTTTACATACTTCCTTGTTGAAAATTATTTGAGTAACGTTTAGCCTTGATTTATATGGTTTATGTTTCTCAGAAAAGCTGAACATACTACACGAAGCAGCTTCATTTTTAAGGAGGTTTCCCCTACATATGAAATTAATTGCGATTGATTTAGACGGTACATTACTAAATAAAGAAAGCGTCATTTCTGCTGAGAACAGAGCGGCTATCAAACGGGCCGTTGATGCCGGCATCCTCGTCACCATTTGCACGGGAAGAGCAACATTTGATGTAAAAGCGCTGCTGGAAGACTTGGATATCCCTATCATTGCGGCAAATGGCGGAACGATCCACGATAAGGGTTACCGTTTGATCAGCCGGACATTAATGGATCAGGAGGCCGGCAAAGCGATCGCTGATTACTTACTCTCAAAAAATATTTACTTTGAGGTCTATACAGATGACCATCTGCTGTCTCCTTTTGACGGCGAAGCCAAGCTGCAAGCGGAGCTTGATATTCTAAAAAGCGCGAATCCAAACGAAAAGACGGATGAATTGTGGCAAGGAGCCATGACGCAGTTCAAGCAGTTTGGCATTAAGCCAATCCCGCATATCGAATCGGTTTTTGACGGCAGCGAAAACATTTATAAGCTTCTTTGCTTCTCCTTTGATATGGACAAGCTGAAACAAGCGAAGGAAGAATTGAAGCATCACAAAAAACTGGCACAAACCTCTTCCGGAAAACATATCATCGAAATCCTGCCGGCCTCTTCAGGTAAAGGACGCGCGCTGACAGAGCTTGCTGACATATACGGAATTGACACACAGGATATCTATGCAATTGGCGACAGCCCGAACGATTTGTCCATGTTTGAAGTCGCGGGACACCGTATCGCCATGGAGAATGCGATCGATGAATTAAAAGAAAAAAGCACCTTTGTTACAAAAAGCAATGACGAAAATGGTGTGGCTTACTTTATTGACCAGCTTCTTTCCGGCCAATATGCATAAAGAAAAGACTCCAGAGATTCTGGAGTCTTTGTCTTTTATTGCACCCGTATACTTCCCGCATATTTATCTTTCCAATACGTGCTCGTGTTCATATTGGTGATGGTCACACCGTTTGATAATGTGACATGAACAACTTGTCCGTTTCCGATATAGATGGCCGGATTTAGGCTTGTTGACTGGAAAAACACGATGTCTCCCGGTTTCAGGTCCGCCTTCTCAATCTTAGTTCCGGCTTTGAACTGGCTTGTTGCGTAGCGAGGCAGAGAAATACCGGCTGCTTTCTGGTACACATACTGGACAAAGCCCGCTGTATCAAAACCTGTCTCTGGAGACACTCCGCCCTGTTTGTAGGGAACTTCTCCGACATAAAGCGTTGCCTCCGACACAATCGGATTTTCTTTTGGAATGGTCAGATTGTCAAACCGGCGAATGCCAGTCATCTTCGATTTCCAGTAATCCTCTGACAAGTAGGAAATGGTTACTTTTTCTGACCGGCTTGCCTGAATAAATCTTCCTCCGCCAGCATAAATGCCTGCATGTGAAATTCCCGTTTTGTACGTATTGCTGAAATAGACGACATCACCAGGCTTTATGTTCTGAGGCGCTATCTTCTCGCCCACTGCCCACTGCTGTTCGGCTGATCGCGGCAGATAAATGCCGAGTGCCTGTTGAAACACATATTGCACGAGCCCCGAGCAATCAAAGCCCTCTGACGGCGTGCTTCCGCCAAACACATATGGAATGCCGATATATTTTTCAGCCTCTTGAACAACAGGGACGTCAGCTGTTGCCGGATCGGCTGCGATTCGTCTCGCCCCGATATAAGTCCCGCTCCAATAGCTGCTTTTTGTGTAATTGGTGATGATAACCCCTTTTGATTGCGTACTGTGAATCATTTGGCCGTCTCCGATGTAAAGAGCGACGTGTGTCGGAGCAGTCCCGCTGCTTCCCTCTTTTTTGAAAAACAATATATCGCCCGGCTTAAGGCCCTCCGGCTTGACGGCCGTTCCGACTTTATATTGGTCGTTCACAGATCTCGGCAGATGAATATCAGCCTTACTAAAAACATATTGAATCAATCCCGAAGGATCGAATCCCTCTTTCGGCGTTTCGCCGCCGTATTTATACTGATACCCAAGCAGTTTGTTTGCTTCGCTGACGATCAATTCAGATGATGTATCAGCCTCCGCAATCTCCGCTTTTGTCATAATTGGAACCAAAAAACAAATGATAACCGCCACAAGCAAAAACTTTTTCCAGTTTGCCAGTGTGTTCACTTTTATTATCTCCTCCTCTTTTTGCAGTTTTAACATCGGTATTTTTTTGAATATGTTAAGAAACTTTTTGATATTTTTACAGAATGAGTATGCTGGGCAAATAAAAAGAGAATGTCTCATCAGACACTCTCTTTTTTGAATTATTTACTCGCGTTTACCATTTCTTCCTGCTGCTGGATTTTATGCATTTCCGTATCAATCTTCTGCTTTTCCTGGTCTGTCAGCTGATCGTTGAATTTAAAAGCTGACATAAACATGAACACGATGGCTACGGCAACAAACGGCCAGATGGCTTTGACAAATTTCATCTTTATCACTCCAATTATTTAGATTTTAGTTTGTGGCTATGATCAACATCAAACATCAATTTTCCGTCTTCTACCTTCCATGCGAAATTAGAATCTTTCGTCAGTTCGCGAATAATGGTTTTCTGTTTAAGGCTGTCTTTTTTCACCGGTGCAGGTGTTGCTTCATGGATATCAATCGGTGTCACTTCAAAGTGGCCTGTTCCATTTTTCTTCAGATGATACTGAACCAGTGCACTGTCTCTCGTTCTTGTCCAGCCTTGGTCAAAGACAAAGTTGCCGAGGCTGTAGAAAATGACAGTTCCGTTATACACTTCAATCGGTTCTAAGACGTGCGGATGATGGCCGACGATGATATCAGCTCCCGCATCAGACATGGCTCTTGCAAGCTGGCGCTGACGGTCGTTTGGATCATTGTCATATTCTTGTCCCCAGTGTGACTGCACAACGACGATGTCTGCGTGTTTTTCCGCTTCTGAAATCATAGGGATAAAGATTTCGGGATCTGCTGGCAGCACGCCCGGTGAATTCTTTTTAGCCGCAAAGCCTTTTCCGGACACATCCGTAAAGCCAAGCGTCGCAATTGTTACCCCATTGACTTCCTGATACGAAATCTTCTTTTTCGCATCGCTTAAGCTGTATCCTGCTCCAACGATATCAAGACCTTGCTTCGCGAATTCTCCAAGTGTATCTTTCATGCCCTCAGCGCCGTAATCCATTGCGTGGTTGTTTGCGCTGTTGAGAACCGTGAAGTTCATATCTTTTAAGACTTGCACTGATTCCTTATTCGTCTGCAGATGAATTTCTTTATCTGCTTGTTTATAATTCTTTTGATAGGTTACCGGGTTTTCGAAGTTCCCTGCTACATAATCCGAAGCTTTAAAGATTGGTTCCACATATTGAAAAATACTGTCTGCCCCTTTTTGGTCCGTTACTTTTTCAACATAGCGCCCCATCATAATATCACCGACAAATGAGGCTGAGAGAACGTCGTCAGAATACGTTTTGACCTTTGGCGTTTCTGCTTTTCCCGCCCACATAAACGCGAACATGAGAAAAAAAACGATCGGAATAGCAATAAATACGTGCTTATTGGTTTTCTTTTTTTGCTGTTTTGTCAGCTTCAGCAGCTTTTCATGAAAGCTCAGTTCTTTTTTCATCGTTTGACACACCTTACATTAAATTAAGTAGTAAACAAACATGATAGCAAAGGTCGCTCCGCTCAACAGCAGCGTGCTTCCGAACGTAATGGTTAACCCTTGTTTCTGAATGGTATTGGCAATTAAACCTGGCACGATGATGCCGATTCCTCGAAATTCTGCGATTTCAAATGGTACAATCGGGTATAGGAAATCAAACGCAATTTTCAGGACAATCCCTGTTATCAGCATGGCAGCGAATTTTCTGCGGCCGTACAAAATCATAAATTTGGATAAACCATATTTCACAATGACATAAGTGAGCAAGCTTACTAACAAAACAAGTAAAATAAAGACCGGCTGATTAAACACAAGTCCTAAATATCCCGGTACAACAAGTCCTGCCGGCACGATTCCTGTTTTTTCTGCAAAAATCAAACTGAGTAGTACACCTAAAATTAGTGCAATGTATAAATCTGATCCGAACATGTCTGCATTTCCTCCTAGCTTACGAGCTGCTTAACCTTGTATTCGTGGATTTTTTCAATTAAAGGCTCTGCGGCACCATGAATATTGCCGACGCCATATATGACACGGTTGTGCATTCTTTTCTTTAACAATTCCATAATTTCATCTGTTGACTTATACTCTAGATCATGCAGTTTGTCTGCAGGAATTTTGCCTTCTTCATAGGCTTTTACAATCGGTTCTGTTGTTTCACCGATTAAGATCAGTTCACTTGCTTCAATATAAGGCAATACGTCATTTGCAAATTGCTGTGTCCGATCGACACGGTCTGCGCGGCAGTTCATGATGATGATCGGATCATCGGTCGGGTAACCGATTTCTTTTACACGTTTCCATATATTCAAAGTAGAAGAAGCGTCGTTTGCGGCAAACCCATTAACAAAGTGCCCAGGCTCGCTCGGACTGATCAGCGGAAGAATTCTCATTGCTCCCGGATCTGGCGGCGCATTCAGCATTCCCTTAAATGCTGTTTCTTCGTCAATGCCGAGTGCTTGAGCCACACCCAGTGCCAGAGAAGCGTTATCAGGGAATACCATGTATTCAAATTTACGCAAATATTCATCTGTAATTTTTGAGTTATCAGCAATGATGACTTTTGTGTTTCGTTCTTTTGCTTTTTGTTTAAAGAACTCGGTATATTCACTATCTGTAATAACAAGATGGCCATTATAAGGAATTGTAGCGGTAAACGCTTCCGCAATTTCATCAAGCGTCGGCCCCATGACATCCATATGGTCTTCTAAAACGTTAACAATCACACCAATATTGGCTTGCAGAAGTTCTTCCTGAAAGATAATTTGATAATCGGGGTTAACAGCCATGCATTCACTGACAATCGCATTAGCCCCTCTTTCTACTGTTTCTTTCATGACTTCTTTTTGCTCTCCGATATTCGGTCCCTGAGGTTTCCGTTTAATCGGCTTTTCCTCCGGTGTATCCCAGTAAATCATTCTTGCATCTGTTCCTGTTGTTTTTCCAACAGTCTTGTAACCGGCTTCTATTAAGATACCGGTTGTCAGCCTTGTCACAGTCGATTTTCCTCGGATGCCGTTAATATTCACCCGAACAGGGAGGGCATCAATGTTTTTCTGATGTCGTCGTTTTTCTAATATTCCGATGACCAGTATGACAGCACAGGCTATAATGAGTAACCACATTGCTTTTCGACATCTCCTTCTATATTGTTGTAAATTCATTCATCAGTATATAGAATCACTATGAATTCTCAATCGGCATTATGTAACATAATCTTCCCTAATCCACTAAGCCAAACTTCTCTTTTGGAAGAGATTTTGTACCTATAAACCATTTTCTATTTTTGGAAAAAGACAGGACTTACACCTTATTACTTTTTTTAAAAAATATGAGGAATGCGCTTTCATTTTTCTCCTGATATCCTTCTGGACGAATAGTCACACTATGGTATGTGCATTTAATATGTATTCCAAATCAATCTTTTTATCAGCCCGTGATATCAAGCTTTCCCTGCTGGCATGCGTATTTCCGGTTCTTATGAACATAAAATATTTATCACCTGTTTCTTAAGGACAAGGTCATAATGTCATCCTTTCTGCATGGAAGCGGCAATATTAGGCCCATTCCAAAATGACTAATGGGACCAGCCATGAAAATGCTAAACATCCGGGTCCGAATTCTCTAACATTATTAAACATTTTCTGGGCGGATAGTCTTTTCTGTTTCTCCTTATTTACAGGTCTAAAAGCATAACTTTGAAACAATTTTAATAAAACTTAATATTTGTTCAAGAAATCTTCATCCAGAAAAGTGAAGACTTTGTCAAAAAAAGAGTGAAAACCTCAAATTTCTCAATTTTATACACAATTTACAATTAGATTTTTAATGATATTTTTATTGCCAACTTCGGATTGCTCATGATAATCTATCTATGTAAACGGTTACATAAACAAGGAGGAGCTGTTTTGGCTACAATTAAAGATGTCGCCGGAGCGGCGGGCGTTTCTGTTGCGACGGTATCCCGCGTCCTGAATGACAACGGCTATGTACACGAAGAAACGCGAACACGTGTCTTAGAGGCGATGGAGAAGCTGAACTATTACCCGAATGAAGTCGCCAGATCTCTTTATAAAAGAGAATCCCGGCTGATCGGACTTTTGCTCCCGGATATCACAAACCCTTTCTTCCCCCAGCTAGCCCGCGGTGCGGAGGATGAATTGAACCGGGAAGGCTATCGCCTTATTTTCGGCAACAGTGACGAAGAATTGAAAAAAGAACTTGAATACCTTCAAACCTTTAAGCAAAATCATGTCGCTGGCATTATTGCCGCAACAAATTACCCGGATCTTGAGGAATACAGCGGCATGAATCACCCAGTCGTGTTTCTGGACAGAACACCAGAAGGGGCCCCTTCTGTGTCCAGTGACGGCTATACAGGAGGAAAATTAGCAGCCGAAGCCATCATTCACGGAAAAAGCAAGCGCATTACGTTATTGAGAGGACCCGCTCACCTTCCGACCGCTCAAGACCGCTTTAACGGTGCCTTAGAGGTCTTACAGCAGGCTGAAGTGAATATTCAAGTCATCGAGACCGTTTCATTTTCTTTCAAGGATGCGCAAGCGATGGCGAAGGAACTGTTTGCCTCATATCCTGAGACAGACGGTGTGATTGCGAGTAACGATATTCAAGCCGCAGCAGTTTTACACGAAGCATTGCGGCGCGGAAAAAACGTGCCGGAGGATATTCAAATTATCGGTTATGATGATATTCCGCAAAGCGAGCTGCTGTTTCCGCCCCTGTCTACAATAAAACAGCCCGCATATGATATGGGGAAAGAAGCAGCCAAACTGCTTTTGCGTATCATCCAAAAGCAGCCGCTGGCAGAAACGGCAATTCAAATGCCTGTCACCTATATAGGAAGAAAGACGACAAGAAAGGAAGATTAAGATGCATAATATTTGTGTGATTGGTAGCTGCTCTATGGATTTAGTGGTCACCTCGGACAAACGCCCAAAAGCCGGTGAAACGGTTCTTGGCACGTCATTTCAAACTGTGCCGGGCGGCAAAGGCGCAAATCAGGCTGTTGCCGCAGCCAGACTTGGGGCGCAAGTGTTTATGGTCGGCAAGGTTGGAGACGATCATTATGGAACAGCTATTTTGAATAATCTCAAAGCTAACGGCGTTTGCACTGACCATATGGAACCGGTTACACATACGGAAAGCGGAACCGCTCATATTGTGCTTGCTGAAGGCGACAACAGCATTGTCGTTGTCAAAGGCGCGAACGATGACATCACCCCAGCGTATGCGTTAAACGCGCTCGAACAGATTGAAAAGGTCGATATGGTGCTGATTCAGCAGGAAATCCCGGAGGAAACGGTTGATGAAGTGTGCAAATACTGCCATTCTCACGATATCCCGATTATGCTCAATCCGGCACCAGCCCGCCCGCTGAAGCAGGAAACAATTGATCATGCCACCTATATCACGCCGAATGAGCATGAGGCTTCGATTTTATTCCCTGAGCTTACCATTTCCGAAGCCTTGGCGCTTTATCCGGCAAAGCTCTTTATTACGGAAGGAAAACAAGGCGTCCGCTACTCTGCAGGAAGCAAAGAGCGGCTCATCCCGTCCTTCCCTGTTGAGCCCGTTGATACAACCGGAGCAGGTGATACGTTTAACGCAGCCTTCGCCGTTGCTCTGGCAGAGGGAAAAGACATTGAAGCCGCATTGCTGTTTGCCAACCGTGCCGCTTCCCTTTCTGTCTGCTCCTTCGGCGCCCAAGGCGGAATGCCGACAAGAAATGAAGTAGAGGAGCTGCTGACATGAAAAAACACGGTATACTGAACAGCCATCTTGCCAAGATTTTAGCCGACCTTGGCCACACTGATAAAATTGTCATCGCGGATGCAGGACTGCCGGTACCTGACGGCGTTTTGAAAATTGATCTTTCACTGAAGCCGGGCCTTCCGGCTTTCCAAGATACAGCGGCAGTACTGGCTGAGGAAATGGCGGTCGAAAAAGTCATTGCTGCAGCTGAAATAAAAGCATCCAATCAGGAGAATGCAAGATTTCTAGAAAATCTTTTCTCTGAACAAGAGATTGAATACCTTTCTCACGAGGAGTTTAAGCTGCTGACAAAAGAAGCAAAGGCAGTCATAAGAACAGGAGAATTCACACCATATGCCAACTGCATCCTGCAGGCAGGTGTGCTTTTCTAGAAAGGAGGATGAAACATGCAGATTGAAATGAAAGACATTCATAAAGCATTCGGAAAAAACCAAGTATTGTCAGGTGTTTCCTTTCAGCTCATGCCTGGCGAGGTACATGCATTAATGGGAGAAAACGGCGCCGGCAAGTCCACGCTTATGAACATTTTGACAGGCCTGCACAAAGCAGATAAAGGACAAATCAGCATAAACGGAAACGAAACGTATTTTTCCAATCCAAAAGAAGCGGAACAGCATGGAATAGCCTTTATCCATCAGGAATTGAATATCTGGCCGGAAATGACCGTTCTTGAGAATCTATTTATCGGTAAAGAGATATCCTCCAAGCTGGGCGTCTTACAAACAAGAAAAATGAAAGCGCTAGCAAAGAACCAGTTTGACAAACTCTCCGTCTCTCTTTCTCTTGATCAAGAAGCCGGCGAATGTTCCGTCGGACAACAGCAAATGATCGAAATCGCAAAAGCGCTTATGACAAATGCCGAGGTAATCATTATGGATGAACCGACCGCAGCGTTGACTGAACGTGAAATCAGCAAGCTCTTTGAGGTTATTACAGCGTTAAAAAAGAACGGCGTCTCAATTGTCTATATTTCGCATCGCATGGAAGAAATTTTTGCGATTTGCGACAGAATCACCATTATGCGTGATGGAAAAACCGTAGACACAACAAACATCTCAGAAACAGATTTTGATGAAGTCGTCAAAAAAATGGTCGGACGCGAGCTGACTGAACGATATCCGAAACGCACTCCTTCTCTCGGCGACAAAATGTTCGAGGTAAAAAACGCCACCGTCAAAGGACGTTTTGAAGATATCAGCTTTTCTGTTCGTTCCGGTGAAATCGTCGGTGTTTCCGGATTGATGGGAGCCGGCCGTACAGAGATCATGAGGGCGCTGTTCGGCGTTGACAAACTGGATTCGGGTGAGATATGGATCGCTGGAAAAAAGACAGCCATTAAGAACCCGCAGGATGCTGTGAAAAAAGGGCTCGGCTTTATCACAGAAAACCGCAAAGATGAAGGGCTTCTGCTCGACACATCAATTCGCGAGAATATCGCCCTGCCCAATCTGTCCAGTTTTTCTCCAAAGGGTCTCATTGATCACAAACGGGAAGCTGAATTTGTCGATCTCTTAATCAAGCGCCTGACCATCAAAACGGCGTCATCTGAAACACATGCACGCCATTTATCAGGAGGCAACCAGCAGAAAGTAGTGATTGCCAAGTGGATCGGCATCGGACCGAAAGTGCTCATCTTGGATGAGCCGACCAGGGGTGTGGATGTGGGTGCGAAACGGGAAATTTATTCGCTGATGAACGAGCTGACAGAGCGCGGCGTCGCTATCATTATGGTGTCATCAGAGCTGCCGGAAATTCTCGAGATGAGCGATCGCATTATCGTTGTCCATGAAGGCAGAATCAGCGGAGAAATCGATGCGCAGGAAGCAACACAAGAACGAATTATGACACTTGCCACGGGAGGGCGGTAATATGAAAACGGAACAACTGCAAACAGAACAAAAACGGATTCACTTCGACGGAGTCATGCAAAAACTGGGCCCGTTTCTCGGTTTATTTATTCTCGTGATCATTGTATCGATTTTAAATCCCAGCTTTCTTGAACCGCTGAATATTTTAAACCTGCTTCGCCAGGTCGCCATTAACGGATTAATCGCATTCGGCATGACCTTTGTGATTTTAACTGGCGGCATTGATCTTTCTGTCGGCGCTATTCTTGCCCTGTCAAGCGCTTTAGTTGCCGGAATGATTGTATCCGGTGTCGATCCGGTTCTTGCGATCATCCTCGGCTGTATCATTGGTGCCGTACTCGGGATGATCAACGGACTATTGATCACAAAAGGAAAAATGGCGCCCTTTATCGCTACGCTTGCAACCATGACTGTATTTCGCGGACTGACGCTTGTGTATACAGATGGAAACCCGATTACCGGACTTGGCACAAACTACGCTTTTCAGCTGTTCGGACGCGGTTACTTTTTAGGCATTCCTGTACCGGCGATTACGATGGTTCTTGCCTTTGCCATCCTGTGGGTGCTTCTTCACAAAACACCGTTCGGGCGCCGAACATACGCAATCGGAGGCAATGAAAAAGCCGCGCTCATTTCAGGCATTAAAGTAACGCGTGTGAAAGTGATGATCTATTCCTTAGCCGGGCTTTTATCCGCCCTTGCCGGCGCAATCTTGACTTCCCGGCTGCATTCAGCCCAGCCGACTGCCGGGGAATCGTATGAGCTGGATGCTATCGCGGCGGTCGTCTTAGGAGGAACAAGTCTTTCCGGCGGCCGTGGACGCATTGTCGGCACGTTAATCGGGGTGCTTATCATCGGCACACTGAATAACGGGCTCAACCTGCTTGGTGTCTCATCGTTCTACCAGCTGGTTGTCAAAGGGATAGTCATCTTAATTGCGGTGTTATTAGACCGAAAGAAGTCAGCATAGGAGGGGTTTTTCATATGAAAAAGGCTGTATCCGTCATTTTAACGTTGTCATTGTTGTTATTAACCGCCTGTTCGCTTGAGCCGCCTCAGTGGGCAAAGCCGTCAAACTCAGGGAACAAAAAGGAATTCACCATCGGCTTGTCTGTCTCAACGCTTAACAACCCCTTTTTTGTCTCATTAAAAAAGGGCATCGAAAAAGAAGCTGAAAAACGGGGAATGAAAGTCATCATTGTTGATGCACAAAATGATTCATCGAAACAGACGAGTGACGTGGAAGATTTAATTCAGCAAGGTGTTGATGCATTGTTAATCAACCCGACTGATTCCTCAGCGATCTCAACGGCAGTAGAATCTGCAAACGCAGTCGGTGTGCCCGTTGTAGCAATCGATCGATCTGCCGAACAAGGAAAAGTTGAAACCCTCGTCGCTTCCGATAATGTGAAAGGCGGTGAAATGGCCGCGGCGTTTATTTCCGACAAACTTGGAAAAGGAGCAAAGGTGGCAGAGCTTGAAGGCGTGCCCGGTGCATCTGCCACACGGGAACGCGGTTCAGGATTTCATAACATCGCAGACCAAAAGCTCGACGTTGTTACCAAGCAATCAGCTGACTTTGACCGCACCAAAGGCCTGACGGTCATGGAAAACCTGCTGCAGGGCCATCCGGATATCCAAGCTGTTTTTGCTCACAATGATGAAATGGCGCTCGGTGCTCTTGAGGCAATTAACAGCTCAGGAAAAGATATTTTAGTGGTCGGCTTTGATGGCAATAAAGATGCGCTCGCTTCCATTAAAGACGGAAAGCTATCGGCCACCGTCGCTCAGCAGCCTGAATTGATCGGTAAACTGGCTACAGAAGCAGCAGATGATATTTTGCACGGAAAAAAAGTGAAAAAATCAATATCCGCACCTCTCAAACTAGAAACGAAAAAATAAATGCCATGGGTCAGATTTTCATCTGATCCTTTTTATGTTTAGGGATCTTCTAAAACGTGAATAGGGATATAGAATGAATTATTTCTCTTACGTGAGGAGAGGAACGAAATGAACAAAACAACAAAAGTATTATCAACTTTAGCACTTGCAGCTGGAATGACTGCGGCTTCTGCAGGGACTGCAAGCACACTCCATGCACAACAGCCAGAAACAAGTGTAAGCATTGATGATTTATACAGCTATCCGATTGATTCTTATTTGGTATCAGCAGAGGCTCTAAATGTCAGAACGAAGGCTTCCGCATCAAGTCATAAAGCCGACACGCTGCATTTGGGCGACAGCTTAAAGCTAATTTCCTTCGCAAACGCTGACTGGGCAAAGGTTCATTATAAAAACGGCAAAACAGGTTTTGTCTCTACTCATTACATTGTAAAAGAAGCGACAACAGTAAAAACCAAAACATCAACGAAAGTATATACTTCCGCTGAAGGAAAAAACATCAAGACTTTACCGGCAGACACAAGCGTTTCTTTTTTAGGCTGGAGTAAAACGAAAAAAGGCGGTTTTGATTTTGATTGGGTATTCGTTGATTACGGCGGTTCGACAGGCTATATGAAAACAAAAGACTTGCAAATGACAAAATAACTTAAAGGGATTCCGTGTTTTGCGGAATCCCTTTGATTATGGATTGATTTGTCACATTCCCACGATATTTCTCAGGAAATATTGTCGTATGCCGTGCGAAACCATACATGAACATCACCATTTTTGTTCACGTTAAAAAATGGAGGTGTAAATATGGATCAATTTGAATCAGCATATGAATCGTATAGAGCTCGGCAAACAGCCGATCAGCAAGCTGCTCCATCTGGAAAAGAAGAAATTATTGCGGTCAGAAGAAATGAGGAAGATAATATTATCGCCGTGAAAACGAACACAGGTAGAGAGCTCGACTATCCCACTGCGCTGTCAGAAGCAAAAGCAGGAAACCTCGCTCATGTTGATGTCTTCCATAAATACGGGCGTGACATATTGCGGAGTGAACCGGACGGCATAAAAGAAAACAATCTTTCTGAGCTGCCTGATTTTTAAATTAAGAAAATGCCCTGCCGCATGCCGGACAGGGCGTTTCTTTTTAAGCAAAAGGCTGCTGAATGTACTCGGCTAACCGCTTTGCACTAAGTGATATATCCTCTGCAGTTGCATAATTCACGCCATAGAAGACATATGGAGGCAGGTACTTCATGCCGATCAGATTACTCGTGGCCTGAAATGGTTTCAAAAGCTCACTGATCGAATAATGATTTGCTCCGCCCGCTTGATATTTTTCCGCTTCGCTTCCTGTTGAGACAGCCAGCATCAACTCCTTGCCATGCAAGGCGTTTCCTTCTGAACCAAAGGCCCAGCCGTAAGTCAGCACAAGATCCTGCCATTTTTTTAAGAGCGGCGGAGAGCTGTACCAGTAAAGCGGGAATTGGAAGACAATCCGGTCGTATTCCTCGCACAGCTGCTGCTCCTTCCCAACATCTATCGCTTCATCCGGGTATTCCTTATAAAGCTCCCGTACTGTGATATTGTCATGTTTACTCAATTCCTCTGTCCATGCCTTATTAACGACTGAGGTTTCCATATGTGGATGAACTGCCAGAACCAATATTTTCATCAGACCACACCTTTACCGTTTTGACATCATTTTATCTAAAATCAGGAATAGAGCCAAATAAAAAGAAAGCCCTGCGTACAAGAGGCTTTCTTTTTTCTTTTATTCAGGGCTTCCTTCAGTTGTTTCAATATCTTTAGCAAAATCAGGATTATCCAGATTTGCATTAAAGAAATCCGCTGTATTCGGAAGTCTGAGATTCATGTTCATTTTTTGAGAAATCGAAACCGTGCAATCCTCAAGCACATAGTCAAAAACGTGTCCGCCTGAATTGCGTCCTTCGTCAATGAAGTGCAGGTGATAGCCGGAAACGGCGATTCCGTTTGCATAAGCTGGCGTCAGAAAACCTACGATCGTTCCTCTCACGTTGTCGAAGTTGAAAATCGGCTGCGTTTTGACCGCTTCAACCATCGGCACGTAAGGTTTTTCTTGGAGTTCTACCGTTCTTGTCTGCACTTTTTTAAACAATCCGTCAATGCGGATCGCATAAAATAAGTTTTTGCTTGGCAGAATGCTGTTGATCTCTTTTTCAAATTCTTCACGTGTCATTGCCGCATCGATTTTATGCGTCATGTCCGGTGTAAAGAACGTAAATGAGCAGAACGGAGAACGGTCCCCGTTTTGGACCGGTGTCGCAGTTCCGTCCGAACGGAGACGGTAAAATTCACCGTCAAACCCAATCAGCTCTCCGTCAAGCTTGTTAAAGGTTCCAATACCGAAGTCTCCGTATTTCGGAATCTCTGACAGTTCAAAGTCTCCGTCATATACTCCGTCTAATAGAGAAGTCATTGTTGATACTTGATAAATCTGGCTCACAGGCTGGTCTTTTTGGCCGCGGCTGAGCACTTGAATATTGCTTTCGCGTTTCATAATTCCCTTCACTCCTTTTGTTTAGTGCTGTTCATAAAACAGTGACGTGATGCGCAGAGTGCTAGAGAGCTTTTGTTTTCATCCGTTCTCCGAATTCTTTCGGAAGCTTGTCACTTGCTAAAGTAATGTTATCACTGTAGTCAACCGGGACATCAATGATGACAGGACCCTCAGCGTTCATGCCTTGACGCAGAACATCTGCCAGCTGGTCTGGTGATTCTACGCGCAAGCCAGTTGCTCCGAAGCTTTCCGCATATTTCACGATATCAATATTACCGAAATCAACTGCAGATGTACGATTATATTTTTTCAATTGCTGGAATGCAACCATGTCATATGTGCTGTCGTTCCATACAATGTGTACAATTGGCGCTTTTAAGCGTACCGCTGTCTCTAGTTCCATTGCTGAGAATAAGAAACCGCCGTCACCAGAGACGGATACCACTTTTTCTCCCGGTTTTACCAATGAAGCACCGATTGCCCACGGAAGCGCAACGCCGAGTGTTTGCATACCGTTACTGATCATTAGTGTTAACGGTTCGTAGCTGCGGAAATACCGTGACATCCAAATTGCATGGGAACCGATATCGCAAGTCACTGTAACATGATCATCGACTGCGTTTCGCAATTCTTTTACGATTTCAAGGGGATGCACTCTGTCTGATTTCCAATCTGCAGGCACCTGCTCACCCTCATGCATATATTGTTTTAAATCAGAAAGAATATGCTGCTCACGTTCAGCAAGGTCCACCTTAACAGCATCGTGTTCGATTTGATTGACCGTAGATGGAATATCACCGATTAATTCAAGTTCCGGCTGGTAAGCATGGTCGATATCTGCCAAAATTTCATCTAGATGGATGATCGTCCGGTCCCCATTTACATTCCAGAATTTCGGATCATATTCAATTGGATCATAGCCGATTGTCAGAACAACATCTGCCTGCTCAAGCAGTAAATCGCCAGGCTGGTTGCGGAACAAACCGATACGGCCAAAATACTGGTCCTCTAAATCTCTCGTAAGCGTACCTGCAGCTTGATAGGTTTCGACAAATGGAAGCTGAACCTTTTTCAAAAGTTTGCGAACAGCTTTAATCGCTTCCGGTCTTCCGCCCTTCATGCCGACTAAAACAACAGGAAGTTTCGCTGTTTGGATTTTCGCAATGGCCGCACTGATGGCATCGTCTGGTGCAGGACCTAGCTTTGGTGCCGCGACAGCCCGCACGCTTTTTGTATTTGTGACTTCATTCACAACATCCTGCGGAAAGCTCACAAAAGCGGCCCCAGCCTGACCTGCTGACGCTATCCTAAATGCATTTGTAACAGCTTCCGGTATATTTTTTACATCTTGAACCTCTACACTGTATTTTGTAATCGGCTGAAATAGTGCCGCATTATCCAAAGATTGATGTGTCCGTTTTAAACGATCTGCACGAATCACATTCCCAGCAAGCGCAACGACAGGGTCACCTTCAGTGTTTGCTGTCAGCAATCCTGTTGCCAAGTTAGAAGCACCCGGTCCTGATGTGACTAACACGACTCCCGGTTTTCCAGTTAAACGGCCGACTGCTTGCGCCATAAATGCTGCATTTTGTTCATGCCGGGCAACGATAATTTCTGGCCCTCTATCTTGTAAAGCGTCAAATACCGCATCAATTTTTGCACCTGGAATGCCAAATACATGTGTGACACCTTGCTCCACTAAGCAATCAACAACAAGCTCCGCCCCTCTGTTTTTCACAAGGGATTTTTGTTCTTTTGTTGCTTTTGTCAACACCCTCACTCCTTATTATGCATTTTAAACATTAAATTTTAAATATATCTTGTGATACGTTTCACTATACACTCTTTGGAAATTGACCTCCAATATCGATTCGCCTTATGATTAATATGTATTACGAATTATTAACCTATGGAAAGGAATGCATATTGATGGAGCTTCGCCATCTTCAATACTTTATCGCAGTAGCCGAAGAGCTTCATTTCGGAAAAGCTGCGCGGCGGCTGAATATGACACAGCCTCCTCTCAGCCAGCAGATCAAACAGCTGGAAGAAGAAGTCGGGGTGACGCTTCTAAAGAGGACAAAACGATTTGTGGAGCTATCCGCAGCCGGCGAAATCTTTTTAAATCACTGCCGGTCAGCTTTGATGCAGATTGAACAAGGAATTGAACTTGCACAGCGGACAGCCCGCGGCGAACACGGCCATCTTGTCATTGGTTTTGTCGGATCGGCTACATATGAATTTCTGCCGCCGATTATCCGGGAATACCGCAAAAAGTTCCCTTCTGTGAAAATTGAACTGAAAGAAATCGCTTCTTACCGGCAGCAGGAGGAGTTGCTTAAGGGAAATATCGATATCGGCATTCTCCATCCGCCGTTAGAGCATCCCGAGCTGCAAATTGAGACAACCCAGAGCAGCCCATGCATCCTTGCATTGCCAAAACAGCATCCGCTTGCATTGAAAGAATCAATCGACATCACAGATTTGGAAAACGAACCGATCATCACCCTTTCCAAAGAAGCGTGGCCTACGTTATATACCGACTTTATTCAGCTCTGTGAAAAGGCAGGTTTTAAGCCGAATGTCGTTCAGGAAGCGACAGAATATCAAATGGTGATCGGGCTGGTGACAGCGGGCATCGGCATTACCATTGTCCCATCCTCGGCCAGACGGCTGTTTAATCTTGATGTTACGTATCGAAGCGTTGACCATTTTCAGCTCAAAGCAGAATGGATCATCGCATATAGAAAAGACAGCCAAAACCCTGTATTGGGACAATTTGTGGATATATGCAAATCATTAAACGAACGGAAATAATCCGCCCGTTCATCGTCAGGATAAAAGATCAAGCTCGCTTTTAAGATAATCAGCTCTATTTACAATATATTCACATATCACATCCGGCTCACGGTCAAAACGCTCAATATCATTCTTTTTATATGGGTCCATCAGGACAAATGGTCTAATTTGTTCATACATCGTCATAATTTTCGGTTTCATATATTCTATCGTAAAAAGAGATTGGAGCGTATTTTCTAACAGATGTTTGTAGGACCTGCGAAAATCGGGTTCATCCAAAATTCGGGCGGTTAATGTATTAAATCCTTGAATTCTTACATAATCGGCAGCCATCCGCTCTCCATGGATATCCCTGCCCCAGGTCGCATCATAATCCCAAGGAATCACCTCAAATAATCCGGTTTCACTGCTTCTGTACAGCGCGTAGTTGTGGACAAACCCGTCATAGTTTGAGGTGAATACAATGCCGGCGAGCCAGCGCAAATACTTATCGATATCAACATGCTTTGTCACTTCTGATTTAAATTGGGCTTTAGGGACCGTATTAATTTTAAAGATCATATCCTGTAAATAAAAATCGTCTTCCTCAGTCCCTGTTTTCTTTTCATATCCATGCTCAAGGGACGTCTTCGTTTCCCTTTGCAAATCGCTCATCAGAGAGAAATTCGCATCATCATCAACCGCGTAAAAAATCGCCCCGTCCGCCAGCTTCCTCTTCGCTAAATAAAACTCATCGACGGATTCAAGTTCAAGATATACCCCTTCGTTTTTCCCATTCACCTTTAAAAACACAAACTCTGCCTTTGGAGACAGTGTTCCAAGCTCTGAGAAAAAATCCAAAGACAATTTGTTCCTCATCATAGAAGGGTCTTTATACTCCGCATTTAAGTGAATCTCCCGTGCACCCCGGAATGTTTTCGGCTGATAGAAGGAAACATGGTACGACTTCTTTTTGAAGTCTCTGATATGTGAACCCCGATAAGCGATATCAATATCAAGCCTTTTCTGATTCACTTTCAGCACTGCCGGAACCGGTTCATCGTCCCAAATATCCTTTTTCAATTCCCGTAAATCTTTTGGATGAACAAACAGCTGATAAAGCGGCAAATTGGATTGGTTCTTCATCCGTAATCCCCCTTACAAATTTTAGGCTTTTATTTTTGTGAGATCTCAGCGGAACACTTATACACTTTTTCAAACCGTGCGTACTATGTGGGTAATAAGGATATTCATCCTTAACACATTTTGTAGAAGGAGGAGTTCGAATTGGGCCACTATTCCCATTCTGACATCAAAAAAGCGGTGAAATCCGCAAAAAAAGAAGGTTTGAAAGATTATTTATACCAAGAGCCTCACGGAAAAAAGCGCAGCCATAAAAAGTCGTACCGCTCTCACAAAAAATCTCGCAGCTTCAAAAAATCATACCGCTCCAAGTCAAGCAGCTATAAGAGCTATTCCAAGAAATCACGCAGTTTCAAAAAATCATACCGTTCTTTCAGAAAGTCTCGCAGCTTCAAAAAATCGTATCGTTCATTCAGTAAATACCGCAGCAAAAAATCGTATCGTTCTTACAGCGTACACCGCAGCAAAAACAAATCGTACCGTTCCAAGAAAAAATCATACAGCTCTAGCAAAAAGTCATACCGTTCACACAAAAAATCGTACCGTTCTTTCAGTAAATCGTTCCGGACGCACAAAAAATCACATCGCACACACAAAAAATCATACCGCACGCACAAAAAGTCATACCGTTCACCTAAGAGATACTACGACAAACACAAAAGCTCACATCACTACAAGAAACACGATGATTATCACAGCAAAAAAGAATTCTGGAAAGACGGCAATTGCTGGGTAGTCAAAAAGAAATACAAATAAGCTAAGTTTCATTTTTCAATAGGCTGCCGGCTAACGTACGGAAGCCTATTTTTACATTTCCCCTGTATTAGATATATGTCATGACATAACATATGCAACCCGCATCATTTGGTTTCCTTGAAACCATTTCGTTATAATCAAAATATCCTAACGATAAAGGCGGTTGTTGCCATGTACATATTTGAAGCGGATCAGCTTAGCGCCAAAGACACATACAAGTTATTATCAGGTGCCGTCATCCCCCGCCCCATTGCATTTGTGACCACACTTTCTTCAAGCGGAGCGGTAAATGCCGCGCCTTTCAGTTTTTATAACGTTGTCAGCTCAGACCCTCCGCTTCTCAGTATTTCTGTTAACCGGACGGAAGGACGCCAAAAAGATACAGCCCGAAACGCAGTAGAGAACGGAGAATTCGTTGTTCATGTCAGTGATGAGGCCATCATTGAAGACATCAATGAAACGGCGGCAAGCTTAAGCCCCGACGAAAGCGAACTTTCACGCACCTCGCTTCATCCTGTCGAAAGCAAAGCTGTTTCGGTCCCCGGGATTAAAGAAGCACGCATTCGCTTTGAATGCACATTAGAGCGGCATATCACGTTCGATAATGATCAAGGTGTGACTACAGCAGACCTGCTCATCGGCAGAGTTCTCTGCTTCCACCTCGATGCAAAGGTGTATGATGCAGATAAAGGGTATGTTTTGACAGATGAATTAAAGCCGGCCTCAAGATTGGCGGGAAATCACTACGCGAAGCTTGGCGAAGAATTTACGCTGATTCGTCCCAGCTGAATAAAAGGACTATTTAAATAGAAGAAACTAGTCAAAAAGACCTTATGATTACAAAATATTGTCTGTACAACACTGAAAAAAATAACATAAAAAAGGAACACCCAGAGCGTGCTCCGGGTGTTCTTTTATGAAACATTTTTCCTCTGTCCACCGTATATACAGGTAGATTAGGAGGGATTTATATGACAGGCACTCATTTTTTGATTGTGATACTTATCGGCGCTTTTATCAATACTGTTTTTTATATTTATGCTCGAAAAAAACTAGGCATCCCTAAATTGCCTTGGTGGTACAAACCTGTAAATAGCACACAAGGATTGCTGGAAATCGTCTTGCTTATTTTATTAGGTTTTTCTCTTTTACGGTTTCCTCCAGAGATTATGCTTTTTCTCTTTCTATTTCTGTTAAATTGTTTACGTACATTTATGGAATGGACATATGAGCGTAAAGAAAAACAATATTTACACTACTTATTTAGCACTGTCCTTTCTCTAGTCATTTTTATTTATATTTGTATTTTGTTCTAATATCTCAAATCCCAACAGCTGCCCCATCTCCCCGAGGATCGGCTCCGCCTTGGAGAAAGCCTTCCTCATCCACTTTGATCGCTGCTGCGTGTCCCATCAGCGGATCATAATCACCGACAACCTCCACGAGATGGCCGCTGTCTTTCAGCTTTTGGATTGTGTCCTCTGTGAATCTGCCCTCGACTCTAAGACCTTCATAATCCTCTCCCCACGTTCTTCCCCATACCCAGCGCGGTTCGCTGATTGCCTGCTGTGGATTCATTCCGTAATCCAGCATTCGGGTAATAATGGCCGTCTGGGTCTGCGGCTGGCCCTCGCCGCCTTGCGTGCCGTACAAAATGACCGGTTTTCCGTCCTTGCAGGCCATAGCCGGCATAAGCGTATGGAAGCTGCGTTTTCTCGGTTCAAGCGTATTGACATGTTCTTGATCCAAAGAGAAAAATGACCCGCGGTTTTGCAGTAATATCCCTGTATCACCAGCAGTGACTGCCGAGCCAAATTCAAAGTACAGGCTTTGAATGAATGACACTGCGTTGCCTTCCGCATCGATTACAGCCGCATATGCCGTATCGCTTCCCACCGGCCTGCTTTCTGCCGGTTCTGCCAGATAGCCGATTTCTTCCGCCAATTGTTTTGCATAATTTTTGTCCAAAAGCCTTTCAAGCGGAATGTAAGCAAATGCCGGGTCAGTCAGGAAAGCATTCCGGTCTGCGAAACTCTTTTTCAACGCCTCCACAAGCACATAATAGTATTCAAATGAACCGTGCTCGATATGGTGAAAATCATAGTTTTCCAAAATGTTCAGTGTTAATAAACCGGTAAACCCCTGAGAATTCGGCGGCGCCTGGTACACACTATACCCTCGATAATCACTTGATATAGGCTCCGCCCACTCACCCCGGTGCGCTTTAAAGTCATCGAGTGTCATGTAGCTGCCGTTATGCTGCAAATACGAAACAATCCGCTGAGCGATATCTCCTTCATAAAATGCGCTTCTCCCTTTTTCGGCAATCATGTTCAGACTGTCTGCAAGCTCTTTTTGCACAAACCGCTCTCCCGGGATAGGCGCTTTTCCGCTTCTTGTGAAAATGTCGGCCGTGTAGGGTATGGAGGCCAGCAGTTCAAGATTCGTTTCCGTGTGACGGCACTGATCGGCTGATACTGGAAACCCATTTTGGGCATAATCGCGTGCGGGCTCCAATACATCCGCAAGAGACATACGCCCGTACTCCTTCAGTACCGCATCCCAGCTGTCAACCATCCCCGGCACGGTAATGGCACTGTCGATTCCCCTGAGCGGAATCGCGCTTTTTCCCTTATATACATCTCTCGTTATATTTTTACCTGAACGGCCGCTGCCATTGTAGACTTTTACTGCCTTTGTTTCCTGGTGAAAGGTCAGCCAAAAGGAATCCCCGCCAAGCCCCGTCATATGCGGATACACAACAGCCAGACAAGCACTTACCGCAACAGCGGCGTCAAACGCGTTTCCTCCCTTGTCCAGTATGCGATTGCCGGCTTGAGAAGCGAGATAATGCGGACTGACAACCATTTGCTTTGTACCGATGACAGATTTGTTCATCACAAGTCCCCTTTTTAAGAGATTTTCTTCAGTATAGGGAGCCTGATGTATTGCATCTACTGATCCGGCAGAAAAACTGACGAACTTTCTCCTTTTCGCAAACAACAAGGTTTATTTCTATTCATTTTGAAAACAAATGAAAACTTTTTCATTCAAAACGTAACTTTTTGTGATAAAATGATGTCTAAAAGGCTACGAAAGCAGGTGGAACAATTGAGTGAGGAATATCAAATTCCCAACCTTGTTCTTGATGAGATCGACAAACAAATTCTCACCATTTTACACGAGGAAGGCAGGATATCTTATACGGATCTTGGCAAAAGAGTCGATTTATCACGGGTCGCTGTCCAGGCTCGAATAAACCAATTAATCGAAGCCGGTGTGATTGAAAAATTCACCGCAGTCATCAATCCCGCTAAAATCGGCATCCATGTATCCGTGTTTTTTAATGTCGAGGTCGAGCCGCAATTTTTAGAAGAGGTGGCACTTAAGCTTGAAAAAGAGCCTGCGGTCACCAGCCTATATCACATGACAGGCCCGAGCAAGCTGCATATGCATGGGATCTTTGCCAACGATCAGGAAATGGAAGAGTTTTTAACAAAACGGCTGTATCCGCTGCGAGGCGTCGTCAGCGTTGATTGCCAGATGCTCATCAAACGCTACAAAAGCCGTATGGGCATGAAGCTGTAAAGGAGAGAAACAAATGAAAAACCATCCATATCGGGATATGACGGCCGCAATGGTGCGCACAGGAATATTAGGGTTTGGGGGCGGACCTTCCGTGATTCCGCTGATTCGCCATGAAGCGGTGAATAAATATAAATGGATTGATGATGATGAATTCGGAGAAATATTAGCGATCGCCAATGCGCTTCCCGGACCGATAGCCACAAAAATGGCCGCGTACCTTGGGTTCAAACTAAAAGGCACGTTGGGCGCAATCGTGGCAACCCTCGCTCATATTCTGCCTACATGCCTTGCGATGGTAGGATTGTTTGCAGCTGTAAACGTGCTAAGCCATTCAGCAGTTGTTGCAGGCATGATAGGTGCCGTCACCCCGGTGATTGCGGTAATGCTCGGCATCATGGCGTACGAGTTTGGTCAAAAAACGCTTAAAGGTTTCGGCTGGGTCACTGGCATCCTGTTTTTCATCATCGCTTTTATCGGACTGCAAACTTTACAGATCAATCCAGGTCTTGTCATTATCATTTTCTTAGCGTACGGGGCGTTTCATTTTAAACTGAAAGACAAAATCACAAATAAACATTCAAAAGATAAAGGAATGTCGGCCTCATGATCATGATGTATTTATTTATGGCATTTTTTATTGCAAACGTACTCGGATACGGCGGCGGCCCCGCGTCTATCCCGCTGATGTTTGAAGAAGTCGTAAACAGATACGGCTGGCTGTCAAACGACCAATTCTCAAACATGCTCGCACTTGCGAACGCATTGCCGGGCCCGATCGCCACCAAAATCGCCGCATATGTCGGCTACAGCGCAGGCGGGTGGCCCGGCTTCCTGATTGCCCTGATCGCAACCGTTGTACCGTCGGCGCTCGCATTGATCGTCCTGCTGCGCATCATCCAGCGCTTCCGCCAATCTCCTGTTATCAAGGGCATGACGCTGTCCGTGCAGCCTGTCATCGCGGTCATGATGCTCATTCTTACCTGGCAAATCGGCGCAGACGGCATCCAGGCGATTGGCTGGGTTCAATCGATCGTGATTGCGGGAATTTCCCTCCTCGCCATGACAAAGTTCAAGATGCATCCCGCATTCCTGATTATCGCGGCGTTTTTGTATGGGGGGCTTGTGATCCCTCATTTATAGAAAAAAGCACCTCTAAAGGTGCTTTTTTATTTTGGCCCTGCAATATAGGGTTTCTCTCATTCTCCCAGATTGACAGCATGAGGCGAATCGATGTTTAAGCCGAAGGCTGCCTATATATAGGAATTAATTAAAAACTTGCAGCTCCGGGCCTGCAAGTGTTACCTGTGTTTTTCTGATAAAACGTTCGCAAGACATGTGTTTCAAGGTCAGCAAGGCGGACAGGGATCGGCAGTCTGCTTTCATGACTGATCATGCTCATCGTGATTTGATAGCTGCTTTCTAAATCAATGTTATGTCCGCAAGACAAGAAAATAGGCTTCACGTCCCGCCGCGTCCGCAGCGCCCGGCCATATACCTCACCGCCAATGATAATATCTGTGTATGAACCGACTTCATTTTCAGGCATTATGAAATCACAGCCTTTGATTTTGAGATAGGTTTTCGCAATCCCAATTGTCGGCTTACCCAGAAAAAAAGCCGCATGGGTGGCAACGCCCATATGGTTGTAATGCAGATACCCGTTGCCATCAAACAAAAACACATCCGGTTCCGTCTCCAGCTTTTTGGCCGCCTCGATGATTAGCGGCAGCTCGCGAAACGCAAGGAAACCAGACACATACGGCACGCTGATTTTCCCCATGCTGTGCACTTTTTCAATAACTTCTTTTGTATCAGCGTCAATGACGATGATACTGCACACTCCATACGGTTCTCCGTCCTGTTCCCAATAGGCAAGGTCGACGCCTGCGCAGGTTTTGATGGAGTCTGGATGGATCGTGGGGGATAGGTTGATACGATTTTTAAGGGATTGTTGTGTTTGAACAATATCCGATTCATCTTTTAGATGAAAATCGTGAATTTGATGTATTTCCATTTTACTTGTTTCCCTCTCTTCGCGCTCAATTGTCCTGCATGTCGATTCTAGCAATGACACCAAATTATATCATTGAAAAAAGCAGATAGTATAATCTGCTTTTTTATTAATATTCATTTTTCATTTCTTTCATAAAAATATAATCCAATTGTTTAATTAATTCTTTAAGTTCAGTACACATAATATCCTCTAAAGGATTTTCCCAATCTTCGTTTTTTATCAATTCAATCCCATAGCTTCCGGTTGGATCCCCTTCTGGGTACCACCCTACGTCAAGCAGCAAATTTTTTGTCTTATGAGAAATCTGCAGGAGATCTTGATTAAAGTCAAATAACCAAGCATCATCATTTGCCTCTAGCTTCTTAGGATCAGTATCCTTTAATGTAATGTAATCAACAGTCCAACCAGCCGGTATCTTTAGCCTTAAAAAATTGGGAATCTGTTGGCTTAGTGGCTGCAAACCCTCTAAAACCCCGCTTCCCACACTCCAGATTTGATATTCTAACTCTTCTAATAATTGTTCTATTTCATCAAAAGACTCATCTTCATAAATCTTATCTATTTTTAAGCCAGCTACTTTGATATGGTATTGATTATTTTCATATACTGCCTTCATAACAGCATTACGTTTTTCATTTTGTAGTATTAGTAATTCACATTTTTCTTGCATTCTTTTTTCTGAACATAAATTGTTCAGAACTACAGACCAGCCATTACAGATTTTTAATGGCTGCAGTTGAGAAATATGATCTCTTTCCATCCCGCTTCTCCTTCATTATTCTAAAAAATCTGCCAATTGACAACCTAGAAAGAAATTTAAACTATTCTAATATATCAGTAAACAAGGCACTTCTAACGTTAACCTCCTATTGAAAGCTGTATACAATGAGAAACAAAAACGCCAGCCCTTGGTGTCCATAGACTGACGTTTCTTGAAAACCTCTCTTAACCTTTATTAAAAACGATAAAATTCCCGTTAGGATAATCGCCATTCCAACCACACGGGAAATAACCCGCTTTATAAATTTCAAAAACCTTTTCAAAAAAATTATTTGTATTACCATTAATTGCTCTATTAATAGCACAATTGTTTAGGTCAGCTACTATATCCTCAAAAAAAGTCTTGAATTCAGTAGAAGCATGTCTGATGCTCTCAGAAAAAATATCTAATAATGCGTCTATATTTTCCGGCTTTTGATTATCTTCTAATTCGTAAAACCGCTCCCATACTTCACTCATTTCAATTTCCCTTATATCTTTCCATGTATACTCATCTTCTCCATATACTTCTTCATAAGCCAAGTATTCAGCCTTTTCTTGGTCATTAATTATTTGAGTAAAATTAGATACATTAACTGAATTTATAGGCTTGAAGGTTTTTGAAAATTCAATTACCTCTTCCACCAGATTATGATATTTTCCAAAATTCATTACTTGTTATACCACCTTTCCCAAAGATCAACTGTTGCTCCACCGCCTCTTTTCCAAACGGGTTTTCTTGAGGCGCTATCTTCTTTCCTTTCTAGTTTATATGCTTCTAATCCTTTCTCCTTTATTTTCTTTAATTCTGTTTCTAAATAATCATCCCTCATATAAAGAGGCAACCCTTTTTCTTGTAATTCTCTTAATTTTTGTTGTAAATCATATACCTGTTTTTCAATGACGTCTACACTTTGGTTAACATTAATCTCATCTAATTTTTTTCTCACAAAACTACTATAAACTGAATGATATCCCTTATGCCGTGAAGTAGCACTTATATCATCATCCGGGACCCTTAAGAAAAAGCCATTTGACGCATCATCCATATCCATTCCTAACTTCTTCAAAACAGGATGACTTCGAAACTCCTTCGGGATAATATGTTGAGCCTGATATGGAGTACGTTTTGTTGAACGTGGAAGTCCCATTTGCTCAAACATATTTTTACCTAATTTAGTTGAACTCCCCCCTGTAACCTTTCCTGGGGTCCCTGGAATTAATCTTGTGGTAGTGCTTCCACTGCTACCTCTACCCACCATCTTCACAACCCCAAGATCTTTCACAGCTTTCGTTTTCACATCAGCGTGAACAATTGGGAAAGTTGTCCCATCCGGTGTGACAGTCTTGTGGACACGAATTTTCACATTCGTCGGCACTTTGAATTCTTTTACTTGATCTAGAATCTTTCTCCCTTTTTCAACTTTTGCTACTTGTGGCGATTTAGCAAGCGGTATGCCTTTATCTATATGTTTCGCCAATGCACCGGCTCCAACCAGGCTTAACACTGCTTCCAACGCACCCGTTTTCCTCTTCTAACCGCTTTTCTAGTTTTGCAGATGGCTTTTCCGCCTTTGAAAGCACGGCCCTGCCCAGCCGACGACCGGCATGAATCCAGCTGCGGCCATAGCTCCTGCGGTCACACGTTCTGCGGTGGAGAGTTTTTTCTCCGGTAACCGGTCAACGCCTTCGGTTTTTTTAAATCATAATAACCAGTGACTTCGCCACCGATTTCACGAGGCACAGCCATTACGAATTATCTATTTCAAGTAAACATTTTTAATTTTTCAAGCATAAGTACTTTGTAAAAAACAAAAGCACTTGTTGCCTAAAAGGAAATCAAGTGCTTTTTTCTATGCATTAGGAATTCCTGCAACTATTAACTGCAAACATCCTTTTCAATTGAGTAAATAATTAGTTTTGTATTTGAAGTTCCCTTAAAACCTCTGTCCGTAGATCACTCGCAATGTTCCCATTCTTGTATCTATCCAATAAAATATTCATTTTTCTAATATAACTATCTGCATTATCTATGCATTTTGTAAAACAATCCATAAAATGGTCTACTAATGTATCATCAACTAAAGCAATTGGTTCAGGATAATATTTGACGCCTTCTCTTTCATATGCTTTTCTACTAGTATAAGCAACTGCATCTATAATACAGTTCCAAGCTGTTACATCTGTTTCATTAACTGACATCTCTTGAAGTAATGTTATCCCATTTTCTTCATTATCTAGTGATTCATAAAGAATATCCCCTATATTTTCTTTTTCTTTTAGCCAATCCCAACATTTATATATAACTTTCTGAGCTAAAACTTGATCTTCCTTTTGAGAAAATACCGTCAAAACTTTTTCTGAAAGTCCAAGGAAAAATACTACTTTACCGTCTTCTGTTAAACTACTGAAATTTGTATTAGCCATAATTAACCTCCAACTATTCAATATACTTTCCATTTTTAATCATTAGATTAAGCCTACCAGTTACTTTTATACTTTCATCCATTTCCGATGTTACTTCAATTTTCAGATTGGGATATTTTAAACTTAATTGTTTTAATACACCAGGCGGAACTTTATCGTTTGCCAATCCCTGATAACACTTTCTACATACACCGGAAGGATTCGATTGATGAAGTCTTAATGTTCCCGTTACATCTTCTGGTTTTATATCTGCCTTTATTACTGCTGAATCAAATTCATTCAGAACTCCTTCTTCTGCATGCCTAGTGAACAATGGGTTATTACCTGGAGCTTTAATATTCCTGTCAGGCATTATTTCATCTAAATCAGGTAATCCAGCTTCTTTTCTGACTTTCGGCGAACCTCCTTTAAAAGTCAAATCTTCTAACCCTTTTATATCTGTCTTTCCAACTGCAATTGTTTCAGTTTCTGGAACATTCCATTTCTTTCTCAGTGCATCTAGATCAGCTTTTCCAATATCAATGTTATTTCGTTTACCCGTACCCTTAATACCTTTACCACTACTAACCATCTTCACAATCCCAAGATCCTTAACAGCCGTCTTTTCCACATCGACACGTACTGTCGGGATTCCGAATGTAAAGCCCTCCGGAGTTACTGGGCGTTCTGCGTACACGCGGACGTTTGTTGGGACTTTGAATTGTTTTACTTTCTCTAGTGTTTTGTTTGCTTTTTGGACTTTTGAATGGGTTGCAAGCGGGATGCCTTTATCAATGTGTTTCGCCAATGCACCGGCTCCAACGAGGCTTAATGCCGCTTCCAGCGCGCCCGATTTCCGCTTCTCCTCAGACACTTTGTTTCCAAACATGTCTCTTCCTGTCACGGCTTCTGAGAATCCGTTTGAAGCAACAAGGCCGTATGCGCCCATTTCAGACATTTTGAGAATGTCTAAGGATTTGCCTGTTTTGTAGGCATCTAAAGCGTGTTCGGCCGCGATAGCCGCTTTTCCGGTTTTGTAGATGGCTTTTCCGCCTTTGAAGGCGCGGCCTGCCCAGCCGACGACCGGTATGAATCCGGCAGCGGCCATAGCTCCTGCGGTCACTCGTTCTGCGGTGGAGAGTTTTTCGCCGGTAACCGGATCAACGCCTTCGGTTGCTCTTTTATAATCATAATAGCCAGTGACTTCTCCAGTAAAGTTGCAAACTCCATCCCATGTTTTTTCGTACCATGGTTTATTTGCTTCTTCTTCAGCCTTTTCCTGAAGCCGTCTTGCTTCGGCTTGCTGGGCTTTTGCATCAATATAGGTTGTTCCTTGCTTTTCTACTTCAATGACGCTTTTGTAGACTTCATTGCTGTGGAAGGCTTTTTTGTCATAGTACATTGGGGATGCGCTCTTCCCATTGCTGGTGGCCTGCATGAGAACAGAATATTTGGTGAGCACTGCGTTGTCGAGAGATTCTAAATTTTGATATTCAGTGGTCAGGGATTCATCAAGCTGATCGACTGCCGTAATCGTGTCACGCCTGATTTTTTGGGCATCGCCCATCTTATCTGCATAGTCGTCAAGCGTGTACATGTCGAGATCAATAATATCGCTGATGCCTGACAAAATAGAATCGATTTCTTCTTTATGAGCGGAGACTATCTCTGAGGCTTTCAGGTCTCCATTGGGCAGCTCATGATCCAAAAAAGAAGTTTCCACATATGAATCATTCAGTTCTTGATCTTTAATATCTCCTGAAACGCCATTTAAAAACGCAATTTGAGCAGAGACAAGCGTCAGCCAGCTGTCAACGATTTCCCCCTGCCCCTGAAAGAACGCTTTAATATTGTCCGCGCCTTTGCCTTTAAAATTATCGCCTAAATCCGCCACTTCCTGAAACGCTTTTTTCAGCGTGTTCAGCTGCTCTTCAAGCGTCTCATATTGCTTTTTTCTGCTCTTCGCTTCTTCAATTAAAGATTTAGATTCAAATACTTTGCTCATCGCACTGCCCTTTCTGTTCTATTTTACCGCTATCGCCTCGTCCTGCTCTTTGAGTGAATCTACGTTATCCTTTGTATCCTCAATATTTTTCTGTACCGCTTTTTTGTAGTCCCCGAGCATGGTTTTGATGTTCTCCTCACGCTCATGATATTTTTTCGTATAATCGAGGCTGTTTTTTCCGTTGGAGCCCGCGGCGCCGATTGATACGTCAGCAAGCGCGTCTTTGACAGACTCTAATGTTTTGATGACTGTGTCGTACTTCAGCTTAATTTCTGACATAAGAAAAGATCACCACCATTTCAGTTTACTTATATGTTTTCCTGCTTCTTCCACGAAATCTTCTCCCTTAGCAAGAAGATCGCCTGCGGTATTTGCTAACACCAATTCTCCTGCATAAGTGGCTTTTTGGATTTCAAGATCTAAAATTTTCCCACTAATAGACGCCATATACTCGTTATATTTATCATTCACAATCTTGGATGCTTCCGATTTCGCCTCTTCTCTCCCTTTGTCGAAATCATCCGCTTTTGTTCCCGTCCAGTGCTTGCCCAATTCCGGTTTCACAATTTCTTTAATTTCAGTGATAGCCTCTTCTTGCAGTGTGTCTATGTCCTTTTTTGCTTTTTTCAGCTTTTCGATCTTGTCTTCCACGTCGGAAATTTTTCCGTTGAGCGAACTTTTGATATCCGCCAGCATACTTTCATAACCCATCTGAATCACCTCTTAATACTCAAAAAGTCGTATGGAGGGGCTGATGAAGATAGACTTTTCCATACTTTATTTCCATATATTATATTTTAAAATAGCCAGATGGCGGCTTAAATAGGGTAAATGGCTTAATTTAGGCGTATAACGCTCTTGAAATGTAGGTATATGAGCTTGTTTTCGTTCGTTATACAGCTTATGAAAACGTTTTATAAAATGAAAACTCCTAAAGTCATAGTTAAAAAGGCACTTGAAAGAGACAGATTCTGTTGATCTGCCTCTTCCTATTTATTGGTAATTAATGTAAGATGATATAAGGTGATGATGATGAGTTTTTTCAGTCCGATGATGTTATTTTTTGTTGTCTTTCCTTTTCTGTCCTTCTTTGTTTTCGGTGTTGCAGGCGCATTGTTATTTCATAAACACGGCCTTTGGTCAATGCCTCTTACGGTGCTCAGCTTATTGGTCATATTTATGTTCTGCATTGACTCGGCAACGCCTGATTTTGTTGTGTGGCTTATTTCATTTCCGCTTTTGACCCTATTGGCATCAGGTGTGACCCTGTTGATCAAAAGCTTGTATTAGCTGCAGTCCCAGTTGTACAGCACGTTTGAAAAGTCTTTTTTCCTTAAATCGTCAGGTGTGATGAAAAAATTAGCGATGCCAACGTCTCCCCACATTGAATCGATATCATCGTCTGAATCAATTTGCAAAAGGAGAACGGTATGTTCTTTATACGCATATTCCCGCGGGTCATGCTGGGTAAAAGATGCGTACCCGCCAATTTTATGGCCGAATCCGTTTTCAGCCAGTTCATTATAAATGTCTTCTTCATCCTCGCCGAACTGATCAAAGAACTCCATTGTTTCCATGCCCGTATATTGCTCAAATTGAAAATCTGTAGGCAGGACCCATTCCGCAGATTTCACAGGCTCGACTGCTGCTTCTGATAAAATCGGAAAATCACATTCGTCTGTGCCGATAAATGAAAAATCCGAAACAAGCTCCTCTTCGTTTTCTATGATATTTTCAAAATAAATCACCCTGAAATTCTTTTGTTCACATTGATCGTCAAAATTCAACCCATACACGTCATCATGCACAGAAATATAAAACTGCAGGATACCCGCGGAAGGAAAGCTGGCAAGTTGGGGAATTTGCGAGAAATTAATCTGCGCCAGAAGCTTCATCGGCCGTCCATTTTCGTCAGTCGGGTATGTTTCATGCTTGGGGAAATAGGGATCACCGGCAATTTTGCTGTCATATCGTCCTGTTGCCCCTTTTCGGAGATTCAATTTCACATATTCTTTTGCTGATTACTCCAACATGTCTCGATACGGTCCCATTTTTTCAGGCAGATGATTCATCAGATAACTCTCCTTTTCCGGCATCTCCAATTGATTTAGAAGATCTTGTTTTCTAGTTTTTCTATTGCTTCTTCGAATGCTTTTCTTCCTTTTGTTTAAGGAACCTAATTCTGTATCCTTTTCCAAACAATAGTTAAATAGTAGCAAATGAATTCAGCCCCCGCAATAGACGAAAAAAAGACTGGTTCACAACCAGTCTTTGCTATTACATCTATTGAATTGCACCAGACGGAACAACCGCCTTCCGCCCCACTGAATAATACTCTACCCCTGCAGCTGCGGCTTCATCCAATGTGTAGCAGTTTCTGCCGTCAAAAATGAGCGGCGTCTCCATTAAATCCTGATAAGCTGCTAACGGGAATTGTTTAATGTCAGCCCAGTCGGTTAAAATCATGACGGCGTCGGAGCCTTTGACAGCTTCCTCGATCGTCTCCATATATTCAACAGCTTGCGGGAGAACATGCTTCGCATGGCTTGCGGCAATGGGATCGTAGGCTTTAATACGGGCGTCGAGCGCAGCGAGACGGTCTGCAATGACAATCGACGGCGCTTCCCTCATATCGTCCGTATTCGGTTTAAATGACAGCCCTAAAAGGGCAATCGTTTTTCCCGTGACCCCGCCGAGCCTGTTCAGCGCTTTATCCACCAGCATCGCCTGCTGATTGTTGTTGACTTTAATGACCGATTTCAGCAGTTCAAAATCATGCTCGACATTTCCTGCAATTTGCACGAGAGCGTTTGTGTCCTTTGGGAAACAAGAGCCGCCGTAGCCTATGCCCGCTTTTAGGAACTGGCTCCCGATCCGCTTATCCTGTCCCATGCCGTACGCGACTGCTTCAATATCGGCGCCGACCTTTTCACATATATTCGAAATTTCATTTATAAAACTGATCTTAGTGGCCAGAAATGCATTTGAGGCATATTTGATCATCTCGGCGCTTCTGATATCCGTTTGGTAAATCGGGATTTGAAATGGGCGGAAAAGCTCCTCAAGCGTCTTGGCTGTTGTCTGATCTGCTGTTCCGATCACGATTCTGTCACCGTGAAACGTGTCATAAATCGCCGATCCTTCACGTAAAAATTCCGGATTGGATGCGACAGATATGCTGACAGGCTCCGCAAGATGTTTAGAGATCAGCCCCTCAATCAAATCGTTTGTCCCGACGGGCACTGTGCTTTTCGTTACCACGATGGCATCCCGTTTGATATGCCGGGCGATGCGTTTGGCCGCATCTGTAATATGCTCCAGGTTGGCATGCCCGTCGCTTTTCTGCGGTGTGCCGACCGCTATAAAAATAATGTCTGCCTGTGCCAAGCCTGACTCATAGCTCGTTTCAAAGCTAAGCCGCCCATCAGCTGCATTTTTTCTCATCAGCTCTTCAAGACCCGGTTCAAAAATGGGGGAAATGCCCTTTCTCATTTCATCAATCTTGTGAGCGTCAATATCTAAGCAGGTTACATGATGTCCAATCTCAGAAAGAGAAACACCTGTCACAAGACCGACATAGCCTGTTCCGATGACTGTTATATTCATTGTTTCCCTCCAACAGTTAAATTGCTGCTTTGCAGCTTCCGTATTATCGTATGAGAACATCCTATCATGAATGCGGATGATCTCCCGCATAGCCTGTCGGGTACAGCCTGTACAGATTTCTGAAATGTGATTCAATCATACAATATACTATTATATCGCTCTCAAAAAGAATGTGGTGAAATGAGAACCGGCTGTTTAAAAAAGCCCAAATAATTTTTTTCTTTTGACCGGCTGTGCGGGCTGTCTGATAATCGTCTGATTCTGCAAGAGAAGCTCGGCGTTTTCCGTTAGCATATAAGGAAATTCCGGACCGAATTCTTTCTCTAGCACACATAGGGCCTCTTGAGTGTGGAAAGTTCTCGTTTTCACATTATGGGCATCTGAGGCTACGAAATGGATCAAATTGGCTTCAGCCAGCCGGAGAGAAAATGCTTTCAGCTGTCTGCCGAAAGTCCCCGCAAGACTTCCTGAAGTTATCTGAGATGCTGCTCCTTTTTCTACAAGATGATACAGCAAGGACGGATTCTCGCGAATTTCCCTGTTGCGTTCAGGATGGGCGATGACCGGAATATATCCTTTCAGCTGCAAATCATAAAACAGCTGCTCCGCATATCGGGGAACCTGGTCAAACGGAAATTCAATCAGAATGTACTTCGTACCGTTAAGCGAAAGCAGCTGCCTTTCCGCAAGGTCCCGTTCCAAATTGCCGTATATTCTGATTTCTTGCCCCGGAAGCACGGTTAAAGGGATGTCTTCTTTGATTAAACGTTTGTTTAACTGATCTGCCGCTTCTCTGACTGCGGCTGGTTCGTTTTCATACACACCGTTCTTATGATGCGGTGTCGCAATGATAGTCCGAATCCCCTGGCAAACAGCGGCTTTTGCCATTTCTATGCTTTCGGCTGAATTACCTGCCCCGTCATCCATTGCCGGAAGAATGTGACAGTGAATATCTATCATGTCTTAGCCCCCTTTTTACGCAAAAATAAATAACGGGCAAGATGCACGTTATTTATTTTTGTATGAAATTTTCCTTATTTCCGTAATATCCGTACTCGGAATGCTTCGAAAGCTTTTTGCCGTTCATAATCGCCCCAAGGAGCTTGCTTGTGCACGATTCAAGTGCCTCTTTCGCTTTTGCAGCTTGTTCCTTATCGGTTTTCCCGCTTGAAATGACCAGAACAGAACCGTCTGCCACGTTGCCTAAAATTTGTGCATCCGCTACGGCAAGAATAGGCGGCGTATCAAAAATGACCATATCATATGCCGCACACGCTTCGTCCGTCAGTTCTTTCATCCATTTTGAGGAAAGAAGCTCAGCCGGGTTTGGCGGGACCGGGCCGCTCGTCAGCACGTCTAGATGTTTTTCATTAGAAGCTTGTACAGCCTGTTCCAGTGAGCTTTTCTTTAATAAAACGGATGTTAAGCCAATCATATTTTCAAGGTGGAAGGCCGTATGTACTGTTGGTTTTCGCAAATCAGCATCAATCAGAAGCACTTTTTTTCCCTGCTGGGCAAATACGACAGCCAGGTTAGCAGCCGTCGTTGACTTTCCCTCCCCGGGACAGGCCGATGTGATCATCACTGATTTCATCTGGCGGTCTACTGAAGCAAACTCTATATTCGTACGAATCGTCCGATATTGTTCAGAGTTCAAGGATTTCGGCTCTGTCATCGCAATGACATTCCTGCGCATCCAAGAACCCCTGCTTTTTCTAAACGCCAAAATGTCCACTCCCCGTTTTTTCAGATTGCATACCATGCAAGCTCTTCGCTGTTTTCGGCTCATTGGCAATGGTGGAAACCGTGCCTAAAACCGGTATATCCAGCAAGGATTCGAGCTGCTCTTCCGATTTGATCGTATTATCCAAATGCTCAAGCAGGAAGGCCAGTCCGATGCTTCCCGCCAATCCCGCTGCAAACGCGATGGCAATGTTGAGAAGCGGCTTTGGCGATACAGGGGACGGATGTTCTGAAACCTCGGCTTTTGACAGAATGCTGACATTGTCAACATTCATAATGGATGTAATTTTGTCTTGAAAAACAGATGCGATGGTATTGGCAATATGAGCCGCTGTTTCTGCATTTTCATCCTTGACTGATATGTTGACCACTTGGGAGTCCTGCTCGCTGGATACCGTAATTTTGTCATTCAGTTCCTGAGAGGTCATCGACAGGCCCATTTCTTTAATGACTTCGTCTAAGATGGCAGGGCTCTTAATGATGACGTTATACGTATTGATTAACTGAAGATTTGTTTGGACATCGTTAAATTGGACTTCTTTTTGGTTGTTTTTCGATTGATTGACCAGAATCTGTGTTGAATTTTCATAGATGGGTGTAAGTGCGAAGAAGCTGATGAGTCCGCCGGCAGCAGTGGCAGCTGCGGTTACAATCATAATCAAAAGTATGCGTTTTGTTAACGTAGATAATATCTCTTTTAAACTAGTAGATTCTCCCATGATACCTCCAAATCTCTTATAGCATCCTTTTCCATCTACGATTATACAACGTAGAAACCGCATTTCTCCAGCTTTTCACATGACACAATTCGACATTTTTTTACAAAACGGTATATTGCGGCTTTTTATGTAAGCGCTATATTTACTGTTTTGGCAATGCTGTCTCTTTTTCTTCTATTCAGGCAGACACATCATCTCGCATAAAAAAAATCCCGCAAAAGGCGTGCGGGATTCTTATGTTGCATATCCATTTTTAATATGAGAAATCAAATTTTCAAGCATTTCCTTCGTCGTCATCTCAGATGACCGCTCACCAATTTCATGTGCATGCATCAAAATTTTCAGAAATTCCTCTTGATTCAATTTCTTTTCACTCATTTTTTTGTTCCTTTCAGCTTCCATTAAGTTGAAAACACGATTATTATATGATGCCGGTTATCAATTTGCAATCTCTAATACATCATTCGACACATCCCATTTTTTATGTCCTTTTTTAGGAAAAACTTTTTCAGGCCGATGTGTTGCGATATAATAGAGAAATTGGATCTTTTTATTACGTGACTCGGTTAGGAGCGATAATCATGCTTCAGAATATGATTTCCAAAGACGATGTGCTGGCATCTGCTGAACAGTTAAAAGAACTTCTTCCTTACAATGAAGAAAATGTTCAGCTGATCAAAAAAGCCCTTATTTTATATCGGCAGGATTCAGTCTATCGTTTACAAGCAGTGAGTCCGACGGAAGTTACGGCTTACGTGCAGGATGTTGTGCCTGTACGGGTCACATTGAACTTGTTTGTCATAGTCAAAAGCGGCTGTTCATGTCCGTCCGGAAGAATCTGCCGCCATATGCTGGCTGTGTTTTTATATGTATATGCAATGTTCGAACGGGTGGGTACTTTTACAGAGTATTGGCTGGAGCGGGAAAAGCTTGAGGAAAGCAAAGAGCTCGTCCGCCGCCAGTTTCAGGAAAAGGTGCTGCCTAATGAAGAATCGCTTTCAAGCTGGCTTGCTTTTTTTGATTCAGAGTTCTCTCTCTGGCAGGCGCGCACGCCGGAAGGCAGCCAAAACATGCAGGGCCTCTATTATGGGTACCTGTCCGCATTAAAAAAGCATGCGCCGAACAAGCCGGAGCTGAAAAGCCTGTACCAGATTCATTCCGCGATTGCGGTTTGGCTTCGCATGTTCACATTGATTGAAGCAGGCAAGCTGAACCCCGAGCAAGATTTTTATTCCCTCAATCCGTACGTTGAACAGCTGATGGATACAATCTACAGCTCTATTGATAAATTAAAAACATACGCGCTGTCTTTTGCGCTTGATCCATTTTTGGAAAAAACACCGGATGTTATCCGAAACTTGCTGCTGAAAGAAGAAATTTTTCAATATGAACGCATCCGCATCTTCGGTGAAATTTGGAGTGCGCTGCTGGCCCGCCCAAAATGGGTGGTGCGCGAACAGGAGATTTTGAAAAAAGAAGCCGGACGGCGTTTTTCCCCTGAATTGCAATTCGGGCGCCTGCATTTGGAATTCTTGCAGAAGAATGATGATGCTATTTTTGCGGAAACCGATCAATTCCCGCCGGAAGCGCTGCCGTATACGTTTCAGTGGCTGAGTGAAATCACGGCCAAGAAGGATTGGAGACGGCTGAAAATATGGTACCAGCGGATTGAACCGATTGCGATGGGTTATACGAAGCTGGATAAGCCGTTTAAAGAGATTCGCGACGTGATCGGCGAGCTGTTCCTTCTCCTGAATGCCTATGTGAAGCAAACCAATGACCAAGCGCTGTTTGAACGCTATGCCGCGGGCTGTCTGCCGTATACGTTCACAGAATACAGCCATCATTTATATGAGAAAAAACGATATGCCGAGTGGATCGAGATTCACAGCCTTGTCGGCTTTTCCATCTATGAAATGGATAAAATCATGCTGAAGGAAATTGCAGCGAGCGATCCGGAGGCGCTTATACCGGCTTATCACAGAGAAGTGGCCTTTTTTATCGATCAGAAGAACCGCAGCTCGTACAAGGAAGCCGCCCGGTATTTGAAAAAATTGCGCACCCTGTACAGAAAAGCGAAGAAAATGAAGGTGTGGGAGCGGTATATTCAGCAGCTGAGCTCGCATTACAAGCGCCTGCGCGCACTTCAAGAAGAACTGCAGAAAGGAAAGTTGATTGATGGCGAGTCTTAAAGAAATTCTCATTCACGTCGAACAAATGGAAGATGGATCATTTACACTCTCAGCCTTTGATGAGAATGAGCAGCCTCTTCCCTACAGCCACATGAAAAAGCATTTGTTCCAATGGCACGAATCCTCATTTTACGGAACCTTTCTTGAGGATGTCAGCTTCATCGGGACAACCGCTGTTTTGCTTTCTCCATGGATGACTGTAGAGCTTCTCGGCAAAAACTCGTTCAACTCATTCAGCTCCGTGCAGCTTACAGAAGAAACGGAGCCGCTGATCGAGGCGGCATCGACCATCTATGAATTTATCGCGGACGGCGATTTTCTGCCTGACTATGAAGCGTGGACAAACGGGGTTTTTCGCTGGAAGGACCGCGACAATATACTGGATGGCTTTACCGCGGATTGGTTTTCCGCTGCCGTGCAGGATTACATCCAATATGACGATGACCTGCGGGAGAAATGGGAACACATCAAGGAGAAATCGCCTGCGGTCACGACATTCCGCGGACATTTTCTCGATGAAACGGATTTTCTTGAAGGGATCGGCTGGATTGACGATCAATCTCCATTTACAGTCGGCCTGCGCTTAAATGAACCGGACTTCGACGGAGACGATTGGAAAATTGAGTTGTTTTTACGGGATAAAAAGAGCGGCGCTGTAGAATTCTTTGACGGACTGAAGAGCCTCAAAAAATCGTGGCAGGCATACAGCGATAAAATCGCGCGTGAGCAGGACCGCTTTCACAGAACGGTTCCATGGCTGTCATTTGATTCCGGCACAACGCTGATTTCCGAGGAAGAAGCCTGGATCTTCCTGTCAGAAGCGAGTGAGACGCTTGTCGATATGGGCGTTGAAATTCTCCTCCCTTCCTGGTGGCAGATTGTCAGAGACAGCAACATGATGCTGAAGGCAAAGGTGTCGTCCGCTCCGCGCGGCGAGTCATTTGTCGGCATGAATGCGCTGCTCGATTTCAATTGGCGGTTTGCGACAAATGGAATTGAGCTGACTGAGGCTGAATTTAATGAGCTCGTCGCCAACAACAGGCGCCTCGTTAATATCCGCGGACAATGGGTAAAAATCGATCCGCAGTTTATCAAACAGATGAAGCGCCTGATGGAAAAAGCGGAATCAGAAGGACTCCACATGTCTGATATTCTGGCCCGCGAACTAATGGATCAGCAGGAAGGCGGGCCAGAAGACGCAGATCTGATTGATACAACCGCTTTTGCCGGCATTCAATTTGATCTGTCCAAACAGCTCAGGTCACTGATCCGGAAGCTCACTGCCGCGGAAAATCTGCCGGAGCACGAAGTCAGTCCTTCTTTCAAAGGAACGCTCCGCCCTTATCAGAAATACGGCATGAACTGGCTGCTGTTTCTAAGGGAAAGCGGTTTTGGCGCCTGTCTGGCTGATGATATGGGGCTTGGAAAAACAATTCAAATGATCGCCTATTTCCTTCACGTGAAGGAAAGCGGCCGGCAAAAAACGCCGAATTTGATTATCGCGCCGACATCTGTACTCGGCAACTGGCAGCGAGAGCTTCAAACCTTTGCCCCTGGTCTGTCTGTCGCTCTCCACTATGGGCCGCGCCGTCCAAAGGGTGATGATTTCAAAGCGCATTATGAAAACGCAGATGTGGTACTCACTTCATACGGACTGTCGCATGCCGATTCGGAAGAGCTGTCTTCTGTGACGTGGAGCACGATCTGCCTTGATGAAGCGCAAAATATTAAAAACGCGCATACGAAGCAATCACGCGCCATCAGAAAGCTTAAAGGGGTTCACCATATCGCGCTAAGCGGCACGCCGATGGAAAACCGCTTAACGGAGCTGTGGTCCATTTTTGACTTCATGAATAAAGGCTACCTTGGCAGTCTGACAGGTTTCCATAAACGCTATGTGCTGCCGATCGAAAAAGACCGGGACGAAAAGAGAATCGGACAGCTCCAGCAATTAATTCGGCCGTTCCTTCTCCGGCGGACGAAACGGGATGAGGAGGTCGCGCTCAACCTTCCTGAGAAGCTGGAAGAAAAAGAATTTATCCCGCTGTCAGCCGAACAGGCATCACTTTATGAGCAGCTTGTCAAAGACACATTTGACCATATGACGTCACTGACCGGTATGCAGCGAAAAGCCTTGATTCTCAGCATGCTCGGACGGCTCAAGCAAATATGCGATCATCCTGCACTCTATTTAAAGGAAGATCAAACCGAACTGCTGGCCGGCAGATCGGTCAAGCTCGAAAAACTGCTTGAGCTCATGACAGCGATCCGCGCCCAAAACGAAAGCTGCCTCATTTTCACGCAATACATTCAGATGGGGAACATGATGAAGCGGCTGCTTGAAAAAACGTTTGGTGAACCTGTGCAATTTTTAAACGGGAGTCTCTCCAAGCAAGAGCGGGATACACTCGTAGAAAAATTTCAGAAGAAAGAATACCCGACACTGATTCTTTCACTCAAAGCTGGAGGCACCGGGCTTAATTTGACCGCTGCCAATCACGTCATCCATTATGACAGATGGTGGAACCCAGCGGTTGAAAATCAAGCGACTGACCGGGCATACCGCATAGGGCAAGAGCGCTTTGTCCACGTGCATAAAATGATTACGACGGGAACAATCGAAGAAAAAATTGATGTCATGCTCGAATCGAAGCAAACGCTGAACGATCAAATTATCCAAAGTGAAAACTGGATTACCGAGCTTTCCACACAAGAACTCGAAGAATTATTTACATTGAGCGCCTCAGCGCAATAATTAACTATAAAAAAAGCTGGCTCCTAAAAGAGCCAGCTTTTTTCCGTTCATAGCCGTCACGCCGAATTTCCCAAAGAATCCGTTACGCCGGTTATCAACAGGATACACTTTTGGTGCAGCATATAAACCTACAGCAAATTCTTAATCATATAGGCGACGCCGTGTTCGTCATTGGTCAAGGTGACAGCGTCGGCCATCGCTTTGATATCTTCCCGCGCATTGCCCATCGCTACACCCTTGCCCGCAGCCTCCAGCATTGATTTGTCATTTAAGCTGTCACCCACAGCTGCGGTTTCTTCGATCGGAATATTCAGCCGTTCCGCAAGCCTCTTCAGCGCCTGCCCCTTAGAAGCTTTGCGGGAAGAAAGCTCAAAGTTGTGCTCAGCAGAACTGACAAGCGTCAAATCTTCAGCATGCTCATATCTTTTCCAGCCTGCCTCAAGCTTCTCTTTGAAGAAGGAAAAGCCGAGAATATTATAAAAGTCGATCTCCTGATCGGACTCAAACAGTTCTTGAAACGAGCCAATGTAAGCAAAACCGGATTGGCTGTATTGCACCTCGGCCGCCTGCATCAGCACGGAAAGATCCGCGTCCGGATTCGCACTCTTAAATCGGTCCAGCTCAACATCAAGAAGTTCTCTCCCGTTTTGCGGCGTATAAATGGCTGAACCTGTGAATACCTCGTAGTAATAGTTTTCCGACTCAAGCCATGAGAGAATGTCATAGGCCTGTTGTTTTTCAATGGTTTCCTGATGATAAAGCCTGCCGTCAGGATCGTGAATAACGGCGCCGTTTGCGCTGATGACCCACGTTTTGATTCCGAGCGGCTTAAAGATCGATTCGACGTCAAAATGAGCGCGTCCAGTAGACACCACCACTTCAATGCCGTCCAGCTGTGCCTGCCGCAGTGCGCTTTCATTTTCCAAGCTTACCTGATGCTTGCTGTTGAGTAAGGTTCCATCTAAGTCAATCGCAATTAATTTCACGTTTGTCAGCCCTTTCCTTCATCCTGCTCTGTCACAAGAAGTTCTACACCGTTACGGTCAAGCAAGTCACAAAACCCCTGACTCGGCAGCCTGTCTGTGATCAACAGATCGATTTCGCTCAGCTCCGCATATTGATAAAAACTGGTGCTTCCTAGCTTCGAATGATCTGCAAGCGCGATCACTTGCTTTGCCTGCTGAATCATTTTTCGTTTGACCATTCCATCTTCTTCATGCGCAATCGTAATGCCATGCTCAGAAATGCCCACTACACCGATGAGCGCTTTATCGACGTGGTAGCTTGAGAGCTTTTCAATCACAGAGGCGCCGTACAGAAAACGGTGCTCCTTTTCCAGCTTGCCTCCGAGCAGATAGATTTCAATTCCCTCTTTATCGGACAGCACGTCCGCAAGATTAATCGAGTTGGTGATTATCGTACAATCACCCGCATTCAAATGCTTTGCACATGCCTGAACAGTTGTAGAGGCGTCTAAAATCACACGGTCACCATCATGTATGAGCGATGCGGCAAGCCTGCCGATCTTGTTTTTTTCTTCTGATACTGTTTTCAGGCGGCCAGAGTAGTTTTGAATTTTCTGATGCACAGTCGGCAAAATGGCCCCGCCCCTTGTGCGAATGATGGCATTCTGTTCCTCCAGCTTCACGAGATCCCGTCTCGCTGTATCCCTTGATACTTGAAGGAGCGTACAGATTTGCTCCGTTGTAATTCGGTTATGCTGTTTTAAAAAATCCAAAATCGCTACTAATCTTTCTTCTTGGTACACGCCCTCATTCCTTTTCTTAGCATTCATCTTTAAGTAATTATAAGTTTTTACTCAATTACAATCAACATTATTAAGTGGTTTTAAGCGAAAATGCATCTTAAGAACCAATTTTTCCTAAAAAGAAAAACCAGTCTGGTCGACTGGTCAATGTTGAGGGGATGATGCGGGGATCCGATTAATCATGAATGGATGGGATAGAAACGGGGAGGAGCAGAGGGATCAATCGGCAGCTTTTTCCCGGGGTTTAGTGTCCATAAAACGAACAGTATCTGCCAGCACTTCGGTTACATACACGTTAACGCCCTCTGCGTTTTCATAGCTTCGTGTCTGGATCCGTCCGCTTACACCGACGAGAGAACCTTTTTGGCAATACAGCGCCGTGTTTTCAGCTGTTTTTCTCCAAAGCGTGCAATTGACGTAATCAGCCTCAATTTCACCTGAAGCGTTTTTGAAGCTGCGGTTTACCGCGAGCGTAACGTGTGCAACTGCCGCACCGGCGGAAGTGTAGCGAAGCTCAGGATCTTTTGTAAGACGTCCGACAAGCATGACCTGATTGAACATGCGATTCCTCCTCTCCTTGCGGTTATAAGTATTGTAGATGATGCAATGAGAAAAGAAAAACGCTTAAAAATGGCTTTCAGCCTCTGTTTTTATCCTTCGTTTTCATTTTTCCTTCAGCTAAAAACATCTTTTGTTTTTTCCCTTTAAAGAAATATGTGCTTTTTAAAAACCGGAAAAAGATTTGCTTTGTCAGCCAATTTTGCGTATTCATACACACATAGGAAGAGCCATCCCATGCAAACCACTGAAAGCTCAATTTTTTTTCCGGCAATGACACCTCAATTTTATACTGCTCCATGCCATCGTGTGTTTCGTATAAAAAACTCATCCTCCCTTTTTTGTTCAAATGAACCTCAAACACTTCTTTACGGCTTAATATATATGCTTCATCCTTTTGAATCAAACGGTTTTCAGAAGGAGTGCCGTCAATATAGATTTCTTTTAAACGAAATTGATTCATACCACATCTCTCCGTAATCCATAGTCAGTTACAGTATAATGAAAAAATAGAAATTATTAAATGTTTCGCTAATACAAAATTCTTTAGCCCCAGCATTGCAGCATTTTTTCCTAGAAAACGTTTATGTTATAATGGAAGGCAAGAAATCTTTGGAAGTAATCGGGGTGAGAAAAGAAATGAAAACCTTCAAACTGGTTGACTTGAATGTGGAACGAGTGGACAAGGAAGAGAAATCAATTGAACAGTTTCCCCTTATTGACGGACTGATTATAAATAAAGAAGACGGTGAAAATCACTGGCTGATCGAAGCGCTTGTACCGACAGAACACCTGTCTTTTTTTGAACAGCTTCAGAACAGCCAAACTGAAGCCAAAGTATTTGTAACGATCACGAAAAAAAGCAACCGCCCCGCCCAGCTGACAGCGGCAGTGAAAAATATTGTCAAGCTGGAAGAAAGCATACAGGTTTTAATCTACGGACAAATGGTCACTAGAAAACAGCAAGGCACTGAGACCATTCTGGAGTCTCTTGTAAAAGAGGGCTATACAGGAACAAAACTGATTGAGGCGTTTAAGCAAAAAATATAGGGGACATTTTTCCGAGAGAACCGGCTCAGAAGCGAAGAGCCTCAAAATATATTCTGCATTAAAAAAACTGCCGTTTTGAACGGCAGCTTTTATTTTCGTGCTTTCACTCTTGCATTTTTAATTTGTATGGCCAAAGGAATCAACCAATTTCCCTTTAACAACGAGACGCCCTTCGGTTTTGACCGCCTTGTCACATGTGATTAACGTAATCTCCTTTTTGTTTGTCTCCTCAATTACCTCAGCATCCATCTCCGATATGATGTCTTTCGATGTCACAGAAAAGATATAATCCTTTTTAAAATCAGTGATAACAATTTGGGCACCTGTTTTTATGTTTTCCAGAGGTCCGAACAAAAGGCTCTTTTGCTTCAGATGATGGCCCGCCAACGGATAATTTCCCTCGCCCATTTTCTGATCCGGGCGCATTGTTGCCGCCCCGATCAAAAGATTGTCGTTGGTAGTGCCTTTTAGGATCGGAAGCTCCAGACCGATACTTTTAATGGTGATCCGCCCGATGATCGTTTTCTGATCGTGATCAAAGCCAGCCTTTATTGCTTCCATCAAATCAGGCGGCTGGATGGAGTCAAATTCAAAAACCGCTTCTTTCTCATTATTTTCTTTCAGCTGCTCCACAGTTAATGCCGACTCAGTCTGGCTTTTGCTAAGATAGGCTATGATTCCCCCTTTGATATAAGGAGAAGAGATCAGCAGCAGTCCGAAAAGAATGAACACCGTCATGATCATTTTCTTGTACATGCAAAAAAATTCCTTTCTTATGCTTCTCAAAAATAAGCGTAGCACTTTTAAAAAAGCACCTGATCGGTTCTTCAATGATCAGGTGCCTTCATATTTATCCTTTTCTTTGCTTCTTTCTTGAGGCAACGGCTAAGCCTCCGCCTGCCATAAGCAGCAGAATACCAATCATGGCTGTCAGCATGCTGTCTGTATCTCCGGTTTTCGGAAGGGTTTTATCTGTGTTCGGCTGACCATTCGAGCTGCCATCTGTACCATTGGTTTTCGAGTGATCTCCGTCATCCTTCATGTCTCCACCCGGCGCAGGTTTATCAGGTTTGTCAGGTGTTGGTGGCGTTTTTACTTTCTGATTAGAAATCACGATCTCGACAGCTTTTGGCTGTCCTTTTTCTATTGTGAATTCAATCGGTGTTTCATCCAGTTTGTAACCTTCTGGTGCCTTTGTTTCAATCAATTGATAGCTTCCCGGCGCAAGCCCGTTTACTGTGAACTGGCCCTGTTTATCCGTTTTCCAGAGTTCAGGCAGCTCTTTTCCATAGCCGTCAGTTTTTACAGGCTTGCCGCTTGCGTCCACTAACTTGAATTCAGCGCCCTCCAAAACTGTCGTTTTATCGTCTTGATCCACTTTCGTCACTTTCACGTCACCTGGTGCCAATATGTTTTCCGCGGTGATTTTGACTGGCTTCGTGTCAGTATTTGTGATCTTGAATGATATAGGTGTTTGATCCAAATGATAATCCTTAGGCGCTTTTATTTCGACAAACTGATATTCGCCAGCTTTGAGGCCGTGAACCGTAATCTGTCCTTTTTCATCGGTAGTCAAGCCGGATTTCAGCACTTTTCCGTTGGCGTCTGTCAGATTGAACTCCGCGCCTTGCAGAACTTTATTTTTATCTTGCTGATCCACTTTGGTGAGAACGACAAGGTTCTTCGTATTAACTGCTGTCACTTTCACTTGTTCAGGTTTGCCGCCATCTTCAGCTTTAATGGTGAATGACACTGGTTTTTCGGATAAAAGATATTCATCTGGCGCCTGTTTTTCAACAAATTGATAGCTTCCCGGCGCTAACCCGTCAACTTCAATTTTGCCGTCTTCTTTTGAGACTAGATCATCTCTCACTGTTTCCCCATTGCTGTCAGTGATTTTGAATACCGCGCCTGCTAAGCCTTTTCCATCTTGATCTTCTTTCGTCAGCTGAACCGATCCTTGATAGTTCATGACGATCCCGGCATTCGCGGATTTTGGCTTTCCTGTTGCTGATTCAGAAATGGTAAACTCTTTTTTCTCCGTGTTTAGCACATAACCGGCTGGCGCTTTTGTTTCAACAAAGGCGTAACGGCCCGGCGCAAGGCCTGAAGCT
>NZ_JALAMO010000007.1:50180-184692 GCF_026790065.1 Bacillus sp. N13C7 | reverse complement strand
CGCAAGGCCTGAAGCTGTGACTTTCCCGTTTTTATCTGATGCCAGCTCTTCTTGAACCGTTTTCCCTTCCTTATCGATAATTTTAAAGACGGCTCCTTCAAGCTTCTGGCCATCGCCATCTTCCTTTGTTAACTCAACTGCGCCTTTATCATTTACAGCAATCCCGGCATCTGCGGATTCAGGCTTTCCTGCTGCTGATTCTGAGATCGTAAATTCTTTTTTCTCCGTGTTCAGCACATAGCCGGCTGGCGCTTTCGTTTCAACAAAAGCATAACGTCCCGGCGCAAGGCCCGAAGCCTCTATTTTTCCGTCCTTATCCGAGGTCAGCCCCTCTTGAACAGTATTTCCATCCTGATCGACAATGTTGAATACTGCGCCTTCAAGCTTCTGGCCCTCAGCATTTTCCTTCGTCAGAGAGACTTTTCCTTGGTAGTTGGTCATTGCTCCCAAATTCACATCGGACACTTGATTCTGTTCATTTTTTGCGATGGAGAAGTGAATTGCTTTTGTATTTACGATAAAGCCTGCCGGTGCTTTCGTTTCTGTCAGGCGATAGTAGCCCGCCGGCAAACCGTTCATTTCCACTTTTCCGTTTTTATCTGATTTTATGTCTGTTCGTATGAGAGTATAGGTGCCGTCATTTGACTTTTTCTCCAGCTTGAAAACAGCACCAGCCAAAGGTTTATTTTGTTCATCTTGTTTGATAAGCGTCACCTTGTTCTGTTGATTTACGACTTTGTACAGCGCTCCTGCCTTAGAGGAATTTCTGTCTATCTTAACAGGGACCCCTTTTACATAAGCATCGCTGATCGTATATCCGTCAGGCGCTTTTACTTCTTTTAATACGTAGGAACCGTAGCGGATATTTCCGAATGTAAGCTTCCCGTCAGCATCTGTCGTGCCTGTGCGCAGGAGCTGCTTGGCGTCCTCAGACCATAATTGAAAGTCTGCTCCTTCAAGAGCTTTATCGTCCTCACCTGTTTTAAAGATCGTCAGGCTTCCTTTTTCTCCAGATCCGGAACCGTCGCCGCTTGAAATGGCAACAAAGATCGAGCTGGTGTTTTCCTGAGTCTGCTCTTTCACATTTGTTCCTGAAATGGACACCTTATTTTTAACATGGCCGTTCGTTCCGGCTATGTTAATCAGAGACCGGTATTTGATCACATAGGCACGGTCAATTTGCTTATAGCTGCCTATGAATGTCAGGACAAACGATTGTTCACCGGTTGTATTGTTGGTTTTGATGTCTAACGTGTAATCTTTGTCTTTTTGAAGCTCGACATCGCCCGCGGTCAGATTCCCGCTGCTGTCTTTGACCACACCGTTTTCATCATATTTTGCTTGATATACTTTAAAAGAATCTGCATCTAGTATTTGATTTTCGTCCGGCGTGTCAGTAACTTTTACGTCATCCAGCGTTGATTGGCTGGAGTTGACATTAATGTTCCAATCGATATAGCTTCCATTTTGTTTGCCGCCTTTGAAAACCAGATTTCCTCCGTTCGTAACTGAAACAGATCCCGTCAACGTGCGGTCTGCATAACCGTCATTATAGTATGTTGCCTTGTTTGTGTACTGGTTCTGATCTATGACCTGCCCCTTGAGTGATGTTTTAAACTCAATCAGATATGGTACAGAATCGCCTGTTTTAAGGTGTACCGTCAGAGTCCGTTCATTTTTCTCTGAAGGCTCTTCGACATCATACTTGGAAGGGTCAAGTGCGTCTCCTTCTGTGATGGAGCCGTTTTTATTGATCGTATAGCTCTTAACCACAACGGAACCCGGGACAAATTGCTGAGGGTCTGTTATGGCATCTTTGATATAAGGGTTTTTCGTCGGCTCGCCATTATAATTGACGCCGATTTTCCACGTGATTTCCTTTGAAACCGCGTTGTATGAACCGTTCTTGAATCCATTATTTGTCGTCTGATGATTCGGCGTAAAACCGCTTGATACCTTATTCGTGCGCTCGTTGCCGTTTTGATCAGTCCATGTTGACTGAGCTGTATTCTTGACGCTTTCGTTAGAATAATCAGCATTGAATGTTGTTGTGTAAGTCATCTTAAATTGACTGTTTGTTTTTTTGTAATCCCCGATCAATGCCAAAGTAAAGCCTTGATGGCCGGGTTTTTTTGTCAACGTGTAATCTTTGTCTTTCTGTAATGTCCTGTTGTTTGTTATATCTTGAATTTTGAACGAGTCATCAATCAGAACCAGCCCGCCGCTTTCGAATTGATCATCCAGCGTCCAATTATTCATCTCATAGTTGTTTTTATTAACTGTAATCGTCCAATCAGCCGTCTTTTTCTCATAATCAACATTTGAATACCCTTTGATGAGGTTCTGTTGAATGGCTATTCCAGAAGCTTCTTTTGAATCCCCTGTTCCGGTCACCACGCTGTTGGTGTATGTTGTCGATTTATCAATGATCACGCCGCTGTTGACCTTTGTTTGATATGTGATTTTGTAAGCGCTGGTAATGGTTTTATTAAATTTGACTTCAAATCCGCTTCCATTATCGATCAGCGTATAGTCCTCGCCTTCCTTTAAAGGCGTTCCCGCTTGCTCGCTGCCGTTCTGTCCAAAGGTAATAGGAATAACCTTCAAAGAATCTTTCACAAGATGCAAATCGCCAGTTCCAAAAGAATCTTTAATGCTGGCCTTGGATTGGTCGATCTGTTTCTCACCGTAATTGTATGAAAGAGCCCAGCTGAATGTTTGAGATTCTCCATCATAGCCGGTCGATGATTTCGCGATCATTTTTCCATATTTAGCTGCAACAGTGGCTTCGGCAGAAATGGGTTCCAGGTTGTCTCCGCTGAATGCCGCCTTGTTCGTCAGCGTTAGATTTCCGCCTTCACTCGGCTTCGCACTATTGTCAATGTCAGTTTCGTATACAAGGCGGTAGGCTGAATCAATCGTCCCATCAAATGTGACATTTCCTTTTGAATCAACGCTGTAGCCGGAAGAAACTTCATTTCCTTTGCTGACAGAACCATCAATGTTCACATTGAGTTCATACACTTTAACTGAACGGTAGATTAAGCCCTCTGGAAGGCTTTCCGTGAGTTTGGCATTTTTGACTTGATCCAATTTTTTATTGACATCGACCGTCCATGTTACTTTGCCGGGGTTGATGCCTTTATCCAGCACACCTGATTTATCAATGGTTTTACTTCCATTTGGCTTAAAATAAACCGTTGTTTCAGGAGTATCGGAATTCACAGGGAAAGGAATCTTTTGTGTTGTCGATCCCGTTATTTTTTTCTCGTTGAACTGCGTATTGATAACCAATGTGCCTTTGACATTAGAACTTTCTTTTACCTCGCCGTTAAATGTCATGACCACATGTCCGTTCGTATCAATAGAAAACGTCCCGTAGGTGGTGTCTCCGGCGCTTAACGGCAGGTTCAAAATGTCATTATGCATAATAAATTCTTTAGGTAGATCAAATTCATATTTATCGCCGGCATTGATTGTTTTTCCTAAATCGTCAGGAATGGCCCAATCAATTGAAATTTTCACCGGAGAATTCGTATCGGCGCGATTGCCCTTGTCATATGGTTTTCCGTTTTCGTCCGTCAATGTTACGCCGGTTAAAATAGTTTGCGTGATTTGTTTTTCTTCAGTTTGCAAGCTTTTGAAAGCTGATTGACTTGAGGATGACACTTTTTTTGAATCATCGCTCTTTGGAGAATCACTGCTCTTAGAGTCTGCTGATGGTTTTGGTTCCTCTTCTTTGGGTTCCTTGCTGACTGAAGGTGCAGATTTGTCATTTGGCCCTTTCTGATCTTCCGTATTATCAGAAGAGTCGTTTTTTGGCTCTTCCGCCTCAGCATCTGGTGTTTCATCTTTCTTGATAGGGATGATCACCTGCTGGGTGTTGCCTCCCCCTAGTTGAAAAAGGGCTGCTACTGTATGTTCATCGTCTTTTACATCTGCAGTAAACATGGCTGACAGTGTAATAGTCCCCTTGGCATCAGGAGAATCCGCGGACATGCTATTTAATTTCACCGTCAGAGTGCTGCTGCCCGCTGGCACTTGATAGCTGCCGATGACCTGATCAGCAGATTTGACCTCACCTTTGGCACCTTTATCAAATGTAAAGCTTTTAGGTATCTCCACATGGATATCCTGTTCACTTACTGCTTCTTTATCATGTTTTAATGACCATTCGTATGTCAGTGTCACTTCATCTCCCGGCTTTAATGCCGGTTCGTTTCCTTTTGACCCGTCAACTACCTGTTGATTGACGTCTTTGACCGTCACTGAATCGAAGAATTGGCTGTCGCTTGACGATACACCCACAGCCTCCGCTGTAAGAGTATAGCTGGCAATCTGGCTGAAAAAGAATAAGATGGCCAGACTGATGATCATAACGATCCGCCCGCTTTTTTTCAGCCCTGAGGGAAAGCTCCTCGTTCTCAACTTTTCATTCCTCCCTTTTCATATCTATTTTTCACTTGCCGATTGATCCGCGAGACCGAAACTCAAGTCTCATCCCAAAAAAATAACTGTTCATGCCGAATGAGTGTAACAACTAAGATTTGCCATCCGAACCAAACTACATTGTATGAAATGGAACTATACAAATTCTGTACAACTAAAAACGGACTGAATAGGAGATATAAAGTTTCAAACGGAGACTCATGGAGAGGGCCTGCCCTGAAGATGACATGTACAAAAAGAAAACCAGTGTGCATTGATAGGGCACACTGGCTGGAAACGGCTTTTTGCTATGAACATTTTTTAATTAATCTGATCCTTTATTTGTTTGTAGCGCTGATATTCTTTTATCGCCTCTTCTATCTTCCCGTTTTTGTTAAATAGCTTCAGCTTGAATTGCATAATTTTATGATCGAAAGGCTCAATTTTCTCGGCCTGCAGGCAAATGTCCATCGCTTGATGATCGTTCCTTTCACAAATGAGAAAATCGATCAGTTCATAAGCCTTTCCAAGCCAAAGCTGGGCAAGACGTGTCTTTTCCGGTTCTGCCCACAGATAGCCGTGCTCCGTCAGGTAATGATTTTGATAGGACATGAACATATCCATGTGCAGATGTAATGTAGCTGTATTGAGCGGGGGCGCCTCTTTTAGTGACTGTTCCCAGTCCACAACATCAATTTTTGCCCCTGAGAGCCGAAGAATATATCCTGCGTCGGTCTTCTCGATTGTTTGGCTGAAAGGGATCTGGCTGAGTAATTTCCGTATCTGATATATGGTAGAGTAGAGTTGGGTGCTTGCTTTTGAGACATCATAATGAGGCCAAAAAAGATCGATTAATGAGTCTTTACTGACTACACGCCCTTGATTATGAAGTAAAAAGGTGTATATTTCGCGCGCTTTAGATGTTCTCCATTTGACGGGAATGTTTGTTTTGGCACCTTTTAAGATCTGATGAAACTGCAGGTTTCCAAAACATTGGATCAAATAACGCGCCTCGGTATTTTCCACAGATGCTCTAAGCATGTTATTCGTTCTGATTCGCTCAACAGTTGTCTCGAGCCGCTTGTAAATAACAGGCTTTAGCAAATAATCGATAGCATTCAGCTCAAACGCCTTGATAGCAAACTCATTATAGGCCGTGATGAAAACGACTTGGATGTCCTCATTCATCGATTGAATCGCTTCAGCAAGTTCAATGCCATTTACCCCCGGCATTTCAATATCAAGAAACACCGCATCTACAGCAGCAACCCCAGGATGATCCAGAGCTTCAATCGGATCTTGATACGCCGTAATCGATTGAAAGACGTTTGTCCGTTCAAGCATATTTTTTAAGTGAAGCAATGCCAGGTGCTCATCATCAACAATTAACGCTTTCACAAAACATCCCACCCTATATGCAAAATCGAGATATTAGTAAATAACTTCTATTATATCATGCCAAATAGCCCCATTAATTGGATTCTTTTTCTTTCTATTGTAGCTTTTAAAAGTTTGCATTTACAATATTTATAAAAAATAGGAATCTAAAATGATCCTATTATAAAGGAGCATTGGTATGAAAGAAAAATTCATTTTCATTTCGATTATTTTCGGTTATGCCGCATTCTTTATGGCTTTTATAGCCATTGATCATTTCTCTGGATCAACACTTCCTGCAGCAAAGCATGGGGTCATGAACTTGGAGAACTGGGATTTTCAGAAGAATGGGAATGTACAGCTGAACGGAAAGTGGACATTATATCCAAATCAGATTTTGTCGCCAAAAGAGATTGTTATATCAAAAGGAAAAGATCCCCTCTTCGTTGATGTCCCCAGCAATGTGAAGCTGGCCAAGCAAGGCATCAACGTGGATTACGGAACGTACAAGCTGACGATCAGATCAAAGCTAGATAATCAGGTTTTCGGGATCAGCACGTCGTTTATTTACAGTGCAAATCGCATCTATTTTAACGGACAACTCATAGGGCAAAGCGGCAGCCCTTCAAATAAACCTGATTTTTCAGCACAAAACAGGCCGTATACGAGCTTTTTTTCGCTTCACAAGGGTGATAATGAAATTGTCGTGCAATTTTCGAACTTCGGAAAAACGCCGGGGTGGGGAATCGCAAAGCCGATTACCTTTGGAACCCAGGACCAAATAGTGCGGGAAAACAAAATTTCCTTTCTTAATGATTCAATTATGATTACAGCTTTTTTCATTACCGGATTATATTTTCTTGGCTTTTTCATGCAAAGAAAAAAGGATAAACATTTGCTGTTTTTTTCTGTTATGTGCCTTCTGTTTTCATTCATTATACTGATGATCGGAAAAGAGCGGATTATATTTCTCCTCTTTCCGTCCATTTCATTTTCATTGCTAAATTCAATGAGGGCAATCTCAACTGTGTTTGTCAGCATTGCTGTTTTTCTCTATCTCTATTTTGCTTACAAAGAGATTGTGTCAAAACGTTTTATTCTTATAGCCACCGTTTCTTCCGGGCTGGTCTTGATCATAGATTTTTTAACCGTGGGGTTTATCGGCCATTCCTCATACATATTACATTCTGTGCTAGCCGTTTCGACCCTGGTTTATATTACATATATTTTTACGATTGCAGCGATCCGCAAAATGGAGGGAAGCCTGTATCTGACAATCGCTTCTATATCAATGAGTGCTTTTGTCATTTTAACGACCATCTCCGCTTACAGCGGAAAAACGGCTTTTTCCTTTAATTCGATCTACTCCTTGCCAACAGTCATTGCGTTGTTAGCAGTTGTTCTTCTAATGGCACAGCAATTTGCCGGTGCATTCCGCGAAAATGAAGTGCTGTCGTGGAAACTACTCAGGGTTGACCGGCTGAAGGATGAGTTTATAGCGAAAACATCGCATGAATTTAAAACACCTCTGAACAGCATTATTAATATATGCCAAACGTTGCTGGCCGGCAAAGGAAAAAGAACGATAGAAGAAGAGAAAGAAAACATGCAGCTTGTGATCCGCATGGGCTACAGGCTGTCCAATCTGGTGAATGACATCCTGGATTTAGAAAAAATAAAGCAAGGCTTGCTTCAGATTCATCCGGTGCCTGTTGATATTTATACTTTAGTTTGTTCTGAAATGAATTTCTATAATCTCTTATCGAGACATAAAAACTTAAATATTATGAATCACATTCCAGACGACCTTCCTTTAGTGCTCACAGATGAAAACCGCTTCCGCCAAATATTAACCAACTTAGTAGACAATGCAATCAAGTATACAGCGGAGGGCCAAATCACACTTTCTGCTTCAAAACTGAACGATACCATGATCAAGGTGACAGTTACGGATACCGGAAGCGGCATTTCCGAAGCCGATCGCCAAACCATCTTTGAGTCTTTTCAGCAAGCAGAAACGAATAAAGACGACGGAGCCGGTCTTGGCCTCAGTATTGTCAAACAGCTGGTCCAGCTTCAAAACGGAGACATTTGGGTCGAATCAGAAGAGGGAAAAGGGTCGGCATTTCATTTCACTTTGCCAATTGTCCATCATGAATCCGTGCCTGAAAATAATACAAGTCTTCCAGAATTACAATCCGGGCTAGAGATGACCGGTATCTCTTTAAGCACGCCCTATTACTCTGAGAAAATTGACGCTCCAACCATTCTGATTGTCGATGATAACATTGACAGTTTAAAAATTTTAAGCGATATGCTTGAAGGCGTGCCCTACAATGTAATTGCTGCAAAAAACGGAAAGGAAGCATTAGAAGTGGTTTCTTGCACAAAGCTTGATTTGGTGATTCTGGACTTGATGATGCCGGATATGACTGGTTTCGAAGTCTGTACGAGAATTCGTGAACGATTCAGTATGGTTGATCTTCCGGTTCTAATCATTACAGCAGCCATTATCGGCCACGACAAATACAAGGCTTTTCATGCCGGAGCGAATGACATCTTGCAAAAACCTTATCATTACTCTGAATTTATGGCGCGTATCAAAAACCTGATTATGATGAAGCATACAGCAAATCAAGCCACAAGAATGGAGATGGCTTTTCTCCAGTCGCAAATTAAGCCTCATTTTCTTTACAACGTATTAAATACAATCATTTCTCTCAGTCATTTGGATATTGAAAAAGCGCGGGAGATAACGGCTGAATTTACCAACTATTTAAGAATGAGTTTTGATTTCCAAAATACATCAGCCATCAGTTCATTCAGAAACGAGCTTTCTATTATCAGTTCCTATCTCTCCATAGAAAAGACGCGCTTCGGCGACCGGCTGGACATTCTTTTCGATATAGACAAAGACATTGACTTCATCCTTCCGCCTTTAATGATTCAGCCATTGGTGGAGAATGCCGTTCATCATGGCGTCAGCAAGAAAAGGGGCGGAGGATGGATCAAGCTGACAGTTAAAAAACAAAGCGGGAATGAGTATTACATTAGAGTAGAAGATAACGGCGTCGGTATGCCTCCGGAAAAACGAGAAGATCTCCTATCTTCCGATTTCGATCGCAGCGTCGGATTAAAAAATATCAACCAGCGGCTGAAACATTTTTGCGGAAGCGAATTGGAGATCAGCAGCACCCCAGATGCCGGCACCTCTGTTTCGATGCTTATTCATCTTGCTGAAACAATAGAAAGCCCCGAAACATTAAACGAAGCGAAGGGCCCGGAACTGACCTAAAAGACAACTCTATATGCGTATCCCTTCCAAACATAAAAGAAGACCGCCGTTCTAAACGGCAGTCTTTTTTTTATTCCGGCGATCTTGTTTGCTGCTTCAGCAGGTCTCTGATTTCTTTCAGCAGCTCCTCTTGCGCATCCAGCGCTTCCTCCGCCGCCTCTTCTTCTGCTTCTTTTTTGCGCCTTAACCCATTCAAAGTCCGAATGACGATAAAAATGGAGAACGATATAATTAAGAAATTCACAATCGTCTGTATAAAGCTGCCATACTTCACTACAGCATCGCCAAACGTAAAAGACAAACCTGAAAAATTAAGCCCGCCAAGCAGCAAACCCACCAAAGGCATGATGATATCATTTACCAGAGATGTGACGATCTTGCCGAATGCGCCGCCTATTACAACACCAATCGCAAGATCTACAATATTTCCCCGCATGGCAAAGGCTTTAAATTCTTTCCACATTCAATCACCCGCATTTCTATGTTTGTAAGAAAAAAAAGACAAATGGCCTGTTGCCCATTTGCCTTTTTTCTTTTATTCTCCGAGAGCAAAAGTCAGTTCGACTTCACAAACGACTTCGCCATCGACTGTGGCTACCCCTTTTCCGCGCCCGATTGTACCTCGCGCACGAATAATTTCAACCTCAAGGTGAAGCTGATCACCAGGCTTGACTTGTTTTTTAAACCGGCAATTATCAATGCCTGCAAAAAACGCCAATCTGCCACGGTTTTCTTCTTTAATCAGCATCGCAACAGCCCCGACTTGAGCAAGCGCTTCTACAATTAATACGCCGGGCATGACCGGATACTGTGGAAAATGTCCGTTAAAGAACTCTTCATTAGCAGTTACATTTTTATAGCCTTTTGCCCGTTTGCCCTCTTCAACTTCCGTAATCCGGTCTACAAGCAAAAACGGATAACGGTGAGGGATAATTTCTTTAATTTGCTGAGTATCAAGCATTCTCTTGACATCTCCTTTATCTGCATTAGTATGTATAGCAATCATTAAAGATCGAATCTGTACATTTGAAAAGTATATTATGAATTAATCCCTTTTTCAACCGCGCTAAAATGTAACCAACTGTCAATGAGAGCCGTCAAAAGTTATGATATGATAATTATAGATTTTACCAATAGCAAAGAGGTAGGAAAATGATTTCGAAGTTTATTGAAAAAAGGATGCAAAACATGTTAGACGAGTGGTATTCCGCAATGAGCAAACGCAAAATGAATCACGTTTGCACACTGAAAGAGAAAATTGACCAGCACCTTCCGAAGCTCAAAAAGAATACAAAACTTTGGATGCGTTATCAATTGTTTCAGGCCCGTCATCAGCTGCTTTTTGAGAATCAGGACGGACTTGACTCCTTGTTCGATGATCTGTACGGTCTGGAAGACAAAATGGATGATGAATTGAAATATTATCTGTATTTTTTCTCAGGATTATATGAAATGGTAAAAACAGCTCCGAAACATGCAGTAAATCATTTTAAAAAAGCTGAACAGTACCTTTCCGCCATTGAAAATACGTTTGAAGCCGCGGATTTATATTATCAAACCGCCGGCGCCTATTACTTGATGAAATCACCGCCGCTTTCCATCCAATACGTCAATAAAGCATTACACATCTATTTACATCAATTCGGCTATATAAAAAAGGTGATCACCTGCAAGCTGCTGCTCGCCGTTAATTATATTGATCAAGAACACTATGAAAAAGCTGAACAGCTTTTCAAAGAAATCATTAAGAAAACCCAGCAATTACATGACGAAAACCTGCTTTGCCACGCTTACTATAATCTCGGCTTTTTAAAAGCAACCGAAAAAAAAGACCAGGAAGCGCTTCTTTACTTTAAAAAAGTATTAAAGAATCAAGAATTTGAAACGAATTCACCAGTCTCGTATCTGCATTGTGTGTATGAATCTGTCAGAGCGCTTTTTAAAACAGGAAAGATCACAGAAGCAAAAGCCGTCCTGCAAAAAGGGAAAGAATTATCTGAAAAGGTAGACATTCAAACGATTTACTTAAAATTAAAAACACTTGAAGCGCTCTACACCTCAGCGGAAGACCCCTATGAGCAGCTGCTCGAATATGTGCTTGAATTAGAAAAAATCGAGGCGTGGGTGGATTTAGAAGTGCTGTTAGAAGATATCACGGAATACTACAAAAAAAAGGACGATTTCGAAAAAGCCGCATTTTTTATCATGCGCGGCTGATTGAAAACGCCCCTTTCTTATTATCTGATTGAATTGATTAAACCGAGCATTTGATCCCCCATTGTAATCGTTCTGCTGTTCAGCTGATATGAACGCTGGGACGTGATCAAATCTGTCATTTGTTCTGAAATATCGACATTGGACATTTCAAGAGAGCCCTGCTGCATGCCGATGTTCTGTCTATTCGCGCCATTCAGCTCTTCAAAAGCTGCGGCATTATCAATAGAGAAAAGGTTATTCCCTTCAGATTTCAGCGCTTGAGGGTTATTGACTTGGACAACGCCAAGATTAAACCGCTGAACCGCGTTACCGTCAGATGCGGTTAATGTGCCGTTTTTATTAATGGTGATATTCTTCATTGAGCTGTCAATGGTCACTGTATTACCGTACTCATCAAGCACTGGATATCCATCCCCAGTGACGAGCTGAAGCTGGTTGGCATTCGCAGCTGACGGTGTTACATACAGCGCTCCGTCCCTCGTGTACTGGCGGTTTCCGTTTACGTTCACCTGAAGATATTGGTATGGAGACGTAAATGCGATATCCAAATCGCGATCCGTCTTCTGAATGCTTCCTTGATCAGACACAAGCCGTGAATTCATCATCGCTCCGACGCCAAGACGCAGGCCGGGCGGCGTTTGTCTGGCTTTTGCCACTTCCTCGTTTTTTTCATCAACCTGATCGAATTGCTGTCTGACAAGCTCAGAAAAATTCGTATCTTTTGCCTTATAGCCGGTTGTGTTGCTGTTTGAAAGATTGCTGCTGATTGTGTCAATCTGCTGCTGCAGCTGGTTTAAGGTTGTTGATGCCGTAAGCATTGACCTGAGCATAGTTGATGTCCCCCGTTTTTTCTTCCGTTATCTTAGATTTTTCCGATTTCATTGGCTGCTTTATCCATACTTTTATCGTAAGCCTGAATAACCTTCTGATTGGCCTCAAACGATCTGTATGCTTCAGTCATTTCTGTATAGGCGCTTGTTACGTCCACATTTGAAAGCTCAGAGACGCCTTGTTTTAATGAGTAGGATACCTGGTTATTTCCTGCTGCGCTTGGCAGATCATTGCCGTCCGCCGTGCTGTACAAATTATTTCCGTCCCTCTTCAGATTTCGGACATCCTCCGCCATTCTGACATCAATCTGGCCGGCTGTCCGTCCGTTCGTTGTCACAGTACCGTTTTCAGACACAGTAAAATGTTCATTATCAACAGTAATTGGCTGGCCATCAGTCGATAAAATTGGATTTCCGTTGATCGTCAGTTGATTATTCTCGTTTAGTGAAAACGTGCTGCTTTTTGAATAACGGATTCCGTCCGCTGTTTGAACCGGATAAAAAAGAGCCGCGTTTTCATTGGTTTCCTTATGAACCGGAACTTGATTTTCGACCAATGTGATGTCTGTAGGCTGATCTGTGGACTTCAAGCTTCCCTGTGTGAAAAGGGGCTTAAGCTCCTGCATATACACACCGGTATTTACGGAACCGATTTCTGTCCTCGATGTTCCGGCCGGAGATTTTGATTCTATTCGGCTTAGCAGCATCTCAGGGAACGCGCGCATAGAGCCTTGATCCGCTTTATATCCGGATGTATTTGCGTTTGCAATGTTATTCGAAAGCATTTCCGTTCTCCGCTGCTGGGCGATCATTGCGGATGTTGCTGTATATAATCCTTTTAACAAATTTCCCACCTCTAAAATGGCATTTTTTCCAGTTGTCATCTAGGAACGTTCGTTCTATAATAAAAATCAGTATTTTATCCTATTATCGTCATTTAACAGCTATTCGTGAAGGCTTTTCATAAAAAAACCCCATTCTTTTTCAGAATGAGGTTAGTCAAATCAGCTTAGTTTGCGTTTAGGAAGCTTGTCCATATTATCAAGCATGACACCTGTGCCGATGGCTACGCAATCCATAGGATTTTCAGCGACGAGGACCGGTACCTTCAGCTCTTCAGCAAGCAGCTGGTCAAGGCCGTTTAAGAGTGCGCCTCCGCCTGTAATAATAACGCCGCGGTCAATAATGTCAGCGGAAAGTTCAGGCGGTGTTCTTTCAAGCACTTGTTTCGCGGCCTGCACAATTACAGCGACAGATTCACGAAGGGCCTCTTCAACTTCTTTACTGTTTACCGTAATTGTTCTTGGAAGACCGGAAACCATGTCCCGTCCGCGAATGGAAATTTCCTCGTGACGCGCGTCTGGGAAAACTGTTGCGACTTTAATCTTAATGTCTTCCGCGGTACGTTCGCCGATCAGCAGCTTGTACTCGCGTTTGATGTAATTTAAGATTTCCATGTCAAACTTGTCCCCAGCCATTTTAATAGAAGAGGAGGTGACAATATCGCCCATTGAAATGACCGCGATATCCGTCGTCCCGCCTCCGATGTCTACAACCATGTTACCGCTTGGCTGGAATATTTCCATACCCGCGCCGATAGCGGCAACTTTAGGTTCTTCTTCAAGGTATACATGTTTACCGCCGCTTTTTTCAGCAGCCTCTTTGATTGCTTTTTGCTCAACGGATGTAATATTCGTCGGGCAGCAAATGAGCATGCGCGGTTTTGAGAACAGGCCTTTTACATTCAGCTTGTTAATAAAATGCTTGAGCATTGCTTCTGTTACTTCAAAGTCAGCAATAACGCCATCTTTCAGCGGGCGAATCGCAACAATATTCCCAGGTGTACGTCCAACCATTCTTCTTGCCTCTTCGCCAACCGCCAGCACTTTGCCGCTGTTTTTATCAAGTGCAACTACGGAAGGTTCATTCAGAACAATTCCTTTACCTTTAACATGGATCAGTACATTTGCAGTACCGAGGTCAATACCAATATCCCTTGCAAACATCTATTTATATCCTCCTTGAAAATCTGTTTCACAGTAAATATCCACATTGTGCCCTAATTATATATATTATCATAAAATATAGAAAAAAAGTTGGAAGCACATTAAGTTCTTTACAAATTTTTGCGGATGTTTTATGAACGATTTCAAGAAGTCAATGCCAGCTGATGGCAGCAGGTGATTACGATTGCTGCACAGGCTCTCCTTCGAGAATTTCATCTTTTTTATATTTGAGTTTTGTCGCTTCTCCTCCTCTTAAATGCCTGATGGATTTATGATAATCGAGTATTTCCTTCACTTCGTTTGCCAAGTCAGGATTAATTTCAGGCAGACGCTCTGTTAAATCCTTGTGTACTGTACTTTTGGAAACACCAAATTCCTTCGCAATCACACGAACGGTTTTCTTTGTCTCCACGATGTACTTCCCTATCTTGATTGTTCGCTCTTTGATGTAATCGTGCACACCACTCGACCTCCCTAAAATGGATGTGAGAAGTGTGAAATGAGATCCGTATTCTGTAAAGAGTCGTTCATTATGCCGCTTCTTCGTTGTATGGTTTTATAAGTAGGTTTGTGAAATATGCCCACGATCCCTCACCTCAAACACTCTCTTTGTTAGGTTTGTAACAGTGTATTAGCATTCTTTTGGGAATATGCTAAAAACTCAATAAGGACAAGGGGTGAAACGAACTTTTTCAGCTTCGGAAACTATTTCGTATCACTAAATTTTTATCTTTACATCCATTCAGCGCTCCTGTAAAATAAAAAAAGCAATTAGTTACTTAGGTAAGTTTTTAGAAGGAGACCGAAATGACCTACGTCAACAGACACCTCATTCATCAAATCAACCAAAGCGCCCGCCTGATTGCCAAGAAAGCTAATGAACAGCTCGAGCCATTCGGCCTTTATTCATCTCAATGGTCAGTTTTATATTGTTTGCGTACGATCGGACCAATGACTCAAAAAGAGATTTGGTCCTATTTAAATGTGGAAGCGCCGACTGTCACACGGACGATCAAACGCCTGGAGGAAAACGGCTGGGTACAGAGACGGCAAGGTGAAGACAAACGGGAAAAACTTGTTGTCCTCACAAAAGAAGCAGAGAAAAAATACGAAGAAATCAATGTGAAAATGCTGAAATTCGAGGAAGAACTGCTTGCAGATTTCCAGGATGAAGATAAGAAAGCTTTTTCTCATTTATTCAGCATGTTTTTACAACAATGAAAATAAGGAAGTGACATACATTTGAAAAAATCGGATGCCATATGGACCAAAGATTTTATAATGGTCCTGCTTGTCAATTTATTTGTGTTTGTGTTCTTTTATACATTTTTAACTGTACTGCCGATTTATACGCTTCAAGAGCTTGGCGGCACAGAATCACAAGGCGGGCTTTTAATCAGCCTGTTTCTTCTGTCAGCGATCATTACACGGCCTTTTTCCGGAGCCATCGTTGAGCGTTTCGGGAAGAAAAGAATGGCGATTGTCTCAATGGCGTTGTTCGCCCTTTCCTCTTTTCTGTATATGCCGATTCATAATTTATACTTATTGCTCGGCTTGCGGTTCTTCCAAGGGATTTGGTTCAGTATTTTAACAACTGTTACAGGTGCCATTGCAGCGGACATCATTCCGGCCAAACGCCGCGGTGAAGGGCTTGGATACTTTGCCATGTCTATGAACCTAGCCATGGCAATCGGGCCTTTTCTTGGGCTGAACTTGATGAAGGTCGTCAACTTTTCTGTATTCTTTACAGCCTTTGCGCTGTTTATGGTTGCAGGCTTGCTTGTTTCGTTCTTCATAAAGGTGCCCCAAAACAAAGACAGCGGCACGACTGTATTCCGTTTTTCGTTCTCGGATATGTTTGAAAAAGGCGCACTGAAGATTGCGACGGTCGGTTTATTTATTTCGTTCTGTTATTCAACTGTCACTGCGTATTTGTCTGTATTCGCAAAATCAGTTGATCTTTCAAATATCAGCGGATATTTCTTTGTTTGCTTTGCGGTGACAATGATGGTTGCGCGCCCATTCACAGGGAAATTGTTCGACAAAGTCGGACCTGGCATCGTCATTTATCCATCCATCTTGATTTTCTCAGTGGGGCTCTGCATGCTGTCCTTCACACATAGCGGCTTCATGCTGCTGCTTTCAGGCGCGGTTATCGGCCTCGGATACGGATCAATCGTGCCTTGTATGCAAACATTGGCGATCCAGAAATCTCCGGCGCACCGCTCAGGTTTTGCAACGGCAACGTTCTTTACCTTCTTTGACAGCGGAATTGCTGTAGGGTCATATGTGTTCGGATTGTTTGTAGCATCTGCCGGCTTCTCAGCCATTTATTTATCAGCGGGGCTGTTCGTTCTGATTGCTCTGCTTCTCTACGCATGGAGCCAGAAAAAGCCTGCGGAGGCAGAAGGAAAAGTGTCTATTGCAGAATAACTCATTGACTGCCGGAATTATCCGGCAGTCTATTTTTATATAAAAACGGCGTCCTGTTCCGCAGAACGGAAGAGAACGCCGCTTATGTTATTGAATGACCGGCCGCGCAGGAGAATTCGGATCTAACGTAAAGTCATAGGACTCTTCATCACGATACATCGGATCTGCATAAATGGATTGCTGATCATTATTTGTCGCTTTTCGATAGGATGCAAACGAATCGTATTCATTCTTTTCCCACATCCAAATGCCGTCTTGATCCGCTTCCTTATGGTATACGTTATGATTGACCGTATTACCTTCGTTTTCTGTAAAGTCGTTTCCGATGAATAACCTGGAATCACTGGCCGTCAATATATTCTTTTCAATTGTGTTATTTCTTGTATCATACTGCAGCAACAGCTGTCCGCCATACAGCCCCTTTGTGTCATTCCGGTATATAATATTGTGTGCAATCAGAGAATGACTGGTGCCGCCCCGTTTTTTATCGTATCCTCCGATTGAAATACCAGTGTAAGCATTGTTGTACACTTTGTTGTCTGTTATCTGAATAGCATTTGCATATTTCCCTTTGTGTTCAGACGTTGCTTCAATCCCAATATCGTTATCGTAAACTTTGTTTTTCTTAATCTCGATGTTGTGTCCCCCATCGACATAAATTCCGCCCGCAGAGTAATCATCTCCATAAGCAGGATTTCCATAAGTCGAGTTTTGATAAACCGTATTGTTTTCAACGGCTCCGTTTCGCACGTAATCGTTTTTATCCGCGGTTCCCTCATATCCAATAAGATCGATCCCAATGTTGTTATTGTTACGGACCACATTGCCCGCAATGGTGAAGCCGTCAATATTTCCGTTTAGCACAACCGCTTCACTCGCGCCAAGCGTCAGTTTCTCAACCGTATTGTCCTCAATATGAATGTCTTTCATGCTGCCAGTCCCATAGACTGCGATTCCGTGTGCATTTCCTTCATCTGCTGTTGTCTTAATGTCGCGGACATGATTGTTCTTAATGGCAATATGGCTGCTGGAGCCTGACACATAAATCCCCATAGCGGTTGCTTCCTCAGATGAAACAGTTAGATCCTGAATCGTTAAACCGCTGATGGTGATGTTATGTTTATCGTGAATATGAATAAGCGGTGTTTCATAATCTGCATCCGCAACGGATTCTCCGCTGACCACGACTTTTTCATTTTCATAGTTTCTGAATGTAATAGGCTTTTCGTCCGTACCGCTGTGCTTTACCTCAAAGGTTTCATGATACGTGCCTCCCCGAATCATGACAGTTGTGCCGGCGTCAGCCTCCTCTGAAGCATGTCCCAGTGTACGAAATGGCTTTTCTTTCGTTCCATCATTTTGATCACTGCCATTTGGCGAAACATAGATGAAGTTCCCTTGCTCTTCCTCATTTGCTCTTGTCTTGTCAAAAACAAAAGCGAGGATAACAGACGTCAACACACCTGCCAGAAGAATAAAATACCATTTTCTCATATTCGATTCCCATTTCGTTTTAGAATAAATGTCTAAAACAATTATAATGCATTTTTGGTAAACCGTTTCAAAAAAATGAAAATATAGCGTGAACTACATCTTACTCAGCCTGGCGGACCTGTGCAGGTTCAACCGATTCAATCGCCGATGATGCCGGCGGGTGAACACGCATCAGAACAATATAGAAAAGAAATGAAATCAGCACACCAACAAACCAGGAAATATCATATAAGCTTTTCAATGCTGGAACATACATGCCAATCAGCGAGATCAGCGCACCCAAAACCGTGGCTGCGAATGCACGGTAATTGTAGCCTTTACAATACACATACCGCCCTGTTTCGGAATAGAGGTCATCTACCGAGAGCTCCCGTTTGCGAATGATAAAATAATCAGCCATCATCACGCCTGCCACAGGACCAAGCATGCCGCCGATTAAACCGAGAAACGCATATACACTTGTCGCACTTTCCATCAGCTTCCACGGAATCGTAAATAAAGCGAGCAACGCAGTGATAAAACTGCCGCGTTTGAAATTAATATATTTCGGCAGAGCATTCGCTATATCATAAGCAGGCGATACAATATTTGCGGCGACGTTTACAGAGATCGTGGCGATACAGAGCGTAATCACGGACAATACAATGACGTAAGGGTTATCAAACCTGGCCAAAATATCGACCACATCCCAAATCGGCTCACCGAAAGCGACCTGCGAACCAGAGGTCACTGTAATACTGGCAAACGCAAACAGCGCGAAGGTTCCCGGCAAACCGTAAAATTGCCCTTTGATTTGCTCTTTTTGTGTTTCAGCAAACCGGGTGAAATCAGGGATATTCAAGATCAATGTCGCCCAGATGCCAATGATGCCGGTAACTCCGGCAGCAAACGGCCAGAACGTTTCTGAAAATGTATGGAACTTTCCTGGCTGAGAGTAAATAGGTCCCAATCCTCCGGCGATATCGACAGCCCACCATACCATGCCGCCAAATACCAGATACACTAAAGGCCCTGCCCACACCTCAAAACGTTTAATCGACTCCATGCCGTGATGCAATACGAGTAAATGAATGGCCCAAAAGAATACAAAAGATAGCAAACCAGACAAGTGAATGCCGAGAATGTTCCACTCGCCGCCAATTTCTCCCCAGCCCGGCCACATATTCAAAAGCAAAATGTTCAGCGCGGTGCTGCCCGCAAAGGTCTGGATGCCCAGCCACATGATTGCTGTAAACGCCCTTAGAAGCGCGGGGATATTCGCGCCGTATATTCCGTAAGAAGCCCTGATGATCACTGGAAACGGCAGCCCGTATTTTGTCCCTGCATGGCCGTTTAAAGCCAAAGCGCCAAACAAGATAAGCGATGCCGTAATAATGATCGCCAGCACCTGCCAAGGCGAAAGGCCGATCGCAATTAGTCCGCCCACCGTCGCATAGGTCGGGATATTATGAATACATCCCATCCAAATGGAGGCAAAGTTTATTGCTTTCCACGTTCGTTTTTCCTGTCCCAAAGGCAGCAGATCTTCATTGCTCAGTCTGTTGGACTGATGCTGGCTCTCTTTTAATATCATAGCCGGCTCCCCTTTCTATATTGTCTATATGCCATCATACGTTATGTTTTATGACATTAGATGTCACTTAATATAACTGAAAAATCAGACAATAACATTGGCTATGATATACAATTTTCCCGTTTCTATTTGAACAGCTTAAACAAGAAAAGAGACAGACGCAGTATCTGTCTCTTTTCTTATGATGCAGTTTTCATTAATGCAGCAAATCTCACAGCCATAACCAAGCTCGCTCCGCCCGCTATGATCATGATGATTCCCATCATATCAAAATGTGCTGCTGTAATTTCTTTTCCAAAAAGCAAACCAAGGATCACCGAAGACAAAATCGACCCTAAATAACGGCAGGTTTGAAACAGCCCCGACGTCGTTCCTACCATGTTGGAAGGACTCGTTTTCAGCATCGCTGCCTGCAGCGCGACATTTCCAAGTCCGTAGCCTATACCCAAGATTGACAGGATTAAGCCTTTCCCGATGACCTGAGCATTGATAAAAAAGATGGTTAAGAGCACGGCTCCAGCCGTCATTAAAAGCGCACCCGCAAAGATCGGCTTGACGACGCCTGACTGGTCGATCCATTTGCCAGTTATAGGTGACACAACGATGCTCATTCCTGACATAAACAGCATAAACAGGCCACTCGTTTGAACAGAAAGATGCATTTCATCCTGAAAATAACTCGGCAGCCCAAAAAATAAACAATAGAAGAAAACATTCAGTAAAATAAACTGAACATACACGGCTGACAGGTTTCGCTGCGTCCTGAACAGGCGGACATCAATGAACGGCTTATCCGTTTTCAGCTCATGCCAAACAAATGCACCGAGCAGAACCACGCCAAGCACACCTTCAACCGCATGCGGCGTCGTGCTGAATGACAGCAGAAAGGATAAAAGGAAAATGATACCTCCGGCAAATAATACAATACCCGGAATATCGAGCTGCCGGACAATCGCTTTAATCCCTGCGCCTTTTTTCTGATCTTTCGGGAACATATAGATGCCCAATAAGAAGCTGAGGATAATAAACGGCAAATTGACGATAAAGATCGCCGGCCAGCCGCCCCACACGATCAAAAAACCGCCGACTGTCGGCCCAAGTGCCGTCATGGCAGATGCAAAAATAGAGAGCACAGCCAAGGCTGACGCCTGCCGCTCATGAATATGACTCCGAATCAGCCCGACTCCTGACGGATAAATCGCACTGCTCCCTACCGATTGAAACAGCCGCATGGCCAATAATGTCATAAACGTTGGCGCAAACGGTGCCCCGATGGCAGAAACCGCAACAAGAATGAGCCCGAATAAAAACAAGCGTTTTCGCCCGATCAAATCGCCAAGCTTGCCCGTTACAGGCTGAGCCACGGCACTCGCCAGGTAAAACGAGGAAATCAGCCAGGACACCGTTGCAAACGACAGATGAAACTCATGCTGGATGCTATGGAGCGCAAGGGAAATCATAGACGAGTTCAGCGGATTCAGCATCGCCCCTGAAGCCACCGCTGTTAAAAAAACAGCACGGCTTTTTTTCGATATCATCATTTTACTTGGGCCAGAAATTCTTCCGTTGTCCGCGATTTACCGATTCTCGGGAAAATAAAGCGCAGTGTGGCTTCATGCTCTTCCTCGCTGAACGTGGTCATGGCATCTGTAATAAAAATCTGCTGATAGCCAAGCTGAAATGCCTCGCGTGCTGTGCTTTCCACCCCGATGTTCGTCGCAATGCCGCATAACACAATCGTATCAATACCGCGGCGTCTCAGCTGCAAATCTAAATCCGAGCCAAAAAAAGCACCCCACTGCCGTTTTGTCACAGTGTAATCTCCATCCCGCACACCGATTTCCGGGACAAATTCGGCCCAGTCCGCAGGCATTTCTCCTGAACCTCCCTGCGCAGGCTCATCCGTTTGCGGCTTCAGTGCATCCGCTCCGTCATGAAAGGCTACATTCACAAAGCTGATAAACCCATTATGTTTCCGAAATTCATCTACGAGTTTTTTCGCATTTGGGACAACCTGTCCGCTTTGATCAATCGGCACAATTCCCTTCTGTAAATCAATGATAACCAATGCTGTTTTTTGAAAATCAATGTTGAGTGTATTCATCATACGTCTCCTCCTGATGCTGTTAGTGTTTCTCACATTGCATATTTTACTCTTCACTCTGCCTACATTCTTATATGATGCTTGTGAAATTCTCAGAAGGAGCGCTTTTCTCATGATTTTTCTTTTATGTAATAGTAACAGGTGGTACAGATGAACAGACCGGCAAGCACTGCAATCATAAGAGGCGTCATCGCTTCATCACCTGCCTGCCGTTTAGCTGCTCATGTTTGAAAATGCCCGTGAATTTGCGGCGGTCCACCCAGAGCAGGATGAGACACATGACCATTAATATCGTGCTGAGATCCTGTACGCCAATATGAAAACAATAGTTAATCAAAACGATGTTCACAATAATCGGCATAAAAACAACGGCCCCTAATGCAGATGTTCGCGGAATCAGCAATAAAACAGCTGCAAGAATCTCACCAAAACCTATAAACAGTTCGTAGACACGGGAATAACCGAAAAAAGTCCACACAACGGCAAATCCCTCCCCGGCAGCCGCCTCAATTTCAGGTGTCACCTCGCCAAACTGGCCAATCACCACTTTCGCCAGCCCATACACAAAAAAATTAAAGGCTAAAAACAATCGGAACGTCGCTGGAATCGATTTACTGACCGCTCTCCTCAGCCTATTGCCTTTCTTCATCACGCATCCCCCTCAGTGTATTATTTGAGTTAGTACACTTAATACAGCATGAAACATTCTACTCGCTGTCAATTCCCATTTTTGCTCATATAAACAGCCTCTTTTATAGATATAAAGTCTTGTATCGTAAAAAATGCCGTTTTCGTTCTGTACATCCCTCGATAACATTCCCTAAAAAACCATGTTAGGAAATCTTACATGAAAATGTTTTATCATTCTTTTTTCTCTATAATGAAGAAATATAATAATTGCTTTTTATTCTGAAAGATACGGAGGAATGAGACATGCAAATGGGCGATACAGTTTTTATGTTCTTTTGCGCTTTACTCGTGTGGCTGATGACCCCGGGATTAGCGTTATTTTATGGAGGAATGGTAAAAAGCAAAAATGTGCTGAGCACTGCGATGCACAGTTTCTCTTCCATTGCCATCGTTTCCATCGTTTGGGTGCTGTTCGGATATACACTTGCCTTCGCACCAGGCAATTCAATTATTGGCGGACTGGAGTGGGCCGGTCTGAAAGGGGTCGGATTTGATCCGGGAGATTACAGTGATACGATTCCCCACTCATTATTTATGATGTTCCAAATGACATTCGCCGTTCTGACAACAGCGATTATTTCCGGGGCTTTCGCAGAGCGGATGCGATTCGGCGCTTTTCTTTTATTCTCGGTTTTATGGGCTTCCTTGGTTTACACACCGGTTGCGCACTGGGTATGGGGCGGCGGCTGGATCGGCCAGCTTGGCGCGCTTGATTTCGCTGGCGGCAATGTTGTTCATATTTCCTCCGGTGTGGCAGGTCTTGTTCTCGCTATTGTGCTTGGCAAAAGGAAAGACGGTACAGCGTCTTCTCCGCACAACCTCATTTACACATTCTTAGGCGGGGCTTTGATTTGGTTCGGCTGGTTCGGTTTTAACGTCGGCAGCGCCCTGACCTTAAATGATGTGGCCATGTACGCCTTCATCAACACAAACACTGCGGCGGCTGCCGGGATCGCCGGCTGGATCTTAGTTGAATGGATCATTAACAAAAAACCGACGATGCTCGGAGCGGTATCTGGCGCGATCGCCGGGCTTGTGGCAATTACGCCGGCTGCCGGATTTGTCACACCATTTGCTTCTATTATTATCGGCATCATTGGCGGGGCGGTTTGTTTCTGGGGTGTTTTCTCACTTAAAAAGAAATTCGGATATGACGATGCGCTTGATGCCTTTGGCCTGCACGGCATAGGCGGCACATGGGGCGGGATCGCAACAGGCTTATTCGCGACAACCTCTGTTAATTCAGCGGGCGCGGATGGATTATTCTACGGTGATGCAAGCTTAATCTGGAAACAAATCGTAGCCATCGCCGCCACTTATGTTTTTGTCTTTATTGTCACTTTCGTTATTATTAAAATTGTAGGCCTCTTCCTTCCCCTTCGCGCCACCGAAGAAGAAGAATCACTTGGGCTTGACTTAACGATGCACGGGGAAAAAGCATATCAAGATTCTATGTGAGGAGTGACGCTATGAGCGGTCAAATGTTCAAGGTAGAAATTGTAACGCGTCCGGCAAATTTCGAAAAGCTGAAGCAGGAACTCGGAAAAATCGGAGTCACCTCTCTGACCTTCTCCAATGTTCACGGCTGCGGCCTTCAAAAAGCACATACGGAGCTCTATCGAGGGGTAAAAATAGAAAGCAATGTATACGAGCGTTTAAAAATCGAAATCGTGGTCAGCAAGGTTCCTGTTGATCAAGTGACCGAGACCGCCAAAAGGGTTCTGAAAACGGGATCGCCGGGTGACGGTAAAATATTTGTCTATGAAATCAGCAACACGATCAACATCCGCACTGGCGAGGAAGGACCTGAAGCACTGTAATCATTTTGAAGAGATCCGAAATTCCGGATCTCTTTTTTTGCCCCCATAAACACTTCCTCCTATTCGAATTCTCTTCAAGCACCACGCTTTCTGGCAAACTCTTTTTTGATTTGAAACTTTTTATGAGTATAATGAGTCTATTATTAAAAATGTAAAAGGTGATTATTTGAATTACGAAATCTTTAAAGCAATCAATGGACTATCTCATCACAATTCAGTTCTCGATTCGATTATGGTCTTCATAACGGAATATGCCATTGTCGCGTATGCCCTTATCCTCTTGGCAATCTGGCTGTTCGGGAACACGCAAAGCAGAAAAAATGTGCTTTACGCGGGACTTACAGGAATTGCGGGTCTTGTCATCAATTATTTGATTACGCACATTTATTTTGAACCGCGCCCGTTCGTTGCGCACACCGTGCATACGCTGATACCGCATGATGCGGATGCTTCATTTCCGAGTGACCATACAACAGGTGCGTTAGCAATTTCTATTGCGATGCTTTTCAGAAACCGCAAAATCGGCTGGCCCCTTGTCATTTTCGGGCTTTTGACAGGCTTTTCGAGAATTTGGGTGGGACATCACTATCCGGTAGATGTATTGGGCAGCCTCGTTGTCGCGATCATTATCGGGTTCCTTTTCTTTAGATTTTCAGATCTGCTTCGCCCATTCGTCGATTTGATTGTAAGAATCTATGAAGCCATCATCAATAAACTGACGAAAAAACCAACCGATCAAAATTTCTAAGAATACAAAAGCCGGCGTCTTATTCCAAGAGCCGGCTTTTATATTTTTCATACATCTCATGTTTTCTCCGCTTCGCCGACACCAATAAACCGTAAAACAATAGAATTCCAACAGTATCGATGAGCACATCCCGAATACAGCCGTTCCTGCTGAAGAAGAGCTGCAGAACTTCTGTGAAAAAAGCAAATGCGAACGAGGCGGCTGCCGCTGCTCTTATGCTGCCCAGCTGTTTCCACAGCAAATATGTCAGCACGAAGAAGGAGAACGCATGCCCGATTTTTTGAATAAACGCTTCTGGTACAGCCAGCTCTGCCAAATCCATAACGGCAAATTGAGACAGATCAGGGTTCGGCTCAAAATGAAAAGCCACTGTTTGCGATACGACCATGCCGCTGAAGCTTTCCGTACAGACAGAAAGCAGAATAAAAAAGATCCAGCCTGCGAGCAGTAGGCGGTTCATGCCATAACCTCCTTTATAACGTACGTGTTATTGTGTAATTACATAGACGGCCAAACAAAGCAAAACGTAACAGAAAAAAAACGCCTATCACACGGATAGACGTTTTTCTTCATTAAGACTGTTCAGTGTCTTCTGTTGTGCTGCTTTCTTTAGAACCAGATTTGTCAGTTGAGTCATCCGATTTCTCACCGGATTTTTCTTCAGTTCCTTTTTCAGTTGATCCATCCTTTTTCTCGGAAGATTGCTGAATGGATTCTTCTGTTTCTTCAGTGGCAGCTTTTTCTTCAGCAGCTGCTGCTTTTTCAATAGAAGAAACCGGTTTGTCCATAAAGTTCAGCGGGTTCATCGCGACTCCGTCTTTACGGATTTCAAAATGCACGTGGTTTCCGCTGTCTTCACTGTAAAGGTTCTTGCCAGACTTTCCGATCACTTGGTTTTGTTTTACCTTGTCACCTTGCTCGACACTTACCTCAGAAAGAGATTGATACACAGTTGATAAACCATCGGCATGTTCAACTTCCACAACATATCCCAGCACTGGATCTTTTTCAGCTTTGACAACCGTACCGCTCAGAGAAGCAGAAACATCGAAATCTTTTCCGTCTTTCTCAGCTAAGTCAATTCCTTTGCTTAGGCTGTACGTGTTATTATAGGTAACGAGTGCTGCTTCTTTCTCTTCTTTAGCGGCATCGGTTTCATAGAACTTTTTCACAACAGAAACGTTTTCAGAATCAACAACCGGCATTGCGACATTTTCCATTGACTTTCCTACTTCAACTGCATCGTCGTTGTTGTCATATGCGGAGTTTCCGCCGTTATCAGCCAACTGATCCTTTACCTCATCATTTGATACAGATTGATACCAAAGGACAGCTGTTAAAATGACGGCCGCACTGACTAAGTAAATTGCAGGGAACACCCAGCGTTTACGAAAAAACTGCTGAAGTTTTTTGACTTGAGAAGTTTTCTTTTCTTCCTCTCTCATTGTTTCATCACCTCAGCAACATTCTGAACACTTTTCTGAAAATATATACACCTATACAAAAAAACTTTTTTTAGATGTAGTTTGCGCAGACTAATACGAAAATATGTCATTTTTTTTGAGAGGAGTGCCAAATAGATATGAACATGACATTGCGTCTTGCTGAACATAAAGATCTGGAGGCTGTTGTTGCGATTTATAATTCAACGATTGCTTCTCGAATGGTAACAGCCGATACTGAACCGGTAACACCTGAAGACCGGATGGAGTGGTTTTTGGGGCATACCGAGGCGCGTCCGCTTTATGTGGCCGAGGACGAAAGCGGGAACGTCGCTGCCTGGATCAGCTTTGAAACCTTTTACGGAAGGCCCGCCTATAATAAAACAGCGGAGGTCAGCATATACATTGACGAAGCATGCCGCGGCAAAGGCGTCGGATCGTATTTGCTTCAGGAAGCGCTCCGCATTGCGCCGGGTCTTGGCATCCGCTCACTTATGGCCTTCATTTTTGGGCATAATAAACCAAGCCTGAAGCTGTTTGAAAAGCACGGGTTTGCAGAATGGGGACTCTTCCCCGGCATCGCCGAAATGGACGGCAAAAGATACGATTTAAAAATTTTAGGGAGAGAGCTGTCATGATTAGTTTGGATAAAGACGAAAACGAAATTGAACATCATAATGAAGAAAGCAGTCCCGCGGAACAGGAAATTGTGCCTGCGGAAAACGAGAGCCGCCAGCTGAGCGCTTCCGCTGTCAAGTCGCTATCAGACATCGCCAAGTGGGGCAAAGTGTCGGGCATTTTGCTGATCATTATGGGATCGCTGGTCACTTTGTCCACTCTGGTGACAGTGATCGGCGCCATCCCGGGCGTACTGCTTATTATTTCAGGCGTCTTTTTGACGCGTTCAGCAAAAGCAGCCGCGGAAGCTGACGGAAATCTTACCGGCACCGCTGGCGAAAGCATGCTTGAGAATTATGGAACGTTTATTAAAATGCAGCTGTTTTACGCAGCATCCAGTATCGCCATGGGCGTGATCGGCATCATTTTGGCCATTTTCTTGCTGGTGATTGTCGGCATAGCCGCCTATGAAAACACCAATACGTATGAAGATCCGGATTCCTATTATTATGAGGATGACCCGGTGTTTGAATAAATCAAAAAGATAGACAGAGATAGCAGAGGCATGAGTTAGGTATTGACCGGACTCATGCCTTTTTATTATGTTTTTCTGCATTATTCACTCTCCCCCGCCCCACAGGATCTACAGTTACAGCCGGGCTATTCCATTTCTATTTCTATGAATGGACAAAATTATAGGTGAATCAGATAGGCTAGAGCAAACACAGAGTTTTCTTACAAGCATATACTCCAATAACCGACATTGTTTTATCAATTCAAGAAAAAAGGAAGTGGGTATACTTGTGTTTTTCAAAGATAAAAAAATACTCATAATTGGCGGAACAGGCACGATTGGAAAAAGCCTTCTAAAACAAATTCTTAAAGACCAGCCAAAGGTTGTTCGAATATTCAGCAGGGATGAATATAAACAATTTATGCTAGAAAACGAAATCGGACCCAGAAAGGATATTCGATTTTTAATAGGCGATGTGCGAGATTATGACCGGGTGTTAAATGCAATGGACAGCATTGACTACGTCTTCCACACAGCTGCCATGAAGCATGTTCCCGCTTGCGAATACAATCCGTATGAAGCGGTCCTAACAAATATTATAGGAACCAATAATGTCATTAAAGCAGCAGTTGCTCAAAACGTGAAAAAGGTCGTTTTCACAAGTTCAGATAAGGCAATATCTCCAACGAATGCATATGGAGCAACAAAACTCACAGCTGAAAGATTAATTTCCGCAGCAGAATACAGCAAAGGAAAAGCCGAGACGGTTTTTTCTTGTGTTCGGTTTGGAAATGTAATTGGGTCAAGAGGTTCCGTGGTTCCATTGTTTACAGAACAAATCTTAACCCAAAAAAAAGTGACTGTTACGGATTTAAACATGAATCGCTTTATGATGACCCTGGATCAGGCAACATCATTATTAATTAGTGCGCTTAAAGAATCTCAAGGCGGAGAAATTTTTATATTAAAGATGCCGGTTATCTCACTGCGCGACTTAGTGACAGTTGTTGTTGAAGAAACATGCAAAAAACACAATTTGAATGTTGATGACATTGAAATACAAGAGATCGGGCTGCGCCCCGGAGAAAAAATGTATGAAGAACTTATGACGTATGATGAATCGACAATGGCTTTTGATCTGGCTGAAATGTTTGTGATCCCTTCAACATATGGGAATAGAAATCACTATGCTCAAGCAAAAAAAGCAGCTGAAGGAACCTATAGTTCAAATGATCAAGAGCAAATTTCAAAAGGAGAAGTCCTTACATTATTAAAATCGCAAAAACTAATTTAATCTGGGAAGGAAGATGGTCATGAATATTCTCGTTACCGGTGGAGCAGGTTTTATCGGGAGATGGGTTGTGAAAAAGTTATTAGAAGACGGTCATCAAGTATGGGTGCTGGATGATTTATCGAACGGCCGTTTAGAAAACCTAGAAGAATTGAAAAACGCCCCAGGTTTTATTGAGTTTATTAAAGGAGATATAAAGGATCAAAAAACATTAGAAGATCTTTTCCTGAAGCAATTTGACATTTGCTATCATTTGGGCGCAAGCATAAACGTACAAGACAGCATTGACGATCCGAAAACCACATTTGAAAACGACACACTCGGCACTTTTAACATTTTAGAATTATGCAAAAAGCATAATGTGAAAGTTGTTTTCATGAGTACCTGCATGGTGTACGACAGAGCTGCATTTGCTGAAGGCATTAAAGAAACAGATCCTATTAAACCCGCTTCCCCTTATGCAGGCGCAAAGATCGCAGCTGAAAACATGGTGCTCTCCTATTATCATGCGTATGGTCTACCAGCGGTGGTTATCCGTCCGTTCAATACGTATGGGCCTTTCCAGAAAACAGGCGGTGAAGGCGGAGTGGTCGCTATTTTTATAAAAAATAAATTGGACGGTAAAAAGCTGCATATATATGGTGATGGCACTCAAACCCGTGATCTTTTATATGTAGAGGATTGCGCTAATTTCGTCGTGCAGGCGGGTTATTCCAAAAAAGCAAATGGTGAAATTATAAACGCAGGCCTTGGAAGAGATATCTCTATTAATGATTTGGCAGAATTAATCGCAGGCGATAAACAAAACATTCACCATGTAGAGCATATACATCCTCAAAGTGAAATTCCAAAATTGCTGTGCAACTACGAAAAAGCAAAGAAAATCCTCAATTGGAGCCCGCAGGTCAGTTTGGAGGAAGGAATAAGAAAAACAGAAGAATGGATTAAGGGCACGAATCTTATTTAATAGGAGAATTGAACATGACAAGTGAGAATAAATTGGCCATTTCAGGCGGTAAACCCGTCAGAGATTCTTATCTTCCTTACGGCAGACAATCGCTGGATGAAGAAGATATACAATCCGTAGTCGATATTTTAAGAGGAGACTATTTGACGACAGGACCAACAATTGCGTTATTCGAAGAAAAAGTCGCTGAATATGCTGGCAGCAGCTATGCAGTTGCATTTTCCAGCGGAACAGCTGCGTTGCATGCGGCTTGCTTTGCTGCTGGTATCTCACAGGGAGACGAAGTCATTACTACACCCGTCACATTTGCGGCAAGTGCCAATTGTATTTTGTACATGGGCGCCAAACCGGTTTTCGCAGATATTGACCCGCTCACATACAATATTAATCCTGATTCTATCGAAAAGCTGATCACTCCAAAAACAAAGGCCATTATACCAGTAGACTTCACGGGACAGCCAGTGAATCACGATCAGATTCAAAAAATCGCAAAAGACAATAACTTAATCGTCATCGAAGATGCTGCACATGCATTAGGCGCTTCATATAAAGGGAAAAAAGTCGGTTCAATCAGTGATATGACAATGTTTAGTTTCCATCCTGTAAAACATATTACAACAGGCGAAGGCGGAATGATAACGACGAATAATAGAACATATTATGAGAAGCTGCTTCAATTCCGCAGTCACGGAATAACCCGTGATCCTAAAAAGTTAACTCAAAACCATGGCTCGTGGTACTATGAAATGCACTTCCTTGGTTTCAATTACCGGATGACAGATATCCAAGCTTCATTAGGGATCAGCCAATTGCAAAAGTTAGATGATTTTATTAAAAAACGGCATCACCTTGCCGAGATTTATAACGAAAAGTTAAAAACCCTCTCCCACATTCAGCTACCAATACAAGATGCAGCCTCAACTTCAAGCTGGCACCTTTATATTATTCAATTAAAGCTGGATCAGCTAAAAGGAAACCGCGATGATATTTTCAACGCTATGCAAAAAGAAAATATAGGAGTTAACGTTCACTATATACCCGTTTATTTACACCCTTACTATCAACGTTTAGGATATCCAGCGGGCCTATGTCCAAGTGCAGAAAATCTATATAAAGGAATCATCACCTTACCTCTGTTTCAATCAATGAACGAAAAAGATGCAGACGACGTGATCAAAGCATTAAAAAAAGTAGTGGATTATTATTCGTAGGAGGTCATGAGTTGAAAGTAACGGCTATAATCCAAGCACGGATGGGGTCCAGCAGATTGCCAGGGAAAGTATTAAAAAAAGTTTTGAATAAACCTCTGCTGGAATATCAAATTGAAAGAATAAAAAGAGCGGCGCTTATTGATGATATTGTGATCGCCACAACGACAAATGAGAATGATAAACCAATTGTCCAGTTAAGTAAGAGATTGTCTCTTACTTATTATTGTGGTTCAGAAAATGATGTTTTATCAAGATATTACGAGGCTGCAAAAATCAACAAAGCGGAAACGATTGTCCGCTTAACCTCTGACTGCCCTATTATCGATCATCGTGTCATCGACAAAGTAGTCAAATTTTATCTAGATTCAAACGGCCAATATGATTATGTGTCTAACACTCTAAATAGAACGTATCCCCGCGGAATGGATATAGAGGTTTTTTCAGTTTCAGCATTAGAAAAGGCTTATGCCGAGTCCAGTCTTGAACATGAACGGGAACACGTAACACCCTTCATTTTCCTAAATCCCGGTCGGTTCAAGTTGGCTAATATCACCTATAACGAAAATCAGAATCAGCATAGGTGGACTGTGGACACACCTGAGGACTTTTTGTTAATCAAAAAAATCATAGAAAAACTATATCCAACGAATCCTGACTTTAGCTTGGAGGATACATTAGCGTTATTGAACGCGTTTCCGGATTGGTCTTTACTCAACGCCCGAATAGAACAAAAAGAAATAGTAAATGACAACAATGACTAGTACAAATGATGATGAGGTGCTGTTATGAACATACTTTTCAGAACAGATGCTTCAATTGAAATAGGCACAGGTCATGTCATGAGGTGCCTTACGCTTGCTAATGCATTGCGCAAAAAGGGAGCTAACATTACATTTGTTTGCCGAAGCTTACAAGGCCATCTAGCTGAGGTGATTCGCGAGCAGCAGTTTGATCTCATTATGCTCCCAGCACCTCAAAAGAATGTTTTGATCCCTAAATCAACTCTCCATTCTGATTGGCTCGGTGTCCCTTGGCATGTTGACTCAGCTGAAACCAGCCGTGCAATTCAAGACATGAACAAGGAAATCTCCCTCCTTATCATTGATCACTACGCAATTGATATCAATTGGGAGCTGGAGGTAAAAAAATATGTGAAAAAAATAATGGTGATTGATGACCTTGCTGATCGTTTACATCATTGCGATATTTTATTAGACCAGAATCTTTATCCTCATTATAAAGAGCGTTATGCCAACCTGGTTCCCAAAAGCTGCAAACAATTTTTAGGGCCTGAATACGTCTTATTGCGGGATGAATTTTATTCATTTCAGCCCAATAACAAAAACCGTGACGGCAGTATAAAAAAGATTTTTGTCTTTTTTGGAGGCACTGATCCCACTAATGAAACGAAAAAGGTTATTCACGCCTTTAAGCAGCTTAACCTCCATGATATTGAGCTGGATATCGTAATTGGAAATACCAATACCCATAAGAATGACATTGAATCCATTTGCAAAAAACATGACTTTTGCAGCTTTCATTGCCAAGTAAATCATATTGCAGAATTGATGTACAATGCCGATCTCGCAATAGGTGCAGGCGGAACTTCCGCTTGGGAACGCTGTTATCTCGGCCTTCCAGCCATCGTAATCACCGTTGCTGAAAATCAAGAACTGATTGCTGAAACGCTTGATCAATTAGGCGCCATTCAATATCTGGGGCCTAAAGAATCCGTCAAGGAATCAGATATCGTCTCTTCTATTAACGAAATGATAAATAATCCCTTGTTATTAATACAAATGTCACAAAAAGCCCGCATGCTGCTAGAAGGAAATATTGATAATCGCCAAAATCTCTTATTTGAAATTTTAACGTAAGGAAGGGATAAGTCTATGTTCAAATATTCCCTTAGGACATTAAAAGAAAAAGACTTAGACACAGTCCTCCGTTGGCGGAACGATGATAGAATCAGACAATCAATGTATAACGATCAAATCATTACTGAAAAACAGCATCATCATTGGTTCAAGAAAGTGAATTCCTCGAAAACAGAACATTATTTTATCTTTACAATTGATCATACTGACATCGGCTTTGTAAGTTTTAAAGATGTTGACCATAAGAATCACCATTGCTATTGGGGTTTTTATATCGGAGAGGCCCAGAGTCCAAAAGGGTCCGGTTCTGTCATGGGGTTTTTAGCATTAGAATGGGCGTTTCAACAGCTGGAGATTGAGAAAGTATACGGAGAAGTCCTGTCGAATAACGAAAAAAGTCTGTCCTATCACCAATCATTCGGTTTTAGGAAAGAAGGTCACTTTCGAAACCATATCGCAAGGAATAGCAACTATCTTGATGTGATCCGATACGGTCTTTTAAAGGAAGAATGGGAAGCGGAAAAGCCGAAAGTGATGAAGAAATTAGCTGCTAGAGGAATAGACGGTAAAGACATTGATACACATTTTAATAACATGATTTGAATTGTGTTTTATGCCCTTTGGCTTTTATGGCCGGTATTCCTGTAAATAAAAAGAGGTGCAAAAATGAACGAAATCAATATAGAAGGAAGAAAAATTGGGCCGCATCATCCTCCGTTTATTATTGCTGAAATGTCTGGAAACCATAATCAATCATTAGAGCGTGCTTTTCATATTATAGAAGAAGCGGCTAAAGCAGGTGCACACGCTTTGAAAATACAAACATATACCGCTGACACAATGACATTAAATATGAATACGAAAGATTTTAAAATTGAGGATAAGAATAGTCTCTGGTCCGGCAGAACGCTCTATACATTATACCAACAAGCGTACACTCCATGGGAATGGCATAAGCCAATCTTCAATAAATGCCGGGAACTTGGAATGATCCCTTTGAGTACGCCATTTGATGAATCATCTGTCGACTTTCTGGAGGACTTGGGTGTTCCTATATATAAAATCGCTTCATTTGAAAATACTGATATCCCTCTTATCAAAAAGGTCGCTGCTACTGGTAAGCCTATTATCATTTCCACTGGGATGGCTACAGTAGCAGAAATTGATGAATCAATAAGGGCCGCCAAAGACGCCGGCTGCAAAGAGGTAATACTTCTAAAATGCACCAGTACCTACCCGGCATCACCGGAAAACACCAATATTGCCACGATTCCTCATATGAAAAACTTATTTAACTGCCAAGTCGGCTTATCGGATCACACCATGGGAACAGGGGTGGCTGTCGCTAGTGTCGCCCTAGGTGCAACTGTGATTGAAAAACATTTTACTTTATCAAGAGCTGACGGCGGCGTAGATTCCGCCTTTTCACTGGAACCATCCGAACTAAGGCATCTTGTCGTTGAAACTGAAAAGGCGTGGCAAGCATTAGGACAGATTACGTATGGACCCACTGACGAGGAAAAAGCTTCGCTCAAATTCCGTCGTTCGATTTATGTAAATAAAGATATAAAAGCCGGCGAGCCTTTCACAAAAGAAAATATTAAGGTCGTACGGCCCGGTTACGGTTTGGAACCAAAATTTTATGATGTCATTATTGGCAGAACAGCCAAGAAACATATTTCAGCAGGAACACCGCTGAGATGGGATTCTATATAGTTTATATAGATACCTCTTTGTGAATGCGCTCTGCACTTTGCAGAACTACAGAAGAAATGGCCATAAAAAACTGCACCCTGATCTGTCCAGCAGTCAGGGTGCAGTTCTAGTGTTCAGCTCTTTTAAAACTGCATTTTCTTGCGCCTGTCTTCCTCAGTCAAAAATTCCACAAAACTACGCATCGCAAACGGTTCTTCTTTGATCTGGCGCGTATAGGAGTCTTTCCGCTCTTCTGAAAGGATTTCGCTCTTTTTGATCCTGTTCAGCATATAGATGTGAACCGTTTTTTGGATTTGTTTATGCTGATAGCCTGCTTCTTTGAAAAATGCCAGCCCGAGCGCCGCAAGAAGTGCAAATATGCCTGCGCTGATCAGGGACTCCCTGTCAGCAGAAGCGTGAAATAAAAAAGCAGCCAAATTAAAGAGAGAGAATGCAGCTAGCGGAAAAGCAAGAAAACGGTACATGACGGTTTTCTTCATGAAAGGCTGTACGGCCTTTTGAATTTTTTGCATTTCTGTTTTAATGAACCCCGGCATTTGTTCAACTCTGTAAAAGTTCAAGGTATCCTCCCCCTTTATTTGATGTTGCAGTCTTCACGAACGTTATCATATGTGTTTATTTTAACGCAGGTGAACGCTGGTTTTAAAGAAATCTGCCCGTATTTTTCACGAAGAATCTGGATCGCTGCACTTTATTCTTTTAAAATGTGAGTGTTATAATTTGTAATGGGAATCAGATCGCTGTTATTCATGGAATACTAATGGCAATCTTCTTGATAAATATGAATGAGCGGGGTTACAAAGTGAGTATTTCTTCCATCCTTTTATCACTTTTTTTCATTTTGAATATTCTTTTGGCCATCATTGTCATTTTCAAAGAACGGCGCGATGCCAGCGCATCTTGGGCGTGGCTGCTTGTTCTTTTCTTTATTCCCGTTTTAGGCTTTATTTTATACTTATTATTCGGCCATAATCTCAGGCGCAAGCATTTGTTTCAATGGGAGGATCGAAAAAAGATTGGAATTGAAAGACTGCTGAAGCATCAGCTTGAAGATTTAGAAACCAAGCAGTTTCAGTTCAACAACCGGGCAACCTTTGATAACAAAGATTTAATTTATATGCTTATTATGAATAATCATGCTGTGTTCACTGAGGATAATTCAGTTGACGTCATTACAGATGGACGGGATAAGTTTCAGCGGCTGCTGAACGACATTTCAAAGGCTAAGGATCATATCCACTTACAATATTATATTTATAAAGGTGATGAATTAGGCAAAAAATTACGGGACGCTCTGATCGAAAAAGCGAAAGAAGGTGTTCAGGTCAGGGTGCTTTATGATGAACTCGGGTCCAGAACGCTGCGAAAAAAGTTTTTTAAAGAGCTCCGCGAGGCCGGCGGGCATGTGGAAGTCTTCTTCCCTTCAAAGCTCAGGCCGATAAACTTGCGGCTGAATTACCGGAACCATCGAAAGCTTGTCATCATAGACGGAATGACCGGCTATGTCGGAGGTTTTAACGTCGGAGATGAGTATCTCGGGCTTAATCCGAAATTCGGTTATTGGCGTGATACGCATATCCGGCTGCAGGGAACGGCCGTGCATGCCATCCAGACACGTTTCATCCTTGACTGGAACCAAGCTTCCCATCACCATACGCTGACATATATCCCCAATCACTTTCCTGATTACGGCCCGAAAGGCAACGTCGGGATGCAAATTGTCACAAGCGGCCCGGATTCCGAATGGGAACAAATTAAAAATGGCTACATTAAAATGATTTCGAATGCCAAACGTTCCATATTGATTCAAACGCCTTATTTTATCCCCGACGCAAGCCTGCTGGATGCTTTAAGGATCGCGTGCCTGTCAGGCATTGACGTCAATATTATGATCCCGAACAAGCCTGATCATGCCTTTGTATACTGGGCGACACTTTCGTACATCGGCGAGCTGTTAAAAGCCGGAGCCACTGTCTATATCTATGATAACGGCTTTATTCACGCGAAAACTATCGTAGTGGATGACGAAATTGCATCAGTCGGCACAGCGAATATTGATGTTCGAAGCTTCAGGCTGAATTTTGAGGTTAATGCATTTATTTACGATATCAACATTGCTAAAAAACTGGTTTCTACATTTAAAGAAGATTTGCTCGTATCCAGAAAATACACCTATGAAGAATATCTGCAGCGCTCCTTGTGGATTCGAATTAAAGAATCCGTCTCGCGGCTGTTGTCGCCGATTTTATAAGATGTGCCAAAACCCCGGCCTTTACAGCCGGGGTTTTTCCTGTTGGTCACAGTAAATGATAATCGCCTCCCGCAAAAAAGCGGCAAGGCCTTCTCCATATTGATTGATTGAATTTGTAAATCGTTCGTCAGTGATATACACTTCTCCAAGCCCTCTGAAAATGTCGAGTGTGCAATCGTAATGATATTGGCAAATATGATCACGGTACGCCCCCACAACGGACTGAACCTCTGCATCACCAGGGCCGTGTATCATTCGTGCCGCAATTCGTCTGTATATCGAATCAAATTCAGCCATGATCACGCGCCAATCGTCCGACGTATATGCAGATGTCCTTTTCTCTGTTTCTTCTGCAATTTCCCTTCCATACAGCTTTCTGACTTCATCAGCATATGTCTGCTGGTGCTCCTCAATGTCTTTCATGCTGAATCCCGCAAATAAATCCCGCTTATTCATACGTTCTCCTCCCTCGATGGACTGAAGCGTCCTGTCAATCGTTTGAATCATCTCTTCCATTCTTTGTTTTTTCTTCATCAATATATCCTTTTGCGACCGAAGTGCCGCTTTCCGGTCAAAGTCCGGATGATCAAGCATCTCTTTAATATCCTCCAAACGAAAGCCAATTTCCTTGAAAAATAAAATCTGCTGCAGCCTTTCTAGGTCTGCATCACTGTATAAACGATACCCTGCATCAGTAAGCGCTGATGGAATCAGGAGCTGAATATGGTCATAGTGATGAAGCGTCCGAATACTGACACCAGCTATGTCCGCCACTTGTTTGACTTGGTATTTCATCAATGCCGCCTCCTCTTTTTCATCGTAAACAATCACGCAGCGTCAAGGTCAATCCCTAAAATATAATATTCTATATACAAAACTTCTCACAAATAGTGTATAAAAGAAAAGTGAGTATTTTTTTGTAAAGGGGAGCCAGTGTATATGAATCCTGAAACAATGAACAAAACCCTCATCAGCATTTCAAAATGGGGAAAAGCAACAGGCATTTTATTTATTATTATGGGCGCAATTACCGCGCTATCAGGCGCGTTCTTTTTTCTGATCGGTGCCGTGCCGGGCGTACTTCAAATTATTTCCGGAATCTTTTTGATGCGGTCAGCCAAAGAAGCGGGCCAAATGGCTGAACAACATAGCGGACAGTCTGAGGACTTAATGCTGGAGAATTACGCGAAGTTTGTGAAGATGCAAGGAATTTATTTAATCGTAAGCATTGCTGTATCCATTCTAGCGATTATCGCCTTCTTCATCTTTTTAATGCTTGGGATTGCTGACGGTATCTTCAGCGATTATGATACCTACAGCACTTATTAATCAGAAAAACCCGGAGCGGACTCCGGGTTTTTTATTATTCCGCTTCGCTTACAACTGTGAAGCGTTCATTTTGGTGTGCAGGATGTTCTAGCTCATCCAATACGGCAATGGCATAATCTGCATAGCTGATATAGCTGTCACCTTTAGCGTTTACGATGACATTGTCTTTTCCTTTTTGGTAAGAACCCGTCCGTTTACCTGCCGGGTCAAAAAATGCCGCAGGGCTTAGGAACGTCCAGGAAATGGAGTCTGTCTGCTGCAAATCTTTCAGGTTCTCTCCTTGATTTGATGCAGTTGGCAGATACTCTTTCGGGAATTCCGGCGTATCCATTAAACGGGTTGTTTTGGCTTCATCTACAAACAGGCTTCCCGCTCCGCCGACGACAAGCAATCTGGTGTTTTTTGCGTCCTTTAAGATGCTAATGAGCGCTCTGCCTGCCTCAACATGAAGATGTTCCTGGCCAGGTGCTGCTCCAAATGCGTTGACCACCGCATCGAAAGGCTTGATGTCTTCCGCAGTCAGTTCAAACACATCTTTCTCCAAAATCGCTACGTCCTGTTCCTGCACTTTTGAAGCGTTTCGGACGATGGCTGTCACTTCATGGCCTCTTGTTTTTGCTTCTTTTAAAATCTGGTTTCCTGCTTTTCCGCTTGCACCGATGATTCCAATTTTCATTTTTCATTTCCTCCTTATTTGTAACAATTTTAGTTACATGTTGGCGGTGAGAAGTCATCCCTTTTGATTAAAAGAGATGATTCATAACATCTTTTAATGACTTGCTTGCCAGTTCATTCTCCATCGCTTTTTGCACACTTTCAAACGTTTCATCCAGTGCGTTCTGAATTTTTTTCCCTACCGGACATTTCGGGTTCGGGTTTTCATGAACTGCAAAGAGCTCTTCTTGCTTTTGGACAGCCCGATATACCTCTAAAAGAGTAATATCAGCCGGGTCTTTTTTGAGGCTTGCACCTGGGACCCCAGCACGTGATGTCAGAATATCCGCTTTTTTCAGCAGGCTGATCATTCTTCGCACGACTACCGGATTGGTGTTGACGCTGTCTGCGATTATTTCTGAAGATGTTTTTTCATCCATCGAAATGAGGGATAAAATATGAATGGCAACAGCAAGACGGCTGTTAATCATGTTTTTCACCACCGTTGTAACTATAATAGTTACATTCAATTCGTTTGTCAACATCTAATATACACTAAATGCAGGGTTTTTGTGCACCGTTTTGAGTCAATAGAACGGCCGGATGCACTCCGGCCGCGTCTTGTCAGAATAAGAAATATCTTTGTCCAAGCGGAACATAATCGACAGGCTGGCAAGACAATTCCTCTCCGTCAGCAAAGACCTGATAGGTTTTGGGATCAACTTCAATCTTCGGCAAAGCTGCGTTCAACTTCATATCCAGCTTGCTCAGCTTTCTGATATTTTTGACGGGAGAAATTCTTTTTTCCAGCCCTAAGCTTTCCGCTACTCCCCGCTCTATGCTCGCCTGAGACATAAATGTAATGGAGGTTGAGCGATTGGCTTTTCCGTATGACGCATACATTTGGCGCATAAACACCGGTTCAGGAGTCGGGATAGACGCGTTCGGATCTCCCATTTGCGCACGTGCAATCATGCCGCCTTTTAAGACCAGTTCCGGTTTTACGCCGAAAAATACCGGGTCCCACAGAACGAGATCAGCGAGCTTCCCTTTTTCCACCGAACCGACTTCATGGCTGAGCCCATGCGTAATCGCCGGATTAATCGTGTATTTGGCAATGTAGCGTTTTGCGCGCACATTGTCATTTCCGTTTTCGCCGGCAAGAGCGCCGCGCTGCTTCTTCATTTTATCAGCTACCTGCCACGTTCGGATGATTACTTCACCGACCCGTCCCATCGCCTGGGAATCCGATGATGTCATGCTGATCGCGCCAATATCATGGAGAATGTCCTCTGCCGCAATCGTCGCAGCCCTGATTCTGGAATGGCTGAACGCTACATCTTCAGGCACTTTCGCATCTAAATGGTGACAGACCATCATCATGTCAAGATGCTCATCCATCGTATTAACGGTATAAGGAATGGTCGGCGTTGTAGATGACGGCAGGATGTTCGCGTAAGAGGCGAGCTTCATAATATCCGGGGCATGGCCGCCTCCTGCTCCTTCAATGTGATAGGTATGAATGACCCGGTCCCCGATCGCGTCGAGCGTGTTTTCCAGGAAGCCCGCTTCGTTAATCGTATCGGTATGGATAGCAACTTGAATATCAGCCTCATCCACGACGTCCATACACGTTTTGATCGCGCTTGGCGTCGTACCCCAGTCTTCATGAAGCTTCAGGCCGATGGCGCCGGCTTCCACCTGCTCGATCAGCGGCGCTTTATCGGATGCATTCCCTTTTCCTAGGAAGCCGACATTGACCGGAAACTCCTCGGCCGCTTCCAGCATTCTTGCCATATACCACGCGCCAGACGTACAGGTTGTCGCTTTGCTTCCTGTAGCTGGTCCTGTTCCGCCTCCCAATAGTGTCGTCACACCTGAAGAAAGCGCAACTTCCATCTGCTGAGGGCAAATAAAATGAATGTGTGTGTCTACTCCTCCGGCTGTTAAAATCTTGCCTTCACCAGAAATCACCTCTGTACCTGCGCCGATGACCATATGCGGATCGACCCCGTCCATAATATCAGGGTTGCCGCTTTTTCCGACGCCGACAATGCGGCCGTCTTTCACACCGACATCCGCTTTGACAATGCCTGTGTAATCCAATAGCACGACGTTGGTGATGACCAAGTCCAAAGCGCCGTCTTTCCCTGTGATTCTGCCGTTTTGGCCCATGCCGTCACGGATCGTTTTTCCGCCGCCAAAGATCATTTCTTCTCCATATACAGTGAAATCCTTTTCGACTTCGATCCATAAATCCGTATCGCCCAATCTGATTTTATCGCCCGTTGTCGGCCCAAACAGCTCCGCATATTGCTCCCGTGACATTTTCATCGGATGACACCCTCCATCCAGCCGGCTTGATGTAAGTTGGCTAACGTTTTTTCTTTGCCGCGTTGATCGATAAATGTGTCAGCCATTCCGTTCAGGCCTCTGATTGTTTTTCGTCCCCCAATTTCCACAAGCGTCACCGTTTTCTGCTCACCCGGCTCAAAACGGACGGACGTGCCTGATGGAACATCAAGGCGCATGCCGATCGCCTGCTCGCGGTCAAATGATAATGCCCCGTTGGCTTCTGCAAAATGAAAATGCGATCCGACTTGAATGGAGCGTGATCCGGTGTTTTTTACACCTATCTCCCGTGTCTCGCGTCCTTCATTAATCGTAATCGTTCCCTCAGCAATCTGAAATGCTCCCGGCTTCATGACTTCACCTCCGCAGAAATTGGCTGATGTACCGTGACAAGCTTCACTCCGTCAGGAAATGTGGCCTCCACCTGAATGCTGTCCAGCATCTCAGGCACACCCTCCATCACATCTTTTTCCGTTAAGACATGGCGGCCGGCTTCCATCAGCTCCGCTACTCCCTTCCCGTCACGTGCGCCTTCCATGATAAAACAGGTGATATAAGCGGCAGCTTCAGGATAGTTCAGCAGAACACCCCGCGCCTTTCGCTGTTTGGCTAATTCCCCCGCTGCAAAAATGAGCAACTTCTCTTGTTCAACCGGTGTCAATTTCATCTGTCGTCCTCCTTCTTTTGTCTTATAAAGCGGATGCGTTTACTGCGAATTTGCGGAACATGCAGGCGGGACATCACCTCCCTTTCTTCAGCATGAAGATCATACAGTAAGATGCCTTTCAAAGCGGCGAGCCGTTTCTTCATCGGCCTTTCCATGATCAACAACCGTTCCCCTATCGATCACATAAAGGTAGTCAGCACAGGTTAATGCGTTTTCCAGACTGTGCTCGACTAATATAACGGACATGTCTTTTTTTCTGGAAATATTCACGATAACTTGTCTGATTAGTTCGACAATTGAAGGTTGAATCCCTTCCATTGGTTCATCAAGTAAAATAATTTTTGGATTTCCCATCAATGCTCTGGCAATTGCAAGCTGCTGCTGCTGTCCTCCGCTTAAATCGCCGCCTTTGCGGTCAAGCATCTCCTTTAAAACGGGAAACCACTGAAGAATCTCTTCCTTGATCTGCCCCGTCCGTTCCTTCTTCGCAAGCGGCTCTTCTCCGAGCAGCAAGTTATCACGAACGGTTAAGGTGGAAAAAATGTCTCTTCCCTGCGGAACATACGCAATCCCCGCCCTTGCCCGTGTTTCCGCCTTTTCATTTTGAACAAACGTTTGATTAAAACAAATATCCCCCTGTTTAGCAGGAAGCAGGCCTATGATTGTTTTCAGCAAAGTGGATTTTCCAACCCCGTTTCGGCCTAATACAGCGACAACCTGCCCCAGGCGAACTTCCATGCTGAGACTATGCAAAACCATTGATTGAGCGTAACCGGACGTAACATTAGTGACGGCAATCATGACACACCGCTCCTTCCTAAATACACTGCGGCCACCTCTTCATTGCTTGTAATGTCATCCATCGAGCCTTCACAAAGGACTTTGCCTTCATGCATCACCGTGACTTTTCTGGAAAACGAGCGCACAAAATCCATATCGTGCTCCACAATGAGAACAGAGCACGTTTTCGCAATTTCTTCAAGCAGGGCGCCGGTTTTTTCCCTTTCCTTCCCCGTCATGCCGGCAATCGGTTCATCCAGCAGCAAAAGCTTCGGCTCCATGGCGAGCTGCATCCCGATTTCAAGCCATTGCTTCTGTCCATGTGACAGGCTGCCAGCTATTAGATCCCGTTTGTGCTCTAACCCAACCAGCTGCAGAATGTCAATGATCCTGTCACTTTGCTGTTTTGTCATGCGCGCTGCCAGCAGTGAGAGGATCGTTTTTTTCTGTTTCATGGCAAGCTCGAGGTTTTCAAACACCGTCAGCTGCGTAAAGACACTCGGAGCCTGAAACTTTCTGGCGACGCCTAGTTTGGCAATCTGATATTCCCGAGCCTTTGTCAATTCATTCGTCTCCTGAAACAGGACTTCGCCTGAATGCGGCTTCGTTTTTCCGCAAATGATATCCAGCAAAGTCGTTTTTCCGGCGCCGTTTGGCCCAATCAGAAAATGGATATCGCGTTCCTGCACGCTGATATCAGCGCCCTGCAAAGCCCAAAACCCATCAAACTCAACCTTCACATCACGGCAGGTAAGTATCGGTTTCATAAACAGCCGCTCCTTTCTTTTTTGAGGAAGATAGCTGGGTTCTAAGCTTCTCGAACAGCCCTACAATCCCTTTTGGCAGATAGAGGACGACGATGATAAACAGCGCGCCGAGAAAGTAAAGCCAAATGTCAGGATAATATTCGCTTAAATAGCTTTTCATGCCGTTCGTTAACAGCGCGCCAAGCACCGCCCCGAAAATGGAGTGCCTGCCGCCGATCGCCACCCACAGCACCATCTCCACTGAAGGGATAATGCCCATCATTTCCGGCGAGATCATTCCGTCCTGAAGCACAAACAACATCCCGGCAATCCCCGCCATCGCAGCCGATACGCAGTAAATAAATACTTTAAAAACGGTCGAATGATAGCCGAAAAAACGGACCCTGTTTTCTCCGTCCCGGACCGCCTGCAATAGCCGTCCAAAACGGCTTTTCGTCAGAAACAAGGCGAACACGACAGAAACACCGAGGAAAAAGACTGTCGTAAAATACAAAATCTGCTTCATTGCAGGATCAGCCAGAGCATATTGAAAAATGGTATAGAAATTCGTGAGGCCATTTGTTCCGCCGGTAATGTCCTGGCTGCCGATGAACAATGTGACAACCACCACAACAATAGCCTGAGATATCAACGAAAAATAAACACCCTTTATGTTGTTGCGGAAGGTAAAGTAGCCGAGTAAAAAGGCCAGAAAGACAGGCACAATGACAGCCGCGGCAATCGCAGCAAAAGGATACCTGAACATTGTCCAGATCCACGGCAGTTCACTGACGCCGGTCCACTCCATAAAATCAGGTATGCCTGACGGAGAGGCCTCTATCTTTAAATACATGGCCATGCAGTAAGCACCCAATCCGAAAAAGACACCATGCCCTAAACTCAAAATGCCTGTATATCCCCAAATCAGGCAAATGCCGACCGCTACAATCGCGAAGCATAAAAACTTCGCCAACAGCCCTAATCGAAACTCCTGAAGAAAAAACGGAGCGGCAATAAATAGGGCAAACATCACCAGATACGGACTGAGTTGTGAAAACCGCTTCATTCGGTCCCCTCCTAATCAAGTAATCTCGTTCTGACACTTGTAAGACCTGAAGGCCGCCATTGCAGAAAGAGAATAATACATGCAAACACGACAACCTTTGCAATCGTAGCGCTTGTGGAATACTCAACAAATGTGCTCAGCAAACCGACCATCACAGCGCCGATAATCGTTCCTTTTAATTTTCCGATCCCGCCTAAAATGACGATCATAAAGGCATCGACGAGATATGACGAACCAAGTGTAGGCCCGATCGAACCAAGCAATGTGAGTGAGCTCCCAGCGATACCGGCCAGTCCGCTTCCAATTGCGAATGCCAATGAATCTGTTTTTCTTACAGATATGCCGAGACACGATGCCATGCTCCGATTCAGCGTAACAGCCTGCATCCGCCGCCCCGCAGAGGTTTGAAACAAATAGAAACCGAGCAGCGCCAGCGTAAAAAGAACAAGCGCCAAAATAAACAGCCTTTTATACGGAAAGGTAACCGAAAATAGCGTCACCCCTCCCGTCAGCCACTCAGGAGACTTGACGGCCACGTTCGGGGCGCCAAAAATCGATCTGGCCGCCTGCTGCAGAATCAAGCTTACGCCCCATGTCGCCAACAGGCTGTCGAGCGGACGGTCATATAACCGCCTGACAATCACCTTTTCAATGACAATCCCGATAAGCGCCGCCACCGCAAATGCCATGATAATAGCGATTAAAAAATAGTAAGAAAACAGAGAAGCAGGCAAATAGCTTAAAAACAGCTGCTGAATGACATATGTCGTGTAGGCTCCTGCCATAATCAGCTCACCGTGCGCCATATTAATAATGTTCATCAAACCAAATGTAACCGCCAATCCAATCGCAATGAGAATCAAAATAGAACCGAGACTGATCCCGTTAAATAATTGAGTCACGACGACAGACATCTTCCGCCTCCTCTCCCGCAAACGGCTTTGATTTATTGGGATAACCCCTTTGCCCAGCCGTACGTTTTTAAATAAGGATCAGGTTTTACTGGTTCCCCTGAGTTCCATACTTCTTTAAACTGTCCATCCCCCGTGATTTGCCCGATTCTGACCGTTTTGTAAAGATGCTGTGTATCTCCATCGATTTTTACTGTGCCGCCCGGGGCCTTAAATGCAATCCCGTCAGCCGCTTTCTTCACTTTATCGATATTAAAGGACTTGGCTTTTTCCACAGCCGCTGCCCAGAGATAGACCGCATTATAGCCAGCTTCAATCGGATCGCTCGTCACCCGGCTATCGCCGTTCATTTTTTTATAATTCTTCACGAATGTTTGATTTTCGCTCGTATTGGTTGTCTGGAAGTAATTCCATACCGCATAATGTCCTTTTAGCACATCAGGGCCGATCCCCCGAATTTCTTCCTCAGCAACGCTTGCCGACATGACAGGCATATCGTCAGCCGAAATCCCCGCATCCTTCAGCTGTTTGAAAAACGCCACATTGCTGTCACCGTTTAACGTATTAAAAATGACATCGGGCTGTTTGTCTTTGATTTTGCTGACGAGCGTACTGTAATTCGTGTGGCCGAGCGGCGTATACTCTTCACCGGCAATTTCTCCTCCGGCTGCTTTCACTTGCGCCTTGATGATTTTATTGGCTGTTCGAGGGAACACGTAATCCGACCCGATCAGAAAGAAGGTCTTTCCTTTATTCTTAAGCAGCCAATCAACAGCCGGCACAATTTGCTGATTCGTCGTTGCTCCGGTATAAAAAATATTAGGCGATGACTCCATTCCTTCGTACTGCACCGGATAGAATAGCAGCCCGTTGTTTTGCTCCACAACCGGAAGCATGGCTTTGCGGCTTGCTGACGTCCATCCGCCGAAAACAGCAGCTGCTTTATCCTGCTGAAGCAGTTTTCTCATTTTTTCCGCATATGTAGGCCAGTCTGAAGCGCCGTCTTCCACGATGGGTTGAAGCTTTTTGCCGAGAACTCCGCCTTTTTGGTTGATTTCTTGAATCGCCATTAACTCCGCATCATGGACTGACACTTCGCTGATCGCCATTGTCCCGCTTAAGGAGTGAAGAATTCCGACCTTCACTGAATCTCCGCTTGTGTCGACATCAACTGTTTGTTTCGCGCCCCCGCTGGCTTCCGATACTTTCTTCGGCGCAGTACATCCCGTCATCAAAACCATAATCAGAACCAACAAAAAAACAGCCTGTATCCTAACTCCTTTGTTTTTCATTCAGAACCTCCCTTTGTCTGATTTCCCCAAATGATGTTATAAAAGGTAACAACTCATGTCACTATTATATAGAAGAGGTTCATTAATTCAAAGAATATTTAAAAAATTTAGATACCTTAACCAAATCGGCTGCTTTTTTTGTTATATTTATTCACATCCAAAAAAGCGAACAAAAAAGGCAAGAAACATATTGTTTCCCACCTCTTCCGTATGGCTGCTATTTATCTGTGAATGTATCCTTTGCTTTCCCGATATCCTTTTGGATCTCGCCTTTCGCCTTATCTTTTTTGCCTTCAGCCTGCATGTCCGCTTTATCAGTCATATCCCCGACTTTATCCTTCACTTCTCCTTTGGCTTTATTGAAGCCGCCTTTCATTTTGTCTTTTACACTATCGTTACCCATGTGCATTCTCTCCCCTCAATTATGTGTGTACTTGTTACCTTCCCGATCTGAGAGGCAGTAAACATTTGAATGTTAATTATCGATTTCGTAGCGCTCTCCGTACCGAAGCACCTTGTATATCGCCAGGCCGTCTGATGACTTTTTCTCTGAATATCGAACCGGCAGCAGGGCGAAAAACACATAATACGTAGAAAAATAGACAAACTGATAGAAAAACATATTCGGCTTTAACACACTGTGGATAATCAGCAGATTGACTGTAAAAATCGTTATCAGGTTAAACAGGCAGCCCCCGGCATACACGAGCGCATTTGAGAATCGATTGTCAATCTTCAAATCTCCGTATCGGCAAAAAGAATCGATAAAATAAATCGTTCTGAACCGTATCGGCCCAATCTTAAGCAGTGTTTTTCCCATTCCAATATCCAATGAGCCTTTTCCGCCAAAAATAAAAGCCATAAAGCTGTGCCCTGAAACATGTATGATCTGTACAAGCGGCAGAACAATGAGGAAAGACCATAGAAACTTCACCATATCATTGAAACCAAACATCGAATTCCCCCTCAATCAATCATGTTTATCTGCATCCCAAAACGGCTTTTGCTCAAAAACAGTGCTGTTGCGATTTTTCCTGTTCTCCCCGGAAATAAACGTTCCGATGCTCCCTTTTTTCATATAAAAAAACCATCTGGCAGCAGATGGTTTTGTCTACACTTGATATAAACAATCGTTTCTTTGAATCATCTCTCTCATGCTGACCGCTTTTTCATAAAAATACACCGCTTCTTTATACTGTTCGCGATGACTGAAATAGGAGGCAGCATCCAAAGCAAATTCTTCAATATATACGTACAGGCCTTTTTCTTCCATATAGTCAAATACGTCTTGAATCATATCCAAATTCACAGATTCCACATATAAGGCCTGCAGAAATTTATATTTTGCCAGGCTGAAGAAGTCGTTTCGTTTTTGGGCAATGGCAATCCCTTTTTCATAGTACCGCATCGCAGCTTGGACATCTTGTTTTTTGAATAGAACGCGTGTCAGGCTGAAGAGCGCTTTCGGAAGCTGTTCAAGCTGATGCTCCTCAAAGACAGGAAGCGCTTTTTCAAAGTAGTCCGCAGCTTGATCCAGTTCTCCTTTGTCATCATAGCAATTCCCAATATTATAGAGGGCTGATCCGATCAAACGGGGCTGTCCTTCCAATAAGGCCAGACGATACGCGTCATCCAAATGCTCCAGCGCTTTTTCATAGTTTCTGTAGTCAATGTAGTTTCCAGATATCACGAAATGGCATTGAATTCTTCTGACTCTGTAAAAATCGTTCGCCTTATACGTCTCAAGCGCCTGTATGGCATGGTTCATGGAAAAGTGCGTCTGCTTCATGATATAAAAAACTTCTGCCACTTTAAAATGAAATTCCGCTCTTTCAATTTCATCTTCTACAAACGCAAGCATCTTCTCAGCTTTCCGGTAAAAGGATATGGCCGAAATATAATTGTTCTGTTCAAATTCGTACATTCCTCTGAACAAGTGAAAATAATACTCAGATAATCCGGAAATACTGTCCTGATTGCTTTCCAGCGTTTTAATCAATTCACGATATTGAAGCTGAGATTCCTCGTGCAGGTCTGGCTTTACATAATCCAGCATAATTTGGTGCCGGTAACTGATCAGCTGGTAATACAGCAACAGCAGTTGATCCTCTTCCATATGTTCTATGTCCTGATCGATCTCTTTCTTCAGTTCAACGGCATCAGCCACTTGAAATGCTAAAATGTGCTTATACCACTTATTGATTTTCACTCCTACTTGAGATGACGGGATCTCGTACGCGGCCATGCCCCTCCAACCCTTTCTGTTTTCTAATTGGTTATATCTTATCATAATGTATGGCTTTGGAATTAAAATTTTCTTACAATGATTCCTTCTTTATGCCTATCTTTATATATTTCGGTATTTGGATGTATTTTTTGCACTTGCGCTTTCTCATCAAAAAAAGCTTACCGGACAGTGCCGATAAGCTCTTCATTTCATATTAACCGCCAATATAAGACATTTCCACTTTCTTTTTGCCTGATGCTTTTGATAGCGTACGATCAACCGAATACTGATCGATCCGATTTTCCCATACGGTGCCGATCATTTCTGACAGTTCATCATCGCTTAATCCCTGCCGAACCGGCGCTCTGAGGTCAAATCCGCTTGAAGCGAATAAGCAGGTAAACAGCTCTCCTCTCGCAGAAAGACGGGCCCTGTTGCACGAACCGCAGAACGCATCAGATACAGATGAGATAACGCCGATTTCTCCAGAACCGTCCAAGTAGCGGAATCTAGAAGCCACTTCACCTTTATAATTAGGCGCGATCGGCTCCACAGGCGTGTGTTCATTGATCAAATCAATGATTTCGGCCTTTGTCATGACGTCCTTCTTTTCCCATTGGTTGGTGTTGCCCACGTCCATAAATTCGATGAATCTCAGGATATGCTCTTTTTCTTTAAAATAACGCGCCATAGGCAGAATATCTTTTTCATTGACGCCCTTTTGGACGACCATGTTGATTTTCACACCGAGACCCGCTTGCTTCGCCGCTTCAATGCCTTCCAGCACCTTGCTGACAGAAATCCCGCGTCCGTTTATCTTTTTAAATCGCTCGTCCTCTAGCGAATCTAGGCTGACCGTGACTCTTTTCAGCCCGGCTTCCTTAAGCCTCTTTGCATAAACAGGAAGCAGTGATCCATTTGTTGTCATCGCAATATCACGGACACCCGGGATGCGGGCCAGTTTTTTGATTAATTCTGGCATATCTTTTCTCATGAGCGGCTCTCCGCCGGTTAAGCGGATTTTTTCAACACCGAATTTTGTGACAAACAGTGTCGCAAGCCGTTCCAGCTCCTCAAATGAGAGCAGCTCCTCTTTCTTTAAAAAAGGATAATCCGGACCGAATAATTCGGCTGGCATACAGTACGTGCATCGGAAGTTGCAGCGGTCTGTAACAGAAATGCGAAGGTCTCTCAGCGGCCTGTTCCTTTTATCCAACATCTGACGCGATTCTGTATTCATTGCTACAGCCCCTTCCTATCCCCTGATTCTCTCAGGGTGTGTATATACATTAAACGATCCGTTTCTGACAAATCCGATCGCTGTGATATTTAATTCTTCTGCCATTTGAATCGCAAGCTCTGTCGGGGCCGATTTGGAAATGACAATCGACACGCCGATTTTTGCCGCTTTTAACAGAACCTCTGATGAGATTCTGCCGCTGAATACAATCAGTTTGTCCCGGACGGACAATCCGTTCAGAAGACAGTGTCCGTATAATTTATCAAGCGCGTTGTGCCGGCCGATATCAGTGCGCATCAGCAGCAGTTTCTCAGTGTCGCAAAGCGCCGCATTATGGACGCCTCCCGTATCCTGAAACGTTCCGCTCCCTTGTTGCATGTCTCTCATAAGTGCCAGACATGCTTCAGGCGATATCTTGATGTGGCTGACAGCCGTTTTGGCGGTTTTGACATCCTGCTGAAAGTAAAAATGGCGGCCCTTTCCGCAGCATGAGCCGATCACACGTTTTGTATAATCCTTTTGATCCAGTGTCTCAGGATGAACGAGATCGACATAAACAAAACCGAGACTTTCATCTATTGTAAACCTTTTAATCTCTTTTTGAAATCGGATCACACCCTCTGATGCGAGAAATCCGATGACAAGCTCCTTGATATGCTCCGGCGTACAAACGAGCGTCACAAATTCACTCCCGTTTAGTATTACTGTCAAAGGATATTCCGTCACCATCCGGTCTTCTATTTTGCTGATTTCCCCTTGTTCATAGCGCCATACATCCCTGACCGCAGTTACTTTATCATTCAATGTTTCTTCCCCTCCGCAATGTTCCTGCCTCTATATTTTTTCACACTCCTCGGATTTTGTCGAATCCTGAGACATAAAAAGAGCCCTCTATATAAAGGACTCTAGGTTTGATTATGCTGATTCTTTTTCAGGATCGTAAACAGCACAATGGCTGCGATCAAGGTGAGCATACTGACAAAAAAGAAGGCTGCCAGTTTTAGAAAAACACCGAGCAATATAAACGCCACGGCAGCTATAAGAAAAATCATTCCTAATAATCTCATATGTTCAACCCCTTTTAAGGGTATCATTCCCGTACTGGTCGTTTTTAAACCAATTGAAAAAGGCGCCTGGGGGAGCGCCTTCACTCAAATGATTACTCAGTAAATTTTTGTGCTTCTTTTTCCCAAGCCTGTTCAAATTCATCCGCGCTGTTTGCTGAAATATATTCCCCTCCTCCAGCAACAGCCGCCTGTTTCATCTCTGCGTTTCCTTTTACATCAAAGTTAAAGCCAATAATGTTTACAATGGTATCCACATTCGCTTTCCGAAGTTTTTCAATTTCCGCCGCTGGATCTCCGCCGCATGTTTCTTCACCGTCAGTGATTAAATACACCACGTTTTTCCCGTCAGCGCCAAATGCTTCAAATTCTTTTCTTGTATCTGAAAGTGCTTTGGCAATCGGTGTCCAGCCAGTCGGCTTGATTTCACTCAATGAATTGTCAAACAGCGATCCTTCATATGGATGAAGGCCGTAAATGGTTTCCGTCGTGCTGCATGAAAGAGCTTTGCCGGACAGTTTATTGTTTCCTGCATGTCCGAAAACGCGAAGCATGAGATTTGTATCCTTCGGAAGCAGCTCGGCAAAAGACTTTACTGATTTTTTTGCAATGTCTATTTTGCGCTCTCCCCCCGTTTTTTGAACCATGCTTCCGCTTCCGTCAAACAAAACAGCTACATTTGTGTCAGCTTGTTTCTCAGCGGCAAAAGACGGAGATGCAAAGGAGACAGTCAGCAATCCAATGATACCGGCAGCCAGCAATTTTTTCATATTTTCCTTCCTTTCTTTATCAAATTTTCCAACTATAGTTGGATTCTTCTTTATGCTAGAATATGAAAATGCAAAATGATATAGGGCAAGCTGCCTTTTGTGCGGCTTTCACTTTCTGTACAAAATCGCTTGAAACGCCGATCTTTTTTAGCCATTTTCGCCCAGAAATCATATACAGATTGTGACATCATTCATTCTTTTTTCGCCATAATCATGATTGAGTTACGGAAATCTGCTACTATGCTACAAGCAGACAGCTCATCACTTTTGAACATTTTGTTACATACAAAAAAGAGGCTGACTTCACCAGCCTCTTTTTTCTTATTTAGATAACATCAGTGATTGCTGAGTGAAAATTTTCTCAACATCTTTTTGAGTATAAGCCGGGAAGTATTCACCGCCGCCTACTTTCGCAATCGCATTCAGCTGGCCTTTGTATCCCTCTTTATAATCAAAACCGATTACATTAACGGTGATATTGTCTTTATGCAGTTCTTTTGCTGTTTTAATTGGATTTCCACCGCATGTTTCCTCTCCGTCAGTCAACAGATACACCACTTTTTCCCCTTTTGCATCAAGCTGGTCAAAAGAAGATTTCGCCTCGTTCAACGCTTTGGCAATGGGCGTCCAGCCAGTCGGTCCAATTGCATTAAGAGAATTGAGGAAGCTTTGCTCATTAAAGCTTTGGAATCCGTATACGTTCCGGATGGATTCACATGATTGAATTTTTCCGGAATTTTTATTGTTTCCTTCTGAACCAAACACACTCATTTTCACCTGAGTGCCTGCCGGCAGTGAGCTTGCGAACTTTGAAATTTCTTTTTTGGCTGAATTAAATTTAGATACACCGTCTATTCTTTTGGCCATACTTCCGCTGGCATCAAGCAAGACTGCCACGTTTGCCGGAGATTCAGCTTCAGGTTCTTTCTTTTCAGCTGCAAAAGCAGGAGAAGTTAATCCAAATAGCAAGCCTGTCATCATGATCAGTGAAAATCTTTTCTTCATGTTCGTACCCCTTTACAAGTTTGTTTCTGCGTGCAGATGTTCAACGCTGAACATAACCTATCGTAATCGACAAAAACCGAGAAATAAATAGGGCGGGGTTCCCCATTAATGTTGTTTACTTTTGCATAGAAAGCTTTATTTTCATTAGTGATTTCCGCCTAACGTTACGCTGAAAAAAGAAGATTGTCGGCCTTTCGGCTTTCGTTATATGAGTCTGTCGAAGTCTGTCGGTACATGTGGATTTCTTTACCACAATCTTAAAAGTCAGCAATCAGGAAAAAGGAACTGGTTCCCTTGTCATCTTAAAGATAGCCAGAAGCCTCTCTGAACGGTTTCAAGCATTCTTAGATAAATGACATTCAGGAACAGAAAAAGACGCTCATTGAGCGTCTTTTTACTTCTTCGCCATATATTTATTCAAAAACGAATCGGCCTCAGAAATTTTTGTGCCTTGATAATAGTACTTCACAATGTCATCAACCGTTTTTCCTTCTTTCGCCATAAAATTCGCGCCATATTGGCTCATCCCGACACCGTGGCCAAATCCTTTTGTCGTGACTGTAATCGTGTCGCCGTTTCGCTTCCATTCAAAATCAGCTGAATTAAGGCCCAGCTTTTCACGTATGTCTCTTCCTTTCAGCGTCTTGCCGTTAATAACGGCTGTTGCCACCTGGTGGCCTGGTGTTTCTCCTGTAATCTTTCCGACTGTAGAAGATCCATCCAGCTTAACGCCAAGCTTTTGCTCAAATTCTGCCGCTGTAAAGGTTTTCGTTGCCAAGTATTTCGGCGACTTTTTATCCCAAGTGCTTTTGACGCTTTTTAAATATGGGATAGCACTTGTCCAATAGGCTTCAGCATTTTCTGTGTAGCCGTTGCTTGTGGAGAAAAATGAAGCTTCAATCGGCTGGTTGTTGTATGTTAAAATTTTGCCTTGCGTGCTGGCTACCGCATCTGTGATTTTCTTCAGTTTTCCCTCATAGCTTGCGCCCCACTGTTTTTTCAGCTCCGCTTTGCTTTTATACACCTGGAACATCTGTGTATCATCCACCAGCGAGCCTTTAGGAGCCTCTACCGCTGAATGAGCGACCATCAGTCTGACAATAAACGTTCTGGCGGCAAGAGCCTGGGCTTTCAGCGCTTCAGATTCAAAGGTTGCCGGCATTTCGGAGGCGACGACTCCAATCACATACTCTTCAAGCGGAATGTCTTCTACGGATTGATTTGCGGTTCGATAGACGGGAATAGAAACAGGCGATGCTTTCAACGTTTCCGCTCCTTTTGATGCTGGTTTCGTGCTCACTGCTGTTTTTCCTGATTCTACACTGGCCCCTGCTTCCTTGTTATGCTGGAACGGTATGACCATGAGTGTGGGAACCAAGAGAATCAATGCAAATAGTACGGATAGTGTGATTACGAATTGTTTCATATTCAGCTGCCTCCTGCTCGGGATTCGACTCTAGTCTAGTCTATGGACAGGGACAAGCTAATATGACTCTCGTTTTGGACAGAAACTTTATTTGTTATTTACGTATTCTTTTTTGCTATTCTGCGCATAATGATGATAATACCCGAAAAATAAAAACCAGTATGCCAGATTGACATACTGATTTTCAGGTCATTTATGCATTTAAGTCAGATACGACTTCTTTGTTCTCTTGCTCAGAAGCAGACTCATCATTTACACGTTCGATGTCTGCGCCAAGAGCGGCCAGCTTCTTATGGAAATCAACATAACCGCGGTCTAAGTGCTTCAATTCAGTAACACGTGTATGACCTTCAGCTACTAACCCCGCAAGAATCAGCGCTGCACCTGCACGCAAGTCAGTCGCTGCAACTTCAGCTCCCTGAAGCTGTACAGGGCCGTTAATGATGACAGAACGTCCTTCAATCTTGATATCACCATTCATACGGCGGAATTCTTCCGCATGCATAAAACGGTTTTCAAAAACGGTTTCTGTAATCATGCTTGTGCCGCTTGCACGAAGCAGAAGCGCCATCATTTGTGACTGCATATCAGTCGGGAAGCCCGGGTGTGGCATTGTTTTAATGTCAATCGGTTTCAGTTCTTTCGGACCGATGACACGCAGGCCTTCACCTTCATCCTTAATTGTTACACCCATCTCTTCCATTTTTGCAATTAAAGAGGTGAGGTGTTCAGGAACCGCGCCTTTTACTAATACGTTTCCTTCAGTGATTGCAGCGGCAACCATAAATGTGCCCGCTTCAATACGGTCAGGAATAATATGGTGTTTTACGCCGTGAAGCTTTTCGACTCCTTCAATTTTGATGGTGCCGGTGCCAGCTCCGCGGATTTTTCCGCCCATGCCGTTGATATAGTTTGCTAAATCAACGATTTCGGGTTCTTTCGCCACGTTCTCCAGCGTTGTTGTTCCTTCCGCTAGAGCGGCTGCCATAATCAGGTTCTCTGTAGCTCCTACACTTGGGAAGTCCAGATAGATTTTTGCGCCTTGCAGACGGCCTTTTACTTCGGCTTCGATGAAGCCATTGCCGACTTTGATCTCTGCGCCCATTGCCTCAAAACCTTTTAAATGCTGATCAATCGGTCTGGAACCAATTGCACATCCGCCCGGAAGCGCAACTCTTGCATGACCTGTACGCGCAAGAAGCGGCCCCATGACAAGCACAGATGCACGCATTTTACGAACATATTCAAAAGGTGCTTCAGTTTGCAAAGCGTATGAAGCATTTACAGTCACTTCATTATTCTCAAAATGCACATCTGCTCCTAAATGACGCAACACTTCGTTAATTGTATATACATCGGAGAGCGTAGGTACATCACAAATTACGCTTTTTTCTTCACTTGCTAATAAAGATGCAGCGATAACAGGTAAAACGGCATTTTTAGCGCCTTCAACTTTGACTGTGCCGTTTAACTTTTGACCGCCGCGGACGATGATTTTTTCCAAGGTATTCCCCTCCGCGTCCCTAAATTCTCTATATTAATATTCAGTCGTAACGATTGGTGTGCCAACCGTAACGGTATGTTTTCCGCCCATTCCTGCACTTCTAAGTGCAATTTGCAAATTCATTTTATGTTTCGAGGTCATGATGTACTCTTTCCACTCATCTGTAAACGCAGAAATAGAAACGAAATTTGGCTCAACTACATGTTCTACTGATCTTGCTTGAAATTCGTTTAATAACTGATTTGCTTTTTTTTGCAAAACAATATTCATATTATCATCTAAATGACCATTTAGACAAGTAAAAATAACTACTTTTTCTTGGAATATCCCAAGCGTCTCCCGTTCAAACTGTTCATATGTATCATTCCAGCTATCCGGTGCCTTAAGACTCATTTGCTCATATAATAAATACGAAGTTGGGTTGTGTTTTTTGAGGGTTGTGACAAGCTGCAGTCTAAAAGAAGTACGATTTTTTTTGTCAGTATATGTGCCAATTGCCTTTATGATTTTATCTTCCCGTGCAATTGCCCAATCATATTGACGATACTCTGATTTTAAACGTTGCACTTTTTTATAAAATTCTTTTTCGGTCAGCGACATATTTTGTTTTGCATGCAATGTCCACTTATCTATTGAGACATCTTGGCGTTCCATCCCCTCTGCCATTTGTGCTAACGGCGTTAACTCACTCGCATGAATGGTATGGAAAACAGCAATGACGAAGCTTAGCATCACGGATATGATAATGGCGTGGCTTACTTGTTTTTTCTTCATGTTCATCTCTCCCCCTTATCCCCAGTGTTACCGGAGGCAAGAGGCGCCATACGTGAATATCTTCGTCAAAACTCGCGTTATTCGTTACAACCCGATTCCCAACCATTCCCGAGATGATGATGTTCAAAACCTATTAAAATAGATAAGGAAGCTGCTGTGAATAATTGAGGTAATCTAAAAAGAAATTCGCAACGGCCGTTCCAATGGCGATTGTCAGCAAAATCATCAGGAGTCTTGCCTGCACGACTTTGCCTTTTTTGATTAACGGATCAATATTGACGGCTTGCAGCGCCCACCAAGTCACCGCTATAAAAATCAGGTGAACAACGATGCCGATTGCAGCCTGCTGTCCCAATACACTCATCTATTCCACTCCTTTCATCCTTTCTCCGCGCGTAACCCTTTCTTATTATATAAGAAGCACAGATAAAGATGATACATTTTATACAGAACGGAATAATCAGCCAAATCTAGGGCTAATCCCCGCTTAAAGTGCGGTTCTTTTACATGGTATACTTTGTTGGAAAGGAGCTGGCAAACGTGAATCATTCTTTTTTTCAGCCTGAAAAGCAATATGGTGAGGACCTGCCAATTTTTGAACAGGAATGGGAAGCAATTGCATTCTATTATGATTATAGACAGTCACAGATTGAAGAACTGAATGAATTGTGTCAGTTTTATAACATTTCTCTTACCTACACGAGAGAAAGCCTTGAAGAGCTTGAAAATCTTTATTTTCAAAGTATCCAAGAGCTTTTGCTGGCTGATTGGAATCTACCGATTGAAGAATTCGAGAAAATGATCAGTGTTTATCTGATAGATTGCGTAATTGCCCACCATGAAGATGCTGAATGGGTGGTAAAACCTTATCCTTACACAGACGGCGCTTATACAATGGGCTTTAGAAGACATCGCAAATCGTGGCATACAATGAATGCCTGTGATGGTTTATACCTGCGCCAAAAAGAGGAGCACCCGCTTCTGGCGCTGTTTGATTCTCTTGTGCGTTCATAAAAAAATCCTTCTCATAAAGAGAAGGATTTTTTCTTATTTCCCTGCTACATCCAATCTGTTCAAAGCCCGCTGTAACGCAAGCTCAGCCCGACGAATGTCAGTATCATCTGATTGAGAATTCAAACGCTCCTGAGCCCGCTGGCGTGCAGCTTCAGCGCGCTCTTGATCGATGCCTTCCGCTGTCTCAGCAGCTTGGGCAAGAATGGTGACCTGATCAGGACGGACTTCTACAAATCCGCCGCTGACGGCAACCAATTCAGTCTGCCCGTCTTTTTTCAGACGGACAGCGCCGATTTTAAGAGGAGCCACGGTTGGAATATGACCTGGCAAAATACCGAGATCGCCGCTTTCGGCTCTCACACTCACCATTTCGATATCCGCATCGTATACTGGGCCGTCGGGAGTAACGATATTGACTTTAACGGTCTTCATGCTTTTACCCTCCTAGGACCAGATTAAACTTCTACACCCATTTCTTTTGCTTTCTCAACAACTTCTTCAATACGTCCTACAAGACGGAACGCATCTTCTGGAAGATGGTCGTATTTGCCGGCTAAGATTTCTTTGAAGCCTTTAACCGTTTCTTTTACAGGCACGTAAGAACCTTTTTGTCCAGTGAACTGTTCAGCCACGTGGAAGTTTTGAGAAAGGAAGAACTGAATGCGGCGTGCGCGTTGAACGACAAGCTTGTCTTCATCACTCAATTCATCCATGCCAAGAATCGCAATGATATCTTGAAGCTCTTTGTAACGCTGAAGCGTTGACTGTACTTCACGGGCAACAGCATAATGCTCTTCTCCGACAATTTCAGGAGCAAGGGCGCGTGATGTAGAAGCCAACGGATCAACCGCAGGGTAAATACCCATTTCAGTTAACTTACGCTCAAGGTTTGTTGTCGCATCCAAGTGAGCGAACGTAGTTGCCGGCGCCGGGTCAGTGTAGTCATCGGCAGGCACGTAGATCGCCTGGATAGATGTAACTGATCCAACGTTAGTAGACGTGATACGCTCTTGGAGCTGACCCATTTCAGTTGCAAGCGTCGGCTGATAACCAACCGCTGAAGGCATACGGCCAAGAAGGGCTGAAACCTCTGAACCCGCTTGTGTGAAACGGAAAATGTTATCGATGAAGAACAGTACGTCCTGTCCTTGTACATCACGGAAGTGCTCAGCCATTGTAAGGCCTGTCAAAGCAACACGCATACGTGCGCCCGGCGGCTCGTTCATTTGCCCGAATACCATGGCTGTTTTGTTAATTACGCCAGAGTCGCTCATTTCATAGAAAAGGTCGTTTCCTTCACGAGTACGCTCTCCTACACCGGCGAATACAGAAATACCGCCGTGCTCTTGCGCGATGTTGTTGATTAATTCCTGGATTAATACGGTTTTACCTACACCGGCACCGCCGAACAATCCGATCTTACCGCCCTTGATGTATGGGGCTAGCAAGTCAACAACTTTAATACCTGTTTCAAGAATTTCAACTTCTGTTGAAAGCTGATCAAATGAAGGCGCCTGTCTGTGAATCGGATCCTTTTTCGCATCCGCAGGAACCGGCTCATTCAAATCAATATTTTCTCCGAGTACGTTAAATACACGGCCGAGTGTTACATCACCAACTGGTACTGAGATTGGCGCTCCTGTATCAACAGCTTCCATTCCGCGCTGAACACCATCCGTAGATGCCATTGCGATTGTACGGACTGTATCATCGCCTAAATGAAGAGCGACCTCAAGCGTTAAATCAATACCTACTTCGTTTTCACTTGTAGCTGGCTGTGAAATTTTAATCGCATTATAAATTTCAGGCAAATGACCGTCTTCAAAACGCACGTCGACGACCGGTCCTAATACCTGGCTAACGCGTCCTTTCTTCATCGCTATCCCTCCTGACAAATTCTTTCTATTCTAAAGCGGCTGCTCCGCCGACAATTTCCGTAATTTCTTGTGTGATGGCTGCTTGGCGAGCGCGGTTGTAAGAAAGCGAAAGTGAATCGATAAGTTCCTTCGCGTTGTCTGTCGCGTTTTTCATCGCCGTCATTCTTGCAGCGTGCTCACTTGCTTTACTGTCAAGAAGCGCACCGAAAATTAAGCTTTCTGCATATTGAGGAAGCAAAACCTCCAGAACCTCCTCTTCAGACGGTTCAAATTCATAAGACGCCGTTCTCTTTCCGCCGCCGCTGCCCAAATCAGATAACGGCAGAAGTTTTTTCTCCGTTACTTCTTGAGAAATGGCGCTGACAAAATGGTTATAAACAAGGTGCAATTCATCAAACGCACCATCTATAAACATTTGGATCGTTTGTCGGGCAAGATCCTTAATTTCTGTAAACGTTACTTCATCCCCAAGTCCTGTTAACTCGGAAATGATCGGAATCTCACGTTTCTTAAAGAAATCACGGCCCACTCTTCCGATGACAATCACCGCATACTCATCCTTAGACTGATGACGTTCTTGCATGGCCTGATAAGCACTTCGTAAAACCGAACTGTTAAAAGCGCCGGCAAGACCGCGGTCAGACGTAATGACAAGATATGCTGTCTTTTTCACTTCTCTGCTGAGAAGCATCGGATGCTTCACGTTGCCGGAAACTCTCCCGACGTTTGATACGACCTCTTGGATCTTATCCATATATGGCACAAATGATTTTGCATTGTTTTCAGCACGATTCAGCTTAGCCGCAGATACCATCTGCATGGCTTTTGTAATCTGGCTCGTTTTTTTTGTTGACGTGATCCTTGACTTAATATCGCGTAATGAGGCCAAAGATTTCACCACCTTTTCTCTTCATCTGCGTAAAAAGAGAGAAAAAGAGAACCTTTTTCTCTCATCAGCATTCGAGTTAGTTGCTTGGTGCAAATGTGCGTTTGAAGCCTTCGATTGCAGCTTTGAAGTCTTCATCAGCAGGAAGGTTTCCTGTTTTCGCAATTCCGTCAAGCAGTTCTTTATGGTTTTGGTCAAGGTACATGTAGTACTCTTCTTCAAAACGTCTGATATCCGCTACTGGAATATCATCGAGATATCCTTTAGTCAGCGCATAAAGAATAGCTACTTGCTTTTCAACCGGAAGCGGCTTGTTCAGATCCTGCTTCAGTACTTCAACTGTACGCGCACCGCGGTTCAGTTTCGCCTGAGTCGCTTGGTCGAGGTCAGATCCGAATTGAGCGAATGCTTCCAGCTCACGATATGACGCAAGGTCAAGACGCAAAGTACCTGATACTTTTTTCATCGCTTTGATTTGCGCTGAACCACCGACACGGGATACAGACAAACCGGCGTTGATCGCTGGACGTACGCCTGAGAAGAACAAATCAGATTGCAGGAAGATCTGTCCGTCAGTGATGGAAATAACGTTCGTCGGAATATAAGCAGAGATATCCCCGGCTTGTGTTTCTACGAACGGCAGAGCTGTAATTGATCCTGCGCCTTTCGCGTCGCTAAGCTTTGCTGCACGCTCAAGCAGACGGGAATGAAGGTAGAATACATCCCCAGGGAACGCTTCACGGCCTGGCGGACGGCGAAGAAGCAAGGACAGCTCACGGTAAGCAGCCGCTTGTTTAGAAAGATCATCGTATACAACAAGAACGTGCTTGCCGTTGTACATAAATTCTTCTGCCATTGTAACCCCTGCATACGGAGCCAGGTACAGAAGCGGTGCCGGCTGAGACGCAGACGCCGTGACAACAATTGTATAATCAAGCGCGCCGTGCTTACGCAATGTTTCTACTACGCCGCGGACTGTTGATTCTTTTTGACCGATAGCAACATATACGCAGATCATGTCTTGGTCTTTTTGGTTCAGGATCGCATCGATCGCAACAGATGTTTTACCTGTTTGACGGTCACCGATGATCAGCTCACGCTGGCCGCGGCCGATTGGGATCAGTGCATCGATCGCTTTAATACCTGTTTGAAGCGGTTCATGAACGGATTTACGGTCCATAACGCCTGGCGCAGGGCTTTCGATCGGACGTGTTTTGCTTGTAAGGATCGGGCCAAGTCCGTCTACCGGCTGGCCTAATGGGTTCACAATACGGCCGATTAATTCTTCACCGACAGGAACCTCCATGATGCGGCCTGTTCTTTTTACTTCGTCTCCCTCACGGATCTCACTGAAAGGTCCTAAGATGACGATACCTACGTTTGATTCTTCAAGGTTTTGAGCCATACCCAAAACACCGTTTGAAAATTCGACAAGTTCACCGGCCATACAGTTGTCAAGGCCGTGTACGCGAGCAATACCGTCACCGACTTGGATGACTGTACCTACGTCTTGAACTTCAATATCAGATTGATAATTTTGTATTTGCTGTTTTATCAGCGTGCTAATCTCTTCAGCTTTGATGCTCACTTAGGTTTCACCCCTTCTATCGATTTTCCCCGGCTAGTTGACGTTCAATGCGCTGAAGCTTTCCGCTTACGCTGCCGTCAAAAATCCGGTTTCCTATGCGGACTTTAATACCGCCTATTAAATCCGTCTGCACTTCATTTCTGATTCTCAGTGAAGCGACTCCGGCTTTTTTTGCAAATACTTGTGATAAAGATAAAACTTCCGCATCCGTCAGCGGTTTTACTGAATATACGATTGCGTCTTCTGTTTGACGTGCCTCATTTGCGAGTTTAATAAACTCATCTGTGAGCTCAGGCACAATTGCTGCCCGATGGCGGTCAATCAAAAGAAAAATCGTATTGAGCACGGACTGTGACAAAGAGCCAAATGCATTCTGAATGAGCTCTTTTTTCTTCGCAGCCGGCACCTTCGGATGGTTTAACACATCATTAAGCGCTTTTTCGTTTTGAAATACTTCTTTTACAACGGTTAGCTCTTCTTCTACTTGATTCAGCTGAGCGGACTCATTGGCAATATCAAAAAGAGCTGACGCATATCTTTTAGAGACAGCTGATCCACTCATCGGCTTTCTCCTACCTCTTTAAGATAGTCCTGGATCAATTTCTCTTGAGCTTGTTCATCCAGTTCTTTTTCGATCACTTTCGACGCAATCATGACAGAAAGAGACGCTACTTGCTCACGGAGAGCAGAAACCGCCTGTTCTTTTTCCTTCACGATTTCAGTTCTTGCTGCTTCTTTCAGACGTTCAGATTCTGCACGTGCAGCCTGAATAATCTCTTCTTTTTGCTTTTCTCCCAGTTTCTTTGCGTTTTCGATAAGAGTTTGGGATTCTTGTCTTGCTTCTTTTAAAAGAACGCGCTGCTCTTCAATCAGCTGCTGCGCCTCTTTATTTTTTTCTTCAGCAGACGTAATTTCTCCAGCGATGTGGTCTTCACGCTGTTTCATTATGTTTAATAGCGGCCCTAAAGCGTATTTCTTCAGAAGCGCTAATAAGATTAGCATAGCTAACAGTTGGAACAGGATATCTCCGCCGTTAAACGACAGTCCTAGTTCAAGTGGTAATTGAGACATCTACTACGGCAACTCCCTTCTGCAGGTTTTTCTTTGCTGATCCAGCAGCCGCACTTGTCTCTTTTCAGCCGGCAAGGCGGGTTGCTTATCAGACATAAAGCAATGGCGAAGGTTCTCTTGGAATGATCTTCGCCATTTTTAGTTCATATAAGGCTTTTATGCTTAGCCAAAGAACGCTAAGAATGCGATAACGACAGCGATAATAGGAAGGGCCTCAACTAATGCGATACCCATGAACATAAGAGTTCTAAGTTCTTTACCTGCTTCCGGCTGACGGGCAATCCCCTCTACCGTACGTGAAACAATCAAACCGTTACCAATACCTGCACCAAGTGCGCCTAAACCAATTGCAATCGCAGCTGCTATTAAATTCATGAAAAAGTTCCTCCTTTAAAATGTTATCCGTTTGGATATAATGTTTTAATGATCATGACTGATTTTATGAGACATGTACACCATCGTCAGCATTGTGAAGATAAACGCTTGGATGGCACCAATAAATAAACTGAATGCCTGCCATGCCAGCATTGGCAGAATGGCGCCGATTGTACCGACTAGACCGAGAGCCACGCTTTGCGAATAATGGCTTGTCGCTAAACCCGCAAGCAGACCGAGAAGAATCTCACCGGCGAAGATGTTACCATAAAGCCGCAACCCGAGAGTCAGCGTATTCGCAAACTCTTCGATGATTTTCATCGGGAGCATGAATGGAACAGGTCTTAAATAGTCTTTGGAATATTCCTTGAGCCCTTTCATCTTCACACCATAGTAGTGGGTTAAAGCAACAACCATCACGGCTAGCGTTAATGTAATGGCAGGGTCGGCTGTCGGAGATTTCCACCAGAGCTCATGTCCGATTGTAATAGAGAACGGCAGCCCCAGCATATTCGACACAAATATGTACATCAGCAATGTGACACCAAGTGCCAAGAAGTTAGCCCCTGTTTTCAAATCCATTGTACTGCCGATAATATTGCGGACGAAATCAACAACCCATTCCATAAAATTCTGGGCTTTTCCGGGACGGATCGAAAGTGTTCTTGTCGTCAATATAGCAATCAATAAAACAATCACACTCGCCACAGTAATCATCAGAATGTTTGTCAGATTAAAAGTAAGACCTAGAAATTCAATAGTTCTGTATTCATGATTCAAAGGGTTTTCACCTCTCTTCCATTGATGAACGTTTAAGCTGGATAAAGGAATCTATCATAATGACAGGGTAGATTGTCATTAATCCAATAACTGTACTTGCCATATGAAAATGCTCGGGATTTTTATAGGCCACAGCCGCAGCAAGAATCGCATTGCACCACCGCGCTGCGCTCCCAAGAGATCGTATGGACTTTCCTTTCTCAACGGCTCTGTCAAAGGCATTCATTCTCCTGACGAGCAGTAAAAAATTAAACAAACTGAAAACAGTTCCCAGAATAAGGCCTAAAAAAACGGTTTTATACGCTGTTAAACCATAACCCAGTACATACACTGCCAAAATGAACAATAAGTATTTGCGTTGTCTGCTAAATGTAAGCTTGGGATCGTCCATCAATTATCTGTCTCCTGATGAAAAAATAATGTAAAGCTTAGATACGGCATAAATCAGCGGTTAACCCTAGTAGAAGACCTTTTTTGACCGGCAAAACGGGCCTGTTCGAAAAAATCATTCATCCGCAAGCCTTGCAGGGATGCTGTTTCATTCGCTTAAATAAATCCTCATAATACGGGTTTTCTGAGAGGATTTACGTTGAGGATGAGGACTATAATGAAAGCTATGAAAACCTTCTCATAATACCCTCGTTTAGCATACAATAGCCCCTAACATGTGTCAATCTGTTTAAAGTTAAAAAACTTTTTATACTGTAAGCCTCCACAGAATGTTCACATTTTCACCTATAATTGTATACAGATTGACCGAATAGCAAATATCTGGATAAAAAAAGAAAACCCTTTTCGGGTTTTCTTTTTTATTTTGTTCCAAACATACGGTCTCCTGCATCTCCAAGACCCGGAACGATATAACCTTTTTCATTTAATTTTTCATCAAGAGCCGCGATGTAAATATCCACGTCTGAATGATGCTTCTGCAATTCTTCCACACCCTCTGGCGCCGCTACAAGGCACATGAACCGGATATTTTTCGCGCCGCGTTTTTTGAGGCTGTGAATCGCTTCTACAGCAGAACCCCCTGTAGCCAGCATCGGGTCAACCACAATGAATTCACGCTCTTCCACGTCAGAAGGAAGCTTGACATAGTATTCCACGGGCTTTAAGGTTTCAGGATCACGGTACAGGCCGACATGTCCCACTTTTGCCGCAGGAATCAGCTTTAAGATGCCGTCAACCATTCCCAATCCCGCTCTAAGGATAGGAACCACTCCGAGTTTTTTTCCTGAGATGACTTTCGATTTCGCAGCCTGAACAGGTGTGTTGATATCCACTTCTTCTAAAGGAAGATCGCGGGTAATTTCAAACGCCATCAGTGTGGCTACTTCATCTACAAGCTCTCTAAAATCCTTTGTACCTGTATTTTCATTCCGTATATATGTCAGCTTATGCTGAATTAAAGGATGATCAAATACATAAACCTTTCCCATGCTGTGTTCAGCTCCTTTTTTATTGTCCCATCAACAATTTCACACTTCTATTGATTCTACAAAAAAAGACATTGAGTTTCAAGAACATCGTCAAAAAACCCGCCGGGCATTAGCCCGAACGGGTTTTTGGAATCTTAGTAATCTAATTCTTTATATAAAGGAAATTTATCAGTCAGAGCAGCTACACGCTGTCTTGCTTCTTCAAGTTTTCCTTCATCTTCGTGGTTTTTCAATGCAAGCGCAATGATCGCACCGACTTCTTCCAATGCGTCTCCGTCAAAACCGCGGCTTGTCACAGCAGCTGTACCAAGACGGATACCGCTTGTTACGAAAGGTTTTTCTGGATCGTATGGAATCGCGTTTTTGTTAGACGTAATTCCGATTTCATCAAGCACATGCTCTGCAACCTTACCTGTCAGTCCGAGAGAACGAAGGTCAACAAGGATAAGGTGGTTGTCAGTTCCGCCTGAAACGAGCTGGATGCCCTCTTTCGTCAACGATTCAGCCAAGCGTTTTGCATTTGAAATGACATTTTGCGCATATGTTTTGAAATCGTCCTGCAATACTTCGCCGAATGAAACAGCTTTTGCAGCAATCACGTGCATCAGCGGTCCGCCTTGAATGCCAGGGAAGATGGATTTATCAATTTTCTTGCCAAACTCTTCACGGCAAAGGATCATGCCTCCGCGAGGGCCTCGAAGTGTTTTGTGTGTTGTTGTTGTCACGAAATCAGCGTAAGGAACCGGGTTTGGATGAAGGCCTGCCGCAACAAGTCCTGCGATATGCGCCATATCCACCATGAAGTAAGCGCCGACTTCATCAGCAATTTCACGGAATTTCTTAAAGTCGATTGTACGAGGATACGCACTTGCTCCTGCTACAATAAGCTTCGGCTTATGAGCGAGGGCTTTTTCACGCACGTCATCGTAATCAATATGTTGAGTTTCTTTATCTACGCCGTACTCAACAAAGTTATATTGAACACCGCTGAAGTTGACTGGACTTCCGTGTGTTAAATGACCGCCGTGGGAGAGGTTCATCCCAAGTACAGTATCGCCTTGCTCTAAAATCGTGAAGTACACTGCCATGTTTGCTTGTGCGCCTGAATGCGGCTGAACGTTTACATGCTCTGCTCCAAAGATTTCCTTCGCGCGGTCACGAGCGATATCTTCCACGACATCGACGTGCTCACATCCGCCGTAGTAGCGTTTGCCCGGATATCCTTCAGCGTATTTGTTCGTCAAAACAGATCCTTGTGCTTCCATAACCGCTTCACTTACAAAGTTCTCAGAAGCAATCAATTCGATCTTAGTCTGTTGGCGTTCACGCTCATTTTTAATGGCGTTAAACACTTGTTCGTCTTGCGCAGGTAAATGTTTCATCAGCGAGATCCTCTCCTATCCGTATCCTGTTCTTTGTTTTTACCATCACTATTGTACATGGTTTTTTAGGTCGATGTAAAAGATTATTTTAAAAAAATCGAAATTTTCATTGGTAAAAACGAATATTGATAACTTAAATTTAAATTAAAGTTCGGGATTTATTTTTCTGCCTTTAAAATAAAAGAAAAGACTGGCCATGCAGTCCTTTCATTCGCTCCCATAAACCGCCCGCACTCCGCCGATCAGTTTCGGCCGAGTACGAGCCAGTGTCACATGTGCCGCCCCGAGATTATTTTGAGAAACGCGTACAGGGACAGCTACCGGCTTCAGATGCATGCCGATAAACGTATCGCCGATGTCTATTCCGGCGTCAGCCTGAATGGCCTCGACAAGAACAGGAGACTTCATCTGCTTAAATGCATAAGCAGCCATTGCCCCGCCCGCCTTTGGAACAGGCACAGCAGAAACGACCGGAAGCATGAACCGCTGAGCGGTTTCCTCTTCAACGACAAGCGCTCTGTTCAAATGCTCGCAGCATTGAAAGGCCAGGTGAATACCCGTTTTTCCCTTAAGCTCGGCAAGACCGCTGTATATGCTTTCCGCAATGTCTTCGCTGCCTGATGTTCCGATCCGGCTGCCGGCCACTTCGCTCGTGCTGCATCCAAGGACAAAGAGCTGATCTTGTTTCAATCCCGCCTGTTCCCCGAACTCAGACAGCATCGTCTTCCACGTTTGTTTCAACTCATTCATCGAACAGCACCCCTACAGGTTTTTCTCTTCATAATCTGAGATTTTTCCGATGCGCTTTTGGTGTCTTCCGCCGGTAAACTCAGTAGTCAGCCAGATTTTTGCGATTTCCCGCGCCAAACCAGGGCCGATGACCCGTTCACCCATCGCGAGGATGTTTGTGTCATTATGCTCTCTCGTCGCCTTTGCGCTGAATGTATCGTGTGCAAGCGCGCAGCGGATGCCTTTGACTTTATTTGCGGAAATGCTCATGCCGATGCCTGTCCCGCAAATTAAAATGCCTCTGTCAACTTCGCCGCTTACCACTTTTTCGGCCACCGGAAAAGCATAATCCGGATAATCGACAGATCCGTTGCCGCAGTCACAGCCCATATCAATATATTCAATTTGCAATTCGTCCATTAAGTCTTTGATTTCATTTCGAATGTGAACGCCACCATGATCCGATGCTATGGCTACTTTCATCTGCTTTTCCTCCCAGCGTGTGTAATGCGGCCCGCCCGCTTTGTTGACCGCGCAGCCTGTCCGCTCTTTGATTCACACCATATGATGTGCTTTTCACTATATTCTACTCCTTCACGCAGGATTTGCAAATGACCTGTTTGCAGATTTTCTGACAGCTACTTGCTGTCTTTTTTCAGCTGTTTTGCCAGCTGCCGAAGAAGCTCTTCAAGCTCATCTCTCGTTTGTTTATAGATGTCAATTGAGCCGCCAAACGGATCGATGACATCCCCATAGCTGCCTGTGACGTATTCTTTCAGCGTAAATACTTTATCACGATAACGTTCAAATTGGCTGGTAATGAACTGCTTGTGCTGATGGGTCATAGCCAGAACCAAATCAGCCGATTCCATATGCTCTTCAGTTAACGGAGAAGACACATGATTAAGGGCGATGTGTTTTTCAAACAGCGCTTCGACTGCCTGAGGCGTCGCCCTCCCATTAGGTGAAGCAAACACACCTGCCGAGCGGACACTGACATTCAGCCCTTCCGTTTCTGCAATTGATTTAAAAAGCGCCTCAGCCATCGGGCTGCGGCACGTATTTCCAGTACAGACAAAAATAATGTTCATGTCGTCACCCCTTATTTTTCTCTATTATATATGAAGAAAAAAGAAACGGCGACTTCGTTTCTTTTATTGGTATATTAAATCGGCAAAAGCAGCTTGAGGCCAAATACAATTAATATAATGCCTCCGAGCGCTTCGCTGTATGTACCAAGCCATGACTGCACTTGTTTCCCGATCAGCAGGCCCAGCCATGTCAACACCATGCTGAACAGCCCGAACAGGGTAATTGTTAGAAACGGATGCGAGCCGTATATCCCCAAGCTCAAACCGACGGAGAAGCTGTCAAGGCTGACGCCGACGGCAAACAGCAATAAGCCTGGACCTGACGGCGACATGAACCGTTCTTCTGACTGTTTAAAAGAAGCCATCAGCATTTGTACCCCAAGAACAAAAAGCAGCGAACCTCCGATATAAACCGCTAACACACCGAGGAGCCCTGACAGCATGTTACCGGCCGCCATTCCCCCGAGAGGCATGATGACGTGAAAGAGGCCGATAATAAAACCAATATAAAATATCTGCTTTTTTCTGAGTTTGACCATGCCCATTCCGAGACCGACAGAAAAAGCATCCATCCCTAAAGCAAACGCCATGATGCTTAATGTAATCAGTTCGCCAATAAACAAATCCGACATACATGAATAACCCCCTTGGACACGCCCCGCTTTTTTAGCCTATGCGTGTCCAAAAAGGGTTAGAACATCTGAATGCATTCAGCGAATCACTCTTCCTCCAGCGGCTTTCATCAGCCTATTCATAATGGCAAGTCCGACGCCCGTGTCAGGAAAGGATTCCGCGATAATAAAATCTACCTTCTTCTCATCAAAGCTGCGTAAAGCATCATACAGCGCGGCCGCGACAGTCTCAAGCTGAGCCCGTCTGCCGCAGCTCTTCACATAATCAGCGGAATAAACGCCCGCGTTTTCTTCTGTCGTCAGGACACCGACCCGTCTTCCGCCCTGTTGATATTCTTGTATAAGATGCTGAATGCGCTCCGGGCTGCCTTCGCAAATGGCAAGCGGTGCTGTCGGCGCATAATGGGTATATTTCATCCCTGGAGAAATCGGCTTCTCATTTTGATCACTGAGCCCTTTATCCACAAGGATCGGCCCAATCTCTGCTTCAATTTGTTCTTTCGTAATGCCGCCCGGGCGCAGGAGAACAGGGATATCACCCGCACATGAAAGCACAGTTGATTCGACTCCGATTCCAGTAGGGCCTCCATCCATAATGCCTGCTATGCGGCCATCCAAGTCGTGAGCCACATGCTCAGCCTTTGTCGGACTTGGCTTGCCTGATAAATTGGCGCTCGGTGCCGCTATCGGCAAACCCGACTCGCGAATCAATGCAAGGGCAAGCGGATGATCCGGCATTCGAATGGCAACCGTTTCAAGCCCTGCCGTTACACGAGGTGAGAGCGCACCAGGTTTACAAGGCAGAATGAGCGTAAGTGCTCCAGGCCAAAACCGTTTCATCAATGTTTTCGCCTTTTCCGGCGCCGGACCCGTTAAATCCTCAAGCTGGCTGATGTCCGCGATGTGGACAATCAGGGGATTATCACTCGGCCGCCCTTTCGCCTCATATATTTTTTTGACGGCATCCGTGTTTTTCGCGTTTGCGCCGAGGCCGTATACCGTTTCTGTCGGGAACGCAACAACCTCATTCTCCCGAAGCAAAGCGGCTGCTTGTGCAATTTGTGGATCATTTGTGGATAACTCATCAGTTACATCCACAAACCATCTTTTCGTTTTCATTTCTGACCAAACTCCTTATTCACAACAATAAAACGATTGTTTTACGCGTGTAATCCTTTTGAAAGTATAAAAGATGTCCTGTCATAAAACAAGCGTTATCCACAAATTGTGGACAACGCTAATAAAGAAGTGGATAAGTATGTGTATAAATCACACTGATCCAGACGCTTTTTTCATCAAGACGGCCCCTTCCGTTTGCCGCGATTCACAGAAGTGATCGGAAGTAAACAGCTCTTCCGGTACGCTTTCAGCTCGTTCAAAACCCATGGCTGCGAGGAAATCAGCAGAAGAATGCTGATTCGCTATTAAATATATTGTTTTAATCTGATGCTTTTCGCACAGCAGCTCCATGCTCTGAAAGAGCGTCACAATATGTCCTTGGTGAAGCTTGTCCGATATCACAAGTGATCGCAGCAGCCCTTGATCACAGCTTATTTTTTCAATTCCGAGACATCCGGCAATGTTTTTCTCGCTGTCCTCCAGCATAAGAAACTGGGTGAAGCCTTCTTTCACGCCTTCATAATTGGTTTTCGCCTGTTTTAAAAATTCCTCGAGCATGTCTCCGTCTTTTTCCCTTGCCACCCGCAGTTGATAAAACATCCGTTCACCCCGTTTTTGCATTCTTTCTTCCAATCTATGAGGCAAATCTATTTTTAGACCAGGTGATTAGGAAAAAAGGTCGGAAATCCATTCGACTAAGAAGAACTTCACCTCTGCGCCGTCTTCCTTTTCTTCTTTCTCTTCCTTTTTGGCTTTTTCAGCTTTTGCTGTTACGTCCTCAAGCACTTTTTTAGTCTGCTTTTTTGAGGCTTCTTTATCTTCTTGTTCTTTTACGGCTTCCCCATTAGAAAAATCAAGAAAGCAGAGCGGCGGGAACAGCACACACCACCAGTTGGCGCCGTCGCCGTTTCCAAGCGTAATCAGAATCGCTTCATACTCACCAGCGGGATATACCATGTTGCCGTAAAGCTTTGTCGGAAATGAGATTTTGTCAAAATCAACAGATATGGACTGGTTCGCCCCTTCTTTCTCCATTGTTTCCTTTGCAATTTCTTTGATTTCAGGAAGCTTGGAGCGAATGACACGACGAGCCTCTTCTATAGAAGTAATATCCTCTACCCAGGTTGTGATTTCTTTATTGACCGCGTCTCTGATATGCCGTTTTAATTGCTGGTCCTGTTCCCTATCGCTGTTTGCCAATATTCTCAAACGAATCGCCTCATCCGGTATGACCACCGGCTGATTCTCTGATTGCTGTGCTGTCTCTTCTTTTGCCAGCCCTACAAGTGCTCCAGATAATAAAAGAAAGATATATATACAAATGATAACTGTTTTTTTCATCGGTCCCCACCGTTCCTCTCCGTGCTTTGTTTCTAGCCCTATTATGGACAAGGAGAGCCTGAGGTAAACGTGCAGGGTGAAAAAAATCTAGCAAGCTGTTAATCTTATTTATGGTACGATAGTGTTTTAGGAGGTTTAAGATGAAATATAATTATACAGTGCTGCTATCAGCATTCACAATGTCGGTTCTTTATTCGATTATTTATATTCATTCATTTATTATTGCCGCTCTTATTACGATGGCATTTTACTTTCTGTTTCCTTATTTGATATTTGCGCTGCCGCTTCAATTCATGATGAATAAAAAGCCGAAACGGTTCAGCCCTTTGTATTTGCTGTATTATCTTGTTGCGGCTTTTATTGCCAACGCAATCATCTTTGGCTTGCTGCAGCCTTCGGGACAATCTCTGCTTCAAAATACAGCCTTTTATATTTTCGCTGTATTAACAGCTCTTGTCTATTGGATATGGGATTCTGTTTTACTGCAAAAAAAGGAAGCCTAAGAGGCTTCCTTTTTTTCATTAAAACAAAACCGTCAGCAAATAACATAGAATAGAGGGTATCGCCGCAACAAAGAAAGCAGCCGCCATTTTCATGCGGGATGTACGGCTTTCTTTGGTTTCTGAGTGGTAGTTTGCCCGCTGATCACTTCCGCTTACAGCCAAACCCGATGTGATGATCGCGAGCCCGACCAAAACGAGAGACACAACGCCAAAAATTGCTTCATATGAAAGTGCCTGCGGAAAAATGGTGCTAATCATGCTCTCAATCGCAATGAGCAAGATTCCTGCTGTCAGGGCCTTTTTCATCTTTTACATCCCCTTTGCTGGTGTTCAAACAGCTTGATTCATTAACTCGCCAGCAAGCTGCTTATTTATTTTTATGAATCACAGCGCATATGGTTCTGTCTTTTCCATTAATATCTTTCAGCACTTCCACTTCCGCATGTTTAAACGCCTTGAGGATCAGCTCTTTGACCGCTTCCCCCTGTTTCCATCCGATTTCAAAAACGACAAACACTTTATCCTTCATGACAAGCGGGATGTCTTCCATAAACCGCTTATAAAACTTCAGCCCGTCTCCGCCATCGGTGAGAGCGTGCAGGGGCTCATGAAAACGGACAATCTCCGATAAATCAGCCATTTCTTCCTCTGAAATATATGGAGGATTCGAGACAATAATATCAGCTTTTTTTCCTGCCTTAATAAAAGGCTCAAGCAGATCGCCCTGATAAAAACGCACATCCGCCCCCAGCTTTTCCGCATTGGCAGAGGCGACTTGCAGCGCCTCTTTCGAAATATCGACAGCCGACACAGAAAAGTTTTGGTTTTCAAGCGCAAGCGTGATGGCTATCGCGCCGCTCCCTGTACCGACGTCAACGACATCAAGCCGGCCGTCTTCAGAAGAAAAGACATGACGATATGTTTCAAGCAGATGATAGACAACCTCTTCTGTTTCCGGCCGAGGAATCAGCACATCATCATTCACCATAAATTCCCGTCCGTAAAAAAACTCTTTTCCGATAATATACTGAACCGGCACACCCTCTTTATGCATCTCAACGTGACGCGTAAAGCGATACAGTTCATCTTCGCCAATCGGTTCCTGTAAGCTGGCCAGCAGCTTGCTTCTGTCCATTCCGGTATCATAAAGCAAAAGAAGCTCGGCCGCATTTTCTTCTCTTCCCGCTTCGGTTAAATAAGAAGAAGCCCATTTCAGGGCTTCAAATATCGTCTTCATCTTAACCTTCCGACTGCTGAAGCTTGCTTGCCTGATCTTCAACAATCAGCGCTTCAACCACTTCGTCAAGTTTTCCTTCAAGAATCTGGTCAAGCTTTTGGATCGTCAGGCCGATTCTGTGATCCGTCACACGGTTTTGCGGGAAGTTGTATGTGCGGATACGCTCAGAGCGGTCGCCTGATCCAACTGCTGATTTCCGTGTTTGATCATATTCAGCCTGGGCTTCCTGCTGAAATTTATCATAGATTCTGGCACGGAGAACCTTCATTGCTTTTTCTTTGTTCTTGATTTGAGATTTTTCATCCTGGCATGATACAACAACACCTGTCGGCAAGTGCGTCAGACGAACGGCAGACATTGTTGTGTTAACGCTTTGTCCGCCCGGTCCGCTTGAAGCAAACGTATCAACGCGAATATCCTTTTCATGAATATCAACCTCTACCTCTTCTGCCTCAGGAAGACATGCTACTGTTGCAGTAGATGTATGGATACGGCCGCCGGATTCTGTTTCCGGAACACGCTGTACACGGTGGGCGCCGTTTTCATATTTGAGTTTAGAATACGCGCCGTTACCCGTAATCATAAAGATGATCTCTTTGTAGCCGCCCGTACCGGTTACACTCGCTTCCATGACCTCTGTTTTCCAGCCTTGAAGCTCAGCATAGCGGGAATACATTCTGTACAGGTTGCCCGCGAATAAAGCGGCTTCCTCGCCTCCCGCAGCTCCGCGGATCTCCATAATAACGTTTTTGTCGTCATTCGGATCTTTCGGGATCAGGAGCACTTTCAGGCGTTCTGACAGTGTTTCCGTTTCCTTCTGAAGTTCAGAAATCTCTTCCTTCACCATGTCGCGCATCTCAGCATCCAGCTTCTCTTCAAGCATCGCTTTTGCATCAGCCAGCTGTTCTGACGCATCTCTGTATTGTCTATATACGTCAACTGTTTCTTGTATATCAGATTGCTCTTTTGAATATTCTCTTAGCTTTTTCGGATCGTTGACTACTTCTGGATCGCTCAAAAGCTCATTTAATTTTTCGTATCGTTCTTCGATTGACTTTAAACGGTCTAACACGGTCTTCACCTCTGTTTTCCTGTGCGTAACATTCTCATTATAGTATAGTGATTAACCCCAGTCAAAAGCATTTCAATCCCAGTTGGAAAAGCCTCCTCTGCTATACTGGGAATTGAGGAGGGATGATATGCTGAAATCCATACATCATATTGCAATCATATGTTCAGATTATGAAAAGTCGAAAGCTTTCTACGTACATAAGCTTGGTTTTCAAGTGATTCAAGAAACGTACCGTGAAGAGCGCGGCTCCTATAAGCTAGATTTGTCGCTTAACGGCACGTATGTCATTGAGCTGTTCTCGTTTCCCGACCCGCCCGCACGCCGAACCCGGCCTGAAGCGGCAGGCCTCCGCCACCTCGCCTTTACAGTCGGCTGCTTGGATAAGGCGGTTCAGGAGCTTCATGAGAAAGGAATCGAAACAGAGCCAATCAGAACAGATCCGCTGACCGGCAAACGATTCACCTTCTTTTTTGACCCTGACCAGCTTCCTTTAGAACTGTATGAACAATAACGGTTTTTGAAGAAATAAAGGAGATCCCCACTTTCTTTGCCGAATCTTTTCTTGTTTTGTCTAACAGGAAGGGAACCGCATTCTATGGTCGAATACCTAGCTAAAAAGGAGGTATGGGATCATGAATACAAATATGGTAGCAAGTGAACTCGGCGTCTCCGCAAAAACGGTGCAGCGGTGGGTGAAACAACTGAATCTTCCGGCCGAACGCAATGAGCTTGGACACTATTCGTTTACGCCAGAAGATGTAAAGATTCTAAAATCTGTTCAAAAACAAATTTCTGAAGGCACGGCGATTCAGGATATTCATGTGCCGCAAAGCGCTAAAAAACGCACAGGCTTCCTTGTCCAAACAACAAATGGCGACACAGAACGAAGAATTGAACAGCTCGAACAGAAACTGGATGCCCTTTTACAGCAAAAGCAGGACGAAAACGTTCTGCTGGCAAGGATCGGGGAACTGGAACGCCAACTGAAACAAAAAGCCGATGAGGGTGTATCTTATCAGTTGCTTCAGCATCGCAGAGAAATTGATGACATCCTTGCAGACCTGCAATCACTGACCTCGCAAATTGAAGAATTCACCGCCCAGCCGATCCCCGAGACCGCTGCTGCTTCCGAAAAAACCAAAACAAGAAAAAAACCGCTTTTGTCATTTTTCAAATTTCAAACCTAAAGAAAAAAAAGCTCCCTTTACGGGGAGCTTTTTTGATTACGCAGTAAGCGCGATAATAATTGGAAGTGAAATCAATGACAGAATCGCACTGACCACAAACGCAGTCGCAGTTTCTTCTTCTTGTTTCTCGAAACGAGTCGCAATCATGGCTGCAACAGCAGAACCAGGGAATGCTACAAGAAGGATGGCTTTTGTTGTTTGGTCAGCTGGAAGTCCGATAACAAGAGCAATCAGGAACATTAACGCAGGCTGAACCGCAACTTTTAGTAACGCAATACCGATAGCCGGCATACTGAGTTTGATTTTACGAATACCAACGGTAACACCGACAGCAAAGAGAGCAACACCAGATGTTGTGCTTCCAAGCTGATCAAGCATTTTGACACCCAGCTCAGGAAGAGTGAAATTGAAAACCAGCACTAAAATCATACTGATTAACGGAGCAGCTGCAAGCGGCTCACATAGACCATGCAGGATTGATTTCCCTGTCATTTTCCAGAAGCTGTCGCCACTCTCTTCGTTTTTCTTAGAAGACTCACCGACAGTAGCGATAATGATCGCGAGCGGATCAAGAATCGCGTTTACCACGATACCTGTAACCGCGATCGGAATCGCAACTTCATTCGCTCCGAATAAGCTTCCCAATACCGGGATACCCATAAATGCGAATGTCGGCTGTGCAGAGTTCAAAGAAAATACAGATGAGTTCGTTAAATCATACTTCAAGATAAATCTGCAAACTAATAGAATGATGATATAGAAACCAACAATCCCAATAATTAAAGAAACCATCAATGGAACTTGTGATAAAAATTCACTTCTGGAAGTTGTCAAAATACCAGCGATAAAGTGAGCTGGAAGTGCGTATTTCGTTACTAACGTACTTACCCCTTTTGCTGACTTGGCATCATAACTTCCGAAATGTCCAGCAAACCATCCCAGCACGATAACAAAGAAGATCGGTGCCAGGAGGATTAAGATATCTAAGATGCTCAAAATATTCTCCTCCAAATCCTATGTCCGTATACTTTAGCTTTACAAAAAGCTTTCCCTCGGACGAAAAATTTACTCGCTAATTATTTCGCGATGACTTTTTTGTATTCCGGTGTCCACATTGCATCAAGAACAGCTTGTTTCACATCTTCAGGCTGACGATTTGCCACGCCGTCTTTAATTGCCGCTTCAGCAACAGCAATCGCAACTTGAATAGATACTTCTTGAAGCTTATCGATGCTTGGAAGCAATCCTGCTCCAGGTGTTTCAAGATCAACCATTTCTGCAATCGCATCAGCAGTTGCAGCAAACATTGCAGGCGTAATGATACGCGCTTCAGCTACAATTGAACCAAGTCCTAGACCAGGGAACGCGAATGCGTTGTTAGATTGTCCAATTTCATAAGAAACACCGTTGTATTCTACATTGTCAAATGGGCTTCCTGTTGCAATAAGCACTTTTCCGTCAGTCCATTTGAATAGATCTTCAGGCACTGCTTCAGCAAGGTGAGTCGGATTAGACATCGGCATGATAACCGGACGGTCTACGTGAGATGCCATCTCTTTCACAATTTCCTCTGTGAACGCACCTGAAACTCCTGAAGTACCAATTAAGATGGTTGGTTTCGCTTGGCGAACCACTTCATCGAATGGAATTTGGCCTTTTTCATCGCGTTTCCAGTCTTTCACTTCATCTGCAGTGCGAAGGTAAGGTTTTTGGAAATCAAGGATGCCTTCGATTTCCTCAGTCAGCAAGCCTCTGTAATCAAGTGTGTAAAAGCGTTTGTTAGCTTCCTCTTCAGATAATCCAGCAAGCACCATTGTGTCACGGATTTGGTCAGCAATACCGATACCGGCAGAACCAGCACCGAAGATAACAACACGCTGATCTTTAATAGAAGCGCCAGTTTTCTTCATCGCCGCAAGCACACCAGCAAGAGTGATTGCTCCTGTACCTTGGATATCATCATTAAATGTAAGAATTTCATGGTTGTATTTTTTCATGATATTGCGTGCATTTTTGTTGCCAAGGTCTTCCCAGTGAAGAAGCGCTTTAGGGAAGAATTTCAATGCCGCTTTGACATAAGCGTCAATGAAAGCTTCATAGCGTTCACCTTGAACACGTTCATGCTTATTACCGATATATAAAGGATCATTTAGAAGTTTTTCGTTGTTCGTACCGACATCAAGCACAACCGGGATAACACGGCTAGGGTCAATACCAGCTGCAGCAGTGTACACAGCCAATTTACCGATAGCGATATTAATACCGCCTACACCCCAGTCACCGATACCGAGAATACTTTCAGAGTCAGTAGCAACGATAAGATCGATATCGCCTGCTGTCGCATGAAGGTTTTCAAACGCTTTTTCAATACCGTCAATGTTGTCAATTGACAAGTAGATCCCTTGAGGTCTTCTATATTCATGGCTGTATTCCTGAATCGCTTCACCAACTGTTGGTGTGTACACAACAGGAAGCATTTCGCGAAGATGGTTTTGCAGCAATTTATAGAAAAGAACTTCGTTACGGTTTGCAAGATCACTTAAGTAAACATTTTGGCGAAGGCGGTCAGGCTGCGCTTGGAATTGCTCGTAAGCGCGTTGTGCTTGTTGATCAAGAGAAAGTACAGTTGGCGGCAAAAGTCCTTCTAAGCCGAGTTCTTGTCTTTCTTCTACTGAAAAAGCAACGCCTTTATTCAAAGTAGGAATAGATAAAACTTCTTTTCCTCTAAGAGTTGTCTCTAAGTGGCCTTCTTCTGTTTTTTTTATGTTATTCAAGCAAATCTCCTTCTTTCTCGAAATAGTTAACCAAGTTAAGTAATAACCCATCTAAAAAATAACCGATCATGATCTTTATGCGACTTTGTGACAATTATTCGAACAATGTCTCAAAACTATTTACATTACGTTAGCTATTTTATGCCTGTAAAAATCAAAATTCAAGAGAAGAAAATTACTTAATTTTTTAATACACTTAATTAAATTTTTTAATTGATTATTATCAGAATATAAAAAAAACACCGCTGTTTTCAGCAGGTGCTTTCTATCTTTCTACCCATGTTTTGGGTTATTTTTATTTTTTCCTGGGACTTCATGATGATGTCTGCATCTCGCTTCATACGATTCGGATGCGCCCACCAAAATGACCGGATCATCGTAAGAAGCAGGTTTACCGTCAATCAGGCGCTGTGTTCTGCTTGCCGGTGATCCGCAGACGGAACAGACGGCTTGCAGCTTCGTCACATTCTCCGCAATCGCCATAATGTCCGGGACGACGCCGAAAGGCTCTCCTCTAAAATCCATATCAAGACCCGCTGCAATCACACGGTAGCCTTTATCGGCTAGAGATGATAACACCTCAACAATTTCCCGGTCAAAAAACTGAACTTCATCAACCGCAATCACATCCGTACTTTCACTGATATGATCCCAAATGTCCGCAGCAGAAGAAATGGCATAACTCGTCATAGATGTTCCATTATGGGAGACAACAGCATCTTCGCTGTATCGATTATCAATCACAGGCTTAAATACCCTGACTTCCTGCTTGGCATAAGTCGCTCTCTTCACTCTTCTGATCAGCTCTTCAGATTTCCCCGAGAACATGCTGCCGCAAATCAGCTCAAGCCAACCGCTTTGTTTCATTATGTACATAGGCTCTGCTCCCCTCTCTGCCAGCTGTGTTTTAGACAATATAAAAAACAGGCAAGACTGCTTCTTGCCTGTTGAAAAATCTATTATTACTTAAGACCGTATTTTTTGTTAAAGCGATCAACACGACCATCAGCAGAAGCGAATTTTTGACGGCCAGTGTAGAATGGGTGGCACTCAGAGCAAATCTCAACGCGTACCTCTTCTTTTACTGAGCCTGTTTCAAATTCATTTCCGCAAGCGCATTTAACTGTTGCTTTTTTGAAATTAGGATGAATTCCTGCTTTCATTGTATCCATCTCCTTCCGCCCTGAATCCCGTGTGGAAACAGAGTTATTATTTCGGAGCATTGTCCGAAACGCATATGAGAAAATTATATCAGTGATTTACTTCTTTTGCAAATACAATTTATCTTCTAGCAGATGATAGATTTGCCTGTTTCCATTCCTGATTGAGAATATCGAAAAATTCCTGGTTTGTTTTGGTTTTTTTCATTTTTCTCATGAATTTTTCTGCGAAATCAGGTGAATCAGACATCGTTTTGCGGATCGACCATAAACGATCAAGATGCTCTTTAGGCACAAGCAGCTCTTCCTTGCGCGTTCCTGAACGGCGGATATCGATGGCCGGGAAGATGCGGCGCTCTGCCAGAGAGCGGTCAAGGTGAAGCTCCATGTTGCCTGTTCCCTTGAATTCTTCATAAATAACGTCATCCATACGTGAGCCTGTATCCACAAGAGCCGTAGCAAGGATGGTTAAGCTGCCGCCCTCTTCGATATTTCTCGCAGCTCCGAAGAAGCGTTTTGGACGGTGGAAAGCGGCTGGGTCAATCCCTCCGGAAAGCGTTCTTCCGCTTGGCGGAATCACTAAGTTGTAGGCGCGGGCAAGGCGAGTGATGCTGTCCATCAGGATGATGACGTCTTTTTTATGTTCCACGAGACGCATCGCGCGCTCAAGCACAAGCTCGGCCACTTTGATATGGTTTTCCGGCACTTCATCAAACGTTGAGCTGACGACATCCCCAGCTACAGAGCGCTCGATATCGGTTACTTCCTCCGGCCTTTCGTCGATCAGAAGCACAATGAGCTCTGCTTCAGGCTGATTCGCTGTAATGCTGTTGGCAATTTCCTTCAGAAGCATCGTTTTACCGGCTTTCGGCGGCGCAACAATCAATCCGCGCTGTCCAAATCCGACCGGCGCCATCATATCCATAATTCTAGTAGACAGGAAGTTCGGCTTTGTTTCAAGCACCATTTGACGATCTGGATAAAGTGGCGTAAGAGCCGGGAAATGCACACGCTCTTTTGCTGATTCGGGATCATCTCCGTTTACCGCTTCAACGTGCAAAAGTCCATAGTAACGTTCATTTTCTTTTGGCGGGCGAACCTTGCCGGATACTTTGTCTCCGTTCCGCAAATCGAAACGGCGGATTTGTGAAGCTGAGATGTAAATGTCTTCTGAGCTTGGAGAGTAGTTGATCGGTCTCAGAAAGCCGAAACCTTCAGACTGGATGATCTCAAGAACGCCTTCCATAAACAGCAGATCTTCCTGTTCTGCATTCGCTTTCAGAATGGCGAAAATGAGTTCTTTTTTTGTCAGTTTACTGTAGTAGGAGATTTTATAATGTCTTGCAAGTTCATAAAGCTCTTTCAATTTCATATTTTCCAAAGAGGAAATAGATACGTCTTTCATAAAAACACCACGCTTTTCATAGTCAATATCTTACTCTGCACATGTAATCTGCTGCTTTTGCACAACATCCGCCAAAGCACATTCTTTTTTTTAACATAAAGGAACTTCTATCGGTAACACTTCCACCCATGATCGGCGCTTTTGTTAAAAGGATTGTCTTAATGAGTTTTGAAGGAAGCGAGGACAAAAACATGAGAAGATCAATACTTATATCGTCTGTATGCGGTAGAATTGAAACTTTCCTAGTGCTTAAAAGAAGGAATTACGCAGTAAAATTCGCAGCACTCTTTATTTTTACCTTATTTCAAAAAATTATTCAACTGAAATAAGGTTTTGACACGGAATTGATAGAGTTGACTCTTTTCTGCAAAAGAAAAGCGGGCTCACACCCGCGTCTTCTGTTTGTTATGGACGGATTACAAGATTAGGTTTCTTTTTCAAGCTGTGTCTGCCGTCAACAAAGCGGACAGTTCCTGATTTTGCACGGATAACCAGGCTTTCGGTTGTGCCGACAGAGCCTTTGAATTGAACGCCCTTTAACAGCTCGCCGTCAGTTACCCCGGTAGCTGCAAAAATCGCGTCATCACCCTTCACAAGGTCCTCCATACGAAGAACTTTGCTTAAATCAAGGCCCATTTTGTTGCAGCGTGTGATTTCTTCTTCGCTTTGCGGAACGAGTTTACCGATAATTTCTCCGCCAAGCGCTTTTAACGCAACAGCAGAAAGCACACCCTCAGGAGCTCCGCCTGATCCGAACAGAATGTCAACGCCCGTGTGGTCGAAAGCCGTGTTGATGGCGCCTGCGACATCGCCATCGTTGATCAATTTGATCCTGGCGCCGGCCTCACGAAGCTCGGAAATAATGTTAGCGTGTCTTTCACGATTTAAGATGGTGGCAACAACGTCCTCAACATCTTTGTTTTTCGCTTTCGCCACCGCTTTAAGGTTATCAATGACAGGTGCTTCAATGTCAATGCAGCCCACCGCTTCCGGACCGACTGCGATTTTTTGCATATACATGTCAGGAGCGTTCAGAAGCGTGCCGTGGTCTGCGACCGCGATAACGGTCAGTGCGTTCCAGCCGCCGCTTGCTAAGATGTTTGTGCCCTCAAGAGGGTCAACTGCGACATCAACGCGCGGGCCATACCCGTTTCCGAGTTTTTCGCCAATATACAGCATCGGTGCTTCGTCCATTTCGCCTTCACCGATCACAACGGTCCCTTTCATCGGAACTGTATCAAAAACGTCTCTCATTGCACTTGTTGCCGCTTCATCAGCCTCATCTTTTTTCCCCCGGCCCATCCATCTTGCAGATGCCAATGCCGCGGCTTCGGTCACACGTACCAATTCCATAGATAAACTTCTTTCCATTTCAACACGATCTCCTCTCACAAGAAACCATTATGAATTTTGAAGCTGTTCTATCTCTTCGTCAGTCATTCTTTCACGCCAGATTGTCGCTCCAAGCCCCTCAAGCTTCTTCTCAAGGCTGCTGTATCCGCGGTCAATATGCTCCAGTCCCGTAATTTCCGTGACGCCGTCAGCCATCAGGCCGGCTACGACCAGACAGGCTCCGGCACGCAGGTCGCTCGCCTTCACTTTTGCGCCCTGAAGCTCGACAGGACCTGTGATGATGGCAGATCTGCCTTCTACTTTCATATTCGCACCCATCCGTCTCAGCTCGTCAATGTGTTTGAACCTTGCCGAGTAGATGGTATCTGTTACGACGCTTGTCCCTTTTGCTCTTGTCAAAAGCGCCGTCATCGGCTGCTGCAAATCAGTCGGAAAGCCCGGGTATACAAGGGTTTTGACGTCAACCGGCTTTAAGTGCTTCTGCCCGCCGACAATGAGAAGCTGGTCGTTGCTAGTTTCGATGTGATAGCCCATTTCTCTCAGCTTTGCCGTTAACGACTCAAGATGAGTGGGGATCACATTATCGATAATGACCTCCTTGCCCATTGCAGCCCCTGCAATCATAAATGTCCCGGCCTCAATTCTGTCGGGAATGATCGTATGCTTGCAGCCGTGCAGTTCCTTCACGCCGTCGATTCGGATCACATTGGTTCCCGCACCTTTGATTTTGGCGCCCATGCTGGTAAGCAGTGTCGCCACATCAATGATCTCAGGCTCCTTGGCAGCGTTTTCGATAATCGTTTTCCCTTCGGCTAAAACAGCGGCAAGCATAATGTTAATGGTTGCCCCTACACTCACGACATCTAAATAAATGCGTGCGCCTCTCAGCTTTTCAGCACGCAAATAAATGGCGCCCTGTTCATTGGTCACCTCAGCGCCGAGCGCTTCAAAGCCTTTGATATGCTGGTCAATCGGACGGGGGCCCAGGTGGCAGCCGCCGGGCAATCCGATGACGGCCTGCTTAAAGCGGCCGAGCATCGCCCCCATTAAATAATACGACGCGCGAAGCTTTTTTACTTTCCCGTTAGGAAGCGGCATGCTGATCATCGACGTGGGGTCAACAACCATTTCCCCATTCTCAAAATGCACGTTGCCGCCGATTTCCTTTAACAGGTCACGCAGCGTTTCAATATCTGAAATCTCTGGAAGCCCTTCAATTGTCACCTCGGAATTTGCCAAAATGGTTGCAGGTATTAATGCAACAGCACTGTTTTTAGCGCCGCTGATATGTACTGTACCGTTTAACGAGTCACCGCCGGCAATATTCAACTTTTCCATGATAGTCTCCTTCCATAAGAAGATAGCTGCGGAGCTAAATAAAATGTCATTTTATTCTGTCTCTGCAAATAAAGCTCATGTCCAAAATCTAGCCAATTCGAAGAGAAAGAATACAACACATTGTAAAATATCAGGAAGAAAATAGCGAAGCTTTGCGGGGCACAGGTTTCGAAAGTTACAGAGAGACCCGCCGGTTCGAGAGACATCGTCGTCATCCGGCAAAAGCAGTACGCAAACCCTTCATTCCGATATCAGCTTCTGCAGCCCAATGATTCCTTCTCTGTAAAGCGGCGTCAGCAATCAGCATCTGAAGGTCCGCTGTATCAGGACGGTGAAAAACAAAGGCTGCGGCAAACAGGCATAAGCTGTTTGCCGCCCTTTGCATTATTTATTCCAGTCTGCCAGGAATTGTTCGATTCCTTTGTCTGTTAATGGGTGCTTCGTGAGCGCATGAATGACTTTCAGCGGCATTGTGCCGATATGAGCCCCTCTTAGAGCTGCTTCTGTCACGTGCTGCGGATGGCGGATTGACGCCGCAATGATTTGCGTATCAAGGCCGTGAATGTCAAAAATCTGCTTGACTTCTGAAATCAGGTCAAGTCCGTTGTGGCCGATGTCATCTAAACGTCCCAGGAATGGAGATACATACGTTGCCCCTGCTCTGGCAGCAAGAAGCGCCTGGTTAGCATTGAAGATCAATGTAACGTTTGTTTTGATGCCTAATTCAGTAAGTGCGCTTACCGCTTTTAAACCGTCAGACGTCATCGGAATTTTTACCGTAATGTTCGGAGCGATTTTTGCCAGTTCTTTTCCTTCCTCGATCATTTCCTCAGCTTTCAAAGAAATAACCTCTGCACTTACAGAGCCTTTCACAACGTCTGTGATCTCGCGAAGACGGTCGTGGAATGATACGTTAGCTTCTTTTGCTACTAAACTAGGATTCGTCGTTACGCCGGCGAGAATTCCTAATTCATTCGCTTCTTTAATTTCATCGATATTGGCTGTATCAATAAAGAATAACATTTTCAAAAAGCCTCCTTGAGTCAGAAATTTTCTGAACTGTGAATATGATTGCGCTTTCTAAAGATAGACGGAAAACCGCCTGTCAAGCTGTCAGGCGGCTATAAAAGTTCCAATTGAATTAAGCTTGGTTTGAAGAACCAAATTCACGCATTTTACCGATAACTGTTTCTTTGATCGCTTCACGAGCAGGTCCAAGGTATTTACGAGGATCGTACTCGTTAGGCTTAGCTGCCAATGTTTCGCGAACAGCTTTTGCAGAAGAAATTTGGTTTTCAGTATTCACGTTGATTTTAGCTGTACCAAGTGAAATTGCTTTTTTGATGTCAGCAGTCGGAATTCCAGTACCGCCGTGAAGAACTAATGGAAGACCAGTTGTTTTGCCGATCTCTTCCATTTCTTTGAAACCAAGGTTTGGTTCGCCTTTGTAAGGGCCGTGAACAGAACCTAGTGCAGGTGCAAGGCAGTCGATGCCAGTGCGCTCAACAAGCTCTTGGCACTCTTTAGGGTCAGCGTAGATTACGCCTTCAGCGATAACGTCATCTTCTTGTCCGCCGACTGTTCCAAGCTCAGCTTCTACAGATACTCCGTGGAAATGAGCTAGCTCAACAACTTTTGAAGTTGTTGCAACGTTTTCTTCAAATGGATGGTGAGAAGCGTCGATCATTACAGATGTGAAACCTGCATGAATCGCTTTCGCACAAGATTCAAAGCTTGAACCGTGGTCTAAGTGAATCGCAACAGGAACTGTCACTTTGTACTCTTCCATAAGTGCTTTTACCATAGCAACGACTGTTTTGAAGCCGCCCATGTAGCGTCCCGCACCTTCGGAAACACCAAGGATCACTGGAGATTTTTCTTCTTCAGCTGCTTGTAAAATCGCTTGAGTAAACTCAAGGTTGTTTAAGTTAAATTGTCCTACAGCGTACCCTTTTTCTTTAGCTGTATTCAACATTTCCGTCATAGAAACTAAAGGCATGTCGAATGTCCTCCTTATGTAGCCTGATTGTCTTCTAGCGAAAAAAGCTTTCCACCCTAGCATGACCCATATATTGCTGTCATATGTAAATACCAGATCGCTTTTTCTCCATAACTAGAATACCAACTTTTCGACAAATCGGCAACACAATGACATGATTCATTTGTTTCTTCTTTTTGTCAGTTAGACTTCAGGGGCAGATATTTTTTGACGGCGTCTCTGATTTCGTCGATGTCAAATGGCTTCGCAAAATGCGTCAGAGCGCCCAATTCCTTTGATTCCTGGATCATGTCGAGCTCTCCGTATGCCGTCATGATGATCACCCGGATGTTTTCATCAATGACCTTCATCCGTTTTAGAATTTCAATTCCGTCCATGCCGGGAATTTTCATGTCCAGAAGCACAAGGTCGGGCCGTTCTTTTGTCACGATGTCAAGCGCCTGCAGGCCGTTTGCAGCCTGAAATGTCTGGTAGCCTTCTTTATTGAACACTTCGTTAAGCAAAATACGTATGCCGTATTGATCATCAACGATTAAAATTTTTTCATTCATCATTTTACACCCCAATATTATGATTTTCGTCAAAAGTAAGCAGTAGTGTATGTATTCTGTTTGATTTTATTATTTCCTTTAATTATAATAGTCTACTTTACGACATTTTCTGAGCATTTTCTCTTTTGTTGTATACTGATATTGTACGTTATAAAGGAGGATTCACTTATGTTGAAAATATTTACGACGCAGTTAACAGGTATTTTTTCCCGCATTCAGGATAAGGAATCTGACGCGATTGAAGATGGGGCACGGCTGCTTGCTCAAGCGGTGATCAGCGGGCATTCCATTTATTTATACGGAGCAAATGAGCTTCAGGGCGTCTATTATGAGGCAACCGAAAGCAGCGAACCATTCCCATCTGTCAAAGTCTTTCCAAAGAGCGCTGAGGAAGTGACAGAAAGCGACAGGGTGCTGATGTTTTGCTCAGGGACGGGCACAGCCGAAGAGCAGGCGCTCGCAAAAGAGCTTTATGAAAAAGGCGCGGGAGTCGTATGCGTATCGCCGGCAGCCAAAGACAGTGCGGGAATTGAACAGTATTGCGATGTGCATATTGATTCTAAATTAAAAATGCCGCTCGTTCCCGATGAAGACGGCACCCGTTACGGATTTCCCTCTTTAATGACAGCACTGTATGTCTACCATGCATTGTCGTTTACATTAAAAGAAATTCTGCAAGAGTATGCATAATATCTTATTGTACATGCTGTATCTAGCCGGAAACAAATAAAAAAGACTTGCCCGCTTTTGACAAACGGCAAGTCTTTTTTATTACTTCTGATTTGCAGCTTCGACAGACGCACCGATAAAGCCTTTGAATAGAGGCTGAGGTCTTGTCGGTCTTGATTTGAACTCTGGGTGGAACTGAGAAGCCACGAACCAAGGGTGGTCTTTCAGCTCGATGATTTCAACAAGGCGTCCATCAGGGCTTGTGCCTGAGAATACGAAGCCTTTTTCTTCCATTTGCTGTCTGAATTCGTTGTTGAACTCATAGCGGTGGCGGTGACGCTCGTACACCACTTCATCCTGATACACTTCAAAAGCTTTTGTGCCTTCTTCAAGCTTACAAGGATAAAGGCCGAGACGAAGCGTTCCGCCAAGATCTTCAACATCCTTCTGTTCAGGAAGAAGGTCGATGATCGGGTACTGTGTTGACGGATCAATTTCCGCTGAGTGAGCGCCTTTTAAGCCCAATACGTTTCGTGCGTATTCAATAGACGCAACCTGCATGCCCAAGCAAATGCCCAAGAATGGAATGTTGTTTTCGCGCGCGTATTTTGTTGCGACGATTTTGCCTTCAACACCGCGGTCTCCGAATCCGCCCGGCACGATGATGCCGTCCGTTCCGCTCGTGAGCTCTTCGATGTTGCTTTCTGTCACTTCTTCCGCGTTGATCCATTTCACTTTTACATCCGTGTCAAACGCATAGCCCGCATGGCGGAGAGACTCGACAACAGAGATGTATGCGTCAGGAAGCTCAACGTATTTCCCGACTAGGCCGATCGTGATCGTTTGAGACAGGTTGCTGACTTTATTCACCAGCTCTTTCCACTCGGACATTTCCGCCTCTTTGCACTCCAATTTCATGTGCTCGCAAACAAGCTTATCAAGCCCTTGTTTTTGAAGCTCAAGCGGAATGGAGTATAGGTTGTCCGCATCTTCACACTCGATAACCGCTTTTGTATCGATGTCGCAGAATAGCGCGATTTTATCTTTCATATCTTGAGAAATCGGCATTTCTGTACGAACGACGATAATGTTTGGCTGAATGCCCAAGCTGCGCAATTCTTTTACGCTGTGCTGTGTCGGTTTTGTTTTCAATTCGCCCGCAGCTTTAATGTAAGGTACAAGCGTACAGTGGATGTACATTACGTTTTCACGGCCTATATCGCTCTTCATTTGACGGATCGCCTCAAGGAATGGCAGTGATTCGATATCTCCGACAGTACCGCCGATTTCTGTAATGACAACATCTGCATTTGTTTCTTTTCCCGCGCGGTAAACACGGTCTTTCAGTTCGTTTGTGATATGCGGGATGACCTGTACAGTTCCGCCAAGGTAGTCTCCACGTCGTTCTTTTTTAAGAACTGTTGAATAAATTTTACCTGTTGTCACGTTGCTGAATTTATTCAAATTGATGTCGATAAAACGCTCATAGTGACCGAGGTCCAAGTCTGTTTCAGCGCCGTCATCCGTTACGAATACTTCACCGTGCTGGTACGGGCTCATTGTTCCCGGGTCAACGTTGATGTATGGATCGAATTTTTGAATCGTCACGTTCATTCCGCGGTTTTTCAGCAAACGTCCTAATGAAGCTGCTACAATACCCTTTCCAAGTGAGGATACAACTCCCCCAGTTACAAAAATATATTTCGTCATTTCGTTTGCTCCTCTCTTCGCTCTTAGCTACATTTTTAAAATGTACTATTTTATAAAAAATCATTTAGCCTTTTAAATGATTTATAAGAAAAATGAGGGGTGAAAATAAGAAAGCTCCCTTTCAATTTCTTGAAAGGGAGCATAACGTACTATGTTCTCTCTTCGTTTTTGAAGAGCCCAAAATACATACTACATAGTTCGACTATGAAAGTCAAGATCGTTTTGAAGATGAAATCTTATACTATTTGATATCCTCTTCTTCATCATCATAGTCTTCATCATCTTCATCAATCAGATCTTCTTCGATCTCAAGATCGTCGTCGTCTTCATCAAGATCTTCATCGTCAAAATCGTCAGCGTCAAGATCGAGTTCTTCCTCAACTTCATCCAAATCAAGGTCGTCTTCATCGATCTCTTCAAACTCGTCAAGATCAAGATCTTCTTCGACTGCTTTCTTCGCTTTTTTCTTTTTCGCTTTGACTGTCGGCTGAGTTTCTTCGTCAAGCTGATCATACGGATACCAGCTGCGAAGCCCCCACGTTTGGTCAGAAAGCGCCAGGAAGCGGCCGTCAATATTTAAATCTGTATAAAATTGAGCAATGCGGTCTCCAAGCTCTTCTTTTGTCACGCCGAGCAAAGATGCGATTTCATTTAAAAGCTCCTGAAAAGGAACTGGTTTTTTATGTTCTTCAAATAATTCGTGAGCGATTTCAACTAAAGCCATTTCCTTTAGCTCTTCCTGTGAATATTGTTTGATACCCAAGGTCGGACACTCCCTTTCTATTACTTATATGTATCTGTTTTATCAATAATGAAAGCGATTTTGTATCGTTCTTATACAAACCATACCTCTCATTATAAACAAAATAAAACAGAATATGCTACCCTTAACAGCGTTAATTTAAATAATTTTACAAGAGTGATCCGACTGATAGATGATTTGCGTCAATCCGCGAGCATTCTGGAGATGACAAGTCTTTGAATTTCTTGAGTGCCTTCATAGATTTGCGTGATTTTTGCATCACGCATATAGCGTTCAACCGGGTAATCTTTTGTATAGCCGTAGCCGCCGAAAATCTGCACGGCTTCGGTCGTCACCTTCATCGCCGTATCTCCCGCCAGCAGTTTGGACATGGCGGAAGCTTTTCCATATGGAAGGCCTGATGATTCCAGCCAGGCAGCCTGATAGGTCAATAGCCTTGAAGCTTCTATCATTGTAGCCATGTCCGCGAGTTTAAAAGCGATACCTTGCTGCTCGGCAATTGATTTTCCGAATTGCTTTCGCTCTTTTGCATATTGAAGCGCCGCATCGAGGGCACCCTGAGCGATACCCACGGCTTGTGCAGCTATGCCGTTTCTGCCTCCGTCAAGCGTCTTCATCGCGATTTTGAAGCCTTCCCCTTCTTCTCCGAGACGGTTTTCTGCGGGCACCACACAATCTTCGAACGTGATTTCCGTTGTGGGAGACGAGCGGATGCCCAGCTTCTTTTCTTTCTTGCCTGTCAAAAAACCTTCGAAATCTTTTTCTACTATAAAAGCGGATATGCCTTTTTTCTTTTTCTCGGGATCGGTGACTGCAAAAACAATGTAAACATCCGCAATCCCGCCGTTTGTGATAAACACTTTTGAACCATTTAATACATAGTCATCACCGATTCGTTCAGCAGTTGTTTTCATGCCGCCTGCGTCAGAACCTGAACCTGCTTCTGTTAAAGCGAAAGCGCCGATTTTCTCTCCAAGGGCCAGCTGTGTTAAGTAGTCTGTCTTCTGTTCTTCCGTCCCAAAGGCAAACAGCGGCCAGCTGCAAAGTGAAATATGGGCAGAAAGCGTCACACCGGTGGATGCGCACACTTTCGACAGCTCCTCCACCGCGATGACATAGGCCAGATAGTCACTTCCGATTCCGCCGTAATCTTCAGGCCACGGAATTCCCGTCAGCCCTAAATTTGCCATTTCCCGAAACAGCTCGCGGTCGAAGCGTTCATGTTCGTCGCGTTCTGCCGCTGTCGGGGCTACCTCATGCTTCGCAAAATCACGCATCAATTTTCGTATCATCTCGTGTTCTTCTGATAATGAAAAATTCATGGCCTCTCCCCCATAATCATATCAGCACCTAAGACGGATTGAGCCAGAAGCTCGGCGACGTCATATGTTTTGACTTGGTCTTCGGCTTCTTTCGCCTTTGTGCCGTCTCCAAGCATCGTGAGACAGTACGGACAGCCAGAGCTGATCACCGATGGGCTGACCGCGAGCGCTTGCTCTGTCCTGGCGACGTTAATCCTGTTGCCCGTTTCCTCCTCCATCCACATTAATCCCCCGCCGGCGCCGCAGCACATGCCGGTTTCCCTGTTTCTCTCCATTTCAATCAGCTCTACACCTGGAATGGCTTTTAAAATCTCCCTCGGCGGATCATAAACTTCGTTGTACCGGCCCAAGTAGCACGAATCATGGAAGGTAATCGTCTCATGAAGCGGGTGCTGCGGCTTTAATTTCCCATTCTTCACCAGCTCGGCCAGCACTTCTGTATGATGATAAACCTCGCCTTCAAAGCCGAAATCCGGATACTCGTTTTTAAATAAATTGTATGCGTGCGGATCAATCGTAACGATTTTTTTGACATCATTTTTTTCAAATTCAGAAATATTTTTTTCAGCCAGTTCCTGGAACAAAAATTCATTTCCGAGGCGGCGCGGTGTGTCTCCTGAATTTTTTTCTTTATTTCCGAGGATCGCGAAGGACACGCCCGCGTGATTGAGCAGCTTAGCAAAGGAGACCGCGATTTTCTGGCTTCTGTTGTCGTAAGACCCCATGGAGCCGACCCAAAAAAGGTACTCAAATTCTTTTCCTTCTTTTTTCATTTCTTTTACAGTCGGAATCTCAGCATCGGGGGCGGCGTCACGCCAATTTTCTCGCTCCTTGCGATTGAGGCCCCACGGATTTCCCTGCCGCTCGATACTCGTCATGGCGCGCTGTGCGTCACTGTCCATTTTTCCTTCTGTCAGTACAAGATAGCGGCGGAGATCGATGATTTTATCTACATGTTCATTCATGACCGGGCATTGATCCTCACAATTCCGGCAAGTCGTACACGCCCAAATTTCTTCCTCTGTTATGACGTCGCCGATTAAGCTCGGATTGTAATCCAGCGCGGCGGCAGCTTCCTGCGATCCGCTGCCCGCTGACGCTGCAGCCAGCTGATTGCCTCTCGTATGCCGGAACGCTGCCGCGGGCACCCATGGCGAACGTGAGGTGACGGCGGCGCCTTTTTCCGTGAGATGGTCTCTGAGACGCAAAATCAAGTCCATCGGCGACAGCATTTTTCCGGTGCCTGTTGCAGGGCACATATTGGTGCAGCGGCCGCACTCGACACACGCATACAAATCAAGCAGCTGGGACTGCCTGAAATCTTCAATTCTCCCCGCTCCATAGCTTTCTTTCGTTTCGTCGGTAAAATCGATTTTCTCAAGCTTTCCTGCCGATTCCATTCTGTTGAAAAAGACATTGGCAGGTCCGGCGATTAAGTGGGCATGTTTCGACTGAGGCACGTACACTAAAAAGCTCAGCAAAAACAGAAGATGCACCCACCATGCGATATAGAAAATGACCGCTGCGCCGGTTTTCCCGACTCCGCCAAGCAAAAACGCGATGCATGAAGCAATCGGCTCGCTCCACGAAAGCCCGTGCTCATGCCAGATCAGATTCATTCCGTTTCCAAGCAGAACCGTCAGCATTAACCCTCCGATAAAAATGAGAACAAGCCCTGCTTTGAAATTGCGCTTCAGCCTGACGAGCTTTTCAATATAACGTCTGTAGAATGCCCAGCCCACAGCGATTAAAATGAGAAACGTAACGATTTCCTGAAAAAAGGTGAAGGCGGGATAGACAGGGCCAAGCGGCAGATTCCGATCGGGAGCCAGTCCTTTGATGATAAAGTCAATCGCTCCGAACTGAACCAATATAAATCCGTAGAAAAACATAACGTGAATCATTCCGCTTTTCTTGTCCTTAAGCAGTTTTTTCTGCCCGAATACATTCACCCAAATGGCTTGGAGCCGTTCCTTAATCCGTTTATCAAATTGTTCTTTCTGGCCGAGCCTGATATAGGCCAGTCTCGTTTTGACCAAGTAAACAAACAAATAGACAGCGTAAGCGGTTACAACCAGAAATAACAAAGCATTTGCGATGAGAAAGCCGCTCATTTCAATTCCCCCTTTTTACTGATAAAGACCGCGATCCCCTACCCTCGAATCTGTTTAAGATTATCTTAATGATAAATAATGAATGAGTGTTCAGTCAATAATTAAATTCCTGCTGTTCGGGCACACTACCTTTACTACGAAAGGAGTGCCGGGATGAAGATATTTTTCGTCATTCTCATCATACTATTGGCTTTCATTCTGCTTGATATCTTCTTGGGACGCGCCGTTTATAAAAAAAACGCGTACGAGCCTGTTTTTTCAAAAAAGAAGAGTGATATTGAATTGATCCACTGCGGCGCTGATCTTGTCGATCGGCTGATGGAAGACATCCGCCGGGCCGTTTCCTCTGTTCACGTGATGTTTTTTATTATGAAAAACGATGAAGTCAGCCACAATATGTTTACGCTGCTGAAGGCAAAAGCTAAATCGGGCGTTTCCGTCTATTTGCTGCTGGATTGGTCAGGCAGCCAAAAAATAAAAAAACCGGCACTGAAAACGATGAAAAATGCCGGGGTTCATGTTCATTTTCTTAACAAACCTCGTTTTCCTTTTGTCTTTTTTCATATACAAAAACGGAATCACCGGAAAATTGCTGTGATAGACGGGAAGATCGGGTATATCGGCGGTTTTAACATCGGTGAGGAATACCTTGGGAAGAAGGCGAAGTTCGGCAATTGGGAGGATTATCATTTGCGCATGAAGGGAGAGGGTGTCCGCGATCTTCAGACGCTATTTACAGCCGACCTGAAACGAAATACCGGATCTGCTGAACTGAGTCCGGATGTTTGGCCGGAGCTTTCGCAAGGGAATATCTCTCATAAGATTTATGCGACTGACGGTTATTCACTTGAAAAAACGTATTTGGCAAATATCGCGCAGGCAAAAGAGCGCATTACCATTTGCACACCTTATTATATTCCGACAAAACCGCTTCAGCAGGCCTTGGTTAAAGCAAGAAAAAACGGTGTAGCGGTTACCATAATTGTACCGATGAAATCAGATCATCCGTTGGTCAGAGAAGCAGCTTTCACGTATTATTCGGAGCTCTTGGATGCCGGCTGTCTCATCTACCGTTTTTACCAAGGGTTTTATCATGTGAAAGCCCTGATCATTGATGATCATTTCAGCATTATCGGCACCGCCAATTTTGATCAGCGAAGCTTTTTTTTAAATGAAGAGGTGAATGTTGAAATCGATAATGAGGCATTTACAAAAGAAGTCTATGCGACGATTGAAGAGGATATGAAAAGGTCAGAGCTGCTGACAAAGGAGAATTTCAAAAAACGCACATTCAGGCAGCGCCCGGCTGAATGGATTGGCAGAGCAATATCTTATTTTTTATAAAGGAGAGTTCCTATGATTTTCAGATTCGGGTTCGTTTCAAACGCGATGAGCCTTTGGGATGCGTCTCCCGCTAAAACATTGACATTCGCACGTTATTCCAAGCTTGCAAAGGATGAAAGAAAAGAAGCGCTTCTGACTGTGACAAAAGCCAATTTGCGCAATACGATGAGAACCCTTCACTATATCATCGGCCACGACATTCCGTTGTACCGCTTTTCCAGTTCGATTGTGCCGCTGGCCACGCATCCCGATGTAATGTGGGATTTTGTGACGCCGTTTCAAAAGGAGTTTCGGGAGATCGGAGAGCTTGTTAAAACACATCATCTGCGAACAAGCTTTCACCCCAATCAATTCACCCTGTTTACGAGCCCGAAGGAGTCCGTCACACAAAATGCGGTAACTGATATGGCGTATCACTACCGTATGCTTGAAGCCATGGGCATTGCTGATCGCTCTGTTATTAACATTCATATTGGCGGCGCTTACGGAGATAAAGAAACCGCCACTGCTCAATTTCATCAAAATATGAAGCAGCTGCCGGAGGAGATCAAACAGCGGATGACGCTTGAAAATGACGATAAAACATATACGACGGAAGAAACGCTTCAGGTCTGTGAGCAAGAGAATGTTCCGTTTGTCTTTGACTTTCATCATTTTTACGCCAACCCAGATGATCACGCAGACCTGAATGAAGCACTGCCCCGGATGATCAAAACGTGGGAGCGAATCGGGCTGCAGCCAAAGGTTCACCTGTCTTCCCCAAAATCGGAGCAAGCCATACGCAGCCATGCCGATTATGTTGACGCCAACTTTTTGCTGCCGCTGTTAGAACGCTTTAGGCAATGGGGAACGAATATAGATTTCATGATCGAAGCAAAGCAGAAAGACAAGGCGCTTCTCCGCCTGATGGATGAGTTAAGCTCCATCCGCGGTGTCAAACGCATCGGCGGCGGGGCTCTCCAATGGAAATCATAAATGTGCAAAATTAGGTTTACAGTTCGTCCGCTCTGGGAACATACGCTATATAAGACAACAATCGATGGAGGAGAAAGATCATGAAAAACATCAAGTCTCTGAAAGTAGCCGCGCAGGCATTTACTTTAAGAAATTTGATTCATCTTTATAAAATGTGCCATTCCGGTAGCCACGAGGTTTATATTTATTCAAAGAAAACAATGTGCAAAATCAAAAGCTTAATTGAGCTTGAAACGTTCCGCATGGCTCATAATGAAAAAGAATATCTGATTGTAGTGGAAGGAACAAAAGCGTCACAGCTGGTTGAAAAATTCAAAAATATTATCGAGCCTGCTGAAAGAGAAGCGCTTTAACTTACATATTAAAAAGGATAGACATCTTGTCTATCCTTTTTGTTATGGTCTTACATAAACCGCCTGTCCGAATTTTAAGCGCAGCTTTTTTTCATTTGTGTTCATATGTGCTCCGGCCTAAGATGACGGTATCTACAGTCTGATAAAACGCAATGTACCGTTATTGCCTTCACCTTCAAATTCATCCAGCCAATCAATGCTTCCATCTTCTCTTGCGATCATCCCGTCCAACGAAACCGCAATGTACAGCACATTTTTCCTATCCATATTTCCCTCCTATTGCTGCACCATTTGCCCAAATTGCGCTTGATGCAGCCTGCTGTAAAGACCGCCGGCTTGAATCAGGTCATGATGGCGTCCTTGTTCTTCGATCCCGTTCTTTGTAACCACCACAATTCTGTCTGCGTCTTTGATCGTCGCCAGCCTGTGGGCGATGACGAGCGTCGTGCGCCCCTCCGACAATTCTTGAAGTGCCTTTTGAATCGCCGCTTCTGTTTCTGTATCAAGGGCCGAGGTCGCTTCGTCCAGAATCAGGATCGATGGATTTTTCAAGAACATCCGTGCAATGGACAGCCGCTGTTTTTGCCCGCCGGAAAGCTTCACGCCGCGTTCACCGATGATGGTATCCAATCCATCAGGCATGCTATGGACAAGCTCTTCCAGATGCGCCTGCTTCACAGCCTGCCAAATGTCTTCTTCCGATGCGCCTAAACGGCCGTAGGCGATATTTTCTCTAAGCGTGCCCGAAAATAAGAAAACGTCCTGCTGCACGACACCAATCTGCCCCCGCAGCGAAGACAGCGTCATGTCTTTAATATTGATGCCGTCGATGGTAATGTCACCCTCCGATGCTTCATAAAAGCGCGGAAGCAGACTGCAAAGCGTTGATTTTCCCGCGCCTGACGGGCCGACGAACGCAACCGTCTCCCCTGCTTGAATGGACAGGTTAATGTCTTTGAGGACGTTGTGATGGTCATCATAGCCAAATGAAACATGTTCATAGCGGATATTGCCCTTTAGGCCGGATACGTCTCTCGCATCAGGAGAATCCTGAATATCCGGTTCTGTTTCCATCAGTTCCATATAGCTTTTGAAACCGGCGATGCCCCTCGGATACATTTCGATAATGGCATTAATTTTGTCAATGGGCCTGAACAGCACATTCGTCAGGAGCACAAACGCCACGAATTCCCCATACGATAAGGAGCCGCGAATGACAAACCACGTTCCGCACAAGAGGACAAACAGCGTGACAAACCGGGTCAGCATATAGCTGATTGAACCGTTTTTCGCCATGATTCTGTATGAGGAAAGCTTTGTGATACGGAAACGCTGATTGTTGACGGCAAAGCGTTCCTTTTCAAACGCTTCATTGCCGAACGCCTGCACGAGCCGAATGCCGCCGATATTATTTTCTACACGCGCGCTGAAGTCTCCGATATCTTTGTTCAGTGTTGTAAATGCTTTGGTCATTTTTTTGTTGAAATAAAGCGCAAGCCAAATGACAATCGGCATGATGATAAACGTTAATAATGCCAGCTGCCAGTTAATGAACAGCATGACCCCGAACGCCCCGAGAATGGTCATGACGGCAATGAATAAATCTTCCGGTCCGTGATGGGCAACTTCGCCGATGTACATTAAATCGTTCGTCAGCTTCGACATCAGCGTTCCTGTCTTGTTGTTGTCGTAAAATTTAAATGATAGCTTTTGCAAATGGTCAAAAAGCGACTTTCTCATATCAGTCTCGATATTGATCCCAAGCATGTGCCCCCAGTATGTGACGATATACTGGAGAGCCGAGCTGAGCGCATACACCGCAAATAAGCCGATTGAGGTGGCGATAATCAGTCCCCAGTCTCTTCCAGGAAGCAAGGTATCAATAAAATAATTGACGATCAAAGGAAAACTCAGCTCCATTAAGCCTCCCGCAATCGCCGAGAAAAAGTCGAGAAAGAACAACGTTTTATATGGTTTATAATACGAAAAAAATTGCCGAAGCACCCTATCTTCCCCCAATGCATAAATAACTGATAATTTTTCTCAATTATACTATACACCGGCAGTTTTGAAAGATCAGATTTCTTTTTTCTTACAGAACCCCCGAAAACAGACGGGCAAACGATTCTTTTGTCCGGTCAGCCATTCCTCTTTTATAAAAGCCGACTGGGCTGAGTTTGTCACTATCCAGCATATCCTCTTCGAAATGGTCTTCAAGGGTACGAATGGCTTCCGTATCCGTGAAGAATACGTTCACTTCAAAGTTGAGCTGAAAGCTGCGCATGTCCATATTCGCGGTGCCAACCGAGGCGAGATCTCCATCCACGATGATGACTTTTTGATGCATGAAGCCTTTTTGATAGGAATAGACTTCAATGCCCTCAAGAAGCAGTTCTGGAAAATAGGATCTCGATGCGTATTCCGTTAAAAAGCTGTCATTCTTCTCCGGCACCATAATCCTTACCTCTACGCCTTTTGTCGCCGCAGCTTTTAGCGCCGTGCGTATGGACTCATTCGGGACAAAATAGGGCGTGGCAATCCATATTGATTTCTGTGCTGAGGAAATCATTTCATAATAGAGGTCGCTCATGCTTTCCTTCATGTCAGGGCCTGTTGCGACAATTTGATAAATGCCCCCTCCCTCAACAGGAACCGGCCTATTGTACTCTTCTTGATCAATTAACACTTCGTTGGAGACATATTCCCAATCCAGCATGAAAATAGCGTGAAGCGTTTGCACAATTTCTCCTTCCAGCCGCAGGTGAGTATCTCTCCAAAACCCGATGTGCGGATCTCTGCTGATATATTCCTTCCCGACATTTAATCCGCCCACAAAACCGATGTTTCCATCGATGATCACGATTTTCCGGTGATTTCTGAAATTCAGCTTCTGATTAAAAAATCCGTATTTCAGCGGAGAAAACGGAACAATGTCCACTCCCGCTTGTTTCATTTTCATGATATCTCTTCTTGCCAGCTTGATGCTTCCTGCAGCGTCATATAAAAACCGCACCTCGACACCCTGGCGCGCTTTCTCCATCATAATGTCCATCATGCCGCGGCCGAGCATGTCTGATTTAAACATGTAGTATTCAATATGTATATAGGATTTCGCCTTCCGCATCGCTTTGAAAATGTCCGGGAAGGTTTCCTCGCCGTTTTTCAGCACTTTGATATTGCTTTTCGTATTGATATTCATATGGGCAGCCCTGATGGAATACGTAAAGAACCGTTCTTGATTGTCCTTAAGCCCTGTCACTTCCGGCGTTTCCTCCATGTCAAACAGCTTTCTGAGCTTTTCCCTGTTGTACATTCGTTTTGTCTTAAACAGCTTCCCCTTCACATAGAGCTGTCCGGAAAACAGATAAAACATGTAGCCGACGATTGGAAAAAAGACAAGGATGTGAATCCATAACAGCGTGTGCTGCGAGGTGCGGTTCTCAAGAATTAACGAATAGATGCTGAACAAAATAATGCTTGTATAGCAAAGCACTCCCCCGTAAAATTCAAGCCTGGAAACCGGAAAAAACCATATGACATATGCCCCGATAAGCATCATATATAAAAAGAAAAACTCCAGTCTCCGTTTCAGCATCCATACTCTCTCCATTCTGATTCGATTACCTTCGTATTACCTCTTTTTTCTAATGTGTAAACCTTTGCAGAAGAATGGCCTCTCCGCCTAAGGCGGAAAGGCTTATGATGAGGCTTCCTGTGATTGGCCGGATGTGAGGTTCTGGAGCAAACCAGGCTTGAGGGAGTGGCCGCTTTTGATTTTATTTTTGAAGTAGCTGACGATCAGGCCCGTGACCGCAATCGACACTAAGGAGCAGCCCCCTATCAGCAAGCCGACGGAAAAGATGCCGGCCAGCACTACGGCTAAATCGAAGAGAAAATGAACTGTCCCGGGGTTCCATCCATACCGTTTTTGCAGAAATAAAGCAAGAATATTGGCGCCGCCGAGTGAAGCCTGATGATAAAACATGAGCGAAAGGCCGAATCCAATCAGCGCCCCGCCGCAAATTGCCCCGGCAAGCGGCGAAAAAGAGAGCCATTGCCTTGGCAGAAAATATCTTGCGTTTTTATTTTTTCACCAAGATAAAAAAATCCCCCTCTTTCAGGGGGGATTTTTACGAGCGTTTTCGATATACGACATAGCTGCGGGTCAAATATTTGAGCGGCAGGCTGAACACGTGAACCAATCTCGTAAACGGCCACAGAATAAAAACAACGTATCCGATAACAATATGAAACTTAAACCATAGCGGGACACTCTCCATCAAAGAGGCGTCAGGCCTGAACAAAGCGATTTCTCTGAACCACGGCCCGACTGTTGTCCGGTAATCGAATCCCTTCGAATCAATATTGAGAAACGTGGCCGCAACGCCCGACAGCATCATGAACAGCAGCAGAATGAGAATAAGAATATCCGCAGGCGAGCTGGTTTTGCGGATTCTTTTGTCAAACAGCCTTCTGTACGTCAGGATGATAAGTCCGATACAGGCCACAATTCCCGCCGGGAGGCCTGCGCCAATCGCCATTTTATGATACACATGCTCTGAAATGCCGATTCCAGAATACACGCCTACCGGGATCAGAATTCCCATGATATGGCCGCCGACGACACACAGTATGCCCCAGTGAAAAAGGGTGCTGCCCGCCGCGAGTTTTTTCTTTTCTAACAGCTCGCTTGATTTCGCCGTCCAGCCAAATTGATCATGCTGATAGCGGTAAATATGGCCGCCGATAAAAATCGTCAATACAATGTATGGCATCACGCCCCACAGGATCTGTCCGCTCATGCCTGAACAGCCCCTTCAATGCTTTCACGCACGCCGATGTTTCCCAGCGCGGCCAGCAGCACGTGCAGCAGCTCCGCATAGATGCTGTCATTTTTTTCGAGGCGGGATGCCAGCTCCCTCACATTGGACAAATATTTCTCAAACACACTTCTTGCTGCTTCAATTTCCGCAATCGCGGCAAATTCCAGCATAAGCGGCAGGTAATCAGGCAGCTCTTTCTCTGTCGGCAGGAAGCCGGATTGCTGGTATGTGTTTTTTAAATGCAGCAACTCAATGCCTCGTTCCCTTTGCTCGCCTGAGTTAAAGTAGGTGACATACATATTCGTTTTTTTCCCGAAGTCAAACGTATAGACGTAGTGTTCAATCAGAGCTTCCTGAGAAAAGCCGGCTGTCGCATCGAAAAAGTGCAACAGCTTCTCACACATTTGCTGATTGTTCATTTCATGGATAAGAGCCTTCCAATCGGGAAGCTCGGCTCTCCACTCTTCATCCGGATAAGAAAGAAGATAGGAAAGAGCAGAAAACGTGATTTGCCGGTCTGTGGTGTTCATCTTGTTACACCTCATTTATCAAAAGTTAGAAGCAAGAGCCTGGGCCGCCAGAAAATGACAAGCCGCAGCTCCCTTGTTCAGCATATAAATCTGACACTTCTTCCCGGTGGCTGCTTGGAATCACAAAGCGGTCATCGTATTTGGCGATTGCAAGCAGCCGATACATGTCTTCAATTTGCTGTTCTGTTAAGCCGACACTGGAGATCAGTGCCGGGTCGACGGTTTTATTCGTCTGGACCGCTCTCATATACTGGCGCATGACAGACATTTTCTTTAATGTTGACCGAATATGATCCGTATCACCGGCCGTTAACAGCTGCGCCAAATAGTTTATCGGTATTCTCATTTGGTCGATAGCCGGAAAAATATCTTCCGCGGACTGCCGGCTGCCTTTTCCTTCAAAGAGATTCATAATCGGGCTCAGCGGCGGAATGTACCAAACCATCGGCAGTGTGCGGTACTCAGGGTGAAGCGGCAGCGCAATCTTCCAGTCGATGATCATTTTATAGATCGGCGATTGCTGCGCGGCCTCTATCCATTCAGCCGGAATGCCTTGTTCTTTTGCCAGTTTGGCAATTTCAGGATCATTCGGATCAAGAAAAACATCCAATTGGGAAAGATAGAGATCTTTTTCATTTTCAACAGATGCTGTTTCCTCCACTTTGTCCGCGTCATACAGCATGACGCCGAGGTAGCGGATTCTGCCTACACACGTCTCAGAGCAGATGGTCGGCAGTCCCGCCTCCAAGCGCGGAAAGCAGAGTGTGCATTTTTCCGCTTTGTTCGTTTGCCAATTAAAATAGACTTTTTTATAAGGACAGGAAGAAACGCAATATCTCCATGAGCGGCATGCGTTTTGATCCACAAGCACAATGCCGTCTTCCTCGCGTTTGTACATGGCGCCGGACGGGCAGGAGGAAACGCAAGCCGGGTTGATGCAGTGCTCACAAATACGCGGCAGATACATCATAAAGACTTCATCGAATTCTGTTTTGATCGATTCCTCCATTTTTGGCACGTTTGGGTCCTCAAGCCCCGTTATGTGGCCGCCTGCGAGATCATCCTCCCAGTTCGGTCCCCATTCAATATTCATAAAGTCTCCGGTCAAGGACGATTTCGGGCGAGCCACTGGCTGGTTTTTTTTCTGCGGGCTGTTTGTTAATGTTTCATAATCATAGTTCCAAGGCTCATAATAATCATCAATCGTCGGCTGATTCGGATTATAGAAAAGGCCTGCAAGCCGATTCGTTTTCGGGCCGGATTTCAGCTCGAGCTTTCCTTTTTTCAATGTCCAGCCGCCTTTATATTTGTCCTGGTCCTCCCATTGCTTCGGATAGCCGATGCCCGGCTTTGTTTCTACATTATTAAAGTACATATATTCCGCACCGGCACGGTTTGTCCACGTGTTTTTGCAGGTGACGCTGCACGTGTGGCAGCCGATGCATTTATCCAAGTTCATGACCATACCGATTTGCGCTTTAATCTTCAAGCCAATCGACCTCCTTCAGCTTGCGGATGACGACGTTCAGGTCGCGCTGATTCCCTGTTGGACCGTAATAATTAAAGCCGTAGCTGAGCTGGGCATAGCCCCCGATCATCTGCGTCGGCTTGACGTGTATCCTTGTCGGGCTGTTATGGGTGCCTCCGCGGTTATTTGTCAGTTTCGTGCCGGGCACATTGATGTGGCGATCCTGGGCATGGTGCATAAACGCCATTCCTTTAGGAATCCGGTGAGACAAAACCGCTCTCGCGACGACAACACCGTTTCGGTTAAAGCATTCAATCCAATCGTTATCTTTGATATCCGTGTCCTCTGCATCATCTTTATTCATCCACACCGTCGGCCCGCCGCGGAACAACGTCAGCATTGGCAGGGAATCAAAATACATGCTGTGGACAGACCATTTATTATGCGGCGTCAAATAATTGAGGACAATTTCTTTCCCCTCTTGATCAGGCCGCTTGCTCAGAAACGGACGATGCTGGAGGATCGGTTTAAATGTCGCCATCGTTTCACCGAATTCCATCATCAGTTCATGATCGACATAATAGGATTGTCTGCCAGTCAGTGTTCGCCATGGGATTAATTTTTCTACGTTCGTCGTAAACGGCGAGTACCTGCGTCCGCCTTTTTCTGAGCCGGTAAATGCCGGAGACGTGATAACCGTTTTCGGCTGGGCTGTAATTTGTTCGAACGTAAAGCATTCTTCCTCGCGCTCTTCCGCCAGGTCTTTCAGTTTCAGGTTTGTGATGTTTTCAAGTGATTCCCATGCTTTGACGGCGACCTTTCCATTCGAAGTGGATGATAGGGTTAAAATCGCTTCTGCTGCCTGCTTTGCATCACTTATATTTGGACATCCCTTTGCGACGCTGTCCGAGGTGATGTCTCCCAGTCTCTTTTTGAGTGATTCATATTCATCGGCTATCGACCAGCTCATTCCTTTTGTTCCGCTCGGCTTTAAAGCGGCGTTAGGACCGAGCGCGGTCATTTTATGAAAAATGTGCTTGTAATCCCGTTCAACAACTTGGATATTTGGCATCGATTTTCCCGGTATGGCCTCACATTCGCCCTTGCTCCAGTCCTTGATTTTGCCGAACGGCTGGGCTAATTCCTGCATGGTGTCATGGAGGAGCGGCGTCGCGACCACTTCTTTCACCGGCTCCATATCGACTTCTTCTGCCAGATCGGAAACGGCTTTTGACAGAGCCTTAAAAATATCCCAGTCTGATTTCGATTCCCACGGAGCCGAGATGGCCGGAGCAAAAGGATGGATAAACGGATGCATATCCGTGCTGCTGAGATCGTGTTTTTCATACCATGTCGCCGCCGGCAGCACGATATCGGAATATAGCGCCGTACCAGCCATTCGAAAATCAAGATTGATTAATAAGTCGAGCTTTCCTTCCGGTGCCTGGTCCCGCCATTTGATTTCTTCCGGACGGATGCTGTCGCTGTCGTCATTCATCAAACCGTTCGTCGTCCCCAGCAAATGCTTGAGAAAATATTCGTGCCCTTTTCCTGAGCTGGAGATCAGATTCGCTCGCCATACGAAGAGATTCCTAGGAAAATTCACTTCATTGTCAGGATCTTCAATTGCGAATTTCAGTTTTTTCTCTTGGAGCTGTGAGGCCACGTACGCACCTACGTCTTCAGGTGTTGCCGCCCCTGCCTTTTCAGCTTCTTTGTACAGATCGATGCCGTTTTGATTAAAAGTCGGGTATGACGGAAGCCACCCTAGCCGCGCCGCCAGCACATTGTAATCGGCGTGGTGCTTGTAGCGGGATGACGCAGCGATCGGTGAAGCCAGGTCACTGATCGGCTGGTCCTCGTAACGCCACTGGTCTGTCGCAAAGTAGAAAAATGAGGTGCCGTTTTGCAGTTTAGGCACGCCTTCCCAGTCCTTTGCATTTGCAATCGTCTGCCATCCTTCAGCAGGACGGAGCTTTTCCTGCCCCACATAATGGGCCCAGCCTCCGCCGTTTACGCCTTGGGCGCCTACCAGTAAAACAAGATTTAACACTGCCCGGTAGATTGTGTCGGAGTTGAACCAGTGGTTAATCCCCGCTCCTACGATAATCATGGACCGGCCGTCTGTATCGATCGCATTCTGGGCAAATTCTCGGGCAATTTTAATGACAGCTTCTTTTTTGATTCCTGTCATCTGTTCCTGCCAGGCAGGCGTAAACGGCTCAGGATCATCATAGGAGAAAGCTGATCGTTTGCCGATGCCCCGGTTCACGCCGTAGTTAGCCAGGATCAAGTCAAACACAGTCGTAACGTACGTCTCTTCACCGTTCAGGTGCATTTTTTTAATAGGAAGATCCCGATCAAGCACTTTGTTTCCGTCATTTGAAAAATACGGGATGCGCACCGTGCCGATTTCGTCTTCTATTCCCAGCACAGAGAGACGGGGTTCAATCGGTTCCCCGGTTTCTTCATCAATCATGTGCAGGTTCCATTTCTGCTGCCCATCCCAGCGCGAGCCCATTGTCCCCTGCGGTATGGCAAATGCGCCTGTCTGTTCATTCCAGACTGCAGGCTTCCACTGATCATGCTTTGTCTGCCGCCCGATGTCCTTCGCATGAAGAAACCGGCCCGCTGTATATACGCCATTTTCCTTTGACAGGGTGACGAAGAATGGAAAATCGGTGTATTGCTTCGCGTACTCAATAAAACGTTCAGTTTCTTGGTTCACGTAAAATTCCTGCAAAATGACGTGACCCATGGCCATCGCAAGCGCCCCATCAGTCCCTTGGCGGATACTCAGCCAGTCATCCGCAAACTTTGAGGATTCTGCAAAATCCGGACTGATCGAAATGACCTTAGCGCCTTTATAGCGGGCCTCCGCCAAAAAATGCGCGTCAGGCGTTCTCGTTAATGGAACGTTGGAGCCCCATGTGATGATATAGCCCGAATTGTACCAATCACTGCTTTCCGGAACATCCGTCTGGTCACCCCAGATTTGCGGGGATGCCGGGGGAAGATCCGCATACCAGTCATAAAAACTGAGCATAGGGCCGCCGATTAACGACATAAACCGGGAGCCTGAGGCATGGCTGATCATGGACATAGCCGGAATCGGAGAAAAACCGACGTTCCGGTCTGGCCCGTATTTCATCACTGTATACAGCAGAGAGGCTGAAATCAGCTTCAGCACCTCCGGCCATTCAGCGCGCACAAAACCGCCTTTCCCTCTCGCCTGTTTATAGGACTTCGCTTTTTCAGGGTTTTCCACAATCGATTTCCAGGCTTCCAATGGATTTTGATGCGTCTGCAGTGCTTCCCGCCACAAATGAATCAGCACACCGCGCACGTATGGATATTTCACACGGAGCGGGCTGTAGATATACCATGAAAAACTCGCCCCCCGCGGACAGCCTCTCGGTTCGAAATCAGGCATATCGGGGCCTGTTGATGGATAATTTAGGTTTTGCCCTTCCCATGTGACAATGCCGTTTTTCACATAGATATTCCAGCTGCAAGACCCCGTGCAATTGACGCCATGGGTGGAGCGAACGACTATGTCGTATTGCCATCTGTTTCTGTATACATTCTCCCAATCGCGATCTTCGCGGGTGGTTTGGCTATGTTTATTTGAATGGTGTTCGATAGGAGAGAAATAATGTAATCTCCTAAACAACGGACTCATTTTCTTTTTCTTCATAAGAGTTCACTCCTTCCGAGTCAGGTGATGCTAAGTTCCACTATAAACAGAGACAGCGTGTTTCCTTGTGAACTATGTCACACACTCTGCTTTTTTCACAAAATGTTCACACATGGGTGAAGGAAGAACTTTCACAGGATGTAATGAACGCGGCGATCAGGAAGGCCTCCTCATTAGCCGCCTGTCATGTAAAGAAGATCAAAACACCCGGTTCTCATTAGGAACCGGGCTCGGCGTTTTCATCCTGTGAGGTATGCAGGTACCGCAAAAATAATTGATAGGAACAAAAGACATTTTGCTGAAGCATGGCCAAAAAGTTCATTTGCAGCTGCGCATTGTAAGACATCATTTTCTTAAATATGTAATAAGGGATATTGAGTATTAGAATATCAGGAGAGGCATTGACTGAGATAAATGGCGATAAATACAGCCCGCCTTTTTCATCAATCGGAAACACATCGCCTTTTTCCCACAGCGCAACGGTTTTCGATCCTTCAGGGAGCCTGCTGTCCATAAAACGGACACTTCCTTTTAATACAATATAGACGGATTGAGAATGAAGAAAGGATGGAGACTGATCACATAAGCCGCAGATAAATGTCCCATTTTTCAGCAAGGTTTCGACAATGGATTGAGGCACTTCATTAAACATGGGAAGTTGTTTCAGAAAAAATAAATAGTCACACTGATTCATAGGAAAGCCTCCTGTGTTAAGGATAGCTTTAGTGTAGCCCGATTGAGCCTGTACAGCAGTGATGTATTTCACAGCTTGTATGATGAATGTCACTCATCTGGAGGATGACAGCATTTATAATGAAATTAAAAAGGAGGATTTTGATGAAGGCGCTAATTCCGAAGCAGCACGGTGCATGGGCGATGCTGCTGATTCCATTTTTGCTCGGGATGGTCAAGGGAGGCCCTGTTTTCTGGCATATTCCGCTCTTCCTAGGCTGGCTTTTCCTTTACTTGGCGGTTTATCCCGTTTCGCTCGCCTTGAAAAAGAAACAAATCAAACCCTATCAAAAGTGGATATGGTTTTACGGTTTTCCGGCCTGCTGCTTTTTGATTGTCTCTGTTTTTCATAAGCCGCCGCTCTTCTGGGTTGGCGTTTCTTTATTGCCGCTGTTTCTCATCCATATGTATTATGCCCGCCGAAAAAACGAACGGGCGCTAGTGAATGATATTGCGGGTGTCTTGTTCTTTTGTTCAGGCGGGCTTGCAAGCTGCTGGCTGGGGACTGGAACACTCGACGGCTGGGCTTGGTTTATATTCATGCAATCCGCTTTATTTTTTATCGGGAGTTCCTTTTATGTGAAGTCGGTGATACGGGAGAGAAAAAACAGGGCATTTGCATACTGGTCATGGGGATATCACCTGCTGCTCCCCTTTCTAGCGGCTCTTCTCGGAGCAGGATGGGCTTTTCTTGCTTTTATTCCAAGCAGTTTGCGGGCATGGTTCTTTCACGGAAGGAATTGGCCTGTCAAAACGGTCGGCATTCTGGAAATCGTGAATGCCTGCGTCTTTTTCGCCGTCATGTGTCTCTTTATCACAAGATGAAAAACCAAGGACCGCCAGCGGCCCTTGGTTTTCTCAGTCAATATTGCAAATCTCCAGCGGACAGTTTTCACATTCAATCTCGCATCGTAAAAAATCCCGCTTGTGCAAAATAATTTTTCCGGATTCGTCTATCGAAATAACCCCTTGTTTGCGGAGATCTCCCAGCATGCGGTTGACACTTTCTCTTGCTGCTGCGCAAAATTTTGCCAAATCCTGATTTGTCAGCGTAATATTAATCAGAATGCCGTCGCTTCGTTCCACCCCATAGCTGTTTGATAAGCGGATAAGAGTGGAATAGAGCGCACCCTTTTTGCCGTGAAGCAGCAGATCCCTGATTTTGGACTGTATTTTCCGGAGATGGGTGCTCATCCATTTCATAAACTCAAATGTCAAAGCACCGTTTTGGATTAATTCCTTTTCCAGCTTGTTTTTATTAATGACGAGCACCTCGCCATCCTCTAGCACCTTTGCACTGAGCATATATCTCGGTTCCTCAGTAAAAAGTGTTAATTCCCCGACGATATCGTTTTTTTGGCAGATTCTAAGCGTCAGGTCTTTACCGTCAGACGTCAGCTTGCCAATTTCAATGAGTCCCGATTGAATCAGATAAAGCTCTTCTGCATCCATTCCTTCTCGAAACAAATACGTGTGTTTTTCCATTTTTCTTTTCGTGCTGATTGATTCCAGCAATTCATGCAGACTGCTGGAAAGAAAGTCACTATCAGATGGTCGGACAGAGAGAAAATTCATGAGCTCACCTCGAAGAAAGTCACGTTGCGTATGTTTATTGTAACGTGAATTGATTTGCACCCACCCAGAAAAAACTAACAATCTTGTGAATGCCCCATTGCTAGTTGACGCTCTGACTGTTTCTCTCCATGTGCGTTTTCATTCTTTCCTGCCAATACATCCATATGACAAGAACAAAGCTCGCTAACGCTACTTCTGAAAGCGCCATAAAGCCGATCGCGTATTGGCCTGTTGCCTGAAAGACACTCGCCAGTATCAGCGGAGGGAAAAAACCTCCTAATCCGCCCATAGCAGACACAATCCCGTTGGCAATTCCCGCTTGCTTCGAAAAATAGAAAGGCACCAGTTTAAAAACGGTCCCGTTTCCTATGCCTGAGCAGACTGCCACCGTTAATGACCCAAACGTATAAAGGCCGATCGTCGGCGAAAATGATAAGATGATGCCTGATAAAGTAAGCCCCGCAAATATGAACATCAAGATGCGGAGCGGGCTCATTTTATCAGCCAGGAATCCGCCCGCAGGCCTGAGCAGCGTGGAGACGGCAATAAAGCCAGCCGTCCGCAAACCGGCGTCCGCTGGATTCAGCCCAAAGTGCTCCGCCAGAAAGTTCGGCAGATAGATGGTGAAGGCGACAAAGGCGCCAAACGTAATAAAATAAAACAAGCTTAAAAACCACAGAATATGATTTCGATAAACGGCTTTGATTTGAGTTTTTACGGAAACATTCACTTTTTTCTCATGCCGGTCTCCAAACAATACGTGCAGCAATGCAAAGACAGCCAGCAGCACCATATACATCTGCACGGTTGCTTTCCAGCCCGCAGTTTGTGCGATAACAGGCGCCGCAAATGTGGTAATGGCGGTTCCGATGTTTCCGGCTCCATAAATCCCATTGATGACACCGTGCTTTTCTTTCGGATAATACTTCGGAAGGGATGTCACTCCAATGGAGAATACCGCTCCCCCGATCCCTAAGAAAAAACCGCCCGCGATTAAGTCAAACAAAGAATCCGCGATACTGATCCAAAACACCGGAAGCAAAAGCAGGATGAAGCTGATCATAAACATCAGCCGCGCGCCAAACCTGTTCGTCAAATACCCTAAAGGAATGCGGAGTAGCGATCCAAGAATCACGGGAATCGCCGTCACCAAAGAAATCTCGCCTTTGCTTAAAGGAATATCTAATGTGATTTGGGAAATAAGTGATGAAATCAGAACCCAAACCATAAACCCTGCCACCAAGCTTAATGACTGTAACGATAATTGAATGTGTTGACGGTTGATCATTTGGCTTGCCCCTTTCAATGATTCAATAATCAGTCTTATCATACAAAAACTCAGCAAACAGGATTGTGAATTACATCACACGTTTTCCTCATAAAAAAGGGCAAAGTCCGAAGACTTTGCCCTTTCGTCATCAATTACATTTTTTCCGGAGCCGATACGCCGATCAGCTGAAGCGCGTTGTTCAGCGTAATTTGCGTTGCCTTCATTAAAGCCAGGCGTGCGCGGCTCTTCTCTTTATTTTCAGGATCAATGACCTTCTCTGCATTGTAGAAGCTGTGCAGAGCAGAAGCCAGATCATAAATATAGTTTGTGACACGGTGCGGAATTCGCTTTTCCGCCGCTTCCGCCACTGCCTCTGGGAAGCCGCCGATCGTTTTCAGCAGGTCATATTCTTTTTCTGATTGAATATGGCTGAAATCAAGATCCGCCGCCGGCTTAAGTCCCTGCTCTTCCCCTTGGCGAAGCATGCTGCAAATACGGGCATGTGCGTATTGTGCATAATACACAGGGTTTTCGTTAGATGTTGATACAGCAAGATCTAAGTCAAAATCCATATGCGTATCCGCACTGCGCATCGCAAAGAAGTAACGAACGGCATCCAAGCCGACTTCTTCAATCAGGTCGCGCATCGTTACCGCTTTACCCGTCCGTTTGCTCATTTTCATTTTCTCGCCGTTTTTGTAAAGGTGTACGAGCTGAATGATTTCTACTTCAAGCGTTCCTTTTTCATAGCCCAGCGCTTCGATTGCCGCTTTCATACGCGGGATGTAGCCGTGGTGATCGGCGCCCCAAACGTTGATCAGCTTATCAAAGCCGCGGTCAAGCTTGTCCTTATGGTATGCGATATCAGGCAGCAGGTACGTGTACGTGCCGTCCTTCTTGATCAATACGCGGTCTTTATCATCGCCGAACGCCGTGGAGCGGAACCAAGTCGCGCCGTCTTCTTCATAGACATGGCCTTTTTCGCGGAGCGCTTCAAGCGCCGTGTCGATTTTTCCGTTTTGGTACAGTGACGTTTCGGAATACCACACATCGAACGGCACACGGAAGTTCTCCAAGTCCTTGCGAAGCTTTTCCAGCTCGTATTTCAGGCCGTATTCACGGAAAAACGCGAGGCGTTCGCTTTCCTCTTCGTTGACGAAACGGTCGCCGTATTCCTCAGCGAGACGCTTTCCGATTGCAATGATATCCTCGCCGCGGTAGCCATCCTCAGGCATCGGTTTTTCCAAGCCGAGCGCTTCAAAGTAACGGACTTCAACAGAAAGCGCCAGGTTGTTGATTTGGTTTCCGGCATCGTTAATGTAGTATTCGCGGCTCACATCATAGCCCGCTTTTGAAAGAACATTGCACAGGGAATCGCCGACAGCTGCACCGCGCGCGTGGCCGAGGTGAAGGTCTCCCGTCGGATTCGCTGATACGAATTCTACCTGGATGCGCTCACCTTTTCCGATGTTCGTTTCCCCGTATGCTTCCCCTGCTTCCAATACAGACGGAATCAGCTTTGTTAAATATTGATTGTTCATATAGAAATTGATAAAACCCGGGCCGGCGATATCCAGTTTTTCAATCGAAGCCTTTCCTTTATCAAAATGAGCGACAATTTCTTCAGCGATTTGGCGCGGCGCTTTTTTTGCGACTCTCGCCAGCTGCATCGCCATATTTGTTGAGTAATCGCCGTGTGTTTTATCTTTCGGTGTTTCTAAAACGACATTAGGAAGCTGGCTTTCTTCAGCCAGTCCCGCTTTCAGAACGGCCGCTTTGATTTCTTCTTTCAGCACGTCCTTCATTTGTTCCGCAATGTTCATGCGTGAGTTCCTCCCTCATACGTGATCGTCATATTATGTAAATGCTGCTGCTCGTCTCCGACATGCATGTCATATGCGATGCTGATACGGCCTTTTTCTTCACCGAGATCAGAATGTATCGATTTTGTGCTTGTTTTCAGCTCAAGCTCACCAAATGACATCTTATATTTAGCAATTGTGGCAGCTCCCGTTACGAAACGCTGATTCATTTTGACAGCGCCTGACCTCATGACCAGCACTTCGCCTTCGCTCACTTTCACAATCGTTTTTACTTTGCCTAAGTCGTGTTCTTCATAATAAGATAGATACACTTTATTTTGTTTTACATAGTAAAATCCGGTGGTGCGGAATTCGATGACTTCCTGATTACCGTCATCCTCGATCACAGACTTCACATGGATTGTTATCGGTGTCTCCTGCTTCATTCTGACACGTCCTTTTCATCATTCCACTTTGACTTGAATAGTATAATCATTCGGTTTGTAAACTTCAACTGCTTCTATCTTACCATCATTGCTCATCAGATTTGAAGATAAACCTCATAAAAAGCATTTCCTTAATAGAAGAGAAAATGATATCACTAATTACCCTTAGGAAATGTTACACTTTTCTGAAATCTAACGTTTTCATTTCACATTTTCTTCAAAATATATGTATTGAATTGGTAATTTAATAGTTTTATCATAAAAGTACAACATAGATCTGCTAGAAAAAACAAAAAAAGGGAGGATTCAATTATGAAAAAAGCTGTCATTGTGGAAAACAAAGGTTGTGCAACATGCTCGATCGGAGCCGCTTGTCTAGTGGACGGTCCTATCCCTGATTTTGAAATTGCCGGTGCAACAGGTCTATTCGGTCTATGGGGGTAAGGATCTCCCAAAAGGGCATAGTCATTCTACTATGCCCTTTTTAAGTAAATTACAATTTTTAACTAAAAATCTACCTCTTGGTTATACATACACAACCGTTTTTCATTTGAATCATATGCAGAGGGGATGGTATTTTGTTTATAGAGCAGATGTTTCCATTTATTAATGAAAGTGTAAGAGTTCACCAGCTTCCTGAGGGCGGCGTGTTAGAAATCGACTACTTGCGTGATAATGTTTCGATTTCTGACTTTGAGTATTTGGATCTTAACAAAACGGCTTATGAGCTTTGCATGCGAATGGATGGGCAAAAAACGGCTAAACAGATTTTAGCAGAACAATGCGCTGTGTACGATGAATCACCGGAAGACCATAAAGACTGGTATTATGACATGCTCAACATGCTCCTGAACAAGCAGGTCATCCAGCTGGGAAATCGGGCCGACCGCCATACAATTACCACGAGCGGAAGCAATGAATTTCCAATGCCGCTGCACGCCACCTTTGAGCTGACGCACCGCTGCAATTTGAAATGCGCCCACTGTTATTTGGAAAGCTCGCCGGAAGCGCTCGGCACCGTATCGATTGAGCAATTTAAGAAAACGGCTGATATGCTGTTTGATAACGGAGTATTGACATGTGAAATCACGGGCGGAGAAATCTTTGTCCATCCGAACGCCAATGAGATTCTTGACTATGTGTGTAAAAAGTTCAAAAAGGTCGCTGTCTTAACAAATGGAACACTCATGCGAAAAGAGAGCCTGGAGCTTTTGAAGGCATACAAGCAAAAAATCATTGTCGGCATTTCCCTTGATAGTGTCAATTCTGAGGTCCACGATTCCTTTAGAGGGAGAAAAGGCTCTTTTGCCCAAACTTGTAAAACGATAAAATTGTTGAGTGACCACGGTATATTTGTCAGAGTCGCCATGTCCGTTTTTGAAAAAAACATGTGGGAAATCCACGAGATGGCCCAAAAGGTTCGAGATCTCGGGGCGAAGGCGTTCTCTTACAATTGGGTTGATGATTTCGGAAGAGGCAGAGATATCGTCCACCCAACGAAAGATGCCGAGCAGCACCGCAAATTTATGGAGTACGAGCAAAATATCATTGATGAGTTTAAAGATCTGATTCCGATTATTCCCTACGAGAGAAAACGCGCGGCAAATTGCGGCGCTGGCTGGAAATCCATCGTAATCAGCCCGTTCGGTGAAGTACGTCCGTGCGCACTCTTTCCAAAGGAATTTTCATTGGGAAATATCTTTCATGATTCATATGAAAGCATCTTTAACTCCCCTCTCGTCCATAAACTGTGGCAAGCGCAGGCACCGCGGTTCAGCGAGCATTGCATGAAAGACAAATGCCCGTTCAGCGGTTATTGCGGGGGCTGTTACCTAAAAGGACTGAACTCTAACAAATATCACCGGAAAAACATTTGCTCCTGGGCGAAAAATGAACAATTAGAAGACGTGGTCCAGCTTATTTAGGAGGGAAACGATTTGTCACCTGCACAAAGAAGAATTTTACTGTATATCCTTTCATTTATCTTTGTCATCGGCGCAGTCGTCTATTTTGTCAAAAGCGATTATTTATTTACGCTGATCTTCATTGCCATTGCCATTCTTTTCGGGATGCGCGCGCGGAAGGCTGACTCGCGATGAGCATTTTGGATATACGTGATGTGTCCGTGTGGTATGAACGGGACAACGTCATCTTGGAACACGTGGATTTACATTTAGAAAAAGGCGCCGTTTACGGATTGCTTGGGGTAAACGGCGCCGGAAAAACGACATTGATCAATACACTGACAGGGGTGAACCGCAATTTTAGCGGGCGCTTTTCGCTGTGCGGCATTGAAGCAGAGCCCGGCATGCCGCAAAAAACATCAGATCAGCTGAAGATTCACCGCTACTTCGCCGCTGATTATCCGCTGCTGTTTACTGAAATTACGGCGAAGGACTATGTGTCTTTCGTCCATTCGCTTTATCAAAAGGATTTTTCAGAACAGCAGTTTACCAGTTTGGCTGAGGCCTTTCATTTTTCCAAATACACCAACAGGAGAATTTCGGAGCTGTCCTTGGGAAACAGGCAAAAGGTTGTGTTGATGACAGGCTTATTGCTGCGGGCTCCCCTGTTTATTTTGGATGAGCCGCTCGTCGGTTTGGATGTGGAATCGATAGAAGTGTTTTATGAGAAAATGCGCGAGTACTGTAAAGCTGGCGGAACCATTTTGTTTTCTTCCCATCTGCTCGATGTGGTACAGAGATTTTGTGATTATGCAGCCATTCTTCACAACAAACAGATCCAAAAGGTCATCCAGATTGAAGAGGAAACTGATCTGCGGCGGGAATTTTTTGAGGTGATCGGCCATGAATAACCTATTCCCCATCATGTCTCTGCTGTTCAAACAGCTGTACAGCCCGCAAGGGAAAAAGGACGCCATCCGCATTGCCGCAGGCCTTGTGATACTGGCCGTATTTGAAATCGGGCTGATCCGCCAGGCCGGCATTGACGAATCGGTGTTGGGAAAAACATATATCATACTCGCACTTCTCTTGATGAACGCATATATGGTGTTTCTATCCGTGACATCTCAATGGAAGGAATCTTATATGAAGCTGAGCTGCCTGCTGCCGATTTCTTCACGGAGCTTTTGGCTCGCCCAGAGTGTCGTTCTGTTTGTCGACACCTGTTTGAGAAGAACATTATTCTTTTTTATTTTACCGCTGTTCTTATTTGGAAACGGAACGCTGTCTGGGGCACAAACATTATTTTGGCTCGGCAGATTTTCGTTTTTTACCGTTTACTCGATTATATTTGGAGTTGTGCTAAGCAATTATTTCGCCAAAAAGAAAAGCTGGATGTTCCTGCTGCATGCGGCCGTATTCGCCTGTGTATGCCTCAGCGCTGCTTTTATGCCGGCCGTCACGATCCCGCTTTGCGCGGCTCATATACTGTGGGCGGTGATCATTGACTTTCCTGTCTTTCTGCAGGCGCCTCCGCAGCAAAGCAAGATGCATTCTTTTTTGCGGAGATCAGAATTTTCGTTTTACAAAAGAGAATGGAACCGATTTATTTCCTCTAAAGCGATGCTGTTAAATTACGTCGTAATGGCGGCATTCAGCGGCTTCTTTTCGTTCCAGATGATGAACACCGGCATCTTTAATCAGCAAGTGATTTATATTGTGATTTCCGCCCTTTTGCTGATTTGCTCGCCGATCGCCCTTTTATACTCGATTGAAAAAAACGATCGGATGCTGCTCATCACGCTTCCGATTAAATGGAGAACGTTGTTTTGGGCGAAATATCGCTTTTATTCAGGCCTATTAGCTGGCGGGTTTCTCCTTGTCGCTATGGTTGCGGGCTTCATCAGCGGCCACCCCATTTCAGCTCTCACTTTTGTGCAGTGTATGGAATTGCTGCTGGCGGGAGCGTTTATCCGGTTAACCGCAGATGAAAAAAGGCCGTCCTTCAGCTGGCAGACGGAGCAGCAGCTCTGGAGCGGATTCTCAAAATACCGGTCTTATCTATTTTGTCTTCCTCTTTTCTTAGCCACATTAGCCGGCACCGCTGTCTCCTTGGCGGTCATTCCGATTGCCGGGCTGATCATAGTCTATTACCTGCAAAAACAGGATGGTGGTTTCTTTGATACAAGCAAAAGAGAACGGCTTGGAAGTTAACCTGCTGAAGACTCATCAATTTTCAACAATCTCAATCGCCGCGAGCTTTCTGAAGCCGATCGAAAGCGCGGCGGAACCTGAAGAAGAAACGATTTATTTTTACGGCGCCGCAGCACACCTGAAGCAGCAAATCATTGACGCTTTTGGTTATGCCGCCGGCAGCCGTTTTATGTATTCAGCGAATCTCTTTTTTGACCAGCAGCTGAAAACCTGCGGAACCCGCTTGATTCACCCGTTATATAACAAGAATCTTCATGTTGACGCCCTGATGAAAACATTTGCAGACATGTCCTTCCCTTCCTCTCTTTCAGCCGAAGCGGTTGAAAAGGCAAGGAATGAGCTGCTTCTGAAAATCGAAAAGAAATTCGCTGATCCCTTCTCCTATTCGGCAGCCCGCTTAGCGGAGGAGGCCTTCGGAAACCCGATGTACGGCACAGCCATGTTTGGCCGAAAAGACAGGATACAGGCGATCCGCCCTTCACGCTTTCTCGACGCAACCGACTTCATCATTGATTTATTGTCCCAGCAAAAACAGCTGAACATATTAGGACATGTACAAGCATGCGATGTTCCGGGACATGCTCCGCACACGTCCGCTGTGACAGCCGGAAGAATACCCGTAAACCGGCATGTTTTTGAAACAGAGACACGCAGCCCAGCAGGCCCTTCCGTCATGACACTCGGATTTGACTGCGGAGAGATGAAAGATGCCAGCGATTATATCAAAATACAGCTGATAGACGGATTGCTCGGAAAATACGGACATTCCGCTTTATTCAAGCATTTCCGCGAGAAGGATCTGGCCGTCTATCATGCCATCACCCGTTACGACATCATGAACAATTTGCTGCTTGTTTCAATATGTACAGATCAGCTTCATGAGAAAGAGATACCCCCGCGCATTTTGGAAGCTGTCGCGCATTTTCACGTAGATGAGCCGGAGCTGGAACAGGCAAAACAATTTCTGCGCAATGAAATGCTGCTGCAATTTGATTCTCCCGAAGGGCTTTTGGCCTATATGGGAACCCTGCGCCGCTTCTCCTGCACAAAAGAGGACCTGCTGGATGGCATCTCGGCGGTTACGTGCCGTGATGTACTGCGATTCATAGCGTCTATCGATTATATCGGAGCTCATGTAGTAAGGGGATGAAGAGATGGAAAAGAAAGCTTTTTTTCAACAGCTGGATGAACGAACCGATATCAGATACACAGAAAGCGGGCTGAAAATATTCAGATTGAAATTTCCCCGCGCAAATCTGCGGCTGTGCAATGTAAAAACCGATTTCGGAAGCCGGGATGTCTGTTTACAGACAGAATCAGGCGACACGCTGCTTCCGTATGGCACAGCACATTTTTTAGAGCATCTTCTCTTCTGGCATAATGGGCGCAATCTGTACAGTGATTTCTTTGCGCATGGTGCGCTTTTAAATGCGTTTACCACCTACACCGACACCAATTTCATGTTTACTTCATTGCCAGATCGGCTCAGACAGACGATCCCCATCCTGCTTGATGCTTTATGGAACCACTCATTTGATAAAAAGGTTGTCACTCAGGAAAAAGCTGTGATTACAAGTGAAATTGAAACCGCACACCTCAATCAACAGCTCTCTTACCATTATCAGCTGATCAGCATGCTTTCTCCCGCCTCACCTGCTGCTGTCTTTCCCGCAGGCAGAAAAAAAGATATTGAGGCGTTCACCATTCAAACCTTGCAGGAAGCCTACAAGTCTGCCTATCAGCCTCAGCGGATGACGCTGTTTTTGATTGGGGGCTCAGAAGATTCGGAAACCCTTTTGCCTTCTGATCTACGGCTCGAAAAGCGGCCAGATGAGAAAGCAGAGCAAAAAACCATATCCGCATGCCCTCCTTTCCTCTCGCAAAAAGAGGTGCTGGGTGATGAAGAGAAGCCTCAAGACACATGGACCGGACTGCAAATCGGCGCACTCCCCGGACAAAATGATCTGTTAACGTTAAAGCTTTATTGGGATATCGCGTCTCGCATTCTATTTCAAGCAGGTTCGCCGTTTTTCCAAGAGATTCAGCAAACATACCGTCTGGAAATTGATCGCTTGTCGGCTGAAGCGCACCTTTATGAGGATGGCGGTTTTTTGATCCTTCACTGTCAAGGGAACCATTCTCCGGCTTATATCGACGTCGCCTCCTACTATGTCACACAGCAGAAAGAACAAATTGCGGCCTGGCTCCAATATGGCAAGGATGCTTTGACGGACGCCATTATTTATGACAGCGATTATGTGCGCAAATGCTTTGAATGGGCGGCCGAGTGTGACAGGTGCGGCTGCTCGTTTCTCGACATGTACCGCATCATTCAAGATATGAATACCAAGGATTTCTTGTCTCTCATTGATGCATTGGCATCTTCTAAAAAAGCGGTCATTCACGTTCCACAGAAAGAGGCGATCGGACAATGAGAAAAAGCACTGTCTTTACCGTGTTATTGCTGCTCATGGGAATGGCGGCTTATTCCTTCGGCTGGTTTCAGGCCGCTGCCGAAGCCGCTGCCCAATATGTACAGATGATCAACAATGATGCTGTGCGGCTTGGACTGCTGGCTTGTATCGCTTCCGTCCTGATGCTGCCCGCTTTTCTTTATCTTCACTTTGTCACCCAAGCCGTGAAAAACATGACAGCAGCTTTTCAGAAACTCACACAGTCTCATCAAAGCTGCTGTGACTTCCAGCATCACAGATTGTGCAGCCGCTACGCCGACGATGTCAAATCGCTGCGTGACAGCTATAAAAACGTCCGGCAAGCATACGTAGTGGCTGCTGTCTTATGCCAAGTCATCATATTCGGCTGCATGTTCGAAATCGTCAAAGCCGTCCCTTTCCGTTTTCACACGCCTCCTGCCATTTCAACAGGGCTTGCGGTGCTTCTAATTTTATATTTATTGTTTTATATGCGAACGTACTTGATGCAGCTTTTCCAGCATGGCAGCCTGTTCAGGAAAGTGCTTGTGGTCATGCTGACAGGAGCGGGGATATGGTGGATGCTCAGTTTCTCTATAAGTGAACTGCTGTTTCTGATTATCCTGGCTGCCATCCAGCAAATCGGATCATTGATTTATAAACGATTCTCTTATCGCAGCACCGCTTCTCTTGATCTATAAAATAGCTACATCGCAATCGCAGACGGACCCGCGCCAACCGGAATCACCGTCACGGCTGTATAATCACTCGTGCGGTACACGGTCACGGTATTGTCGCCGGGCTGTGCCGCGTAAATATACTGATTGTCTGGTGTAACTGTTAGATCAAAGGCATTAGGAAATGACACGTTTGCAATGATGCTTTGGGTAGCTGTATCAACGACATGTAAATTGTCAATGAGAAACGGTTCACTATAAGTCTCTAAAAAGTAGGCTCTAGTGCTATCCGCAGAAAATACAATCGTCCTCAGGGTGTCAAATAGGCGGTCAAAGTCGTCTCCCCTGCTTAATGGTGACAAACTGATTTCCGTTACATTTTTCGGCCACAGTTCATTATTCATCACGTAAGCAAAATTACCAGCGTAAGGAGTTTGAATTAAGCTTGGATATTCAAATGTATTCATGATACTTGCTGCCAACTGGCCTGTATTCACATCATATTGATCGACCGACCATCTACTTGTATTGGCGATATAGACAAACTGTCCATTTGGATCTAGCGCAAAGTCTGAGGCACCGGGTACTGGGAAGACATTAATCACCGATTGGAAGGCCATGTTAATTATATAAATAGAGCCAGCGGCCATCACATACGCGAACTCATTTGTTGAATCAAATTCAATCTTTCTTGGCCCTCCTCCAACAGTAATGGTATTTATAATCGTTAGTGTTTTGTTATCAATTATTGAGACAAGGTCGGTATTCCCATGGAGGACATACGTGTATGCTTTATCAAAAGTAACGCCTAAATGAGTCGGCACAGCAGCAAATGGGATCGTTTTTACAACAGTGTTTAATTCTGCATCAATAACCGAAACTGTGCTGTCTCCAGTATTGGCAGTAAACACGTAAGAACGTTTCTCCTGCTCCGGCACTAGAATGAATGTTCCCGTTACGGTCAGTGGATTTCCGTAAAAAGGCGGTACAATCACTATATTTTCTACTGTAACTTGGCTCAGATCCGGACAGTCCTCAGCCTGTCCGGAATAATAAACAATTTGATCAATTTCCACTGTCTCAACCTCAGAGATTGCGGCCTCTCCCTGTCCATTCTTATTCCGTACGGGTTCAACACTAACCAATAATTCAATCGTTCCTTGAAGGCGAATGCCATATACAACCCCCGCCTCGGTTAAACAAGGTTCACTGATACATGCAAGATTATCAGTATTCCATGTCACGTTTCCAACTGCCTCAGCCGGATCAACAGTAAAACCCAGCGGCACTTCAATAGGAACTTGAAATGGCGCTTCACGGCTGCTATCTTCCTCACAAAAACATAGACAACCTTCCTGATTTATCCCCGCTTTTCCTTTAACACCCTTCTTCATAGTCCTTCACTTCCTTAGAGGCATTTTTCAATTCAAATCTTTATATCCCTATGGCCATCGGCCCGCCTACGACAGTGATCACCGTTTCAACAGATAAATCGTCAGTCCGATAGACGGTTACTGTGTTTTGCTCCGGCTGCGTGGTATATATAAATGCCTGATCAGGTGTGAGCGCGAAATCATTGGTACCAAGAAGATCGGCATCGGCAATCTCTGTATAACTGGCTGTATCAAACACATAGAGCTGTCCTGGAACAAGCAAATATGCTCGTGTGCTGTCAGATGAAAAGATCATTTTCGGACTTCCAAGGAACAAGTCGCTAAGTAAAGCTTTTTCCGCAAACGTATTTAAATCAATCACACTAACGTAACTCAAGTTCAAATCGTTTGGTTCTCTTGTCGTCACATAAGCAAATTGATTGTTTGGCGCTATCGCCATGTTATTAGGAGAATACAATCCAGTCAGAACTCCTGCGCTCGAACCGGCTGCTAGATCAATTTTATGAATAGATCCGCTTGCATTATCCACTACATAGGCAAACTGTCCAGTTGTATCGATCGCAATACTTGCTGGCAGAACAGCAACATTGTCAATCACACGATCTACTGATTTTGTTTCGGTATTAATGACAAAAATAGAATCAGAAAAATTGGTTAATACATATGCAAATGCACCGGCAGGATCAAAAGCGATTTGAAACGGTCTGCCCTCAATCGGGATGAATGCTGATGCCCTTAATGTGGTATTATCAATTACAGTTACGAGATCATAGTTATGATGCAGAACATAGGTGTATCGTTTATCAGGTGTAACTCCAAGCTCATATGGTGTATAAGGAACAGAAATTGTTTTTACGACAGTGTGAGTATTCGTATCAATGACTGTTACCGTCTGGTTGCTTTGGTTAGCTGTAAACGCATAAGATCCAAGTTCCGGCTCAGGGACAAGAACCATTGTGCCCGTCACAGTTAAAGAGCTTCCATAAAACGGCGGAACGACGACGAGATTTTCTATGGTAATGTTGCTGAAATCAGGGCAATCGTTAGATTCATCCGAATAATAAACGACTTGATCAATTTCTTCCGTGTGAATGACTGATACAGACCCGTTCCCTTGTCCATATTGATTTCGTACAGGCGATACACTGACAAGAAGCGTGATGGTTCCTTGAAGGCGCATTCCATAGATCACCCCAATATCCTCAGTACCAGGTCCTATCTCTGTTAAGCAAGGCTCACTGACACAGGAAAGATGATCTGTACTCCATGTAACCGCAGCGACTGCTTCCGCAGGATCAACGACAAACCCCTCCGGAACTTCAATCGGCACTTGAAATGGCGCTTCACGGCTGACTTCTTCATCACAAAAACAGAAACAATTTTCCTGTAAAACAGAAAGATCATTCTTTTTCATGATTTCACATCCCTTTTAGAAATGAATAGTTGGTTAAATCGCAATATCACTCGGTGAAACGCCAAGCGATATGACAGTTTCCACAGAATAGTCATCCGTGTTGTAAACAATGATGCTTTGCTCTATAAAACGAGTTGCATACAGAAATTCACCATTCGGGGTAAACGCAAAATCTCTTGCCGATTGCGGAAGATTTCCTATTACGCCTGCACCACTTGGACTGACGGAATATAGATTGTGAGTGAAACCATCAAACAAATACAATCCTGAACCGCTCTTAAACATTTGATACTCACCCTCATACTCCAGCTCTTGGGTGCTACTGATCGTAAACGTATCTAAATCAATAATCGTCAAATAATTTAAGAAGAGATCTTGTTCTAATACATAGGCATACCGCTCCGGCGGCTTTGTTTCTATAGAATTGACAATAAGCTCTCGTTCAATTGTTCCTGTAACGTCACCGGTAGATAAATCCACTTTTTGCACTAAACCAAAATCAAGAACATAAGCGAACAACCCATTAGGATCAATTGCAATATCATACCCTTCAACAGGAATAGACCTTTCTACAGTTGAGGTTTGCATTCTGATCACATAAATGGCATTACCGGCGAGAACATAAGCGAAATCGTGCTCAGGCCCAAATTTAATTGTTTCAGGCGGCTCATCTAGCAGTATGGATGCAGTAACAGTCAATGTGTCATAATCGATGACAGAAATCATATTATTGTTAAAATGCAAGACAAACACAGAGCTTTTATCCGGGGCCATCTCAATACCTGTCGGCTCGTACGGAAGAGCAATCGTTGTCACAACAGTATGAGTGTTTGTATCAATCACAGAAACTGATTGATCATTTGGATTCGCTGTAAACGCATAAACAGGCTCCGGCTCAGGAACAAGCACAATTGTTCCCGTCACCGATAAAGGACTACCGTAAAACGGCGGGACGACAACAAGGTTCTCGATCGTGATGTCACTGATATTTGGGCAATCATTCGGTTCATCAGAATAATAGACGACTTGATCAATCTCTGCATTGTGAATGACAGAAACAGCCCCCTCCCCTTGTCCATATTGATTTCGCACAGGTGAGACACTGACAAGAAGCGTGACGGTTCCCTGCAGGCGGACTGCAAATTGAACACCGATTTCATCAGGCTCAGGCCCCGTCTCAATTAAGCAACGTTCACTGACACAAGAAAGGCTGTCCGCATTCCATGTGACGTTTGCAACAGCTTTAGCCGGATCAACGACAAACCCCTCAGGCAATTCAATCGGCGCTTGAAACATGGCTTCACGGCTTGCTTCTTCCTCACAAAAACATAAACATTCTTCTTGTGCAGCTCCTGCTTTTTCTTTAAAGGAAAGCTTGCTTATTCTCATCCCTTCACTTCCTTTTTCAGACATACACTGCTCACGCAGATACAACAGAATATGGAGGGAGGATGTGTTTGCTTGTACACATCACCGGGGACATAAGTGGTTTTTTGAATTTTTTTCCTCTAGCATGCGGTGTAACGAAAGAAAAGATTGCGGTTTTTTTGCGCTTCTCATAAGAATGATAATGATAAAATATGACATATATAGAATAATGAAGGGAGGGATTTACAAACGTGACAGGTGTCATATCTTCTTCTTCCGTTGGAGAAAAGATTAACGAATGGTATATGTACATACGCCGATTCAGCATACCCGATGCAGAATATTTGCGAAGAGAAATCAAGCAAGAGCTGGATCAAATGGAAGAAGATCAAGATCTTCATTTGTACTATTCACTGATGGAATTCCGGCACAACCTGATGCTTGAGTACCTTGAGCCGTTAGAAAAAATGCGGATCGAGGAACAGCCGAGACTGTCTGATCTGCTGCTTGAGATTGATAAAAAACAGGCTCGTTTAACTGGAGTCCTTGATTATTACTTTAATTTCTTCAGGGGCATGTATGAACTGGATCAGCGGGAATATCTGTCGGCTATTAAATTTTTCAAAAAGGCCGAAAGCAAGTTGATATTCGTTAAGGATCGGATAGAGAAAGCTGAGTTTTTCTTCAAAATGTCTGAATCTTATTACTATATGAAACAAACATATTTTTCAATGGACTATGCACGGCAAGCATATGAAATATACAAAGAACACGAAGCTTATAATATAAGATTGCTGCAGTGTCATTCTTTATTTGCCACCAATTTCTTAGATTTAAAACAATATGAGGATGCCATCTCACATTTTCAAAAAGCTTACTCTATGGCAGAAGCTGAAAATCAGCCCCAATTAATGGGAAGAACTTTGTACAATATCGGGCTTTGTAAAAACAGCCAAAGCCAGTATGAGGATGCCATAACTTATTTCAAAAGAGCAATATCTGTTTTTGAAGAATCAAACATTCTTCCTTCCTTGCCTCAAGCATATTTTTTAATTACACAGATTCATTATAAATTAGGAAAAATGGATAAAGCCCGTGAATATCATAGTAAGGGAATGGCTTATTCTCAAAAGGCCGAAGATGCAATATATTTATCAGAGTTTGAATTTTTGAAATCTTTATACTTATCAGGCCCGGATGAAGAAGCAATTCAAGGATTTTTTGATTTTCTCGAAAGTAAAATGTTGTACGCTGATCTTGAAGATTTCGCTATTGATGTGGCAAAATATTATCATGAACGTAAAAATTTTCAAAAAGCTTCTGCTTATTTTTTGAAGGTGGAACAAGTAAGGCAACTTATTCAAGGAGGAGTGAAATTGTATGAAATTGAAGTCTAAATTATTACTCTCTTGCCTGGCCCTAAGCACTGTTTTCATCGCAACGAATATTGCAAACGCACCTGCACACCAAATTGAAGTTGCACAACGAGGAATGATTTAACCGCCGTCCATCGGCGGTTTTTTTGTCCTCTCTTTGCCCAGTCTTCCAATCATGCTATGATTTTTCAATACATCATAACGGAAGATGGCAAGGTGTTATGTCTCTGGAAAGTGCAAAACCCCACTTTAAACAGCGGCATCGGGAACAGGATGTCATGGAATTCGAAACGTCAAGCGCGACAGTTGACTAGCGGCTGAGACGATCGGCGTGAGCCCGGCAAGGATCGCCAAAACACTGTCCTTCAGAGGAGAAGGAGATCAGGCGATTCTGATTGTGGCAGCCGGAGATGCCAAGATCGACAACAATAAGTTCAGGCAAACATTTGGCTTTAAAGCAAGAATGCTCTCTCCTGATGAAGTACTGGAGCAGACAGGCCATGAAATTGGAGGAGTTTGCCCGTTTGGATTGGCTCATAATCTGGAGAGTTATTTCGATGTATCGCTGAAACGGTTTAAGACTGTTTTCCCTGCTTGCGGCAGCAGAAACTCTGCTATTGAATTAACACCAGAATAGTTATCTGAATTTTCTTTCTTAAAAGCATGGATTAATGTGTGCAAAGACTGGGAATAAAAAAAATCCAGACATGGTCTGGATTTTTTTATTTCACAAACCCAAGCAGCATTTCACGGATGATTTTGCTGGCTGTGTTTGCCGTTTGTTCTGAGTGGTCATACACCGGTGCGACTTCCACTAAATCAGCGCCCTTCACGTTTACCTCTGAGCGAGCGATTTCATGGATAGATGCAAGCAGTTCTTTAGACGTGATGCCGCCGGCGTCAACCGTACCTGTACCCGGTGCGTGTGCAGGGTCTAATACGTCAATGTCAATTGTGACATAAACCGGACGGCCCGCCAGCTTCGGAAGCACCTCTTTCAGCGGTTCAAGCACTTCAAATTTTGAGATGTGCATGCCGTTTTCCTTCGCCCATTCAAACTCTTCTTTCATGCCGGAACGGATTCCGAATGAATACACATTGTGCGGTCCGATCAATTCTGCGGCTTTACGGATTGGCGTTGAGTGAGAAAGCGGTTCTCCCTCATAATCAACGCGAAGATCTGTATGTGCATCAAAATGGATAATCGCAAGGTCTGGGTATTTCTTGTGCATTGCTTTAATGACAGGCCATGACACGAGGTGCTCCCCGCCCATGCCCATTGGGAATTTCCCTTTTTCTAAAATGCTGTCCACATATTCCTCAATCATATCAAGGCTTCTCTGCGGATTTCCGAACGGCAGCGGAATGTCGCCGGCGTCAAAGAAGTTCAGATCTGCCAGATCACGGTCTAAATACGGACTGTATTCTTCAAGGCCGATTGACACCTCGCGGATTCTGCCTGGGCCAAAGCGTGAGCCCGGGCGATAGCTGACTGTCCAGTCCATCGGCATGCCGTAAAGGATGGCGTCCGCTCCCTCCCACTCGGGACGGCTCGCAATAAATACTTTTCCTGAATAAGCTTCATCAAATCTCATCTATAATACCCTCGCTTTCCTGTAAAAAAGCGCAAGATTCGCTCCTGCGCCATACCAACATTATTTAATCAGATCACTCACAAATTTCGGAAGAACAAACGCCGCTTTATGAATATCTTTTGTGTAATATTTTGTCTCAATATCGAAGAAACGGCTATCTTCCACTGCAAGCGGATCATATTTTTTCGAGCCGATTGTAAATGTCCACAAACCGCTTGGGTATGTCGGAATGTTCGCCGTATACAGCTTCGTGATCGGGAAGATTTCCTTCACGTCGCGCTGTACATTTGTGATTAATTCCGGCGTAAACCATGGGTTGTCCGTCTGAGCGACGAAAATGCCGTCTTCTTTCAGCGCCTTCGCGATTCCCGCGTAGAATCCTTTTGTAAACAGGTTTACAGCCGGCCCTACAGGTTCAGTTGAATCTACCATGATTACATCGTATTGATTTTCAGATTTTGCAATGTGCATAAATCCGTCATCTACCTGCACGTCAACACGCGGATCGTCGAGTTTGCCTGCGATTGAAGGAAGAAACTTTTTAGAGTATTCGATGACCTTGCCGTCAATATCAACAAGTGTCGCTTTTTTCACGCTCGGATGCTTCAGAATTTCTCTGATGACGCCGCCGTCACCGCCGCCGACTACAAGAACGTGCTCCGGATTTGGGTGCGTAAATAACGGCACATGCGCCACCATTTCGTGATAAACGAATTCGTCTTTTTCAGATGTCATCACCATGCCGTCCAAAAACAGCATGTTGCCGAACTCTTCTGTTTCCACCATTTCTAAATGCTGAAACTCCGTTTGTTCTGTATGTAACGTTTTGTTAACCTTCATCGTAATGCCAAAGTTTTTCGTCTGCTTCTCTGTGTACCAAAGTTCGCTCAATTGTCATCTCCCTTTCAAGGCTGTATTCATTTATTGTAAGCGTCTTATCAGCTTTTATTCTCGGTTGAAATCTCATTTTCACCTAAGGAAAAAGTATAGAGGATGGCAGGGAAAAAGTAAAGATGCGTCCTGTTCTGTGATGTTTAAAAATGATCTTTTTTTCTCATAATAGTAGAAACATAAAAAAAGGGGGAACCCGTTGTGGATGCAATGACAAATAAACGGCTGAGACTGACGCTGAAAACCGTTCGCGCCTTTATCTTTTTAGGGGCTTTTGCGGCGTTGGCGGCAGCTGCCGTGTTTATGACTGTCATTTTGATAGCCAAATACCAGGGCGCTCCCTCGGTGCAAGTGCCGCAATCCACAATTTTGTATGCGAGTGACGGCTCAAAGCTCGGGGAAACGAACTACGGCGAAAAGCGCTATTGGGTCCCCTTAAAGGACATGAATCCGACGATCGTAAAAGCGACAGTGGCGATTGAAGACCAGAATTTCTACGATCATCACGGCTTTGATTATAAACGCATGGCCGGCGCGGCGCTTGCTGACCTGAAAGCATTTGCCAAGGTTCAGGGTGCAAGCACCATCACCCAGCAATATGCCAGAAATTTATACCTTGAACACGACAAAACGTGGAAACGGAAATGGAATGAGGCGTTCTACACGATCCGTCTGGAACAGAACTATTCTAAGGACGAGATATTAGAAGGCTATTTAAATACGATTTACTACGGACACGGCGCCTACGGCATTGAAGCCGCTTCCCGCCTGTATTTCGGCAAGCATGCGAAAAACCTGACGGATGCGGAGTCGGCGCTTTTGGCAGGAATCCCGAAAGGCCCATCCGGCTATTCACCGTATGTTAATGAAACGAAGGCCAAGGAGCGCCAGAAAACGATTGTGCGGATGATGGAAAAGCAGCGGATGATCAGCCATAAGAAAGCGAATGAACTGATCAAGGAACCTCTTTCCTATCAGCCTTTGAATAAACAAGTTTCCAAGAGGAAAGCCCCTTATTTCTATGACAATGCGATGAGAGAGCTGGAGAAAAAGCTCGGCATGACGCGGGAGCAAATTGAAACGAGCGGGTTAAACGTCTATACAACGGTAGATAAACGGATGCAGCGCATCGCCGAGGAGACCATTACCGAAACCGTCAACGCCGGCTCTGACATTCAAGTCGGGTTTTCGGCCATTGATCCCCGCACAGGAAACGTTCTCGCCCTTGTCGGCGGCAGGGATTATCAAAAAAGCCCGTTTGACAGGACGACCCAGGCGAAACGCCAGCCTGCATCGACGATCAAGCCGTTACTGTACTATAAAGCGATTCAGAGCGGATTTACGCCAGTCACTTTGATGAAAAGCGAAGAAACTGAGTTTCAAATTGATGCAAAAGGAGATACCTATTCTCCCAGCAACTATAACGGATACTACGCCAACAAGCCGATTACGCTTCTGCAGGCGCTGGCGCTTTCCGACAACATTTACGCAGTGAAAACCCATCTCTTTCTCGGCATGAACAAGCTTGTGCAGGCGGCAAAGGAATTCGGCATTACTGCGCAGCTTCAAGCATTGCCGTCCCTGGCGCTCGGCACCGAACCCGTGCGTCCGATTGAAATGGTCAACGCTTACGCCATGCTTGCAAATGGCGGGAAGAAAATCGAACCGACGTTTATTTCGCGAGTTACGGACGCGGCGGGCCATGTCCTGTACGAAAACCCGAGTCAGCATAAACAGGTGCTTGATGAAAAAGCTGCTTTTGTCACGGCGAATATGATGACAGGCATGTTTGATACGGATTTAAACGGCTATACATCAGTAACCGGACGGACGATCGCCAACCGCCTGACAAGAACGTACGCGGGAAAATCAGGAACCACCAGTGCAGACAGCTGGATGATCGGCTTCAACCCGAAGCTGGCCGCAGGCGTTTGGACTGGGTATGACAAAAACAGCACCATCGACTCAGTCGAAGAAAAAAGCTATGCCAAAACCATTTGGGCGGACTTCATGGAGGATGCGCTCAAAGGTGAACCGGAAACTGCGTTCAAACCGCCAAAAGGCGTAACCGGCGTGTACATTGATCCAGAAACAGGCTACACATCCGGCCCCGGCTGCGCCGCCAAGCATTACACGTATTTTGTCAAAGGCACTGAGCCATCAAACGTCTGCTACGGGGCAGAACCCGCTAAACAAACAAAAGGCCGGCTTCCAGCCAAAGAAAAACCCGCTTCCGAGAAAAAATGGTGGGACAAATGGCTGGGGCGGACTCATTAAAAATAACCCGGCTGCTCGGAGGCCGGGTTATTCGTATGGTTGGTCAATGACCCATGGAAGAAGCGTAACACAATCAAGCTGAATAATTGGCTTTGGGAAACCTTTAGGAATGTAAATTTGGTGATGCGGCACTGAAAATGAAATATGCCATGAGAAATCAATCTTTTTCGGGTTCATTTCTAGTCTCCCCTCAACAATACTGCCTACAATAAAATAACTCGCTATATAAAAGTGCAAATGATCTTTTATCCCATGGTAATTTATATCTGTGCATTTGGACGGAATGAGACCTAAACCCTCTAATACTTGAGCTTTTTGAACCGGCAGTTCATTCACTGCCTCATAGTAGTTAAGACAGTTACCGCATTCACACATATCCTCTATATCTTTCTTATACTGCTTACTCGTTTCTTCTACATCGGCTTTTATCACCCAATCGCCGACTCGAATGGTTTCGTACATCATATCCCCCTAAAAATGAAAAACCCCGAGTCTTGTTTCGGCTCGGGATTTTCCATGTCCTCATTTCTGTATCACCAGTTTACTCAATGTTTACAACAAATAGTTCAAATTTTCTAAAAGTTCATAGAAAGTTCACAAATTAATTGTCTTCCGGAAGCAGGCCTGTTTTTAATTCATCTGAGGACCGGTCCCATAGGCCCTGATCGTGTTTTTTCAGAAACTCGCCTAGTACACGCTTCGAGCTGTCGTCCATTTTATCAATGATAATTTTCCGTTTCATGGATTTATCCATCAGATTCACATGCTCAGGCAGTGATTTGTAGCCTCTTCTGATGCTTCTGTCGACCGTCATTTCACAGGCTGTCACACCAGCGTAATAAGGCCCCTCTTCTTTTCTGTCAATCGTTACCCACACAAGCCAGTATGGTTTGCCGTTTGGAACTTCTTCTTTGTTCGGCAAAAATTTAATTCCTTTTTCAACGGTGCTGCGGGCATGCATGGCGCCGATGTCTACGAACGCTTCTTTTTCGTCTACATCAACGAATACGGGAGAAATGTTGTCAAGGCTGAGTGCCCCTACGCCAAAACCGCCGTGTCCGTCTGTCGGATCACTTTTGATAATATTAAACCCGATTGATTTTTTCTTTTTTTCTTCCATGAAGTTCTACCTCCTACAAAAGCGGTTGAAATATCGCTGAAAACAGCTTTAAAATCGAATCTCTTCCTGCATTGAGCATCGGCCACAGCACGTAAGATCCTAGCGGTGTCACAAACAGCACCAAAAATACGATAAAGCCGTAGCTCTCCGCCTGCGTCATTTTGGCACGCACGCCCGGCGGAACGAGATCTTCTATAATTCGATAGCCATCGAGCGGAGGAAGCGGCAGCAGATTAAATAAAAACAAGACAAGATTCAGCTGTATCCAAATAGAAAAAAACTGATCCAGCCCCGTGCTGAACGCCGCAAGCATTTCCATTCCGTACGCATGCATCAACACTAACAAAAAGAAACCAATAAACGCAAGAATCAGGTTACTGACGGGCCCGGCTATAGATACGAGCACACCGGCAAGCCGAGGCTTCTTAAAGAAGCGTCGATTCACGGGAATGGGGCGCGCCCACCCGAAGCCGGCCACCAAAATCAAAATGGTTCCGAACGGATCAAGGTGTTTAATGGGATTCAGCGTCAGTCTTCCTTGTTTTTTCGCCGTATCGTCACCGAATTTGTATGCGACATAAGCGTGGGCAAGCTCGTGCATCGTAAACGACACAATTAGCGTGATGACGAGGTATGGCATTAAAGATAACGGATAATATAAAAAACGGTCCAAGTGAGATATCCCTCTTTCTCAAAATGCAAGAATTTACTTTATTCAGTATACTATAAGAAGCCTCTTTTTCTAAAGAGAGGAAACGAGATAAAGGAGGATTCAGCACCCATGCCATACGTAACTGTCAAAATGCTCGAAGGCCGTACAGACGAGCAAAAACGCAATCTTGTCGAGAAAGTAACAGAAGCCGTAAAGGAAACAACCGGTGCTTCTGAAGAAAAAATTGTTGTCTTTATAGAAGAAATGAGAAAAGACCATTATGCCGTTGCAGGCAAACGCCTGAGCGATATGGAATAATCTCTATAAAGCCGGCGCTTCGCGCACCGGCTTTTATCCCTATTGGGTCAGCTTTGCAATAATCGCCAATAACGCCTTTTTCTCTTCGTCTGTCAAACGTTCAAACATGTCGTCAATCAGCCCCTGGCGGTTTTCGATCATTTGCTCAGCCGCTGCCCGGCCCGATGCAGAAAGCGTAATCCAAACTGTGCGGCGGTCATTGTTATTTCTGGATCTCTCAATAAACCCCTCCTGCTCTAAATGATTCAGAGCCGTGGTCGTGGCAGAGGGAGACAGAGTGACCTCCTTCAGAATATCCTTTATGGTACAGCTCCCATGTCTGTATATGATCCGCAGAATAAATCCTCTTACATTATTTACGTGTTTCGGAACGGTGGCTTCATCTAATTGCTTCGTGCTTTTCAAATATTTTGTAAGTGCGTGATCCAGCAAATTTGCTTCCAGTTTGTCATGGTCCATGTAGATTTCCCCATTTCGAGATGCATTCATAACATACGAACGATATGATTTACTTATTATTTTACTGATTCCGAATAGGGAAAGTCAAAAAAGCAAAATGAAAATTTGCTGCTTTTCTCCTACATGTCTCGATTTTTCACCTGTTTGACAAGTTTTTCTTTAAATGTCTGAAAAGGAACATGTTCATTCTGCTGATGGCCGAATTGGCGGACGTTTACCGCACCTTCCTCCTCTTCATGATCTCCAAGCACCAGCACGTACGGAATTTTCTGCACCTGTGACGCTCTGATCTTGTAGCCCAGCTTCTCATTGCGCTCATCAATGCCTGCTCTTATCCCCAGCTGTTTCAGCTCCGCCTGTACCTTTCTGCAATAGTCCAAATGAACGTGCGATACCGGTATGATCTGAACCTGAATCGGTGCGAGCCAAACTGGAAAAGCCCCGCCATAATGCTCAATCAAAATGCCGAAGAAACGGTCAATCGAGCCGAATACCGCTCTGTGTATGACAACAGGACGAACCTTTTCATTTTGTTCATTAATATATGTTAAATCAAATTTTTCCGGCATTTGAAAATCAAGCTGAATTGTCGCGCATTGGTGGCTCCGTTTGAGGGCATCTTTTATGTGAAAATCAATTTTCGGTCCGTAAAACGCCCCATCGCCTTCATTGATCTCATAAGACAGGCCAAGCTCCTCAAGGACGTGTGCCAAGGCACTCTCCGAGGCTTCCCAAAGGCTGTCATCGCCTAATGAGTCCTCCGGGCGTGTTGAAAGCTCAACTGAATACTCGAAGCCAAATGTGCGATATACCTTATCAATCAGCCGTATTGCTTCTTTGATCTCACTCTCAATCTGATCCTCCCGAACGAAAATATGGGCGTCATCCTGGCAAAACGTCCGGACGCGAAGCATTCCATTTAAGGCACCGCTGTATTCATGGCGATGCACCTGCCCGAATTCCGCCATGCGAATCGGCAGATCCCGATAAGAATACAGGCTGTTTTTAAAGATGAGCATGTGGCCGGGACAATTCATCGGCTTCATTGCGAAGCTTGTGTCATCGACTTCTGAAAAATACATATTGTCGCGATAATGATCCCAGTGGCCTGACTGCTCCCATAACCGCTGATTCATCATAAATGGCGTACGCACCTCATCATAGCCGGCATTGGTTTGCAGCTCACGCGAGAAACGTTCCAGCTCATTGCGGACAATCTGCCCTTTCGGCAAATAAAACGGCATCCCCGGCGCTTCCTCAGAAAACATAAACAGTTCCAACTGTTTACCCAGCTTGCGGTGGTCTCGTTTTGCCGCTTCTTCCAGCAAATGCAGATGTGCATCGAGATCTTTTTTCTTTTGAAACGCAACCCCGTATACCCGCTGCAGAACTTCATTTTCACTGTCTCCGCGCCAATAAGCGCCTGATACTCTTATTAGTTTGAACGCCTTGATCATCCCTGTAGAAGGGAGATGCGGCCCACGGCACAGGTCAACGAACTCTCCCTGCTGGTACAGTGTGATAACCTCTCCGCGCGGAATATCCTTTAACATCTCCAGTTTAAACGGCTCGCCTTTTTTGGCAAACAGCTCTTCAGCCTCTTGATAAGAAATCTCCATTCGTTTGAGTTCAAGGTTCTCATTTATAATGCTCTTCATTTCTTTTTCGATGGCCTCTAAATCTCCTGATGTCAAGCTTCGATCCAGCTTCATGTCATAGTAGAAGCCGTCTTCAATCACTGGACCTATGCCCAAGGACACGTCGCCGTATAGCCGTTTCACCGCTTGAGCCAGCACGTGTGCTGATGTGTGGCGGAGCACCTGCAGGCCTTCTAGCGAATCAAGTGTGACAATCGAAAGCTCAGCATCCTCCCCCAGCTTGAAGCTGAGATCCACAAGCTTGCCGTTGACCTGGCCCGCAGCCGCCTTCTTTTGCAGGCTGGAACTGATAGAACCAGCCGCTTCTTTGATAGTGATGCCTTTCGGAAAGTCCTTCATCTGACCGTCCGGAAGCTGAATGTGCACTTGTTTACTCATTTTTAAAACACTCCTTATCAATCGTTATATATAAAAAAACACACCCGTCCCGCTGAAAGGGACGAGTGTGTGATGACCCGTGGTTCCACCCAAGTTCCCGACAAACGATATATTGTCGGCTCGGTGCTGTAACGCAGCATAGACGGCATTGGATACTTCAGTTCCCCAATGCTGCTCCAA
>NZ_JALAMO010000007.1:0-50054 GCF_026790065.1 Bacillus sp. N13C7 | reverse complement strand
ATCATTCATGTCCTTTTCTTCACATGTATTCAATTCAAATAAAAAAACACACCCATCCCTCTAAAAGGGACGAATGTGTTTATATCCGTGGTTCCACCCAAATTCCCGACAAACGCTATGTTGCCGGCTCGGTGCTGTAACGCAGCATGACGGTATCGGATACTTGATTTCCCCGATACGGCTCAAAGGCGGTAAGCTGCTTTCCCTGCGTTAGGAAGATCTCAGCTGTCCTTCCCTCTCTGGAAACCGTAAAAAGCATCTCATGTCCTTATCAGTGCCTGTTGTTTCAATAATTTTTTATATCTTACTATATATTCCCACAAAGCGCAATCTGTGATTTACATTTTTTCTGACGCGGCAGTCCCGTTATGAACGGACAGAAATAGCCATACAAGCAATGCGGAGAGGCTGTACGCCGCTCCCATCATCAAAAACGTAAACCCGGCTCCGGTGTACCAAGTGGCGGACAGATGAATGATCACTCCGGAAACCGCTACGCCGACCAAGGCTCCGATTTGCCGGTTAGCATTCAAGGCCGCACCCGCGATATTCGCATGCTTTGGTCCGGCAGCCTGCATGATCACAGTTGTCATGGCAGGAACCGCAATACCGGTGCCAAGGTTCATGACAGACATCAAAACCGCCAGCTGCCAATATGGAAAATCTGGAGAAACCAGAACAAATAATAGCAGTGCAATAATACAGCTGACCGCGATTGACATAAACATAAGCTGTCCTGCTTCACACTGGTTCGCCAGACGGGCAAACAGCAGATTTCCGATCACGAAGACTGCCATCATCGGCAGCAGCTCAACGCCAGCCATAAAGGAGCTTGCGCCTCTTGCTTCCTGCAAAAAAAGGCTCAGCATAAACATGCCGCCGAAAAGGGCGAAGTTCAACAGAAACCCGATGAATTGGGCAGCTGAAAAACGTCCATTTTTTAATAAAGATGCCGGCAGAATGGGTGTTTCCGCAGAGAATTCCCGCAGCAAAAACAGCACAAATGCCAAAATTGCGCCCGCGAATGCACCGAGAATCACAGACGAGCGCCAGCCTGCAGAAGGTCCCTGTATCAATGCAAAGGAAAGAAAACCGAGAGCCGCCATTCCAAGCAGATGCCCCGTGATATTTATGCGGCTGCTTTTTCCCGGTACGCGGTCGAGTATTTGGTAAGCTAAAATGAGCGCAGCAGCCCCTAACGGCACATTGATCAGAAAAATACTCTGCCAGCCCGCCAACTGCACCAGCACACCCCCAATAAAAGGCCCAAGGCCTGAAGCCGTGGAAACAAGTGCGGCCCACAGTCCAAACATTCGCGTGCGCACCCGCTCATCAGGGTAAGAGGCAGCCAAAAGGCTGAGTGAGCTTGGCATAAACAAAGCCGCACCTATTCCCTGTATGAGGCGTCCGGCAATCAGCATCTCGCCATTGATCGATACAGCACAAAGACAGGAGGCCAGAACAAAAACGGCTAAGCCCAATATATATATTGCCTTCGAGCCGAAACGGTCAGCCAAGGCTCCGCCCGCCAGCAAAAGCGACGCAAACGTAAGGATGTATCCGTCCACAACCCACGTCACACCTGAAAGTGACATCGAAAGAGCGTTTTGCATATCAGCCATCGCCACATTTACAACGGTTACATCAAGAGTAGCCATGAGAAAACCAAGAGCGAGCACGATTAGCACAGACATGCTTGTTGATGATTCAGAAGATTTTTGCAGATGCCCGCTGTGCTTCATTGGAATTGCCCCTTCAATTGCCCGTTTACCCAATCATCTATTTTTTCAAGATCATACAATTCCCCAACTCTGTCCATGACATGCTGTAAAGATTCTTCTCTCATGAGATTGGCCCATTTCTCCTCGATTTCCCCCATGACTGTCTCCAGCACACAGTGACTTTCACCCTCGAATACGGATTGCAGCAGGCCTTTCCCCTGATACATCGTACCTCTGCCCTCGACCGCTTGATAAACATCATAGAGCGTCATGTCCGTCAAAGGCTTCGCAAGGGTAAAACCGCCCTTCGTCCCCGGGATGGATTCTGCCAGGCCGGCTTGAACCAAAGTCCTCATCAGCTTCTTCAAATAAGACGGAGACACGCGCAAACGCTGGCTGATGGCCTCTGACGTTAAAGAAGCCTGTACGGGCAGCCGTGACAGTAACAGCAGCACGGAAACCGCCTGCTCCATCCCTGATTTCATTTTCATCATATTCACTCCTGTTTCATTATAGATAACTATTATCCACAATAGATCCATTAGCAGCTTTTGTCAATAAAAAAAGCAAAAGAAACGGATCATTTCTTTTGCTTCGTATGGTTAACAAATCTGCTTCAGTTCTTCTATGTATTGAAGCGCTTCGTCATATTCTTCATTTGTATATTTTTGCTTGCTTTTGATTGTAAAGACTTTTTCTTTCTTCTCTTCGGCCTCAAGCCCGTCAAAGTAAAGGATCGTGGAGACCAGTTCTAAAAACCGTGATGAACGGCTGTTTACACTGTCGATATAATCTTTGATATCCGGCATATCCAGATCAGCATGGTCTAAAAACGCAGAGCCTGTCTCAGTCAGCGAATAACGGTATTGAAAGTAGCCGCCTTTTTTTTCCTTCACCTCATGCAGAAATCCAAGGTTGCACAGCTCTTCAATTTGGAGCGTCAGTTCCTCTGAATACGGTCCGTAAAAGTGAAAATCATATTTCTCATAGAAAGGAAACTGCATTTTCTTTGCGATATAAATCATTTTCTGCAGCTTCTTTCGCCCGATGATTTCTCCAGAATCCGAGAACACCTTCATCAGTTTTGCATGTTCTTTCAACAAATTCCCGACATCTCCTTTTTCCTTCTTTCCAATTTCTATGTCAGTCCCAGCAGCTGCCGGATTTTCATTTTCGCTTCCGGATGTTCAGACCCGTCACAAATCAGATCCTTCGGGTAGTACAGCTTGTGATCCGTCCGCCGTTTCCCGGAGATGGATTCCACAATAGCTGACTGTCTGGACAGCTCTTTAATGTGGCCGTTTTGCGTCAAGAGATGGATCGGCAGACGCTCCTCTTCCTCTCCCGGACGGTAAAAATCGTATGGCAGATCTGAAGAAGAATCGACGACCAAATAATAGCTCGGATCAATTCCCGCCTCTTTGAACAATGAAGTCAGCTCAAAATATGCCGACATTTCTTCGTTAGGATTGAATTCAACGTATTGGAACAGCTGGCGGTTAATGAATCTGCGGCACAAATCGGATAAAATCGGATCTTCTTCATCCTCCCAGGCCTGGAAGTAATACAAAATAATAGATTCATCCAGCTTTACATAATCCTCCAGTGTCAATTTCCCTTCAAAGATAGAATAAAAATGAACCGGAGCGTGAGTGAAAACATAGCCTTCATCGTGCAGCTGCTTAGCCCTGTGAAGAATCTTCGTTAAAATAACCTCTGCGCTTCTTGTCACAGGATGGAAATACACCTGCCAGTACATTTGGTAGCGGCTCATAATATAGTCTTCGACAGCGTGCATCCCGCTTTCTTTAATGACGATCTGATCCTCGCGCGGGCGCATCACCCGAAGAATCCGCTCCATATCAAAATGGCCGTAGCTGACGCCCGTATAATAAGCGTCGCGCTGCAGGTAATCCATGCGGTCTGCGTCTATCTGACTCGAAATCAGGCTGACCACTTGCTTGTTTTTATATGTTTTGGCAATGACTTCAGCAACATCCTGCGGGAAACCCGGACTCACCTTTCTGAGCACCTGGTTGACCTCTGTGTCCCCCAATATGATTGCTCTTGTAAAATCTTCGTGATCAAGGTGAAAGACTTTTTCAAATGAATGCGAGAACGGCCCGTGCCCGAGGTCATGAAGCAGCGCCGCGGCCAGACAGAGTTCGCGCTCACTGTCATCCCATTCAGAGCGGCCTTTAAAGACGTCATCAACCATTCTCCTCACAATTTCATAGACACCAAGAGAATGGTTAAACCGGCTGTGCTCAGCGCCATGGAACGTCAAATACGTCGTGCCGAGCTGCTTAATTCTGCGAAGACGCTGAAATTCACGGGTTCCGATCAAATCCCATATCAGCTTGTCCCGTACATGAACATAGCGGTGCACCGGATCTTTAAACACTTTTTCTTCTGATAATTTTCCATTTGGATACGCCATCGTCATTCCCTCTTTTTTTTAGCCGTGTTTCTATTATATCGACTCTATTCTTTGAAAACATCCTTGAATTTGCCCGGCGATTTGTTCCACCTTTAAGAAAAACACATGATGTGAAGCAAAAAAGCCTGACCTGAGGGCCGAGGCTATGTAAAAATATGTTTTTACTTTTTAATTTTCTTTTTTACTTTTTCAATCAGCTCATCCTCTGTCGGAGCTGACAGCGGGCGATTGTTCACAAATGCAAATGATTTTTTCCGTCCGGGCCCGCAATAAGATTGGCATCCAATCTCAACCTTTGCATCAGGGTCCACTTCTTTTAAACGCGGCAGCAAAGTTTTGATATTAGTGGCTTGGCAATCATCACACACTCGAAATTCATTAGCCATGACGTACGCTTCCCTTCATTTCTATGTTCATCTATGTGAATAACCTAAAATTGCTTTTCAAAAAAATCACATCACTCTTCATTTTACAAGGATTCGACTGTTCCTGCAAGCCGCTCCACCCTTCGTATCTCCTATTCTTTCAGCCAACTTGTATAAATATTTTCCAAACTGGACATTCTAATACCATGAAAAGAAAAATGGGAGTTGAGATAAATGACAAAACAGCGACAAGACGCTTGGTCAGAGGAAAATGATCTGCTTTTAGCCGAAACAGTGCTTCGGCATGTGAGGGAGGGCAGCACTCAGCTGAACGCCTTTGAAGAAGTCGGCGATAAATTAAACCGGACATCTGCAGCCTGCGGATTCAGATGGAATGCAGTCGTCCGCCATCAATATGAAAAAGCGCTTCAGCTTGCGAAAAAACAGCGAAAACAGCGGATGAGAGCGCTCGGAAACGGGCAGCCTGCAAAAAAAAGACTATTATATCAGCCTCCTGCGGTTGATCCTGAAATCATACAAGAAACCGCCGCGGAGGAACCGGCCAAAACGGATGCGCCAGCTGTCGAAAAGGAGCAGCAGCCTTTAATGTCAGGCGAACATATGCCTTTTGTGGATGAAAGCTTTAAGGAAGAGTTAGCTAGTCTATCACACTTATTGTCTCCTCAAACGCCTGCAGCGGCACCTGAGATGACGATGAATGATGTGATCCGCTTCCTGCAGAATTACGAAGGCAATCACGAGCAATCATCAGCATTAAAAATGGAAAATGAACGTTTAAAGAAAGAAAATCAGGAATTGCAAAGCAAAACGGAACAGCTTGAGGCTGAAGTTCAAAAGCTTGAAAAAGACCAAAAAACAATCCAAGAAGATTATGAAACCTTGGTGAAAATTATGAATAGAGCCAGAAAGCTAGTTTTATTTGAAGAAGATGAACATGCCTCTCCGTCCTTCAAAATGGACCGGAACGGCAATTTAGAAAAAATGGCAGAATAAGTTAGAAAAATCCCAAAACAGCAGCTGATTTTGGGATTTTCTCCATGTGCAAAATCCCCTTTTCCATTGAGAAAAGAGGATTTTATTATTTTGCAGCTGGCTCCGCTATTCTTGTAAAATGAGGCCAAACTTATGCGAATCTATTAAGACATGTGAGCCGCCTCGGCCGTTTTTTGTTTCCGAGGCGCAGCGGAAATGACCAGCAGCCCCAGCATCATCAGCGCAATGCCAAGCCATGAGGAAAGTGAAAGCATTTCTCCTATGAAAAACACACCCAGCAATGAGGCCGTCAGCGGCTCAGCCAAAGACAGCGTGACCGCCGCTGAGGCCGGAACACCGGTAAGCCCTTTCACAAACAAAAAGTAAGCGGCACATGTTGCAATTAACCCGATGTAAAGGCTCGTTCCCATTCCTCTGGGGGTCAATATCCACGAGATATCTGACTGCCATAATAGCGGCGTCAGCAAGATGGCGCTAATCATAAAAACAACGGCAGATGTAGCTCGCGGAGGCTGAGTTTTCATCATCCATTTACTGATTAGCGTATAGCCCGCAAAAGAAGCACCCGCTCCAAGTGCCATAAGAACACCACCCGCATCAATCCGAACATTGGACCCGTCGGAAAACAGAATCCAGCAGCCCGCCAAAGCCAGCACAGTCGCGATCCACCAGGAGTTTCGCGGACGTTTTTTCAATACCGCCCACTCCAGGCTCCCGGCAATAACAGGCGCGCTGCCGATGGCAATCACCGTTCCCACTGCGATTCCGGTTTCTTTAACAGCTGTGAAAAACAGGGGCTGGTAACACGCCATACAAACTGCAGCGGATAATACGAGCGGCCATGACCAATTTTTCACGTGAAGCTCCCGGCTGATCCAAACCGCAAGCAGCATGGCACTTCCCCCTATTAATAACCTGAACGCTCCAAATGCCAGCGGTGTAGCGCTTTCTGGAGCCAATGCCTGAACGGTTCCCGTTGTCCCCCAGAAAAAAGCCGCGAGCAGCACAAACAGGCTGTAAAAATTCCCCTTCATCTGCCTCTCTCCTTTGTATATGGATGCTGACTTCATTTTATCGTTTTTCTTTTTGTCAGGGTTATCTGCATGCAAGAAGGATTTATCTGAAAATAAGATTGTTGGGGATAAAATGCCGATTAAAATAAAAATGCATGCCGGCCGGAAACGGCTGGCATGCGAAGAACGTTCACCCAAATACCTTTGCATTCCGCTCAGCCATCCGGACGAGGTTTTTCTCAAATTCCATTTCCTCATCAATGGACAGTCCGGCTGAGTAAAGATGGGTGCTCAACGCTTTTAATTCCGTCAATAGAGCGAACATTAAGTCTTGTACGGAGATGTCTGTCTGCAGAAGCTCGCTTAAGGACGCCATCGTTTCCGGACGTATTTCCGGATACACGCCTTTTTTATCGTTTCGTTTGTCCTTCAGCGCCGCTTGGTAGAACCGTCTGATCAAGTCGGCCCTTTCACTGCCGCTTTTATCCGCGCAAAGATAAATTTGAACAGCAACTCCGCCGCGAACTCGTCTTTGAGAGATGCCTGCGAATTTTTTGCCATTTATGCTGAGGTCATAGCTGCCGGGACAATAAGACCCTTCAATTTCATAGGCTTCGATCTTTGCTTTGTATGGCTTCAACATCCGTCTCATCAGCTCAACCATCGCTTCATATCCTTTGTCTATATCGATGCCTTTCTTTTCATCTTCGAATATGAGCGAAAGATTTAAAACACCTTCATCCAAAACGACAGCTAGACCGCCGGAATTGCGTACGATTACACGGTAGCCTTCGTTCTCCAGCAAGGAGATGCCGTCCTGCAAAAACGGGAGGCGTGTATCCTGTATTCCAAGGACAATTGTATCGTGGTGAACCCATGAGCGCGCTGTCGCCGGCGACACGCCTTTTCCGACGGACATGCACAGCGTATCATCCATTGCGAAGGATTGCTTCGCATCAAATAAAGGGCCGAGACTGGATTGGTCAATGACTCTCCATGTCGGCTGCTTCAGTAAATCAATCGGTTGGTTTGCCATCTATGTAAGTCCCTTTCATGTTAGGCTTATGAACGAAAACTATTATATCATTTCAGCCGCTGTGATTGATAATTGCTTTTCAGCATCGTAATGAAAATTTCTTTATTTTTTGTATTCTCCATGAGAGGAGAATGGATGTAAGACAGCTTGCGCTTTAACGAGAAATCTTTTATATGGAGAACTGAAATTTCACGATGGAGCAAATCCTTATGCAGCACGCTTCTGGATAGAACCGACAGCCCCATGCCATTGATCACCGCTTCTTTTACACCTTGATTGCTGCTGATGGTGAACATTGATTTCGGCCTCAGTCCGTTCGAGCTGAGCACATGATCAAGATATTCCCTCGTCCCGGAGCCTTTTTCCCTAGACACCCATGCTTCGTTTTGCAATTCACTGATCGAAATATCGCTCCGTCCAGACAGCGGATGCTGATTTGGCGCGGCAATGCACATTTCATCCTCCATGAACGGTTCAATTTCCAGTTCATTCTCGTTTGTATGTCCTTCAATCAGCCCGATATCAGCCTGAAGCATCCGCACACGCTCGCTGACCTCCTCTGTATTACCGATCATGACATCGAGATTCAGCTCTGGATACAGCTTTTGCAGCTGGGCCAAAAGTGGCGGAAGAATATACTCTCCAATTGTAAAGCTGGCAGCTATTTTCAATTTGCCTTTGACATAGTGATGATGTGCGTAGATTTCTGCCTTGGCTTGCTCGTAAAGAAATACCATTTGCTTTGCTCTCTGATATAAAATGTCCCCTGTCGGCGTTGTCGTAAAGTGTTTTGGTGACCGGTTCAGGAGAGCCGTTTGAAATTCTTTCTCAAGATTTTTGATATGCAGACTGACGCTGGGCTGGGAGATCATCAGCTTTTCCGCCGCTTTTGTGAAGTTTTTTTCTTCTACTACCGCTATAAACGTTTTCAGCACGTCATAATACAAAAACCCCACCCCTGTCATTCATAAAATATATGGTAATCATCAGTTTTCTTTATTGTACTCATATCATAGATCCTGGTAAAGCAGGCTATACCGGCGAAAAAAAGGCAGCCCTCCGAAAGAGAGCTGCCACCGTCTTCATTGTTATTACAGTGCTTGCGCCGCTGTAATTAATGCGAGATTGTAAACATCTTCAGCGTTACATCCTCTTGAAAGGTCGTTTACAGGCATATTTAAACCTTGCAGGATTGGTCCTACCGCTTCAAAGTTGCCCAAACGCTGAGCGATTTTATAGCCGATGTTTCCTGCTTCAAGGCTTGGGAATACGAATACGTTAGCGTCCCCTTTGATCTCGGAATCCGGCGCTTTTTTCTCAGCTACAGCTGGAACAAATGCAGCATCGAATTGGAACTCGCCGTCAAGTGTGAGTTCAGGCGCTTTTTCTTTCGCGATTTTCACAGCATCCGCTACTTTTTCTGTTTCATCAGATTTTGCTGAGCCTTTTGTAGAGAAGCTGAGCATTGCCACGCGAGGCTCAATGTCGAACATTTTTGCCGTATTGGCACTTTCGATCGCAATCTCGGCAAGATCTTGGCTGTCAGGCGCAATGTTGATCGCGCAATCCGCGAATACGTATTGCTCTTCTCCGCGAGCCATGATGAACACGCCGGAAGTCTTTTTCACGCCTTCTTTTGTTTTGATGATTTGAAGAGCCGGGCGGACAGTGTCGGCTGTTGAGTGAGCCGCTCCGCTTACAAGTCCGTCTGCAAGGCCTTTGTACACCAGCATTGTACCGAAGTAGTTCTCGTCTAATAAAGCTTTACGGGCCTGTTCCTCAGTCGCTTTGCCTTTACGGCGTTCTACGAATGCTTGTACAAGGTCTTCCATGCCTTCATATGTATGAGGATCATAAACCTTAACGCCATCCAGCGTAAGGTTCAATTCTTTTGCTTTTGCTTGGATCTCATTTTCATTGCCGATCACAATCGGATTCAGCACTTTGTTTCCTGCAAGCTTGCTGACCGCTTCTAAAATACGCTCGTCTAAGCCTTCAGGAAATACAATGTTAACGTCTTTTCCAGCTACTTTTTCTTGCACTGTTGAAAATAAATCTGCCACAATAAAACCTCCTCAAAAAGTTACAAAAACGCTTTCTTTTACTAGCATACTCTTCTTCCAATCAAATTCAAACAGCCAACTTTCATTATAGCGCTTTCATGAAAAAATCTTATTTTTCTAACTAATTTAAGTGACTCAATCTTCCCTTATAGGTTCCTCTATTTTTATGGAGTTATACGGAAGGGATGTTCAAGGTTTCTCCACAGTAGAATCGGATAAACTATGGTATAGTGAAGGCAATCATGAAAAGATAATAGGAGTGAAGATAAATGAGTGAACAGCAAATGACAAACGAAGCGGCAAAAACGCTTGACGGCTGGTATGCGCTTCATGATTTCCGCACAATGGATTGGACTTCCTGGAAGCTGCTGTCCAGCGATGAGCGCCAATCGATCATACATGAATTCACCGGGCTGCTTGAAAAATGGGGCGCAGTTCAAAAAGAAGGAAAAGGATCGCAGGCTCTTTACAGCATCGTCGGCCAAAAAGCTGATTTTATGCTGATGATTCTTCGCCCTACAATGGAAGAATTAAATCAAATTGAGCTTGAATTCAACAAATCAAGAATCGCTGAGTTCACCATTCCGGCCTACTCCTACGTATCAGTGGTAGAGCTGAGCAACTACTTGGCAAGCGGCGACGGCGACCCTTACGAAAATCCGCATGTGCGTGCACGCCTTTACCCTGAACTGCCGGAATCCAAATATGTATGCTTCTATCCAATGGATAAAAGAAGATCCGGCAACGACAACTGGTACATGCTTTCAATGGAGGAACGCAGAAACTTGATGAGAAGCCATGGCTTAATCGGCCGCAGCTATGCAGGCAAAGTCAAACAGATCATCACCGGCTCCGTCGGCTTTGACGATTACGAGTGGGGCGTGACATTATTCAGTGATGATGTGCTTCAATTCAAAAAGCTTGTGTATGAAATGCGTTTTGACGAAGTCAGCGCTCGCTACGGCGAATTCGGTTCATTTTTTGTCGGCAACCACCTTTCGCTTGATACACTTCCTCAATTCCTATATGTATAACATCTCTCCCGCCCAAATCGGCGGGAGTTTTTCAATCCTCCTTTATCAGAATTTAAATAAAATTTGCTATTTTCTTCGTTTTTTCTTACGATGTAGATAATAATCCATTTTTTTCAAAGGGGTGCAGTTATTTGTCAAAACGAACCGCATTTATTATGGGAGCCAGTCAGGGAATCGGGAAAGCAATCGCTCTGAAATTAGCAGATCAGCATTTTTCTCTTGTCATTAATTCACGAAAATTGGATAATATTGAACCTGTCAAACAAGACATTTTGGCCAAGCATCCTGAGACGAGCGTCATTGTCCTTGCAGGCGATATGTCTGACCAGCATACAAGAGCCGGCATCTTTCAAGAAATCGAATCTCGATGCAGACGGCTTGATGTTCTGATTAATAATATCCCGGGCGGCGCGCCTGACACATTTGAGAACTGCAATATAGAGGATATGACGGCAACGTTCACACAAAAGACCGTTGCCTATATTGACGCTATCAAGCGTGCTGCCTCACTGATGAAACAAAATGAGTTTGGCAGAATCATCAACATTGTCGGAAATCTGTGGAAAGAACCCGGCGCCAATATGTTCACAAACAGTATGATGAATGCCGCTTTAATTAACGCCAGTAAAAATATTTCCATCCAGCTTGCTCCTCACAACATTACTGTCAACTGCCTGAATCCTGGTTTTATCGCTACAGACCGTTACCATCAATTTGTGGAAAATGTAATGAAAAAGAACAGCATATCCAAACAGGAAGCAGAGGAACAGGTCGCTTCCGGGATTCCGATGAAACGGGTTGGATCAGCTGAAGAAACCGCAGCGCTTGCAGCGTTTCTCGCCTCTGAGGAAGCCTCCTACATCACGGGCCAGCAAATTTCTGCTGACGGCGGAAGCATGAAAAGCATATAAAAAAATCCCGCTTTTAGCGGGATACTTCTTGTAATGATGCAAACGGCAGGTTCAGCTTTTGAATCCGCATGACAAATTCCCGCAGATCCTCCTGCTTCGACACCATTGATATTCTGACATGCCTTCTTCCGTTGCTCCCAAATATTTCGCCCGGTGTGACAACAACATGGGCATGCTTTAGCAAATAATCAGAGAATTGGTAAGATGTTTCAAACGTTTTCGGAATTTCAGCCCATACGTAAAAGGTTCCTTTTGGCTTTTCCATCTCCCAGCCCAGTTCCTTTTCACACAGCTCCGTAAAAAAGTCAATTCGTTCCTCGTAGACTCGTTTCAAGGATTCCGTTTGCTTCGGATCTCCCGAAAGCGCTGCGCTCGCCGCATGCTGCAATCCTCCGAACATGCCGACAAATACATGATCCTGAAATTCATTGACGGCCTGAATGATCTTTTCATTTCCGACCGCAAACGCCATTCTCCAGCCGGCCATGTTAAATGTTTTTGAAAATGAATAAAGCTCTGCTCCGACAGCTTTGGCGTCCTCTGCCTCAAGAAAGCTGGCCGGTTTTTTATCGAACTCAAACGCGCCGTATGCAAAATCATGAATCAAATGGATGTTATGCTCTTTCGCAAAAGCAGCCGCTTTGGCATAAAAAGCCGAATCAGCCACAGCTCCCGTCGGGTTATTCGGATAGTTTAAAAACATGAGCTTCGCTTTATCCAGCACAGCAGGATCAATCTTTTCAAAATCCGGCAGATAGCCATTTTCCTCATACAGCGGCATTTCGTGAAGCTCAGCCCGCGCCATCGTAATCCCTGATAAGTATTCAGGGTAGCCCGGATTTGGAACCAAGGCGATGTCTCCCGGATTGAGCAGGCATTGTGTCAGCACATACAAGCCGGCTTTCCCGCCCCCGAAGAGCGCAACTTCTGTTTCAGGATTGACTGACACCCCATATTCTCTTTTATAGAAAGCAGCGATGGCTTCCTTCAAAAAAGGATAACCTCTGAATGGGCCGTATCCGTGAAACGAAGGGTTTAGAGACGCCTCCCTCAAAGCCTCCACAATATGCGGCGGAGTGGGAAGGTCAGGGTTTCCCTGTCCGAGATTAATGATGTGCGCACCCGTTTTTTCCAATTCCTTCACCTTTTGAAAAACGAGAGAAAACTCTTGCCTTGGCAGTGTCTTGATGACGTCGGACGGTGTTATTTCCATCTAAAAGACTCCTTTTTGCTCCGTTTTGTTATCCCGTTCCAAAAACGATTTGTTGACGAGCTTCGTATGCAAAAACAATCCGCTTACGATCACAACAATCAGCCCCATAATGACCGGAGCGTTTAAGACGTTGATTAACATTGAACCAACAGAAATGCATAACCCGATCGACGCTTCCGCCACCGAAAAAATGCGCCCTTGGATCTGGTTTGCCGCGTTCTCCTGAACCTTCACCTTTGCGAGCACTTCCCCATATTCCATCGCGATGAAAAAGAGGATAGCGGCGATGACAGAGACAGCGAAGATCGGCGTGAATAAAAACAGCGCCAGCGAGACAATGGACAAAACGGCAAAGTACGTCAGGCCTCTATTGTTGTTAAAGCCCCATTTGCTGACAAGCGCCGCTCCGATGAAGCCGCCGAAGCCGATGCAGAACGTGAGAATAAAGTTGCCGATTTCCCCATCACCCAGAAAGCGGCTGACAATCGGAAAATAGCTGTACACAATCCCCCACAGCAAAGCCATTGTAATCATCGTAAACATGGCGTTTAATACGAAAGCATTGGTTTTGATTTCCTTGAGACCTTCTTTAAAAGACTGGAAGGCCTCTTTTATGTTTTCAGATTGAATCGGCACAAATTGCAGCTTAATGAGGCTGATAAAAAAGGCCGAAATCAAGTACGTCACACCGTTAAAAGCAACAGCCAGCTCTACAGATCCGCCTAACAGAAAAAGCCCTCCGGCAGCTGCCCCAACGATAATCGAGATGGTCGTCGCTTTTGCAAATAACGTGTTGATGCTTTTAATATCTGATTCCAAGGATGACATGACAGCGAGACGGGCCGGATTAAAAAACACACCGCTCCCATAGGATATAAACAGCAGAGCCAGAAAAATCAGCGGATACTCGCCTTTTGGAAGAAATGTGAGCCCCAAAAAGATGATGCCTCTGATGATATCCGTCCACAGCATGATCTTAATTCTGTCTAACCGGTCGACCAGAACCCCCAAAAATGGTTGGAACACCATTGGAATGCTTCTGACCACGATGACCCCCGATGTCACCCAATAATCATGATAATATGTAGACAAAATGAGCAGGGCAGGGAGAACACAATAGTCTCCCATAAACGATAGCGCCTGCCCGTATAGCAAGTATTTAGAGTTTGGCTTCAGATGTTTCATACTGGCAGCACATACTTTGCCGTCAGCTTTGCATGCTGCTGAATTTGTCTGATTGATTCAGCCACATCCTGTGAATTGCTGCCTTTCAGTTCAAATGCAGCGATGGAATTGAAAGCTTCAAACAGTGTCAAATCAACTGATGTGCCTGGTGCTGCAGCCGAAAAAGAAACGATTTCAGTATCACCCTTTAAGAGTCCGTCCGGAATATCGATCGCTTCAATGACCAAATCCTCAGCAGTTTCAGGGATCTGCCCATTTTGTTTGAAGTGCTGCGGATACAAATGGCAGTCGGCAACATAATAAGGCTCTTGATCTAATAATCCGTCCGGCAGATCGGCGTCTTTTCCAAAACAGAGAACGTCTAATAATAATTGCGCCATGTCGACGCCGAAGACCTTTTTAATATTAGGGATCATATTCCAGCCGGCGAATCTGGCTGCTGATTCTATTAAACCCGGTTCCCTGTTTTTCATTAGCTTGATCTCTGTATGTGTTGCGCAGTTTTGCAGTCCAAGCCCTTCATTTGCCTTTTTGGAAGCTTCGACAATTTTCTTTTTCGCCTCTTCATCCAGAATGGACGGCGTAATGTGTGATGTTTCTGTAAATCCGATTTGAGGCGTTTTGTCATGAATGGCGATCGGGAAATACTCACCATCAGCCATGATGCCTTCTATGCTGATATAGTCGGAATACCCTTCTGTTTGATACCAGTCTCCGTACTCACCCTGTAAAAATTCTTCAGCAATAAACGGCGCTTCAAATGTGACCGCCTTTGGCACGTTAATTGATTTCAGGTAATCATTAACTCTGTTAAATTCATCTTCTGCCGTCTCAGTGTCCGTAATCAGCGTTACGCCGATTGAACTCGCTAAGTATGTAGGCTTTAAGATAAGAGGTGTGCCGATCTCTTCAAGTGCAGCACGGAAATCTTCAAGAGTGGTAACCCGTTTGTTTTTAATTGATTTGACTCCAGCCTTATTAAAAGCGTCTCTCATTTTATTTTTATCTCTGGCATTTTCGGCAGCCTGCACGCCGGCACCCCTCAGGCCCAGACGTTCACAGGCTTTTGCCATCGGGGCAATGAATAATTCATTGTTTGTCGTGATGGCATCCGCTTCAAACATTTCGGCAACCTTGACAATTTGCTCGACGACCTCTTCTTCAGGCTTGTCATGATCCTCATGCGCCCAATAAATAGAATCCGGATGTTCAAAATCAGCTAAGCTCTGAAAATAGTCTTTATCTTTTATAACCGCGACCGAGTATTTTTCAATCAGTGCTGCATGAGAGGCTGTAATTGCAAAAGGTCTTGGAATAAAGCTGACCAGGTTATATTTTTCAGCAGCGCTTTTATAAAACATGTGCGGCGGGCAGCCTCCAAGATCAGCGATGACCAATACTGTTTTTCTCTCCATATGTAAAACACTCCTTCTCTATTGTGCGGTGTATCCTCCGTCTGCGGTGATGGCGCTTCCGGTCATATAACTAGATAAATCTGAGGCTAAAAACAGCATCACGTTTGCAATTTCTTCAGGTTTCCCAAGCCTCAGCAGCGGATTTACCTTTGCCTTTTCTTTTTTGATCTCTTCTAGTGTGCCTTCATTATTTTCAAGGAATGATTTTTCATTTAGCGGTGTGTCGATAATCCCTGGGCATACGCAGTTGACGCGAATTTGATGTTTCGCATAATCAACGGCCATTGACCGTGTCAGCTGCAAAACGCCTCCTTTGCTGGCGTTATAGGCAGGAATATCAGGCCATGCCACAAGCCCGCCGACAGAACACGTATTTATGATGTTGCCCTTGCCGGCAGCAAGCATATGCTTGAGTGCGTGTTTGCTCATTAAAAACGTGCCGGTCAAATTGACTTGCAGGACCTTGTTCCAATCGCTGAGCTCCATCTCATGGATGGGCGCAACGATTTCGATGCCCGCATTATTAATTAATACATCCAACCCTCCAAAAGTATCGATCGCCGATTGAACAGCTTGCTGACAGGCAGCTTCGTCTGTGATGTCCGTTCGTATAAAGTGCAGCCTGTCATTATTTTCTTTCCGGATCATTGCTATTCCCTGAGCCTCGTCAATGTCCGCCACAACCACATTTGCCTGCTGGCCCAAAAAAGCTTGGACTGCAGCATAACCAATGCCTGATGCGCCTCCTGTTATGAGGACAGTTTTATCGATGAGGTTCATGATTATTGATCCGCCTTTATTTTTTTTGATTTTGCTCTGTTGTAGCGCGGCGGGAAGAAGATATTAATCGATTTTGATTCCTTTTCTGAACGGTTGATGGCGCCGTGGTCTTCCCGAGGCTCACAGAAATAGGCTGTGCCGAATTTCATCTCGACTGTACAGCCTTCGACCGTCATGTCGTAACCGCCGCCGATGCAAATGCCGATTTGCTCATTCCGATGTTTATGGAAAGGCATTTCTCCGCCATTTCCAGGGATTTTGGCCAGCATGATTTCCACCCAGTCCTCAACAAAGAACGTGACTTCCATGCCAGGCAATAGATCTCTTGTTTTAAAAATATCCAAAAAATAGTCCTCAGGACTTGTATATGTTTCATCAGCTTTCAGCCGCTTGATATCAATGGCAATGACTTCTTGGTCTGTGTCGTTTCTTGCCCCATGAGGCACATGCGGAGGCGCGATGTAGGCAGATTCCAAGGCCGTCATTTTTCTCGTCACATCTCCGACCGTCATCATCAGCTCGCCTGAAACGACCATGCCGATTTGGACTTCCTTATGCTGATGGGGATCAACGTTGGTATGCGGCGGGACGTAAGACATTAATACTTCAGTATCACCTCGCACGGTGGAATACTGTCTCACTCCGTTTTCCCATTCTATTAATTTCGGTGTCGGGAAATATAGCTCCTGCATGTCTTCTTTAGTTTTCATCATTAATGTCTCCTTTTCCGAATAATGACCAGCTCATAGGAATGCTTTTAAATGTTGTCACAAATGTGAGCCCGTACTTTTGCCGTGCAAGCTCATTGGTTAAGGCAATGTCATACAGGCCCTCTTTTACTTTTCTTGCAGCTTGACTGGTCGAATTAACTAGTTTGAAACGTACATCTTTGCGGGTAAAATATTTTATTAAATTAATAGGTGATGGATGTGAAACAATAATTGATGAATCAAGCATATCGTGGCTGTATTCAAAACCAGGACGAACAGCCAGGCCGTACATCGGTGTATCGCACCTGAAGATCTGCAAAAGCTGCAAATCCGGCCTCATGTAGAAATGCTTAATGCCGTCGTAAGCGTGTGGGACGATGGTATATTCCAGCGGGCTTTGAAGCGTTCTTTCAATGCAAGATTCAAATGTATCATGCAAGGACAATTTACTGTTCAGCCCCTGTAGAAGAGTAAAATTGGAGATGAAATGTTTTGCTGCGTACTCACTGCTTGTCCCCTCAGGGCCGAGCGTGTTGACTGTAATCAGTTTGGATAGTGAATCAGTTCTGTTTTTTGTCTGAATGCTATTATCCAATATAATCATGAGCACCAACCAATCTTTTAAAATTTTAAGTAAATTTTATCCAGCGTCAATCGAACTGTCAATGTTTTTAGAAAATATTGATAATTGTTCCCATACAAACAAAAAAACCCTTAAGAAAGGGTTTTTTACTATAGGAATTTAGAAACTTTGTTTATTGGGATAAGGAATGATCCGCTTTCTGTTCATGCTTGCCGTACTTTTTATATGCGAATACACTAAGGACAAATCCGAGCACTGTAATGGCGGCGCAAATCAATCCGACAGCTGCATAGCCGTAGCCCACATATACAGGTCCCATCAAAGCAGAGCCTAATGTCACAGCCAGATTCGAGGCGAGGCTGTAAAACGCCATGATTTTCCCGCGATGACGCTCTGAGCAGTCACTCAAGATGGTGCTGAGCAGCGTCACCGTTAAGCTTTGCATTAACCCCCAAATAAAAAGGCTAACGATTAACAGAATCATTGATGCCGGCGCATATGCTAAACAGGCCAGGAGCACGCTGATGACCCCCAGTGCAATCAAAAGGGAGCGCATTTTTCCGATGCGATCGGCTACCTTTCCTGTAATGACACTCATGGAAAACCCGATGCCGTAAATCATGATAAATAAGCCCGCTGCTGTGTTTCCTCCGGTAAAAATGTCCTGAAGATAGGAGCCTAAAAAGGAATACATACCGTAAAAACCAATCATATTACAAAAGGTGATCGTGATATAAACCGGTACACGCGGGACTTTCAACGCATCCCGGAATGTTCCAGCCGTTTCTTCTTTTTCTTCCTTGCCGCTATTATTATGTTCGGCATGGCGGCGCATTTCAAGCAAGATCAGCAGAACAACTAAAACGCCCATTAAGGCGAAAATCCAAAATGTCCATCTCCAATGCAGGACGCCGCCGATAAATGATCCGAGCGGCACACCGAAAATCAGTGCCAGCGACCAGCTTGACACGATCAGTCCCATCACCTTGCCCCTGTATGTATAAGGAACACGATCCCCGACAACTGCGTAAGCGGTCGGCACAAACGCGCCGGCAGCCAATCCCGAAAGCGCCCGGCCTAAAAAGAAGAAAAAGATATTTTGGGCTAAAGCACATATCACTGTTCCTATAATAAAGATCAAAATTCCGGCCAGTAAACTCAGTTCTCTGGAGTATTTATCGCCTAATGGAACCAGAAGCGGCGCCCCGATAAAAATCATAACGCCGTAAATACTAATAGATAACGCAAGGACGCTGACATCTGAGTTGAAGGCTTTTGCTAAATCCGGCAGCAGCGGCGAGATCACAAGCTCTTCAGATCCGGCTGCAAATACTCCCATCGTTAAAGCCAGTGCTAAAAATAGCGGAAAGTGATGTTTTGTTTCGATGTCATGATTTTGTTTGCTGTTCATTCTCCCTTAAAACACCTCTTCCATTATCTTCTTATCATCAAGTTGAATTATAGTTTAGCATTGTTTTTTCATCATTAACAATTCAAATGTAAACTTAACATTTTTTATATTTTTCATTTAGATCTCGATATGGATTTGTATATTCCATTTTAAAATCCAGAGGATTTTAAGCTTAAAAAAAGCTCTCCGGCAGTCCGGAGAGCTTTTTCTATTGTGCTTCTGTCTGTTCTTTTTCTATCGGTTGATGATGTATGCGTTTTTTGATGCTCAGATGGTAGTACGCATAGCAGAAAATAATGATCGGGGCACCGCAGTACAAGCCGATTCTTTGATCGGGAATGAAAATAAGGCTAATCAATACGCAGGCGTATAAGCCAAATCCGAGAATGGGAACCAGCGGGTAAAGAGGCGTTCTGAATTCCAGGTCATTCACGTTTCCGCCTTCAGCGAGGAAACGTCTGCGAAAGAAAAATTGCGACGCGCAAATAGACATCCACGCGACAACTGTCACCATACCGGAGATTGAGATACACCATAAATACACCGTTTCTGCAGCCATGACACTAGTCAGCAGGGAACAGCCTGAAATGCCGAGCGTTATCAGCAAGGCATTCATCGGCACGCCTTTTTTTGTCAGCCTGGTGAGGAAAGACGGGCCCATCTGGTTTGATGAAAGTGACCACATCATGCGTGACGCCGCATACAATCCTGAATTGGCAACAGATAAAATCGCCGTTAAGATGACAAAGTTCATGATATCAGCGGCAAATGGAATGCCAATTTGGTCGAGCACCGCTACAAACGGGCTTTCAATCACCCCTGCCGTTTTGTACGGTAGAATGGCAACAAGGACGAACATCGCGAGCACAAAGAAAAACAGTGTGCGCCAAATGACATTTCGGATGGACTTTGGCAATGTTTTTTCCGGATTTTCACTTTCCCCTGCCGCGATGCCGACAAGCTCCGTCCCCTGAAAGGAGAAGTTCACCATGACCAGCGTAAACATGACAGCCAGCACCCCATTCGGGAAAAGCCCCCTATCCGTCATAAAGTTAGACAAAAATGGCGTTTCCTGACCGCCTTTAAAGTCAATCAAGCCAAACACAGCGGCTCCGCCGATTACGATAAATAATACGATCGCTGCCACTTTGATGCTTGAAAACCAAAATTCCATTTCGGCAAAGCTTCTGACCGACATCGCATTAATCAAAAAGATGACGATGCCAAACATGAGACACCATATCCAGATTGGCACGGAGGGCAGCCACCTTTGCATCAAAATACCCGCTGACGTCAACTCCAAGCCTACTGTATTCGCCCAGCTGAACCAATACAGCCAGCCGATCATAAAGCCTGTCGACGGTCCCAGAAATTTAGTGGCGTATGCCTGAAACGAACCGGCCACCGGCATGGCAACAGCCAGTTCTCCTAAACAAAGCATGACAAGATACATTAAAAATCCGCCGATGATATACGCGGCAATGGCACCGAGCGGTCCCGCCTGGCTGATGGTAAAGCCGGAGCCTAAAAACAGTCCGGTGCCAATCACCCCTCCCAAGGCAATCATAAACAAATGCCTGCTTTTCATGTTGCGCTGCAATTCATTTTTATGATTCTGCATCATCCTTCTCCCTTCGGTTCTTGTGTCGTGATGGTCATCCGGTAGCTTTGCAAAAGGTGAACAGTGGTTTGTTGAATGAGGTCAGGCAATACGTGAAATGTGTACGGTTTATAGACTCGTTCTGTCCATTTATGGCCGTCTTTTCCGTACACGCCCATGTTAATGGATGGAATATTCAGCTTGCGTATATCCTTGAACGGAATGGTCCCAATCCTATTCCACCCAGGGAAGTTCCTGATAAAGGAATCAATTTCGCCATCGGTTTCGTGCAGCGATAAGAAACTGCCGTCTGCCAAGTAGGGGAAAAACTTTTTGAAGACAAAGGTTTCGCCTGTCGATTCAGCGGTTTTGTCAGCCGCTTCTTTAATCACATGCTTCAAAAGCTGATCTCTTGCGCTATCTTCTTTCAAATAGTTATGCGGCAGGTAAGGAGGTGCGTAAAATAGAATGACTTTTGCGCCTTGATCAGGGTCAAGCTTTTGAAGCTCTTCGACTGCCTTAAAGCATCTCATACGAAGCTCCAGATGCTCATTTGCTTTGAATGCCTGCTCGATACACTGCTCGGGATCTACGCCGCGGTTTCTTAGCTTTTCTAAATATTGCTCCAGACTGTAGACTTGAATGGCCCATGATAAATGTTTCCTCGGAAGGTTGGTTCTTTTTGCGTATTCTTCATAATAATCTGATAATTTTTGTTCTGCGTCATGACACGCTTCCTCAGTGACTTCGATAAGAAGATCCATAATCTCCGTTGCCGTTCTTTCATAAATAAAACAATTGAAATACAAGCAGCTGCTGACAGCCGTTTGCACATTATAGGATTCCTTGTTATCACGCTGATACAAACAGGATGGGGGCAGAACCAACTCCCCTTCAACCTTTTCCGCCAGATGAATGTTATTGTGGAGACGGCTTGTGATTTCAGATGAAATGAAATTCGGGTCAATCCCTGCCAGTGTATCGCCAACATGGACTTCACGGCCGTAAATGTAAAAGCAAGGAAGCAGTTTTCCAGCGGCTCCGGTATAAATATATCTTGTCTCATCCCCATCGTAAAGCGGTGTAATAAAATCTGTATTGATGGCGGCCAGATAGTGAAGCTGTTTTTCTTTTTTTAGCCGGTTCAGCTCTGAAATGCTGGCGAGAATGCCGGAATGCTGACTCTCCTCATCCGGATTGGCCATAAACAATAGATTTCCCGGCAATGTATCGAGGTTCTCGGAAAAGTGCAGGAGATTGGCCAAATGAACGGCGATGCCGCTTTGCATGTCGACAGATCCTCTCCCGAACATCCACTCGCCTGATTTGGCATCCCGCTGAACATCTTGATCAAATTCATAACGGCTGAAATACTCGGCCAATTTCTTACAATCAAAAGCGATATCCTTTAAAGGGCCGAAATCTTCAATTCCGACTGTATCCAGATGGGCGTGGTAAATCACAGTATTTCGGCTTTCTCCATGTCCTTCAATAAACGCAAAAATATTTTTGCGGTTGTATGGGTCGTTAGGAATGGCCTGTTCCCACACATAATCAGGGTTGTCCTGAAAATAAGGATAGCTCATGAGCACTTCTTTGATGAAATCTGCTTTTGTCCCTTCCCCGATAGTGCCGTTCACACTGCTGAGACTGACCAAAGAAGTTGTCAGCGCTTCCACTCTTTCAGCCGGTTTCATGTGACTGATTTTTGTATACAGCATAAATTGCCCTCCTGGTCAAAAAGTTGAAATCGTGCGATCCGTTAACGAATCGCACGATTTTATTTCTCTCAAATCAAAACGCTTCGGACGTTGTTTTGGCCTGCATATGAAGGATTAAATAATCCGGGCCGCCTGCTTTTGAGTCTGTTCCGGACATATTAAAACCGCCGAACGGCTGATAGCCAACAATCGCTCCGGTACAGCCTCTGTTAAAGTATAGGTTTCCGACATGGAAATCCTCGCGCGCCCGTTCAATGTGCGCTCGGTTTTTCGTCAGCAGCGCACCTGTTAATCCGTATTCCGTGTTATTGGCAATCTCCAGCATATGATCGAAATCACGCGCTTTGCAGATTGCAACAACTGGGCCGAAAATTTCTTCCTGCATCAGGCGTGCATTTTCATCAACATCTGCAAAAATCGTCGGCTGAATAAAGTAGCCTTTTGAGTCATCGCCTTCGCCGCCGGCCAACAGCTTGCCTTCAGATTTGCCGATTTCAATGTATTTCATGACTTTGTTATAGGACGCTTCATGGATCACGGGCCCCATATACGTATCAGGATCTTCCGGATTGCCGACAGCCAGCGTTTTCGTCAGCTCCACCGCTTTTTCCACCACTTCATCATAGACATCCTGATGGATGACTGCACGGGAGCCTGCTGAACACTTCTGACCTGAATATCCAAACGCTGAATACACGATAGAGGATGCAGCAAGGTCAAGATCGGCGTCCTTGTCGACAAGCACCGTGTCTTTTCCGCCCATCTCGGCAATCACCCGTTTGAGCCATTTTTGGCCCGGCTGCACTTTAGCGGCTCGCTCATAAATCCGGCAGCCGACTGCACGGGAACCTGTAAATGAAACAAACCGTGTTTTCGGATGCTCCACTAAGAAATCACCGATTTCCGCTCCATCTCCCGGGATGTAATTGAGAACGCCGTTTGGCAGGCCCGCTTCCTCCATGACCTCGACAAATTTTGCAGCTACGACAGGCGCCGCATCAGCCGGTTTTAAGAGAATTGTATTACCTGTCACAATGGCTGCCGCCGCTGTTCCTGCCATAATCGCTAGCGGGAAATTAAATGGAGAAATGACAATGCCGACGCCAAGCGCTTCGTAATGGTATTGATTGAACTCGCCAGCACGGCTCTTCACGGGAGCCCCTTCCTTGAGATTTAACATTTGGCGCGCGTAGAACTCCAAAAAGTCTATCGCTTCAGCTGTGTCCGCATCTGCTTCCTTCCAAGGTTTTCCCGCTTCCTTCACAAGATAGCTTGAAAACTCATGCTTTCTTCTGCGCAAAATCGCCGCTGCTTTAAAGAGAATATTCGCACGGTGCTCCGGTCTTTGTTTTTTCCATGATTCAAAAGCCTGCAATGCGGCTTGCATCGCTTTTTCTGCAAGCTCTTGATCCGCAGTAGACGCGTACCCAATCGATTCTTCTTTATTAGCCGGGTTAATGGAAACAATTTTGCGGTCCGTTTCGATTTTTTCTCCATTTATGACAAGCGGATAATGCTTGCCGAGCTGTGTGTTTACAAATGCCAATGACTCTTGAAATGCTTTTTTATTCTTCGCTTCCGTAAAATCAGTAAATGGTTCGTGCGCATATGAAACTGTCATATGTAGTCCCCCTCATGTCATGAAAATATGATATATGTTTTCGCATGAATAAAAATGCAAAAATCATGCCAAAATATTGTCTCTTCCTGAAAAAACTTGTTGAAATGTACAGAAATTTGTCTGAAAGAAGAACATCTTTCTCTTTTTCTAGTTACGGAATGCAAATATTTTTTGCAGATTTTCCTTTTCTCGCAAAAGATAAACGCAAAATTATTTTGCGACAGAGGGGATATCTCCCCCCTCCGAATTTACACCCATCCGCGGAATCGCGATGCTTCTGCCGATTTTCTGATGCCCGTCATGTAAGCCGCCAAGCGCATATCCACTTTATGTGTTGCCGCTGTCTGATAAATCGTTTCGAACGAATTGACCATGACCTTTCTCAGTTTTTCTGCAACCTCTTCTTCTGACCAATAGTATCCTTGGTTGTTTTGCACCCATTCAAAATAAGAAACCGTGACGCCGCCGGCACTTGCCAGAATATCAGGCACGAGAAGCACGCCTCTTTCGTTCAGGATCTTAGTGGCATCAATGGTTGTCGGGCCGTTCGCCGCTTCAACGACGATTGATGCCTGAATATTGTGTGCGTTTTTGGCTGTGATTTGATTGGCGATCGCGGCCGGCACTAAAATATCGCAATCCTTTTCAAGCAGCTCCTCATTTGTGATGACGTCAGTGAATAAGTTGGTAACCATGCCGAAGCTGTCCCGTTTATCGAGCAAATAAGGGATATCAAGGCCGTCCGGGTTGTAAAGCGCGCCATGGGCATCCGAGATTCCGATCACTTTCGCGCCGGCATCATGCATGAATTTGGCCAGAAAGCTTCCCGCGTTTCCAAAGCCCTGTATGATGATGCGCGCGTTTTGCAGCTTGATCCCTTTTTTCTTAACCGCCTCTTCAATACAAATCGTGACACCTTGTGCCGTGGCCGTTTCCCGGCCTTGCGATCCGCCTAAAACGAGCGGTTTTCCTGTGATAAAGCCAGGAGAATCGAATTCACGCAGCCGGCTATACTCATCCATCATCCACGCCATAATTTGCGAGTTGGTGTACACATCAGGAGCCGGAATATCCTTTGTCGGGCCGACGATCTGGCTGATGGCACGGACATACCCTCTGCTCAGCCTTTCCAGTTCTCCGAATGACATGGTCCGAGGATCACAAATAATACCGCCCTTTCCGCCGCCGTAAGGAAGATTGGCAATCCCGCACTTAAGCGTCATCCAAATGGATAATGCCTTTACTTCTTCTTCATTGACTTCAGGATGGAAACGCACGCCTCCCTTTGTCGGACCGACCGCATCATTGTGCTGCGACCGGTAGCCTGTGAACACTTTGACACTGCCGTTATCCATTTTGACTGGTATGCGGACTGTGAGCATTCTCTGCGGCTCTTTCATGAGTTCATACATATCACTCGAATAGCCCAGCTTCCGAAGGGCTTCCTTAATGATGGTTTGGGTAGACAAAAATAAGTTAAGAGCTTCTTTTTCCTCATCTTTCGCGACTTGCTTTGCTGACATCTTTTTCACCTCATTGTTTTTTGGCCGCTTGAATATGTAAGCGCTTCAAAAATTCAGCCGGCCAATTCCTTTCTTCAGTGGATTCACCCTTACCATCATGCAAGATTCGTACCAGTTTTTTCATCAACAAAAAAAGAGACTGAAAACATCTCAGTCTCTGATCTAATCTATTCATTAACGAGGGTCAATCACCAGCTGCGTTTCAGCATAAAGACTGCCGATTCCCAAACCGTTTACCACATCGCCTTTAATCGTGTAAGTGCCTGCGCGCGGAAGGGTTTTGCGCACCATGACGAGGTCAAATTCGGATGCGCCTAACAAATCAAGTGTAAGCGGGAGTCTAACTGTTTTTCCATCATTTAAAATCTGTGTTTCTTTCAGCGTTCTTCCATTCACTGAATCTCTTGTTGTTGCATGGAACCCGTCAGGAAATTGAAATTCTATCGCGCCGAGAGAAAGCACCGCATTTGGTTTATATGTCACTTCAATATCAGAAGTAGTCCACTCTTTTGTGTTGTTAATCGTTTTTGCCTCGATTGATGCAGACTGTGCATGAGCTTGGCCTGAAGGAAGCAAGATTGATAGTAAGACAGCTGAACTGATTAATAATGAAGATACGAATGAAGTTCTTTTTAACATGACATTTCCCCCTCAATTGATTGTTTAATGTTGGCCAGAGCGTCCTCTGCAGAAAAAGCGTTTTTTCGTAATTCGCGAATTACCAATTCTTTTTCTTAAAAATTAATCTATCATCATTTCCCTTGGAAGTAAATGCTTTTTGAGGAATATTAACACTGGAATTTCTTTGAGAATTCCTTCCTGTTTATACAAGGTTCAAATGGACGATTTCTCTCTCTTTTTCTAGTAACTTATACCTGTCGATTTATTTCTTTTATCCTATTTTAAAAAAGGGCAAAAAAAGTCGAAGATGCCTCTGCTCTTCGATTGATCACGTGCCTATTATTATCTAAATTCAGTGTTCCAGTTGAAACCGATTTTCTCATCATTCCACGGGATTCTTTTTTCATCAGGCTGATCCGGGTTATACGACATGGTGGTGAAGTAGATAATCGTCAGCGGCGTCTCTCCCAGCACTCTGTATCCGTGGGCCACCCCCTTTGGGATCAATAACAGCATCGGGTTGTCCTCGCCCATATAATAGACGTCCGTTTCTCCTTTTGTCTTTGAGCCCTCTCGAAGATCATATAGGACAACCTGGGCGTGGCCGGTTGGAAAGAACCACAGATCATCCTGCTTCTCATGATAATGAAATGCTTTAATCACACCCGGATAGCTTTTCGACCAAGAGGCCTGCCCGAAACGCTCAAGAAGATTCTCATCATCCCGGACCAGCTCAGCAAAAAAGCCTCTGTCATCGCTATGCTTCGTCAATTTTTTTACCTTGACTCCATCAATCACGAGCACTGCTCCTTTCGTGCAAATACTCCCGTAGCGCTTCCCGCCAATGGCGGGGGCGAATGCCGGCTTCTTCAATGGCCTGATGGCTCAGTACAGAGTAAGCCGGACGGGGCGTTTTGTTCCCGTATTCTTCTGTTGTGACAGGCAAAATGGCTGTTTCCAGCCCGCTTTCTTCCATAATTGCCTTTGCAAACTCATACCAGCTGCATATGCCTGAATTACTGACATGATAGATGCCCGGCGGATGGCTAAACAGCTTGATAACCGCTTCTGCTAAATCCTTCGTATACGTCGGCGAACCAATTTGATCGCTAACAACCCGAAGCTCTTGTTTTGTCTCAGCAAGCTTCAGCATGGTATGAACAAAATTGCTGCCGCCATGTCCGTACACCCACGATGTTCTGATGATCGTACTGTCTTTTGTCGCTAATCGAATCAGTTCTTCTCCGAGCTTTTTGCTCTTGCCGTAGATGGTGTTCGGATCGAGGGGATCGTCTTCCCTGTATGGCTGGGTTCCTTTCCCGTCGAATACATAGTCCGTGCTGATATGAACATATTGAGCTCCGATGCGGGCTGCCTCAAGCGCTGTATAATAAGCGCCGATTCCGTTAATCAAATAGGCTTTATCAAGTTCCTCCTCGCATTTGTCAACCGACGTAAACGCAGCAGTATTGACCACGATATCCGGCTGATAATGGCCAAACGAATGCCTTACGGAGCGCTGGTCAGCGATGTTCATCATCTTCTTTGTTAACGCAATAACCTCATATCCCGCTTGCTTCAGCTGGCGGCACAGTTCCAGGCCAAGCTGTCCTCCTGCACCAGTCACCAAAACCTTTGTCAATCGGATCACCTTCTCATCGGTCATTGTTTGTATACCAGCGAATCGTACGCACAATGCCTTCTTCAAACGGCACTTCCTGCTGCCAGCCCAGTTCGTTTTTCAGCTTTGATGCATTGATCGCATAACGCCGGTCATGCCCTTTTCGGTCTTCCACATGGGCGAACAATTCCTCACAGCCCAGATGCTTCATAATGATGCTCGCCAGCTCTTTATTCGTGCGTTCATTTCCGCCGCCGATGTTATACACCTCGCCGTCAGTTCCTTTTTCTAAAATCAGCTTGATGGCGCGGCAATGATCCTCCGCAAACAGCCAGTCTCTGACCTGAAGACCGTCGCCGTACAGCGGAACCGGAAGCCCTTGCTTCGCATGGCGGATAATCGTGGGAATCATTTTTTCGCTGTGCTGATAAGGGCCGTAGTTGTTGCTGCATCGTGTAATAATGGCCGGGAGCTTGTGGGTTTTCACATACGATAACACGAGCAAATCAGAGCTTGCCTTGCTGGCTGAATAAGGGTTATTAGGAGAAAGCGGCGTCGTTTCAGTAAACGCGGGATCATCCGCTTCTAAATCTCCGTACACCTCGTCTGTTGAAATATGAATCAGCTTCTTGGCTTTTCCCTGCAAGACCGCTTCAGCTAAACGATATGTCCCCATCACATTTGTGGTGATAAACGGCTCCGCTTGGGAAATGCTTCTGTCCACATGCGATTCCGCAGCAAAGTGAATCACGCCATCATAGGTCTCATCAAACGCCCGGTCGATATCCTCCTGAACGCTTATATCTCCTTTTATAAATCGAAATCGGCTGTTTTCTTTTAATTTTTCCATTTCGTTCGGGTGGCTTGCGTACGTCAGTTTATCTAAAACGGTAATGCGCGCATCCGTTTCCTTCAGCATGAGCTTTGTAAACGTGAGCCCGATGAAGCCGGCCCCGCCCGTAACTAAATATGATTTTGCCATCACTTTTCGTCCTGTCCTTTCTGTAAAGCCTTGTGTACAAGCTGGGAGGCGAGATGAAGCGACTCGTGAGTTCCGGCATCTACCCACCAGCCTGATAACACATCATACGTAAGCTGGCTGTTTTCGATGTATAGATTATTCACATCGGTGATTTCCAGCTCACCTCGCTTTGACGGTGATATTTGTTCAATATACGAAAATACCTCCGCATCATACATATAAATGCCGGTTACACAAAGGTTAGTCGGCGGATGTGCTGGCTTTTCGATAATGGAACGAATCCGCTTGTTTTTCTCATCAATCTCAGCAATCCCAAAGCGTTCCGGATCATCAACTTCTTTCAGCAGCACCTTTGCTCCTTTACCCTGCTGTTCAAAGCGCTCCGTAAAAGGCTTTAATAAATCTTCGAATATATTATCACCTAATAATAAAATGAAAGGCTCTTTTTTCGTAAAGCGTTTTGCATAAGACAGCCCATCCGAAATGCCCGATGCGGCTGGCTGAACCTGATAAGTGATTGTAACGCCAAGCTCTTCCCCGTTCCCAAGCAGTTTATAAAATTGCGGCATATGCTCTTTTTGGCTGATGAGCAAAATATCTTTTATACCGGCTTCCTCCAGCTTCATGACCGACCAGTAAATCATCGGATACGGGCCTACCGGAAGCAAATGCTTGTTAACGGCCTTGGTTAAGGGCATAAGGCGCGAGCCGTTTCCACCGGCTAAAATAACACCTTTCACATTAACACTTCCTTACATGCATTTTTATACCTTTTGATCATACAAATCTTGAAGAATAGCTTTTCCTTAACGCGGGCGCGCCTAGAACATCTAACAAAAGCAGATTAGGCCTTTTGCGTTTTATTTCCCAGAGAATAATTTCATCGTGCTCTATTCATCAAATCAAAGGCCTGATCATTCAAGCCTAGGCAACCTAAATCCAGAGTTGAAACGCTCATTATTTCGCTCTCCTGCCCGGCCAAATATGATAATCGTAATACGACTGTTCAGCGGTGAATCCCATTCTTTCGTAAAGGCGAATCGCTCTTACATTATGAAGCTGCGTTTCCGCTGTTACCGTTTTATGCTTCTGTGTCTCCGGTTGTTCTATGAAATTCGCCAATAAATGAAACGCGATACGTTTTCCTTCAAATTCCGGCTTTACAGCCATCAAATCGACAGTACATTCATCACCTCTTGACAGGCCTTGAAGATAGCCGATGACCTCGCCGTTGTGCGTAGCGGCAATATTGACAGCCGCCCTTCCATTGAGATTGTTTCTTGTCCACTCCTGAAAGATCTTGTTTGCTGCTTCACGGCTGAGATAAGGATCTTGATAATATTTGCTTTTTGCAAACGAGTCCCGTGCCAGCTCACATATCGCTTCTGTGTCTTCGGGCTCAGTCGGGCCTAGTTCGAAAAATGGCGGTGTTCTGTCATAAAAAGACGGGTACTTCGCCATCTTAAGCAAACCGCCGACAAAGTAAGAGTATGGCTGCTGCTGTATCACGTGCGCGGCACCGATATCTTCCGCCGGGACACGAACAGAGATAAAATCAGTTTCATCCATTTGGCGTACAGAATAAAAGGCTTGAAACAGCCTCTTCAATTGCCCGGTGCTGTTTGCCGCAAGTAGTTTGACGCTCATAACTTTCTTATGAAGCACCTGACTTTCCCACAGAGAATTTTCGTAAAGCAAGATGCCTTGGAGTCTGCTGCTTTCAAAAAGGCCAAGGGAAAATTGGTACGAAACATCCAGTGTTTGCTTCCTGCTTTGAAGGAATTTCTCAACCGCCTCTTTGGATACATTTTCTTTGACCGTATACACCCTTAACCAGCCCCTTTTACAATATCCTGCACAGCTTTTATGACATCATGTACATCCTCGTCAGAGAACGGGATCGACAGGGACCGTTTATAGTCATTCATGGCGATCGGGAAATCCGCTTTCTGGAACCCGAATTCCGTGCCTTTGGAGAGCCATCCCGATTCAAGCGTTTCTGTAACCTCCTGAATTTCTTCCTTACCGATTAACGGCAATGAGTAAGGGAGAAATTGGTTTCTCTTTTGTACCATTTCTTTGCGCTCCTATCATTTTATTCAGTTTCTTCCCGCCTGTAATCAACTCCTGTTTTGGCTTTCAGTAGCGCAAGTAAAGCATTTGTTGATTCTGCCACCGGATAATTAGCCGCTATGAATGCCAGGCGCGCCTCTTCTGCTTTTTGATGCACGGCGGGACTTCGAAGAACCTCAACCAAGGTGTGTGCCAGTTCATCCGGCTGGTCAAACATAAAATCGCCAAGAGATTCATAATACGGATACGAGCGATTTCCGGTCGATTTTCCGATCAGCACAGGCTTTTGAAACAGCATGGCTTCAAGTCCGACTGTTGAGGTTTGCGTCACTGCGGCATCAGCATACGGCAGCAAATCATAAAGCTCCAGCTCCTTTTTGATGACTCTGCATGCTTTATGTTTTTTCGCCGCAACGTGATACAGATCAAGCTTGTTTTTTCCGATTTCCCACGGGTGGGGTTTGATGATGATTTGCAGCTGCTTCTGATCAGATAGCCCTTCCAGCACACCGGCGTAAAAATCTTCTGAAAACGGCTGGGTGGCAATAAGCACAATTTTTTTAGCCGGATGAAAAGCAAGTTTTCGATAGAATATGGACATATCCATAGGCGTTCTATTAAAAATCTGATCGAAGCGGGGATGTCCCGTGACGAGAATCTTCTCGGGTTTACAGCCTTTTCGTATAAACCACTCTGCTTCATACGCACCATAAACAGCTTGATAGGTTGTAAATACAGGAATAAAGGCTTCATCTCCCATCAATGCGCCATGTTGAAGGCAAATGCTGACGGCCCCTCTCCTTTGACACATGAGAGCGAGCACCCTGCTGTAAATATCTTCTGCCGTTCCGACAACAACAGCTGAAATCTTTTCCTGTTCAAACAGCGCATCAACTGTATCAATGGCCTCGATGAATAAAGGAATGTCTTTGAAAAGCCGGTCGCGAAACGCTTGATCACCGAATGCCGGATGATCGTCATAAGTGGCGAGAATCGAACAGGCGGTTTCGAGATATGGCTTCGAGTCGCCCTTTTGGCATGATTCCGCCATTTCTCGCTTGCTGATCACAGGCAGATCACAATAATGCGGCAAACTCCATCTGGCCAAAACAACCGTTTTTTCAGGATCAAATTGATAGTAATTTTCGTTTGAAAAACGTAGATAATCAAAGTGCAAAATGACTTTCCCTTTTACAGGTTTGTCATTTGTTTGAGTGATGTTTTGAATTCTTTCTTCAAAAAACGGCTGAATCTGTCCCTCATCGATATGCTGATCCACCGATCCGAATAACGCCGGTTCTTCTTCCATCATCACCCGCAGCTCAGGGCTGATGTATTGATAAAAATTACTGATAAGTGCAAGCGGAATCCCTTTGTAGCGAAGTTTGTCAAAAAGCTCCACATACTTCCGGTACAGCACCCAATAATTGCTTAAATAGGCCGACAAGCTCTCACCCCATTCCAAGCTTTTTTAATGATTCACGCAGCTCGCGGCAATTGCGCTGCGGCGGAAGGTTCCTGACGAATTCATTTTTTTCTGATTCAAACAGCTGAAAGTGAATCGATTGGTCGGTAATATAATTTAGATCCAGCTCCTCAGCCAGCGGGTAAAACGGGTAAAAATGATTGACTCTCCAAAAGAATCGGGCGTCCCCAATACGGTAAAACGCCGGGCTTTCATCCCAATAGGAGCCAAACTTCTCCTTTACCTTCTCAAGCACTGAATACCTGTGCATCACCGAGCAATGATCGATGGCGCAAGGCGCATTCCACGTCACTTGAGCCGCAGGCCGGACAGTTTCTTTCACAATGTCTCGATGCTCATTTAAATGATAGGTTTTGGAGGCTGAGTAAATCACAGCTTTTTCTGGATGAGCATCAAGCTCCTGCACCATTTTCAGAAGCCGGTCCGGCATATAGATGTTATCATCCGTTGCATAGGTGATATATTCACCCTCCGCCATCTCTATCGCCTGGTTGATCAGCGCCGCGTATCTCGTTTTTTCTGTTCTTTCCTTCACTCCAGATATATGACTCTGATAAAAACGCACTCGGTTATCCTTCAAAAAAGGGCGGATGACATTCAGCGTCTCTTCATTGGAGTTATCATCCATAATAAACAATTCAAAATCAGAAAACGTTTGTGAGAGTATGCTGGAAATGGACTTTGCCACATAATCGCTTTTGTTATAGCTCGTCATAATGACTGATACTTTCGGCAAATCCTACACCTCCTTCTTGGAACTTCACACCTGAAACTATCGTTATCTTATGTTGCTTATGCTCAAGTTGCGCTAGGGATACAAACCAATATGCGAAAAGTTTGTGTATGTCTAATAAAAGCAGCAGCTGCCCAGTTCAAAATCTGTGCTGTCGACTGTTCTTTTTCCGCATATTCCACGCTTTAGCCTCATAAGGTGAAAGAGATAAAAATCGCACCAGCGAATAAGATCGTTTTCCATCGGAGGTGAGTCATCGCGGAGCGTTCACCTATACATCCGGAACATGTTTTGAATGGTTTTCATAAAAAGGAGGAACGATATGAAACCGAAAAAAAATCAATATCAGCAAATGCAGGCATATGATAATATGCAGGGGTATCAGCCTCAGTACGGGGCCAATCCGTACCCGCAGCAAGGCCAAGGCCCACAAATGCAGACGATGGGGATGCAGCAAATGATGCCAATGCAGCAGGGGCAGCAAGGCCAGCAGGGCTTCGGATTCCCGGGCCAGCAGCAGGGAGGCGGGTTTCAAATCCCATCCGGGCCGACACCGTCAGCGCCTGGCCAAAACGTCCCGGGCATGCTGCCTGTCGAAGAGTCTTACATTGAAAACATCTTGCGCCTAAACCGGGGAAAAACGGCGACGATTTATATGACATTCGAAAACAGCAAAGAATGGGGCTCAAAGATCTTTCGGGGCGTGATTGAAGCAGCAGGCCGTGATCACATTATCATCAGCGATCCGAAATCAGGAACACGCTACCTGCTCTTGACGATCTACCTTGATTACGTCACATTTGATGAAGAAATTGCATACACATATCCATATTCCATGGCATCTTATTCGCCAAGGTAAAGAAAAAGCCAATCACTCATTTGATGAGGATTGGCTTTTTTGTTTATAGATATTTGACGGCTGCGACAACGATCATTATCCAAGAAATAATAAACGCCACACCGCCGAGCGGAGTAATGGCCCCGAGGATTGAGATTTGCGTCACACTGAGGATATATAAGCTTCCGGAAAACAGCACAATTCCCGCAAACATCAGCCAGCCGGCTGTCGTGACACTGCCGATGCCGGATAATTTATCGGCGAGAAACGCGACAACGAAAAGCCCAAGAGCATGATACATATGATACTGCACACCTGTGTGCCAAACCTGAAGGTATTTATCAGGAATTTTCCCTTCTAATCCGTGAGCGCCAAATGCGCCGAGCCCCACGGCAAGCATAGCGTTTATGGCCCCTAATATGATAAAAACTTTCATCTGTCTCTCCCGCCTTTTCGTTAAACTCATATCATTTATCTTATCGCACCTGTACCAAAATTCAACGTTTGTTCTCCGATGACACGAGATTGTCGGATTTTCTCCTGCGCCAAAGCTGAAACTGGTCTGCCGCTATTGCAGCAAGCGTTCCTAGGACGAGCCCGTTGCTTAACAGAGAAATCACTACCGGATGCAAATCCTTTAATGCAGTGTCAGGAACAAACATGAAACCGACCCCAGTCAGGAGCGAGATGCCGATCACAGACCGCACCCTTTTCAATTCTTCTTTCTCATACGAATCAAATTCTGCAAAGGCCAGACCGCCCATTGCGGAGAACACAACAAAGTTTACCGCAAACCCAACGGGTGACGGCAGACTCGCAAACGCATTCATAAAAAACGGGATCACGCTGATTGCGACAACCAGAATACTGCCGAGCATAAACGGTTTTTTAGAAGACATTTTCGTCGTCTCAATAAAACCCGCGGCTCCAGAAATCGGAACTGGTGCAATAGCCCCCGTCAAACCGCTCAGCAGATGGCTGAATGAGGCGGCAAAACCGGCATGGCGTTCGTGGTGCTGTCCATCCGGCTGTTTGCCGAATTTTTTTACAGCAATGTCCACCACCTTCATGCTTGCCAGCATATTCACGATCAGCAAGATCGTAATAAAGATTGAGGTGATAATAAGACCGCTGTTAAATAACGGGGTGCCAAAAGGAAACAGAGAAGGCAGCTGAAACAGCCGGTCCGGCATTTCCATCGGCTTTGCCGCTCCGGCAGCCGCAAACAGCACCCAACCCCCGAACAGGGCCAATAAAATAGAATATTGCTTCAAAAACATGATATTCGAATTTGTCATCATAAAGGCGGCGGCAATCACAACAAGTGCCAGGCCAAATACAAGCCCGTCCACACCGTCCTTTCGATAGCCGATTCCAAGAATTCCTTTTATGATGGGCTGACTCAGCTGCATCACAAGCAGCAATAAATAGACACCGGTGACAACCGGTGTAAATAAGGCTGCAAGCCGGTCAATGACCTTGAAGACACTTAACAAAAAGAAACATACAGCGCTTACAAGCAGAGCCCCCTGCAAACCGCGCAGCGTGTCCCCATATGTCGCAAACACAGTTCCCGTCAGCCCTGCGTAGATTGTATACACTCCCCACCACAAGCCGGCAGGGCTTTCATTGATCGGCAGCCTGTGGCCTTTCAAACACTGGATGACGGCGGCAATTCCCAGTACAAAAAAAGTGCTTTGAATCAATCTCGCAGAATCCGAGTGATCCAAATGAAACGACTGAGCAACCGCCACCGGAACAATAATCGCCGCAGCAATGATAAACGCTGTCCACTGCAGCGCGCCAAGAACCAATTTCACGTGAGCTCAACCTCTCTCTTTAAAAATCAAATAAAGATTCTCCGTTTCCGTCCTCTTCCTGCTTCTCTTTTTCTTGCTTTCGATATTTGTTTAATCCCGCGCTTCCCATCATTTTTTCCATCATCAGCTGGTCTGTCGATGGCGTCGGGGCAGGACTTGGCGTAACGCTCGGCTGTATGCGGGGCGCGTTCGCGGTCTCCGGCTGATCCAGTACGACGTCACACAAAGACCGGACAACCGCTACGGAACGCTTCAGCTCCTCATCCCGTTCAGCCGTTTTTGCTTTTTTCAGCTCATCTTCCATCTTTTGAATCAAAGCAGATATATGAATGTTCATCAAGAACCCTCCAAAAAATAATTGTCATCTTCCTGCATTTTATCAAATTCCTGCAGTAAACGCAGATATGAGTTTGTTATTTTTTCTGCCAAACCTTGCGTATTTGACAAGCAGAAGAGATTTTTCACATAATAAATCACCTACCTCACAAAAAAGGAGAAACGGAATGAACACCATCCCCTCTATCGTCAGCAAGCACAAAGCCTATTTTGCGGCGGGGCATACAAGATCGCTCAAATCGAGACTGGACATGTTACAGAAGCTGAAACAAACCATCAAAACACATGAAGCCGATTTAACAGCCGCTCTCTATCAGGATCTCCACAAATCCGAACAGGAGGCATACACGACAGAAATCGGAATCGTGTTGGAGGAAATCAGCTTTGTGATGAAACGGCTGAGAAAATGGGCTAAGCCGAAACGTGTCAAAACACCGCTGACCCATTTAGGCTCCAAAAGCATCATTATCCCTGAGCCGTATGGAACCGTTTTGGTGATTGCGCCTTGGAACTATCCTTTGCAGCTGGCGCTTTCTCCCTTGATTGGCGCCATTGCGGCCGGAAACACAGTTGTTCTCAAGCCATCAGAATATACGCCGGCAGTTTCCGCTATTCTTTCCAAACTCATCAGCAGCGTTTTTCCGAGTGATTATGTCGCTATGGCGGAAGGCGGGCCCGACGTCAGCACCACATTATTACAGCAGCCCTTTGACTATATTTTCTTTACCGGCAGCGTCGCTGTGGGAAAAATCGTCATGGAGGCTGCCGCCAAACAATTAATTCCCGTCACCTTGGAGCTCGGCGGCAAAAGCCCCTGCATTGTCCATAAGGATGCTGACATACAGCTTGCCGCCAAACGCATTGTCTTCGGGAAATTCACTAATGCGGGACAAACCTGCATCGCACCGGATTATTTATTTGTCCACGAAGACATCAAACCGAAGCTCACAGAAGAAATGAAGCGGGTGATCAGTGAATTTTACGGCCCTCAGCCCGAACGGAATCCGCAGTACGGCAAAATCGTCAGCGAGCGCCACTATCAGCGGCTGCTCAGCTTTCTGAATGATGGAGTCCCGCTTACAGGCGGGCAATCTGATCCTGATCATCACAAAATAGCTCCGACCATTCTTGATCAAGTGAAGGATGACTCTCCGGTGATGCAGGAGGAGATCTTCGGGCCGATTCTTCCGCTGTTTACATACGTCGATATCGGCGAAGTCATCGAGAAAGTCCAAACGCGCCCAAAGCCGCTCGCCTTATATGTCTTCACCACAAACGAAGAAATCGAGCAAGCTGTTTTAGAGAAACTCTCGTTTGGCGGCGGCTGTGTCAATGATACGCTAATGCACGTCGCGACACCGTATTTGCCTTTCGGAGGCGTCGGAGAAAGCGGCATCGGCAGCTATCACGGATCTGACAGCTTTAACACATTTACGCACAAAAAAAGCGTCGTCAAACAAACGAACCGCTTCGACTTCGCTTTTCGTTATCCTTCCTCCAAAAACGGGCTGCGAATGATTCGGAACATACTTAAATAAAAAAGCGCAGAGTATCTGCGCTTTTTACAAATCCTTTATACACCAATCAATCGGCGCCTCTCCCATTTTCTCCAAGAACGCATTCGCCCGGGAAAACGGTCTGCTTCCAAAAAATCCGTTCCTTGCCGAAAACGGGCTGGGGTGCGTCGATTCAATGATAAAATGCTTAGACGTGTCGATCCGTTCTTTTTTCATTTGGGCATGCCGGCCCCACAAAATAAAGATCACCGGCCGCTCCCTTTCATTCAGCACGTCAATAATCCGGTCCGTCAGACGCTCCCAGCCTTTTCCCTTATGGGAATTCGCCTGTCCGCGCCTTACTGTCAGCACAGTATTCAGCAAAAGAACCCCTTGCTTTGCCCAGCTGACAAGCGATCCGTGATTCGGGATGCTGCACCCGATGTCCTGCTGCAGCTCAAGAAAGATATTTTTTAATGAAGGCGGCTGCTTTACACCCGGCTTTACGGAGAAGCTCAACCCTTGAGCCTGTCCAGGCCCGTGATACGGATCTTGACCGAGAATGACCACCTTCACATCATCGTATGAAGTATAATGCAGCGCATTAAAAATATCCCGGCTGTCCGGATAAATCGTTTGCTCCGCGTATTCCCGCTTCAGCATTTCTCTGAGTTCTTGATAATACGGTTTCTCAAACTCTTCCTTCAGCTGATTCCACCAGCTGTCCTGTAAAAGCTGTTTCAAGAGTCAGGCCTCCCTTACGAACGATGAAGCCTGGAAAAGACAGGCTTGCCATCCCATACGATTTCACTTTTTGCTTCCCGTCTTTTCATCTCAGGCTCTTCAAGCAGAACGGCAAAGTTTTTCGTCGGCAGTTCCCCGAGTCCGTGCTTTTCACTTAAACGATCCAAATATTGTTTCCGCTTGGCGCCAAGATCGGCGGACTGATTGTCCCCCGCGTCACTAAAGGCATAAATCACACTGGCGCAAGGGACACGCTTCACCCGATAATCCTTAGCCGCGCGCAAATAAAAATCCCAGTCCCAATAATTGTGCACATCAGCATCGAAATACCCGATTTCATCATGCAGAAAACGTCTGTACATGCTGCCCGACGGCACGTATGTAGAGAACACTCTCATATCCTCATAGTCAGCGGTATAAGCAAACAGCTTCCGGGAAACTGGGTATCTTGTTCCGTTTTTCTCTTCAAACGAGACAATTTCCGCATCAGAATGAACAAAATCGGCCGTTTCTATTTCTTTCGCCATTCTCTCCATATGTCCCGGCGTAAAGAAATCATCATCATCACAAAGCATAATGCAATCGCCTGACGCCTCTTTTACACCGGCATTTCTCGCAGCCACATGCCCCGAGTTCTTTTCTAAATTGATGACAGCAATTGGCAGCTCCGGATACAGTGCTTTGACCGGCACGACCGATTCCCCGGCATCATTCACAATAATAACTTCATAGGGCTTCATGGTCTGCTGCGAAATCGACTCCAGAAGCTCACACAAAGCCGGAATTCGGTTATAGGTCACAATTACGATAGAAATCTTCATGATGCTCTCCTTCTCATTTTCATAGTCATGTACTATTAAAACATATATTGGACGGGAGATCAGTGGGAATATCCTACTGAAACGGGAAACTAAAATGATAGAAACAGCAAGGTGGCTCCGATCAGAAGCACCATGATCAGTATCAGATCTCCCAGGACATGAAAAAGATCCTTCAGCCGGACGCCATTCGGAAGAATGAGATGCCACAGCTTAGATTGATAGACCGGAAGCAGCACCAGCGCATAAGAAAGACACAAAAATGTAAAAGCCGGCGGAACAAGAGCACAGCCTGCATCGTCCCAATTCCTTACGATGTCTTTCATACTGGATCCATCTAATAAAAACAAAGATATCATGATGGCCAGCAACACAAAGGACCCCAATTGAACCTCGAACAGACGCATTTTTTGGTTATACGCAAACCGGACCGCCCAAAACCAGACGTAAGCATATGTACATAACAGCATAAGAATGGCACCGGCTGTAAATACAACATCAGGCAGCCGATCATGCAGAAAAACAAAAGGCAAGCTGGCTAACATAGCCAAGAGCATGTAGCCGCCAGTAAACAAAAATACTGCTCCATGAGCCACAAAACCATATAAACAAGAGCTAATCCTCATGACATACACCTTCCTTACATAGATATTCTATGTATATACCAAAAAAATCAGGCAAGCTTACGCCTGCCAATATAACAGCCCATTCGGCCGAATAATGGAAATAACAGCGTTGCACAGACACAAGTTCCTACAAGCCAGGGCGTCAGCAAGGATTGAAACAACGCGGCAGGAATCACATTGAAAAGAAAAACAAGCATAAAGATGACATTTGGCACCATGCAAATTAAAATCGTATGCAATACAAGCTGTTCTCCGCGTTTGCCAAACTCCCTCACCCCTTGATACCCAATCAGCACCCAGTAGATGATATATGCAGCTAAGATCAGCCACACAGAAACAGAAATGCCTTTCCATACTGCATAAACAACGGGTGATTCAAGCCAGACATGCATCATCGTAATGGCGGTGCCGACAGCAAATAATGCACTGTTACAGAAAAGATGGAAACACAAAAATGCACGGAACGTGACAGGCTGTTCTTTTTTAAACGAAGAAACAATGTCAGCAGGCGTTCCGAATACCTGTAGTAACGTTTGCATAGCTTCCGCCTCACTTTTCCCTTCTTGAAGAGAATGAAGCAGATGATGTTCAATGTGGCTCTCAATCTCTTCTATTACTGCCTCGCCTTCTGAAAGCTCCTTAAGCCCGTTTTTGATTTCAGATAAATACGCTTCTTTATCCATTCTGTCCGCCCCGCTTCAGCATTCGGTCCATCATAGCCGAAAAAACGCTCCATTCCTTCGTGCGTTCCGCCAACACCTCTTTGCCTTCATTTGTAATCCGGTAATATTTGCGGTCAGGCCCTTTCTCCTGCTTCTCCCAATATGACGAAATAAATCCTTGGCGCTCAAGCTTATGGAGAGAAGGATACAGGGTCCCTTCTTTCATCTGCAGTTCATTTCCGCTGCGTGTTCCCATTTCTTTGACAAGCTCATAGCCGTACATCGGCCGCTCGTTCAAAAGCGTCAATACCAATATAACGGTGCTGCCCTTAACCAGTTCACGATTTAACATCACAAAACCCCTACCTAGTTTTCTTATGTAGCATTTTACGAAAGCCCTTGGGTATTGTCAGATGATTCCTTTAGACCTTCTATATTGTGATACAGAGAAAATCTAACTATAATGAAAGACAAAACACGATGGAGGTTCAAAACATGTCTATGCATAAAGCACTCACCATTGCCGGCTCTGATTCCAGCGGCGGTGCTGGGATACAAGCTGATTTAAAAACATTTCAAGAAAAAAACGTATACGGGATGACCGCCTTAACAGTGGTCGTTGCGATGGACCCGAACAACAGCTGGGACCACCAGGTATTCCCGATCGATACTGATATAATTCGCGCCCAGCTGGCAACCATTACGGACGGCATCGGTGTGGACGCCATGAAAACAGGAATGCTGCCAACCGTTGACATTATCGAGCTTGCGGCAAAAACGATCAAAGAAAAACAATTGAAAAATGTGGTAATTGACCCGGTTATGGTTTGCAAAGGAGCTAATGAGGTTCTTTATCCAGAGCACGCCCAAGCCCTGCGTGAACAATTAGCGCCCCTTGCCACTGTCATTACGCCGAATCTGTTTGAAGCCAGCCAGCTCAGCGGCATGGATGAATTAAAAACAGTTGACGATATGATCGAAGCAGCGAAAAAAATTCATGAGCTCGGCGCTCAATATGTCGTCATTACAGGCGGAGGCAAACTCAAACATGAAAAAGCGGTTGATGTTCTCTATGACGGAGAAACAGCGGAAGTTCTTGAAAGTGAAATGATTGATACGCCTTATACACACGGAGCTGGCTGTACGTTCTCAGCAGCCGTGACAGCGGAGCTCGCCAAAGGTGCGGAAGTCAAAGAAGCCATTTACGCAGCGAAAGAATTCATTACTGCTGCCATTAAAGAATCCTTCCCGCTAAACCAGTATGTCGGACCTACGAAGCATTCTGCCCTGCGCCTGAATAAACAATTATAAACATAATCAAAAAAGGCTGTCCCAGCAGGACAGCCTTTTTTATATGACTGAAAACTTTCACAGAAAAAAACTGCCGATCCGGTCGGCAGCCTGTTTATTTGATTTTTAAATTGTTCGCAGATTGCCTCAAAAATGCTTCTATCGACTGAACAAAAAGTGCATATTCCTTCATTTGCTCATATGCCCGGGCAAGAATTTCCGCCGTTTCACTGTGCGGCGTTGTTCCGCCAAGCATTTTTTTCAGCTGAAGCAGCACATCCTTATATTCTTCCCGCTTATCTTCAACTTGGTCCGCAGCCTTTTCTAAACATTCCGGTGTTATCTTCTGTTCATGTATATTCAAGAAAACAACTCCTTTTACAGAAAAAAATAGTAGGTTATCGTTGAAGAATAGCACAGATGGCACAGATTTCACATAAGAAAATAGAAGGATTTTCTACATAAGGGTCCAAATTCCGACGTTCATTTCAGTTTTGCCGGTGGAACTGGCTGTCACTTCATGATTTCCCGGGAAAGGAAAATATCTCGCACTGAAGACCTCTTCTCCGTTGTTGATAAAGACTTCCACAGATGACGCGTCGATAAACATGTGCACGGTATGCAAATCCTTGATGCGGCAATGTCTCGCTTCTGTTCCTTTTCCATCGAAGCTCGTCCGCTCCAGTGTCACAATCCCCTCGTCCTTATGAAAGGAAAACGCAGCTGTTCCGCGAATACTGATTGAAAAACCAGTCTCCGTGTCAATGTCTTCAAGCAAGATCTCAGCTCTTTCAGGGTTTTCAACTGGCAGCGTGCCAGATGATCCATGCATGTTGATGTGTATTTTTTTCTCATTCCTGCGCATGGCTTTCAGCTCAGGCAGCGGCTGCTGAATCAGCTTTTGTCCTGATAGCGTCAGCTGTCTCGGCAGCGTCATACAGTGAATCCAGTGATAGTCAATCGTCGGATGGGACCCTTCATCCTGATCAGGCACAGCCATCCATGCAAACATAATCCGCCTTCCCTGATCGTCTTCAAGTGTTTGGGGTGCGTAAAAATCAAAACCTTGGTCAAGCTCCGTAAAATCCCCATGCCTTAGTTCAGGCTTGCTATAATCAAGACGCCCGATAAAATAACCTGATTGATACACATTTTGATAACGGATACCGTCAGCCTCAAGCCCTTGAGGCGAGACGATCAGCACGTCTGACCCTTGAAGGGAAAACAAATCAGGGCATTCCCACATGTATCCGAAATCGTCCAACCCGTTAAAGCCCGCGCCAGCTATCGGGCCGAGAAATCTCCACTCTGTCAGGTTATCAGAAGCAAACAGCACAGCGTGTCCCTGCAGACTCTCCGTTTGCGCACCGATCACCATATACCATGTTCCTTCATGCTCCCATACTTTCGGATCGCGAAAATGCGCCGTGTATCCTTCCGGGAGGCGGGCGACGACACCCTTTTTCTCAAAGGACAGTCCGTCGTCAGACACAGCAAGGCATTGATACGTTTCCCGGTTCCCGTCCTGATCCCTGACATTTCCTGTGTAAAATAGATAGAGCCGATCGTCTTTTGTGACAGCGCTGCCCGAGTAGCAGCCGTTTTTATCGAACCAATCACTCGGGGCAAGCGCAATCTCTTCCCGTTTCCAACTCACCATATCCTGTGTCGTATAATGGCCCCAAAATTTCGCGCCGTGCCCCGTCTGAAATGGCTGCCATTGAAAGAACACATGATAGCTGCCCTTCCAATAAATCACGCCATTCGGGTCATTCAGCAGGCCAACCGGCGGCATGATATGAAAATGCTGGCGGTACGGATCGCTGCTAACAATCGGCTCTTTTTTATCCACTTCCTCATAAGCCCGGCGCCGAAGCTCCTGATCATGTACTGTCATTTTTTCCTCTCCTCATCCTCGTTAATCTTCATGATAAGCGCTGCAATGAACGCTGATACTGCCGCAATCGCCATTCCAATCAGATAGTTGGCCAGGTTGCCGAAGCCAAACGGAGCCGCGATGGCAATCATCGGAATACCCGTTAACCCGTAAGCGTTTGCGGCAACATGTGTAAAGACAACGTATGCACCGCCCAATGCGCCTCCGATCATCGCGGCGATAAACGGTTTTCGGTAGCGAAGATTGACTCCGAATATGACAGGCTCAGTAATGCCGAGAAAAGCGGAAAATGCAGCCGGAAGCGCAATTTCTTTTGTCTTTGCCTTCTTCGCCATAAAGAAGACAGCAAGGCCGGCGCCGCCCTGTGCAACATTCGCCATAGACCAGATCGGCAGCAGATAGTTTTTGCCTATATCTGCAATAAGGCCTGCCTCAATCGCATGAAAGCTGTGATGAACGCCTGTCAGCACGATGAGTGAATACGTGCCCCCAAAAATCAGCCCCGCAACAAAACCGGCATGGTCATATACATACGTTAAAGCAACCGTAATGCCGGAGCCAAGGGCTCTGCCCAGAGGGCCAATCGCGATAAAAGCGACAAACCCGGTGACAATCACTGTAACAAAAGGTGTAACAAGCAAATCAACCGCGTGAGGAACCACTTTTCTTGTCCATTTCTCTACCTTGCTCATCACATAAACCGCCAGCAGAACAGGAATGACCGTACCCTGATAGCCGAGAAGCGCGATATCGAATCCGAATAGATTCATATAATCAGGTGTTGCTTCCGCCAACCCCCATGGATTCAAGAGAGTCGGATGAATCATGATTCCCCCGATAACTGCTCCCAAGTAAGGGTTGCTGCCAAACTCTTTTGAAGCGCTTACTCCAATGAGAATCGGCAAGAAAATGAATGCTGCACTTGAAAACATATCAAGCAGCTGCAGCAGTGCTGAGTCCTTGCTCATCCAATGGAACGCATTGATCATACCCAGTAATCCCATTAATAGGCCGCTGGCTACAATAGCCGGTATGATTGGAACAAATATATTAGAAAGCGTTTTCGCAAATCTCGCAGCAGGATTTAGCTTCTCTTTTGCCGCATCCTGATGGTTTACATGTTCTTCATGATCAATATCCGCTTCCTTCGAAAAAGCATCATACACCTTATTGACAAGGCCTGTTCCGAAAATGATTTGGTACTGGCCAGAGCTGCTGAAAGCGCCTTTGACGCCATCAAGATTTTCTACTTGTGCTTGATCTATCTTTGATTCATCCTTAATCACTAAACGCAGTCTTGTTGCACAATGAGCCGCGCTGATAATGTTTTCTTTCCCCCCGAGAAGCTCAATGAGGCGTTTTGCAGTCTCTTTGTAGTCCATCTTTTTCTCCCCCTTTTATTAAAACAAAAAAGACCTAAAATTCGCCAACGAATAAAGGACACAGTGATCCTTTTTCATTTACGCAAATTTTAGGTCTTGCCTGCTTTACCAGTCACAATCCCGCTTATTCAGATTGAGAATACGCTTTCATCATAAAACATGACAGCGTTTTCGTCAACTGTTTTTTAGTTAAAAAGTTTGATAAAACATGTAGACAAAAATTCGTAAAAATTACTTGTGAAACAATTCACAATATCATGCTATACTATGCTCAATCATAATAGAAAGCAGGAAAAGGCCATGGAGACTCAAGCATTGCAAAAGGTTGAACAGTACGCTTTGAAAAAACAAAATATATTCAATTCAAGCAAAACCCGTTATTTGCTTCGGTCGATTTTGGCCAGCATGTTTATCGGTTTCGGCATTACAGCCGCAAGCAAAACAGGCAGCTATTTCTCTATGGCCGATTCTCCATTTGCCTTTCCGGCAGCAGCTGTCACATTCGGAGCCGCTATTCTGCTGATTGCTTACGGAGGCGGAGATTTATTTACCGGCAACACCTTTTATTTCACCTATACCGCGCTCCGAAAAAAAATCCGCTGGCGCGACTCCCTGTACCTGTGGATATCAAGCTATGCCGGTAACTTGATTGGCGCCCTCCTGTTTGCCATGCTGATCAGCGCAACAGGACTTTTTGAAGAGGCTTCTGTACATTCCTTTTTGATTCATCTGGCTGAGCATAAAATGGAGCCGCCCGCTTTTGAACTGTTTTTCAGAGGAATGCTGTGCAATTGGCTTGTGTGCCTCGCCTTTTTCATTCCGATGTCCCTCAAAGGTGAAGGAGCAAAGCTGTTTGCCATGATGCTTTTTGTTTTCTGCTTCTTTATTTCTGGTTTTGAGCACAGCATTGCCAATATGTGCACATTCGCCATCTCACTTTTGATCGATCATCCTGATACGGTGACACTGCTGGGAGCGGTCAGAAACTTAATTCCTGTGACGCTCGGCAATCTGACCGCGGGAATGGTAATGATGGGCTGGATGTACTATACGCTGAATCCCGATCAATAAAAAAAACTTCCAGAGAAGACTCCCTGCAAGTCAAAGCGGTTATTCCGAGAGATCTTGAAGACGCTGGACATGCAGCGTGATATAGCCGGCCTCGGACTCCGGCAAATGTAATTGATATTCATTTTTCAAAAACTCCGCCAGCTCCAGCGCACATTGATAGGCAAATGAATACTTTTTTTGGATGAAATAAAGCATCTCCTCGTCCATACGATGGAGCGCTTCATTTGATTCCAACCGGCTGACCGCGTATCGCAAATGCGTGACAAGGCGTTGATAGGAAATGCTTTTTTCATCCACCTTTCGATTAAAATAGTTTTCTATTTTCTCTATCATTTCTTTAATCATGGTCGTATGCTTCAGCGCTGAATACATGCTCTCCGCATCCATCTTCGCCGTATGGATGTGAAGGGCAATATAGCCCGCTTCATCTTCAGGAAGAGACACGCCCAATGTCTCTTTTACGTGTCCGATCGCCCAGAGGCCGATCTCATATTCTTTTTTATAGAGCGCCTTGATCTCATGCAGCAATTTATTCTGCACAAGCAGCCCATTTTGAACCCTTTCGATCGCAAAGGATAAATGGTCAGAAAGCGCGATATGAATGTGATCGCTCAGCGGCGCCGCGAGCTCTCCTTCCGCATAGCTGATGATATCCTCAGCTATTTCTATATGCTCCTCCGGCAGCGTTTGCAGGATTTGTTTGAACTTTTCATTCTCGTCGTGCACGACAAAGATCTTTTCCACTTTATTCATAGGGATGAGATCATTTTTCTTTTTTTGAAAAGCGATTCCAGGTCCCATCACAATTTTTTCCTGATCATCCTCTTTTATTAAAGCCGCATTGTTGTTTAATACTTTATAGATTTTCAAGAGGCTATCTCTCCCGCCAATTTGCTTTTGACTGGGATTTTACCTCCTTTTGACCGCCATGTAAAGATGCGGGCCCGCTCTCTCCTGTTTTGGCGATTCCTTGAAGGCTTGCAGACATCTTCTTTTATAAAGCGCGGCGGCTTTTGCTTTCTGCTTTTCTTCCTCATTCACAGCCATCCGCCATTCATAAAACGAAACAAGCCCTGCGGCCTGCACCGCCGCTTTTCTTTGGTATGTACGCTGAGCCGAATAGACCGCGACAGCCGCAGTTTTTCTGTCCGGCGTCACCCAGTTCATCAAAAAGACCATCCACACCCGTAAAGATACAAGCAAACGTTTCATAGAAAAACATCCCTCCGCTTCTTTTTGGCAGGCAGCCTTTTTAGCAGCCCGTTTTCTCAGCCGAGCCCGCGGGAAAAGACGGCCGATTTCTTTTCTCGCAAACTAGCGGCTCTAGCAAAACTCATGACTCTATGATAGACCGTGGGAAGAGAATTCTTTGTCACAATATGAGTGAAAAAACCAACTAGTTTTTAGAAGTTTTGTTGAAAGCTGAAAGAATTGAAATGAAAATTGGAGAACTGTTTTAAAAACTTTATACACAGGTTATCCCAAAGATAAGAACAACTTAATCACAATAGATATCCACATGTCCACAAACCCCTTCTATATTTTGTATAGGAACATATATTCCCAACTATATATATACACAGGTTTATTCACTTATACACAGGGTTCTGTGTATAACTCCTTCGTTATACACAAGCAAAATCCAATAAATGGTCCAAATGACACAAGGACTTTTTTGAATTTTCAAGAAATATATACTAGATCTTCACCATTTTTCTAAATACAAAGGGGGAAACACATTGAAAAAGGGGATCATTCGCTTTCTGCTTGTAAGTTTTGTTTTATTTTTTACGTTATCCACAGGTATGACGGGCGTCAAGGCAGCGCCGGCTTCTTCAAAAACATCGGCTGACCTGGAAAAAGCCGAGATATTCGGTGATATCGATATGACAACAAGCAAAAAAACAACCGTTATTGTGGAATTAAAAGAAAAATCCTTGGCAGAGGCGAAGGAAGCGGGAGAAAGCCAAACGAAAAGCAAGCTGAAAACCGCTCGCACCAAAGCAAAAAACAAAGCCGTCAAAGCGGTGAAAAACGGAAAAGTAAACCGGGAATATGAACAGGTATTCTCAGGCTTTTCTATGAAACTCCCAGCTAATGAGATTCCAAAACTTCTCGCGGTAAAAGACGTAAAGGCAGTATACCCGAACGTCACATATAAAACAGATCATATGAAGGATAAAGACGTCACAATCTCCGAGGACGCCGTATCACCGCAAATGGATGACAGCGCACCGTATATCGGAGCAAACGACGCATGGAACTTAGGCTACACAGGAAAAGGAGTCAAAGTGGCGATTATTGATACAGGGGTTGAATACAATCACCCTGATTTGAAGAAAAATTTCGGACAATATAAAGGATATGATTTCGTAGACAATGATTACGATCCAAAAGAAACACCAACAGGCGATCCGAGGGGCGGAGCAACTGACCATGGCACACACGTAGCCGGAACTGTTGCCGCAAACGGAACGATTAAAGGCGTAGCGCCTGATGCCACACTTCTTGCTTACCGTGTTCTTGGCCCTGGCGGAAGCGGCACAACGGAAAATGTCATTGCCGGAGTAGAACGCGCTGTACAGGACGGAGCAGATGTGATGAACCTGTCTCTTGGAAACTCATTAAACAACCCGGACTGGGCGACAAGCACAGCGCTTGACTGGGCCATGTCAGAAGGTGTTGTCGCAGTAACGTCAAACGGCAACAGCGGACCGAACGGCTGGACAGTCGGATCACCAGGCACTTCAAGAGAAGCAATTTCTGTCGGTGCGACTCAGCTGCCGCTCAATGAATACGCCGTCACATTCGGCTCCTATTCTTCAGCAAAAGTGATGGGCTATAACAAAGAGGACGATGTCAAAGCGCTCAATAACAAAGAAGTTGAGCTTGTTGAAGCAGGAATTGGCGAGGAAAAGGATTTTGAAGGAAAAGACCTGACAGGCAAAGTCGCCGTTGTCAAAAGGGGCGGCATTGCGTTTGTGGATAAAGCGGATCATGCAAAAAAAGCCGGCGCCATCGGCATGGTTGTGTATAACAACCTCACTGGGGAAATTGAAGCCAATGTGCCGGGCATGTCTGTCCCAACGATTAAGCTTTCATTAGAAGACGGCGAAAAACTCGTCAGCGCCCTGAAAGCAGGCGAGACGAAAACAACATTCAAGTTGACGGTCTCAAAAGCGCTTGGTGAGCAAGTAGCTGATTTTTCATCCCGCGGCCCTGTAATGGATACGTGGATGATTAAGCCGGATATTTCCGCGCCGGGCGTCAATATCGTCAGCACCATTCCGACACATGATCCTGGCCACCCTTACGGCTACGGATCAAAACAAGGAACAAGCATGGCATCTCCTCATATTGCCGGAGCGGTTGCCGTTATCAAACAAGCCAAACCAAAGTGGAGCGTTGAACAGATCAAAGCCGCCATCATGAACACCGCTGTCACCTTAAAGGATGGCGACGGAGAAGTGTATCCGCATAATGCCCAAGGCGCAGGCAGTGCGAGAATCATGAATGCAATCAAAGCTGACTCACTCGTCTCACCTGGAAGCTATTCATATGGCACATTCATGAAGGAAAACGGAAATGAAACGAAAAAAGAAACCTTTACGATTGAAAACCAATCTTCCATTAGAAAGTCATACACACTTGAATACTCATTTGAAGGCAGCGGCATCTCCACATCTGGTACAAGCCGTGTTGTGATTCCGGCACATAAATCCGGAAAAGCCACTGCAAAAGTAAAGGTCAATACAAAGAAAACAAAAGCCGGCACCTATGAAGGAACGGTTATCGTCAGAGAAGGCGGAAAAACCGTTGCTAAGGTGCCTACATTGCTGATCGTCAAAGAGCCTGATTATCCGAGGGTAACATCTGTCTCCGTCAGCGAAGGATCTGAACAAGGCACCTATCAAATTGAAACCTACCTTCCTGCGGGAGCAGAAGAGCTGGCGTTCCTCGTCTATGACAGCAGTCTTGATTTTGCGGGCCAAGCCGGCATCTATAAAAATCAAGATAAAGGCTATCAGTACTTTGACTGGGACGGCACGATTAATGGCGGAACAAAGCTTCCGGCCGGAGAATATTACTTGCTCGCCTATGCCGCGAACAAAGGCAAATCAAGCCAGGTTCTGACGGAAGAGCCTTTTACCATTGATTAATAAGAAGCCCTGCCGATTTGATATGATCCCCTCATAGTA
>NZ_JALAMO010000006.1:31300-270823 GCF_026790065.1 Bacillus sp. N13C7 | reverse complement strand
CATCGTTTTCTCTACAAGCTGACGGCTATTCAGCCGCTTAAATCAATCCATCCTGCTCATATAAATAAGAATAAGGCAAGTCTATAAATAAATACATTTGATCATCCATCGGATACGAAAACGTTCTGATCATTTCACCTGTTTCCAAATCACTGTACAAATCACTGAAAAATCCCTTTCTGAGATTTCTCATTCTCATAATGTTCTCCAGAAAATAAGGACGCCAGCTCCAATTCTTTTCCGCATATTCCGGCTGGTAAATCCATTCTCCATCTTGTTTAAACACATTTCCCGTCAGCTGGTCGCCTTCTTCATCACACATGTAAATTCTAAAGCTGCAATCTGTCAGCTCTTCCGCCAGCTTTTTAATAAAGTCATCATCAGAAGACAGATTGTTTTTTCTCAAAGAGGTCACAGCCTGATGCACTCGTTTGTAAAACTGTTCGGAGTGCTCATAGACGGTTTCCAATTTCTTTTTCTCATGTGTGATAAATTGATGAAATTCAGTTTTTAGTCTATGTTTCAATACATCTCTCTCTAGAAACGTTTCAGATGGAGACACCAAGTAATAGCCCTGAAAATAGCGGCCTCCGTTTCTCCAGGCGTACTGAAGCTGGAAGTTCGCCTCAATGTCTTCATACAGCAGCGCCGCACCGATTTTTCTTGCTAATAAAGATATGCTGTACAGCACATGCTCATATGACGGTGACGGCTGTGATACTTTCAGGGCCTGCAAATCGATTTTCAACAAATCTGGCGAAAGCAGGGCAATTCTGTCTAAGTTGCTGCTTTCTTTTCCGATGTTATCAACTGCGATTTTTATTCCGTATGTACGATAGTAGGCAAGCATATGGTAGAGCTGCTCAATATCCCCTTCAAAATTGTGCTCTGTAATTTCAAGCACAAAACGATGGAGTTCAATTCCCTTAGCTTCATATTCTTTCAGAAGCTCCAGAAAGCTTTCACCATGGTCAAGCATCAGTAGATTGGCATCCTGATTCATAAAAATCAGCAGATCAGAATCAGCCTCCAAAAAGCGGTCAAGAGCCTGGCGGATAATTCTGTTATCAACCTCTAATTTATATTCTTCGGGTATCCCTGCATCTAAAAAGAAGGGCCCGAGACTTTGGAATTCTGAATCTGCCAAAATACGTCCAAGCACTTCATACCCGATGATCTTCTGTTCCTCGGCACTGAAAATCGCCTGGTAATATGGAAGGACATCATCAATGTTCGTTAAAATATCAAGTGGATCCAACATGTTATCACCTGCTTCTCTATCTTTGTCTGATTATACCACATTGGATCCAAAGATTAATATGCTTTAAAACGGGTAAGGATTCAGCCATTGCCCCCCATCCATTGTGATACAATCCCCGTTTATATAGGATGCTTCGTCAGAAAGCAAAAACGCGGCCAAAGCGGCGATTTCCTCCGGCGTGCCCAGCCGGCCCAGCGGTACGCTGATCATTGTGCGGGCCTTCGCTTTTTTTGATTCAAAAAGCTTATCCGCACCGCCTGTTCGTTCAATTGGGCCGGGTGCGATCGCGTTTGTTCGGATGCCGTATTTGCTCCCCCACTCAACGGCCAGTGTTCTTGTCAGTGACAATACCCCTGCTTTGGCTGCAGCGGAATGAACGACCCCCGCTCCCGCTCCCCAAGCGTATGTAGCAGCCATATTTACAATGACGCCCTTCTGCTGCTGGTCGATCCAATGCCTTGCCGCGGCTTGACTGCAAAAGAATGTACCGTTTAAAACAATCTCAATGACGGCTTTCCATCCATTGGGCGTCAGCTTTTCTGCCGGACAAATAAAGTTTCCGGCCGCATTGTTAATCAGCGCGTCAAGCCGGCCAAACGCTTTTATCGCTTCTTGAATCATTTCTGAAGCGGCGGAATCAGAACGGACATCCATTTGATAACAGATAACCTGCCCCTCAAAGGTCTCAATTTCTCTTTTCGTTTCCTCAAGTGCTTCCTGTTTCCTCCCTGTCACCATAACGTACCAGCCCAATTCAGCCTGTTTTTTCGCCATTGCTTTTCCCATGCCGCTTGACCCGCCAGTAATGATAACTGCCTTTTTTTCCATGTTTCTCCCTCCTGTTGTGAATGAGTATTCATTCAATATTATTCTATCATTATATGCCTGCCTCTGTCAGTACATGCTGACATGAGATTTTTTAAAGCTACAGATGATATAATAGAAAAACTCTATTAAAGGTTGGTTTGAAATGAAAAAGATGTCCAGAAGGCAATTTCTGAAAGGTATGTTCGGCGCTCTTGCTGCCGGAGCTATAACGGCCGGCGGAGGATACGGCTATGCCAGATATCTGGAGCCGCACATGATTGAGACAACCGAACACACCATAAAAAGCTCTCTCATCCCGCACGGATTTGACGGTTTTAAAATCGTGCAGTTCAGTGATACACACTTGAGTGATTATTTTACTCTGGAAGATTTAAAAACTGTCATCCTGACAATCAATGAATGTAAACCTGATCTCATTGTGTTTACCGGTGATATTATCGATAATCCTGATACGTATCAGCAACACCAGGCAGTGATTCCGTTATTAAGAAAACTGAATGCGCCCTTCGGCAAGCTTTGTATTTATGGCAATCATGATCACGGAGGCTATGGAACTGCCGTATACAAAAGTCTGATGACAGCCGGGGGTTTTACGGTATACCGCAATGGCTATCAAACATTGACGCTCGCGGATGGCAGTGAAATTGAGATTGCATCACTTGATGACTTAATGCTAGGAAAACCCGATTATGAAGGCATCCTTTCAAGGCTAAGCGACAGTCTTTTTTCCATTCTGCTCGTTCATGAACCTGATGCAGCCTTGAATACAACAGAGTATCCAGTGAATCTTCAGCTGTCCGGCCACACACACGGCGGCCAGATTCAGCTGCCTTTTTACGGTCCGATTATTACGCCTCCATATGGAAATGTCTACACAGAGGGAATGTATCATACGGGCAGCACTCATATTTACGTAAACCGCGGCCTCGGGATGACCAGGCTGCCTTTGCGGTTTCTGGCAAAGCCTGAAATTGCTGTTTTTACCTTAAAAAGCACAAATTAATGTAGCAGGATGGGCTCCTCGTCAATACTTATAAGTAAAAAGGAGAGGATGAGGAAACTGCTTACGTACCAGGTGAAGCAAGGTGATACACTGAACAGTATCGCGGCTGATTTCAGAATCAGCACGGCTGCATTACTCCAAGCTAATCCGTCACTGCAGGCAGGGCTCACTGCGGGGCAGTCCATTGTCATCCCCGGACTGCCTGACCCTAATACAATCCCATATCATATCGCAGTCTCAATCGGAGCGAAGACCCTTACGCTGTTTCAAAATAATCGGTTAATGAAAACCTATCCCATCGCCGTTGGCAAAATCCTAACGCAAACGCCTACTGGCGAGTTTTACATTATTAACCGCCAGCGCAATCCCGGCGGCCCATTTGGCGCTTATTGGTTAAGCCTTTCAAAGCAGCACTACGGAATACACGGGACGAATAATCCATCTTCGATTGGTAAGGCTGTTTCTAAAGGGTGCATTCGCATGCATAACAAAGACGTAATCGAGCTCGCTTCCATTGTGCCAAACGGAACAAGAGTCTTAATTAACCGGTAATGTTTTCTTATTTGTTTCAAAAACAGGCGGTTTATAATATGATAAAGTGGGACCTTTAGGGTAAGGAGCGTTTTTATGGATATATTTAAAAATCGTAATTTTGTTCGACTATTTTTCGCAGCACTCGCTTCTCAAATGGGCACGACAGTAGGCAACATGGCCTTTGCTTTTTTCTTGCTGGACCGCTTCAGCAGCCAGCCTTCATATACGACCTTGGCGGAGCTGATGTATTCCCTTCCGACCGTATTTGTATTTCTGATCGTGGGAGTCGTGGCAGACCGGTTTGACAGAAAAAAGGTAGCTGAAAACTGTGATTGGATCAGAGCCGGCCTGACTGTCGTTCTTTTTTTCACTTTATTTACCGGCAATATTCCTCTTGTTTTTTGTATTTTATTTGTCAGAAGCGCTGTCACGAAGTTTTTCTTTCCGGCAGAAAACAGTTTGGTACAAGCCATCCTGCCAAAGGAGCATTATGCGAAAGCGGCAGGGCTTAACCAGATGCTTTTTAGTATTTTTATGGTGTTCGGGGTCGGAATCGGCGCTGTTATGTACAACACAATTGGAATTGAAGGCGCCATTATTCTTGATTTTGTCAGCTTTATCATTTCCGGGCTGCTGATCCGCAGCTGCCGGATTCCGAAAGAAGCCCGACAGCCAAACGGTGCATTCAGCTGGAGAAAAGCTTCTGTTAAAGATTCATTCAATGATTTTAAGGAAGGCATTCTCTATATTTTAAAAAACAAACTGCTGGCATCTCTTATATTCGGTTTCTTCATTTTTGGATTTGTCAACGGAGGATTCGCCGTATTGCCGATGTTTACAATGAAATATGGATTGGCGCCTGACCGTTATGAGTGGCATACGTCTGTATTTACGATCGCACTCGGGTTTGGGCTGCTGGCTGGAAGTGTAATCGGTACAGTCATCTCTAAAAAAGTGAAGCCGCACTTTTTAATGTCAATACCGATTTTCATTGCAGGCTTGCTGATTTTCGTCCTTGGCTATACGAACGTTTTATGGGTGTTTTACGCGGCAGCTTTTACCCTGGGAATGTGCATCGGACCGATCAACATTGCAATTGGAGGATGGATGCCAAAGATTGTTCATCCGAAGCTGATGGGACGTGTCAGCGGCTTGCAGGACCCTTTTATGATGTTTGCACAGTCTTTGACACTCGGCTTAGTTGCGCTGTTATTTCCTAAGTTCGTTTCAAACATTGATTATCTTTATTACGGCATGGGCGTTATCATCCTGCTTGTTTTTATTTTTTATTTTGTTGCACTGCCAAAATACAGTGCGCAGGCTGTAGAAGTAAATGTTCAGGAAGCATTTCAAGAGCAGCCGAAAAAGAAAGCAAGATCTGTATAATATACGTAAAAAATGCGCTTTTTTTCTTAGAAAAAAGCGCATTTTTACATTCAATATTTGCATTTCAACTTTAAAAAAGTATAATCTAATCATATAGAATTTGATTAGAGCAAAGGAGAGAAATAATGGACGACCATGCATATACGAAAGATCTGCAGCCAACCGTAGAAAATCTTTCAAAAGCAGTTTACACTGTGAATCGCCATGCAAAAACCGCCCCCAACCCTAAATACCTATATCTGCTGAAAAAACGGGCTTTGCAAAAGCTTGTCAAAGAAGGTAAAGGAAAGAAAATAGGGCTTCATTTTTCAAAAAATCCAAGGTTCAGCCAACAGCAATCGGACGTGCTTATCTCAATCGGAGACTACTATTTTCACATGCCTCCAACTAAAGAAGACTTCGAACATCTTCCGCATTTAGGTACACTTAATCAATCGTACCGAAATCCTAAAGCTCAAATGTCTTTAACAAAAGCGAAACACCTATTGCAAGAATATGTCGGCATGAAAGAAAAGCCGCTTGTGCCAAATCGCCAGCAGCCGGCTTACCATAAACCGGTCTTTAAAAAACTTGGCGAAAGTTACTTTTAAAATAAAAATAGCCGTGCCCCTTTAGGCAACGGCTGTTTTTATTTATTCGATAACATACGTATCCACTTTTTTAATCAAATCACTGATCTCAGGCTTGCTGATTTGCTCATCTGCGCCAACAACCTCTCCGCGGTGACGCAGATCATCTGTAATTAACGATGAGAAAATCATAACCGGCACATCTGAGCTTTTCGGATTTTCCTTCAGCAGCTTTGTAAGCCTGTGTCCGTCCATTTTTGGCATTTCAATATCAGTAATAATCATATCAATCTGTTTTGATAAATCAGTTTCGTTTTCAGCAAGGTTCATAATGTAGTCATATGCCTCTTTTCCGTTTTCAAACGAAGCGATATTGTTGTACCCTGCTTCTTTTAATTCATCCTGCAAGAGGCGCATTAAGAGCGGTGAGTCCTCTACAATGATAAGCTTTTTATCAGTTCTTCTTTCATCGAAGCCCTCGGTATGCATATTGTACGTATCCACACCTGAATCTGATTCGATGTCATAAATAATCTTCTCATAGTCAGGCAAAAAGATCATCAGGTCTTCGAGCTTAATAATCCCGGTAAGGTGCCGCTCCATCCCTTGATTTAATGATGTCGGTTTTTCAATAGCTTCCCAGGACACTCGGTGAATTTGCGAAACAGAGCCGACATGAAAAACGATTTTCCGTTTATTAAATTCAGTCACGATATATTTCTCGTCTTTTGATCCGTCAGGCTCAACTCCAAAAAATGAGAAGAGGCTGATCACAGGAAGAATCTCTCCTCTGAGCTTAATCATGCCTTCAACATGCTGATGAGAGTGAGGCACTGATGTCACCTCGACTGGCTGAATAATCTCTCTTACCTTCATGACGTTAATTCCGAAAGCATTATCGCCCACGCCAAACTTCACAATTTCTAATTCATTTGTACCAGAATCCAATAAAATTTCGTATTGTTGTAACGACAATTCAATCCCTCGCTATTCGCATTCAGTATTGTACTGTATATATCGGCGTAATTTGTAAAAAGTGAATGGCATGGCACTTCAAAATCGGATACTGGGAGCCACATGCTGTGATTCACAAAAAAAGAAACTTTTTTCCTAATAACCATTGACTTTCCAAGTAACAGTGATAAAATAGTCAAGGATTTTTCCAAAGAAGGGTGTAAATAATGGGTACCTTAGTAATATTTAAAGAAAATGAAATGACTGTTTTAGAAGATATCAGTGAAGAGGCTTATCTGCATATGAAGAAAGAATCAGCTGACCTTCAAGAAGAGCATCCCCCGTATATGATTTGGCACGAAGACCTTCATTTTGATTATGGTTATTAATGAAATTGGCACATATAAACAATAATAGAACATGATACAATAAAGACAATCAAATCGCTGGTTGTCTTCTTTTTTTCTGTTAAAAAAGGTATGTTTAGAAAAAAGGCGCATACAATCGAAATATATCGGCTAAACAGGTGACAAATGATCAGCTAGTGGTAAAATAGGATAAACTCATTATATTTGTTAAGGTGATGAATTATGGAACATTTGCTGAATCCGAAAGCAAGAGAAATTGAAATTTCAGGAATACGCAAATTCTCAAATCTTGTAGCACAACACGAAGATGTTATTTCACTTACAATCGGCCAGCCTGATTTTTTCACGCCGCATCACGTGAAAGCTGCCGCCAAAAAAGCCATTGATGAAAACGTGACGTCATATACGCCGAACGCCGGCTACCTCGAGCTGAGACAAGCTGTGCAGCTTTATATGAAGAAAAAAGCGGATTTCAACTATGATGCTGAATCTGAAATCATCATTACAACAGGTGCAAGCCAAGCCATTGACGCTGCATTCCGGACGATTTTATCTCCTGGTGATGAAGTGATTATGCCAGGTCCGATTTATCCGGGCTATGAACCTATTATCAATTTGTGCGGTGCCAAACCTGTCATTGTTGATACGACGTCACACGGCTTTAAGCTTACTGCCCGGCTGATTGAAGACGCTCTGACCCCTAACACCAAATGTGTAGTGCTTCCTTACCCGTCAAATCCTACCGGCGTGACTTTATCTGAAGAAGAGCTGAAAAGCATTGCCGCCCTTTTAAAAGGAAGAAATGTCTTCGTATTGTCTGATGAAATATACAGTGAATTAACGTATGACAGACCGCATTACTCCATCGCAACCTATCTGCGGGATCAAACGATTGTCATTAACGGCTTGTCAAAATCACACAGTATGACCGGTTGGAGAATTGGATTTTTATTCGCACCGAAAGACATTGCAAAGCACATTTTGAAGGTTCATCAATACAATGTGTCGTGCGCATCATCCATATCGCAACAAGCAGCGCTTGAAGCTGTGACAAACGGCTTTGACGACGCCCTGATTATGAGGGAACAGTACAAAAAACGTCTGGACTATGTGTATGACCGCCTAGTTTCAATGGGTATTGACGTTGTAAAACCGTCTGGTGCGTTTTATATCTTTCCTTCTATTAAATCATTTGGAATGTCTTCATTTGATTTTAGTATGGCTCTTTTGGAGGATGCTGGTGTGGCACTTGTGCCGGGCAGCTCGTTCTCAAAGTATGGTGAAGGATATGTGAGGTTGTCTTTCGCATACTCGCTGGACACGCTAAGAGAAGGCCTGGATCGTTTAGAGTTATTTGTATTAAAAAAACGGGAATCAATGCAGACGATAAACAACGGCGTTTAAGCCGTTGTTTTATTTTTTTGGAAATGAAATTTTAAACGCTGTGCCTTTTTCGGGATGGCTGTCCACATGGATGACTCCCTGATGATTTTCAATAATATTAAATGTCACCATCAGTCCGAGTCCCGTTCCCTTTTCTTTTGTCGTTAAAAATGGTTCTCCAATCCGGTTCAGCACTTTTTCAGGTATGCCTTCTCCTTCATCTTTGACAGTGACATGAACAGAACGCTCATCCTCAGTGATGATAATGTCTACTGTTCCCCCATTAGGCATAGACTCCACTGCATTTTTAATTAAATTAATGAACACCTGCTTCAATTGGTTTTGATCCCCGTTTATATAAATGCTGTCTTTTTCATAGCTGGTTCTGATAAAAATACCATTCAAATTTGCCTGTGTTTCTAACAGTGCCGAGACCTCACCAATTAATTTTTTTAGGTTTAAATATTCTTTTACGGCATTTTGCTGGGGTTTCGCCAGCATTAGCAGCTCACTAAGGATTAATTCAATACGGCTGAGTTCAGAAAATACAATATCAAAGTAATGTTCATTTCCTTCCATCGTCGGTTTCATCAGCTGTAAAAATCCTTTAATCGCTGTTAGAGGGTTCCGGATCTCATGGGCAATTCCCGCCGCAAGCTGCCCAGCGATTGATAATTTTTCCGATTTGAGCATCAATTCTTCTGTTTGTTTTCTCTCAGAAATGTCACGAAGAATGACTTGGACAGCCGCTTCACCAAAAAAGGTCGTCGGAATGCAGACCATCTCCGTATAGATGACCCTGTTCTGGAAGGTAAACCAGGATTGCTTGACAATTTCTGATTCTGTTTTTTGCTCGGCAATGTTTTGGATTCGCTCTTTTACGTCCTCATGATCGCATGGATGCAGCTGATCGTATATGTTTTTGCCAATTAAATCTTCGTAGGTAGCCGCTTCAAACAGTGAAATTCCCGACTCATTCATAAATACCCATTTGCCATTATGAATCACTGCAATGGTATCAATCGAGTTTTGAATCAGCAGCTGATATCGTTCGCGGCTTTTTTGCAGGATGGTTTGGAATTTTTTCCTTGAAGAGATGTCGATCAGCAGCAGCAGCTCAGCCTGCTGGTTTTTGTAGACGGTCGGGGACGCTTTCACTTCTAAATGAACAGGTGTGCCATCAAGCCTTTTCCACGTCTGTTCTATCATTCCGACTTCCATTCCTTTTTGCATTCGTATAATCCTGTTTTTCACGATATCATGATATTCTTCTTCAATAAATTCATAGGACCATTTGCCAATAATAGCGTCCTTGCTATTCGCTCCCAGCATTGAAAGCATCGCGCTGTTTACATAGGCGATTTTGCCTTTGACACTGATGCATAGCGGACTCGGGAGATTTTCAACTAACCGTTCATAATCATCCGTTATATATGTAGTCGATTCCGGGCTTGCAGGCTCGATTTCATGTTTCTCGCAGTTTAGGGATTGATGGCCTGTTTCTTCTTCAAGAACCTTCATTTTCAAAATGATTTCCCGTTCTGTCCGCTCAGCTCTTGTCGTAACGATTTCTACCGCAGCCTCCACCCACACAATCGTATGATCTTTTTTAATGAAACGAAAGGTGCACGGCATCAGATGATGTTCATTATAAAAATAGCTTTCGACTAAAAATTGGTCTTCCTCATGAAGAAACGTTTTGAGGAATGATCCGATCATCTCTCCTTGGAGATAGCCTAAATGCAGTTTGGAGTTGGCAGATATATAAATGATGCGTCCATTAGAGGCCAAGACTGCATGAATATCGGTTTTTGTTTGAAATGGTTTAACATGCTGCGTATCCTGTTCCACAGAATCCCTCCTTTGCATGATCATCGTGTTTCGACATATACAGATTGACTTTTACCTAGTATGATTCGCTAGAAAATGAGTATTCTCCTTCTATTCTTATGGTGAACGTCAATTTTTGAATAAAAGAAAGGGCACACAATCTTTTCGTTGTGCACCCTGTTTTTTATTTTTTGCTGTGTTTTTTTTCGAGCTCTGCGTAGGCGTGGATAGCTCTTTTGGCAATGAGTTTATTGATCGGGTCGTGGTCGTTCGCTACAGAAGGAACAACAACACTAAATGCCACTTTTGGATTTTTCGACGGATAATAGCCGACAAAAGTTAGATTGTATGTGCTTTGCCCCCACCAATTACGGTTTGTTCCGTAATAAAATGTTTGAGCAGTTCCCGTTTTCCCTGATACATCTTCTGTAAACGTATTTTTAGCTGTCCCTGAAGAGGTGACTAATTTCATACCTGTTTGCACTTGCTGTATGTCACTTTCTGAGTTGTTAATTTTATTGAGAATGTTTGGCTTTCTTTGTTCAATGGTCTTCCCAAGGCCCTCTTTATTGCTGGGCTCATGGATACTTGTAACAATTCTTGGCTGAACACGGTAGCCCCCATTGGCAATGGATGAGATGTACTGCGCCATTTGAAGCGGTGTATATGTATCGTATTGTCCAATGGCCAAGTCTAATATTAATCCCCCTACCGCATCAGGTGTAGTTTGCATGCCGGCTGATTCCTGAGGCAGATCAATACCTGTCTTTACTCCCAGGCCAAACTGGCTGTAGTAATTTCTCATTTTGTTCAAATCCTTCTGATCAGCGGGAAGAGGTCCATGCGGCTTATACGTGACACCGGCAATGTGCATGGCAACATTAAACATGTATACGTTTGAGCTTTTTTGCAATGCGGTTAATTCGTTAATAGTTCCCATATTCATATAGGACTTCTTAGGCTTGTTACCGTTTCCTGCAAAATAAAGAGGTGTATCAACAAAATATTTATAATGCGGAATCCCGTCCTGATAGCCGGCAAGTACGGTGGCACCCTTCACTGCCGAACCCATTTCATATTGGGTCGTAAATGCGCCTATCGCATAATCTTGAATTTTGTTTGTTTCTAAATCTATCTTTTTTCCCGCCATCGACAAAATATCGCCGTTATTCGGATCCATCATCACGACAAAGGCTCTGTCAAGCATATAGTTCCCACGTGCACGGCTGTTTCTCACTTCTTCTTCAACGATCTTTTCCACTTTTGCTTGGAGCTCCATGTCGAAAGAAAGCTGAAGATCGTATCCCCTGCTGCCTTTGTCAATGGTTTTTTGGCTGACGACATTTCCTTTATTGTCTACTACGTATTGCACTTTTTCTTTATGAGAATTTAAATAGTCTTCATATTGATACTCTAAATAACTTTTTCCCACCCTGTCATTATTCGCATAGCCTCTAGTTAAGTAGAAATCTTTCCGGTCGCTCAGCAGGCCCTGATCAGGTGTCGTGACGCCCCCGAACACGGAATAGAGGGTTTTGTTATAAGGATATTTTCGTGTCCAATCGTTGACGATGTCGATTCCAGGAAGCTCCTCTAAATGCTCAGAAACAATTGAAATCTCATCATATGTTAAGTCATTTTTTGGCCGTTGCGTAGAGCTTTTCTTCTCATCAAGCAGCGTCCCGTTTTTTCCATTGCTATTGCTTTCATTTGGATTCATCGCTTTTACAATTTGAGGTTCGTAAGCATTTCCGCTTGAAAACCTTGTATATATCGCAGCGGTTTCCATTTCTTCGTCATCTTGCTGAATAGCCTTCAATTCTTCATCTGGAACACGCTCAACCTGGAGCTTGTAAGCCTGGTCCCCTTTCAGGTTGCTTTCCGATTCCTTTAGCAGAGCGGCAGCTTTTTTCGGATGAGATGCAATCCAGTAATCACGCAAATCTCTTTCCTTCAAAAATTCAGTATCAATATGAATGAAAGCAGCAAGCCGCTTCGCTGTTTTGATTTTATCTTCTGTTTTTGTGCTCGATGTTGAAACATACACAATTTCAGGCACGCTCTGGTTATCGACAGCCACTTTCTGGTTTCTGTCGTACATCTTCCCTCGCGGCGCCGGATAGTACGCTGTTTTTGCATTTGCTTTCTCAGCGTCTTCTTCATGCTGTTCGCCTTCAACAATTTGAACGACGCCAAGCTTAAAGATTAATGCAGTGAATAGAACAAAGACAGCAAGGAAAAAAAGGTTCATTCTGATTGCTCTGTTTCCTTTGCTCTTTTTCTTTGGTTCACGTCCTATTTCAGTCACTTCTGGTTACCCCTCTCAAATCATTCAATATATTTACATATACTGAGATTAATTGTAACACCTTTGTAACAGTTGTTACAGCAAAAAGGGATAAAAAAAACTGTCAACATAAAAACACATTAAAATTTAACTAACGATTCAAGAAAAAGGAAGCAATGTAACTGTACGATAAAATCATGATATCCAGCTAATTCCCTTCTCCTTAGCGATTTAGCGCATATACGTTACGAAAATGACAATCTCTATTTGTCAAAGGAAAGTGTTGGATTCTTTATGACAAAAAAGCTATGTTATGATTTTTCTGTAGAAACAAACAACTCTAGGAGGTTATGAACTAATGAAGAAAGCATTTATTTTATCTGCTGCCGCTGCGGTTGGATTATTCACATTCGGGGGCGTACAGCAAGCATCAGCGAAAGAACTCTCCTGCCAGCATGTGGTAACGGTAAAAACGGGGAACACTGTGCAAAACATGTCCCTTAACGATGCAGTGAAAAAACTGCATATGAAAACAAATATCAAAACATTAGACGCTGCAAACGAAAAAGAGATCAAGCAGCTTCTTCAAAAATATGCGAAGCAATCTAACATGAACATTCAGGATGTTCAAAAGACTGAAACTGCAAAACCTGCACAAAAAACTGCTGAAAAAGCAGCTGCTGAAAAAAACACTGCTTCTAAAGCACCAGCTGCTACTGAACACAACACCGCTTCTAAAGCACCTGAAGCTGAAAAAACAAACACAACTACATCTGCGCCTTCATCTGTAAGCGCCTATGAGAAAAAAGTTGTTGAGCTTACAAATGCAGAAAGACAAAAACAAGGGTTAAAACCTCTTCAAATTGATGAAACGTTGAGCAAATCTGCTCGCGCAAAATCTCAGGATATGAAAGACAAAAACTACTTTGACCACCAAAGCCCAACTTACGGCTCACCGTTTGATATGATGAAATCTTTCGGAATTAGCTACAAAACAGCAGGTGAAAACATCGCTAAGGGCCAAAAGACACCAGAGGAAGTTGTAAAAGCTTGGATGAACAGTGAAGGACACAGAAAAAACATTCTAAATCCTAACTTTACTCACATCGGTGTAGGCTACGTTGAGTCTGGAAGCATCTGGACACAGCAATTCATCGGAAAATAATAAATATCCTGTACGAGACAAGTAATCTTCAGCTTGTAGAGAAAACCATGTTTTCTCTACAAGCTTTTTTGTTTTTTATTTCTAATCTGTTTCCATAACAAGAAAAAGTTCCCGTATATCCAGCCCTGCTCGGATAGGTGTGTGATAATTTTCTTCATGTTTTGGCACACGGCTGCGAGGAAAACTCGTTCGGTCACTTCCGTTTTCCTTGAAACAGACAAACGATTTTGTCTTCCATACATGCGGGGTGATTTATATGATCGATGGCTTTTACAGTATGTGCAATTAACACCAAGTGATGGCGAAATAGAGGCTGCCGAGGTTTTCTCGACTGCCAGAGGAGCCAAAGAGTGGCTCCTCATTCTTTGATTAAGTTTAGTTTTCCTATTTTGTTACATTCTAATGCAAACCACACTGTTCCCTCATTATCACATCCAATTCCATGAGGTTCAGCATAAGGTGTATTGATTGTATATTCTTCAATTGTGTGATCAATTGTCAGCCTTCCTATTTTATTTGCCCCCCATTCGGTAAACCATAAATCAGATTTCACGCCTGCCACGATTGCATGGGGACGTGCATTTGGTGTAGGGATGTCATATTCAGTTATTTCACCGGAAACCGTAATCTTACCTACCTTATTACCCATTATTTCTACAAACCAAAGTGCATCATCATGCCCGTTTGTAATCCCTACTGGTCCTGCTGCTGGTGTAGAAATTGGAAATTCCGTTAACTCTCCTGACTCGGTTATTTTGCCTATAGCATTGTTCTGGTTTTCAGTGAACCAAATTGACTGATCTGAACCTACTGTAATAAAAGTAGGGTATGATCCTTGATTAGGTAGTTCATATTCATGAATCTTGCCCTCTGCCGTCAATTTACTTATTCGATTTCCATTCATCTCAGTAAACCAAATATCGCCGTTTGGACCTTCCGTAATTCCATATGGGGCGGAATTTGGATGCGGCAAAGGATATTCTATAAATTGCCCATTTGTTGTCAGTTTTCCTATCTTATTAGCTTCATTTTCGGTAAACCAAATATCTCCTTTTGAAGACACCGTTAAACACATTACTCTAGCATCAGGTGTCGGAACAGTGTACTCTTGAACTTGTCCCTTCTTATCAATACAACTAATCTTGTTTGCTTTATGTTGAGTAAACCATACCTTTCCCTCGGGTGAAACTGCTATTCCATATGGACCTGAATCAGAGCCTAGAATATTTATTTCCTGCTGTTCAAACTTCATATACACTCCCCCATTAAAAATGGTGTGCAAAAAAATGCCTCCTATTCTCATTTTTCTGAGATAGGAGGCAATGCATAGTTCATACCTAAGTAGGCTTGATCTTTAAAGCCACTTAGTCTGTACAAATAAAGAACATTACTTCATAATCCTATCTCAGAAAATCAATCAATAAACAAACCAAATAAGCATTCAGATCAACGAAAGAATTGTACTGAAACTGAATGAATATGTTAAGCTATTGATTCTTTCTCAAGTTAGTATTATTGAATCATGTTCTTATTTTCACCCTTCCGTATTAGTTAAAGCAACAGTAAAATAATTTTGTTAAATGAAAAAATGGGTATAGAAAAGGGTGATTTTTTAAGAAACAAGAATATAAAATAAATGCAGATCAGTGGCAACAGCATTGTAAACCGTATGCCTCAAGTTTTAATTAGAAAAGCTGTCAAGATTTTCTCGACAGCCTAATGGATCACTGTATGATTCAGATATCTTTTTTATTTCACCCAAAGCTTATATATACTTTGGGTTCCGCTGTTTTCTTCACCTTGTGCAGCGAGCTTGTCATATAAAGATTTTGCAAGTGACAAGCCTGGCATTTCTTCTCCCATTAATTCCGCTTCCTCTAGTGCAATTCCCATATCTTTTATAAAATGTTTCACATAAAAACCTGGCTCGAAGTCACCTTGCAGCATACGGGGAGCGAGATTTGACAGTGACCAGCTTCCGGCTGCCCCCGTTGTAATGCTTTTCAGGACATTTTCCGGCTGCAGGCCTGATTTTTGGGCATATGCCATCGCTTCAGCTACACCGATCATACCCGCCGCAATTGCAATTTGATTACACATCTTCGTGTGCTGGCCGCTTCCAGCCGGTCCTTGATACTGAATGTTTTCTCCCATTAAAGAGAAAATCGGCATACAGGCTTCAAATGCTTCTTTTTCCCCTCCAACCATTATCGCGAGTGTTCCGTTTTGTGCACCGATATCTCCGCCGGAAACAGGGGCATCTAAAGCGAACAATGCTTTTTCTTTGGCCGCTTCCGCAATCTTCTTCGCAAGCGAAGGTTTAGATGTCGTCATATCAATGAGATATGCGCCTTCTTTTGCATTTTCAATAATTCCGCCGCTTCCGAAATACACTTCTTCCACATCACTGGGATAGCCGACCATTGTAATGATAACGTCCGCTTCTTTAGAAAGATCTTTGACCGTTTCTTTCCATACCGCGCCTTTTTGCAGTATGCTTTCTGCTTTTTCTTTTGTCCGGGTGTACACCAAAACAGGATGGCCGTCATTGAGAATATGTGATGCCATGCTTTTCCCCATCACCCCAAGACCGATAAAACCAATTGTTTTTTTCAAGGTCATTCCTCCCAGATGTTTCGTTTTGATTTTAGCTAAAATTTATCATTTTCACTTCATTTTCTAGACTACCATATTCATTCTTTATATAGTAGAGTCTTAAAATAAAAAACTCCCCAAAACAAATCATGTTTTGGGGCTGTATTTGAATTACAATGTGAATTTTGCAATTGTGTTCATAAGCTCTTGGCTTGCATGTTTTAACGTTTCCGTTGAGTGTTTGACTTTATCAAGCGTGATTAGCTGTTCATCAGTTGATGCGTTCACTTCTTCTGCTGCAGCTGCCGATTCCTGTGATATGGCGGAAATGCTTTGAATGGCTTCAGAAATCGCAAGCTGTTCTTCACTCATCCTTTGAATTTCTTCGTAAATGTGATCAATGCCTTGTACCAGCGACTGCATTTCCGCAGTGATCGTGTTTAATACCTCTCCTGTCTCATGAATGGCACTGTTTTGTTCATCATTCATTCTGCTTGCCTCAACCATTGCGTGAGAGGCTTCTTTTGTCTCAAGCTGGATCAGCTTCACAGTCTCGCTGATATGCTTTGTAGAAAGGGCTGATTGCTCAGCCAGCTTCCGCACTTCATCGGCTACGACGGCAAAACCGCGTCCGCTTTCTCCGGCTCTGGCTGCCTCAATGCTGGCATTTAAGGCCAGCAGGTTAGTCTGATCAGATATATTCGAAATCGCTGTAACGACTTCTTCAATATTTTTTGTTTGATTTTCCAAATCCAGCAGCATCGTTTCAACCTTTTTCGTTTCCATGTTGGCTTCGTTTGACTTCATCAGCAGCTGGCCGAGCGCGTCAAGTCCTTTATAGCTTGCATCCTCAGATGATTTTGAGCGTTCTTTCATTCCGCCTGCCTCCTGAGCGATTTGTCTGATTTTCGTTGACAGGCTTTCTGATTTTTCGTTAATGGTTTCAACTTCAGAAGCCTGTTCTGATGCCCCTGCAGCTACTTCTTCAATCGCTTTTGCAATTTGTCCGCTTGTTTCATTTGTTTCCGCAGAGACAGCCGTTAATTGCTCAGAGGTATCAGATACTTTCCCTGAAGAAAGTCTCACTTGTTCAACCATTTCCCTCATATTTTCAACCATCTGGTTAAAGTCATTTGTTAAAATCCCGACTTCATCCTTGGATTTTGATTCAGCGTGCACTGTTAAATCGCCTGCGGAAACTGCCTTCGTTTTTGCAATCAGCTGCTGTATCGGACCGGTTATCGTTTTGGCCAGGAAGTAGCTGAGAATAATTGTGATGATAAGCGCAATCAATGATATCCAAAGATTCGCCCGATTCATTTTATCTGAAATCCACATTAATTGATCGGTATCAAATTGTGTGCCGACTTTCCATCCCGTTTCCCCAATCGTTTGGTACACAACCATTTTCCCATCCACATCCTGTATCCCTTTTTTCTCAGATGCAATGGTTTGCAGTGTTTGATCCTTTGATATATTTTTTCCTTGGTTTGACGGATGGGCCAAAAGATTGCCGCTTGCATCAGCTAAAAAGGCAAATCCATTGTAAGGCACCTGTTGCTTATTGACCATGCTCTGGATAGCAGAGAGCTTCAAATCGTAGCTGGCAACCCCTATCACTTTTTGCCCGTCAAGGATCGCTTTCGATGCAGTCACAATCATATCTCCCGTCACGACATCTTTATAGGGCTCTGTCCAAACAACTTGATCAGGGGTTTGAGCTGCAAGCTTATACCACGATCTTGAGGTCGGATCATAATCATCAGCAAAATCGGCTTTCGGATATGTAAACATTTCTTTTTTCGCGGTGCCTATGTAAGCCAACGCAACATAATCATCGTTATCTTTGATTTGTTTAATGTCATCGTTAAACAGCTGAGAAGCTTCTTTACTTGGTTTTGTTACAAATGTATGAGTTAATTCCCCATTAGCCAATCTTGATAACGAAATAGCATAACTCTTTAATTGCAATTCAATATTTTGTTCAAGTGACTGCGTCACGTTTTGAGTTGTATTTTTCCCATCCTCTGTAATCAGCGGTTTTAGCGTCAGATAAGAAGACAGCATTAAAAGAACAACTGTGACGATTAACATAATCGAAACAAAAACAGCAATCTTCATGTGAAGTTTTTTAAACAAACCAATCCCCTCCTAATTTTTATATCGGTCCTTTTGTTTTAAAAATGAATAATGAAGTAATAAATTATATGAACACCGGAATATATTTACTGAAAATTCAATCCTCATTATCATGGAACGACAACACAAGGAGGGGTGATGATCATACTAAAACAAATGTACGTGCACAACGGCAGAAAATTTGAGGTTCTGACCATCCGTAACTATTCAGAGACTGACATAAAGGGGCTGATGTCACTTCAAAGAGAATGTTTCCCCCCTCCGTTTCCTCAGGAATTGCTGTGGTCAGGGGAACAGCTTGACAGCCATATCAAAACCTTTCCGGAAGGCGCTTTGTGTGCGCTGATCAATGGCAAAATTGTCGGTTCTATGACTGCTCTTATCGTACATTTTGAGCCTGAGTCACCTGACCATACATGGGCGCAGGCGACAGACAACGGATCTATTAAAAATCATGATCCTCATGGGAATACTTTATATGTAGTGGATATTTCAGTTTCTCCTCAGTATCGAAAGCTTGGAATTGGAAAATGGCTGATGAACACGATGTATGAGCTGACTGTTGACAAACGGCTGGAGCGTCTTCTCGGCGGCGGGCGCATTCCTTTTTATCATAAATGCGCAGGTGAGATCAGCGCTGTACAATACGTTGAAGATGTAATAGAGGGCAGAAAAAAAGACCCTGTGCTGTCCTTTCTCCTGCACTGCGGCCGTTCTCCGATTCGAGTAGTCAGCAATTATTTAGAGGATGAAGAATCATTGAATTTCGGTGTTTTAATGGAATGGAAAAATCCTTTTTATAAAAAAACGAGCTGTTCATCAAAACAGCCCTTTTAAGTGAAATATTCGATTTTCGCATTAGGGAAGTAGGTATCGATATAGGATTCAAGCGCTTCCCGCAGTGCGTGCTCTTCATCTTTCTGATAAATGTACTTACCGATTCCGTAACGGCCCCATTTATAACGCCGTTTTTCTTCATCTAGCTCAAGCTTTGTCTTCGGATAATTCTTCTCGATAACCCGTTTGGCCGGTTTTGTAAAACGGTGCTGAATTAATTCAAACGTAATATCATGCCTGACATCCTCCGGCAAAGCGGCATCAAGTTTTTCAAACAAATGTCTGTACCCTTCTTCCCAGCCTTCATGAATATAAATCGGTGCAACAATAAAGCCTAGCGGATACCCTGCTTTTGCAACCTTTACGGCCGCTTCTATCCGCTTATCAAGAGGTGAGGTTCCCGGCTCAAAGTTTTTAATCACATAGTCAGCATTAATACTGAATCTGAATCTCGTTTTCCCGTTATGCTTTGCATCTAATAGGTGATCGACATGATGGAATTTCGTTACAAACCTGAGCTTTCCGAGCTCGCTTTGTCCAAAATGTTCAATGGCGCGCTTCAGCGTGTGTGTGAGATGATCGATTCCTACAATGTCTGACGTACATGAAGCCTCAAACCTGGTGAACTCTGGTGCGCGCTCCTTCATATACTTATCTGCCTGATCCAAAATCTCTTCGACGTTTACATAAGTTCTGATATACGGCTTTGACCCCATCGTTGTTTGCAGATAGCAGTAATGGCAATGCCCCATGCAGCCTGTTGCAAACGGTATGGCATATTCAGCCGAAGGTTTGGAAGAATCAAATTTTAATGTTTTCCTGACTCCGATGACTAAGGTTGACTTCGCATTGCGATATTGCTGAAGGTGGTTTTTTCCGGGAATATTACGCACCTGATTGTGGGATGTCGTTTCTCTGATTTCAATGCCCATTTTCTCAAATTTATCATGTAATTCCTGGGCCAGCGGATATTCCAGCGCTCTCGGTTCAATATACACAAGCTGCGGAACAAATGGGTTCTGCATAATGCCACATCCTTTTCCTTTACTACCGTTACTTTTCACATAAGACGGAAAGGATATGAGTTGTAATGATTTCCTTGTTACTCATACGGATCAATATCAAATAGTTCTTTGTAGAGTGATTTGGCTTCTTCATAGCTTGCAAACACAGCATCGTCCTCAGCAAACGGATGATAGGTTTCATAAATAAACAGGGAAAGCTCACCTTCATGGTATGGATGGTGCACAATTTCAGCTTCCTTTATGTGGGCAACATTGGCGGCGTGCGGATTTCTGTAAATAACGTAAACTGTATCTCCTGCGTTAAATTGGTTTGACATACTATCCCTCCTAGCCATGTTATTGTGCCCTTCTATACCCTTACTTATGAAAAAAACCAGACAGGCCGGAGGCCGTCTGGTTTTTGTATATTACTTGAATGTTTCTTTTACGAACGCGACAACTTCTTCTGTCGTGCTCATAGATAAGATTTTCTCTTTGAATGACTCAGCTTCTTGTTTAGACAATTTGCTGATTTGTGTTCTTGCCGGAAGGATAGACGTTGCGCTCATTGAGAACTCATCTAAGCCTAGGCCGAGAAGGATCGGAATCGCAATCTCGTCTCCTGCCATTTCTCCGCACATGCCAACCCATTTACCTTCTTTATGTGCCGCTTCAATTACAAGTGTAATTAGGCGAAGGATCGCCGGATTGTATGGCTGATACAGGTAAGATACACGTTCATTCATACGGTCAGCTGCCATTGTGTATTGGATCAAATCGTTTGTTCCAATACTGAAGAAATCAACTTCTTTAGCAAACTGATCAGCGATGACTGCAGTTGACGGAATTTCAACCATCATACCGACTTCAATATCGTCAGATACAGCCTGTCCCGCTTTTACAAGCTTTTCTTTCTCTTCAAGAAGGATCGCTTTTGCTTCTTTGAATTCGTTAACTGTCGCAATCATAGGGAACATGATTTTCAAGTTTCCGTATGTACTTGCACGAAGCAGCGCGCGAAGCTGTGTTCTGAAGATTTCTTGCTCTTCAAGGCAAAGACGAATCGCTCTGTATCCCAAGAACGGGTTCATTTCTTTAGGAAGCTGTAGGTAAGGAAGCTCTTTGTCTCCGCCGATATCAAGTGTCCGCACGACAACTGATTTTCCTTCCATACGCTCAAGAACCGTTTTATAAGCATCAAACTGCTCATCTTCTGTAGGCAGCTGATCTCTTCCCATGTAAAGGAATTCTGTACGGTAAAGGCCAACTGCTTCTCCGCCGTTTTCAAGAACGCCTTTCACATCATCAGGAGTACCGATGTTCGCTGCAAGCTCTACATGATGTCCGTCTTTTGAGACAGTCGGTTCATTGACTAGCTTCGCCCACTCAGCTTTTTGGGCCAAATAAGCATTATGTTTTTCTTCATACTCTTTTACAGTTTCCGCAGATGGGTCAATAATGACATCGCCATTGATGCCGTCAACGATAACAGTCACGCCGTTTTGGATCGTGCCTGTAGCCGCTTTCGTTCCGACAACTGCAGGAATCTCAAGAGAACGCGCCATGATGGCAGAGTGAGAAGTGCGTCCGCCGATATCAGTTGTGAATCCTTTTACGAACTCACGGTTTAATTGAGCTGTGTCAGACGGTGTTAAGTCTTCAGCTACAATAATAACCTCTTCTGAAATCATGCTTGGGTTTGGAATTTCAACGCCAAGCAGGTGGCCGGTTACGCGTTTTGTTACGTCGCGGATATCTGCCGCACGCTCTTTCATATATTCGTTGTCCATTGATTCAAACATGGTAACGAACATAGAAGACGTTTCTTTTAAAGCGAATTCAGCATTCACTGAATCAGTGCTGATTTTTTCTTTCACAGGGTTCAGAAGCTCAGGGTCACTGAGAACTAAAAGGTGAGCAGAAAAAATATCAGCTTTATCCTGACCCAGTTCTTTCAAAGCGTGCTCTTTGATTTTTTCGAGCTCTTCTTTTGAACGTGCAATCGCTTCATCAAAACGGCTTACTTCCGCTTCAGAATCAGAGATGTTTTTCTTTTCAACCGTTAAATCTGGCTCTTCAAGCCGGTACGCTTTTGCAATCGCGATGCCGGCTGAAGCACCAATCCCTTTTAATTCTTGCATTACTCGCCGAGTCCTTCGCTTTTCATTGTTTCTTCTAAAGCGTTAAGAGCATCGTTTTCGTCAGCGCCAGTAGCAGAGATTGTGATCTCAGCACCTTTAGCGATACCTAGAGACATAACGCCCATGATAGATTTAAGGTTAACTGTTTTGCCGTTATATTCTAAATTAACGTCAGCGTCGTATTTGCTTGCAGTTTGTACTAGAACTGTCGCAGGACGAGCGTGGATTCCAGAATCTGCAGTTACTTTAAATGTTTTTTGTGCCATTTTTATCATTCTCCTTTTAACTTAAAGCTTTATTACTTCACAATATTATATCATACAGCCGTACTTGTCATCTGACAAGCACAGCGTACTAACACCTTATTTTTCAATCTTCACAATATCTTCTTGTTCTCTGTTGACTGAGCCGCTTGCTTTAATGCTGACTGTTTCTCCTTCAGCAAGGTTCGTAAATACAATCGGTGTCATGAGAGATGGTACATTCGGTTTGACTGCGTCCAGATCAACTTCAAGAAGTTTTTGTCCAGGCTCAACGCGGTCTCCCTCTGATACGAAAGACGTAAATCCTTCGCCCTTCAGGCTGACAGTATCAATACCAAAGTGGATCAAAATTTCTCTTCCGCCGTCAGATTGCAAGCCGATCGCATGTTTCGTCGGGAATACATTTAGAATTTTTCCTCGCACCGGTGATACGACAATTCCTTCAGAAGGAAGAATCGCAAAACCGTCACCCATCATTTTTCCTGAGAAGACTTGGTCAGGAACATCAGTAATCGGGTGAATTTCCCCGGCAATCGGAGAAACGAAAACTTCCTCGCCGATTTCATTTTGCAGCGGTTCTGCAATCACTTCTTCAACCTGCTGTCCTACTTCTTCTTGAGCAGATGTTTTCGGTTCAGGTCTAGGCTTGCGGCCCGCAATAATGTCCTGCATTTGTGTTTTCAAACCGTCAGAACGCGGTCCGAAAATAGCCTGAATGTTGTTGCCGACTTCCAGCACCCCGGAAGCACCAAGCTGTTTCAGACGGTCTTTATCAACCTTTTTCTGATCGTTTACAGTCACACGCAGACGAGTGATACAAGCATCAAGGTGTTTGATGTTTTCCTGGTCACCCATTGCCTGCAGGATCTCATAAGGAAGATCTCCCGCTTCACCTGTTTTCCCAGCTGCTGCTGTTTCTTCCGCAGCATCCTCGCGTCCCGGTGTTTTCAGATTAAATTTGCGGATGGCAAATCGGAATCCGAAGTAGTAAATGAGCGCAAGTCCTAAGCCGACAGGGATGACAAGCCACCATGCCGTCCGGTTCGGCAAAATGCCGAATAGGAAGTAGTCAATTAAACCGCCGGAGAATGTCATACCAATCTTCACATTCAACAGCTGCATGACCATGAATGAAAGTCCCGCGAATACACAGTGAATCGCAAACAGGACAGGGGCAACGAATAAGAATGAGAATTCCAATGGCTCTGTGATCCCTGTTAAGAAGGATGTCAAGGCCGCTGAACCCATAATACCTGCAACGAGTTTTTTGTTTTGCGGTTTTGCTTCATGATAAATCGCAAGCGCCGCAGCAGGCAGACCAAACATCATAAATGGATATTTACCAGTCATGAACGTACCTGCTGTTAACTGTACGCCGTCTTTAATCTGCGCCATAAAGATACGCTGATCCCCGCGGATGATTTCTCCTGCTGCACTCTTGTAGCTGAAGAATTCATACCAGAACGGAGAATAGAAAATGTGATGCAAACCGAATGGAATAAGCGAACGTTCAATCACCCCGAAGATGAATGCAGCAAGGGTTGGATTCGCTTCCACTAATCCTGTTGAAAAGGCATTCAATCCATGCTGGATCGGAGGCCAGATCACTAACATAATAAGACCCAGAATCAGTGCAGAAATTGACGTCACAATCGGAACGAAACGTTTACCCGCAAAGAAACCAAGATATTGCGGCAGTTCAATTGTGTAAAATTTGTTGAACAATAATGCAGCTAATACACCGACGATAATACCGCCGAACACGCCTGTCGCCAATGTAGGTATCCCCAGCATGTTTACATATGCAGGATGGTTTTCCGTGAAGAACTTGGCTCTTTCAATTGAATCAGAAGGAATGGTTCCGTTTGCAAGAAGAACCGCACTCATGGATACGTTCATCACCAGATAACCGATAATCGCTGCAATCCCTGCAACTCCATCACCGTTGGCAAGCCCGATGGCTACACCCACTGCGAAAAGAAGCGGAAGGTTATCGAAAACAATTTGCCCAGCGCTTTCCATAACACCTGCTACGAGCTGTACATTGTCATTGCTCAAGAAATGAAGGACTTGAATCATGTCCTTATTTTGCATCGCATTTCCGATCGCAAGCAAAATACCCGCAGCCGGCAGGATTGCAACTGGAAGCATAAGCGCACGCCCAATTTTTTGAAGAACGCCGAATAATGCTTTAAACATAAGAATTGACCTCCTCTTTTTACTAGTCTGACCTTACAGCTAAAAATCATGACAACGAATTCACAGGCGTAAGTCTTCCAGTTTAACCGTTTACATTTGCCCTTTTACACAACAAAAAGGGCATGAGCAAAATTGGGTGCACAAAAGAACGAGAATGAACTTCCCGTTTTTTCCCCTCAATCACTCATGCCTGATCGGATCAGTAACACGTTATAAGGTTAAACTGAATTTATGAAATTTTATTGGTTAATCGGTACAGATGAAGCGTCAGATAAACCGCTTCCGCCTCATGAACTGGTTTCTTCAATGTTTGCTGCAAGATTTTAATCAATTTCCAAGCTGTATTGTAGCATAGCGGATATTCATTTTTCAATAACAACATTAATTTTTCTGGTTCTTTAGTCGGTTCTTCTTTTTTAATTCTTTCTATTGTAAATCTGATATGCCGGATCAGCCGCAAATAGTTGACACTTTCCTTGTTTACTTTCATTTGAAACGAGTCTTCAATCACCTCAACAAGCTGCGCCATCAGCTGCGAGTGCTGATTGACTTCGGACAACGGACGGTTTGTCAGGGCTGAATGGATATGCAGGGCGATAAAGCCGATTTCTCCTTCCGGTAAGCAGATTCCCGCTTTTTCATTGATTATATCTATGACTTCTTTAGCAATTTGGTATTCGTCAGGATATAGTGACTGAGTCTCCATTAAAAATGGATTTTTCATATCAAAGCCCTGCTGCTGTCTTTTAATCGCAAATGCGATATGGTCTGTCAGCGCAATGTGAATATGTTCATTTAATGAGTGGTTAGTCCTATTGCTGATGTGATAAATGACATCGTTTGAAATATCAACGAGCTTTTCATCAACATAGTCAAGGAGCTTTTTAAACTGCTTTTGTTCCTTCTCGTCCTTTAAAATGAACATTTTATCGTAGCCTTTATCTTCAATGACATCATCTTGTTTTTTTCCGAAACCAATACCTTTTCCGATTAAAACGACTTCGCTGTATTTATGATGAGAAGCAATTAATACGTTATTATTCAGTACCTTTTTCACTGTGAAGGACCCATTCACGATCCTCAGCTCCTTTTGTCATTCAATACATCATATCGTACATAACGAACGGAATGCACGTCAAACCTTTTTTCGATGCTTTCACTAAACAGTCGATCTTTTGATGAGACGGTAATCCAGAACCTTCCTTCCGATTGACTGCCCTTGAATTCTTTTTTGCAGCATGGCAAATGCCTGCTTTCCCATTTCCCTTGTCTGAATATCGATCGTTGTAATACCAAGCGCTTGGCTGATTTCATGGTTATCAACGCTTAGGATTGCAAGTTCATCCGGTACCGATACCCGCTGGTTCTTTGCTTCAAGAAAAAGCCCTGCTGAAACCTGGTCATTGGCAACAAAAATAGCCGTCGGCTTTTCCTTCCACTTTTTCCATTTATGAAAAAGCGCCTTGCCATCATTGATTGTAATCGCTTTCTCAACTACCCATTCTTCACGAAATACTTCTCCGATCTCTTCCAATGCTTCTTTATACGCTTTAATTCGAAAATGGCTGTTCATGCCCTTTTTCCTTGCCAAGCAGATCGCTATTTTTGTGTGCCCTTTGGCAATTAAATAGTCTAAGCCATTCCGGAATGCTTCCCGGTGAGGAATGCTGATGGTTGGAAAACGGCTGATATCTGAATTCTGGCAAAGCAGTATCGGTCCCTCCCATTCCATGAGTTTCTCATCAGCAAGCGCCTTTGAGCAAAAAATCAACCCGTCAACCTGGCGTTGCTTTAATTGGGACAACGCAAAGATTTCTTTCTGTACATCATAGTTTGTTTGGAATAAAGAGAGGTGAATTCCTGATTCTGCGGCTGCGTCAGCTATTCCTGCAATCAGCTCGGCAAAATAAGGCAGGTTAATCGTCGGCAAGACAACACCAATCATGTTTGAAAATCCTTTTGACAGGTGCACAGCGTGGATATTTCTCGTGTACTCCAATGCCTCCATGGCCTCAAGCACTCTATTTCTTTTGTCTTCGCTGACGTAAGGGTGATTGTTTATGACTCTGGAAACCGTTGTAACGGAGACACCGGCTTTTTCTGCAATGTCCTTAATATTCGCCATAGATTCCCTTCTTTCTAAATTCCCTTGATCTGGAATGCGTTTCATACAATATGATAGGGACGTACCAGACATATTTTGTGTTTTTAGCTGAAAGGAGAAGATCACATGGGTTTCTTCATTTTAATTGGATTATGTCTGACTGTTCTCGGCGGCAGTTGTCTTGCTGTAAAACCTCTCAACCAAAAACATGAAATTAAACCCTTTCGAACATTTGATGATTTTTTTATTTAATGCAGATAAAAAAGGACGATGTCGAGAACAAAGTCCTTTTTTATTTCTATTACGGCAGTATGATTAATTCCTTCGGATATTGGGTCAGGGCAACCGCTCCGTCCTTTGTTACGTGAACGTCATCCTCAATGCGCACGCCGCCAACTTCAGGCACATAAATCCCCGGTTCGATCGTGTAGACCATGCCTTCCTGCAACAGTGTATCGTTGGCTTGGCTCATAGATGGGTACTCATGGACAGAAATTCCGAGCCCGTGTCCAAGCCGGTGAGGAAAATAATCTCCGTATCCCGCTTTTTCAATGATGCCGCGCGCAGTTAAATCAAGGTCACCGATTCTGACACCGGGCTTGCTTGCCTCCATCGCGGCTTTTTCTGCTTGAAGCACGGTCTCGTAGATCTCCTCTTGCTTCGGATTGATGGACTTGTATGCAAACGTTCTTGTAATATCAGAGCAATAGCCATCAAGAATAACACCCAGATCAAATAAAACAAAATCACCTTTTTTCAATGTGGCTGTACCCGGATTTCCATGAGGCTGGCCTGATTTTTCTCCGAATAAAACCATTGTAGAGAAAGACATGCCCTGAATTCCTTTTTTCTTCAGCTCATACTCAATTTGAGCGAGCACTTCCACTTCACTGATGCCCTCTCGCAAAGCGGCTGTGCCGACTTCAACACCGTAATCAGCAAGCTTTGCCGCCTCTTTGAGCAAACGAATTTCATTGTCGTCTTTAGTCAGGCGAAATTGATTAAGTGTTTCTTCTGCTGAAACGAATTGAGCCCCGCCGGCCGAATGCTTCAGCTGTTCTGCGCGTGCTAGTGAGATTGAATCCTTTTCTACCGCAAGTGTATGTATGCTGACATTCCGCTTTTTCAAGGCTTTCTCTATCAGTTCCCACGGATTTTCGTGATCTGCATAGCCAATAATCTCATGATCCCAGCCGGCGCTGCGGGCCTGGTCTGCTTCCATTCCCGGGCAAACGAAGAAAGGCTCCTCTTCTTGAAAAATAAATAAGCCCATTAATCGTTCATGCGGCTCTGTGTAAAAACCAGTTAAGTAAAAAACATTTTCTTTCGTATGAATAAATGCGGCCGTATGCCCCGCTTCCTTCAGCCATGAAGAGACGCGCTCTATTCTATTCACTTTTTGTTCCTCCCTGCCATTTGCAATGCTTTGTTCTGTCTTTCATTGTAACAGGTTTTGCAGGTCTTTGCCTTTCGCGGCGCCTTCATTTTCACCCCTTTTATTTTCCGCCTCTCATCCTGTATACTGGGAGTAGAGTTCAATCGCAGGGAGTTGTTCCGTTTGCTGATGAATTTTTTCAGACGAAAAATAGTTATGCTCTTAACGGTTTTGGGAATTTCCGCTCCTTTTATCGGTATGAAGTTGGTCGGCTTTTATTATTACAGCTCTATCCTAGGCTGTGCTGCGGGTTTTCTCTGCTGCATTCTCGCGCTCATTATTATCACGAAAAGATCTGATAAAGACAAAAAAGAAGGCAAAGCTTGATACATAAAAAAACCAGCAGCCCGATTGGACTGCTGGTTTTATTTTAAAAGTCTTAACCCGTTTAAGATCACCAAAATCGTGCTTCCTTCATGACCGATCACCCCAAATGGCAATTCCATCACCTGCAAAAAGTTCGCGCAAATCAGCAGGCAGATCACGCCTAGAGAAAACACAATATTCTGTTTGACAATCCTGTTCATTTTCCGTGACAGGCTGCACATGTTTACGAGCTTTTTCAAATCGTTTTGCATAAGCACCATATCAGCGGTCTCAAGAGCGACATCTGTTCCGCCGCCCATCGCAATGCCGACATCCGCCGCCTTAAGTGCCGGTGCATCGTTTATTCCGTCACCGACCATTGCAATCGTTCCGAATTCTTCCTTTAACCGTTTGATTTCATTTACTTTTTGGTCAGGCAGGCATTCTGCCGCAACAGTTGTCATGCCGGCTTCCTTCGCTATCGCTTGGGCCGTGTCCTTATGATCTCCTGTCAGCATGGCTGTTTTAATCCCAAGCCGGTTCAGTTCCTCCATGACCTCTTTTGCTTCAGGCCTGATTTGATCTTTCAGTGCGATACAGCCCGCTATTTGATCATCCTTTTTCACAAATACAATCGTGTGCCCGCTTTGAGTGACATCTGATGCTGCTTGTTTTATAAATTGCCCTGCCATTTCCGCGCCGATAAAATCTGCTTTGCCGATCTTCCATTTTGCTCCCGACACTTCAGCCATAACGCCAAACCCTGATGTTTCTTCTATCGATATGTAGCCGGACTGATTCACGCCGCGGCTTTCAGCGTACGCTGTTATCGCTTGCGCGAGCGGATGGCTTGATTGCGTTTCGATGGCATAGACAGCCTCAAGAACCTCTGATTCACTGAATCCTTCTGCGATTCTGACAGTCTCAACAGCAGGCTGTCCTTTTGTCACAGTGCCTGTTTTGTCAAAGGCGATCATTTGCACAGAGCCGAGCTGCTCAAGAAAGACGCTCCCTTTAACAAGCATACCGTTGCGTGCGCCATTTGAAATCAAGGAAAGCGCCGCCGGCATAATAGAGGCAACAAGCGCACAAGGTGACGCGACAACCATAAACACCATTGCGCGGTAGAAGGTTTCACTCCAGCTCCAGCCAAGCGCAAAGTGCGGAACGAATAATAAGAGCCCTACTGCGATCAGCACACCTTTTACATAGGCATTTTCAAATCGCTCGATGAAAGCCTGTGCGGGTGACACACTGCTTTGCGCAGATTCAACCAATCTGATAATTTTTCTGAATAACGAATCTTCATTGGCTTTCGTGACACGGACCGTCAAGGAGCCGTTGCGATTCACAGTTCCCGTAAACACAGCATCGCCGGTGCTTTTTTCTACAGGCATTGATTCGCCTGTTAATGCTGACTCGTCAAGGCTTGTTGAGCCCGTTTCAATGACTCCGTCGGCCGCTACACGTTCTCCAGGTTTGATCACAATCATATCTCCGGCCTCTAAGTCCGAAACCGGAACTCTTTTGGTTTCGCCATTGACCATCAGTGTTGCTTCTTCAGGCTCAAGCTGCATTAAAGAAGTTAAATCTCTGCTGCTTTTATTCATCGTGTATGTTTCTAAAGCTCCGCTTAAGGAAAAAATAAATATTAAAATAGCACCCTCTGCCCAGTATCCGATCAAGGCGGAACCAATGGCAGCGAAAATCATTAAAAGCTCTACATTCAGTGTTTTGGATTCGAGCGTTTCTTCGATTCCTTCCTTTGCTTTAGCGAATCCGCCGATCACAAAAGCCAGCAAGTAAAGCGTTACTGATAATACTTGATGTCCGGATAAGAGCCAGCCTGCCAAAATAAGAGCGCCTGACACAAGTGCTGCGATAAGCTCAGCATGCTGCACCCAGTTTTTCTCTCTCTGTCCTGTATTTAATGGCTCGTGCGGATCTTGTTGAACGATAACTTGTTCATTCATATCAAAATCTCCTCTCTAATTGAGAACGCAAATCATCTTCATTTCTCTTATAAAAACAAAATCGCCGCCCAAAAGGCAGCTATATCGTCAGTATCTCTTGATGTCTATCTTTATTATAGCATGCGTGAAGAGAATTTCAATTATAATTATTTTAATTCCTTCTTGATAATAATTATCATTAATATTTATCCAATTCTTCATTATATGAAAAAAGCTGAGAGGCTATGCTCTCAGCTATTCTTCCGTCCATTCTTTCAGTTGTTCCGCCGTCATCGGGCCTATTTTTGTTTTTTCAATTTCTCCCTTTTCATTCAATAAAAACGAGGTTGGGATCGTGATGATGCGATATTCTTTCATCAATTCCCCTTTTGCATCAAGAACAATCGGAAATGTCAGCTTGTTTGCTTTTATAAAGTCTTCAACGGCTTGCTGATTTTGTTCCGAATTCACTAAATTTACCGTTACCAGCTTCACGCTGCCGGATTGATGGGCATCATAAAATGATTGAAACTGGGGGAGCTCTTTTTTGCAGGGCGGACACCAAGATGTCCAAAAATGCAGGATCGTTTTTTGCCCTTTATTCGGAATCGAGATATCCTCCCCTTCTATTGTTTTCATGAGAAAAACAGCGGGAACGGCAGGCTGTTTATCGTCAGCGGCTGACACAGCAGGAGACCATGCAATCATCCCCAATAACATAAGGCATACAGTAAGCAAGCGCTTTGTCAACATGGAATCTTCCTTTCATGCTTTTCAATTAGCTTGCCCCTGCTTTTTCTTTATCATCCTTCAATTCGCGGCGTTCTGCTTCCACCCGTAAGAAAAACTGATACCCGCAGCGCTTTGCAAATCTGTGTATAGTGAAGGCTCGTCAGTAAAATCATGCCTGTGTTCATCCCCAGGATAATCCCGAGCATTTGCAGATTCTCCATTGATCCCAGTACATACATCATACTTAAAGCAACGATATGGCTCCACACATTGTGATAAAACGCTTCTTTCACAAAGCCCATCCCGATTAAGCATGCCTGGAGCGGCATGACAAAAAGATGAAAGAGAAAGTAAGGCCACAACAGCTGCAGGTAATACTGAGCTTCAGGGGAGTGAAAAAACAGATGCGTGAGAGGTCCCGCAAACTGAAACATGATCCAGACAGCCGGGATACCGTAACCAAATGTAATGAAAATTGACTGTTTCAGCCTTTTTAGGACAACGTCATACTGCGAAAGCGCGTAAGCTTCAGAAATACTCGGTATCATAACGACCATTAACGAATGGGCAATAAAAGCGGGGAACGAGCCTATTGTCACAGCCACTCCTGCCAGCATTCCATACTGATCGATCGCCGCTGTCCCGGCAACACCTGCTCCCAAAAGCGCCCCTTTTATTAAAAAGGGTTCAATGGCATTGACAATGGCATGAAAAATGCGCAGCCCTGTTGTGGGAATGGAAACAGCAAGCAGTCTTTTTCTTACATCCTTTCCGCGCAAATGAATGTGCTGCTGGCCGGTTACCGCCCGCCTCGCCATGATGAATTGTGAGTATAAATAAACAAGCACGACCACATCACTCACGACCAAAACAAACAAGGAAATCAGCACCGCCATATCCAATTCGAATGAGTACCATTGAAAAAAGAGGAACAAGCACAAGAGCTGGATGATTTTTTTCAGCACATTGGCGACTGCGATCTTCCCCATTTTTTGCACACCCATAAAGTAGCCCCTGGCGATTGAAGTAAAGGCAACAACAGGAATTAAGCCGATGACAATCCCTTTAATAAACGGGTGGTATGTATCAAATACCGGAATAAACGGAAGCGCAATACTGGCGGCGGCCGTAGAAAACGCTGTAAAAACGGCTGTCATTCTGAAAGCGTGCCTCAGCATGCTTTCATGAAGCTTAGGGTTTGATTCGGCAATAAATTTAGAAATTGAAATCGGCAGTTCCAAGCTTGCGATGACAATAATTAAAAAGATTGTAGGCAAAATACTCATGTAAAGCCCCATCCCGTGCTCGCCAAGCTCCCGCGCCAAAATCATATTCACGACAAATTCAAGGCATTCAGCGAAAAAGGCGGCAATGGATAAAAGAATGATCCCTTTCACAAATCGATTCATGATGTCTCCCCTTGTCTCTTGTACTACCAACATCATATGAGACAAGTTCAAAAATTATTTTATTTTTACTCTTTATATGAAAAAAAGCATAGCTGAGACACATTGTCTCTTCTATGCTTAAATGGCAAAAACGTGCCTGCCGATTCTTTCTACGATCTTTCTTGAGCGAATCCAATCATCCGACGCTGTTTTCGGATTATAAAAGAATATGGCATCTGTTTCTCTATTTTTAGAAGACAGCGCTTCTTCAGCTGCTGCAATCGATTCTTGATCAGGCTCTTGATTAATGCTTCCGTTTGAGACTGGTTCAAAGGCGTTTTTCTGATAAATAACCCCTCTTATGGTATCAGGAAAACCTTTTTTCTCCGTTCTGTTCAGCACAACGCTCGCTACAGCAACCTTGCCTTTATATGATTCTCCCTTAGCCTCTGCGTGAACGAGGCGGGACAGCAAATCTTTTTCAGACTGTGTATATGTGTCTTTCTTTTCATTTGTTTCGGCTGGTTTGTCTTCCTCTTTCTTTTCAGTGTGTGCTGACAGCTTGATTGGCTTTATTTTTTTCTGGTCCTTATCAGCAGACAGTGAAGGGAAAGATTCGTTTGTGTCTAGATCTATATGTTCAAGCCATTTCGCTTCTTCATGTTTTGTCTTCTTTGTGCTCAGTAGTGAAGCTTGTGTATGTTCAATTTTTGCTGCAGGCATGAAACAAAGAAGAAAAACAGCCAGAGCAGTGAATTTCGACGTCATACAGTTTCCTCCTTAAAGTGCTCAAAAAACACTTCATAACCTTAACAAGAGATCCATTCATTTTCACGGAAAAAGATTTTCCAACTCTCCCAAAGTGGTATCAGGATGGAATATACCGGATGACGCGTTAGTTAACGGAAGAAAAACAGGATGAAATTCTATAAATCTTGTCATTTTAAAACATGTTTATCCATTTTTGGCGATTTACATTTTGTTTACGTATGTTACAAACGAATGTAATAAAGGGTCTTGATTCTGTCATATATGATAAAAAGGCTTCCCACGAGTGAGAAACCTTCAGCTTCTTGGCTGTTCTAAGTATTGAAATATAACATCTCCGCCTTGCTGGGCAATGCCTCGGAAATGTTTAAAATCATCTTGTTTAGATAACACGGCCCTGAAATCCAGGAAATGCTCTTTCTGGACTCTCAGTTCGTTTATTGCACCAGTGCGCAGCTGTTCAATCAGTTCAGTTATCTCTTCGGGATGCAACGAAAATTCCCCCTTTTTCTTTCTTTTGACGAAAATCAATATATCATCTTTATAACGTCAGGACAATTCCTTAGGGAGATAAAACTCCTTATCGCTTTACTTCTCAATGAAAATACTGCAAAATACTTTCAAAAGGCATTATTATGTTTAAAGGAGAGGAAGCTTGTGAAAATCGCTAAGGTTGGAAACGTCATTGAATTTAAGAACGGATTAACCGGTGTTGTTGAAAAAGTAAATGAGAATTCTGTTATTGTTGATGTGACGATCATGGATAACTATCGGGATCTTGAGTTAGATTCATTGACAGTTGTTAATCATAAAAATTACAAGATCATCAGAGACTCCTATTAAAACCTCCTTATTTCCACATTCATACGCAACTGCAAGACGATCAATTAAACACCTTACATATGAAATTCGCTTTCTCAAAAGCTGCCGCCGGCAGCTTTTTTACATAAAAACACCGATTATGAATCGGCGTTTTTGTCTGTTTCCGTTATTTCTATATAAAATTCGCTGGCGGATCCTGGTTCGTACAGGTTGACCAATGACGTTGAATAATTTGTGATTTCCCCGTTGAAGACAAGGTTTCGCTCCGGAACCTCGACGTTAAACGTTTTTTCATACAACAGGACAGCGATATCATGGTAAGTCTCACTCGTCACGTTAAGGGTAAATAAAATTTTACGCTTCGGCTCGTTTTCTTCTTGATATGCAGCCATTTCTAACGTAACACCGTTTAATCGCAATGTCTTCACTTTTCATCACTCCTTTATAGTCCATGCATCTTAGCATATCTTAGCGGACGTTTACAATGAATCTGTTCCGATCGTTATGTTACCCAATTCGTAAGAAAAGACACCTTTACAAACATACGTTCGATATTTTATAATAAAACAGACGAGCTGCCATCCAGCATCCCGTCTTTTCATTAGAAAGCGGCGAGTGACATTCCCCCGGATTCACTCGTCTTTTTTATGTAAAAACCTCCTCATTTCTCAGGAGAAACTATATGATCGATTATCAACAAATTACGGTTCACCATGCGGCACTGTGTCAGGCTTTGTACGAATCACGGATCATAACAGAAATGCTGTATCTTGGCATCCATTAATGAGAGCGGTCAATCAAGCCGTTCATGTGAAGTTCATACAATCACATTCATTATATTTTTAAAAAAGCATCCATTTTGCAAAAAATTACATGTGTGTATGTTTCGTGCTTCTCCATATCAATCCTGAACACTTCTGAATGAAATGTAATCATCCTGCTCACAAGGTAGCGTGTGTATGGTTTCCATCATGGAAGCAGATTCTACATGAAATGCGCTCTATAACAGAGTTTGAATCTGTATTTCAAGCACAATATACTGCCTCTTAGAACATTTTCGGACAAGAATCTATGGAATGCAAACCCTTGTCCTCACTATTTACCTGTTCTCATAATAAGGATGTCCAAGATTTAGAGATTCAATGCAATTATCTTCGATTTTTACTCTGACCTATACATCCTTATATATTGTTAAATACTGTGTCCCAGACTGACGTATTCTCTTGTCCAAGACTCCAGCTGCCAAGACCCTTCAGATGATATTTTTGAACGAGTTTTATTTTTGCTATGAGTGATTGTTCATTTTTAAACCATAATGTATATGTTCCCTGTGGCCATGGGCCCTTGCAGTGTTTGACAGTAAAAACAGCTTTTAGAGATTGACTCTTCGTATCAAAAATAATTGTCCCGTTATGTCTTTTTATGATTGAGTTAACAAGGGAAAGGGAAATGGCTTGTGAGGCAGAGTGGCCTTGCATCCAGCAACAGCCATAGAAAGGCAATCCTAAAACTAGTTTTTGGGGAGAGATTTTTTGAATGAGAGCATACTGAATGGACTTTTCCACCCAGCCTACACTTGCAGTAGGCCCAGCAGAGCGGCTTTCATCATAGGCCATAACCATAAGATAGTCTGCATACTTAGCTAAATGCTCATAATCATATGATCCGTGCCAGCCCTTCGTCCAGCCAAAAGGATTTGCCGCCACTGCAACTGATACCTCTTTACGCTTAGGAATACCTTTTCTCACCAGTCTAACAAAATCCGTAAATGCCTGCCGATCTTTCTCTGTAAGATTTTCTATATCGATATTGACTCCGTCTAGGTTCAGTTCTTCTATTGCATTAGAAATTTGTTTAGCCAAAAGCACTCGGTTCTTTAATGCAGATCGTCCCAAACCCTGATCCCAATGATTGCTTAGAAAAGGAACTACTTTTAATTTTCTTCTATGAAGGGCCTTAATTACATCGGGATTAGCTGAACGGAGAAGCAATGATCCATCTTTCCTGATATAGAAAAAGTCAGGAGACACGACATTTAATACTCCATTCGTTTGATCAACGTGATGAATATAATCGCAACCTAATCCAGAATAGAAATAGCTCATTTGAAACATATCATAACCCCTTCATCCCCAAAAATATCAAATTCCCACAAATAAAAAATGAAGACGGATTATTTCAATTTGTTTCGTTTCCGAAACCTCTCAATTATCTCTCTCTTATCTTTATCATTTGTCCAGGGTAAATGATATCCGAAGAAAGCTTATTAAGGTTCATCAGTTGTTGTACCGGAATATTAAAGGATTTGGAAATCGTCCATAACGTATCGCCAGATTCCACATGATATACTTCGTAAGTCACGGGAAATTCCATATAACGGGGCGTTCTTTTTGCTTTATTCACTTGGTTTCTTGTTTTAGGTATTTTTCCCTTCATTCATATTACTCTCCTTTAGAAGAATATGTTTTTCACATCTCTAGACCGTTTCTTTCTAATCTTAATAATTTGTCCAGCATATATTTGATCTGATTTAAAATGATTAAGCTCCATGATTTGCTGCAGAGCAACTTTATACTTCATGGCAATTTTCAATAATGTTTCACCGGGAGTAACATGATGAATCTCGTATTTTTCTTTGAGAACATCTACGTAATGTATGGTTTCCCCTACGTTCCTTATGATTCCTCTTCTTTTTAGCACCTCAATCATTCTCTCAGCTCTATGCCGATAGGAGTCATTCTTCACTGCCTTTTTACCGTTTATCTGAATCTTTTTTCTCTCGCTATCGTGATTCAAATAGTATTTCACCTTTTCAAATGTTTCTTTTGGCGAGGAAGAGACGATGAGATCGCGGCCAGGTTTGAATTTACCTCGAACTGCCGGTGTATCCGATGTTAATAAAACCCCGCCGGAACCAAGAATCTCATAGGTGCGCTGCGTAAGCTGGCTTTCACAGTTTTGCAAACCGATAATGATTTTTGCTGAACTGTAAACTTTATATGCTTCAGTATAATCGAGGTATCCATGAATCCAATTACGGGGAATTTCTTTTCCTATATGTTTACTCATTTTTTCCCAATTTTTCCCCCAGAAATCTATGCGAATCCCTTTTCGTATAAGAGGGCGAATAAGCGTTTTTAAAGAGGACGAACGGAACACTTCCGGATGTTCTTCAAGATAATTAGGGTAAGCATTAGCCACCACTGCTATATCACAACTGTATTTCTCCAATGGTTTAATCTGATGATGTATACTTTCGTGATATGCAAAGTCTAAGTGAGCTGCTTTAATCCCCATGCTTTCATAAATTTTACACAGAGAAGGTGTAACGGTGAAAACAAAATCCGGTTTCATCTTTTTAATTAACGGGATGGTAAAGTTTTGAGTGTGCAGCGGGTCTTCAGTTGCCCAATAAACGAGAGGGATATTCACCTTTTTAGTTGCGTTGCGAATCCAGGCTTGCTTTTCTCTTGAATGCTCTGGTGTCCATCCCATAGATACGATTAGATCCGGTTTAAATTCGTCTATCATTTCAGTAATATTTTCCCGGCTCACAGGACCCGAAATCATTACGGTATGGCCTGCTTCCCTAAACCCATTCGGTAAACCATAGAGCCACATGGGATGACTCTCAAGAAAAAGAATTTTCACACAATTTCGTCCTCTCTTTCACTTTTTGATGTCTACTTTATTGGTATGTAGACGTAATATAACTTGTCGCGGTACTAGTCTAAAAAAGACGTTCAAGCTTCCTGCAAAATAAATTTAAGAGAACGTAAACTTCACCACTGAAAAATGCAGAGGATAACTGGAATATACTTAAGGTGCTTCCGGATTGCGCTACCCATATACAGTGTAAATAATAGCTTGTGCGGATGTCCTACAGAAAAAGCAGGCGATTTTCAACATATTTCCCTCTGATTTTGCCAGCCTCTCTGTCAAAGAACTTACGTAAGTATTTTTGCACAAAAAAAGACGTACATATTTGTACGTCTTACATTACTTCCGCGACCGTAATTCACTGCATAAGAGTCCACTTTTATGTGGCTTCTCTTATTACCGATTATCAATCGTCTCCGGATATAAGTCATGATTCATCATACGGTATTCGGCCATTTTCTCATACTTCGTGCCAGGCTTTCCGTAGTTTGTGTATGGGTCAATGGAAATTCCGCCTCTTGGCGTGAATTTGCCCCATACTTCAATGTAGCGCGGGTCCATTAATTCGATCAAGTCATTCATGATGATGTTCATGCAGTCTTCGTGGAAGTCACCATGATTTCTGAAGCTGAACAAGTATAGCTTTAATGATTTGCTTTCAACCATTTTTTCATCAGGAATGTAGCTGATATAGATTGTTGCAAAGTCAGGCTGTCCTGTTTTCGGGCATAAAGATGTGAATTCAGGACAGTTGAATTTTACAAAGTAATCACGGTTTACATGTTTATTTGGGAAGGATTCAAGCACGTCCGGCGCATATTCAAACAAATAATTTGTTCCTTGGTTGCCAAGCAGTGTTACACCTTCTAATTCTGATTCTTTTCTTGTCGTCATATTTATCTTCCTTTCTATTATACTCCGCGTTTGTTTCCCCATAACAGGGTGTGCAGCTGCGGGAGCACTCTGACCAGATTCAGCTCCGCATCAACAGCTACCTTATCAACAAGGGCTTCATATTTTCCAAGCAAATGGGCAATCAATGTCTGATCATCCGTCGTATGCACGTCATCATTACCGACTTGTAAATAAAACGGGATTCCCGGGTAACGCTTGTGCACTGTTTTGGCAAACTCCAAATCTTCATCATTAAAAATGACTACCTTCAAGCTGACAGCATGCTGTCTATTATTCTCTTTAAGCGAAGTTAAAATGTGATCAAGCTTTTGGAAGTTCGTCACCATTTTTGAGCTTGGCGGTTTTGGGGAAATCGTCAGATCATCGATCAGCGTAAACCAATCCTGATAAACGGTTCCCTGGGTTTCAAGCGCTGCACGGATGTTATTTTCCTTCAGCAGTTCAATAAAAGCATCCAGCTGCTTTAACAGGGCCGGGTTGCCGCCCGAGATCGTCACGTGGGAGAACGCGTCTCCCCCAATATCCTTAAGCTCTGCAAAAATCTCCTCAGCCGTCATCCAGCGAATATCTTTTTTAGCAGAACCGTCCCAGGTGAAGGCGGAGTCACACCAGCTGCAGGAATAATCACAGCCCGCTGTCCGGACGAACATTGTTTTCTGTCCGATCACCATGCCTTCCCCTTGAATCGTCGGGCCGAAAATTTCTAACACAGGAATTCCTTTAGCCATTCGAACCACCCTTTTTCGGACGGTAAACACAATAACTTGTCGGTGTTTCACGGACAAACACCTGTACACAGCTTGGCTTATTCTCCAATGTGTCTAAGTAAGCCTGCACCTTGTCATAAATCGTTTTCGCCACGACTTCAGTTGTCGGCAGTGAATACCGGTCGTCCTTAGAAAATTCTTCATGATCATTTAAAAGCGTATGATCATAGTTTCCGTGCACCAATTTTTTTAGCACGCTGAAATTGACAAGAAAGCCTGAATCGTCAAGTTCGTCGCCGGCAATGGTTACATTTACGGTATACGTATGGCCGTGAACCCTGCTGCACGCGCCTGCACTTTCCCGAGGGATAAAATGAGCAGCAGAGATGTGCATGTCCTTATTCAATTCAAATGAATATGGGTGCTGGGCCTGCGGATAAATTTGAGATAACAATTTATGCACGCTCTCCTTTCATTGCCATATATTCTTCATACCCTTTTGAACGAAGGTGGCATGCCGGACATTCGCCGCAGCCGTCTGCGATGATGCCGTTATAGCATGTCAGCGTGTTGTTTTTTACAAAGTCAAGGGCACCAAGCTCATCTGCAAGCTTCCACGTTTCCGCCTTATTGAGCCACATAAGAGGCGTATGAATCACAAACGGCTTCTCCATCGCCAGGTTCACCGTTACATTGCAAGATTTTACGAATTCATCACGGCAATCAGGATAGCCGCTGAAGTCTGTCTCGCAAACTCCCGTAATAATGTGGCGTGCGCCAATTTGGTATGCCAGGATAGACGCAAAGGATAAGAATACCAAGTTGCGGCCTGGAACGAATGTAGATGGCAATTCACCATCTTTTGCTTCTATTTCAATATCATTTCTTGTCAGAGCATTCGGTGCAAGCTGATTTAAAAGTGACATATCAAGCAAATGGTTTTTCACACCAAGCTTTTCTGCAATAGATTTTGCCACTTCAATTTCCTGCGAATGACGCTGATTATAATGAAAAGTCACCGTTTCGACTTCTTCGAATTCCTTTAGGGCCCACAGTAAGCATGTGGTGCTGTCTTGACCGCCGCTGAATACGACAATTGCTTTTTCTTTTTTCATGATTCCTCTCCTTCTCCGCAATAAAAACGTCGGCGAGAGACATCGCTACAGCTGATTCACGCAAAAAAACACCTTTTCGGAAGGTGCTCTAGAAAAACATAAAAAAGGCCGTATCCAAGGATACAGCTCGTCCTTAGTTTTTTATAGAGGGTGTAGCTAGAACCTCTCCCGCATATCGCACGGATTTTCTTCAATTTTTTTCACTTCCGCTATCTTACCATAATGTTGTTTTTCTTGACAATAAAAAAAGTAAGCTCCAGCGTCCCGGTCAAACGCTGTTCTGCAATGACGGCCCGCTTCATTATATATGTGATTATAAACTGTGCCGCCGCGGAGCCTTTTTGCAAATCAGGGCGCCAATAAAGGCCAGACTTACATAACCAAACAATGGATAAATCGTTGAAATGAGCTTGCCGTACCCGATTTGGCTCGTGATATAAGCCGTGATCATAATGGCTGCAAAGATATATTTGCTTTTGATTGGAAGAAAGCTTTGCACTTGTTTTTCTAATCCGTATAGATTGCCGATAACCGATGTGAACACTTCACCGAAAATAATGAGCAAATAAATCAAATGGACAGATCGTGCAAAGAGATAAACCACTTGAGCCATCGGTATATCATACAAAAATACATCCGGGAGCATCGATAAAGACAGAAAACTCGCGGACAGCACAATCGTCAGCATCGTGCCTCCGATTAAAGCGCCTTTTTTGATCACTTTTTCGGATGACATTTCATTCGCCAGCGGAACCAAAACCGCTTGGGCAAGCGATAAATTCAAAGCGCCGTAAGAAAACGCTGATAAGAGCCAGTCCCAGCGATGGGGCCATATCCACTGAGCTGCGTTTCTCGACTCGCTGAAAATAAAAGAATCGGCCACCACAATCATAGAAAAGATGATCAAAAGAGGAACAACAAACACGTTGACACCGAAAATGCCTTTTACACCTCTAGTCATCACAATTAAGCTCAACCCAATTGTAATCAGCATCCCAATTTGAGCGGACATCCCCAGCTGCTCCTCAAAAAGCGCCCCTGCGCCTGAGAGCATAACAGATGTGACGCCGAGGAGAACAAACAGCATAAACACATTAATAATCCGGCCAGCCGTTGCCCCGAACAAGAATATGTTCATTTCTTGATATGACTTGGCATTGATTCGCTTTGAAATGATCATCAGCTTGGCTCCCAGTAACGTAAACATCCCGCCGCTGACGATAATGCCGAATAAACCGAACCAGCCGAACTTCAGAAAAAACTCAACAATTTCCCTGCCAGTCGCAAATCCAGCTCCAACCACTGTGCCGATATACACGAAAGCAAGCTGACTTGCTGATCCTTTTGATTGTTCCATTTCTCCCCTCCGAACGAACCGCAGTTTGATCCATCTATGCCTTTTTATAACCTATGAGACAAGTTCCTTGAAAAGACGAAGAAAACATGTTTTACTGTGTAAACAAATTCAAAAATTTTTTACGCAAAAGACTTGAAAGTCAAAGATAGTCAGAGTATACTATTAATCAAAGTTGGTCAAACGAATCGGCCTTTTTTAAAACTCAATTGGTCAAAGTTAGTCAAATAGTCAGACTGCTTTGAGCATATTGTTTTGAAAGCCGTTAAGTTTGCCGTATACTATTAGTCAAAGAAGGTCAAATCCAAACGGCCTTTTTCTTCACATTCATTGGTCAAAGAAGATCAAACTTTTAAGGAGGTTTTGGCAAATGCGTTGTCAACATTGTCATAAAAACGAGGCGACGATTCGCCTTAACATGCAAATAAATTCTGTTCATAAACATATGGTTCTATGCGAAACTTGCTATAACGAACTGACCCGTAAACCTTCAATGAGCATGGGTCCTCAATCTTTCGGTTTTCCGTTTGAACAAGCATTCCAGCCGAGAGAACAAAGCGCAGCAAAACAAAGCGAGAAAAAAGGATTGCTTGATGAGCTGGCCCAAAATATTACAAACGGTGCAAAAGCGGGCCTCATTGACCCTGTCATCGGCCGTGATGAAGAAGTGGCGCGCGTGATCGAAATTCTGAACCGCCGCAACAAAAACAATCCAGTCCTCATTGGTGAGCCGGGTGTAGGGAAAACCGCCATCGCCGAAGGACTTGCTTTAAAAATCGCTGAAGGTGATGTTCCAAACAAACTGAAAAACAAAGAGCTTTACTTGCTTGATGTTGCATCCCTTGTTGCAAACACAGGAATCAGAGGCCAATTTGAGGAGAGAATGAAACAGCTGATCACTGAGCTGAAAGAACGAAAAAATGTCATTCTGTTCATTGATGAAATTCACCTTCTCGTCGGCGCAGGCTCTGCAGAAGGATCAATGGACGCAGGCAACATTCTCAAACCCGCCCTTGCCAGAGGCGAACTGCAAGTTATCGGTGCGACTACATTGAAAGAATATCGTCAAATCGAAAAAGATGCCGCGCTGGAAAGACGTTTTCAGCCTGTCATGGTGCAGGAGCCTTCAATTGAACAGGCCATCCACATTCTGCAAGGAATTAAAGACAAATATGAAGCCTACCATGGCGTGACATTCAGTGATGAAGCAATCAAAGCTTGTGTGACTTTATCATCCCGTTACATTCAAGACAGACACCTGCCGGATAAAGCAATTGACCTATTGGATGAAGCAGGGTCAAAGGCCAACCTGTTAATTGATGAACTGAATGATGAGGATGCGGCTGAACGTTTAACTGCGATTGAAGCTGAAAAAACAAAAGCCCTGGAAGAAGAAAATTATGAACTGGCTGCAAAGCTTCGTGATGAAGAAATCGCATTGGAGAAAAAACTGAACAGCTCTTCCGCTCATTCCGATGTCACTGTGGAGGCTGAGCACATTCAGGAAATTGTTGAACAAAAAACAGGCATCCCTGTCGGCAAACTGCAGGCAGATGAACAAACAAAAATGAAAGAGCTTGAGGCAAAACTTCATGAACGTGTCATTGGACAAGAAGCCGCTGTTCAAAAAGTGGCAAAAGCGGTAAGACGAAGCCGCGCAGGATTAAAATCCAAAAACAGACCAGTCGGCTCCTTCCTCTTTGTCGGCCCTACCGGGGTAGGGAAAACAGAGCTTTCTAAAACACTGGCAGATGAATTATTCGGCACGAAAGATGCCATTATCCGCCTCGATATGAGCGAATACATGGAGAAGCATGCCGTATCTAAAATCATCGGTTCACCGCCTGGATATGTCGGCCATGAGGAAGCTGGTCAATTAACAGAAAAAGTGCGCCGCAATCCATACAGCATCGTGTTGCTGGATGAGATTGAAAAAGCACACCCTGACGTTCAGCATATGTTCCTCCAAATTATGGAGGATGGCCGTCTGACAGACAGCCAAGGCAGAACCGTAAGCTTTAAAGACACTGTGATTATCATGACAAGCAACGCGGGTGCTGGCGAAAAACAAATAAAAGTCGGTTTCCAATCAGATGACAGTGTAATCGAAGAACAAACATTGATTGATTCACTGAGCATGTTCTTTAAACCTGAGTTTCTCAACCGTTTTGACAGCATTATTGAGTTCCGCTCACTGGAAAAAGAACACCTGGTCAAAATCGTCGGCCTGCTGCTTGGTGAACTTGAAGAAACATTGGCAGAACGCGGCATCAGCTTGAGTGTGACAGACGAAGCGAAAGAAAAAATTGCTGAGCTGGGCTACCACCCGGCATTCGGTGCACGTCCGCTCAGAAGAACCATCCAAGAATGGGTGGAGGATGAAATGACTGATCTGCTGCTTGACAATAGTGAAATCACACGTTTTCACGTTACTGTAGAAGACCATACAATCAAAGTGCAAGCGAAATAACGATCAGCGGGTTCCTATTTAGGAAGCCGCTTTTTTTGTGCATTCATACTCTTGGCTGAGAAAATACCATTCCTTCCCCTGAAGCCTTCCTCTCCTTCATCTCTTACACTTTTCTTAAGGAGGGATGGAGCGTGTTCATATACAGTGAGTTGATATTTCTATTATTATATGAAGACAGTCTGAAGAACAGCTTGCAATCAAGCTGCCAGGTTCACTATCGCTAAACTGCGGGCTTTTCAATTTTGAAAGGCCCGTTTTTGTTTATTTCTCCCTTCTATGCCTCTTCCTTGAATATTTCATGAACAAATTCACAATGTCCCTAAAGTTCCGGGCACCGAAACCGATATTAACCATAGACAAGCTAGTAAAAAAGGATTTGGTGAAAACTATGGATAAAACTTCGTTAATCGGTATTATTCTTGCTTTTGTGGCATTGAGCGTCGGGATGGTTCTAAAAGGCGTCAGTTTCAGCGCGCTTGCAAACCCCGCTGCCATTTTAATTATTATCGCAGGGACGATCTCAGCAGTAGTTATCGCATTCCCAACAAAAGAAATTAAAAAAGTGCCTGCGCTGTTCCGAGTGTTGTTTAAGGAAAACAAACAGCTGACAATAGAAGAGCTTATTCCTATGTTCTCTGAATGGGCCCAGCTTGCACGCCGCGAAGGTTTGCTTGCTTTAGAAGCAAGCATTGAGGATGTAGATGACGCTTTCCTGAAAAACGGACTCAGCATGGCTGTTGACGGGCAAAGCGCAGAATTTATCAGAGATATCATGACAGAGGAAGTTGAAGCGATGGAGGACAGACACCAAGCCGGAGCCGCTATTTTTACACAAGCGGGAACTTATGCGCCGACACTCGGAGTACTCGGCGCTGTAATCGGACTGATTGCCGCCCTCTCTCATATGGACAATACAGATGAGCTTGGACACGCCATCAGTGCAGCCTTTGTTGCCACCCTTCTCGGTATCTTTACGGGATATGTGCTATGGCATCCTTTCGCAAATAAATTAAAACGAAAATCAAAACAAGAAGTAAAACTGCGTGAAGTGATGATTGAAGGCGTCCTGTCCGTATTAGAAGGACAAGCACCGAAAGTCATCGAACAAAAGCTTTTAATGTACCTTCCTGCGAAGGACCGCTTGAAATTTGCAGAACAAGGAGAGGCGCAAAATGGCGAGAAAAAAGAAGAAGAAGCATGAGGACGAGCACGTTGATGAATCGTGGCTGGTTCCTTACGCCGATATCCTTACTCTTCTCCTGGCATTATTTATTGTGCTGTACGCGAGCAGCTCGATTGACGCAGCTAAATTTCAAATGCTTTCAAAATCATTTAATGAAGTCTTTACAGGCGGCACCGGCGTACTGGACTATTCCAGTGTCACCCCTACTGAAAACGAGTCAGACGGCATCGATGAAGTGAAAAAAGAAAAAGAAGAGAAAGAGAAAAGCAAGAAAGAAAGAGAAAAAGCAGCTGATCAAGAAGAACTTAAAAATGTGAGAAGCCAAGTGGAAAAGTTCATCAAAGATAAAAAGCTGGAACATCAGCTGGAAACAAAGATGACAAGTGAAGGCCTGCTCATTACGATTAAAGACAGTATTTTCTTTGATTCTGGAAAAGCGACCATCCGCAAAGAAGATGTTCCGCTTGCAAAAGAGATTTCAAATCTTCTTGTGATTAACCCGCCGAGAAATATTATTATCAGCGGACATACTGATAATATGCCAATTAAAAATTCTGAATTCCAATCAAACTGGCATTTAAGTGTCATGAGAGCCGTAAACTTTATGGGGCTCCTGATTGAAAACCCCAAACTTGACGCAAAAGTGTTCAGTGCCAAGGGCTATGGTGAGTATAAGCCGGTGGCTTCCAACAAAACAGCGGAAGGCCGAAGCAAAAACCGGCGCGTTGAAGTTCTCATCTTGCCGAGAGGCGCAGCAGAAACAAATGAAAAATAGTAAAAAAGGAAGCCTTGTGACATATCAGGCTTCCTTTTTTTACTTATTATGAAATTGTTTTGCGTTTAATCCTACTCTTTTTAACATTTCCGTGCACATCTCTACCTCTTCTTCGCTTAATACGCTGATCATTTCATCAATTTCAGCAGCGTGACCAGGAAAAATATCGTTCAAAAGACCGATGCCTTTTTCAGTAATTTGTGCAAACGTCACTCGTCTGTCTGTAGGAGACGCTTTTCGAATAAGGAGTTCTTTTTGCTCCAGCTTATCTACTACGTATGTGATGCTCCCGCTGGCCAAGAGAATTTTATCCCCTATCTGCTGCAGCGGCTGATCGCCTTTATGATACAAGAGCTCAAGCACAGCAAATTCAGTCGGATTCAGCCCATGCTTATGAATATGCTTATTCATATGATCGTTAATAGAACGATACGCGCGCGACAGCACGATAAATAACTTCAGTGATTTTTCTGTCATGTCTCAATCATCCTTTTAGAAACCGTTACAGAGAAACATTAATAAACAAAGACCGAAATGTCAATAAAAATCTTTCCAATATTTCTCTTCTTTTTTATGTTGTAAGCTGTTCAACATCTTTTTCTAATTTTTTTGGTTATTTTTTCTTATTAAAGATGAAGAAACAATGATATAATACCTCTAATCAGGTGTATGTTGGAGCGATGCAAATTGAAAATACTAAAAGGCGCCTGCGGGAGAGTCAAACTTTATATTATACTGGTCGTGATTCCGGCAATCGTCATCAGCTTTTTTGTATATGAAAAAGAAAAAGATACAATAGCTGCAGAACATAAGCAAGAAGCGAGTGTCCTGCTGAACCTTCACCGCAACAAAATCAATTATTTAATCGGAGAAACAAAGGCGAGGATGACCTCCTTGTCCATCGCCATTGACAGACCGGTTGATATAAAGAAAATGCAGTCAGTTTTGGAAAAAACCTTTGATTCAGAGCCAAGATTTTCGGGCCTCTATTTTCTAAATGCCAAAGGAGACGTCACCGCAAGCACAACGGAATTAAAAACGAAAGTAAACCTGGCCGACAGATCTTTTTTTACAAAAGCAAAGGAAACAAAAAAGACAGTCATTTCAGATAGTTATTCGAGCAGAATTACAGGTCAGCCGATTTTTACCATTTGTGTCCCTGTTTTGAACTCGGAAGAAAATGTGACTGATTATCTTGTCGCAGCTATTCAAATTGATTATTTGAAAAACCTTATTAACTTGCTGAGCCCTGATGTTTATATCGAAGTTGTGAACCAAGACGGGAAAATGATTTTTACGAGCGGACAGGCCTCTCATGCAGAAGATCAAAAACCCGTCAGCGGATATCTGGATGATATCAGCTGGAATATGAAAGTATATCCGAACCCGGTCACAATAGAAGAACTGACGAAAAGCCTTGTGCTCCCACTTTCATGTATTATTGTTCTACTGAATATCCTTTTTATTCTCGTGCTGTATTATTTGCTGAAGCGGCAGACCCAGCTGGAGCGCTCGGAAAATGAGGCACAAAAATTAGAGCTGATCGGAACGCTTGCAGCCAGCACGGCCCATGAAATCCGTAACCCGCTCACCGGCATAAGCGGCTTTATTCAGCTGTTGCAAAAGAAATATAAAGGCGAAGAAGATCAGCTTTACTTCTCTATCATTGAACAGGAGATAAAGCGCATTAATCAAATTGTGAGTGAGTTCCTCGTTCTCGGCAAGCCGACAGCTGAAAAATGGGAGCTGAACTCGCTTCAAGATATTATCGGCGAAATTATGCCGATCATCTATTCAGAAGGCAACCTATACAACGTTGAAGTCGAATTACAGTATTTAACTGAGCAGCCCTTACTAGTAAAATGTACAAAAGATCATATTAAACAAGTGATTTTAAATGTAGCAAAAAATGGCCTCGAGTCAATGCCTGAAGGAGGCAAACTGACGATCTCCTTGGGAGCTTCGGATAAAAAGGCCATCATCAAAGTTGTGGATCACGGTCAAGGGATTTCTCAGGAAATGCTGGATCATATCTTCCTTCCCTTTGTGACTTCTAAAGAAAAAGGAACGGGTCTCGGCCTTGTCGTATGTAAACGGATCGTGCTGATGTACGGAGGCTCCATTCATATCGAAAGTGAAGTGCGAAGAGGAACAGAAGTGACGATCACTCTCCCAGTATCCGCTTCATAGCCCCCTGACTGTGTCAGGAGGGTTTTTTACCGTCGTGACCGGGCATTGCCGTTCGATTTGTTTGCTGTTCTGCCAGAAAAGAGCATTTTGATCAAGCGCAACAACATTTTCAAAAGCAAAAACAACATAAAGAATACCAAAAAACCCTTTAAGCCTTCAGTAGCATCTAAAAACTCCATATTCCCTCTCCCCGTCACTTTTTGCTGAATTTCAATCGCAAATACGATGACGATAATGACTGTAACGGTATAGATAAAGGATAGGGCTGTCATGCTCCACTTAGAAAGCCATGTAAACACAGCGTGAGTGACGCCGAAAAAGAAAATGCCAAACATGCCGATCACCCAAAAATGCATTTCTTTGTCGGTTAAATGAATGCCAAACATGCCGCATAATGAAATAAAAGCATCGTGAAATTGATTAACCATTTCAGTAATGATAATCGCCAGTTCTTTCATCAGTTCCCTCTTTCATATGAATTTTTCCAGAAAAAAAGAGCGCTCCTGAAAAGCTCTCTCTCTTTATATATGCATCTGATAACGCCGCTATTTATTTGCATCATATGCAGGCATAACATCTCTGCGGGGCCACAAGCCTAATTTCTTAACAAGGCCTTGAATACCTTGAGAATGTTCGTTTTCTTGCATGAGCTGGTGATATTCATTTATTAAACAATCCAGCTCCTGACTGTGTTTGATCGTGTCATGCCCTGTAAATCCCTGCTTTCTAGCGGCATCTATCATTAACTTTCTTTTTTCATCAATAGACACCAACAATCTTTCTTGTTCTGAAGAACCGCCCATTCACTTCACCCCTCGCCGCTAAGAAATAGGAAACAAGTTTGATTGGGTTATTGTGCATTATTACAGATTATACTTTATTTGTAAACATATTTTCATTAAATAAGTTAATTTTTCAGGTATAATAGATATATTGATAGGATTAGAAGAATAATACCCAGGTGATGAATATCTTAAACACCCGCCAGGCAGGAGGTATGCTTTATGAAGAAAAAGAAAGCAATAATGCTCGGAGCGGCAGGCGGAAAAGCAATTTTAAAAAGGAAAAACCGAAAAAAATGCATGCAGCACATCAGCGTTTTTTTTCAAATGCTTCGCGATTGGAGAAACGGCAACTACCCTCGTTCACAGGTTAAAACGCTTTTGCTTCTGATTGCTGCCATCTTGTATATCGTCATGCCGCTCGATATCATTCCAGACGTTATCCTCGGTCTTGGGATCATTGACGATGCAGCTGTTTTAGGTTTAATTTGGACGCTAATTAAAAAAGAAATGTCACAATATGAAAAGTGGCGTTTGCAATAAATATAAAAAGCCCCGTTTTGATAAACGGGGCTTTTCCTGCTTATTGATTCACGCTGTCTTTTTCATAAATCGGAACCCAGCCTTCAGTTGTGACAAAGATCCTCACCGCAACCACTTTGCGGTCCTCCTGAAGTGTGAAATAATGGCGGATATTCTCAGGCACTGAGATTAAATCTCCGGGGTTTAAACGGACATCAAAAAACGTGCCGTCTTTGCCTTGAATGACAAAAATGCCGTGTCCGCTTACGATAAAACGGACCTCATCGTCTGTATGGTGATGCTCTCTTTTAAAGTTCTCAAGCAGTTCATCAAGTTTTGGATTGCTGTCTGACAATGAAATAACATCCTGTGCTTTATAGCCGCGGCGGGCTGAGATATCTTTAATTTCAGTTTCAAAGGTATCAAGAATTTGCTGTTTTTCTTCTTCGGTCAGATCATATTTCTCAGAGAGCTGTTCCGGAAGCTTCGCAATATCCCACTGCTCATAAATAACCTCTTGACTATCTAGAAAGCTTGCTACTTCCTCTTGATTTTCAATCGTTGTATTCGCCTCATCATGAATTCGAATAGTTGCCATTTCAGTTCCTCCTTTTATTTAACCAGCTGATGCTGGAGTGTTTTCAATTTCAAATGGTAGCTGAACAAAAATTCATATGCTTCAAGCACTCTTTTTGCTTCAAATGCCGTTCTCCCCCAAGCGGTAATACCGTGATTTCGGATCAGAACAGCTCCTGAATCTTCTGAAACCTCTTCGGCAAACAGTGCCGCGAGCGTCGGAATATGAGCCGGATTTTCAAGTATCGGAATGGTCACTTCTGCATTCTCTTCCCACAGGCCGAGCGCTTTTATAATCTCCTGGCCTCTGAAGGTGATTTTCTTTTGGTCTCCATATAACTCTGATATCACATTATTGTTTACCGTGTGGACGTGCAGGCAGCATCCGGCATTTGTTTTATTGTACAAGTGTGTATGTAAGAGCGTTTCCGCTGACGGTTTCAAAGAATGTCCGTTTTCGGCAGGCTCTCCATTTTGATCCACCAGCAGAAAATCTTCATCCGTTTCTTTTCGTTTATCTTTTCCGCTTGCGGTTACGAGAAATGTTAAAGGCTCATCAGAAACCTTAATAGACAGATTGCCGCTAGTCGCCGGAAACCAATCTCGTTCAGCCAATTCCCGTTTTACTTCAGCGAGCTCTTGCCAGCGCTTTTGTTTTGCAGCCATTTCTGTACCTCCGTTACGTTCTCAATATCTTTTCTAATCTCATTAAAATCCTGATACGGGAGATGATTCAGGTGATGCTCCCGGCATTCGTTTAATAAATAATCCCTTGCAAAACAAAGATCCGACAGCTTTGCCGCCTCTACATCCGTAACCGAATCACCGATCATGATGATATATTGGTTCGGTTCAGAAAGCTCTTGTATCACCGACGGCTTGCAGCACCCGCATTGATTGCTGCACGTCCCCTTGCATGAATGAGGCCAGTCAATATGAATATAGTCTTTGTCAAAGGAAGCATGGTTGCAATAAATGCGGTCTTTCTCCACAATGCCTTCAAGCAATGGATATACAAAAAAGTCCATGCCTCCGCTTACGACATAAAACGGAATCTCATTCTCCTTGACAAACGCTACGAATTCCCGAAAGCCTTCCCTGATTTTTGCATCTTGCAATACAAATCTTGTAATCTCGTCTTTTAAACGGCTTGGCAAAAGGCCGAACATCTGTCCGACACCTTCCTTAATGGACAGCGTTTTGGACAGCACGCCGTCTTTTAATGCCGTCCACTCCGGCGGAGCGAATGTTTTCATGATGCTTATAATGTTGTCATTCATCGTAATGGTTCCGTCAAAATCGCAAATAATTAAAGGCTTTCGAGTCATCATACCGCTTCAACCTTTCCCCATTTCTCTAGCGCAAGCTTCAGATCCTTGCAATGTTCGGCTTTTTCATCAATCGGCTGGGCTTCTAAGACTGCATCAATAATGGCTCTGAACGCTTTGCCTCCGCCTTGGGCGCCGTTCGGATGACCGTGTATGCCTCCCCCGGCGTTAATAATATGATCTATGCCGAAGTCCCGCATGAGAAGCGGAACCATACCGGGATGAATGCCTGCGGACGGAACAGCAAATGTTTGGTTAAAAGCATCCTCTCTTACACATTCTTCATGAATCGCCAGCGCATCCTCTTTTGGAAGCGCAACCGAACCGTACGGAGACGGAAAGAGACTGAAGTCAGCACCGCAATACCGGTTTAATTTTCCTAGCAATAGAGCGTGAGAAAAGCCGTAAAACGGCGAGGATGTAAATGCCCCGCTGACCGCTGGGTGCGCCATAATCGGGATTGAGATCTGAGGATCTTCCGCAAGGCTCTGCATGACGTCCAAGCCGTAAGAGAAGACATTAAACAAAAGCGCATCCGCTCCCAATTCGGCGGCGCGTCTCGCTTTATCTTTCAGATCAGCCGTACGTCCAGTCAAATTCACAGCATACAGCGTTTTATGTCCGGTTTGCTCATACGTTTCTCTCAATATTTGCTTTCCCTCTGTAATTCTTGTTTCAAAAGGCGCCAGACCTGTCTCAAAGAAAATTTCATCATCCTTAATCAAGTCAACTCCGCCAAGGGCCTGCTGTCTGAGCTGTTCTTTAATATCACTCAGGTCTCTTCCGATAACCCCTTTAAAAATGCTCATTAACAGCGGCCTCTCAAACTCCCCAAGCAGCTTCCGAATGCCGTATATGCCAAACTTCGGCCCTGGCAACGTGCGTTTAAACGCTTCAGAGAAGTGAAGATCGATTAATTTAATTTTTCCGTCCAGCGACAGCTTGCCAAACACTGTTGTCAGCAAAGCCGGGATATCCTGAGAGAAATTGATTTCAGGATAGGCAATTGTGATCACTGCTTGATTTGTTCCCTCTCTCTCCTCAACCTTTATTACCCGCCCCTTGTGCTTTTGCAATTGCTCCTGTTTTACCAGAGGCAGATCAGTCCAGGAGCCTACTGTCAATCCTGTTGCGATCTGTTCTGCTTTTTTCTCTGTATCGGCTCCCGGTTCTGTCAGGAGATATGTTGCTAATAACTCACTCATGCCAGAGCTCCTTTCATTTTCGTCCATATAAAAAAACCTCTTCAAACTGCAATCGCGTCTAAAGAGGTTTCGTTTCACGTCCGAATCTTATCTCTCAGCCGCTAGCTGCAAGAATTAGCACCGTGCTTTATAAGTCGGTTGCCGGGCTTCATCGGGCTCGTCCCTCTGCCTGCTCTTGATAAGAAAATATAGATTTTATAAATTATTTTGAATTATCCCACCGTTATAAGATCTTGTCAATGCTTTTTTGGGTAAACAGGTTCAGTTTCCCAATTCGATAAGCCGCTTCCTTGAGTCTTTCTTCACTTGTCAGCAGTCCGACTCTGACGTAGCCCTCGCCATATTCACCGAAGCCGTTTCCAGCGGCAACCGCTACATTCGCTTTTTCCAGCAAAAGATCTGAGAACTGCTCAGAAGTATAGCCTTCAGGCACAGGCAGCCATGCAAAAAATGAACCCGCCGGAGCTGTTACATCCCAGCCGATTTCCCGGCATGCTGCAATCCAAGCGTTTCGCCTGCTCTCATAACGGGCATTTTGCTCCGCCACACACGTTTGATCAGCTAACAGTGCCGCCGCTGCAGCCTCCTGAGTCGCTCTGAAAAGACTGACAAACATATGGTCTTGATAAAGATTGATCGCTTCAATGACAGTAGCGTTTCCGACAGCAAAGCCGACCCGCCACCCTGCCATATTATATGTTTTTGACAGCGTATATATTTCAATTCCGATATCCTTCGCACCTTCAGCCTGCAAAAAACTTAAAGGCTTGCAGCCGTCAAATCCTACAGCGCCATAAGCAAAATCGTGAACGACACAGATCCTGTTTTCTTTCGCAAAACGCACGGTTTCTTCAAAAAAATCAGAAGTAGCAACTGCTCCAGTCGGATTATTCGGATAATTTAAATACATCAGTTTCGCCTGATCCCTCACTTCAGCGCCGATGCTGCTGTAATCAGGAAGAAACGCCCTGTCCTCTACGAGCGGCATCCTCTCCATCTTCGCTTTCGCGAGTGTGACACCTGACCAGTAATCAGGATAGCCGGGATCCGGCACTAAAATCGTATCACCGGGATTCAATAAGCATTGCGGGAGCTCGACAAGACCGGCTTTACCGCCGAATAAAACAGCGACTTCAGTTTCAGGGTCAAGATCAATGCCGTATTCTCTTTTATAAAATGCTGCCGCTGCTGACTTCAGTCTGTATGAGCCGCGAAAAGACGAATATTTATGATTTTCAGGATCAGCAACGGCTCGTTTCATTTCCTCGACGATATGTCCCGGAGTCGGCTGATCCGGATTTCCCTGTCCGAGATTGATGACGTCGTGTCCTTCTGCGAGCTTTCGGTTCACTTTCTGCACCAGAGAAGCGAAGAATTGTTTAGGCAATTCCTTCAATATCTGAGACTGTTCAAATTTCATCTATTCTCACCTTCTAAAAAAATCTTGAAATGATAGTCCATCATCATATATGGTTAAATGAAAAAAGTAAAGAAAAATTTGGGGTGTTAAAAGATGAAATGGACGATATCTTGTCTTCAGTTTGATATTTCATATGGTAAACCTTCGGAAAATATAAAAAAGGCTGAATCTTTCATCGAAAAGGAAAGCAAACATGCTGATGTTCTTGTTCTGCCTGAATTATGGACGACCGGATATGACCTGTCTAACCTTGATGAGCTTGCTGATGAAGATGGGCGTTCTGCTAAGAGCTGGCTGAAGAAAACGGCAAAAAAACATCGCGTTCATATTGTTGCAGGATCGGTCGCTGTCAGGAAGGGTTCTGATGTTTATAATACAATGTACATTGCGGATAAGGAAGGACAAATCATTAAAGAATACAGAAAAGCCCATCTCTTTCAGCTGATGGATGAGCATGTGTATTTATCAGCCGGCTCCGAAGACGGATATTTTGAGCTTGATGGCGTCAAAAGCTCAGGACTGATCTGTTACGATATCCGTTTTCCAGAGTGGATCAGAAAACATACGACAAAGGGCGCCAACGTGCTGTTTATTTCCGCGGAATGGCCTCTTCCCCGCCTTGATCATTGGAAAAGCCTGCTTATTGCGCGGGCCATTGAAAATCAATGCTTTATCGCAGCCTGCAATTGCACCGGTTCAAATCCGGATAATGAATTCGCCGGACACAGCCTGATTATTGATCCATGGGGGCGTGTACTAGCTGAAGGCGGCCGGGAAGAAGGCATTGTCAGAGCGGAAATTGACCTTCAGGAAAGCGCCGAGGTGCGGGAAAGCATCCCTGTTTTTGATGATATCAGAAAAGATTTATATTAAAAAATATATTGACAACTTATTAAAACACCTGTTAGTATGTTCATCAACTGATAAATTAGAATTGTTTAACAAGTGAATATATTCTCTTATCGAGAGTTGGGCGAGGGATTTGGCCTTTTGACCCCAACAGCAACCGACCGTAATTCCATTGTGAAATGGGGCGCATCTTTTTCGCGCCGAGACGCTGGTCTCTTAAGGCACGGTGCTAATTCCATTCAGATCTGATCTGAGAGATAAGAGAGGCGGACATAGATGTTAGCCTCCTTCTCTCTGAGAAGGAGGCTTTTTTACGGCCATTCAGCTGCAAACATATTTACAGATTACATAATTGGAGGTTATGACGATGGCAGTCACGAAAACACCTTTATACGAAACGTTAAATGAAAGCTCCGCTGTGGCACTGGCGGTGAAGCTTGGCTTATTCCAAAGCAAGAGCACGCTGACCTGCCGGGAGATCGGCGACGGCAACCTAAATTACGTGTTTCATATTCATGACCAAGAACATGACAGAGCGCTGATCATTAAACAGGCGGTTCCTTATGCAAAAGTGGTCGGAGAAAGCTGGCCGCTGACAATCGATCGTGCAAGAATCGAAAGCAGCGCTCTCATCCGCCAGGGCGAGCATGTCCCTCATCTGGTTCCAAGAGTGTTTTATTCTGATACGGAAATGGCGGTTACCGTCATGGAGGATCTTTCTCACCTGAAAATCGCAAGAAAAGGACTTATTGAGGGTGAAACCTATCCGCACCTTTCACAGCACATCGGTGAATTTTTAGGAAAAACACTTTTCTATTCATCAGACTACGCGCTTGAACCCAAGGTGAAAAAACAGCTTGTTAAACAGTTTACAAATCCGGAGCTGTGCGACATAACGGAAAGGCTCGTCTTTACAGACCCTTTCTTTGACCATGACACAAATGATTTTGAAGAAGAGCTTCGTCCCTTTGTCGAAAAGCTTTGGAATAATGACACCCTCAAAATCGAAGCCGCAAAGCTGAAAAAGTCATTTTTAACGTCTGCAGAAACGCTGATTCATGGTGATTTGCATACAGGAAGCATTTTCGCCAGCGAACATGAAACAAAGGTGATTGATCCTGAATTTGCTTTTTACGGACCGATCGGCTTCGATGTAGGCCAATTTATCGCCAACTTATTTTTGAACGCTCTCGGCCGTGACGGCGATGACAGAGAGCCGTTATATGAACATGTCAGCCGGGTTTGGGAAACGTTTAAAGAGACGTTCAGTGAAGCCTGGGAGAAGGACAGCCTGGATGTTTACGCCAAAATCGACGGGTACCTTGCGGATACGCTCACTCATATTTTCGAAGAAGCGATCGGGTTTGCCGGCTGCGAACTGATACGCCGCACGATCGGTCTGGCACATGTGGCTGATCTGGATGCGATCGTGCCGTTTGATAAACGAATCAGCAGAAAACGGCTGGCGCTGGACACAGGCACAGCTTTTATCGAAAAACGTTCGGAATTCAAAACGATAACGGAAGTTATTGAATTATTTAAGTTACTTGTAAAGGAATGATCCATTCATGACCCATTCATTTGCTGTTCCGCGTTCTGTTGAATGGAAAGAAACAGCGATTACCATTTTAAATCAGCAAAAGCTTCCCGATGTGACGGAATATTTAGAGCTTACGACGAAAGAGGATGTATATGACGCCATTGTCACGCTAAAAGTAAGAGGCGCTCCGGCCATCGGCATTACGGCTGCCTTCGGGCTTGCGCTCGCTGCAAAAGAAATCGAAACAGATGATGTCACGGAATTCCGCGAGAAACTGGATGACATCAAACAGTATTTAAACAGCTCACGGCCTACGGCCATTAATTTATCATGGGCGCTTGAGAGATTGAGTCACTCGATCAAAAACGCCATTTCCGTAAATGAAGCAAAAACAAATCTTGTCCATGAAGCGATTCAGATACAGGTCGAGGATGAGGAAACGTGCCGGATGATCGGCCAAAATGCCCTGCAGCTTTTCAAAAAAGGCGACCGGATTATGACGATCTGCAATGCCGGCTCTATCGCGACAAGCCGCTACGGTACGGCACTCGCTCCATTTTACTTGGCCAAACAAAAGGATTTGGGACTGCATATTTATGCTTGTGAAACAAGGCCTGTCCTTCAAGGTTCACGCCTTACTGCGTGGGAGCTGATGCAGGGAGGCATTGATGTCACTCTGATCACAGACAGCATGGCCGCCCATACGATGAAGGAAAAACAAATTTCCGCTGTCATCGTTGGAGCCGATCGAATTGCAAAGAACGGTGATACGGCAAATAAAATCGGAACATACGGTCTCGCGATTTTAGCAAACGCCTTTGATATTCCGTTTTTTGTCGCCGCACCATTATCTACATTTGATACGAAAGTGAAAAGCGGCGATGATATCCCGATAGAGGAACGGGATCCCGAGGAAGTAAGGCAGATTTCCGGAGTCCGCACCGCTCCAGCCGATGTGCCTGTCTTTAATCCCGCTTTTGACATTACACCGCATCATCTCATTTCAGGAATTATCACAGAAAAAGGGATTATGACCGGTTCCTATGAAGAAGAAATTGAACAGCTGTTCAAAGGCGAAAAGGTTCACTAAAAAACCGCTGGACTTTGCTCATTTTGGGCCGAGTCAGCGGTTTTTTTGTTTGTTTTTATTAATATTGATGATTTCATCTTTTTGAGCGCTTGATAAGATATGCAGTTTCACAAACAGTTTGGCAAAAACAGCAATTTTTTCAGAGCGGCTCGGCTTCAATTGCTTTGTCCTCCTTTTTCATCAGACCAACTTTTTTCACTTAATAAAATGATATGTCGGCCGTGAAAAAAGGGAACGTGCCATATGTTTTATTTTTCTTTGTAGGAAATTTGCTCGATGTTCAGCAAAAATGCTTTGATATCAGTTTTGCTCCCGGCGTATCCTGTTAACGCGCTGTTTTTGCCAATCACTCTGTGGCATGGGACAAAAATCGGCAGGTTATTCCTTTTGTTAGCCTGTCCGACTGCGCGCACCGCTTTCGGGCTGCCGACCGCAGCGGCAATGTCACCATAGCTACGGGATTCTCCGTATGGTATCATCGCCAGCGCCTCCCACACTTTTTGCTGAAAAGGAGTGCCCTTTTGACTCAGCGGCAGTGAGAATGTCTTCCTTTCGCCGGCAAAATATTCATGAAGCTGTTTTTTCGCTTCTGCCAAACAAGGCGTTTCTTTGTGCTCTGTGTTCTGAACAGCTTCTTTCCAGTCTATCCAATCTTCATGACTGAGAAATAGACGGGTGATTTTGCCGCCTTCTTCAGCAATAATGAGTTTCCCGACCGGCGTTTCCGCTGTCGTATAGTAGTTCATTCATCAATCCTTCTTTCTTCAGCATTCTGTCTGACGGGAAGCGTAAGGTGGAAAACGGTGCCCTTCCCTTCTTCACTTTCGACCATGATTTCGCCTTGATGTTCTTCAATAATTTTATAGCTTACCATAAGCCCAAGTCCAGTGCCCCGTTCCTTTGTCGTATAAAACGGTTCACCAAGGCGCTTTAATTTATCTTCTGTCATTCCGATTCCCTCGTCTTTTAAGGAAATGAGAACATGATCTTGATCCAGTGTCCTTATCGTCACAAAAATGTTTCCGCCGTCAGGCATCACTTCGATGGCATTTTTTAATATATTGATAAATACCTGTTTCAGCTGATTCGGTTCACAATAGATCGGGGGAATGTCGTCCATTAAATCAAGATAAATTTGTACGTTGCTTAAATTGGCTTGCGCGTTTAGAAGGTCTATGGTGTCTCTCATGATTTGGGTCACATGTTTTTCTTCATACATAATGGCCTGGGGCTTGGCTAAAATCAAGAATTCGGTGATGATGGATTCGATGCGCTTAAGTTCTGAGGTGATCACGTTGAAGTAAAGGGCGTAGTCTCCCTCCACACTTCCTTTCAGGAGCTGAATGAAGCCTTTAAGAGCAGTCATCGGATTTCTGATTTCATGAGCGATGCCGGCAGCGAGTTCGCCGACAACATGAAGGGTATCCGACTTGCGCAGGCGCTCTTCCAGTTCTTTTCGCTCGGTTACGTCTTTAAAGATAGCCAGGTTCATATTTTGTATGATATTTCGTTTAAATGAGAATTCCAGTTTTCTGTTGTCATTGCTGCTCAGCAAGAACGGAATTTCATTGTCCATTTCATCAAAATTAATCTGTCTCGCCGGTGATGCAAGGTTTTCTATTTCATATGATGAGATAATATCCAGCAGGCTGTGCTTTTTAATCTCTTCGTGTGATAGGCCTAATATATTGCTTGCTAACGGGTTGGCGTCGATGATTCGGTATTGATTGTCGAACAATACATTGCCGTCCATTGAGCCATTGAACACCTTTCTGAATTTCAGCTCGCTTTCCCGAAGCTCCTTTTCCATCCGCTTTCTGTCGCTGACATTTCTTAAAATCGTCAAGTGCTGGTTTTCAAGGATTGTCCGCTTTGAAGTAAATTCGAGTTCCTTGAACTGCCCGTTCCCCATTTGAAACAGCAGCTCTTCCCTGATCTCTCCGTATTTTGCGTATTTCCTTTTCGTTATGCTGTATTTCTGCTGTGAGTCAACGAGAAAATCACACAGTCTTCTTTTTAACAGCAAATTCATCGGCAGCTCAAAGATTTTACAGGCTGACTGATTGGCCTTCACGATTCTTCCATCATTCGACCAAATGATAATGGCGTCCATCGCATTTTCAAATATTTCTCTGAAGCGCTCCTCACTTTTAAAGAGCTGCAGTTCCATAGACCTCTTCTCTGTGATATCCCTCATAATGGACATGTAAAAACCGCTGATGATGTTTGATGTAATCGTGAATTCAAATAGCTTTTGGACTCCTGAACGAAGCTTGACGGGCAGCTCTCCTTTCGCTTTTCCTTTGCGGTTGAGCGTCCTCCAGACATTATCGAAATCTTTGCGTGAGCCGCTGTCTATGAATTCATACAATGACAAATGAGACAGCTCATTTTGATTGATTTCAAAACTTTTACAAAAAGACAAATTAGCATCAATAAAACCGCCATCTTTATCAAACAGGACGATACCATCAACAGCTCTGTCAAACAAGTCCTTAAAAAGCTGTTCATTCATAGAAAATTCCCGTTCTAGAATCTTCTTGGAAGATATGTCTCTCATGACAACAAAAAAGTAATCCTCGCCAATCCCTCGTTTGGCCAGAAACTCTATGTATTTTGTTGCTCCGCTATCAAGCCTGATTGGAACCTCCTTCCATAAGAACCCTTTCTTAAAAAACTTCTTTACGGCTAAATTCAACTCATCCTTTGGGATAGAAAACAAAAAATCCAAAACGGAACGCTTTTTCAAATCTTCCGAATCAACTTGAAGCATCCTCTCTGTCGCTTCATTCGCCTGAACGATCCGCATTTCATTATCACATATAAAAATAGCATCGAGCGTATTGTTAACAATCACTTGATGCTGATTCAATTCCTTTTTCAGCCGGGCATTTTCTTCTTTAAGACGCTTCAATTCTTCCCGCAGCTCTGAGTTTGTCTGGACATCAAGAGTTTCCATGCGTGTACACTCCTTCTTCAAAACCTATCCCTCAATATTTCTACAAAATGCGGGAACTTCCTTCATTTGCCCTATAAATTTCAGAAAATGTCAGCGTGATTACATTATGAAGACAATTTCTACGATCCTTACCGCCACTTTACATCGTCCTAACAATCAGTGATTTTTTAGATTCCTTTTTCATCTTTTATTTTAAAATATGTACCAGCAGGGAATAATCTTTTAGTGACTGATTAAAGAGAAGGTGATGCTATGAGTAAATCGCGGGACAGTTATTTTGATAATGCAAAATTCTTATTGATATTCCTTGTTGTATTCGGTCATATTCTTCGTTCTTTTATTAATGATAACAACTTTATGCTCTACCTCTACAAGTTCATTTACACATTCCACATGCCTGCCTTTATTCTCGTATCCGGTTATTTCTCGAAAGGCTTTAAACGCCCGGGGTATGTAAAAAAGCTGGCGGTCAAGCTGATTATTCCGTATTTGATTTTCCAAATCATCTATTCCGTCTTTTATTACATTATGCAAGACGAAAGCATGGCAAATGTGAATCCGATTGATCCGCAATGGTCGTTATGGTTTCTCGTCAGTTTATTTTTTTGGAACCTGCTGCTATATCCTTTTTCAAAGCTGCCTAAGCTATGGGCGCTGTTTGTCAGCTGCGGAATTGCCGTGCTGATCGGTTATCTTGACTTTGTCAGCAGCACTCTGAGTTTATCGCGAACGTTTGTATTCTTGCCGATGTTCCTTGTCGGATTTTATTTGAATAAACATCATTTTGATTTATTGAGATCGAAACGAGGCAAACAAATTGCCCCCGGAGTGCTTGCCGCCGTATTTGTCATCTGCTGGGGCATCGATTTTGACTATTCATTTTTGTTCGGTTCTAAACCATATTCTTCATTCGGAGACGTGACCGTGGCAAGCGGCCTGATCAGAATCGGCTGGTATGTACTCGCCTTTGCGGCCACTTTCAGCTTTTTAGCACTTGTTCCGCAAAAACGCTATTTCTTCACTAAATGGGGCACGCGGACATTTTACGTCTATCTGCTCCATGGGTTTATCATAAAAACGCTGCGGCAGATTGGCCTTGAGGATCAGCTCACTGACTATCAGAACCTCGTCATTCTATTGCTTTTAACCGCTGCCCTTACGTCTATTCTCTCCAGCAATTTTGTGAAGACAGTTGCTCAGCCCTTCATTGAGCTGAGAATGACCAGCTTTATGCAATTCGTCAGGGGAAGCAGCAAAAATGCTTATTTAAAATAGAAAAGCACCTCTTAAGCGGGACACCGCCTAAGAGGTCTTTTTTATTTTTGCTTTTTCTCTTTTTTCTTTTTAGGCTTTGTGATTTCCAGTGTTTCGATGATCTTCCCGGCATTGTAATCCCCTAATTCACTTGAGAATTCTTCTTCAAGCACCTTCTTATTCATCGGCTTTTTATGATTTTGCATATCTCTGCTGTGACGGTTTTTCTTCAAAATCACATGCCTCCTTGCTGACCCTGTTTGGAATTGCGGTTTGCACCCCTAAAATTCGGATCGTCATGGTACTGTGTCTTATATGAATTTGGGTCCATGCTCTCGGTAGGTGTATTGTTATTTTTTATGGCTTCATTCACTTCAGCTTTGCGCTTCATACGAATCCCCCTCGCCCGTTTTTCAGACATTTTACTTCATTAAAAGGTGCAAAATCGTTAACTGCACCTGTTGATGTTAGGTTCTCCAACTGAAACAGCATCACACATCTTTTTTTTGGCAATCAAAAAAACACCGCAAAACATGCGGTGCCGTTTTATCCGATAATCACTCTTTCCTTCGGATAATGATAATTCGCTTCGATCTCTTTTCTTCCAATCAGATACAAGAAGGTCAGAATACCGATTCGCCCGATAAACATGACAATCATAATAACGCATTTTCCAACGTCACTCAAATCAGCAGTAATTCCAAGTGACAGGCCGGTTGTACCGAATGCCGAACACACTTCAAACAAGAGCTCCGGCAGAGAATGCTTTTCTGTAATGGTCAGGATAAGTGTCGCGCCAAAAACGAGCAGGATGGCCATCATTGTGACAACGAGCGACTTCATGAGATCAGCAGGATGAAGCTCCCGCTTGAATACCTTTACCGCTTTATTGCCGCGGGCAAAATGAAACAGCGCAAGAAGGTTCAGGGCGAAAGTCGTTGTCCGTATCCCTCCTCCCACTGAGCTTGGCGACGCTCCGATAAACATCAGCGCGCAAATAAAAAAGATTGTAGCATCGGACAATTGGCTGATATCAATAGTAGCCAGCCCCCCGCTTCGGGTTGCCGTTGATTGAAAAAGGGACAGAAACAAAATGTCATGCCATGATTTTCCGGCAAACGCGTGGTTTGCTTCCAGGATATAAATGCCGATAGCCCCAAACACGACAAGTGAGCCAAACGTAATCGTTGTGATTTTCGTAAAGAGTGTAAACGGGTATCTTCGATGCTTTGAAAACAAGAAATCCTTTACTTCCACAAGAACGGGAAATCCAATTGCGCCAAATACAATTAAAAGCATAGTAATAAATTGCACAAAATAATCGTGGCGGAAAGGGATCATCGAATTACCGGTAATATCAAATCCGCCATTTGTGGTTGCGCTGATACTGGCAAAAAATCCGTGTAAATAAGCCTCCTGATAGGAATCATAGTAGGTTAAGAAATAAGTGCCGAGTATGAGCCCGCCAAAAAATTCAATCCACAAGATCAGAAAAAGAACCTGCTTCATGAGATTGACAATCCCTGAAAACTGGGATTGGTTTTGGTCAACCATAATCAGTTTCCGTTCTTTCAGCCCGATTCGTTTTCCCATGATCAGCCAAATGAACGTTCCGAGCGTCATAATCCCGATTCCGCCAAATTGCAGAACAAATGCCAATATAAAAATGCCTATTGTGCTGAATGTATCAGCTGTATCCACTACTGTCAGCCCCGTTACGCTGACTGAGCTGACAGCCGTAAACAGCGCATCAATAAACGTCCAGTCCGCCCCCGGTTTATGCGCCGCCGGCAGACTCAGCAATATAACCGCCACAGTAACTGCAAGAAAATAATATAATGCAATCAGCTGGGCTGGAGATAATGCCTGTATCAATTTTCCAAGCTTAAATTTCATGTAAAATCCTTCTGCCTCTCTTTTTAAGTACGGTAATTATTCTAAAGATATTAGGCCCATTTTTAAAGGCTTTTACGAAACATTTTCTTAACTTGCTTCATTTTTTATTGTTTTAGTCAAAGGAATAAAAAAACCTCTGAGGATGGTCTCAGAGGAATGTTGTTATTTAGCTTCTAACCGTCTGATTCGCTCATCTAAATCAGGGTGAGTAGAGAAAAGCGAAGATCGCTTCCTGCCGTTAATCTTTAATGTTTGAACAGCTGTCTGATCGTCTTCCATAATGCGGGAAGAATAGCTCTTAAGCGTACGGAGCGCATGAATCATCTTATCCTTGCCGGCTAGATCCGCTCCGCCCCTGTCAGCATGAAATTCACGATGGCGTGAGTACGCAAACACAACCAGGCTGCCAAGAATTGAGAAGACGATATCAAACACAATCATTGCGATAAAATGAACGATCGGCGCAAGATCTTCCTTGACAAAACGGCTCGCAATCCACGCTGCAATACGGGATAAAAAGACGACAAAGGTATTAACGATACCTTGCAATAGCGTCATTGTCACCATATCACCATTAGCGATATGGGCGACCTCGTGGGCAAGCACACCTTCAACCGCGGCGTCATCCATTTGCTCCAGCAGTCCCGACGAAACTGCCACAAGGGAACGCCGTTTTGACGGTCCAGTCGCAAACGCGTTCACTTCAGGTGAACGGTAAATTCCGACCTCCGGCATTTTCGTTAACCCGGCAGAGCGGCTTAATCGGTGAACACGATCAACCAATTGCTGTTCCTCGTAACTGAGCGTGTGCTTGTTCGGATTCAGCACTCTTACGCCCATCATCGTTTTTGCCATCCATCTGGACATCGCAAGAGACGTAAACGAGCCGACGAAACCAACAACTAAGCTGAATACAAGGAGCGCAACTGGGTTGATACCGCCATCAGCTGTAAAGTACGTTCCGACGCCAGTAACAGAGCTTAAAACCGACAATACGATCCCGATTGTTGTTAGCACCAAAATATTCGTTAAAAGAAACAGAAAAATTCTTTTCGCCATAATAACCTCCGTTATTTTAAGTTCAAAAGAACCTGTATATTTAAATTATAAAACATCAGTTTGAAAATGCAAGTAATTAGACGTATGATGTTATTGTATTGCTGACGCTTTAATTTTGAATTCATACATAGCCTTATATCTGCGTCAAATTGTATTGAAGAGGTGAACAATGAACACTTTTAAACTCACTCGAATCGATATGGTACGGCTGCTCTATTCTCTAAAAGGACTGGGAGAAACAAGCCCGCTTGACATTCTCGTCCAATCAGCGAACATGTCAGCAGAAAAAGCAGCCAATCACCTTGAAATTCCTGAATTTCTTTTAAGATACGAACGAAAAAAACAGAAAAAAGAATACGGTCTCTCAACAAACGAGATCGTAGAACTTGGCAACTTATGCGAGCTGACTTCGTTAAAGTCGACCGCGATCCAAAACTGGGTAAAGCGTGATATTAAAGATCTGATTGGACACCCAGAACTGGGCAAGAAGTATTCAGTTGAACAGGCAGTCATTCTTTTAATTGTACGTGATTTAAAATCCATTTATGACTTTGAACATATACGCGCAATTTTAAAAGTGGCCTTTAACACCATCTCAGACAGATCAGATGATGTTATCAGCCCGATTGCTTATTATGAAAGCTGTGCATATGTGCTTGATGCCATTTATCACCAAGATACGCCTTCTATGAAAGAATCAAATCTGCAGGAGATCGTCGAACAGGAGACAGATCGACTTCGCCGCCGTTTTGAAGAACTGAATGACAGCCAATGGCTTAAAATCAGACAGATTATCGTCATTACAGTCCTCTCCATTTTGACCTTTCATATTCAGGCGACCGCCTATAAAATGACAGCAGATATTCTATAGTCTGCGTCTCCCCCCGGCTCAAAACCGGGGGTTTTCTTATCTTCCACAACAATTGCCAGCATAAATAAACCCCGTACATTTCAAACTAAATACGCGTTAAGAATTTCTTTATAGAAAAAGGAGATGAAAAAGATGGCGAGCAGAAATAAACTCGTTGTTCCAGGGGTGGAGCAGGCACTTGACCAATTTAAACTCGAAGTGGCTCAAGAATTCGGTGTAAACCTTGGTTCTGATACAGTCGCACGCGCTAACGGCTCTGTAGGCGGGGAAATGACAAAGCGGCTGGTACAGCAAGCACAATCACAATTAAATGGCACAACTAAATAAATTCAGGTCTTTATTCGCCGGGGTCACTCGGCGAATCTTCAGTTTGAGCTGAATGATTATTACTGCTGTAGCCGTTTGGATTACGGCGGTCAGAATCGTTATCCCCGCTTGACGAAGAACGGTTCTTACCTTGTTCACCGTTATTCCAGTTCCTATGATACTGGCCTTGGCCTCTTTCACCGTTATTCCAGTTTCTGTGATATTCGCTTTGGCCCTTTTCACCGCTGCTGTCTTCATTTCCTTTATCTTGAGGATCTAGTGTTGGGGTTTGCTCATGATCCCCATCTTTTTCAGCATTCGTGTTTTCATCTGATTCCTTTACATTTTTATCTTCACGATCATCAGTTTGTGTATCCGTTGCATCTTCTGTCTGTTCTCCGGAATCCGGGTCATCCAGCTGTTCCTTATCTCCTTGCTTATTGTCCTGGCCGTCTGTTTGGTCAGTGTTTTCATCCTCATTTCCGGCATTCTTTTGATCCTCTTCTCCGGATGGTTTGCTGGAGTCTTCTTTTGAATCTTTATTTTTCTTTTTATTTGATTTAATGTAGCTGCCTGTTGAAACGCCTTCCTTCTGTGCTTTTTCTCTCGTTTGCATATCTGACTCGAGAGATTCCATGCGGTATGTCGATTTATATTTTTCCGTCACATCATTGAGCTGCTTTTTCACAGCAGTTTTATATGTATTGTCGTCCGAATTTTCATAAACAGTGGAAATCAATATTTCTTTCGATTCCTTCACATATCCGTGCTCACTGCAGTCAGTTATAATATCATCAATCACCTTTTTAAAATCAGTCTTCTCCCAGTCATCTATATCATTTACGACCTTTTTTCCTTCATCGTTTAAAGGAGTCAGTTCAATCACTTCGTAATCGCTGTTTAATGCCATTTCAACGCTTGGATTGATATCAATTGTCATATACGCATAGGCTTTATTATTAGAAAAAATGGGGAGAACTATAAAAATAAAGAGCATAATAGCAGTCATCGTAAAAATCCCCATTTTGAAAGGGCGCAGTTTAAAAAAATCAAAAAAGCTGGCCCTTCTGCCCATGCGTGTTTCACTCGGAATCATGATTTCTTCTCCGATTTCATAGCTGCGGCGATCATTTTTGGCTTTTAAAAATTGTCCGTCAGGGGTCAGCAACGTGACGAATTTTTTATTTTTCTCTACTATGATCCCTCTTCTCATGAGTGCAGCACCCCTTTAAGATAATCTTTTAAATAAATATAATCACCCGTAATGATAATACACATCGCAATAATATATTTTCTGTTTCTCTCAATTGTTTTCCGGCTTACAGATACAAGCTGTTCAAGCTGTTTCACCGGAAGCTGTTTTTTTGTATACAGGATAGCGGCCAATTCTTCATGTTCCACAAGGGTCATCGCCACCTTTATGGCGTTTTGTCTTGCATCCGCATGCTTTGGAGAGTTTTCAAGCAGCTCTTGAAACGATAAACCATAATCTTTAAGCTGTTTTTGAAAATAGAGGATTTCCTCCCGCCTTTGCTCTTGTTCAATTTGACGGCGGTATTCATCAATGGAAAGCTCGGCTTCAATCAGGCTTTGTGATGACTCCTGATCGTCTCCTTCCTGTAAATCGATATTTATGTTTTGTGCGCTTCTAGCTTCTTTTCTGATGTAATCAATGACTTTTCTTTTTATAATAAGCTCGGCAAATGCGAGCAATGAATTGCCTTTTTCGGGTGAGTATTTTTCAATTGCTTCATTAAATGCGATCAGCCCGATGCTGAACTCATCGTCTTTTTCATCTATATATCGTTTACAAACGGATGAAACCGTCTTTGCGATAAATGGCTTATATTGCTGTATTAATTCGTTTTGCAGATCTTTATTGCCTTTTTGTATACTTTCAACAGCTTTTTCAAGCGTTTGCTTCTTTTTTCCCAATTTAAACAAAAGGCTAAGCACTGGTTTCACCTCAGTTCCTCCCTATAACTACTCATTAATGATAGCTAATTTGATAGGGAATCGCAAAGGCGAAAAAGAAATATTGATTTCCAATGTCTCAATTATGACAAACCATTCTGACGTACTATACATGATTTCGTGCCTTTATCGAGAATTAAGGGGGTTTTATACGTGTTTTTTGTAACAAAGCTGTTATAAAAATGTTATTTTATTTCGCCATTGAAAACGCTTTAAACACGAAAAGACTCTGCTTTACAAGCAGAGTCTTTCAGATTACGCCCTTTCCCGGCTGCTGTTCTTTTGTTCGTTTTGTGCGCTCTCCGGCTGTTTTTTTGCACCTGACATAAACCAGCCGCAAACCGCGATTGCCGCTAAGACACCCCAGAATATCAGCTTCCATGTTCCAGAATGGATAAAGTGCTCAGAAACAACCGCTATATCGTGATGGGCAAGTGTATATAAAGCAAGCTTCACTCCGACCCAGCCGACAATGACAAAGGCTGCTGTTTCTAGGCTTGGACGTTCCTTTAATAATTTAACAAACATTGAAGCTGCAAATCGCATGATCACCAGGCCGATGATACCTCCGGCCAAAATGACGATAAATTGTCCTCCGTCAAGTCCGCCGATCTTCGGAAGCGATGTTGCAGGAAGTGTCACCGCGAGAGCTACTGCCGCTAAGATGGAATCAACCGCAAACGCGATATCTGCCAGTTCAACTTTTAAAACAGTCGGCCAAAAACCGCTTTGCTTCGTCTCTTTATGCGTGTCTTCCTTCTTAAATACATATCTTTTTAATAAATGGCTTGCTGAGATATACAGCAAATAGAGCGCGCCAATTGCTTGAACCTGCCATACGTTGACCAAAAATGAAATGGCGAATAAAGAGCCAAACCGCAGAACAAAAGCCCCTGCCAATCCATAAAATAACGCTTTTTTCCTTTTTTCCTCCGGCAAATGTTTTACCATTACCGCCATAACTAACGCGTTATCAGCGGCTAAAATACCTTCCAGCCCGATCAAGACGAGAAGAACCCAACCATACTCTAATAATAGTGCTGCATCCATAAAAGATACCCTCCCCAAAAAGTTGTATTCTTTCTCTTCATCCGATCTTATGCCGGCCGGACCATGCAAAAAAGACCTTTGCCGACATAAGGCAAAGGTCTTGCTAGACATGAATAAAGCATGCCAACAAAGCCGATGGATATGGCAATCCATGAAATGACGACTTTGTTTCCGGAAAACATTCCGGACGCTACTCCCCTTTGGGATTTCAAGAAATATAATATTATACGTCAATGATATGCGGAGCTCGATTATTTGTCAACGTTTATTTTTCAAAAATACAGATAAATGTTCAGACTGCGTTCGTTTTTTCCTCTTTTTTATCAGCAAATAGAGCGCGAAAAGAGCTAAAATTGCTATCCCGATCGGAAGCATATATTGATCGAGAATAGCGCCGACCTCCTTCCAGTTTTCACCGAGCTTCACACCGAGATAGACATATACAAATGTTATCGGCACCATGGCGATGAACGTATAGAGCGAAAACACCCAAACGTTCATTTTTGCAATTCCGCATGGAATGGAGATTAATGTACGTATGCCTGGCAAGAAACGGCCGCTGAAGGCTACAAATCCCCCGTGCTTTTTAAAAAATTCATCCGACTTATCGAGAGCTTCAGGCTTAATAAAGAGGTACTTCCCGAAACGCTCAAGAAACGGCCTCCCTCCGTATCGTCCTATCCAATACAGCGTGAGCGGGCCGGCAACACCCCCAAGCGATCCCGCCAAAACAGCGCCGAAAAGCGTCATATCTCCTCTAGATACCCAATAACCTGCAAGCGGCAGGACGATCTCAGCAGGGATAAACTCAATACAGAGCGCTAGAAATATTCCAAAATAAGATAAACTTTTAAATGCTTCTATCCATGACATAACCAGCTCTTCGATAGCCATCACTTCCCTTTTTTCGATATTTATGTATAACGCATTTTGTTTTTCGGAAAACATCAACATGATTTTAACACATTTTTCACGGTCAGCCGAACTAAAAATAGATCTCACATGTATTTCTATGGACTTACAGGCTGAAACTCTGCGGTTAAGCAGCCGATAATATAGAGAGCCAACAAGACTTACACAGGGGGAATCTCCATTTGGAAATACACGCAACGTATAATACGACGCTTATATGTTTATCTATTCTTATTGCCTGTGCCGCATCGTACACTTCCCTTGAAGTCTCAAGGAAAGTCACCATCAATACAGGCTTAAAAAGCAAAGTTTGGCTGATCAGCGGCTCACTTATTATGGGATTCGGAATTTGGTCAATGCATTTTGTCGGGATGATGGCCGTCCATACGGAGATGCCGCTGCAATATGAATTCTTTCCTTTAATAGCATCCATAGGCGCATCTGTTTCCGGATCATTTGTCTCATTATATTTTGTCAGCCGGCACATTCTTACATATTACAGACTGCTTACTGGATCAGTTGTGCTTGGCGTATCTATTGCATCTATGCACTATATCGGAATGGCTGCCATTTCCCGGGTAATGATTATATACGAACCGATTCTTTTTACAGTTTCCATTATCATTGCGATTGCAGCATCTTTCGTCTCGTTAAAAATATTCTTTGACTTGGCCATGAAAAAACATTCTGACCATCTTATGTTCTATAAAGTCATCAGCTCGCTCGTGATGGGAGCAGGTATTTCTGGCATGCACTATACGGGAATGCTTGCGGCAACTTTCCACATGGACATGGCACCGCCCCGAAGCCATATGGAGGTCCATACGTTTCATTGGTCTATTTTTGTTGCGTTAATCATTTTCAGTATTCAGACACTGTTATTATTCAGTTCCCATGCCGATCGAAAGTTCGTTAAACAAAGCGAACGCATAAAAGATAACGAACAGAGATTTCAGTCTTTAATCGTCCACAATATTGACGCAATTTTTATTTTGTCGTTAGAAGGAAACATTATATCTTCCAATCATGCTGGTGAGGATATGATCAGAACATTTGGCTTTAGCATGCACGATTTGAGAAATTATACATCGCAGAAGATTAAGCGCCTCTTTGAGCAAGTCAAAACAGAAAAACAAGCCATTAACAGTGACAGCGATCTTATCACAGAAAAAGGGCAGTTTCACTTAAATATTACGCTTATACCTGTTGAAGTCAATCAAGAGCTTGACAGCATTTATGTCATTTGCAAAGACGTGACAAAGCAGTACAGGGCAGAAAAAGAAATCCATAGAATGGCTCATTATGACTCACTCACAGATTTACCCAACAGACGGCATGCCATTTCGCACTTAACAGAGGTAATGAATCGTGAGCATACCTTAAACAATAGCACCGTTGTATTCTTTCTGGACTTAAACCGTTTTAAAGTGATTAACGATGCATTAGGGCATAATGTTGGCGATCAGCTGCTTCAGCTGGCGGCTAAACGTCTGTCATCAGTTGTGCCTGATAATGGATTTATCGCCCGTCTTGGCGGAGATGAATTTATTATTATATTGAAGGATGCCAATACCGGAACAGGCGAAGCAGATGTTTTAGCAAGAAAAATTATCCAAAAATTCAAAAAACCATTTAAGATTCAGGATCACACGCTTGTTACATCTGTCAGTATCGGAATTGCGATATCGCCAAAAGACGGGACGGACGGTCTTGAATTGATGAAAAAGGCTGATATGGCAATGTATGCCGCTAAAGAACGAAACAAAAGCAAATACAGATACTATTCTTTTTCAATCGGCAACAAGGAAACCGTCAAGCTTAACCAAGAGATGGTACTCAGAGAGGCCATAGAAAACAATAGATTTGTCTTGCATTATCAGCCGCAATTCAGTGCAAAAAATCAAAAAATGACAGGTGCAGAAGCGCTGATACGCCTTGTTACACCCGATGGGCGGCTTCGTCCGCCCGGAGAATTTATCGGTGTTGCCGAAGAGACGGGTCTCATTATTGATATCGGAAAGTGGATAATTGATGAAGCATGCAAGCAGGCAAGGGCTTGGTATGACAAAGGATTTGACCTCTCTGTCGCCATTAATATTTCTGCAAGACAGTTTCAATCTGAAGATCTGATTCCCCTGATCAAGGATACGCTAATGAAATATCAGCTTCCTCCGCAACTTCTGGAAGTTGAAGTGACAGAAAGCATGACAATGGACAATCTCGATCACTCCAAGAAGGTTTTGTCTTCTTTAACGGAATTAGGAATCAGAATCAGCATTGACGATTTCGGAACGGGACACAGCTCCCTTAGCTATTTGAAGGACTTTCCGATTCACAGGCTGAAAATCGACAAATCGTTTATCGACGATATTCAGACCCATCCGAAATCAGAGCAAATTACCGGAGCGATAATCGCGATGGGCCATCAGCTGTCTTTGCAGGTGATTGCTGAAGGTGTAGAAAATTCCGCTCAAAAACAGCTTCTTTATGAAAAAGGCTGTGATCATTTACAGGGCTACTTGTTCAGCAGGCCGATACCGCCGGAACAACTCGAACAATTACTTCTCGAACAGCCGCCGCTATAAGGCGACGGATGTTTTTTTACCCATAAGTTGCTACACATGAATCGCCCTTCCCCACTTCACACTAAAGAAAAAAAGGGGTTTATCGATATGCATACAATGTGGAAGGGATCGATCAGTTTCGGATTAGTAAACATCCCCATCAAGCTATATGCGGCCACTGAAGATAAAGACATTAAGCTGCGCAGCCTTCATAAGGAGGATCATGCGCCAATCAAATACGAAAAAATTTGCACAAATTGCGAAAAAACGCTCGGTCCTGATGAAATTGTAAAAGGATATGAATATGTAAAAGGCAAATATGTAGTGCTGACAGACGAAGATTTAAAAAGCTTAAAGCAGGAGCATGAAGAGAAGGCGGTTGAGATTGTTGATTTTGTTCAGCTACAGGAAATTGACCCGATTTATTTTAACCGCTCCTACTTTGTCGGACCCGGGGATAACGGCACGAAAGCCTATACCCTGCTGCGCGAGGCGCTGCGCTCAACCGGAAAGATCGGCATCGCCAATATGACAATCAGGTCGAAGCAGCAGCTGGCCATTCTCCGCGTTTATGAAAATTGTATCGTCATGGAGTCTATCCATTATCCGGATGAGGTCAGAAGCGCTGCTCATGTCCCGGGTGTACCGGATCAATCGAATGTAAACGATAAGGAACTGCAAACTGCTATCACATTAATAAATGAGCTGACGACTGAGTTTGAGCCTGAAAAATATGAAGACACGTACCGGCACGCCCTGCTGCAAAGAGTCAACGACAAGCTTGAGAACAAAGAAACAGCGGTCACTCCTGATAAAGCGCCTCCTCGTGAAGATGTCATTGACCTGGTCAGCGCCCTGCAAGCCAGCATCGACCGGACCAGAAGGCCGAACCGGGAAGCACCAGCAGCAGCACCAGCACAACCCGCTGAACCGAAAGGAGCCGGAGATAAAAAACGAAAAACGACAAGAAAAAAAGCCTCCGGCACATCATAACCCATGGCATTTACGATGCAGCCCGTCCTTACTTCGACACCGCCAATAGGAGCAGAATGGCGCTACGAAGTGAAATATGACGGGTACCGCTGTATTCTCCGCATCCATTCGGCAGGTGTAACCTTAACCAGCAGAAATGGCTTGGAGCTTAACAGCACCTTCCCTGAAATCACACATTTCGCCAAAACCGCCTTTCAGCACATGGAAAAAGATCTTCCGCTGACACTTGATGGCGAAATCGTATGGCTGGTGAACCCTTGTCGTGCAGATTTTGAACACCTTCAAGTGCGGGGGCGTTTAAAAAGGCCGGAAAAGATTCAGGAATCTGCAAACGCGCGCCCTTGCTGCTTTCTCGCCTTTGATCTGTTAGAGCGAAGCGGAGAAGCTGTATCCTCTCTTTCGTATCTGGATCGAAAAAAGTCGCTGTTTGATCTCGTGTCTGCGGCAAAGCTTCCTGCATCTCCAGACCCTTATGCTAAGGAAACCATTCAGTATATCCCCTGCTATGATCAATTTGATCCGATTTGGGAGAAGGTGATCAAGTATGACGGAGAAGGAATTGTAGCGAAGAAAACAAACAGCAAATGGCTTGAAAAGAAGCGGTCGTCCGATTGGCTCAAATATAAAAATTTTAAACAAGCTTATGTTTGTATAACAGGGTTCAACCCCAATAATGGATTTCTGACGGTCTCTGTGTTAAAAAACGGCGTAATGACACCGATTGCCTCTGTCTCACACGGAATGCGCGATGAAGAAAAAAACGCCATACGCGAGATAATGGAACAGCACGGACATAAAACACCGTCGGGCGAATTTACGCTTGAACCATCGATTTGTGCAACCGTTCAATACTTAACGATTCACCAAGGCACATTAAGAGAGGTATCGTTTGTCGGTTTTGAATTCCATATGGACTGGACTGAATGCACGTATGCGCAAGTCATACGCCGCTCAAAACCGGTCCATCCAAAGCTTCAGTTCACAAGCCTGGATAAAATCGTATTTGAAAAGAATAAAAAAACAAAAGAAGATTTTATCCAGTACATGATTGAAGTCAGTGACTACCTGTTCCCATTTCTGAAAAGCCGTGCTGTCACCGTCATTCGGTATCCGCATGGATCAAGAAGCGAATCATTTTTCCAAAAAAATAAGCCGGACTATGCGCCGGATTTTGTTCAATCGTTCTTTGACGGAAGCCATGAACATATCGTCTGTGAGGATATGTCTACATTATTATGGCTTGCCAATCAGCTTGCTTTAGAGTTTCATGTTCCTTTTCAAACCATAAAAAGCAGACGTCCGGCTGAGATTGTCATTGACTTGGACCCGCCTTCACGCGATGATTTTCTCATGGCCGTGCAGGCCGCAAATGAACTGAAGCGGCTGTTTGACTCCTTTGGCATCACATCGTACCCGAAGCTGTCCGGCAACAAGGGCATCCAGCTTTATATTCCCTTGTCCCCAGAGGCGTTTACGTATGAAGAAACACGGCAATTTACACAGCTGATCGCAGCGTACTGCACCAATGCGTTTCCCGAGCTCTTTACTACAGAACGCTTAATTAAAAACAGGCATGGTAAATTGTATCTCGATTATCTGCAGCATGCAGAGGGAAAAACGATTATCTGCCCTTATTCGACAAGAGGAAACGAGCTCGGCACTGTCGCGGCACCGCTCTATTGGCACGAGGTACAAACATCCTTAACACCCGCTCTGTTTACGATTGATACTGTCGTTGATCGGATTAAGAAGCAGGGCTGCCCATTTTATGATTTTTACCGCAACCCGCAAGATGAACCACTTAGCGCCATTTTACATCAGTTGAAGAAAAAGAACTGACTTTCACAGAATGTGACGGGCGTGATGATCAATCGACACACAGAAAGAGCTGACTGATTAAGTCAGCTCTTTCTGTTTAACTATACTTTTTTTCTAACCGCTCTTTTTCCTGGCGCTGGAGCGGGCTCATCGGCTCATTATACAAATCAACATCAATTGCATATTTCGGCCGTCTTTTCACTTCAGAAAAAATCGTTCCGATATACTCTCCGATGATCCCGATTCCCATTAATTGCAGCCCGCCCAAAAACCATATGGAAATGATGAGCGACGCCCAGCCTGCATTTGTATGGCCGAGCAGCTTTTGAACGAAAGCGCCGATTCCTGCCACAGCACTGACGAAAAGTAAAACAAAACCTAAAAGCGTAAAGAATCGAATCGGGGCGACACTGAATGATGTTATCCCGTTAAAAGCGAATGATAGCATTTTTTTAAGCGGATATTTCGTTTTACCGGCAAAGCGTTCCTTGCGGTCATATAAGACTTCAGCTGATCTAAAGCCGATCATGGGAACAATGCCTCTTAAAAACAGATTCGCTTCCGGATAGCGAGCGAGCTCTTCAAGCGACCTTTTATTCATTAACCGAAAATCAGCATGATTATAAATTAATTTAATTCCAAGCTTATTCATGAGGCGATAAAACCCTAATGCTGTCGTGCGCTTAAAAAAGGTATCGGTTTTTCTGCTGCGGCGGACACCGTAAACAATCTCGCAGCCTTCATGATACTTCAGCATAAAATCCCGGATTACAGAGATGTCGTCCTGAAGATCAGCATCAATCGAAATGACGCAGTCTGATCTGTTTTTCGCTTTATGCAGACCGGCTAAAAGCGCTTTTTGGTGTCCGACATTGCAGGCTAATTTTAAGCCGGTAATCTTCTTGTTTCTTATGCTTTCCATAGCAATCAAGGACCATGTGCGGTCTTTGCTGCCGTCATCGACAAACAGAATTTTACTGTCTTCAGCGATTAAATTTTCTTCAATTAAGCCGTCTACAACCTCTGTCAGCTGACGGCTTGTCTCCTGAAACACTTCCTCTTCATTGAAACACGGAACGACGATGGTTAACACTGGCTGTGGCTGTTTCAATCGATATCCTCCTTATCTTGTCTCATATAAATAAATGCGCCAGGCGGAATCTTTATGGTCAAACGTCTTGACGAGCGAGAGATGGTTTTGATCGGCATTCATGATCGGAACTGAAGAAAAAATGTAACGCCCGCCCATTTCTTTAAATACATCTGTGTTTAATTCCAAATTGTTGATCGTTTTCTTCGAGTTCTTTTTAAAATCATATCGTTTGCCAAGTTCATCCACGAAAAGATAGCAGCGGCTGCCCCATTCATCGAAATACCGTTTCAGCCGAGCGTTTTTGTCCAGCTCTTTTTCGATGATTTTTCTAAATTCATACTTATATGAGAGCGGATACAGGTTGTTATACGTATCTAATGTATAAAACCCGTTATATTGGGCGATAGACGGATGCAGCCCAATGCTTGCCACCCTGTACGAATCCTGCGGACGCCCGATATACTCCTTAATCTCTTTGAATTGCTCAGACGCATAAAACTCCCGGAATGTTGGCGCATTGTAGTGAACGCCATACGTATATTCTTCATTAAAAGGCGCCAACACCATCAGCTGTGCAGCCACAGCGGCATATACAAGCCATTTCCACCCTCTTCCCATCCGCCAAATGAGATATAAAGCAAGCGCAAAGCTCACGTATATGACAAGCGGCCGCAAGAAATGAAAACGGGCAAAATTAAATTCTGCTAAAAAGGCAAATTTCTGCTTTGGCACCGCCCATATTTTGTTGAACCAAAACGCATACCATAATGACAGTGCGTAATTAAGCACACATAAAAACAGATAAACATTTTCTGACTTTGTCCTGTTTCGCTTGAACAGCACAGCTGCAAATACAAGCAGCAGGATCGGCAGGATGACAACAGTGTGAACGGTCATCACATGATTATGGCCATAGACAAAGTTTTTTACGGATAAACGAAGAGAATGCCAAACGTCATGCCTGGATGAGATAAATTCAATCCGATGCATCGGCGCATGCGAAAACAGCATCGAATAAACGAGCCGATACTCGACGAAAAGATAAATACTTGTCATGAATGCAATACTGCCCAGGAACATCAAATTCCATCTTCTTTTTGTAATGGCATCATACAGCCAAAAGCATGCCATTCCTGCCAAGAAAAAGAAGAAACCTAATACAAAACTAGAATATAAGGGCAGCAAACCAAGCGTCAACCACTCTCTCCATGTGATATCCCCTTTTCGGATATTCAAAAAAGCCCATAATGCCAAAGGATATCCAAGCGTACTCAGCATTCCCGAAGGCCAGAAAGGTGTTAAAGCAAATGCCAGCGATACGCCAATTCGAATGAAAGCCGCTTTTGGTTCAGGAATCACATGTTTCTTCAGCAGCACATACATTCCCAAAAAAGCGACAAGTCTTGTAATCGTCTGGCTTATGGCATAGGCGGTCATGGAAGAAAAGAAAGCGTGCAGCCAAACAATTCCGCTCAACTCGGTGCCAAAGGCATCCCGCGGCAGCCCGTTAATGATTTGCGGAATGGCGGCGTCAACCTTGCCGACGATTTCTCCGCTATCTGCGAGAACCTTGTACCAAGCGATATTGGAATCTAAATTATCGTGGACGCGAATATGGGCATCTTCCTTTAAAATAAAAAGCGGAGATACATACAGCAAAAGAAGAAATAATGCGATCCAGAGATAATATGTTTCTTTTTTTTGTTGTCTCATTAATCGTAACATCGCTTACACATCCATCTGTTATTCTGACTCATATCCGGCATGTTCTGCCTCATGTGTCAAAATTTATTATCCCTTTTCCCTTCCAAAACATTCATGAGATGACAATCCATTTTTTAACCTGTCTCTTACCCATTAATTCCCGCTATCCATAGGTCTGGATTACTTACTATACTGATAGGAGGGAGGGGATATATGTTGTTTACAATCTTACTTTCATTGGCCGTACTCTTATGTGTGCCATTTATCTATAAAGCGAACCGCAATACAAAAGATGTTAAGGTCAACACCATTTCAATCGATCAAAAAGACGGCCTTCCAGCCAGAAAAAAGTTAAACATCCTTCATTTATCAGATCTTCACTTAGAAAACATTTCTGTTTCACCTGAAGAGCTTTATCATTTAACAAACAATCAGCCTGTGGACATCATCGCGCTGACCGGGGATTTTCTGGATCGGAAACGCAATATTCCGAAGCTGGCAGGCTACTTAAACGCATTGCAAAAGCTGAAGCCTGCATATGGTATGTACGCGGTGTTCGGTAACCATGATTATGTATTGAAAGATAAGGACTTTCAAAGATTGAAGCGTGTATTAGAGGAAAACGGCTGTATTACGCTGCAAAATGAACATGTTCAAATCGAGACGTCTGCAGGGCCTGTCAATATTATCGGCATTGATGATTACAGCACGAATCGCAGCAATATTACCAGCTCTTATCAAAATCTAGAAAATGGCTATCATCTTGTTTTAACACACGACCCAAACATTATTCTGGATATGAAAGATGTTCATTTTGACTATCTGCTGTCAGGCCATTTTCACGGCGGACAAATTCACTGGCCTAAACCGTATCATTTGGTGAAAATGGGCAAGCTTGTTCGAATGAACATGATTAAAGGTCTTCATTATCACCACGATAAACCGTTTTATATTAGCGAAGGGTTGGGACAAACCGGTGTGAATATCCGTGTCGGAAGCCGCCCTGAGGTAACATTTCATCAGATATAATCAAAAAAGACTGTGCTGACCAAGGCATCAGTCTTTTTTTTGATAAGTTTTCTGAAGCTTTTCTTTGGAGATAAACAAATAGGATGAATTCGGTAAATGCCGAAAGCTCACTGGCTTTGAAGTGAGATATAAAATCGGCAGATGGGTTATCTTTTTAAAGCATCTGTAAAAAGGATTGACCGGGGCGACAACATCAAAGCCCAGCCTTTCCACACCTTTGTCAAGCATGGTAATTCCCACAATCCCTTTAATTTTTTCACTTTTTTTATGATTGTTGATGTATTCCAATAATATCGGCATCGATTGATATACTTTTTGATAGATAATGATCCCCTTTCTGACTGCACTCTCAATGCTTTGCAGCTCCCTGATCAGCTTAATATTATGCAGGTGAATTTTAAGTAGGACATCATTTTTTCTTATATGCGTTCCGTCGCTCAGCACGACATGATGCCCTTTGTATTTCGTCAGCCTGACTCGAAAGACACTCTTGCGATCTTTGTCAATCAAGGTCAGCCTTGAAAAAAAGAAATATATCGGGTCAATCACTCTCCAAATGGAAAGGAAACAGGTTTTCATCTCTTCACCTTCCTTATGATCAAAAACACCCTTATATTTTGTCAACGTTCTCCCCAAAATATAGTTGCCATATTTTTTAAGGAGGACCGTCATGAAAAAGATTCTCATCTTTCCTTTTTTAAGCATTTCTACCGGACATCATCATGTCGCCGATGCCCTTCAGGCAGAATTGGAGGCTCAAGGACTGGCATCTGAGAAAATCGATATCTTTTCACACGCGTATAGACGGTTAGAAAAACTATCCTCCGAGACATATTTAAAATGGATTCAATATTTCCCGAAAACGTACAGCGGCATTTACAGGCTCCTTGCCTGCGGAGAATACCAGAATGACAAACGCTATACCATGTACGAGTGGCTATTCACACAGCAAATGAGGCAGATCCTTAAAGAAAAACAGCCTGATATCGCTTTCTGCACACATGCGCTGCCTTCTTATCTGCTGAACCGGCTAAAACCTGAATATCCGAATATGACGGTTGTAAATGTATACACTGATTTTTTTGTGAATCAATTATGGGGACGGGAGAACATTGATTATCATTTTGTTCCGATCATGGATGTCAAGAAGCGGCTCATGTCTGAAGGAATTGATCAGAAAAGCATCTACTTGACCGGTATTCCCGTTCACCAGATTTTTGAAATGAGGACAGCAGACACCTGTCCGCATCATCCGCCATACACCATCATGATCACAGGCGGCAGTATGGGAGTCGGCGGGATTCTAAAATGGGTTCAGGATCTGTCGCCAGGCGGAAATATCTTATACAAAATATTATGCGGCAGGAACGAAAAGCTCTACTGCTATGTCAAAAGTTTACGCCACCCTTTTATTGAGCCGATCCCCTATCTTCACAGCAAAGCAGAAATGAACCGTTTATACGATCAGGCGTCAGGCATTATGACAAAACCCGGAGGCGTGACCATCAGCGAATGTTTGCAGAAACGGCTTCCGGTATTTATTTATCATGCGCTGCCAGGCCAGGAGGAAATGAATTTGAAGCTGTTAAAGGAGCGGAAGCTTGTCACAGATATGAGAAACTGGGACATGCAGAAGGCAGAAGAGCAGATTGCGGCATTTTTTCAATCGAATGAACAGGTGAAAGAATACGAAAAACACGTCAATAAATATCTTGGTGAAATATCTGATCGGAAGATTGAGGATGTTTTAAAAAGGATCACATGAAACAAAAAAACACTCTCCTGAAAACGGAGAGTGTAACATGTTAACGAAACAGCAAATGCTGGCTGTGAATGCCTGCTTTCTTCAACAGGACGATCAGCTGGTCCTGTTCATCAGGCGAAAGGCCTGAAAATGCTCTCGCAATACGCAGTGCATGAATCGGATAAATTTTATCCAAATATTCATTTCCCTTGTCAGTTAAGTGCGCGTAAACGGAGCGTTTATCTTTCGGGTCCTGCTCCCTTACTAAAAACCCGTTTCTTTCTAATTTGTCAATAACATATGTGACGTTTCCGCTCACAAGCAGAAGTCTCGACCCAATTTGCTGTAATTTTTGCGGGCCTCTTGTGTAGAGAAGCTCCAGCACAGCAAACTCAGTCGGATTAAAACCGTGCTCTTTGCTGTCACGGATACTATGTTCAGACACACTTTTGAAAGCCCTTGCAAAAACTCTGTACAAATTCATCGCACGCTCAACTTCTTCTTCGTTAAACGATAATCTCATCATATCTACCTCGTAATATAGGATTTTTATAAAAAAATAATGAAAACCCTTACATATAATAAGAGTTCAGTCCCTTACTATACGTATTCGCGCTAATTCGAGAAATTCCTTCTGAAAACAAAAAAAATCCTTATACATTATCTTGTATAAGGATATCTTTTGTGATCTGCGATGCCGCGGAAGAAATACGCGTATTCCTTTCGCAGTTCGGAAATCGTCATTTTGTTCATTACTTCTTTATTATAAACTCCGATTTGAAAAAGTTTTTCTGAATAGTGGCTGCGTTCTTTTTCTAAAGCGGATTTCAATAAATTACTCATAGCGTCCTCCTTCATTTTGAGGTATCCTATACACAAGATACTCTATTTAAATGAACGTGGTATGAATCTAATGTAAAGAATTTATGTTTACGAAGATTTTCGGTAGAGTCCGTTTTGAACCGATCGCAATAATTGAAAAGCATGTTCTCCGGCAAGCTGCATAAACGTCTCCAGCATTTCATCACGCTTAATATCCAACTCGATAATTTCTTTTGCCAGTGAGACCGCTTTTTCTTCCTCCATGATTATCCTTCCTCCTCATTTATTCGTTACATAAAGGATAAAACGCGCTTGTGTGTTACGCATTATTCTTGTTAATTTTTCTTCCGCATTTTTTCAAAAATCTTCTATTTCATGTTAGAAAATATGACAAGCGTCAGGTTTTTTCTCTTTGTTTTTTATATACTATTATCAAAAGACATCCAGGGGTGGAAAAATGACCACAGAAGATCATTCTTATAAAGACAAAAAAGTGATTTCAATCGGGATTGTGAGTGAATTGACAGGATTGTCCGTAAGACAGATCAGGTATTATGAGGAACGGAAGCTCATTTATCCGCAGCGTTCTTCAAGGGGCACGAGAAAATATTCTTTTGCCGATGTAGAGCGCCTGATGGATATCGCCAATAAGCGTGAAGACGGCGTACAGACGGCAGAGATTTTAAAGGATATGCGTAAAAAAGAGCAGATGTTAAAAAACGATCCGCAAGTGCGGAAAAAAATGCTGGAGGGGCAGCTTAATGCTCACTTTCGGTACAAAAACCGTTAAATGATAAAAGTCCGACTCGCAATTGAGACGGACTTTTTACGTTTATAATGAGTGTATGAATGCAGTGGCAATGCCAAAGTAAATTAATAAAGACAAAATATCGTTTAACGTTGTAATTAGCGGTCCTGAAGCGATCGCAGGGTCTACTTTCAGCTTGTGCAGAATGATAGGGATAATTGTTCCGGACATCGTGCCGATAATTAAAGTAAAGAGCAGTGAAGAAGCGACAACGAATCCCAAAAGCGCATTCCCCTGCCATAAAATTGCGATAATCGCAATCAGAACAGAACAAACCGCCCCGATATAAATACTTGTTCTGAACTCCCGGAAGATCAGGCGTACAATCGTTTTTTTGTTCATCTCTTCTTTAGATAGCCCTCTGATGACAACCGCGAGGGATTGTGTCCCTGTATTTCCTGTCATTCCAGACACCATCGGCATGAAAAACGCCAGTGCGACAACCTGCTGCAGCGCATCTTCAAAATAACTGATAATGCTTCCTGAAATCAGGCCGATAAACAGGAGCAAAATCAGCCAAGGCAGGCGCCGGTACGCGGCCACGTATGCCTTTGTGTCAAATGTGATATCCTTACCGGAAGCGGCAAATTTTTCGTAATCCTCATCTGCTTCCCGAATGACGACGTCGATAATATCATCGACCGTTACAATGCCGACAAGGACATTGTTTTCTTCCACAACCGGGATCGCCAGGAAATCGTACCGTTCAATCAGGCGTGCTACCTCTTCCTGATCCTGAAGGGCGCCTGCTGAGATAACACGGGTAAACATTAAATCCTGCACCTTTTCTTCAGGTTCGCCCAGAATCAAATCGCGGTAGGAAAGAACGCCCACCAGCTGTTTGCTGTCATTGATGACATATAAGTAGTTGATCGATTCAGCGATTTCGGCAAAGCTTTTCAGTTTGATGACTGCGTCTTTGACTGTATAATGCTGAGGAATCCATACAAACCGGTTTGTCATCATGCGTCCCGCTGAGTCCGCCGGATAATTCATCAAAAGCTGGACAGCTTTTGACTCTGACGCTTCCATGCTGGACAAAAGCTGTTCCTTCAGTTCCTCGTCCATTTCATCAAGCAATTGAGCGAGGTCATCGTTGTCCATTTTGTTCATTGCAAGTGTTGCTTTTGTTTTTCCGACTTTATTTAAGACGGCAAGCTGAAATTCGCGTTCCAGCTCTCCGATCATATCAGTGATATCTTCCACAGTTAAGTAAGATAAATAGCGGGCGCGGTGTTTTTCCGGCATTTCTTTAAAAATAAATGCCATATCATAGGGCTGAAGCTCATCAATCACGCTTCTGAAATCCCTGATTTTTCCGTCTCGCAGTAAAATAATGATGCGTAATATGAGTTCGTCATAGGTCATGTTTTGAACCATCGGGACTCGTACCTCCTCTACGGAGACGTGCCGGCCTCGCCTGAAGGTGCGGCAGATCGTCTCCTCATCGTGTAATCAATTGTCTTGCTGTCATAGTATATGGGTACTTCTTCAGATTGACTCGAATGGGGAGAATCCATACTCCGCACCTCCTTTTGTACATTTCGTTTTAAAGGCATAAAAAAAGCCTTCGGGATTGAAGGAGAAAGAAGCACGGCAAAAAAGCGTGCGGGAGCGCCTTCAATCGTAGAGCTTTAGCACTGTATGGCATAGGATCAATCATCCAGCTGCGTTAAAAATCACCTTATGTCGATGATTTCTGTTGACCCATTGGCGTCTTTGGACATTTTTGGGCAGCAGCGTATCTCCATACAGGAGCCTCACCTAACGAAGTTCCTAATTGAATTGACACACTGAGATTACAGAAAAAAACAAGCTGTGTCAACTCAAAAAAGTAATTAATGCGCTTCCATCACCATTACGGAACAAAATAAGGGCCTAAGCCCTTATTCTGTTGTTTGCGTCTCATCATCCTCAGAGAGTAAATGATATGTTTCATGAAGAAATAAAGCGTATTCTCCTTCCTTCGTCGGATGTGGTACATATTCAGCCTGATTGATGTATTGCTCCTCTTTCTTTTCCATGCGTTTCGCCTCCTTTTCTATTTAGTTTGTCCAATAGAAGGTTTCTTATCATGAAAAAACCCCGCTGCTGCGGGGTTTTGATTAGTCGTCTATCTCCTGCTTAATGATATGTCCATCCTTTGCAGAGATTTCGTACTCTGCCTCAGTTCCCTGTTTCGTTTTGATCTCAATTTCATAGATGTAAACACCGTCGTCTTCGTCAAGCTTGCTTTCTGTTACGGTTCCATCTGTTTGCTTTAAGGCAATCTCTTCAGCCTCTTCTTTTGTCATTATGACTTGTTCTGCTTTCTCTTTTAACGGGTCATTGAGCGCCTGTTTTGTCTTGATATCTACATAAACGTCGTAGCCTTCACCGTCTTTTTCAATCTCTACTTCATAGACTTCTTTACCGTTGTACATGTCTCTGTCGATGTCATCCACTGTGCCGTCAACAACCGTTTTGGCAATCGATTCTGCTTCCTGTTCAGTGAGTGCACCAGTCTTGGCAGAAGCCGTCTGTGTGTTTCCATTGTTTTCTTTCGCAAACGCGTTGTAGCTGAACCCGCCAGCCGCTACGCATCCTGCTAAAAGGCCAACCATCCATCTTTTCTTCAGCATATGTGATTCCTCCTTTGTTTTTGTATGTGTACAGTTTACATACTCAACATGAAAGGAAAACGAGAGAAAGATGAGAATTTGATGAGAAACCGTCAATCTTCATACACAATGTTCGCAATTTTTCCGGTGTAGGCATTGATTTTCACTGTTGCTTCCTTATCTTCCGGAAGATCAACATCCACTTCAAAGATGAGAGTGCCCTCACTTTCTTCCAGATCAGCGTCCTCCGCTGTTCCGCCCGTTTCTCGCTCAGCAATGGTTTTGGCTTCTTTTTTCGTAATCGGTGTTTTTTGTTGATCTTTACTGCTGATTTGATCAGCAGACACGACTGCTCTTGCCACCATGTCTACCTTCACTTCGTATGTTTTTCCGTCTTCTTTTTGTATGGTATATGTGGCGACACGATTTTGTTGTGTTTGTTTTTTAACGGTTCCCGGCACCTGCTCAAGTGCTAGATGCTCGGCTTCTTTTTCTGTCATGGCAGTTGGCTTCATCGCTTTTACTCTGTTCATCGAAAGAATGTCTGCCGACTTTGCATCCGCCTTTATAAAATACGTCCCCTTAGGATTTTCAAGAGTCAAGTCATAGGTTTTGTTGTCCTTTGATTGTGTTACTTTCGTGATCTCGCCTTCATAAGAGGCTTCGATTTTTTTTACGATAGCCTCCTTTGACAGGACGTCCTCGTGGGTTTGCCGAATGATAAGAACTGCACAGATGATGACGGCTAAAACCGCTGCTGCCGCAGCAAATACTGCTTGTAATGGTTTGTTCATCGGCCTCCCCCATTCTGTTCTTTGAATTGCATGGTCACAGCTGTTCCTTGTCCCGGCTTGCTTTTTACACTCAGCTCAATGCCGTGCTCATCGGCGATGTGCTTGGCAATGGAAAGGCCTAAACCCGTCCCGCCTGTTTTTCTGTTTCGTGCCTCATCCGCCCGATAGAACCGTTCGAACAGGTGCGGGATATGCTCCTCAGGGATTCCGATGCCTTCATCCCTCACTGACAGAAACGGCCGTCCATCCTTCGTTCCGGCTGACATCACAATGGGTTTTTCACTATACTTTATGGCATTATCGAGCAATATGGTCAGCAGCTGCTTGATGCGTTCTTCATCAGCAGTTACAAGCAGGCTCTCCTTATTTGTTTCAAGCAAAATGTCACGCTGATAGGCGGACTGGAGCGTTTGCATGACGGCGCGCGACACTTCAATCAAATCGATTGTTTTCAGATCAAGCTCGAGTCCTTTATGGCTTTTTGCCAGCGCCAGCAGCTGATTGGTCAGTTTCTTCATATGCACCGCTTCTGAATGAATGGCATCTATCGATTCCTCAAGCACTTCCGGTTTTTTTGCCCCCCACCGCTTCATCAGGCTGCTGTAGCTTTCTATAATGGTGAGCGGAGTTTTCAATTCGTGTGAAGCATCCTGAACGAACTGCTGCTGTTTATCGTAGTGCTCTTTCAGCATCATCGCCATCTCATTAAATGTCAGCCCCATTTGATATAACTCGTCGTGAGACTGCCCTTCCAATGAAATCGTTTTGAATGCTTTCTCCCGCTGTATGTCTTTCATTGTCACCATTAAGCGTCTGATCGGATTGATGATACGGCGGGCAAGCAAGCTGCCGGCAAAAAAAGAAGCGATACAAACAGCAGCACTTGCAGCGATTAAAATGATTTTCAGCAGAAACAGACTCTCTTCTGTGTTCTCAAGCCTTTCAACCAGCTGAAGAGAAACCACTTGTCCATCAGTCCAAATAACCGGAACAGCAGCCTCAGCAAACAGCTTGCCGTCATGTTTTCTTACATCTGCCGTTTCCCCGCTGTGAAAAGACAGGGGAAATTCTTTATATGCTTTTTCCTTTGTCATGGTCATGACGGCTTTTTGATCACCATTCACTACACGGACCATGCCGTTTGCCGGAAGATAAGCCTGCAGCATGTCCTGCAAAGCCACTCCTTCTGTTTCAGCTGCATGCAGTGCTTCAGAAATGTTATCCGTCTCAGCTGCAAGCCGGGCTGCATCCTTTGAGGTCAGCGCAGATGAAAAAATGAGATAGACTGCGGTATGGACCAAAATTAATAAAATCAACAGCGATATTGATGTGTACAGATGAATCTTGGTCTTCAGCTTCATCGTTTACCCCTTAATGGCATAGCCGACCCCGCGAACGGTATGGATCAGCTGTTTTTCGTAAGGATAGTCAAGTTTTTTTCTGATGTATCTGATATAAACATCCACGACATTTGTATCACCGATATAATCAAATCCCCATACCGAGTTTAGAATCTGCTCCCGTGTCAGCACCTGTTGCGGATGCTTCAGCATATAGACGAGCAAATCAAATTCCCGGGGCGTTAATTCCACCTCTTTATCTCCGCGTCTCACTTCACGGGTTTTTTCGTTCACCCGCAAGTCGTCATATGTAAGATAGGTGCCGATATCTTCTGTTTTTGTTCCGTTTTGGCGCAGCGCCGCCCTGATTCTCGCAAGCAATTCCTCGATTTCAAACGGCTTTGTGACGTAGTCATTCGCGCCGATATCCAGCCCTGTTACCTTGTCAGGAATGCTGTCGCGAGCCGTTAATAAAATGACCGGTGTCTGCTGATCCGTTTTTCTCAAGCGGCGCAGCACTTCCAATCCGCTCAATCCCGGGAGCATGACGTCAAGAAGCACCAGGGAATACCCGCCTTCCGCGGCGGCATTCAGTCCTTCTGTGCCGTTGTGTTTGATGGTGACGCTGTATCCTTCATATTCCAATTCAAGCTGAAGCACCCTGGCGATTTTTTCTTCATCTTCCACAATTAATATGTTCCCTTTTTCCAAAAGCGATCATCCTCTCCTATCCCAAAATGAAAAAAATGATTTCATTGTTTACAAAATGGTTCTTATCATCTATTATGATGTCAAAATAAAAAATTGTATACGGAAAGCACTAGGGGTGCTGTTTTGGCTGAGATAAAGCGCGCAAACACGCGCTTTGATCCCTTATGACCCGATCTGGATAATACCAGCGTGGGGAAGTGCAGGTTGACCGAATGGTGTATTTTTTTGTGCGCTTAATCGATCTATGACTGCATATTCCCTTAGGATATGCAGTTTTTTATTTTACCAAAAAAACAGGAGGTCGGAGAAATGGATCATATTTGCGGCACAAGCAGAATTGCCGGTTTTCGGTTCTCTTTATATCCGATGACGGATGATTTTATTAGTGTGATTAAGTCGGCGCTGAAAAAAACCGACACATCCAACGTTTGGACGAAAACCGATCATATCAGCACAGTCCTGCGCGGATCGATTGATCATGTATTCGACGCTGCCAAAGCCATTTATCTCTATGCGGCGAACAGCGAACAACACATCGTCATGAACGGGACGTTTTCTATCGGTTGCCCGGGCGATACACAAGGAGATACATATCTTTTTGCAGACGGCAAGCGCGTCAATGAAGAAGCTGTCCGCAGCCTGAATGCGGAAGCGCCGTGCCAATTTGCGCTGTATCCGCTGAATGAGCCCGATTATATGGGCTTGATCATGGAAGCTGTCGAGATTACGAAAGCAGAAGGCACCTTCGTACAGGGGGTCCATTACGCGAGTGAGCTTGACGGGGATGCACATGACGTATTCAGAACACTGGAAGCCGTTTTCCGCATGGCTGAACAGCAAACAAACCACGTAACCATGACTGTCAATGTCTCGGCTAACAGTCCATCAAGAAAAAACAGAAAGCAGGGATAATATGAAAAGCTGGAAAGTAAAAGAAATTGTCATCATGTCTGTTATCAGTATCGTTTTTGCCGTTGTTTATTTATTATTTACGCATTTCGGAAATGTACTTGCAGGTATGTTCGGGCCAATCGCTTATGAACCGATTTACGGCATTTGGTTTATCGTTTCTGTCATCGCCGCGTACATTATTCGAAAACCGGGTGCAGCGCTTGTTTCTGAAATCATTGCCGCTCTCGTTGAGTGCCTGCTGGGAAATCCGTCTGGCCCGATGGTCATCGTTATCGGCATTGTTCAAGGACTCGGGGCTGAAGCGGTATTTCTCGCGACACGCTGGAAAGCATACTCTTTGCCCGTCCTTCTGCTGGCAGGAATGGGGTCTTCAGTAGCAAGCTTTATTTATGATCTCTTTGTTTCTGGCTATGCAGCCTATTCACCGGGCTATCTTCTCATGATGCTTGTGATCCGTCTGATTTCTGGCGCGCTTCTTGCAGGGCTTCTCGGAAAGGCTGTCAGCGACTCTCTTGCTTATACGGGTGTGTTAAACGGAATGGCACTCGGGAAGGAATTGAAAAAGAAACGGAAGCGGGCTTCAGAACATGCAAGCCTTTGATGAGTTCCTAACGGTTGACCAGCTCGGCTTCTCTTATGAAGAAGACAAGAAACCGGTTTTTCAAAACATTTCGTTTGCACTTCACAAAGGAGAATGCGCTTTATTGCTGGGACCGAGCGGGTGCGGAAAAAGCTCGCTCGCCCTTTGTTTAAACGGCCTGTACCCGGAGGCTTGCGACGGCATACTGTCCGGACATGTATTTTTATATCAAAAGCCGGTCACAGACGCTGAAACTTCCGAAACGATTGCACAGCATGCCGGAGTTGTCTTTCAGGACCCCGATCAGCAGTTTTGCATGCTTACGGTTGAGGACGAAATCGCTTTTGGGCTGGAAAATCTGCAGATTCCGAAAGAAAAGATGGCGGAGAAAATTGATGCCGTATTAGAAAAATTACGTATTACTCATTTAAAAGAAAAAACAATATCTGCACTGTCAGGAGGGCAAAAGCAGAAAGTGGCTCTCGCCTGTATTTTGGCGATGGAGCCCGAGCTTATTATATTAGATGAGCCAACTTCCCTGTTAGATCCTTATTCAGCTCGGGAATTCGTTCACATGATGAAAGAGCTTCAGCAAGAAAAAGGCTTCAGCCTCCTCGTCATTGAGCACCAGCTTGATGAATGGATTCCTTGGATTGAGCGGACAATCGTGCTGGACAAAGCAGGAAAAAAAGTGCTGGATGGCGGGACGAAAGATCTATTTCAGCACGAAGCGGAGACCTTAAAACAAATGGGCATCGCGATTCCAAAAGTGTGTGACCTGCAGGAAAAACTCAGTATGCCGTTTACTTTATCAAAAGAAACGCTTTTTAAAGAACCGTTTCCTGTCAGTCATAATGAAAAGAAAGAAGCTCCTTCTGGGGAGCGTGTGCTGGAAGTCAGCAGCCTTTCGTTCGCAAGAGGACAGCAGACGATTTTCAAAGACATCAGCTTCTCATTGCACGAAGGCTCTTTGACGGCGCTTGTCGGCCCGAACGGCACCGGAAAATCAACACTCTTATCCGTCCTCGCCCGTCTGATGAAGCCGAAAAGCGGAAAGATTCTTCTATATGATAAGCCGCTTCAATCGTATAAAGAAAATGAACTGCGAAAACGAATGGGATTTGTTTTTCAGAACCCCGAGCATCAGTTTGTCACCGGCACAGTATATGACGAGCTGCTGTTCGGCAAGAAAGCAAATGCTGAAACCAAGAAAAAAGCGCAGCATCTGCTGCAGCGTTTCGGTCTTGCGCATTTGGCTGATCACCATCCGTTTGCAATCAGCCAAGGGCAAAAACGGCGCCTGAGCGTCGCTACCATGCTCATGCATGACGTAAAGGTTTTATTATTAGACGAACCAACCTTTGGCCAGGACGCCCGCACGGCGGCTGAATGCATGGACATGATTCAGCGGATTAAGCAAGAAGGCACCGCTGTCCTCATGATTACACATGATATGGAGCTTGTCTCTTCGTATGCCGACAGCGTGCTTGTGCTTCACGATACGGACCTGGTTTTTGACGGATCTCCAGCGCAGTTATTTTCTCAGAAAACAAGGCTTGTCCAAAAAGCAAAGCTCACCCTTCCCCTTCTATATGAATGGATGGCATATCAAGAGGAGGTGCGTGATGAAGCAGCCGTTACATCTCATTAATCCGACAGTGAAAGCAGCGGCGGTTTTTTGCTGCGTTGTCATGCTGTCGTTTATTTACAACCCTTACACCCCTGCGTGTTTTTATATCATCATCGTGTCGGGTGTCCTATTGGCGGCCGGAATCCCATTAAAAAAATGGTTTTTGTTTACCATTCCGTTTTTGATTTTGGCATTCGGATGTGTATGGACAGCCGCTGTTTTTGGCAAGGTTCCGACAACCCCGGAAAATTTCTTATTTCAAGCCGGCCCTATCTCTATTAACAGCGATAATGTGTCTGTGGGCATCTCTCTCGGGTTTCGGATTTTGTGCTTTTCCGCCTTATCGATGATGTTTGTTTTTACGACTGACCCCATTTTATTTATGCTGAGCCTTGTCCAGCAGTGCAAGCTCTCACCAAAGCTCGCATATGGCGTGATTGCAGGTTTTCGTTTTCTTCCGCTGTTAAAGGATGAAGTCCAGCTGATTCAGCAGGCCCATAAAATCAGAGGAGGAGCGGCAGAGAGCGGCTTCGTTGAGAAAATCAGCGCGCTAAAGCGGTATACCATCCCGCTATTGGCAAGCGCCATCAGAAAAGCGGAACGGACCGCCCTGGCAATGGAATCGAAGGGGTTTACAGGAAGCAGGAATCGGACATATTATCGAACGCTGTCCGTAAATCGCCGCGACTGGCTGTTCTTTTGTCTCGTTCTCTTCTTGTTCGCAGGATCTTTTCTTGTATCCTTATGTTTTGCCTCATAAAAAGCCGCTATCGACGATAGCGGCTTTTTATATTATTGATGATAGTTTAATGCCTGGGCAAGATTGGTTTTAATCGTTATATTCGAAAAATCAATTCCAAGCTGTACAGCTGTTTGAGCGATTTCAGGCCTGATTCCTGACAGAGTTGACCGGACACCGATTAAATTGAGTGCCTCAATCAATTTAAAGATTTGGTGCGCCACCATTGTATCAACCACCACAACGCCTGACAGATCGATTAACAGATGCTCTACGCGTCTTTTGGCACAAGCATGAAGCGTGTTTTCCAGAATAAACTTGGCCCGTTCAGTATCAATGTCACCTACAAGCGGCAGCAGAGCTGTTGATTTGCTCAGGGTAATGACAGGCGAGCTTAATTCCAATATCATTTCTCTCTGGGCGTTTAATTGCTGTTTGGCATTCGTTTCAGCATGATCAACGAATGTATAAATCGTAAAATCAAAGACTTTTACAATCAAATCAGCCCATTTCTGTTTCTCTCCCGGTTCAAATGCCGATTCATTTTCTTCTGCGAACTTCTCAAGATACTTCGTGTATAATCTTCGGTTTCTCATAAACTCCCGAATGACGTACTGAACCGGCGTGTCGAGATGCTTTTGGTCGTTTGTCAGCTCAATGATCCACTCTTGAAATTCTTCGAGAAATTGTTTTTCCGGTAAAACATACATGTAATTCAGATGCCGATAAAATTCTCTGTCCTGCTCTTTCAATTCTTCCGTTACAGATGCATTATGTAGAGCGTAAAGCGAGTTCGGATCGCTTTCCTCCATCGTTTCAATCCATTCCTCGGCCATTTGATCAACATGTTCTGAAAAAAATGCGTATAATTTTTCATTCAGTTTCATCACACTGCTCCTTTCCCCAACACTATTATAACTTGACTGATAGCTGAATCCCAGTCATACACGCTGAAGCCATCCAATATTTTGAAAATTACTAATTCTTTGGGGTGTATCCTATTTTTTCAAAATGCTTCAAATGGCTCTGTCCGAGCGGTTGCTTTTTTCATATAATATGAGGCAACACCCTTGAATCCACTTGAAAGCATAAAAAAGGAGGGCTTTTTTATGAATGGTGAAATCCGCTTGATCCCGTATGTGACGAATGAGCAGATCATGGATGTAAACGAGCTTCCTGAGGGCATTAAAGTGATTAAGGCGCCAGAATTGTGGGCAAAAGGGGTAAAAGGCAAAAACGTAACAATTGCAGTATTGGACACTGGCTGCGATACAAGCCATCCTGATTTAAAAAACCAAATCATCGGCGGAAAGAACTTCACAGATGATGACGGCGGCAAGGAAGATGCGATTTCCGACTACAACGGACACGGCACACACGTCGCCGGAACAATTGCCGCTAATGATTCAAATGGCGGCATTGCTGGAGTCGCTCCTGAGGCAAGCCTATTGATTGTGAAGGTTCTAGGCGGCGCAAACGGCAGCGGACAATACGAATGGATTATTAACGGCATTAACTACGCTGTGGAACAGAAAGTCGATATCATCTCAATGTCCCTTGGCGGACCAAGCGATGTTCCGGAGCTTGAAGAAGCGGTGAAAAACGCCGTCAAAAACGGAGTGCTTGTCGTTTGCGCGGCGGGAAATGAAGGTGACGGCGACGAACGAACAGAAGAGCTTTCCTACCCCGCGGCTTATAATGAAGTGATCGCGGTTGGTTCTGTTTCCGTAGCTCGAGAATCGTCAGAATTTTCTAACGCCAATAAAGAAATCGATCTTGTGGCACCGGGAGAAAATATATTATCCACCCTCCCTAACAAGAAATACGGCAAGCTCACCGGGACTTCAATGGCTGCCCCTCACGTCAGCGGAGCGCTCGCTTTAATTAAAAGCTTTGAAGAAGAATCATTTCAAAGAAAGCTTTCTGAACCTGAGGTTTATGCACAGCTGGTTCGCAGGACACTCCCGCTTGATATCGCAAAAACGCTGGCAGGCAATGGATTCCTGTATTTAACTGCTCCTGATGAGCTGGCAGAAAAAGCAGAGCAATCACATTTGATGACACTATAAATTTATTTTTCTCATATAATAAATGCCGTAATTTGTAAATAAAATTTCAAATTCTATGTTGACAGCGAATTTGAATTGCTGTTAAGATTACCAACAAATGATTCAACTTTTCAAAAAATTAATAACATTTTCTCTTATCGAGAGTTGGGCGAGGGATTGGCCTTTTGACCCCAACAGCAACCGACCGTAATTCCATTGTGAAATGGGGCGCACTGCTTTTCGCGCCGAGACTGATGTCTCATAAGGCACGGTGCTAATTCCATCAGATTGTGTCTGAGAGATGAGAGAGGCAGTGTTTTACGCAGAAAAGCCTCTTTCTCTCATGGGAAAGAGGCTTTTTGTTTGTGAGGAAACCTCTTAGCAGCCTGTATCCGCGGGTTAACTTAGAGTGTTTTACATATAAAGGAGGAGAAACAATGACAACCATCAAAACATCGAATTTAGGATTTCCGAGAATCGGACTGAACAGAGAATGGAAAAAAGCACTTGAAGCGTATTGGAAAGGCAGCACTGATAAAGATACGTTTTTAAAGCAAATGGATGACCTATTTTTATCCGCAGTAAAAACACAAATTGACCAGCAGATTGATGTTGTGCCTGTTTCTGATTTCACACAGTATGACCATGTACTCGACACAGCGGTCAGCTTTAACTGGATTCCGAAACGATTCAGACATTTGACTGACGCTACCGATACATACTTCGCTATCGCCCGCGGAATAAAAGACGCTGTATCAAGTGAAATGACAAAATGGTTTAATACAAATTACCATTACATCGTTCCGGAATATGACGAGAGCATTGAGTTCAGCCTGACAAGAAACAAACAGCTCGAAGATTATCGCCGAATCAAACAGGCATACGGCGTTGAAACAAAGCCTGTGATTATCGGCCCATATACGTTCGTTACGCTTGCTAAAGGCTATGAACCGTCAGAAGCTAAAGCAATCCAAAAACGCCTTGTGCCGTTATATGTACAGCTTTTGAAAGAGCTTGAAGAAGAAGGCGTAAAATGGGTTCAAATCGATGAGCCGGCGCTCGTTACCGCCTCTTGCGAAGATGTTCGCGGCGCAAAAGAATTATTTGAAAGCATTACAAGTGAGCTTTCCTCTTTGAATGTGCTTTTACAGACGTATTTTGATTCTGTTGATGCCTATGAAGAGCTGATCTCTTACCCGGTTCAGGGAATCGGCCTTGATTTCGTTCACGACAAAGGCAGAAACCTGGAACAGCTGAAAACACACGGCTTTCCGACAGACAAAGTACTGGCAGCCGGCGTGATCGACGGACGCAACATTTGGAAAGCAGACCTTGAAGAACGTCTCGATGCCATTCTAGATATTCTTAGCTATGCAAACGTTGATGAACTGTGGATTCAGCCTTCAAGCAGCCTGCTGCATGTTCCGGTAGCAAAACATCCTGACGAGCATTTGGAAAAGGATCTGCTGAACGGATTATCCTACGCTAAAGAAAAGCTGGCCGAGCTGACAGCTTTGAAAGAAGGGTTAGTATCAGGAAAAGCGGCGATCAGCGAACAAATCCAGCAGGCAAAAGCTGATATTCAGGCGCTTAAACTGTTTGCAACAGGCACGAATTCTGAACAAAAGAAAGAGCTTGAGCAATTAACAGATAATGACTTCAAGCGTCCGATACCGTTTGAAGAACGTTTAGCTCTGCAAAATGAATCTCTCGGCCTCCCGCTTTTGCCGACGACTACGATCGGAAGCTTCCCGCAGTCTGCTGAAGTGCGGAGCGCACGCCAAAAATGGCGGAAAAATGAATGGTCTGATGAACAGTATCAAAACTTTATCAATGCGGAAACCAAAAGGTGGATTGATATTCAGGAAGAATTGGAACTTGATGTCCTTGTTCACGGTGAGTTTGAACGGACAGACATGGTCGAATACTTCGGTGAAAAGCTGGCCGGCTTTGCCTTCACAAAATATGCTTGGGTTCAATCATACGGCTCACGCTGTGTTCGGCCGCCAGTCATTTACGGAGATGTTGAATTTATTGAACCGATGACAGTGAAAGACACGGTATATGCACAGTCCCTGACATCCAAGCATGTGAAAGGAATGCTGACAGGTCCGGTTACAATTTTAAACTGGTCTTTCCCTCGAAACGATATTTCGAGAAAAGAAATCGCCTTCCAAATCGGGCTTGCCCTTCGGAAAGAAGTAAAAGCGCTTGAAGACGCAGGCATTCAAATCATCCAAGTCGATGAACCAGCACTGCGCGAAGGCCTTCCATTAAAAACCCGCGATTGGGATGAATATTTGACTTGGGCGGCAGAAGCATTCAGATTAACCACTTCTTCCGTGAAAAACGAGACACAAATTCATACGCATATGTGCTACAGCAACTTCGAAGACATTGTCGATACGATCAATGATCTGGATGCGGATGTCATTACGATCGAGCACAGCAGAAGCCACGGAGGATTTTTAGATTACTTAAAAGAGCATCCGTATCTCAAAGGCCTTGGCCTTGGTGTGTATGACATTCACAGCCCTCGGGTGCCGTCAACTGAAGAAATGTACAACATTATCGTTGATGCGCTTGCCGTCTGTCCGACTGACCGCTTCTGGGTAAATCCAGACTGCGGATTGAAAACAAGACAGCAGGAAGAAACGGTTGCCGCATTGAAAAACATGGTGGAAGCTGCAAAACAAGCAAGAGCTCAGCAGACACAGCTTGTATAAAATAGAAACCATCTGTCTTTGGCAGATGGTTTTTTCTATTAGAAAGCGGAAATCGGTTTCCGATGCTTCCCGTCCCCTTCTTTTACTATTTTGGCTGTTCCATTTTCATCAAATTCCACAAGGCTCAATGATGTATCATGTATGTAAGCAGAATTCCATATGTCGTTAACGCGTCTCCCCTTTATGATATTTAACAGCATTAATATAAAGACAGAATGGGTAACCAAGAGAACATTACCGGAAGAATGGCTGTCTAAAATCGTTTGGAGAGCCAGCCTGACCCGTTTTTCAAAGTCAAAAAACGTTTCACATCCCTGCTGGCGATAAGCTTCGGGATAATGAAAATAAGCATGAAAAAGATCTGGTTCGTCCCTTTCAATATCCTCTTGTTTTTTCCCTTCCCATGAGCCCAGTGACATTTCTCTGAATATATGATCTATCACCAGCGGGGGCCTGCGCGATCCCAGTATGGTTTTTGCTGTCTCTTCTGTCCGCTTGCTCGGGCTGATGTAGACCTGATTCAATTCAATATCCTTCAGACGCTCCCCAAGAGCGCGGGCGTTGTACAGCCCAAGTTCTGTCAAATCAGAATCCAGCCAGCCCTGCATCCGTTTTTCTACGTTCCATTGGGTCTGTCCGTGTCTGGCAATATATAAATGCAGCATGTTTCCCCCTCCTCTTTTCTCCTCTTATCTTAGCAAATCCCCCAAATACTTTGTTTATTTTGCACTTTTTTGAGAATGTTCTTTGCCCCCTTTTTCGGCTATACTTATAACACTCAATTGACAGGAGGGTTTGGGATGAATCATGAAAAGTTCTTAAAACGGGCTGTCGACCTCGCTCGTGAAGGAGTGAATGCAGGAGTTGGCGGGCCTTTCGGGGCCCTTATTGTAAAAGACGGTTCTATTATTGCCGAGGGGCAGAACAACGTTACAACAAGCAATGATCCGACTGCCCATGCGGAAGTGACAGCTATTCGGAACGCCTGCCGGGCACTTGGCGCCTATCAGCTTGATGATTGCATCTTATATACGAGCTGCGAGCCGTGCCCCATGTGTTTAGGCGCCATTTACTGGGCCCGGCCAAAAGCCGTTTACTATGCGGCAGAGCATTCCGACGCTGCCGAAGCGGGGTTTGATGATTCGTTCATTTATGAAGAAATTGATAAACCAGCTGAAGAAAGAACGATCCCCTTTTATCAAGTGACTTTGACAGAGCATTTATCCCCGTTTCAGGCATGGCGGGCTTTTGACAGTAAAAAAGAATATTAAAGGATCAGGCATGCGCGGCCTGATCCTTTGTTAATTCGCTGAGAAGACGCTGTGCCCGCGGGCACTTCGGATTGGCCTTCAGCGCTTTTTGCAAATACAGCACAGCGGTCATATGCTGATGCGATTCAGCATGGCAGACACCGAGCCAGCAGCTTGATTTAAAATCGGCTGCTCCTTTTACCTCTACGTACTGATGATTTTCATTAGTGATTTGAAGGCAAGCCTCAAATGCCGTGATTGCTTCTCTTACTTTTTTAAGCTGATACTTGATGACCCCTTTGTAATAGTGGAGCGTGCAGTAATCGTGATAATGCCCGAGTGCTTCATTGATATCGTGTTCCGCTTCTTCGTACCGTTCTGCGTCTATTAATAATTTATACTTTAAATAATAGACATTAGGCGGCGGAATTTGCTTTTTTCTCTTACATTCATTGATATAATCCATTGCCAGGCTGAGGGCTTTATCATGTTTGTTTCCTCTGTCATATTCAGCTGCTTTCTGATATACGAGAGACGGGTCAGTGCAGGATGCCAGCAATTCCGTATTCAAAAAGCTCATGTTGCGCTGATGCTTTTGCTGTGCCTCCTGCTCTAAATGGCCGTAATGGTGAATGATACATGGAAGCGTGAAAGAGCTGCTTGCCGCTTTTCCCTCAGGCCTTTCGCCAATACTTCCCGTAAACACTATGTTTTGCTGATTGCGGATCAGCCTGATCTGCCTTTGTTCAAACGCTTCATTTTCATTCCATTGCTTCCCGGTATAGTTCACGACCTTCACATAACCGAGAGACGGCAGGCTGTCTGTCAGCAGCGAAGGCAATAGGCTGCCCGTGTCCGGATCCAGCTCTTCATCGGCATCCAGGATCAATATCCACTCTCCCTTGGCATGCTGCAGGCTGGCATTTCTCGCCTGTGAAAAATCCTGTTCCCATTTATGGCGAAAAACTTGGGCATGAAAGCTTTTGCAAATGTCTTCCGTACGATCGTTTGATCCGGTATCAACCACAATAATTTCATCGGCAATATGCTGCACACTCTCTAAACAGCGGGCGATATGGCGTTCTTCATTTTTCACAATCATACAAACTGACAGCTTTGTTTTTTTCATGTGCTCACCTTTTCTCTAGACTGAATTCACCTATACTACATGTATTCATCCTTCGAAAAGATCATGCCCGCTCCTCATGCTTCCACACAAAAAAACATCCTGAGAATCCTTATTTTAATTCTAATTTTACATCAATATTTCCCCTGGTCGCCTTAGAATAAGGACAGAATTCATGAGCAGCCTCGACAAGCTCTTGTGCCTTTTCCCGATCTAAATCTTTCGTGTTCACAACCAGTGTGACGCCGATTTTAAACCCGCCGTCGCTCTCATCCTTCATAAGGCTGACCTGCCCTTCGATTTCGGAATCAATTTCGATATTTTGTTCTTTGGCCACGTGTTCGAGCGCGCCGCCGAAGCATGCAGCGTATCCTGCCGCAAAGAGCTGTTCCGGGTTTGTGCCGGTTTGTCCTTCTTTTTTGGCATTCGGCATGACAATATCAAAATCTAGAACACCGTCGTCTGAAGTAATATGTCCTGCCCGGCCGCCTCGCGCGGTTACTTTAGCTGTAAATAGTGCCATCATTTCCATCCTCCTTATATCGTATCTAGTTGTTATATTTCCCATTCTGTTCTTTTTAAACATGCTAAGTTTGCCGAGAATAGGAAAAGTGGTGTTTTTCAGATACAATAGAATGGAATGTCAGAAAGAGTTGGTGAACAAGATGGAAAATGAATTTGACCATATGAAATTGGAGAATCAGCTTTGTTTTTTGCTTTATGCGAGTTCGAGGGAAATGACAAAGCAATACAAGCCGCTGCTTGATAAGCTGAATGTGACGTATCCGCAATATTTGGCTTTGCTTTTGTTATGGGAACATGAAACGCTTACTGTCAAAAAAATGGGCGAGCTGCTGTATTTAGATTCAGGCACGCTCACTCCAATGCTAAAACGGATGGAACAGCAGGGGTTGATTACGAGAAAAAGATCTGAAGAGGATGAGCGGTCCGTGTTGATCAGCCTGACAGAGGACGGGGAATCATTAAGAGAAAAAGCTGCCGACATACCAGGAACGATCTTGGGGCTCTCCAAACAGTCCGGTGAAGACCTGAAACAGTTAAAATCCGCTCTCTTTACATTGCTGGAAACAATCCATCAAAAAAGTTGAGGATGCCTTATATGAGGCATCCTCTTTTCTTTTATTCAGCTACTTCAAGTGTCACATCGATATTTCCAGAGGTTGCTTTTGAATACGGGCAGACGCCGTGCGCTTTTTGCACAAGTGCCTGTAATTCTGACGCACTGACTCCTTTTCCTTTCACTTGCAACGTCACCCCCAGTTTGTAGCCTTGATCTGCTTCGTCCTTTAACAGGCTGACATGCGCTGTAACCTCTGTCTCCACTTTCACCCGTTCTGTTCTTGCTACCAGCTGCAGTGCGCTGTCAAAGCAAGCTGCGTAACCCGCTGCAAACAGCTGCTCCGGATTTGTCGCTTTTTCTAGTTTCTTTGCTCTCGGTGTCCCCGGCATTGCGACATCGAGCTCGAGAACGCGGTCTGATGAAATGACCTTTCCTTCTCTTCCTCCTACCGCTGAAACAGATGCTGTAAATAATGGCTGACTCATTTTTCATTCCTCCAATATATTTTATACAATTAAATTGTAAACAATTAAATTTGCAGTGTCAATTTTTCAGCGCATAAAAAAGCTTATCCCTTTTAAGGGATAAGCTTTTGAATTGAACATCGCCACGCCTATTCGCGGATTTGCCCAGTTCCTTTAATGATGTATTTTGTAGAAGTCAGTGCAGGAAGCCCCATCGGCCCTCTGGCATGAAGCTTTTGCGTACTGATGCCGATTTCAGCTCCGTAGCCGAATTCAAAACCGTCAGTAAAACGGGTTGACGCGTTATGATAAACTGCGGCAGCATCGACAGCCGTCTGGAAATAAGAGGCGTTATTGTCGTCTTCAGTTAAAATCGCTTCAGAATGATTGGTGCCGTATTGTTGGATATGCTTCACAGCTTCTTGAACGTTCTCAACTGTCTTTACGCTGAGGACAGGCGCTAAAAATTCAGTTTCCCAATCTTCTTTTGATGCTTGTTTGCTTGAAGGGTGAAGTTCACATACCAATTCATCACCGCGAATTTCAACTCCCGCTTTTTCCAGCTGAGCAAGCAATTCTTTCCCATGCTGCTCTGCCCACGCCTTGTGAATCAGCAATGATTCAATCGCGTTGCATACGGAAGGGCGCTGTGTTTTGGCATTTACAACTACTTTTTCTGCCATTTCCGGTTTGGCCGTTTCATCAATGAAAATGTGACAGTTTCCTGCGCCGGTTTCTAACACAGGCACTGTTGATTCTCTCACAACGAGGTCGATCAGCTTTTTGCCTCCGCGCGGGATTAATACGTCAAGACCGTCGTTCAGCGTAAAGAGTTCTTTTGCCGTTTCTCTGCTTGTATCCTCAATCAGCTGTACAGCGTTCACTGGAAGCGGTGACTGTTCAAGCGCTCTGTGAATAACACTGACGAGCGCTTTGTTGCTGTGAATGGCAGAAGAGCTCCCCCGCAGGACAACCGCGTTACCCGTCTTTAAGCAGAGGGTCGCAGCGTCGACTGTTACATTCGGCCTCGCTTCATAGATCATTCCGACAACACCGAGCGGAACGCGGATTTTTTCGATAAAAAGGCCGTTCTCCTTTTCAATCGTTTCAAGAGATTCACCGACCGGGTCTGCTAAATCAATTAAAAGCTCTACTGCATCCGCTATATCACGAATGCGTTTCTCATCCAGTGTCAGCCGATCAATGATATCAGGTGTTAAGCCATTGCTCTTACCGTTTTCAATATCTTTTGCATTTTCCATTAAGAGAAAATCCATTTCATTTCGGAGCCCGTTTGCAATGAGGCTCAGCGCCTCATTTTTTTCAGCCGTTGTTTTCATAATCAGTTCAGCTGCTGCTTCGTTTGCCAGCTTCGCTTTTACAGAAACTTCTCTCATTTTTCCGCCTCCTAGTCTTTTAAATTGACCCAGTCATTCCTATGAATAACCTCAAACGTTTTTTCAAAATCAAGTTCATCACTTCGTTTGCCTTTAGCCTCCATAATCTCCTCGGAGGAGTAATGCGTCTGGCCTTTGCCGATTACGCCGCCCGGTCCCCTGACTTCCACGACGGCCCCTTTCGGAAAGCTCCCGTTCACACCTACAACGCCAGCCGGCAGCAGGCTGCTTCCCTTATGGATCATCGCCTCCTCGGCACCAGCATCAATGAGGATCTCTCCTGATATCGGCGAGTGGAACTGTATCCACTGTCTCGTGTTGTTGACCGAGGATAGTTCTTTGTCTCCGATATAAGTGCCGTCTCCCCTGCCGTCCAAAATGTCTGCCAGCTTTTGCTCTCCGCTACCTGTACCAATGAACACCTTCACTCCGAGAGACAGCGCAGTTTGTGCGGCTAACAGCTTTGATTTCATACCACCGGTGCCGACCTTTGATCCGGCTGATCCTGCATATCCCAGCAATTCAGGCGTAATTTCCGGCAAATAATCAAAACGTTTCGCCTCAGGATTTTCATTCGGATTGGCATCATACAGTCCGTTGATGTCAGTGAGAATCATAAGCTGGTCCGCATGAATCAATCCGCTGACTAACGCAGAAAGCATATCATTATCCCCGAATGTCAATTCTTCAACAGATGTAGAATCGTTTTCATTGATAATGGGAATAACGCCGCGCTCGAGTAATTCCATAATCGTTGCATACGCGTTTCGGTACCGTTCTCTTTTCGAAAAATCATTTCTCGTTAAAAGGATTTGTCCCGGAGTCAGTGCGTATTGTTTGAATTGATTCATATATTGCTGCATTAATAGTGTTTGTCCGACCGCGGCCGCCGCCTGTTTTCCTTTGATGGTAACGGGACGGGACGGATAACCAAGGCTGGAAAACCCCGCCGCTACGGCTCCTGAAGTAATCAAAATCATTTCATGTCCCGCTTTCTTCAACAGGGAAATGGCCTGAACATGTTCTCTGATTTTCGCTTCATCAATGCTTCCGTTGCTGTTCGTCAGCGAACTGCTTCCTATTTTCACTACTATTCTTTGTTTTTTCATTTATTCTCCTCCGCGGCTCTTCGCCAGCCAACTTACAATAAAAAAACCCATTTCATCCTGTTTCATAAGGACGAAATGGGTTTCCGTGGTACCACCTTGATTGAACGCGCTTATGCACGCTCCGCTCTCCTGTAACGCCAGGTTACGCGCCTAGGTTTTCCCCCTAAGACTCCAAGGCAGGTTCAGCAGGTTTCATGCGGCAAAATGTTTCAGCGATTCATTTTGCTCTCTGTCACAGAAAGGTCTGCTTACTAATCCTCTTCAACGCTCAATGATTTTTTTATATTATGCAAAGAAAAAAGGCACTTGTCAAGGTTTTTTGTCACCCAAAAGAGCCCGCATGGCGCGGGCTCTTGCAGTCTAGTTAAAGACGATTGTTTTGTTTTCATGAACGATGACACGGTCTTCCAAATGCCATTTTACAGCACGTGCAAGCACGCTGCGCTCAATTGTTCTGCCGATGTTTTTCAGCGCCTCTGTATTATCGCGGTGATCTACGCGCTCAATATCCTGTTCAATGATCGGCCCTTCGTCCAGATCGTTTGTGACGTAGTGAGATGTCGCTCCGATCAGTTTCACGCCGCGCTCGTAAGCACGTTTATACGGATTCGCGCCGATAAAAGCAGGCAGGAACGAATGGTGGATATTGATGATGCGATTCGGATGAGCCGAGACAAAGTCAGGAGTTAAGATCTGCATATAGCGTGCGAGAACGATTACATCAATCTCGTATTGCTCAAGCAGTTCAAGCTGCTTCTTTTCGACTTCCGCTCTGATGTCTTTGTTTGCTTTCATATAGTGGAATGGAATGTTCAGCCGCTCAACAAGCTCTCTCGCATCCTCATGGTTGCTGATAACAACAGCGATTTCCGCCATAAGGTTGCCTGTTTGCCATTCCCAAATCAGCTCATGCAGACAGTGAAGCTCCTTTGAGACAAAGATGGCGACGCGCTTCAGTTCACTTGCCAATGTTAAGCTCCATGTCATGTCGAATTTTTCCGCAATTGGCGCAAACGCCTCGTGCAGTGTTTCTTTTTTCTCATGAATGCCCGCACAGTCGAATTCGATTCTCAGGAAGAAGCGGCCGCCTTCAGGGTCTGTCGTATATTGATTGGATTCTATAATATTTGCGCCGTGTTCAAATAAAAACGCAGAAACCGCAGAAACGATCCCCGGCTGATCAGGACAGCTGACCAAAAGGCGCCCTTTATCCTCATTCCCGTCACGGTATTCGTTTAACCGCTGAGTCATATATGATTTCATGAATAATCCCTCTTATCTTGTTAAGTCTAAACTATTTATCCATTATACTGAAGATTTGATAAAAATCAATTTATGACAGAATTTTTAAACCGATCGCTGAGCATAAAATCAAGGCGATAAAGAAGATCCGTTTGGCGTCTTTCGGCTCCTTGTAAAAGAGGATGCCGACAAGCGCGCCGCCGGCTGTGCCAATGCCTGTCCAGACGGCGTAAGCGGTACCCATCGGAATGGCTTCCATTGCATATGACAGCAGGGAAAATGAAGCGGCAAAACCAACAATGATCAACAGCACCCATTTCACGCTTTTGTCTTTCGCATATTGATTCATAAGGGCAACACCGGCCATCTCCAAACAGCCCGCGCACAATAAACTGATCCAATGCAGCATTATGCCTCGCCTCCTTTTTCCTCTGCCTCATCCTGTGTCACAAGCTTCAATCCGATTACACCGATTAGGAGCACACCAATTAACAATAGCTTCGGCCATCCAACCGGTTCATGAAACAGAACGATTTCACTCAGCACAGTTCCGGCTGTTCCGAGTCCGGTAAAGACGGCGTACACGGTTCCAACAGGCAGACTGTGAGTCGCCTTTATGAGAAGATAAAAGCTACATAAGATGCCGATGGCAGTGCCGCTCCATGTTAAAGCTGAGTCAGCATGCTTCAAGCCTATCACCCAAACAACCTCGAAAACAGCGGCAAGCACGACCAATCCCCATTTCATTTTACGCCATTCCTTTCTATCTGCTAAGATTTTCAGAAAACAAAAAAACCCCGGACAGTCGTCTCACATGAGATTGACTCTCCCGGGCTTTTTTCCCTCCGTGTGCATACGCGCTATTATTTACGCGTATGTGCTTTCTCTCGGACCAGTCCATGTTCATTCACATGCGGAACCCTAGAAAACTTTACCTGACAAATATGATACTACAACTTTACACCTTCTTTCAATTGTAAGATTTTCTTTCATATACCGCGATCGGTTTATTCCACTTTCTGATCGTTCTGCTGTATAGCATGCCAATTTTCTGCGCTACCCGTATGGACGCTTTGTTATCCGGGTCAATCAAAGCCGTCATTTTGCCGAACTGCCGCTCGTTGAAGCCGTAGTCCAGACAGGCTCGAGCCGCTTCCTGCGCATAGCCTTTCCCCCAGTGGCGTCGGGCAAACATATAGCCGATTTCCATTACTGTTTGATTGTCGACCTGCTGAGGAACGATGCCGCATTGCCCCAAAAAATCCTCTGTCCGTATGTCTTCGGCGATCCACAGACTGACGCCGTATCCTTTTTCATTTCTTTTGTTCCAATTGATCCACTCGCGTGTTTGCCTTTTATCTTTTAACTCGGAATAAAATTTCATAACGTCAGGATCGTTGAACAGCTCAAACAAAGAGGCCTGATCATGATCTTCCATACAGCGCAAACGAATTCGGCCGGTCACAAGCTTCGTTTTAGCGCTCATATTTTGCCATATCCTGCTTCCATTCTTTTTTGAGGGCTTCAATATGTGCTTGATGATAACGATTATGATCCGCCATATGCCATATGCCCCATCTTACAGTTGCGCTGTTACCATCGTAAAAAAGCGTCTGATGCAAATCTTCTTCTGTTAAGGCGAAACATACCGACTTCAGCTCGTTTACCACATGCTGATGTCTTTTCAGAAGTTCATCCAATCCGGGCTGATTCTCCGGTTCAGACAGCTGTCCGTTTTCATCTGTCATCGGTCCGTAAACCTGTTCAATATGCTCCGGTATCCGGTTTTCCTTAATACGCCAGACCCATCTGATATCAACATTTGCGATGTGGTGCAAAAGCTGGACCGTGCTGTTTTTTGTTTGACAGCGCCCCTTATAATAAAGCTCACTGTGTGTCATGCGGCTTACGATAGAAGCCAGACGGAGACTGTTTTCTTCCACAGCGGAATAAAGCAGGCTGACCGTCGGCGCCATGTCGTTTCTAATGATTAAGTCCTTCATGTGTCGTCCCCCCTAACTAGGTACATTTGACACCAAACAAAAATTCCCTTTAAAAAGAAAAAAGCTCTCAGTAAAATAGAGAGCAATCTCAATTGTTATTTCCCGGTTTATACAAATAAGGATCATGCCGCGGCTCGTTTGAGGTATGTAAATCAAGCGATATGTCGCCGCGGGCATTCATCGTTCCAAGTGTGATCGAGGACAGAAGTTTAGGGCTGCACCCTTTTTCCTCAAGCTTCTCAAACAGCCAGGCTCGGTTTTTTTGAAGGTACTTTAAATTATGATCAAGGATTTCGCCGTCCAGTATAAGGGGAATCGGGATAAAATTCCGTTCAGCCTCCATATTCAAATCCCGCACCTGCACCGCTCTCGCTTCCTCTTTTGGAATGACGCTTACTTCTCCCGTTTCTTCAATAATGGCAAGATCAATGTCGGCCGGATCCGCATAGCCCTTTTCCCTAAGTTTTCCGAGCAGTTCATTAACAGTCAGCCTTTCTTTACGCAGGCCGCGTTCATCAATATCCCCGTTTCTGATTAAGACAGTCGGGCTTACGACCAGCAGCCATCGCCATCTATTAGAAAGAGCTAGCTTGCTCATTATAAGATAAAGCACCAAAAAAGTGCCCGCGTAATAAATCGACATCGGCAGCCTGGATGTAAGAATCGGCTCACTGATAATGGTTCCGATTGCGAATGTCAAAAGCAGATCAAAATTGTTCATTTGAGACACAGCTTTTTTGCCGGCAAGCCGAAACAAAATATACGCAATCGAAAATACGATAACTGGTTTCAGTAAAAATGACCATACGATCCACAACACCGACCTTTACCTCCATCACCCTAGTCATATTGAGCCTATTTTGCCCTGAGGCAGAAGCGCTATACCTCACACCATTTTCAGTGTTAGAAATAGGCGAACGTGCATTTCTCCGGCACATACCATAAATAGAAAGCAACATAGATTGGAGGCACAACATGAAGAATCAGAAGTCGAATACCCATTGGCCCTATGATGTACCATTGGCTCCTCAGCCCGCAGACTATCAGCAGCATCAGACAATCGACAGGCTAGCCGGCTTAGAGCTAAGAATGGAGCAGCTAATCAGAGCGATTGAGGTAAACAATGAATTGCTGAGAACAATGCAAGAACAGCAAAACCGTGTATGCACAAACGGCGGCGGAGGATCAGTGATTGTCCGAATGTAGAAGCAGGCGCTTGTTCGCTCCTTCTATCTCAATAAAAAAACTCTTCTCAGAAAAGAGAAGAGTTTCTTTTATGTGATCAAACAGACTGTGCCATACTTAATTGCGGGCCAAACAGCTCGTAACGGATAGACTCCGGTGCTGATCCAAGGCCTGACACAAGTTTATGCATTGCTGTAATAAATGGTTGTGATCCGCAAATATAATAATCCGCATCTGTATTGGCAATCAGCTCCTTAAGGAATTGCTGATCAATCTGCCCTTCATGAAATTGAAGATCACCTGCACGGTCTTCCTCTGTCGGCTCACGATACACAAATGCTGTCTTGACAGAGGAATGGTTTGCTGCTTCTTCCACCTCATGTCGCAATGCGTGATATTCACTGTTTTTCGCGGCGTGAATGAACAGAATCTGCCGTTCAGGCTGCTTGGAAACAGACGTTTTCAGCATGCTGATCATTGGTGTAATGCCAACTCCGGCACTGATCAGAACGAGATCTTTTTGTGAGGAAGCATCTAAAACAAAGTCCCCTGCCGGTGCGCTGATCTCAATTGAATCTCCCTCATGCAGCCCATCGTGTAAATAGGACGATACGGCACCGTCTTTCTTCACTGAGATTCGATAATAATCTTTTCCCGGCACATCAGACAGGCTGTATTGACGAATATGCGTATATTCAGAACCAGGAATACGCACTTTGATGCTGATATATTGTCCTGCTTGAAATTCTGGTAACGGCTTGCCGTCCTCCGGCTTCAAATAAAAGGATATAATTTCTTTGCTTTCCCGCTCTTTCTTCGCGATGACGAACGGCTTATACTCCTTCCAGCCGCCAGCTTGCTGCTCCGCCTGTTCATACATTTCTTTTTCCATTCCGATGAACGCATCAGCGATAACGCCGTACGCTTTCTCCCACGCCTGCATAATATCGGGTGTTGCAGCATCTCCCAGAACGTCTTTAATCGCAATCAGCAAATATTTGCCGACGATCGGATAATGTCCAGGCTTGATTCCAATACTGCGGTGCTTGTGCCCGATTTGTTTGACGACCGGAATAATATTTCCAAGCTGGTCAATATTTGCTGCAGCTGCAATAACGGCATTTGCAAGTGCAGTACGCTGTGTTTTTTTCTTTTGGTTTGTTTGATTAAAAATGTTCAGAAGCTCTGGATGGTCTTGAAACATCAGATCGTAAAAACGGCCAGTGATCGCTACTCCATGCTGTTGTAATACGGGTACAGTACTTTTAATGATTTCGATTGTTTTCTGATCTAACATTGTTTAAACAATCCTTTCAAAAAGATGTATTTTAAATATATCTTTAAAATACATGATGTTATGAATAAAAGATATATATAAAATGAATCTTTTATAAAGTTGTCATAAAATTATCAATTCAACATGACAATTGTTGCTTTTTTATAGAATCCCCTAGCAAAAACGGACTAACCACTGCAATAATCACCATCGAAAAATGAAAAGCACAAAAAAACCCAAAACTTACGTTTTGGGTTTAACGATTACCAAGGTTTTTCAGTTCCCAGCGCATTCGCAAGCGCCTGGCTGTGTTTTTTGCGGTTCTTTCGTTCATTGGCGCGCTGAACGGCTGTATTATGCAGCATGATTTCTTCTTCTGTTTCCGGTACAACTCTCGGTACAGGCACCGGCTTTCCATTTGAATCCAGTGCGACAAACGTCAAAAAAGATGTCGCGGCAAGCTCCCTTTCGCCAGTCATCAAATGCTCCTTTATGACTTTTACAAACACCTCCATGGAGGAAGTGCCGACCCATGTGACATAGGATTCCAAGCAGACAGAATCCTTTTGTCCGATCGGCTTCAGAAAATCTACCGAGTCCATCGAAGCCGTTACGGTTTCCCGTCTGCAATGGCGCGCCGCGGAAATAGAAGCTATATCATCTATGTAGCTCATTAATTTTCCGCCAAACAGCGTATTATGGTTGTTCGTATCAAGCGGGAACACCCTGCTGGTTTTTACAACCTTTGACTCTTTACAAAATTTAGTTTCCGGTGTTTCCATACCTTTCTCCCCTTTGATGTCTGATTGTTTAGCTAAATGCACTCATATTCTCCTATTAAACAATATTCTCTGCTATTTGTCTAAAATTTAAAATGCTTTGTCTGCCAGGTTTTCTTTCTAAAACGTTTAATGATTTTGATGATGAGGGAATAATAAATGTATTCTTCACAAGGTCAGGAGGAGAAACAAATGGATGTATCCATCCCGAAACATCACCGCAAAACAGTCTGCCGAACGGAATACGGCACACTTGAGAAAGTGATTTTATGCAAACCGGAGCATATGACCATAAAAGATGTCATAAACGAAACCCAAAAACATTTTGAAGATGACAATATTCATGTAAAAACCGCCACCGATCAGCACCGCCGCCTGGTTGAAGCACTCAGGTCACACAACATCGACGTTATCCTTTTGCCGGTCCGCGACGGACTCCCCGAGCAGGTCTTCACCCGCGACATAGGATTTGTCATCGGAGAAAAAGCCTTCCTCTCGAGCATGACTGAACCGATTCGCCAAGGGGAAGAGGCCGTCATAAAAGAATTTTTCCACGATCAAGGCATTTCTTACACCCGTATGCTTGATACAAGCATTGAAGGCGGTGACGTCATCATTGATGGGGACACAGTTTACGTCGGAATCAGCCAGCGTACCGACATATCAGCCATCGGACAGCTGGAAGAGGAACTTCCTGAATATACAGTCATTCCAGTACAGCTTCATGAAAAATTTTTGCATTTGGACTGCGTTTTCAACGTCATATCTGAAAGCGAAGCGTTAATTTATCCTAAAGCCCTTGAGCCAGAGGCAGTTGACATGCTGGCAAAACGTTATGACCTCATTGAGGTGCCTGAGGACGAACAATTTACGCTTGGCACCAATGTGCTTTCTATCGGAAGAAAAAGAATCATCAGCCTCCCTTGCAACCGTCATGTCAATCAACAGTTATCAAAAAGAGGCTATCACATCATCGAAATCGACCTGTCAGAAATTGTTAAATCAGGCGGTTCGTTCAGATGCTGTACGATGCCGCTGATTCGCGGCGAATGAAGAATATTCCCCTTTTTCATGTTTTGAACAGCTTATTTTATCAAGATACGTTAATATAGAGATGACATCATTTTAAGGGGGAAATCGCATGACAAAGTACATAGGATATGTCGGAACATATACAAAAGGCGGAAGCGAAGGGATTTATTCATTTGAGCTTGATACTGAGAAAAAAACACTCAGCGAGCCCAAGCTTGCCGCAAAACTGGGCAACCCCACATATGTAACGCCAAATAAAGACAACACCATTCTTTATTCAATTGAAAAAGCAGACGGCCAAGGCGGAGTGGCTGCCTATCAAATCGATCAAAACAGCGGCGAATTGACATTTCTGAATCATCAGTTAATTGAAGGGCCGTCTCCATGCCACGTCAGCGTCAATGATCAAAATCAATTCGTATTAACTGCCAATTATCACAGCGGGAAGGTCCACGCTTTTCCAGTTCAAGGCGACGGAAGCTTGCAATCACCAGCTTCAGAAGCTGCTCACACGGGAAAAGGGCCGCATGAGAGACAGGAAAAGCCGCATACACACTACGCGGGGTTCACACCTGAACACAACTATGTCGTAGCGGTTGACTTAGGAACCGATAAACTGTACACCTATAAGCTGAAAGACGGCGTATTGACTGAATCTGGAAGCCATACCTTCGCTCCCGGCGCAGGGCCTCGCCATATCGCTTTTCATCCGAAAGAAAAATACGCTTATGTCATGACAGAATTAAGCAATGAAGTGATTGCGCTTGAATACAATCCGACAGCCGGCGAATTCAGAGAAATCCAGGTCATCTCTGCCATCCCTGATGATTTTACAGACAACAGCCAGGGAAGCGCCATTCATGTCACACAGGACGGTCGTTTTGTTTACGTTGCAAACCGAGGACATGACAGCATCGCTGTATTTGAAGTAAACCAATACTCAGGCGAGCTGGCTTTCGTGGAAAGAGTTTCAACAGAAGGAAACTGGCCTCGTGACTTTGTATTGGATCCAACAGAAGCTTTCCTTGTGGCTTCAAATGAAGAAACAGGCAACCTTGTCCTGTTTGAAAGAGATAAAGAAACCGGCCGATTGACAGTGCTTCCATCAACTGTTTCTGTCCCTTACCCGGTTTGTGTGAAATTTTTACATCAATCATAAAAGCAAGGAGTGGCTCCGTAAAAATGAGAGCCACTCTTTTTGTTTACCGTACTTTTTCTTTTGCCTCAGCATGTCGATACAAATGGCAAGCGACAAATCGGCCGGCTTCGACTTCTTGAAGCTGGGGACGGGACTCCCCGCATTCAGGCATCGCCTCCGGACAGCGGGTTCGAAACACGCAGCCGCTCGGCGGATTGACCGGGCTCGGCAGCTCCCCTTTTAAGAGGATGCGCTCACGCTTGTCCTCCAATTCTGGATCTGGAATCGGAATCGAGGACAAAAGCGCCTTTGTATAAGGGTGCAGGGGTTCACGATACAGGGTTCCGCTTTCTGTAACTTCCATCATGTGCCCTAAATACATGACACCGATCCTGTCACTGATATGCTTCACCATCGAAAGATCATGGGCAATAAATAAAAACGTGAGCCCTTTCTCTTTTTGAAGCCGCTTCAGCAGGTTGACCACCTGCGCCTGAACCGAGACATCAAGTGCAGAAATCGGCTCGTCTGCCACGATAAACTCAGGATTTAGCGACAGTGCTCTTGCAATCCCAATCCTCTGTCTTTGTCCCCCGCTGAATTCATGGGGATAACGGCTGCCAAAATCGGGATGAAGCCCTACTGACTCAAGCAGCTCGTCCACGACGAGAAGCCGCGCTTTATGGGTATGATAGAGATTGTGAATCTCCATCGGCTCCAAAATAATGTCTCGAACGGTCATGCGAGGGTTAAGTGAAGCGTAAGGATCCTGAAAAATCATCTGCAGCTTGCGATTGAAGGCAAACTGCTCTTTCTCACTCAGCGCGTGAAGATTTGTGCCGCGGTAGGTCACACTCCCTTCTGTCGGCTCATAAAGGCGCATCAGCACTCTCCCTAGAGTTGATTTCCCGCACCCAGATTCCCCGACCAGCCCGAACGTTTCTCCTTCATGAATCTGAAAGGTGACCCCGTCGACGGCTTTGACTGTCCGCTTTTTCCCTGCTTCAAAATGCATTTTCAGCTGGCTGACCTCTAACAAAGGCAGTGGCGTCATTTGTCTCCCTCCTTATTCTGAAAAACAGCGGCGCACCGCACATCGTTCTTTTTCATAGATTGTCTCCTTTAATGAAAGGATTTCGATTGATTTCCCTGTCTTTGGAGAATGAAGCATTTTCCCGCCGCCTATGGACAGACCGACGTGATGAATCGCTCCTTTTCCTTCCTCATAAGCAAAAAACAGCAGGTCACCGGCCTTCATATCACCAAGCGGGACATCCTCCCCAGCTTTTGCCTGATCACCTGCATCACGGGGGATGCTGTAACCATTGGCCTTAAAAATACTGTACATAAACCCGGAGCAATCAAAGCCAAACCCGCTGATCCCTCCCCACAGGTAGGGAAGCCCAAGAAAGGAAGCCCCCGTTTGAATGATGTCTTCAGCGGTCCCTTTCTGTTCGCGGACAGGCTCTGCGTCAGTTTGCTTCACAAACCTTTCCCCAATAGCGGTTGCAACCTTAAAAAATCCGTTTTCTTCTGCAATAAAGGGCAGGACCGTCAAAAAGCTCAATTCAAACTCCTTTTCTCCATTACTTTTATACAAAAAGGCAGTAGGTTTGTTGATGAACAAATTATTTTTTGTATGAATAGGGCTTGTTTTTTTCAGCTGGTTCTTTTTCATCCAGCCCGGATATCCGCGTCTATCCTTTCGAGATGGCTGGCTCGGCACGATCACAGAAACCCATTCGTCCTGTTCCCCCGTTACCAGCACCTTCTCACCAAAGAGAACCTGAGTTTGGATCACATTGTCTGTACATAACCCAAGACGCTCATCATACGTCATACGCGCCAGCCAGTCTCTGATCAAAACGTTCGGACGAAGCATCATTTGATCTGATGGACGCGGCGAATCAGGTGCTGTCCAGATGTTGGCCACTGCTGATATGACAGTGTGCATCATTATTATTTCCCCCTTCAAAAGCGCAGTCCGGTGATTCCGAGACCCGGTCTGTCAGGCATCGTAACCGTGCTGCCGCTGTAAGTTATGCCGCCTTTGATGACATCTGTTTTCAGCATCAGCGGCGCGTCAAAATCAAAGCGTGTGATGTTTCTTTTGCTTGCCGCGAAATGCGCCGCGGCCGTAATGCCCAGCTTTGTTTCGATCATGCTGCCGACCATGCACTCCACACCGCACGCCTCAGCCATGGCATTGATTTTCTCTGCACCGCTGATGCCGCCTGCTTTCATCAATTTAATATTAATCAAGTCAGCACTCCGGGTTTGCAGAACTTCGAACGCCTGCCGCGGCGTAAAAACACTTTCATCGGCCATAATCGGCGTGTCTGTCGCATCTGTCACCTTTTTGAGACCAGTGAGATCATCTTTATGGACAGGCTGCTCGACAAGCTCAATCCCCAGACCGGCATCCTCCATTTTCCGAATGGCAGTTATCGCTTCCTTCGGCGTCCACCCCTGATTGGCGTCTAAACGAAGTTTCACGGCTGTCCCGACACGTTTTCTGATTTCCTGGATACGAGCGATATCTGTTGCAATATCATTCTTTCCGACCTTTATTTTCAGCGTTTGAAACCCTTGTTTGAGATAATTCTCGGCATCCGCTGCCATCTCATCAGGGAAGTTGACACTGACGGTATAATCCGTTTCCAGCGTATCTCGGTATCCGCCGAGCATTTGGTATAACGGCATTCCGCACATCTGCGCCCAGCCGTCGTATACCGCCATTTCAACAGCCGCCTTAGCGCTCTGGTTTCCTGTAAGGAGATGCTGGATGTCGTGCAAAATGGCCTCACTGCCGGACAGGCTTTTTCCAAGCAGTGCCGGCTTCAAGACATTGTGAATGGCACTTTCAATGCTATCCATGCTGTCTCCAGTAATCACCATCGTCGGAGGCGCTTCCCCCCATCCGATCGCACCGCTGTCATAAGTGATCCTTACGATGACCGATTCTGCTGTATACACAGTGCGAAGTGCGGTTTTAAACGGCTTTGTCAGCGGCACGGCGATTCGGCTTGTTTCTATTTGAGTGATTTTCATGTCTTCAGCGCCCCTTCTGAAACGCCCGCCTCGATGACGACTGTTTTTTCTGCTGTATTCATAGCCGCTTTTGCGCCGAACGGAACGGCGATACTTGGCGAGCAGTGGCCGATTTTAAATCCTCTCAGAGCAGGCTTGCCCGCTGATACAATATAGTCTTCCAGCACCTGCTCAAGGGAGAGGGATTTCTCTCTCTTCACCGGGACACAATTATGAAAATCACAAACAAGAATGCCGGCGGCTTCCGTCAGCTTCCCTGCCATTTTCAGCTGATTCAGCATCCGGTCAATTTGATACGGCTCCTCGTCAATATCTTCAATGAATAGAAGCTTTCCTCTCGTATCTATTTCAAACGGTGTGCCCAGTGTAGACGTCAGCAAAGACAGATTTCCCCCGACAAGCTCGCCTTCAGCTTTTCCAGGAACAAGCACCGACAGCGGAGAAAGCTCTTCTGTATAGGTGAATTCTGTCTCTTGGAAAAGCTGCTCATACGATGCTTTAGTCAGCGGGTGAACGTCTTCAAGCCCAATATCTGAGCTGAGCATCGGGCCATGGAAGGTGACAAGGCCTGTGTTTTGATGGATGGCAGTATGTAAAAACGTAATATCGCTGTATCCCCAGAAGATTTTAGGATGTTTGCGGACTAAGCTGAAATCAATGCCGGCGGCGATACGTCCAGTCCCAAAACCTCCGCATGCGCACAGTATTGCTTTTACCTCCCCGTCCCTGAACATCTCATGGAGATCGGCCAGCCGCTCATCATCCTGTCCCGCCAAATAGCCGTGCTGGTTTTTCAGCGCCTTGCCCAATTTCACCTGAAGACCGAGCTCTTCTAAAAATAAAAGCGCGGTTTCAAGCTTTTTTGGATCCGGCGGGCTTGCGGGCGCAATCACTCCGACTGTGTCACCCTTTTTCAGCGCTTTCGGCTTGTGATTCAATCGAATCACTCCTTTCATTTGCTCTGCACCCTACGTATACGTGCAAGAAAGAGAAAAAATACCGCTCCTTCACTTAAAGAAGCAGTATTTTCTCAATCGCCGGCGTTAGTTTTTATCTGCCCATTTTAAATCGATGTAGCCAACAGGATGCCGAACGATTCCCTTTACATTTTCGTTTTGCAAGTTGACCTGATTATAGAAATAAACCGGAATAATCGGCGCTTCATCGATCAGCAGCTTTTCTGCTTGATGCATAAGGGAGAAACGCGTTTTTTCATCGGCTTCATGTTTCGCCTGCTTGATCAGCTGATCGTATTCTTTATTGGCCCAGCCTGTGCGGTTCATCGAATTTCCTGTTTGGAAGGCTTCCAGAAAACTGATAGGGTCGGCGTAGTCAGGCAAAAATGAGCTTTGAGAGAATTGGAATTTCAGCGCTTTCTGATCCTCTAAAAATACGTTCCATTCCATATTGGCCAGCTTCACGTCGACGCCAAGAGTATTTTTCAATTTTTGCTGAATCGCCTCGGCAATCTTTTTATGCTCCGGCTTTGTGCTGTAAGTAAGGGTGATCGCAGGAAGCTTCTCATAGTTTTCTTCCTTCATGCCCTTTTCCAGCAGCTGCTTTGCTTTGCTTTCATTTGGCGTCAGCAGGTCTCCGCCCGCTTCACGGAAATCCTTGCCGTCAGGCTGTGTAAATCCAGGCGATACAAAGGCGCGCGCCGGTTTTTCATTGTTTTTTGTGACGTACTTTACAATTTCCTCTTGATCCACAGCCATCGCAAAGGCTTTTCTGATGTTTTCATTTTGGAACGGCTCCATGTTCACATTAAACCGGTAGAAATATAGACCCGCCTGGTCAACAATGCTGACGTTGTCCTGGTCCAGCAGCTGATCGCTTAACTCAGCAGGAACGTAAGCGGTATCCAATTCCCCAGACTGAAACATCTGGTAATCTGTATTTCTGTCACTGACCATCGCCCATTTCACCTTATCAAGCTTCACGGTGCCTTTATCCCAATACGTGTCGCTTTTCTCCATTGTGATGCTGTCATCATGCTTCCACTCCGTCAGCTTAAACGGCCCGTTCCCGACAAATGTATCCGCCTCAGCAAACCACTTCGGATTTTCTTTATCGACCTTTTCATTAACTGGAAAATAGGCCGGATTGGATACGACGCTGAGAAAATATTTTTGCGGCGCTTCAAGCGTTACTTCCAGGGTTCGATCGTTCTTTGCCGTCACCTTCACATCGTCTTTTTTTCCTTTCCCGCTGTTATACGCTTCGCCGCCTTCAATAAAATAGCCGAGAAACGCTGATGAAGCGCCTTTTTTCGGATCAAGCATCCGCTTCCACGCGTATTCAAAGTCTCCGGCAGTTACCGGATCTCCGTTTGTCCATTTCGCATTTTCCCGTATCGTAAATGTGTAGGTTTTTTTATCTTTTGACACAGACCACTTTTCTGCCATTGCCGGTTCAGGCTCATTATCTTTCCCAAGGCGCGTCAGCCCCTCCATGATGTTATTCAACGGCTGCCACGACACATTATTAAAACCGATCGGCGGATCGAACGAAGTCGGTTCATTTTCGTTATTTAAATACAGTACCTTTTCTCCGCTTGTTTTTGCTTTGTCGCTACCGTTTTCTTTTCCGGCCTGTTCGTTTGCTGTACATCCCATCAGCGCAAACGAAAGCCCCAATGCAAGGCCCATCCCCCAAAGCTTTTTCACTCGTTTCATTCTCTTCCCCCTTTTCGTGGTCAATCCTTCGCATCTCCGGACAGCGCCGCATGCTCAGCCCGTTGATCCTGCAGCCAGCAGTTGACGGTGTGCGTGTCAGATCTGATGGTCTCCCCCGGGTATATCCTGTCACACACGATCATCCTGTTCGGACAGCGGGCGGCAAATGGACAGCCTGGCGGAGGTGAAAATAAATCCGGCGGTGTTCCGTCGATCGGAATCAGCTCCGCGCCATCCAAATCCAGACGCGGGACAGAGCCCAGCAGCCCTTTTGTGTATGGATGCTGCGGCTGATAAAAAATATCTTTTCTCGTACCGATTTCCGCTATTTTTCCGGCATACATGACGGCAACTCTGTCAGCAACCTGGGCAACGACCCCTAAATCGTGTGTAATCAAAATGACAGACACATTCGTTTTTCTCTGAATCTCTTTAAACAGCTCCAAAATCTGTGCCTGAATGGTCACGTCAAGAGCAGTGGTCGGTTCATCTGCGATTAAGATGTCAGGCTCGCAGATCAGCGCCATCGCAATGACGATCCGCTGCCTCATGCCGCCGCTGAGTTGGTGGGGATACTGCCTCAGGCGCTCTTTGGGATCGGGAATGCCGACCAATGACAGCATGGAAAGCACCTCTTCCCTGACCGCCTTTTTGCTCATTTTTTTGTGGCGCAGAAGCGCTTCCCCCAGCTGATCTCCGACAGTCAGCGTCGGGTTTAACGCCGTCATCGGGTCTTGAAAAATCATAGAAATGTCGGCTCCCCTTATGCTTCTCATTTCTTTGTCAGAGAGACGGCAAAGGTCTTTTCCTTTAAATCGAATGCTGCCTTCTGTCACTTTCGCCGAATAAGGCGGAAGCAGACCCATGATGCTTTGGGAGGTAACGCTTTTGCCGCAGCCGGATTCGCCGACGATTGCAAAGGTTTCACCTTGATATAAATCAAACGTCACCCCTCTGACCGCCTGAACCGTACCGCCGTAAGTCGTAAAAGAAACGTGCAGATTTTTGACTGACAGAACTTTTTCCATATAGCTACCTCCTCAGCTTAGGGTCGAGCGCATCCTGCAATCCGTCTCCCAGCACATTAAACGCATACATCGTCAATGAAATGAAAAAGGCCGGAAAAAACAGGCGCCACCAATGCCCTGATAAAATCGTAGGCAGGCCGTCATTCGCCATCACACCCCAGCTGGCAAACGGGGCCTGTATGCCGAGACCGAGAAAGCTTAAAAAGGATTCTGCGAAAATAGCGGCAGGTACGGTTAATGTCATTTGTACGATAATTGCCCCCATTGTATTCGGCAGGAGATTCTTTCGGATGATGCGAAAGGTTTTCGCTCCAAAAGTTTTCGAGGCGAGTACATATTCATAATTTTTCAGTTGAAGCACCTGGCCTCTTACAATTCTCGCCATGCCGACCCATCCGGTGACCGTCAGCGCCACAATAATAGTGCCCAGCCCAGGCCCCATCAGCACCATCAGCAAAATGACAACAAGCAGATACGGCAGGCCGTACAGCACTTCGATCACCCGCATCATGATGCTGTCAGTCCTGCCGCCTTTATAGCCGGCAACGCCTCCATAAATGACCCCGATCACAAAATCAATCAGCGCTGCCATGACTCCGACAAATAACGAAATCCTCGCTCCGTACCATGTTCGGGTAAACACATCCCGGCCGAGTTCATCGGTGCCGAACCAATGATCGGCTGAGGGCGGGAGGTTTTGTTCGGCCAGCGATTGGCGCGCGACACTATGGGGTGATAAAAGAGGTCCGATAACTGCCATGACAAATAGAAATAAAAGAATAAAAAGTCCCGCCATCGCTAATTTATTTTTCTTCAGCCTCCTCCAGGCATCCTGCGTGTATGACAAACTCGGCCGCTTGACCGAATCGGCTTCCCGATTTTTTTCGTGATTTGAAACAAACCACTCATCCGGCACCTGAATGTGCTGCTCTGGCTGGCGTTCATCCGTTTGTACAGGGAGATTCACACGCTTCACCCTTTCTTATGCAGTTTAATGCGCGGGTCTAAGAGACCGTAGGCCAAGTCGACCAAAAACAGCATGATGATCAAAATGACGCTGTAAAAAACGGTCGTTCCCATAATCACGGGATAGTCCCGCTGATTAATACTTTCAACAAAATACTTTCCCATTCCGGGAATGGCAAAGATTTCTTCAATGACAAAGCTTCCTGTTAAGATGCTGGCAACAAGTGTGCCCAGTACGGTAATGACGGGCATGAGTGCATTTCTGAGTGCGTGTTTTACGATAATTTTGAACGGAGAAAGCCCTTTTGCTTTTGCTGTGCGGATATAATCTTGTGTCAGGACTTCGACCATGCTTGACCGTGTAAGCCTCGCAATAATCGCCATTGGCCCAACAGCAAGCGCTGCGGTCGGAAGCACCATATGGATCGGGCTCGTCCATGTAGCAGCGGGAAATAGTTTGAGATTGACAGCAAATTGCTGAATAAGCAATGTTGCCAAAATAAAATTCGGGATGGAGATACCGAGTACCGCGAGACTCATCGCGGCGTAATCCAAAAAGCCATTGCGGCGGAGCGCAGCGACTATGCCCAGCACCAGTCCGGAGATCACAGCAATGACAATCGCTGTCATTCCAAGCTCAAAGGAAACGGGAAATCCGCGTTCCAGCATATCATTTACGCTGTCTGACGGTTTTTTAATTGAAGGTCCGAAATCGAATGTAATGATGGATTTTAAGTAGAAAATGTATTGGAAAATGAGAGGATCGTCTAAGTGATAGTAGGCTTCGAGATTTTTTTGTACGGCTTCATTAGTGCCCCTCTCCTCGTTAAAAGGAGATCCGGGAATGACCTTCATGAGAACAAAAGTCAGGGTGGTAATCACCAAAATCGTAGCTGCCATTGCCCAAAAACGCTTTATCATGTATCGCGCCAAAGCCTAACACACCCCTTTAGCAGAATGATGTCCGCATCGCAAGCTCAGTCATGACAAGCATCGCCCGATAGGCTTCAAGCATGTCCTTTGCCTGAAATTGAACGGTTGTGGTTCCCGGCTTTATTTCAGTTCCCGGCATCAGATTCGCCCATTCTGCCTGGCCGTAATTGGCGAACTCAATGCTCAGAACCGGTCTGTCAGGCGGTGTGAGCGGTTTGACTTTGTCCTTGTTTTGCAGGGCAAAGGCGGTTTTTTCTGTCAGCAGCCGGCCGGCTTTCGCGGGGGACAAACACTTCACTGCGGATCTTGAAATGGTTTGTTTAACAGCGGCTGTCGTAACATTCGGAATGAGCTCTTCCGCTTCCTTCGCCGCACGGTCGTCTCCGGCTACCATAATGACCGGGACATCATAATAACCGGCAACGTATGCATTTAACCCGAGCTCACCGACGGGCCGATCGTTTATGTAAAAATGACGGACGCCGAAAATCATGCTGTGTGACATCACACCGGGAGTCGAAGCTCTCGCATGATAACCGAGAAACAAAGCGCCTGTAAACGTTTCATCCAGTCCCTCTACCATTGAAAAAGGTTTGACGTCACCGGAAATCAAATCTGCTTCAGGGTGAAGCTTTTCAATCATCAGATTATTCATCTTCGAATGGCTGTCATTGACCAGCACCTCGGTACACCCGCTGTTAAACGCTGAGGTGATACAGTAATTTGCCTCTTCAGTCATGATGAGCCGCCCGCGTTCGTAATTTCGCTTGCCGGAATCTACAAAGGTATCGTCCGGAAGACCCGAAATACCTTCCATATCTACTGACATGTACAGTTTCATAACGCTCCTCCTTTTTTACTAAATTATGAATATTCTAACAAATTATATTAAAAAAAGAGGAAAAATGCAATATAGCTGGAGAAAATCGCAACGATTCGGTGATAAAAAAAGAATCCTCTTTCAAGGATTCAGGTCTGTTTCTCTGCCTGTTTTGTAAGGAGCTCATATTTTTTCAGCGTTTTTTCAAACACCTGGTCAAAAACTTCCGGCACAGAGCCGCGTATGACCTCAGCTCCCTCTCCGGTAATTCCCCCTTTCGTTGCGACACGTTCCAGCGTTTCCTCGAAAGACATATTCTTTTCGATCAGCATCTTGCCAGTTCCGTATAGCGAATGAATCAGAAAATCAAAGGCTTCTTCTTTGGACAGGCTGCTGTTTCTGACAGCAGACAGCGCCAGTTCTTCGAAGACGGCAGCTATAAACCCCGGTGCCGAGCTCGTCAAGTTGCTGGCAGCATCCACATTCGATTCTTTGATTTCATGTACACGGCTGAAAACCGATAACAATGCATTCAGGCGTTCTTTTTTATCCGTTGCCAGCGCTTCACCGTGAACGACAAGCGAGATGCCTGCTTCTGCTTCGGACGTAATGCTCGGAATGACACGTGATATACCGGCTTCGGTTTCAGCCTCCAAAAGCCGCAGCGGCACCCCGGCAGCAATGGATACGATATGTGTATTCCTGTTCACATACGGGTGCAGACGGCGCATTGTTTCGATGACATGGAGCGGAGGGACACATATCAAAATCAAACGGCATGTTTCCGCCCAGTTCTCAAGCGAATCAGCCGATACGTTTGGATAATCTGACAACAGCGCCTGCAGCCGCTCCCCCCTCGTTCTTGTTTCAATAAAAAGATCATTCTCCTTTATTTGTTCATGCTTCAACAGCTGCCTGGCGATCATATCGGCCATGCTGCCATATCCAATCAATCCAATCTGTTCCATCGACTCAGTCCTTTCATATACAATAAAGAGTGTACCGTTTTCCGCCCTTTTTCACAATTTCCCATAATCTTTTCATTTTTATCCCACAGTTTTTGTTTATGATAAACTCAAGTCATAAACCTATCATAATCAAATTAAAATGAGTGAAAATAGAGAAACGGAGTGAACATGATGGATAACTATCGTGACGAAAACAGAACGGATGGAAATGAGAATGAGGTCTTTCTAGCAAAAGAAAACGACCAGAGCACCTCTTACTCAGCCCGCAATGTCATACATGATCAGGAGAAGAAAAAACGAGGCTTCGGATGGTTCAGACCGCTTCTCGGCGGAGTGATCGGCGGCAGTCTCGCCCTTGGGATTTACACGTTTACACCGCTTGGCGACCATGATTCTCAGGACGCTGCAAAACAGTCATCTCGCGAGCAGCAGACACAATCAGTTACAGCTAAAAGCACGTCCTCTGAATCTAGCAAAAGCTCATCAAGCGCTAGCGGCTCATCTGCATTCAAGAGCGAGGATTCTTCTAAAATCTCAGATATGGTGGAAGACCTTTCACCGGCGATTGTCGGCATCACAAATCTTCAGGCTCAGTCAAACAGCTCTTTGTTCGGATCTGGCTCATCTGATTCCAGTGAAGATACAGAAAGCGGTACAGGATCGGGTGTCATTTTCAAAAAAGAGAACGGCAAGGCTTATATCATTACGAATAACCACGTCGTAGAAGGAGCATCTTCACTGAAGGTCTCTTTATATGACGGCACTGAAGCGACAGCAAAGCTGGTAGGCAGTGACTCGTTAACAGATTTAGCGGTCCTCCAAATCAGTGATGACCACGTAACAAAAGTGGCAAGCTTCGGCGATTCATCTGATCTCAGAACAGGCGAAACCGTCATTGCGATTGGAGATCCGCTCGGAAAAGACTTGTCCCGCACAGTGACTCAAGGAATTGTAAGCGGTGTGGACAGAACGGTTTCAATGTCAACATCAGCCGGCCAAACAAGCATTAACGTGATTCAAACTGACGCGGCGATTAACCCAGGGAACAGCGGCGGTCCGTTGTTAAATACAGACGGCAAAATTGTCGGCATTAACAGCATGAAAATCAGTGAAGATGATGTTGAGGGCATCGGATTTGCAATTCCAAGCAACGACGTCAAACCGATTGCTGAGGAATTGCTGTCCAAAGGACAAATTGAACGTCCGTATATCGGTGTCAGCATGCTTGATTTAGAACAAGTGCCGCAAAACTACCAGGAAGGCACACTCGGCCTGTTCGGCAGCCAGCTGAATAAGGGCGTATACATCCGCGAGGTCGCTTCCGGCTCTCCTGCTGAAAAGGCTGGATTGAAGGCAGAGGATATTATCATCGGCCTGAAGGGCAAAAAAATCAATACAGGCAGTGAATTGCGCAATATCTTATATAAAGACGCAAACATCGGTGACACCGTTGAAGTAAAAATCCTCAGAAACGGCAAAGAAATGACGAAAAAAATCAAACTCGATCAAAAAGAAGAAACAACTTCTTAAAAAAATAGCGCCTCAGCCCGCAAAAGCGGACTGAGGCTTTTTATTGACCAAAAGACCTGATCGTACTATGAAACTTTCTGCCTAGGCATCCGTATATCATACAGACTGACATCATTCTCATCAGATGCACGAGATATCGTTTGCTAGGAGGTATAAACATGAAAACCATGGGATTGAGTATGACCTGCGCCGGATTGGCTTTTCTATTGCTGAGCTTTCTTCTTACTGAATCGACATTGGCGTGGGGAGCTGTACTGGGTGCCAGTATTCTATTAAACGTCACTGGTACGGCAGTGATCAGGCGTTTCTTAAAAGCCCCGCAATATCACAGCTGACATGCAGCAAAGCCTAAGGTTGAAAACTTTTTTAGGCTTTGCTGTTTTTATTTCAGCATGCCTGAACGGCAGTACAAGTTTGCAATCCCTTATTCCCATATGTCTATCAGCATCTTTTCCATTGATTCATGCAGAATAAAAAACCCCAGTCCTTAATGGACAGGGGTTTGTGATTATGACATATGCTGGTCTCTGTAGAATCTTTTATTTTCAATTCCATACGATTTCTGAACGATGTAAAGCGGTCTGTCTTTAGCTTCATCATAGATTCTGCCGATATATTCGCCGATCATCCCCAGAATTAGAAGAACGATGCCGCTGAACAGGAGCTGGATCACAACAAGTGATGACCAGCCTGTAATCGTGCTGTCTGTAAATAGCTTCAGATAGAGCACGATAAACATATACAGAAATCCTGCACCTGACATGAGAATCCCCGCATAGCTTGCCAGCTTCAGCGGTTTGTGTGAAAACGTCGTGATGCCATCCATTGACAGCTTCAGCATTTTTTTCAGCGGGTACTTTGTTTCTCCGGCGAGCCTTTCATCACGTACATACTCGACTGCTGTCTGTTTGAAGCCCACCCAGCTGACTAACCCTCTGACAAAAGGATTTTTTTCTTTTAACCTCTTCATTTCATCACAGACTTTTCTGTCCATGAGGCGGAAATCCCCCGTATCAATCGGGATATCAATATCTGTCATGCTGCTGAGAAGCCGGTAAAACATAGCCGCAGTTTGTTTTTTGAAAAAGGTTTCCCCTTTTCGTTTTGTCCGCACGGCGTACACAACCTCATAGCCTTCCTTCCATTTTTCAATCATATCTAAAATCAATTCAGGAGGGTCCTGCAAATCGGCGTCAATGACGACGATTGCATTCCCCTGTGCATAATCCATACCTGCTGTAATGGCGATCTGGTGCCCAAAGTTCCTTGAAAAATCAATGATCTTCACTCTCGGATCGATCAGGCTGTGTTCTCTTAAAATATCAATACTGCGATCTTTGCTTCCATCGTTGACAAAAAGCAGCTCGTAGTTTTCCTTCGTTTGATCCATGACCTCTTTTAAGCGCTGATAGGTTTCATGAATGACAAGCTCCTCATTATACACAGGTACAACAATGGAATATTGAATATGTCTGCTCATGTTTTCTCCTCCTATTCATCAGCATGTAATTCGTATAATGTAGCCGACTGATTCATTCCGCCAGGTCCGCCGCCCATTTGGCCGTTTTCGCCTGATGCCTTGCTACTGCTTGATGTATCGGCTGAATCAGTATTGTCTGTTTTCTGATCAGATGATGTTTGGTGATCAGAACTTGATTGCCATTTATCTGATGACACTTCTATTCCGTTTTTCTCTACCCATTCAACAATGTCATTGTTTCCGCCTCTTCCTCTTCCAGAAGCTAAGAAGTATTTCACCTTTCCTTCTTTTACAAGCTTTTTAAATTGAGTCAGTGTGATAGCCGGGTCAGAACCGCTGAATCCGCCGATTGTCATAACAGCTTTCTTCGTTTTGATAATATATGGAGCAGCTGTGTTCGAGTCGGTTGTGGCGAATAGGTATTCAGCTCCGGAGTTATTCTCCTCTAAATAGTTGATGAGTTTTTCATTTACAGTTGCATCAGACATTCTCATGCCTTTTCCGCTGGTTGAAGCGAGCTGAGGACCCGTTTCAGGCTGTGAGCTGTTTCCTCCGTACAGAAGCGGTGTGCTTGCCCAATAAATCGGCATCACCAGCAATGCGAGAAGAGCTGCAAGGGATACATAATAACTGATCGGTTTTTGGCGCTGTTTGAACAGCAGCAGAGCAATCGCTGACAGCGCGCCGAGAACGCCTACACCAATGCTCCAGCCCGCTCCGATCTGATCGTTGTAGTTCCTGAGAATAAACAATTCAAATGCAGTTGTCGCAATAATCGCTGCCGGCAGAAGCCATGATTTCCAGCCTGTCTGATTGCGGTACAGATGAACAAGAGCAACCCAGCCCGCACCGACTAGAGCCGCAATCGGCGGTGCCAGCATAATGAGATAATAGTGATGGAAAAATTCTGCGACACTGAAGAATCCGGCAATCGGTACAAGCCATGCGACCCAGAACACCGTTTCCTTCTGTTCAGCAGATAGCCTTCTTCTTTCTCTCGCGCCTGCAATCAGTAAGCCTGCGATTCCAAAAATTGCAAATGGCAGAAGCCAGCTGATTTGATCCGATAATTCTTGTTGGAAAAGCCGCAGCGGACCAGGTGTTCCCGTTCCGAACATTCCTGAACCTGATTGCATTTTCGAGCCGGTTCCTGTACCGCCTTTCCCTCCGTCTCTGCCAGGTCCGCCTTGTCCGCCATCTCCTCCGCTCGGAGGGCCTCCTTGACCGCCGCTTGGCATTTCTCCGTTGGTTGGCATTTGGCCATTGGCTGGAGGTTGCGTCATATTGGCATTTGATGATTTGTCATCACTTGAAGAGCTGCTGCTGGATGACTGATTAGGCGGTGCTTGCGTGTTATCGGAAGAAGACATTTCTTTTGAAGCGTCTCCGTTTGTCCCACCCTGGCCGCCGGAATTTTGGCCTATCAGCCGCTGAATCCCGTTATAGCCGAAAGCCAATTCTAAAACAGAGTTGGTCTGGCTGCTTCCGATATAAGGCCGTTTGCTTGCAGGGACATTGTCAACAATGAGCGGCCATGATAACGAAACGGCTGCTAATACGGCAAATGCACTTACCAACGACATGATTTTTTTCTTCATCGTGGCGTTTGCCGCAATCAGATAGAACAATAAGAAGGCCGGTAAAATCATATAAGCCTGAAGCATTTTTGTATTGAAACCTACTCCAACGACGAAAAATGCCGCTAACAGCCAGATCAGCTTTCCTTTTCTGATGGCTTTAAAGAGAAGCCATGTAGCCAGCAACAAGAAAAATACCAGTAATGCATCAACATTGTTTGTACGTGCTACAGCTACTGCAATTGGCGTACAGGCCATAACAAATGAGGCAATGCGCGCCGCCGTTTTTCCGAATGCCGGCTTTATCAGCAGGTACATAAGAAGTACTGAGCCTACACCCGCCAATGCCTGAGGGAGAATGACACTCCACCCATGCATACCGAATATCAGCGCACTGATCGTTTGGATTTGGTATGTAACAGGCGGTTTATCAACTGTTATAAAGCCGGCAGCATCGAACGAAGCATAAAAGAAATTATGAAAGCTTTGCATCATACTTGTAACTGCCGCGGTGTAATAAGGATTCACCGTGTCGTCCTTCCAAATGTTATAGATATTTAAGAATGCAGATGCGAGCAAAATGAGGATGAGGACGATATCCAGCTCGCGTTTTTTCTTTTCCACGTGTTTTTCACTCCTTTTTGTCTAACTTTGAGATAGTGTAACAAGCAAATATGAATAAACTATTAATAAACAAAGACAATATTTTTGCCGAGGCTCTTTCATGCCAATCGCCCATATACACAAAGGGTTTTAAGCCTTTTCTCCCAATCTGCGCATGATCTTTCCTGCCCAATGTTTATGCCAAAATAAAAAACCTTCCGGCCGCGCCGGAAGGCAAATGAAAACACAGTTTATTGAATTGGTTTTAGTTTTGCTTCAATTTCAGCTCTTCGATGTTCAAGGTACGGCGGAAGAGCGATCGTTTGGCCAAGCTCATCAAGGTTTTCATCAACCATAAAGCCCGGTCCGTCTGTTGATAGCTCGAACAGAATGCCGTTCGGCTCTCTGAAATACAGTGCCTTGAAGTAATAGCGTTCAACAATGCCGGAATTGCTGTACCCTTCTCGGCTGATGATTTGATGCCATCCGGCAAGCTCTTCTTCATCTCTTACGCGAAATGCGACATGGTGAACACTTCCTTTGCCTTGGCGCTCGCGCGGAAGATCATTTCTTTCTATTAAATGGATTTCCGTTGCCGCACCGCCTTCTCCTGATTCCAAAATAACGGCGGTTCCTTGTCCTTCAACTGATTCCCGGCTGATTTCTGTAAAACCAAGAATATTTATCAATACGTGTAAGGTTGAATCAGCGTAAGGCACAGTCAGTTCAACCGGTCCTAACCCGCGAAATGAAAATTCTTCCGGAATGCCGCTTTGTTTAACAGGCAGGCCATAACCTTTGCCTTTCTCATCAGCAGTCAGGACAAGGCGCTGTCCTTCATGGTCTTGGAATGCCAATATGTCACGCCCGGCTCTTTTGGCAATGCCGCTATGCGCCACCTGATGCTCTTCAAAACGCTCTTTCCAGTAATGGAGTGCTTCTGTGCTTGGAACGCGCAATCCAATAGAAGAAATGCTGTTTGTTCCCGCATGAAACGGTGCAATGCGGGGAATCTCGAAAAACGTCAGCTCGGTTCCGGGATTGGCCACTTCATCTCCGTAGAATAGATGATACATTGTCGGTTCATCCTGGTTGACGGATTTTTTGACAAGCTTTAATCCTAATACGTTCTTATAGAAATCCAAGTTTTTTTGTGCATCGGCGGTTAATGCAGACACGTGGTGAATGCCATTGACTTTCATATGCTGTCCCTCCAGGTCATTTTATCTCGATTTCGAGATATTATATCATAGTTTTAGGTTTATTGTTCTAATGACAAGGTATTTTATTCGCATGGAAAAGTCAACATATCAGCTTCAACAAAGGTTCGTTCATTCGCTGATTTCACGCTGCACCTTCGATACCAGCTAAACCCCTAACTCAAAACACGAACTTTCCAACTAAAAAATTATATATTTGTTCGTTTATAACTTAATAAAGTAGGCGTTTTCATAAATTTATCCGTCACAAACAAAGCAATTATCGAAAATCAGAAAATTTATTTTATTTTACTTTTCTAAAATAGGGTTTACAATATGAAAAATAGATTCTTCATCATAAGCTTCAACATCATAGGAGGTTAAGGACATGCATACTGAAGACAACGGTTTGAAAAAAGAGATAGGCCTCTTGTTTGCCCTTACTCTTGTCATCGGAACCATCATCGGCTCGGGTGTTTTTATGAAGCCTGGCGCTGTGCTCGCTTATTCTGGTGATTCAAAAACAGCGCTGTTCGCCTGGCTGTTAGGCGGGATTTTAACACTGGCGGGCGGTTTGACAATCGCGGAAATCGGAACGCAAATACCAAAAACCGGCGGGCTCTATACGTACCTTGAAGAAGTGTATGGGGAGTTTTGGGGATTTTTGTGCGGCTGGGTGCAGATTATCATTTACGGTCCGGCGATTATTGGCGCCCTAGGTTTATATTTTGGATCTTTAATGGCAAATCTTTTCGGCTGGGGATCTGTCCTATCAAAGGTAATCGGAATTATAGCAGTTCTCTTTTTATGCGTTATTAATATTATCGGTACAAAATACGGCGGCTTCGTCCAAACGCTGACAACGATCGGAAAGCTGATTCCGATTGCATGCATCATCATCTTTGGTCTTTGGAAAGGCGATCAGCACATTTTCACAGCAGTAAATGAGAGCATTTCCGATATGAACTTCGGAGCAGCCATTTTGGCCACACTGTTTGCTTACGACGGATGGATTCTTCTGGCCGCTCTCGGCGGAGAAATGAAAAATCCCGAAAAGCTGCTGCCACGCGCAATGACGGGCGGATTATTAATTGTAACAGCAATCTATATTTTCATTAACTTTGCATTGCTTCACATCCTGTCTTCGAACGAAATCGTCACGCTTGGTGAAAATGCAACAAGCACTGCTGCCACCATGCTGTTCGGTTCAATTGGCGGAAAGCTGATCAGTGTCGGGATTATTGTCAGTATCTTCGGCTGCTTAAACGGAAAGGTTCTTTCTTTCCCGCGAGTGTCATTTGCAATGGCGGAACGAAAACAGCTTCCATTCGCTGAAAAACTGTCACATGTACACCCAACGTTCCGCACGCCATGGATTGCGATTTCTTTTCAAATTGCTGTGGCTTTGATTATGATGCTGATCAGCAACCCTGATAAGCTCTCAGAAATCTCTATTTTCATGATCTACATTTTTTATGTAATGGCCTTTTTTGCAGTGTTTATCCTCCGCAAGCGAGCAAAGGGAGAAAAGCGCGCCTATAGTGTCCCGCTTTATCCTTTCATGCCGATTTTGGCCATCGCAGGCTCCTTTTTTGTGTTAGGAAGCACACTCATTACAGATACACTGAGCTGCGGATTATCCATCCTCATCGGCCTTGCCGGACTGCCTGTTTATTACTGGATGAAAAAACGAAAAGCAAACTGATAAAACGGTTCCCTTGTTTAGGGAACCGTTTTTTGGTGAAACAGAAGATAAAAGTTGACAGGAAAAACACAACTTTTGATATACTTTTTACGTTAAGCAGAAAGTTTTTGCAAACTTGGGTCGTTTTTTTGTAGCGAAGTAGGTCAAAATAAGGAGACATGATTTATCGAAAAAGTCAAGATACGTTTTTTTCGACTTTACCTGTTTTTTTTCGACAAAAGGCTATATAATAATTTGATGTGTGCATTGTTCATTCAAACTATGGAGGGTTTTTAATGATAAGAAGAAAAAAAGATAAGTTCTCACTCCTTTTAACAGAAATTGCAAAGAACATAGACGAAACTGCAGAATATTTTGTGAATTTTAAGGTCACTAACCAAACGACGCTTAAAGAATTTGCAGATACGTTAAAGGAATACGAAACAAAAGGTGACAATCATGTTCATGTCATGATTAAAGAGCTTAACAAGGCGTTCATCACTCCTATTGAGCGCGAAGATATCCTTCAGCTGACAAACAGCCTGGATGATGTGCTTGACGGTATCGAACATTTCTCTGCCATGATGGAGATTTTCTCCATTACTTCATCAGACGAGCATATCGATAAATTCAGCGGATACATCAGAGAATGTGCGAAAGAGATTTTGATTACCATAGAGCTGCTGGCAGAAAACCGCTTAAAGGATATTCAGCCTCACGCAATCAAAATTAAAGAATATGAGCACAGCTGTGACAACTTGCACAGAAAATCATTAAAGAATCTTTTCGGAAATGAAACAGATCCAATTAAAGTTATTCAATATCGCGAAATTTACGAAACGCTTGAAGAAATAGCCGACTCTTGTCAAAGTGTTGCCAATAATCTTGAAACCATCATTATGAAAAACGCGTAACGAGGGGTAAAAATGGATATTCTATTTATATTAACGATACTAATAGTCATTTGTGCTCTGGCGTTTGATTTCATCAACGGGTTTCATGATACGGCAAACGCAATTGCGACTTCGGTATCAACAAAAGCGTTGAAACCTCGCCATGCCATTATATTGGCTGCTGTGATGAACTTTGTCGGAGCAATGACATTTACAGGTGTTGCCAAAACCATTACAAAAGACATTGTGGATCCTTATACGTTAGAGAATGGCTCTGTCGTGATTTTGGCTGCGCTAGTTGCTGCGATTGCCTGGAACCTTATCACATGGTACTACGGCATCCCAAGCAGCTCATCCCATGCCATCATCGGGGCTATTGCCGGTGCAGCCATTGCGGCAGCCGGTTTTGCTGCGTTAAATTATAAGGGCTTCATTAAAATCATTGAAGCGCTGATCCTATCACCAATTATTGCCTTTGTCCTTGGTTTTATTCTTTACAGCATCGTTAAGCTGATTTTCAAAGACAGCAATTTGGCGAAAACGAACAAGCAATTCCGCAGAGTGCAAATTGTAACAGCTGCCCTGCAATCGTATACACACGGAACAAACGATGCACAAAAAGCAATGGGTATTATCACAATGGCTCTCATCACAGCGAATTTACATACTTCTGCTAATGATATTCCAACATGGGTGCAATTCGCCTGCGCCACAGCGATGGGTCTCGGAACTTCAATCGGCGGATGGAAAATCATCAAAACCGTTGGCGGAAAGATCATGAAGATCCGTCCGGTAAACGGCGTATCTGCTGACTTAACCGGAGCAGCCATTATTTTCGGTGCTACATTTATTCATTTGCCGGTCAGTACAACCCACGTCATTTCTTCATCAATCCTTGGCGTCGGTGCGTCACACCGGGTAAAAGGCGTAAACTGGGGCACAGCTAAGCGGATGCTTATTACATGGGTCATTACGCTTCCGATTTCAGCTACACTTGGTGCCATCGCTTACTTTATTTTAAATATGATTTTCTAATGTTACACCGCTTCTGTCAAAGGAGCGGTTTTTTTGATGAAACAGGAAAACCTGCCGGATCTCTCGAATACAATAAGCAGAACCTATTTCAGATGTGAGGGATTGATGTATGCTTTTATTCTTTCAGATCATGGTCTGGTGCATCATGGCCGGATTAGGCTTATACGTGTACGCCACGTGGCGGTTCGAATCGCAGGTCAAAGAAAAAATGTCCGCCATCCGGAAAACATGGTACTTGCTGTTTGTTCTGGGCGCTATGGTATACTGGACATATGAGCCCTCTTCCCTGTTTACCCACTGGGAACGGTACCTCATTGTGGCTGTCAGTTTCGCTTTAATTGATGCTTTCATCTTCTTAAGCGCATATGTCAAAAAACTGGCCGGCAGCGAACTGGAAACAGACACAAGAGAAATTCTCGAAGAAAACAACGAAATGCTCCACATGTACCTCAATCGGCTGAAAACATACCAATACCTATTGAAAAACGAACCGATCCATGTTTATTATGGAAGTATAGAAGCATATGCTGAAGGTATTGATAAGCTGTTGAAAACCTATGCCGATAAAATGAACTTAACGGCCTCCCTTTGTCACTATTCGACACAGGCTGATAAAGACCGGTTAACTGAGCATATGGACAATCCGGCAGACGTGCAAACACGGCTTGATCGAAAGGATGTTTATTACGACCAATACGGAAAAATGGTTCTCATCCCTTTTACTATCGAGACACAGAGCTATGTCATCAAGCTGACGTCTGACAGCATTGTCACGGAATTTGATTATTTGCTTTTCACATCATTAACAAGCATATATGATTTGGTGCTGCCAATTGAGGAGGAAGGTGAAGGATAATGGAACGCGCGTTTCAAAACAAATGCGAACCCCGAGCGGCAAAGCCGTTTAAAATCCTGAAAAAACGTTCAACCACCAGTGTCGCAAGCTATCAAGTCAGTCCGCATACAGCAAGAATTTTCAAAGAAAACGAACGGCTGATTGACGAGTATAAACGAAAAAAAGCATGATCACACTAAAAGGACAAGGGAAAACAGCTCTTGTCCTTATTCCTTTTCTTAAAGGGTTACATATACTAAAACAAACAGAGGATATTGTCAGGTGATACAGTGAAAAAATTGGTGAGGCGTGTGAAGTTTGTTGATTACGGAAGATTTGGTCTTTCCGGGTATTCGCTTCGGGTGAGGGAGCGTAGTGCCATAATATTGAAACATCTAAAAAAACGCACAAAAAAAAGCGACATTTAAACAACATGTCGCTTTTTATATTCATTATTTTTATCTGTTTGATTAAAGAACCGTGCATAAATGATTTCTAAATATTTCATTGGATAGATTAGATATTTCACGATCCGGTTAAAAACACGAGATCCAAATAGATACGTTATTCCTAATGCCATCGTAAAACATAATATCAATCGGGTGTCAGGGCTTTGCTCATTTAGCCAGCTATTATGAGTAAATAGCGGGAAGACAAAGATCATATGAAATAAATAGATCGCAAGAGAGTTTTCTCCCCATTGGGTCAACTTATTTTTGCCGGCCCCAACTATATTGAATAACAAGAAAATGCCTAATACAGCTAAGGAATAATGAAAAAATACAATACCAGTATAGCTGTGATTCTCTATATGGAACTTTTGATAGCCAAGAAAACCAAAAAACAGCTGATTAAATTTATCATGATGAAAATCTAATATAATGAATACCAATACAGAAATAGCTAAAGTTGAAAACAATTTAAACTTAAATTTTTCTAAAGAACTGTATATTTTCCCCATCAGATCTCTTGAACAATAAAAACCAGCCAGGAAAAATGGAAGGAAAACAAAAGTCCTTAATATAGAGAGCGTTTGCGTATGCATATTGCTATAATATATTTTGATCAATTCTATAACCTGATCTGCATAAAATCTGGAATAAAAACTTAGCCCCAACAACAAGATCAGTAAAGCCAGCTTTAAGATTTTTCTCCTGTTTATTTTCTTTAAAATAATAGCCAACGTATACCAGCTACCCAGACTGACAATATACCATAAGTGAGTATGCGGGCTGCCATAAGTAAATTGAATGACAGAAAAATTACCTGCGTAGTAACGGTACACACAGTAAAAGGTTTGAAAAATAACATATAACAGAATGAGATTGATCACTTTTTTGATTGATGGCCTTTTGGAAAAATAACCATTTAAAAAAATAAAAGCAGGCATATGGAATGAATAAATGAATTCAATCATATTTTCCAACCCGCTTTTACTAACACCCAGCAGATGGGCAAATACAACCAAAAATATCAATACGCCTTTGACATTATTTAGTTTCATATCTTTTTGCATAGTATAACCACCCAAAATACAAATTCATCATATTCAGTATGGTTTTACTAACATGCATTGTCAATGTTTTCTTTTTCTACAAAACTAATAAAGCACTGATCTTTTCTTTCGTCGCAGGCCCGTAGATACCATCGGCAGTTAGACCATTAACTGACTGAAAACGCGCAACGGCGTCCGCTGTTTTCGGTCCGTAAATGCCGTCAATTCCGTTGTTGACAGCGCCTTTATCAGGATAAAAATACAGAGCAGCCAGTGCTCGCTGCACCTGAAAGACGTGTTCTCCTGAGGTATAAGGTGTTGTCAATTGAATGATACCATCAGGGAGCGGATAAAGTTCTGGTTTTTGAACATTTGACGGGGCACTTACAATTAGCACTTGACCGATCTGAATAAAATTCGGATCTTCGATGTTGTTCCACTCTTGCAGCTGAGCAACAGTGACACCGAACGCTCTCGCTATGGATGTAAGTGTATCACCTTGTTTCACAACGTAGGTTTGGCTGCCGCCTCCCCCAATCCCCGCTTTGAACAAATCCCACGTATCCAACAATTTTCGCGGACATTCCTTCCCAGACCAATACTTATGAGGGACGACATTGGCGAGACTGATATGGTGTTCAGCCATTAATGTTTTGATGAGCCACTGGGCATTTGCTGTTGCTTGTGCAAAATCCCCATCGGCATTCTCACAGATTTCAATCCCGATCGAAGCCCTGTTACCGCTGCCGTTTCCGTCTCCCGCATGCCAGCCGTTTTCATTTAAAGGCAAATGCTGATAAATTTCTGTATCGTCAACTGTAAAATGCCAGCTTGTAGTGGTATCAGGATTTTTCAAATAGCGGGCGTGCGCCGCAGCATCGGCCCCGGCTGCAGTGTTCGCTGTATTGTGCACTGTAATGTAAAGAGGTGTCATTGCGTAGCCTGGACGGTTATTTGCACCGACTGGGATAAAGTCTTGTATAATGTTAACCATTTTCATCTCTCCTTATTTTGTCAGATTATTTTCCTTTAACAAGTCGCGCTGTTTTTTCCCTTTTTCTGTTACATAGTTGTTTTTAAACCAAGCGGCAAGTGTTGTTCCAATTGTAAAGACGATGGAACCGGCTGAATAAAGAGCGTCAGCAAGCTGATTGATCTGCTCCTCCTGAATGTCCAATGGTGATTTGCCAAACATCAGCATGGTCTGGTTAATTAATGCAACCAAAAGAAGCACCGTCCTGATGACCGTGCCTTTGTCATACGTTTTCATGAAAATCCCCCTTAATACTGCAGCAGGTTGTACATAATCGCGATGGCTCCGCCAATGATTCCTGTGCACACTGCTGTAATGATGGCACCTGTGATGGTGCGCTTAATCCATGTTGTGTTCTCTTCAATTTTGTTTAATTTTTCGTTCAGCGTCATGATTTGCTGGTCTTGCCGGTCAGACACTCGTTCTAATGCGGAAACCCGCTGTTCAAGCGCTTTATGCTCGCCTTTCATGTCTGCTAAATCCTGCTGGAATACATTCACATCTGTCTCTTCTTGCATCATTCACTCCTCCTTTACATGCGGATCACCTCCCTTCCGAGGGCCGAACTTGTTATAAAACCGCGGTTCCTTTTACCGAAAGAGTCCCGCCGCTAATACTGGCAATCTCCATAATAATTTCCTTAAATCCTTTAATATTAAAGGCCCACGCCTCAGCTTTTCCTAATGTACTCGAGCCAGAGGTTGCATCATCAGATTTCACGCCGCTGATCGGAATTTTCTGTCCTGACACCGATTTGCCCCAAAATTTGACTTCACTCATTTCCGCTGTGCCGTATACTTCAACGAGTAAATGTTCGGCGCCGTTCACAGGTAAAGCAGCTCCCTCGCCTGCGGACTCGGCATTTTCATGAAAGACAAAGTCAAACGTTTGGCTGGCTTTTACTTTCAGCCGCCCATCCCCTGTTTGAATTTCCGAAAGGTCAATCTGCAAAGGGGCTTTTTCATTTACACGAACATCCATTTCTCCCGCGCCGACTGATTGGTATAATACAAACTCTGATTGCTGAAGATTTCCATTCACATAACGGAAGCGGTAATACCGTTTAGAAAGGTACACCCAGTCCGTCGCCGTCAGGACACCCGCTGCGACATTCATTGCTGCTGTCGTTGTCCACACGTTGTTATTTTCGCTTTCTTCTATAAAGAGTGTGCCTTCGCGATCTGCATACGCCCAGCCCTTTACTTTCGAAACCAGAACTGCGCCCAGTCTGTCTTGCCCGAGCTGACTATATGCTTCAGTTGCCTTTAAGGCAGCGTTTGTTAAAATCTCTGCGACACCGGACAAGTTCGAAACAGGTGTCACAAAATCATTTTTTTCTCCTCTATAGGGCTTTACTGCTCCGGCTTTTCCAGTCTTATCGAGAGGAAATTCATATTGATACTTCACCATCTTCATCCTCCTTTTGATCTAAAAACAGGCAAAATAAAAAAGCCTTACATGGCTTTACCGGTAATTTCTTTATACTGATCAGATGTAATCAGCTTTTTGTTCACACCTTCTGCCAGATCCTCAATTGAACAGTCCTTATATGCTACGGCCTGTTTCACCATATCCGTTGTCGCCCACTCATAATAGAGGGCAAGCACCCAATAATTCATTCAGCATGATCTCCTTTCAAAGAAAGTAATGAAAGCATTATTTCTGCCAGCTCGCTCCCCAATGTTTTGTTCAGTTCTTCAAGCTGCTTGCGTGCCAGCTTTTCCTGCGACAATTCCTGAGCAAGTAGCTCCACCTGACCAGGCGGTTCGTACGGCGGGTTTTTTTGCAGCTCCTCCCACCAGGATTCGATCTCTTTTTGGGTTGGGATGGGGGCGCGCAGGTTCCATTCAGCTATATAAGACCCTTCCCCGTCATTTTGAACGATAAAATCTTTTGTTGGATCTGTATTGGGGTATTTATACATGATTGCTTCTGCGATCATCGTTTTTCCTCCTATACTTATACTGTAGGATAGTTCAGTCCTCCAAGTTCTTGAATGTCTAAATAATTGTATACCCCGTTATAATCGGATACACCTCTTCTATCATCACCTTGATAATTACAATAACAATAGATTTCTATATAGTCACCTTTGTTCATTGGAACGGTTACATTACCATTTAAACCGAGATTCATTTCATTTTCCTTATTCTCAAAGTACCCTCTCTTATGGTCAACTGTTTTATACACTGATCCATTTAGATAGAGTTTCAAATGAAAATTGATGTATGCCGGTGTATTCAACATATACAGCCCAACTCCTACTAAAAACATTCCATCATTAGGAGCAACGAATCTATTATTTTTAGTATCAAAAGCATTGTGACTATCTTTTATTTTACGATTGAACTGAATTTTTGTATGGGCTGCTTTATCCAAATACTGTATGCCTGTAGTTCCTATATTTGCGTGAGCAAATCCTGAAATTTTCTGCCAAGCTGTCCAGCCTGTACCAGCCCACCAATGGCGGATCCAAGTCCCAACATGATCATAGCTTCCACTAGTTGTGTCTGCATTTCCATAAAAATACTGAGTAAAGCGATAATTACTATGCTTTTCATTTTTTACAATGCCATAGGTAAGTGGGTAACCGGTAGCGTTATTAGCTCCTATATCCATGAATGTGATACCAGCTGGGTAATCATTTCCGCTTATTCTCGCATCTTGGATTACATTTGTTCCTGTTAAAACAGTTAATTTTTGATTAGAATAATTTGCATCAACATAGTTTTTAGCATCATCTAAGGCTTTATCTGCTTTAGTTTGAGCACTTGCCTCGGTCTCGATCTTATTCCATCCTTTAAACACGCCATCTGTATGAATCGTTGCCATCCAAAAGGTTCCGTCGAAACTTCTAGATGCAAAAATTGTTTTTCGGCCGCCACCTCCTGTTTCAATAACATCATAGTTATACCATGATCCATCTCCCAAAACAGGATTGTTTATTATGACATTCCCTACTGCATAATAAAAGCCAGAGGGCATCGTTAATAAGTCAGTTCCATCTGGGATTTTAGTCCGGCAGCCCTGAGTATCAGTTAATTTATATAGTTGTGCATTATTCCATTTGTCTTTATCGGATTTTGTTACATGGATATCTGTTTTATTGGCATGTGCATCTATCTTTGACTGCGCTCCCGTTATAGACTCAATTTGATACCAATTGATCGCACTATCGTTAGCGTTATAGAAAAACCACCAAGCATTACCTCCCACATCCACAGCATACCCCATGCCTATTCCTAGCTGACCGACCAATTGCATACCTCGAAGACTTGTGTTTGACGGGTTATCTGTGACCGCATTTGTTCCATAGAAAGTAACAGTCCCAACATCTTTGAGCGAATCATAAAAAGATCCAGATGACAGGTTAATCTTTTGTGTCCCATTATCGGCAGTTACTTTAAATAACTGTCCCAAATTCCATTTGTCTTTATCGCTTTTATTTACATGTATTTCAGTTTTTTCTTCATGGCTCCTCACCTTAAATTGAGCGCCTTCTGAAGTTTCTAATTGAACCCAATCAGTCCAGCCGGAATCATTCAGGCTTTTTCGCCATGTACCTCCTTCATAATCCATTGCCAAAGCTTCTCCATAAGATTTGTAGCCAATATACAATCCTCTAGTGGCAAACGGTGGGGTATTGATTCCCGTCTTATCAGTATAAAAGAAAAAGGTTTGATCCAATTCTTCCACAATCTTGTGAAAATCCAGACCGTTTTGGATGCTTGCTAGATATTTTCCTTTTTCATCAGTTAGCTTAGTTAATTGTGCGTTGTTCCACTTAGTCCTCTCACTAGATGAAATGTGTATGGTTTCATCTGAAATATGCTTGTCAAAATCCTTCTTCGCCGCCTGCTGCACATTATCTACGTTCCCCAGCCCAATTTGCGCCTTTGTTGTGTTGTGGGGGTTGTTCATGTCGTTTTTGTGGGCGGCCAGGTCTGTGTGGGCGTCTTTTATTCCTTTTTCCCAGCGGTTGACGTCATCTTCGTTGATCGGATCGTCCGGAAGCCAGTCTGTTTTTTCTTCATATGCCATGTTTACACCACCTCAAAGGTAAATCTGAAATCGAGTGTTCTGTTTTCGCTGACGTCCAGGTCTGTTTTTCTTTCTGTAATGATGTTGCCCAGCTCGTCAAAAATTTGTACCGTTTCGATATGCTTGATGTCTTCTTCACGTCTTGTCAGAACGGTGACAGTCGCACCGTCAATGGCGAGCTCTACTATTTCTGTTTTTTGGCCGTTGAGGAGCACATGATCGATTCTGCTTTTTAGATCAGCCGCTGTGCGTTCTCTGTATATAGTTGAAATCAAGTTAAAACCACCTCATTGTTGTTAAGGGTGACAGAATAACCGACCTTGAGCTCACTGGCTGTTCGGTATCTGCGGTGATTCAGGATGACTGTATCTTTGATTTGAAGCGTCTCATTTAATCCGCCTCTGAGCGTATATGACAAATGAGCGGGCTTCATGTTTTCTACGGCTTCAATCAGCTCATTCATGTGCTGAAGGTCATCAACATTGATATCCACGTTAAAGCGGTATTCGCCGGGAAGCAGGCGGACCTGTGCAGACGGGTTTTTTAAGAAACGATTCACCGCCTGCTCAATGGCCTTGTAAGTAATCGGCGGGATGTTCGACATTTTTGAAATGAGCCGCAACCGTCTGATCTCATCAGTGTCGCCTGATTCCCGCGGCACGTTTAAAATCTTTTCCCAGCGGCTGAGCCCCCATGTCGCCGTCGGCACGAATAACTGATCCGTCAGATCAAATATGCTGTTATTCTGTTTATCAAACTCAGGCGCTTCCGCTTTCAGCAGCTCGGCCATTTCTTTAAGGCTGGTAAGAAACGGCGGCAGATAAGCTGCCATATCATCTTGTTTGCTCAATGATCTTCACCTGCCCAAGCTTAGGAATTTCCACATCGCTCAGCACCAGATTTTCAGAGGTGCCGTTGATTTGAATATTGGAGTAGTCACTGACTGACGGTGAATGATAGACGATATTGTTAATTTGAGAAAGACGGATGACGTTGTCTTCGAACGCCATTTTCTTAAAGAGATTTAAAATGCCTTCTTCAATTTCTGACTTCACTTCATCAATTGAGTGATTGATCTCAGGCAGCACTTCGGCAGAAATCTCAACTTCCTTCCAGACCGCGCTTTCCACTGTAACTACAGCCCCGATTGGCGCCTGTCCCTCCCCTTGTCCTGGTTCAGGGTCAATATAATTTTTTACTTTTTGTATTAAGATGTCGGAAGCCGGCTCAAGATTCGCATTCGTGACGACAATTTTGACCGTGCCGTCACCGTTCCAAAGCGGGAAGATCTTTGCCTTTCCAACACCGTCCACTTCTTCAGCCCACTCTTTATAATGCATTTTATTGGCACTGACAGCCTCACGCCGAACCCTCGTAAAATACCGTTCTCTTAAGCTGTCATCTCCTTCTTCCTCGCGTCCCGGAATCAGGATTTCTTTGACAATGGCCTTTTCTAAACCGGGAATGGTATCCAATGACAGCAAATTGCGTCCGGTCAGATTGGCGTTTCCTGCTTCACCAGGTGTTTCACAGATGAGCGTCCCATCTGCCATATATTGAAAATAAAGATTATCCACATAGAAGCGGGAGCCGACAGGAATAGTTACTCCCGACGTAAACTCTCCCGCTCTGACCGCCTTCGTCGCGGCTGTCCGTTCAATCCCCGCTTCCGCTGCACGCCTGTCTAAAAATTCGCCTTGGGCGGTATCAGAGAAAACTAGCTCAAGCACAGTATCCAGCCATATATAAGATTTCGCAAGCTCGGCCGCCGCCGGGGCTAACGCATTATAAATGACGCTGCCTTCTCTTGTGTCAATATCTGCGGAAATGCTGTTCAGCATACGCTCCATAATCGCTTCAAACGTCTGATCTTCAAACATCTTCGCCAATCACCTCCTCAATCTCAAGCGTCCCTTCATCCGTCTCCACCACAAAGGACACATGAAACGCGTCGCCTTGTTTTTCAATCTCAAAATCTGTTACAGCCGATATCCGGTCATCATAAACCAGCGCCTCCTCTATCAGCCTCGGAATCTCCATTTTTTTATAGGCATCGGTCGTCTCATGATCCGTCAGCACGTCTTGAAGCTCATTTCCGACATTATGGCTGTAAATGGAATACGCATAGCGTTCTGTCTGTAAGGCGATATAGACGAACTGCCTGATCGCTTCAAGCCCGGTAATCAGCTCATTTGTAATTCTCCCGTTTTCAAAATCTATTTTGTACGTTTGCGAGGTTTCAATGACTTCGCTGTCATCTTTAATATCTTCAAACTCCACTTCTGGTGTCAGGGCCATGATGCCCACTCCTTTTTACATGCTAAATAAAAACCCCTTCGTTCGAAGCGGTTTTGTCTATACTTTATCTAAAATAAAAAACGATTGGCCGCCAGTCAGAGCCGCGGTCATGACGCGATCTCCCGGCTCGAGTGCATCGTCTCCCCCGGACTGCATCCGTTTTGGGATGATGATGGCGTCAGCCGGTATGATCAGTTTGCTGTTTTCTTTTAATTTGATTTCAACTGGAGAAACCGAAACCACCTCAGCCGGGACAAGCTCCACCGGAGACGCAGCGTCAACTGCGCCGACGGCCAAATGTTTAATAGCGTCACTCAATCTCATCAGGAAACTCCTTCCGGCAAGGTGTTCTTTTCGACAACATCAAGGGTCATCGTATGTTTCGTTCCTTTAAATTCATGCCGGTCCGTATCTACCCAGTAGGTTTTCTTGATGCCGGCCTCCGGAATCGAAATATAGACAGGCAAACCGCTCTGCACTTCCGGAATGCCGACTGCCTGAATATTTTTCAGTTCTTTTTTCACACCCTTTTTTTCAGCAAGGCGTACATCTGCCCGCTGCTGAAGCTGTGCCTGGTTGATGTCATCTGTGACCGTTTCCGTATATTGAAGCACACCGTATTTATTTAAGCCTGAACTGTCCTTGGCAGACGCTTTATACGTCCGATTATCCTTCTGCCGGCGAAGCACCACCCGTGTTGCCGTGTCGTTTATGGAAGTGCTGTATTGGTAGCCAGTGATATTGACACCTGTTTCCAGCACCCATACCTCTGACGGATCTGGCCAAGCGCGCAGGCCGAGCTTTCCTTTTTCTGAATACAGCTGATAATGCCGTCCTGTCTGGCTTTTCGTCTGTTTTAGCGCTTTTAAGATGATGTCATACAATGTCGTATCATTTTTAATGACAAGGCTTTTGATCGTATGGCCTGTATTCGCAATCGAGGTTGTCGGTATCTGAAAATCATTGGCAATCCTTCTGATCATCTGGTCAGCCCGCTGATTGGAAAACACATACACATCCTGGTTTTTGACCAGGTACTGAAGCATATCGTATGCGCTGAAGGCAAGTGTATACTCGTCAGGGGTTCTTGCAAAAACAATTCCCCGAAAAAGCTCTTTTCCCTTCCACTTAAACAAAACGGTATCTCCCTCATTGACGCTGTAATACGTCTGGTCGCCCTGTTTGACGACGATGGTCGCTTCAATGGAGCGCGGTGCCTGATAGCGATGGCCTTCCAGCGATACGCTTTCTGCCACCAGTTCAAGCCATTCTTTGTCTTTAATGACGAACAGCTCTATCATCTCACATCACCTGTTTCATTGCGGTATCTTTAATTTTTGGCCGGGAAAAATCCAGTGGCCCGGCTGCCTGATGTTTCGTTTGCTTCGTTTGATCATTGCTGTTTTATTGGCGTTCCAAATTTTGCGCCATTGGGTGCTGTTCCCGTAAAACCTGCCGGCAATGTCCCATAGCGTGTCTCCCTTTTTCACTATGTACGTTTTCGGAGAAGCCTTCGACGGACGTTTTGCCTTTGTTTTTTTCTTCTGCTTGATTTTCCGTGGGGAAGCGGTTTTGTATTCTTTTAATTGAATATCAAAGGAACGATCACCTATATCCTGCTGGCCTTCGCTATAGGAAAAACCTTCAATGCTGCAAGTCAGATTCACTTTAGTTCCCGTAATCAAAAACTGGACCGGTTTTTTGGCCTTCATCCATTTTTCAATTTTTGATATCGCACTTTCCGGCGACGGGAAGGTTTGATATTCAGCTATTGGGCTGTATTTCTTCGGAAAAAACGAAGAGAACGAAATTTCTTTCGCTCCCTGTTCATCAATAAATGTAAGGTCACCGAACTTGGCTACTTTAACCGTCTCATTCTGAACCGTATTTGAAATATTTAACTGGTCGGGAAGAACGGGGAGCCGCAGCTTGTCCTTCCCTTGTGAAATCCAAAATTCATATACGGATTTAGTCAAATGCAACGACTCCCTTCGTTCCAATATTGATATCCTTTTGCAGTTCGTCTATAAGCGCCTGCTTGATTCTCGCTGCAAGGGTTTCAGCGTCCTGTCCATTATGGAAGTGCTGGTCTCCGTTAAATTGAATATAAATCTCTTTTGATCCGGAAACCGTTGCGGTTGGCCGGCTAGCTGAAGTAACAGCGGAAACTCGACCTGAAGAAAGCTCAGATTGCTCGGATTGAGACGGATCTGTCACTTCCATTCCCAGAGCTTGCGCAGCTCTCTGAAGGAGATAGCGGCCTCGTATGCCCCGTTCCTCTGGAATGATCCATTCCCGCTTGTTTCCTTCTCCGACACGTGCAATTTGTTCTTTCGTAATCAGTCCGCCGTTGGCATAACCGACGTACGGACCGCCATGATTCAAGCTTTTAATCCCCGGCACATTATTGATTGACCCATATCTGCTTTTAATGTAGCCGATCGCAGCAGCTGCATTGTGAATCGGATTTCTAATGTTACCCATGCCCGGCGCCTTGTGATCATTAAAGGTGCTTGGGATGGTCTGCATCAAACCTTGTGACGGATGCCCCGCTTTTGCGTTGCTGTCCCACAAGTTAATTGCATTCGGATTGCCTCCGGATTCATTCTGCGCAATCGTCATAAGTCCCGGAAGCCAGCTCATTGGTGTCTTTGTGGCCATGAGAGCAGCCATAATCCATTGTTTTACGTTCCCGCCCATGGCTCCCATTCCGGAATAGGCAGCCGCCAGTGATCCGGCTTGTTTTTCAGCATATTTCTTTACATCTACTGAGCCAAGGCCTTTGACAACACCAATTGAAGCAAAACGCCCCAAGCTCATCATGACACGGGAAGGTGAATGGATATCTAGCTCCTCACGGAAAGCCTGCTCCACTCTCTTGGCCATATCCTTTGCCGCTTGTTTTACTTCACTGGATTTAGAATTCATGCCTGTCACAAAGTTTCCGACCATGCCTGAACCCCAGCTATTCGATGTGTCTTTTGAACGCAGGAACGGTTTGTCAACATGTGTGCTGACATATTGTGCTGTGCCTGTTTGGGTTGAGTTTTGTCCTTGCGCAAAGCCTTTGACCGTTCCTGTGCCCCATGAAGACGATTTGCTCACAGTGGCTTGGTACGGCGTTTTAACTTTTGATTGCAAAAAGCCGTCCGTTCCGGTTGCAGTGCCGTTTTGGCCCTTGGCATACCCGCTTACCATTTGTTTACCGTAATTTGGTGAAGCAGAAATCATTTGTGTAAATGGCGTATTGATGTTTTTCTTTTTCCAGTCCTCCATTTTGACAGGTTGGTTGCTGATACCTTTACCAAAGCCTTCTGAAAATTGCTGTCCGAGTGTGGACGCTTGGCCAGTCAGATTTGCAGTGTTCATTGCCGGGGTGACCGAGCCTGATAATGGACTGACAGCTGCTCCTCCTGAAACAGATACCGGACTTCCACCGGAAGACGAAGCGGCTCCCATGTCGTCTACGACTTGCATCCCCAGCTTAGACGCCGCTTGTGAAAGGAGCATTTTACCGCGGCCTCGGTTGTTATCAACCGGGATAACGAATTCCTTGCCGGCTTCACCGATCCAAGAGATGGTTGGTTTGGTGATGTAGCCGCCTGTGGCGTTCTGATCCAGTGCTTGTTGAAAAACAGTCATATTATTATTTGATGGAGATTGAGCAAAAATGTTATTAGTAATTGTTTTGGAACTAGTTTTTTTCTCTTTCGAATCCTTTTTGCTAGGTTTTTTCTTGAGGTGAGTAACCTCCTCCCCCCTGTGTATTACTTTTGCAACGAAACCTCCAACTGAATCTTTTAAATCGAATAGCCATTGAAATTTCTCAGCAATTTTCTCTGATACTTTAACCAATGGATCTTTCACATGTTCATTAAACCAAGTTTCAATTCCATCCCATGCATCCTCAAAAAATTTCCTTGCATCATCGAATTTTTCTTTTATTGAAGTTTTAATATCTTCTACTTTTGTGACGATCGGGTTCCATACATTATCATAAAACCAATTTGATACACCTATCCAAATATTGGAAATCATTGTCCATGCATCATTGATCTTACTCCAAATCCATGTTGCCGCAGTGGTTACGGCTTCACTTACAGGATTCCACACATTGTCCATAAACCATGTTGAAACAGTAGACCATATGCCTGAAATAACCGTCCAGGCGTTGCACAACCCAGTCCATATCGTTGTAGCAACATTAGTAACTGCTCCGCTTATTGGATCCCACACGTTATCCTTAAACCACGGGTAGACAATGTTCCATACTGCCAATATGCCATCCCATGCATAGGCGAATAATCCTACTATAAAATTAATCACAGGTACAGCAACATTATAAATAGGTGTAAACACATACTGGTCAAACCAAGTTGAAACTTTACTCCATGTATCTTCAATCCAAGTAATAGCCCCATTGGCAGTATCAGAAATGGAGTTCCATTTTCCACTCCACCACTCTTTGTTAAATAGTGAATTGCTTATGCTCTCCTTTAACTTAGAAGTATCAAACATCTTACCAATGTTCTTACCTGCTTCTTCGCCGCCGATTCCGCCTACTAATCCGCCGCCAATTCCACCAATTGCCCCGCCGATTGCTGTACCTTCCGGACCAACGAAAGATCCAATCGTTGCACCAGCTTCCGCTCCGGCTGTTGCACCAGCTTCCGCTCCGGCAATGCGTCCTCCGATTGAACCAACCTTTTCGCCAGCATTATCTTTATTGATTCCAGCTAAATCAAACACTGCTAAAGCAGATCCTACGTATGGAACAGCCTTTCCCATTCCTCTGAACGCTTTACCTAGTTTGGATGAATCCTTCCCTAGCGATTTTAAGCCTCCAAGCCAGTTCTTTAACTTGGAACCCGAGGTCCTAGGTGCACTTTCAGCAGGTGTGCCGCTTTGGCGTCTTCTTATCACCTCTCCAGGAACCTTGAGTGTTCTGTTTGGAGCCTTTGTGGGACTTTTCTTTTTTCTATAGGTTTTTTTATTTTTAGTGCTCGGATTGAGGCCGCCGCCTTCACAGCAGTCGCAGCAACAATTTCCTCCTGTATTACGGTTAAGGACTTTTTTATCTGTGTCAGAATTTTCACCAGAATCGTCCTTTTTTTGTGGTCCTAGAATTTTATCAATGATCTTATCAAACACATCATTTTTCAGCTTTTCTATCAATCTCTCTTTGAAACGATCCAAAAAAGCTTTGCCTATTTCATTGAGTGAATCTTTAATCCAAGGCCAAGCTGATTTTGTCCACCAATCCTTCAGCCAGCCTTTTATTTTTCCGACCCATCCAGGTTTTTGATCTGAGCTTTTATCAGAGCCTTTATCTGAGGATTTGTCTGATTCTTTCTTAGAAGTTTCTTTGTTAATCGGGCTTTCTTTTTTATTGATTTTGTCTGATATTTTTGTCTTAACAACCACTTTTACATAATAGGTTTTTTCAAATTTCCTTAGAAGGGCTGTTAATCGATTAACTGTTTTGGTGATTTCATCGATGACCTTTAGTTTTACTGTGTATCCGTTTTTCAAATTTTTCTTAATATAACCGATAATCCTTTTAACTGTAGAAGTAACCTTGTCATCTGGAATCAAAAGGAATGATAGCTTTTGATTAGATAGCATCTTCTTTATTTTTTTATACGCAGCTGCTGTCCGGTCTACCAAAGAGACAGTCAGCTTCGTTTCTTTTGGCAGCCGTTTAAGTTTTCTTTCAATTGCATCAAGCTTTGAAGTGACTTGGTCATCAAGTACAACTTTAATTTCAAGCGATTTCGCGAATTTCAAAATGATATAGTCGTTTATTTTTCTCAGCCGGTAAAATGCCTGATCTTCCGCTCTGATACTGATTTTGATTTGCCGATTAATGGTTTTGACTTTTTTTTCGACCTCTTGGAATCCTTTATGTATCCGTTTTAGTTTTTTAGATACCTTGTCTTCGAGATCAAAACGGGCTGTTAATTTTGCGATATTAGTTCCCTCCTCTCCTTGATTCTTTTTCTAATAGATCTAGCTTATAACCTATCAACCCAAATAAAAGAGCTTTAAAATGTTTTGGTGCTTCATATAATTCAAGAAGTTGGGATGGCGAGTAATGAAGCTCATGCATTGCATAGTACAAATACACAGCTTCTTTATCGCCATCCTTTACTAGTTTTTTGCTTCTTCTTCTAGATCTTCAAGATCATCTTCAAAACCATTGATTTCAATTGCTTTATTCAGCCAGTTCGCATACTCTCCCCCAACAGATAATACACGTTTGGCAACTTCTACCGGATCCGCAGTTTTGTATGCTTCCCTTAAATCTTTTGAACGAAAATCAGGATAAATAGTAGATTCGATGGCAATTCTCGCATAAAAGCGCTGGGAGTCTAAATCTTTGACGCGGCCGCGGCCTTTCACATTTTTAAATGTGGTGTTTTCTTTCTCTAATTCATCAATCCGTTCAGTAGTAATTGGTTTTAAAATAAACGGAATGACATTCCCTTTTTTATCAACAAAACGCTTTGAGATCGGCACTTTGATTTCTTCAGCTTCAATTGTTTTTCCCGGCATAAAAAAGGAAAGATCATATACGTTTTCGTTCTTCTCGCTCATGTAAAAAACTCCCTTGTCTTTTGATTGATTTCATCGTGTAAAAAACAGACCTTTCTGAGAAAGGCCTGCGTAATGGCTTGTTCAGCTTTGATTAAAACGTGTCAGATAGCTTTTCAGGCACGTCGAAGTCTTCGAATGTAAATGGCACTTCTTCTTCTAACGCTTCTGAATCGACATCAAGGCTTGCGATTTTGGCAGAGTCAAAGTTGACGTCGTACAGCGTGACTCGCTCTGTGCCGCGGCCGGAGGATTGATCATCCAGCACGGCTTGGAGCGTGAAGTAAGGGTCGCTGCCTTTTTTGACATAGTCCATCATCAATAGCACGAATTTTGATGTGACTTTGTAGAACGTTGCGGTCCCTGTTCCATTTGCCCCTGTTGTTTTATGGCCTGTCATGCGGCGGCCCATAATGTTTACTTCAGACTTGTTTTTCTCGACGTTTGCTTCAAAAGTTTTGATGTGCGCCATTTCCTCCCCATCGAGGAATAAACGGCCTTCTTTTCCTGAGATTGTGTTTTGTGCTTTTAATGCCATATTAGTTTACCTCCACATTAAAGTAGAATTTTTCTGCAGCGTCGACAGGCTGTACGGCCAGGTCAATCAAGAAGCCGTCACGGTCTTCATTCATTGAAATGGTGATATCTTCATCAGAATCAAAGCCGGTGATGCCGCCCGCATCCTGAAGCGTTGTCATGTATTGGGTGATCATCGTTTTCACATACTGAAGTCCGTCTTCAGATGCCGGAATATCGCTTCCGCTGCCTTTTCTTGATTTGATTAGGGCTTTCAGCTCGCGTGTTAAATCGTTATTTACAGCATCCAGGACACGAACGATTTTGTTTTTCGCAAATTTCTTGTTTTTCTCAGCTGTGAACGTAACAAGCGAGTTAATGTCCTTTTCTACACTGACGGACTTGTCACGAGCGTCGAATGTGAATAAAAATTCTCCTTTGCCCAGACGTTCAACAATCGTATCGTGGTCAAGGCGGTGTAACACATCAACGGCGCCTTCGTACTCAACGAACGTCAGCGATTGGTTAAAGGTTGCTCCTGCGCTCGCTCCAGCTACCCAAGCTGTTGCTTTGTCCGGCGTAACTTCCGTGCCATCTTCGAGCAGCACACCTTCTGTTACGTTGATGATGCCTTCATAGTCACCGGCATAATTCGCTGTAACCCCCTGCACTTTTTGTCCTTGTTCGTCGCGCAGGCGCTTAATAAATGCAGCAAATGTCGCCTTCAGCTGGTCGCCTTCTGCAACAGGAAGCGCAATCACATCAAAGCTCTCCGTCTCAGCCGCGGCTAAGAAATCCGTATAGTCGGAGTTGACAGGGGCTTTATCCGTACCGCCGGATAAACGGATCCCTGCTGAGGCATTCAGAGATTCAGCTGCAGTCTCTCCTTCTGATCCAGTGAGCGGAATCGTTGAAGAAAGATCGCCTGTTCCGCTAAAGGTGACATACCCGTTAGCTGTTAATTCTTCCGCTTTTTTGACGGTCTGTTTATCGACCTCTGACTCATCCATATACGTTGTGACATCAAAAGAAGCAGCATCGAGCACATTTGGGTTAATGCGGATGATGATGTCATTTCCTTTTGATCCGCCATATACAGCAGTCGCTTTGACACCTTCGGCAATATCAGCAGACGCTCGGACACCTTCGGTTAGACGGTACATTAATACCGTTTTCGCATTTTTCTTTGCTTCACGCAAAAGCAATAATGATGGATCATCAATGCTGAGGCCCACCTTTTTATTTAAATCCTCAACGCTGGAAATGGAGACAAACGTTTTCGCTTCCCCCCAGCTTGATGCGACCGGGAGTGCGACTGTTCCCCGTTCTCCGAGTGACACCCGCTCCTGTGCTGTCGTTTTAAAGTTAAAATAAATGCCTGCACGTTCTTTTTCTTTGCCTGTTGTAAATGTTCCGCCATTCATGATGACATGACCTCCTCGTTTAGAAATGTTTGAATCAATTGATTGGCTTCTGATTTCGTCATACGTGTTTGATCCACGCCAAATAAAGCCCCCTGAAGAATATCCGGCTTAACGCCGAACAGCTCCTTTGCGTGCTTAATCAAATCCGCTGTATCAAAAAGAGCTTCCCTGCTCTCTGTATGTACAGCCTTTTTATGTTGTTTGTCCTTTGCCACCGCTTATTTCACCCCGCTGTTCATGTCGATATCCTGTAAGACAGGCTGTTTTGTTTTGTGATAATAATACCGGCTGCTCCACCTGATCACCATGACCGCCTCGCCTCTGTCTCCTACCCTTGTCTCGATTCGGGAGATGCGGATTTTATCCCCTGTCTTCTCTCCAGATTCACTGAGCAGCGGAACCATATTTCTCGCTTCTCTGATGGCATCCGCGAGCCTGTCCGCTTCATCCAGTGCCTGTACGGAGTCAAGATGAAACAGCTTCACATTGAGACTGTAGGTTTTTTTAAAAGTGGAGACCGTATCTGTTTCCTCAAACACAGAAGGCGATGGGACGTATAACGACGGTATCTGAAAGTGATCAGGCAGCTCGCGTTCATAAATGAGTACAGGCCAACGGCTGTACAAAAATGCCATAATCGACCCTGTTTCGCTGTTCATCCTGCTCCTCCTTTACAGCTTCTTCAGCCACTGGCGCAGTTTGCTTTCCAGCGATGTTTCAAACAGCTGCTCATATAAAAGCAGCGCATGATCCCAGTAGCCCGAGCCCGCAATCCATTTTCTCTTGAGCGCCATTCCCGTTGAAGACGCGGGATCATAAATAAACCGTGAGCCTTGAAAATGCCCCGGCACCCATCTCACGTCTTCTTTTGACGTCCAATGGCCGTCATTAAGAAATGAGGCGTAATCAAGCTGTGTTCCGACCTCAAGCGAAAGCCCGCCGCTTTGCACAATCCAGAGATTATCCTCCGCCCCTTTTTCGAACGAGCGGAGGAGTTTCTCTGTATCAATCGTTTGTGTGCTGATGAGCTCAGATTGGACGATTTCCAGAAAATCTTGCCCGCACTCCTCAAGCCACCGGGACGCCTGTCGGGAAAAGCCGCCTGAAGCTGCTTCTTTTAATGTTGTGTTTAGCTGGTTCAGTCCCGCTATTTTCATAGGCTTTCATCTCTGACCGCAATGACTTCCCAATGATGTTGTCTGATCCTTTTCGGCAGCTTTAGTATATATTTATGATTCTCCCACATGATTTTATCGTTTACGCGGATGTCCGCTGACAACGGAAAATGGACGAGAAAGCTGTGATATACAGTTTGATCGGGCTCCGCCTGGACCAGCTGCTGTGTTTTTTCGGTAAAATAGCAAGGGACATCTTGTTCATCGGGTGTATCCGGATATGAAATCACCGGCTGCAGCTTATCTGCCGGAATCCCGAATCGGCCAGCAGACGGCGCTTGCGCTGCTTCATGATAAATGTCGCAACGGTGAATGAGCATCTGCTTGTAGCTCATAAAGATCTCACCTTCAGTCTGGAGGATTCAGGGACGTAGCCCGGCGTGATAAACTCTTCGAGCAAATGATACACCTCAGGCCGCTGAATCCCGCCTTCTCCGGAAACCGTGTAGGAATAATCCCCCATTTTCTCAGACTGATAGCTTGATGAGGCAGATTCATCGCTGTTGACAAGCGCAAAATACTGGGCAAGCTTTACTAAAGCCAACTTCACCTTGCCGGGCAGCGGATCATACAAGCTGTCTTCAAAGCGGTGGCCCGTGATGAGAGCCGCTTCTGCTTCCGCCTCGATGATATCCTGCGCCAGCAACTCTTCCGGCCTGTTTTTCACCCGATCATAGACCGAATAGGAGGCTACGTCAGTCGGTTCAATGAGCATGAGCTGACCACCTCGTTTCTATTATTCTTTTACGTTAATTAATTTCGCGCAGGCATCCTCTTCCTCGAACTTGCTGTCCAGCTTGGCCGTTAAGACAATAATGAATTTACGGGAGCGGATGTCTTTGTCGACTTCAATTCGGATATTGCGGGAGAAGCCGAGAATGATATTTTTCGGATGTGTGAGAATGATATCAGAAGCGTCATATTGCGCGTCTCCCTCACCGACTGTGTACGGCTGAATATTGGATACCCCTTTGACCGGTACGCCGAATGCTGTTGACAAGCCGCCCTGAACAGCCTGGTCCCCAAGGTTTGTCTGGCGGTCTGCCACGCGGTCCTTCCATTCAACTTCTAAGCCGTGAGACGTATAGAATCTGAATTCCTGAGGGATGCGCAAATATTTTGGCGGAACTGCCTTTAAGCCTTTCTTGAATGTTGCTCTGGACAGTTCTTCACCGTTCATGTCAACGATATGGGAAACCGCCTGTTTACGGATGCCGTCCAGCTGTGCCAGATACGGATCAGCTGATGCTGTATCGCCGTTAACGATCAGCTCTTCAATATCAACTGCTGCGCGCTCTGCTAAAATCTGCATGATCGTCTGCTGCAGGCCGTCTTTTTCAATATTGTTTTCGAGTGTGTCATACGTAATGTTAATTTCCGCAATGACTTCCTTCGTGTTCAATTGGACCGTGCTTGTCGTTGGAACTGTCAGCTCGTCGTTTGACAGTGCTTTTCCTTCTTGCGCAGTCCGCAGAATACGCTGACCGAAGCCGATTTTTTCAAATTTTTGCGAGTCATTTTCCATTTGAATCACGCGGGATTCACTGAAAATGGTCGGCGTATTTTGCACCATGCGGATAAAAGCCGATGCTTGTGCAGGATTCATAAGCCCGCCGCTTTTTAAAGCTGAAAGCGACATTTCCGCTTTCCGAATGATCTCTTGATTTCTCAATTGATTTCCTCCTCTATGACTGGTTTACAGCAGTCCGCTCCAGATTGATTTTTTGACTTGCTCTGTATTGCCGCCCGCATCGTCCGCTGTCTGCTTAGACGCGCCTCGCGCTTTTTCCAAAGCTTCGATTCGTTCGATCAGCGGAGCGAGCATGTCCTCGACGAGCTTTTTCAGACGCTCATCATCACCCGTCTGCTCCGGCTTTTCCTCCGTGTCTGTATTCTTTTCAATCCGCTCAAGCCGTTTGAGCAAAGGGTAAAGCGCATGCTCGAATGATTCTCTCATGTCTTCTTTTCTCATTTCTTCAGTCTCCTTCCCTGTTTTGTCAGCCAGCATTTGCTTGAAAACACTGAAGAATCCCGATTTTTCAACCGGTTCTTCCTCATACACGTCAGCAGTGCCCGCCATGCTGTAGCCGGTGATAATTCCGGCCTTAATCTGTTCCCACACCTCGTCAGACGCTCTTGTCACGAGCACCCACGAGCCCTTTGTAATCCGCTTAGACCCGATCGTAAAATTATCGGGCGCCACATATGACTCGACCACGACGCCGGTTCCGCCCTCAAAGCTGTGATTGATATCAATCTCCCGTGCTTCTGCGAGAAAGCCGTGGGCCGCTTTTTCAATTTCCTCGGCGGTCATAAAATCACCGTGGGCATCAGGAACATCAGGCTCATACACGATTCCGTACACGAGCTTTTGTTCATCCTGTTCACTTTTTGTAAACAGCCGAACCTTTTTTTCAAATGACGGAGGTCCGTCTGACTTCGTAAAGAAAAATTCTGTCTGGTTAGCTGCCTTGTCTACATAACTGACAAAGCTGATTTTGGCATTTCTTAATTCCCGCGCCACCTGCTTGATTCACCTCCCTTCAGGACGTTTTGATCGCTTCGATGCTTTCTTTCAGCTCCTGCATGAGCGCAGCCAGGTTTGTCTTTTCCGCATCCTGTCCTGCAGGCCGTTTGTAGATTTCCTCAGGCCACTCCTCCAGCGTTTTGCCAAGCACCCGTCCGGCAAGGTCGCGTAAATCATTCGGCGAAACGGCTCCGGCTGTAATAAAAGGACCGAGCACTTTCGCAATCTCAAGCGGATCACGAAAGTCCGGTCCTTTTAATGTCAGTCTGACGTCATGGATATTCAGCTCCGGCAATAGCAGCGTGTTCAGTTTATTCACGAGCGTTTTTCGCTCCGGCTGAAAGACCTGCTCCTCCGTAATTTTTCTAGCCGTATCAGCTGTCGCACGGTTGTATTCCTGAGCCTCGCCCGTATACAGCGGCGGGAGGCGGAACGCCGAACGCAGCTTATTTCTGCTTTTTTCATCGTATTCAAGAAACAGGGCGTCGTTTTGGAGAATTTCCGCCAAGGATTTGATTTCCACGGAAACCGGCGTAATATCCTCGCCACCGTGAAGATCCTTCTCTTTTGCGATACCTTCCGCTTCAATCAAGAGAAATTTATGGGCGTTTTCCACACCTTCAAGATCGTTCATGTATTCCTGCAGCTCCCGGTAAGAAGCTTCCGACAGCATCCCGTTTTCCACTGTGATGGCAGCGGGAACGTGACGGCCCTGTTTAAAATACATAAAATTGAGCTCTTCCGCTTTTCGGGCTCCGTATAAATTGACAATATTGCCGACCCAGCGGGGCACGCCGTATACGCCGCTTCCGATTTTGAGGTGAATGGCTTCATTCGCTTGATACTTCTCTGCCAATGCGCTCACATATTCACCCGTGCGCATGTCCATTTTTCGGGGATCACCGTATTCTTTGAAAAATACTTTCTTTCCGTTGATCATCTGCACATATTTTCGAAAGCGTTTTTGCCGCTTGATTCTTTTCATTTTTCCATTTTCCTCATATACAAATGAAACCTCGACAGGTTCACCGGCACCGCATACACGCATATTCTTCACATCTAAATATTCGATCCCAGCCGGTTTTCCCATCCCATCGCGCAGCACTTCCATAAAACCGTTTCCTGTTTTTTCCCTGTCTTCGATGGCATATCCTAAAATCGTTTCGGCTGATTCATCAAAATGAAGGCATTTATAAAAGGCTTCAAGTCTGGCCCAGTCTTTTTCTGCTTTTTTCTTTTTTGCCTGATCGACATCACTCGCGTTGACATCAAATGTGTACTCAACATCGAATCCAAAACCTGTAATATTTACTCTGTATGCATCAATGCATTGCTGAAGAATGGTCGAGTATTCGGCAATGGTTTTGAGCTCGGTGATATTGTAGGGCGGAGCGATAATGTCCTCTCCGTACAGCTCAGAAAAGTCATCTTCATAGATTTGCTTTGTCTGTGGAGCGGCGGCATTGGCTTTAAATACAGTGGCTCTGACTGTTTGATTGTGCATGATTTATGACCTCCTCCTTTCTCGGTTCGGCCGGATTCGTTTGTGTGCTGTCTCTTTCATATCAGCAACCTCATAATCATCAAGCGCATACCAAATGGCAGAAAGCGTATGCGGGTCAATCGTGAATTCATCCTCAATCAGAGCTCCGTTTTTATCTTTGGCATACGTAAGTGTCTTGAGCTCATAGATGACATTTTCACAGCGGTCCGAACAGAAGATTTTTTTGAACCGTTTTACCTTTTTGGTATATTGAAGCCTGGAGCCGGGAAACTTTCTGGCTCCAACCATCCGAAAGCCCTGCTGGCGGAAATATTGAATGCTTTTCGGCTCAGCCGAGTCGGCTTTGATCAATTCCTGTGTCTCAATAAACTCACGCAGCTCATCAGCCGTCCTGTCATCTGTCATTTTGTTTTGATAATACTCCCAATAAATGTAGAGGTATTTTTTTTCAGGATCGACAGCAAGCCGGACGACGGCATTATAGGATTCCTCGAATCCAAAATCCATGCCTGTGCGAAAGATTGGCTTGCTGATGGCTGCGATACATTTTTTCACTTGATCATGCGGGAGTACCTCGAACTGCGGCAGCACCCTGATCCCATTGACGCCGAATCGGCCTTTGCGGGCAATCCGGTACAGGTCAGGATCATACTCCTTAAGTCCGTCAAGCTGTTTCACATAGCTTTCTGGGAGGAAGAGGTTGTCGTTAGCAGTGGAATGGTGATAATACGTATCTCCCTTCACAATCGTCCGCTTTTCGTAAAGCTCGCTGTCATCCAGCACGAACCGATTATTGCGTTCATCCCGAAAAAAATGCCGGTACGTCCAATTGGAGGTGCCGACGGGATTGGTGGTGCAGATCATATGAAGCTTCAGCTCAGGGTGGCGAAGACGGCCGATTAATTCTTTAAAGCCCTCATACTTCACCTCTGAGCATTCTTCAATCCATATTAATGAAATGTTATGAACTGATTTTAATTTTGCCGGATTATCCATTCCTTTGAACATGATTCGGCTGCCGTTTTGAAACCGCATCTGCAGCGGGGAAGAAAGGGATGCCACAGCCTTTGTGAGGCCGAGCTCTTCGATTACCTCTTGGAACAAGGCAAACGTTGAATCCCGATGGGTATCGAATACCTCGCGGATGACAAGGGCCGTCCGTTTTTCCTTCAGCAGCTTTAACACGATTTTCAATGCGGTATGATAGCTTTTGGATGAGCCGTAGCCGCCGACGAGAAACTGGTACGTCTGCTCCCAATTGAACACGTAATCTTCGAAATGAGGGTTGATTTCTTTTACAATCATGATTTGCCCTCTTTTCGTTTGATCATGATTTCAAGCGGCGCTTGGCTGTCATCTGTTTTCTCCGCTTTTTGTTTGGCAAGCTTCAATTTCTCGTTTTCAATTTTTTGTTTAAATTGATCCGGAAACAAATCAAAATATAAGGACAGTTTCTCGAGCGCCTTCATTTTATCGGCCAGCTTGATGGCGATGCCTTCTTTGCCGAGCTTTGCTTCCGTCACAATGGTGCCGTCAACGAGCCCGGAATCTTTGACATCGACAAAGCTGATTTCCTTCATAATCGGGTTATCATCTTCATCAAACAGCGGTCCCGATTTCCCGACAGCCTGAACCTCTTTTTTTCCGAAGGTCACATAGTCCGTAATATCTGCAAATGCGATCTTGATATAAACCTGAAGCACGTCCATCGCTTCAATAAACATTTCATTGACCATTTCTTTTTTTATGCGTCTGATTTCAGCAGCGACCTTTTCATTCCTTAACAGCCGGCTGCCCGTCACATGGGCGCTGTCCGGAGAATAGCCCGCTTTGATTGCTGACTGTGTGGCATTGAAGCTTTTGACGTAATACAGGCAAAACAGCCGCTGGCGTTCATTTAATTCATCATTGTCTATCCGGCGCTGTTTTGGTTCGTTTCTGGTTTCTGAAAACAAAGCCTCTTTCCATTTGTCTTGTTTTTTCCAGATGCCGATCGTTTTTGCAGAAACGCCGATTGTGTCCGCGATCGCCCGATTTGTGATGTTTCCCTGATGTTGTCGATAGATTGCGAATGCTTGTTCGCGCTGTTGTGTTTTCATGCTACGGCATCACCGCCACCTCCAGCATGGATGTCTATTCATAAAAGCGGCTGAACCCGCCAGCCGCTTATGTGTCATGCTCTATTCACTTATAGGTGGCAAACGTATGACAAGCTCAGGCAAGCGATCGATTCATTTCTTCCTGCTGTCTTTGCATCTTTGCGATCGCCCGTTTGATGGTCGTTTGCACAGTTGATTTTTTCACGCCGAGAAGATCAGCGATCCGTTCATAAGAAAAGCACTCTACCTTATGCAGCAAAAACATTTCTTTTTCTCTGTCCGTTAACAGGGCTAATGCTTCTTGAATTCTCTCTCTGTCTTCTTCTGATACCTGTCCGTCCGGCTCAACCATCATAGTGCTGGAAAATGATTCGATGATTCTCGGATCTTTGATCATCAGCCGCTGGTAGGCATCACGACGGTCAATCGCCCGTCTGATGCCGGGTTGTCTTCCTTTTTCAAGCCATTCTGTTACATATTCAAGATCAGTAATCATATTTCTGATGATTTTTTTATCCTTCAGCTCTTCAGCAGAGAGCACGGATTCATCTGCTTCAGCGAGCGGTTTATATTGTGTTCTTGTTTGTTTGAGTGTGCGTTTATATTCAAATAGTAAGTCTTGCATTCTATGATCCTCCTCATTTTTGGCAATAAAAAACGGACACCAATCAACGCACAAATGCTGTGCAGTTGATCAGTGTCCGCAGGCTTTCCGTCTTGGACGTATTCTTTTTTTTCGCTTTAATTTAATTTGAAGCCGATTTCAAATTCCACACGGGCAAGATCTCCCTTTCTCGTTTCGACGAGTGTTTTTCCGTGCTCCGGCGCTTCTGTGATCCATGCTTCTTGCTTGATGCCGTCTACAATAATGACATGGATTTTTCCGTCCTCCAGCTGGCTCTCCAATGTGATGGAATCGATATGCGGCAGCTTTTTAGGATTGATCATGTTTCTTTTCCTCCCTTCCCGGTGCAGCGATTGTTTTGACTTTTTCCAATAGCTGAATGATGCGTTCCTTAGAATGAACAGAATCCCCTTTTAGAAAATCTAGAGATGCTTTGCATGCTTCCAGCAGTTCAGGCGCAGCGGCCATCAAAGCGGCATTGCTTTTTTGCGAAAAAGAGCTGAGGTCAAAGACAGCGGCGATCAGCCGGCCGTTTGAATAGGGGAATCTTTCTTTTTCTTCCTCACTGTAAGCTGAATAAATATAGATCGGTTTCGTATCCCCGCATGGGACAGCACGCCATGGTGCAGGGCTTTTCTCAGCTTGTTTTTTTGCCATCACTTTCACTTCCCGTCATCCTGATACCATTGTTCAATGTTTTTTTCGGTTCGCTTTGCCCGAAACAGCAAAGCAACCAGGGCAGTCAGCTGTCTAATCACGGACATTCAGCCTCGCTTTTCCCGCTGTCAGCATTTGTTCCAGCTTTTGAATGACCGGCGTTAAATCCGTGCCGGACCGGCAATTCGGACACGGATGAAAAACGGTTCCAATCCCGGTATGTTCCACAATGACTTTCTTTGTTTGACAAAGCTTACACATTATCTGACGCCCTCCAATCTGTGGTTAAGCTCGTAGGCTGCCCCTTTGATAATCACCAAGTAGTCGCTGCACATTTCGTAAATTCTCGTACCGAGCGCTTCATCAACCCGGACAAGTGTTTCAATCGTCAGCTCACTGGATAGCAAAATGGGTTTATGGTTTAAGTAGCGGTAGTTGAGTACCGAATACATTTGCTCTAGTTGCCAATCTGTGGCACGGGGTTTGCCGTTAACCGGTTTGAACAGATCATCTATGAACAGCACATCTGCCTGCTTCATTCGGCTCAGTTTTGCTTCCAAAAGATCAAAGTCATTTTTTAGATCAGTAAAGCCTTCTACGAACGGAAAATAAATGACCGGCACATGGATTGTTCTCATCAATTCATTGGCAGCAGCGGTCAAAAGGTGCGTTTTCCCTGATCCCGGCTGTCCTAAAAGAGCAATGCTGTTTTTCCGGCTGTCCTTGATTTGTTCATAATCCGCCACATATTCTTTTGCACATTCAAACGCGTCTTTTATGGCCTGCGGCTTTCCCTCGATGCCGAATTCCTTGAAGCCCAGCTGTCTGAAGGCGGGGGTAATCTCACTCGCACCTAGCAGCCGCTTCACCTTCCGTTCTGCCATGCAGCTGCACATCGTCCAGACTTCCATGCCGTTCTGCCTGATGAGATAGCCTCCCTGATCCTTGCATCGCGGGCAATCATACCGGCTTGCGTCTGATTCGGCCGGTTTGTCCGCCAGTAATGGACGTCTCCCTCTTCTCAGCTCGTCCAAAATTTGCTCGATTGTTCGTTTTTTCATGTCTTTCCATCCTCTCAGGTTGAATTGCGGCATTCTTTTTGGCTTGCTGCGCGAAAAATCGGTCCTCGATGAATTTCGAGCAGTAGCGAAAGGCCTTGATTGTTTCCGAAGCGGCGGTCCGCCGGTTTTCAAAGGCTTGAAAGCATTCCTCCAGCCATTTGATTGTTTGCGTCACAGGAACGCCGATGGCGACAATACGGGCGATGGCTTGATAATCTCTTGAGGAAGGATACACGGTGCGTCCTTCTTGAGCCGACCGTAATTGTTTAAACCGCTTCGCAATGTGATCCACTGCATCATCAGCAGCAGTATATGTGTTTGTTTTATCTTTATCTGATCGGACGTCTGTGTCCGGAGCCTGCGGCGAAAATGGCCGTTCCTTTATGCCCCCGTGTACAGTTCTGTCCGATCTGAAGCTGAATTTTTTGGAATGCTTTACCGAAATGATCAGTCCGTAGGGCGCACGGACAGCCTTTATGTATTCATGGCTTTCCAGAAGCTCCAGCCATCTTCTGACGGTTTTTTCACTCACACCGAATACAGCAGCCATTTCTCTCGCTTTTAATGGCTTATGGCCTAGCACAATTCCCCAGCTTACACCGTCTTTTTCAATTTCTTTTGTTGTTGAGCTGATGAACCAAAGAAACAGCCAAAGCGCTGGACCAATTTTGTCATAATGTTCTGAATTCAACAACCCTGAATACGTAGGAAAAGGATAGCTTTTATCGGTTTTCATTGTATGCCGTTTCTCCTTTTAACATCATGTAGGTTTGAAACTGCTCCTGCGTTTCAAAATGGAATACCGGAAGGCCGCATGCCGTAAACGAAATAGTGCCGCCGGATTGTCCGAGATGGCGCTGATCTATGGGATTTTCACTAAAAACAATTTGGATCGGATACATGTAATCACTCTCCTGATCATTTTTTGATACATTTCGTATCAACTGTTACCAAGTATAAACGATACAATTCGTATCATCAAGTTATTTTTGATACTTTTTTTATCATGACTTTATTTTGATACATATTGTATCTATAATCATAAGTAACTTAGGGAGTTAAAAAAGAGAGGTCATAGTATGATAGGCGGCAGATTGAAGAGTCTCAGAGGGAAAAGGACACAGGAAGAAATCGCATCTCACATCGGTGTGTCACGGGCACGATATTCCCACTATGAAAACGGGCGAAGCGAACCTGATTACGACACACTCCAAAAGCTGGCTGATTACTTTCAGGTAACAACTGATTATTTATTAACAGGAAAAGACAAAACATCCGAGGACGACGTGTTCTCAGATCCCGACTTGCAGCTTGCGTACCGCGATATGCAGGATTTCTCCCCGGAAAGCAAACAGCAGGCCATCGAATTTATCAAGTATTTAAAAGAAAAAGAGAAGAACCGCAAACCGAAAAATAAATAAATCGTTCTCTGTTCTCTAAAACATAAAAAAAATAGACCGATATAAAGAAAAAAGAGTTTATTTTTTAAAGAAAAGGGAAAGATTTCTACACGCTTTCCAGTCCTATAAGGGCTTTTCTTTCTCGCCAAAAAAGAACACACGTTCGAAAGGGAGTATTCAATTGGGAGATTACTTATCACATCTGGAGGAATACGTGAAAAATTTGTACAGCCGGCTGGGCATCACCTCCCCACATCACATTGATATGCTGAAAATCGCAAAGGATCTGGATATTTGGGTTCATTTTGAGGATATGGGGAGCATGATGGTCAAATACGACGGCATGTACAGTATCGTGTTGAACCAGAGAAAATCACGGGAAGAGCAATGGGAGGATTTTGGCCACGAACTGTGCCATGTGTTAAAGCATGCAGGCAATCATTTTCAGATGAACAAGCTCTTTCGGGAACTGCAGGAATTTCAGGCAAATCAATTTATGTACCACTTCTGTGTGCCAACCTTTATGCTGTTGCAGATGGAACTGCCGCAATGGAGAAGCCAGGCGCTCGCGACAATTGCAGCGGTTTTCCGGGTAACAAAGGAATTTGCGGAAAAAAGGCTTGAAATGTTTGAACGGCGTAAAGCAGGTATTCAATTTCAGAAGCGGCTCGCTTACTTATTATCACACAAGCGGCCAAATGCGTACGAGGAAGGCGAGCAGCAGCACTTGCAGGTCGCTGAGGAAAAAGCGTTATATCATATCGGCAAATACAGCTGATCAATATGGGCTGAGGAAAATATCCTCAGCCCAGAAGAGAACTAACATTTCGACATTGGGGGAACTGTATTATGCACCCACATTGGCGCCGGTTTAAGACGAGGCGCAGGCCCGAACGCAATCGGAGCGGGAATATACCTGAACTCTCCCCGGCCGTCAAAGGCTTCGCCATGAGCCCATCTTCCTTGTGAGCTTTCATCCCCTCTGGAAAAGTTAAACAGATCATAGGACACTTCCTGCTTTTCGAGCTCACGCGGGAACGTCGTTGGAACCACAATATCCCGTTCTCTTTCTTCCAGCTCTTTAATTGCCGCATACCACATATTTTGATGATAAGTATCCCTTGCAATCAAAAATGACAGCATATCTCTTACCCCAGGATCATCAGTCATGGCATAAAGCCGTGTCACCTGAAGGCGTCCTTGTGCTTCCGCATTTAAGTTAGCGCGAAAATCAGCCAACAGATTTCCGCTTGAGATGATGTATTTGGCATTCCACGGATAGCCCTCACTATCTGATGCCATCGCGCCCAAGCCGGACACAATAGCATGCTGAGGATTCATCCCTGACATGACTGCTGCAACAGCTGGATTGCTTTTATAAGCATCCTCCTGTACATCAGCGGGTGCATTGTCCACAAGCCTGGAAATCATCGTAGCCAGCATTTCTACGTGCCCAATCTCTTCCGTTCCCACATCACATAACAAATCTTTATACTTAGCATCCGCCCTGCAGTTAAACCCCTGAAACAAATACTGCATCATAACGCTAATTTCACCAAATTGGCCGCCCAGCACCTCTTGAAGTTTTTTCGCATAAACAGGATCGGGATGAGCAGGCTTCGCTTGGTATTGAAGCTCTTTAATATGATAAAACATGATTCATTCCTCCCTACACTTTCGCACAACCCCAGCGTATGAAGGAATAGGCTGATCGTGCAGGTCCAATTTCATTGGTTCAAAAAACCAAGCTTAACGGCATCCACATATCGATCAAACAGATCATTTTGTGTGTAGCTTTGATCACGGCAGCCAAAATTAGAGAACAATGCTTTTCGCTGTGCCGTGCTTATTTCCAATTGCAGACCCTTTTCCCTTTTCGTTCGATTGACAATATTTTTCGGATGCACACCTGCCAGCCTGTCCTTCTCATTGATGAGCTTGGCACTGAAGCCCGCTTCATTCAGCCGCTCACAAATAAGCTTGGCTTTCTGGCGATCGGCGCCTCCGACCAGTGTATGCGGAGTTTTTGGATCATGATACCCATGAATTGCTAATGCATAATGGTGGGCGTTCACTTTTTCTACAGCCAGCGGCTCGTCAAAACAAGTGCTTGTCAGATGCAAGGAACGGTTATTACGCTGCTTTACACCTTCAAACAAATAAATCGAACATTGATCGGAAAATGCCCGTACCAGCTCACTGACACCAGGTTCAATTCTGCCGCCATGAGGTCCGAGGACAATATATTCACTTCCGTTTTTTTCCTCATAGATAATCCGGTACTCCGATTCAGACGCGGAAAGGGCTGCAAAGCTTTTATACATATCTTTCATTTTGAACGCTCTCCTTTGCCAGTCAGCACCAGTTTACTCTACTCATCTATGAATGAAAACCTTTTTATAGTATGATTTGATAGAATACGTACCAGGAGGTATATCATGGGATTTATCGATGGATTACTTGGCAATGCGTCAACACTGTCTACGGCAGCGGCGAAAGAAGAACTGGCTCATATTTTACTAGAGGGTGAGAATGTCAATGCCGCATTTAAGCTGGTTCGCGATATTATTGTCTTTACTGACAAGCGGCTTATTCTTGTAGACAAGCAGGGAATCACAGGGAAGAAAACGGAATTTCAATCGATTCCGTACAAAAGCATTTCCAGATTCAGCGTGGAGACCGCCGGACGCTTTGACCTTGACTCTGAACTGAAAATTTGGATTTCCGGCGCGGAACTTCCCGCTGTCTCAAAACAGTTTAAAAAAGATGAGAGCATTTATGATATTCAAAAGGTTCTTGCTGCAGTTTGTATGTAAGAAGAAAACGGAAGCCTGCCAGCTTCCGTTTATTGATTACAGTTTTTTCTCCATTTTCGCCTTCGTTTTCGGACCGTAAATCCCATCTGCCGTTAATCCGCTGACAGACTGAAAACGTTTTACTGCATTTGCTGTTTTCGGGCCATAAACGCCGTCAATGCCGTGATTTTTCGCTCCTTTATCAGGATAAAAATAAAGGGCAGCTAAAGCGTTCTGCACTTGTTTAACGTTTGTCCCTTTCGTCAGAGGACTTGTTACTTTGATCACTCCGGATGGGAGCGGATATGAGGACCCGGCATGGCTTTTAGAAGCAGATGCCGTCTGAGGCAGCTTTATTATCTGTCCGACTATGATGCGGTTCGGGTCAGTGATATGATTTATGCTTTGCAGTGTTTTCACACTGACACCGTGTGATGCGGCAATACCTGACAGTGTATCGCCTTTTTTCACATGGTATTCAGGCTCCGAAGAAGAGACGGAAGCCTTTTTCGTTGATACGCCTCCGTTTAGTTCCTTCTCAATTGCCGCCTTCACTTGATCCCAGCGTCCCTCTGATAAAATGCGGTGCGGGCAGTACTTTCCGCTCCAGTCCTGATGCTTTCTCACCCGATCGATTCCCCAGCCGCGCTCCTTCAAAAGCTGTGCGACAAATGAAATCGCCAAGGCTTCAGCCGCCTCGTACTTTGGACCTCCCGATTTGCTGTAGCAAATCTCAACGCCGATGGATTTGCGGTTTCCTGTACCATTTGTGCCGTCACCGGTATGCCAGGCGTTTCGGTTAAGCGGAAGACCTTGAATCACCTCTTGATCATCCACTGCAAAATGAAAGCTTGTCGAGCTGGTGTTCCCTATCATATAACTGATTTCATTAGCCGCTGACGCATCGTTTGCCGTGTTATGAATGGTAATGTATTCAGCGGACATCGGATTGGGACACTTCAGCGCGTATTTCGCCTCAGAAACCAAATTTTTCTTCACTTGAATGCTCACCTATCATCTCTCCTTTTTCTTTTTCATCAATAGGTGGCATTCGTAGGACGAAAAGCTCATTTCATCTGTCGCCGTTATATGGATCATAGTGTTAAACTGATGTTCATTGGGAGGGGGAAGAGCATGAACACATATTTAATGCTGACCACAAGAACAAATCAATTCAAGCAGGGGCATGTAGCCGAACATTATGAATTTTTGGATCGCTTACAGGCAGAAAAGCGCTTAAAGATGTTCGGGCCATTCAGCGACGCCACAGGCGGAGCATACGTCATCGAGGCAAGTTCGCTGGAAGAGGCAGCGGAAATCGGACATGCAGATCCGCTGGTGGCAGGCGGATCTTCTGAGCTGACCATAAAGGAATGGAAGCTGAAGTAAAAAAAGACCCCTGAGGGTCTTTTTTTTGTTATCATTATGTTTGATTGCGTGCCGCAATATGAAATGTTTTATCCTCTGTGGCTGCTGTGTCTCCTGCATGGACCATTACCTGTGTAAAGCTGAACCCGACCGCAACGAGCAACAAACCTGACATCCATTTAGATTTCATATAAACAATCTCCTCTCTGGATTTGTTTTTGTGCGTGCACCATTTTCTCATAAAATGAAAGTGCTTTTTCGGGCTGTCCGTTTTCAATATAGAATTGGGCAGCATCATGCGCCAGCTCTTCAATATAAGGATACAGCATATGTTCTTCAAGAAATTGAAAGGTGTGTGAGACTGATTCTGTGTCAATGTTTTTTCCGTATAACGCATGTAAAAATTGAAAAAGCTCCACAAATAATTCATCACTGTATTGACGGGCGATTTCCAATCCTTCACGATACTTTTTTTGCGCTTCGGCATTATTTTTTTGTTTATACAGAACCTGTGTTAAAGAGTAGATAGAATGCGGAAGATTATCGAACTTTTCCGACTTGCAAATAGAAACAGATTTCTCAAAATATTCGGCTGCTTTTTGCAGTTCCCCCATTTTCTCGTAGCAATTTCCGAGATTGTACAGGGCAGAACTGATCAGGCGGGGATTGCCTTCTTTCTTTGCAAGATCTAAAGCCAGTTCTAAGTGGGGCAATGCTCTTTCTGGATACTGCATATCATCATAATTTCCTGCAATAACGAATTCACATTGGATTCTGCGGACGGTGTACGTTTCATACATTTGGTACGTTTCTAACGCCTGAACGGCGTAGCTCATTGAAACATAGGTTTGTTTTAAATTGTAAAAAATCTCGGCCATCTTAAAAGCAAACTCGGCTTTCTCAATATCATCCGAGACGAGGGCAAGATTCTTTTCCGCCCGTTTATAATACATCATGGCACTGACAAACATTTTCTGCTTAAATTCATACATTCCGCGAAAAAAATTAAAGTAATAATCGAGAAGCCCTGTCAGTTTGTATTGATTCCCTTCAATGTCTTCTAATAATTCTGAAAACTCCAGATGAGACGTGTCCTCTCCAAAAGGCTTAATGTAATCCAGCATGACACGGTGCCTGAACTCCATTAAAGAATAATACAGCAGCAAATCTTGGTCTTCTTCCATATCCTCGATTTCTCTTTCTACTTCGAGCTTGACCCGTTCGGCTTCAGCAACGTGGAACTGCCGGATATGGGTATACCATTCATTAATTTTAAGCCCGACATAAGAGGACGGAATCGTCTGCTTCATCCTCAATTAATCCCCCCTTTTTGAGTTACCCGAGATATGTCATATTTTATCATATTTACAAGAAAAAGAAGAACGCAAAATAACCGCAATTGTCGAATTTCGGCTAACCGCAACAAAAAAGCGCGGGTTTTTCAAAACCCGCGCTTTCTTTTAATGAAAACCGACCTTGTTGCTTTCCATCCAGCTTCCGTGCCGGCTTTTTCTTTGCTCTCCTGTCATGTCTTTTACCATGGCTTCAATATGATGCTCCCCTTCTTGGTGCCATTGAAGGGCAGAAGATACATATAATTCTCCCAGCTGTGCAAAGGAAAAGCCTTCTGTAAGCTTCGCGGTGCTTTTGATTTCTTCTTCATTCAGGAAGATGTCAAAGCCTCTCATTTTCATATATTCCCGCCGCAGCTCTTCATCCGGAAGTCCGATTTCGTAGGCACGGTCAAACCGTCCTGCGCGATTCATCAAGCCCGGATCGATCTTTTCGGGATAGTTTGTCGTGCCGATGAGAAAGAGCCCCTCTTTGGATGTCGCGCCGTCCAGCGTATTGAGAAAAAAGGATCGCACATCTTCCGGCATCGAATCTATATCCTCGATGACCAAAACTGCAGGAGCGAGGCGTCTCGCTGACTGAAAGACTTCTTCTATTGTCTCGCTTGACGTAAATTCTGTTATTTGCCAATAGGCAACAGGTGCATCGATACTGCCTGCAATCGACTTTACTAATGTTGTCTTTCCATTTCCCGGAGGTCCATATAACAGGATGCCGCGCTTGTAAGGGATGTTATACGTTTGATAAAACGTTTTATCACTATGAAAAAATTGATCAATTGAACGGTATATTTCTTTTTTCAACACTGGGCTCATAATCACCTGATTTCGTTGAACCTCTCTGACGATCGCTTCCTGTTCTTTTGAAGTTCCGCCGTCCCCATCCGTAAAGACGGTCACTTTCCGCTTGCTTTTTTCCCAAAGGCGCGGCCTGACGTCCTCTAGGAATGCACGCATTTTTTCATCATTAACCGCAAACAGGCAATCGAAGCTCATAATGCTCCCATCTTGAAAATATGGAATTCTGGCAAAAGCAACACCCTTTTCAGGATATGCATATACGCTGTTTCTTATAGATTGATGAACGGTATAATCCGGTTCTTTTTCATCTTCATCGTAAGCAAAGGTTTTCTTTTCAAGCTTTTCAAATATATAAGCCACATGCTCAGTCTCCAATGAACCGCTGCGGACATCTTCTTCAAGAAGCTCCCAGTACTCAGTGTTCGGGTCATCACTCGAATAAAGCTCATAGAAAACGCCATATTGATCATAAAGCGCCTCTTCAATTCGTGTAATAAGATAACCGAAAGTGCCGTAGCCCGCCGCAGCTCTTTCATTCTCTTTTTCTTCGTACTGATAAATGAAAGGTATGTTTGTCATGTTAAATCTCCATTTCTTGAACTTTTGTGAACGTTATATATACGATTGACATCGCTTTTTGTTTCATCCCACAGCATATTGCTTGTGAATTGATAACCGTTGATATAGGATTTCATTGCACCATTCATTTTTACATATGGAGGAGATCATAATGAGCCAATCCAATCAAATTGTCAGCCATTTTTTATCCCATCGAAACGTGACCAATGAGCTGGCTGAAAAAATTAGCAAAGAAAATTACAGCTACAAACCGGCAGAAACATCAATGTCAGCAGAAGAGCTGGTCAAACACATTCTTACGTCTTTCCACTTGTTCGCAAATGTCATTAAAGAAGGCAATGCCTCACCTTTTCAAAACAAGCAGGAAGAAACAGAAACAGATCTCAATGTTCTGGCAAAAACATATACAGACAAAACGGTCGCTATCCTTGAACAGCTGACTGAAGAGCAGCTGGACAGAGAAATTGACCTGACAGCCGTTTTCGGCAGAAAAGTCACAGGCAGCGCACTGCTTCAGCTTGCAATGGAGCATGAAATTCACCATAAAGGCAACCTGTTCGTTTATGTGCGGGAAATGGGCCACACGGAGCTTCCATTCTATCAGCAGCGCATGTAATGTAAAGGAAAAAAAGATACCTGTTAAAAGGTATCTTTTTTTTGCCTCCGCCTCACTTCTGGATTTCGTCCAGACACTCATTATAGGGCAAATGAATAGAGATATTGAGCATACCAAAATTTCAAGCAGCTAACGTACAAAAATTCAAAACATTTAATTGATTAACATGACCTAATCATATATAATCTGATAAAAATAGTCGGGTTTTCAGGAGGCCTTTATCATGAGTGTAAGCATCATATTGATGGGTTTGTTTGTCGGAGCCTTAGTCGGATTGACGGGAGTGGGCGGGGCTGCCTTATTGACTCCTCTTTTAATTGTGCTTGGAATTAATCCTTCCATCGCGGTCGGGACGGATCTTGTATATAACTCGATCACAAAGCTGTTTGGCGTTGCCTCCCATTGGCGGCAGAAAACGATTAACTTTAAATTGGTCAAATACTTAGCCATTGGCAGTATTCCGAGTGCATCGCTGGCCATTGGCATACTGCATTTGTTCCCCGCCTTTCATCAGCATCAGGAAGAAATTATTAAGCACGCTCTTGGCTATGTGTTAACACTGGTTGCCATTTCAATCATCGTCCGCTTGTTTTTGGATCGAAAACTTCGCCCGAACCGCTGGCAGCTGATGCCGCTTGAAAACAAGCGGGCGCTGACGATTCTTATTGGTGTTGTGTTTGGATTTATCGTCGGATTAACATCAATTGGTTCAGGATCATTATTTGCCATTGCTATGATTTACTTATTTAACATGAAAGCGTCACAGATTGTCGGAACCGATATCGCGCATGCTTTTCTTCTTGTTACAGCAGCAGGCATTTTGAACGCAAGCTTCGGAAGCGTGGATTACATGCTGGCAGCTAATCTGCTGCTCGGTTCAATTCCAGGCGTGCTGATCGGAAGCCATCTCTCGCCTCGATTCTCCCCGCGTCCGCTGCAATTTATTATGGCGTCCATCATTTTAATCAGCGGCTTAAAACTGATCTAATGAAGAAGGCTATCCTCTTGGAGGATAGCCTGTTCTCTTTATAGCGTTACACCCGATTTAAAAATGGCAAGTTCTCTGAAATCATTCTTTTCATGGTTTACAAGCTGACCGCTTGCCACCTCAATCATATATTGGATAAACTCTCGCAGCACATATTCCTCATGAACATCATCCTCCGCTAAAAGGCCTGCGTTAAAATCAATCCAATGCGGCTTCGCCTCATACAGCTGGGTGTTTGTCGCTACCTTCACCGTCGGGACAAAGGTGCCGAACGGCGTGCCTCTCCCCGTTGTAAACAGAACAATTTGACAGCCGGCCGCCGCCAATGCGGAGGAAGCAATCAAGTCATTGCCCGGCGCGCTCAAAAGCGTCAGCCCGTTTGTCTTGAGCGTTTCGCCGTATTTCAAGACATCCGCGACAGGTGAAATCCCCGCTTTTTGCGTGCATCCCAGCGATTTATCCTCGAGTGTAGAAATGCCGCCTGCCTTGTTGCCCGGCGAAGGATTTTCGTACACCGGCTGATCATGTTTGATAAAATATTGTTTGAAATCATTGATTAAATGGACAATCTTATGAAACACTTCTTCATTGGCAGCCCGCTGCATCAGGATGGTTTCCGCACCGAACATTTCCGGAACTTCCGTCAGCACCGTGCTCCCTCCCTGTGCAATGATATAGTCTGAAAAACGGCCAAGCAGCGGGTTTGCCGTTATGCCGGAAAAACCGTCCGAACCTCCGCATTTCAGCCCGATCTTCAGTTCGGACAGCGGAATGTCTTCTCTTCTATCGCCTTTTGCCGCTTCATGAATTTCCTTCAGCAAAGCAACACCTGCCTCCATTTCGTCGGTTACCGACTGGGATTCGAGAAATTTCACCCGATTCAGGTTCACATCTTGCAGTGCTTCCTTCATTCCTGCCAGCTCGTTGTTCTCGCACCCAAGCCCTAACACCAAAACGCCGCCGGCATTTGGATGGCGGATGGCATTCAGCAGGATTTGCTTCGTATTTTCATGATCGTCGCCAAGCTGCGAGCATCCGTATTGGTGTTTTAACACGAGCACGTTATCGAATGGAGCAATATCCCCCGTTTCTCTGACAAAACGCTGGAGCATTTTTTCAGCTATCCCATTGACGCAGCCGACAGTTGGCACAATCCATAATTCATTTCGCACACCGGCATTTCCGTTTTCTCTTCTGAATCCTTTAAACGTCCGGTTCTCATTTGAATATGGATTCTCTGCAAATCTCGGAGTATAGCTGTATGTTTGGATATCAGACAGATTTGTTTTCGTATTATGGACATGAATATGCTCTCCGATCGAGATATCTTGTGTCGCACGCCCGATTGGAAACCCGTATTTAATAATGCTGTCGTTTTCTTTGATCGGCTGCAGCGCAATCTTGTGGCCTCTTTTTATATTATCTCTGACTTCAATCGACACGCCGTCAGCATTCAGCCGCTCTCCCTTTTGGATATCCCGAAGCGCAAGAAGGACATTATCTTGTTTATGAATCTTTATACATGACTTCATCGTACCTCTCCCCTTTGTGTGCAGCATTGTTCAAAAGCCCGCTGCATGCCAAGTTCATGAATATGATTCAAGTAATCAGCAACTCTCTCGGTCAGCCTCGGTATCTTGTTGAGATCTGCCCCCCACAGCCGCCGTTCACCTAACACTCTTGATGCAATACAAAGCAAGTCTCCATTCTCCTGATGCCACACAGCTTTGAAAAATTGAAAAACATCAGGATCATCCTGCAATTTCTCGTTTCCCTGATAAAAATACAGCAAAGCGCTGAACGAAAACACCAAGCGTTCAGGAAGCTGTCCCTTCTGTTCAACATATTCCTGAATAGTCGGCAGGTTTCTCGCTTTGAATTTGGAAACGGAGTTCAATGCTATGCTTTCCAGGTAATGCTTAATATACGGGTTTTTGAAACGATTCAGCACATCCTCAGCATATTCAGAAAGCCCTTCCATTTTTAAAACAGGAAGAATTTCGTCATGAATCATCTCTCTGATAAACCGCCCCACTTCCGGATGCTCGACAGCGTCCCGCACAGTTTTTAAGCCGTATAATAAAGCTACTGGTGTCATTGCTGTATGAGCGCCATTTAAAATCCTCACTTTTTTTGTCCGATAAGGGGTGAGGTCGCTTACGATCTTTGTATGGAGCCCGGCAGCCGCAAAGGGCAGTTCTTTTCCAATCCAATCCGGCCCCTCGATAACCCATAAATAAAATTGCTCTCCTACAACAATCAAATCATCCTGATAGCCCAGATCAGCCGTGATCTCATCAATGCTGTCTACAGGAAAACCCGGGACAATGCGATCTACTAAACTATTACAAAACGTGTTGGCCTCATGGATCCACTGTGTAAATCCTTCTTCCAGCTTCCACAGCTTTGCATAATGAAGAATGGTTTCCTTCAGCTTTTCGCCATTATTCTCGATCAGCTCACATGGGATCAAGACACAGCCTTTAGTCTGATTTCCTTTAAAGGCCTGATAGCGAAAGTATAGAAATGCAGTTAATTTCCCAGGGAATGTTTTTTGCGGCCTATCCTCTAAACGGTCTTTTTCATCACATACGATACCAGCCTCAGTGGTGTTGGAAATGATCAACCGCAGCTCTTCGCTCGCAGCCAACTTTTTGTAAGCTTCATAATCAGAAAACAGATCAATTCCACGGCTGATTGAGTTGATAATCATATGCTCGTTTACCGCTTCTCCATCTTTCATTCCCTGTAAAAAAAGTGTGTATAAGCCATCTTGATCGTTTAATCTTTTGATTTTTTCTGACCCCCTTGGCTGTACAACTGCGACGCTTCCATTAAAATCAGTGTGTTGATTCAATTGATCAATCTGCCAGTCGACAAAGCCTCGAAGAAAGTTCCCTTCACCGAATTGGAGAATTTTTTCCGGATACTGTGTATAGTGATCGTACATGTTTTTATTCAGCTTCTGCACCTTCATTGCCTCCCTCTCCTTTATGCACACGTTAACATTTTTCCGCAGAAAGAATGCCCGCTGAAAAACGGGGCATCACGTTGACAATTGCCTCACTGAATCACGAACCATGAACTCTGTATTTTCGAAAATTTTTTCTGCTTTTGTTTCCGGCTCGCTGATCAGCGACAATAGTTTTTGCGCTCCAAGTACACTGATTTTCTCTACTGGGCGCTTTACAGTTGAAAGCCTCGGCGTTATATACTGTGAAAAACCAATATCATCAAAACCAATTACGGAAATATCATCAGGGACCTTTAGGCCCTTGGCGAATATCGCATTCATCGCTCCGATTGCCATGTCATCATTCGAGCAAAAGACAGCGGTTGGGGGATTTGGCAGCGCCAGCAGCCGCTCCATCGCTTGAAAGCCGCTTTCCATATCGTATTGCCCTTTGACACTGTATTCATGTTTGATCGGAATATGATGATGAATCAGTGCAGCTAAGTAGCCTTCCTTTCGCTGCTGGGAGGATTTAAAGCCTTCGATTCCCTCGATGATGGCGATGTCTTGATGTCCGTTCTTAATGAAGTATTCTACAGCTTCCTGCGAGCCTTCCTTGTCATTAGACAAAATATTCGTGATGCTGCGGTCATCAATGTCGCGATTCAGCACGACGAGCGGGATGTTTTTTTCCCGAATATGATAAATAAAAGAATTATCAATGTCACTTTGGCTCATTAAAATGATGCCGTCATATCTCATCGGCGTAACGGAGTCATAGTTTTTCAGATCATCGATGCCGCGTACATAGAGATTGTAATCCTCACTTATGGCTTGATTGACGCCTTTGATCGTGTCAGCAAAAAAGCTATGTGAGGTTCCGTTTGTGATACTTGTAAAGAAAAGCCCGATCGTATGTGACTTTTGCATCGCCAGGCTTTTTGCATTTACATTCGGTGTATAGTTGAGCTGTGCTGCGAGCTCCAGTATTTTTTTCTTCGTGTGTTCTTTGATGTAAGGGCTGTTGTTGAGTGCTCTGGAAACGGTTGTGTGGGATACGTTTGCGAGTTTTGCGATATCTTTTATGGTTACCATCTATTTTCCTTCCTTATCATACCGGCTGCGATTATTTACTGTATATTGTATCATCAAACATACCTCTCTCCCACTCTATTTCCAGATTAATAAGACACGGAATCCTCCGCTTCAGTTCCTGCTGGTTTGCCGATGATTGGACGGACAAAACGAATAACAGCAAGTGAAGCAAAGACAGCTAACCCTCCTGCAAGCAAAAATGCTCCAGAAAACGTACCCGTCTGATCAACAATAAACCCGGTTAACGCCGGCCCGATAATTCCTGCCGTATTGGCGAGGAAATGCATGAAGCCGCCTACAGAACCGACATTGTTTTGATCCACTACATCTTGAATGACAGCCCAGTAGATAGCGCCGGTCAAATAAAGAAAGAACACGGACAGAGCGACAAGGGTAACAGCGCCTGCCGTCGTTGCCACAAGCCCGGCGAAACCAATCAAAACCGCAGATGAAAACAAACACGTGACGAGCACTACCTTGCGCGAGAACAGCACACCTTTTCGGGCCGTTTTTTTGTACACATAGTCAGAAACAAACCCCCCGGCTGCGAGCCCGATAAAGCCTAAAATCCACGGAATGACCGTGATGACACTCATCGATTCAACACTTAATCCACGTTCTTCAACAAGGTAGCTCGGAAACCACGTCAAAAAGAAGAAAAGAATATAATTGTAGGCGAAAAAAGCAAACGCCGTGAATAAAACCGTTTTTTGCTTCAGATAAAAGGTGAGCGGAATTTTTTCTCCGGGAGACGTTTCTGCTCTTATCGCCGGTGCTTCCCTCATCGCCTCAGGGGGCTTTTCTTTGACAAACTTGAACCAGAGCACTGCCCATATTAATCCAATAATCATAATGAGAACGAAGGATACCTTCCAGCTGAACGCGACTGCGATCATGCCGACGATCGGGCCGGAAATGGCTCCCCCGAGCGGCGTTCCGCTGTTGGTCACACCGACAACGGACGCCCGCTGGGTTGGCGGAAACCAGTTATTCACCATCTTGTTGATGGTCGCAGAAAGCGGGCCTTCTCCCATTCCGAAGAGGATGCGTATAATCAGAAGGCTGACAAAACCAAAGGCAAGGGCGACTGCTCCGCTGAATAGCGACCAAACGACCATGGCGACAAACAGGGTCAGCTTTGCCCCATAGCGGTCAGATGCCACTCCCCCAAGAAAATTAAAAATGGCATAGCCAATCGAAAAACTGCTGAAAATCAAGCCCATTTGCGTAGCAGACAATATGAGATCATCCTGAATAAAAGGAGCTGCAATGGAAAGCGCCGAGCGATCCAGGTAATTAATCACTCCTGCCAGGAACAAAAAAAGGATAATGGGAAGCTTATCTTTTGAAAACATCTCAACCTCACCCCTATGTTGGTTCAGTTTCTGTTGCTCCGATTTCGTTATACGCCTGAATAAGCCATAAATCCTCCATCGACAGGAACGGTGATCCCGGTGATAAAACCGGAATAGGATTCATCCGCAAGCCAAAGCAGCGTGCCGAGCAAGTCCTCCGGTTTTCCAAAGCGCTTCATCGGTGTTCCCGCAATAATTTTGTGAGATCGGCTGGTTAAGGTTCCGTCTTGATTGATCAGCAAATCATGATTTTGTTTTGTCAGAAAAAAGCCTGGGGCAATGGCATTGACCCGCAGCCCGGTTTCGGCAAAATGAACGGCCATCCACATCGTAAAATTATTAATGGATGCTTTGGCGGCACTGTACGCCGGAACCTTCGTCATGGGTGAATAAGCACTCATGGAAGAAAGATTGATAATCGCCGGTGAATCCGCCTTCAGCAGCTCTTTTCCAAACACTTGAGAGGCCAAAAACGCTCCGGTGAAGTTGGTGGAGAATACAGTTGAAAAGCCCTCCTCATCCATATCAAAAAAGGATTGGCCTGCTCCCGCTTCTTCATATGTCTCCACATCGGTTATCGCGGCAGGATGATTGCCGCCAGCCCCGTTAATTAACAGGTCGACAGAGCCAAGCCGGCTGAGGACGTCCTCCTTTGCCTGTACCAGTGACATCCTGTCCAGCACATCCGCAGTAACAGAGCATGCTGTGCCGCCAGCCTCTGTAATCTCCTTCACGACCGCTTGGCCCTTTTCAGCCGTCCGATTCAATATCGCCACCTTCATGCCATGACGGGCAAGCTCTCGGGCCATTGCAGAGCAAAGCACCCCGCTGCCGCCAGTGATGACAGCCGTTTTACCAGCCAAGTTCTCATGCATCTGGATCATACTTCCACCTCTTTTTTGGCCATTGCTTCATATGCGTCCCACAGTCCGTTCAAGTACATGATGCCAAGGGCCCGATCGTATAAGCCATAACCCGGCCGGCATTGCTCGCCCCAAAGATGGCGCCCGTGATCCGGTCTGACATATCCTTTGTAATCCTGCTTATGCAGTTCTTCCATCACGCCTTGAATGTTGATCGAACCGTCTTTCGTCAGATGAGATGTTTCAATAAAATTGCCATTCTCAAAAATTTTTACATTCCGAATATGTGAAAATGGAGCAATGCCTGCATACGTCTTAGCGATCTCCACCATGTCGTTTGCGGGATTGGCTCCCATTGAACCTGTACAAAGGGTGATGCAATTAGACGGTGAATCTGATATCGCCCGCAGCTTCTTATAGCTTGCCTCCCCTGTGATAATGCGCGGCAGTCCTAAGATCGGCCATGGCGGGTCATCCGGATGAATGGCCATTTGTACGCCATGCGCCTCAGCAACAGGAAGGACTTCTTGCAAAAAGAATGATAAATTGTCCCATAGCTGTTCCTCATCGACCGTTCTGTAGGCTGCAAACAGCTCTTTGATTCGAGCCAGTTTTTCTGGCTCCCACCCCGGCAGTGTCATGTCAGATGCTTCCTCCACCGTCTGAATCAGCTCTTGGGGCTCAAGGCTTTCTACCTTTGCCTTTTCAAAAAACAAAGCAGTTGACCCATCTTCCAGCGGCCGGAACATGTCCGTGCGTGTCCAGTCAAAAACCGGCATAAAATTGTAGCAGATCACTTTCACGCCAAATTTGGCAAGATTGCGGATCGTTTGTTTGTAGTTTTCAATATACCGGCCGCGCTCTTCGTTTCCGAGTTTAATCGCTTCATGAACATTCACGCTTTCTACAACTTCTGCATGAAAACCATAGGATTGGATATATTCGGTCTCGGCTTTGATTTCTTCTTCTTCCCACACGCCGCCGACAGGCTTTTGATGGAGAGCCCAGACGATGCCTTTGACTCCGGGAATCTGCTTTATGTGTTCAAGCGTGACAGTATCGTTGCCTCGGCCATACCATCTGAATGTTATATTCATGTTTACACCTCCGGAATCAGTCCATTAATCAAACGTGATGACAGCTTTCCGCACCTGATCTGGGTGCTCCTTGATAAACTGAAATGCGTGATGAACGTCAGCAACTGAAAAGGTATGGGTCACCAGCCCGTTATGCGCTAACCGGCCTTCATTCAAAAGCTCAACCACTTTTGGAAACTGATTGGTCTGCAATCTCGATCCCGTTATCGTGACTTCTTTTTTTGTAATCGGCAGCTGAGAAATCTGTGCCGCTCTTTCATCAAATCCAAGCACAACCACATGTCCCGCCGGAGAAACGACCTCAACTGAAAGCGCAAAAGTCGCCGGCAGGCAAACCGCATCAATGACCACATTGGCTCCTTCATTCCCAGTCCATTCACGGACCCGCTCAGCAACATGTTCTGTTTGGGCATTTACAATAGCGTCAGCACCGTTTTCTTTCGCAAATGCCAGCCGCTCGTTGTTCAAGTCAGTCATCATGACGAGAGCGCCCGCCAGCTTTGCCATTTTTAACACACAGATCCCGATAGGTCCCGCTCCTTGGATCAGGACGGTATCACCTTTTTCCACCTGGCCCCTCCACACTGCCTGTGCCCCTATCGTGTAAGGCTCAGCCATGACCGCCTCCTCCCAAGGCAAGTCCTTTGATACTGCGTGAAGCTGTCTTTCCGGAAGCACAATATATTCCCGCATGCCGCCGTCTTCATGTACGCCAAATACAGAAAGCTTTGCGCAAACATTCGGCCGCCCTTTGCGGCAGGCGTAACACGTTCCGCAATAAGAAATCGGCTCAATGACCACGTGGTCACCAGCTTTTAGGCTGCGCACATTCGCCCCAACTTCCTCCACTTGTCCCGTTACCTCGTGTCCGATGACTCTCGGGAGGGTGGCGAGCGGATTCGTGCCATGATAAATGTGCATGTCTGACCCGCAAATGCCGACCCGCTTGACTTTGACGAGCACTTCATCATCCTTTGAAAGAACCGGCTTCTTCATCTCCGCTGTCACCAGATCATACGCTTTTCGCACTTGAACCGCTTTCATTTTACTCACCTGCTTTTTAAGAATTCATACACGCTCCGAGCAATTGATATTCCGTGGATTTTATTTCTTTCTTCATGCAGCTGCTCGATCTCGCCAGGCACATACACTCTCTCGACTCCAACAGCCGGAGGGGACGCCTGCAGTTCATCGAGCATGGCATCCATCTGCTCTAAAAATGCATCCTGATCGGTAAAAAAGGACGGATTGATCGCGCAAACGTAATGCCCCAGCCTTCTTTTTTGATCAAGGCCGCTGTACATTTTGGCAATGTGAGGGCCAAAAGCCGCGCCCGCCAGCAATCCGGAAAACACATCCACGACAATCGATAGTCCATAGCCTTTCGGGCCGCCGAATGTTGAAAGTGAAACGACCTTGTCAGGATCAGTTACTGCTTCTCCGTTTTCATCGACTCCCCATCCTTCAGGTATGTCTTTGCCCTCTTCACGTGCTTGCAAAATCTTCCCAAAAGCCACTTTCGATGTCGCCATATCTAGGATAAACGGTTTTTTTTGCTTAGCCGGAACACCGTAAGCAATCGGATTTGTCCCTAAAAAGGGAGTCCTCCCGCCAAACGGGACAACGATACTGTCCGTATGTGTCATTGCTATTCCGATCAGCTTTTCATCAGCCGCTTTTTGCACAAAATAGCTTAACGCTCCACAATGGCTGCTGTTTACGGCCGTCACCATGCCGACACCGTTTTTCTTTGCCATGTCAATTGCACGGTCCATTGCCATATCACAAATCACATGGCCGAAACCGTCATCACCATCCAGCACTCCTGTCACGGGTCCCGTCTCTTTAAAGGCAGGATGCGCTTCAGGGTTGATCCCTCCTGCCCTTAGCCTGTTCACATAGTGCTCTGTTCGCAGCACCCCATGAGAATGTACGCTGCGTAAATCGGCGTGCACGAGCACATCTGCCACTTTTTCAGCGTCTTGTTCATTCAAACGTGCATCAGTCAACTTTTCCAAAACGAGTTCCTTTGCTTCTTCAGCCGATATCGTTACCGTTTTCAATCCAGTGCCTCCTTCCTTTCTAGTTCTTTGGGCACCTCCTAGAGAAAACCCTTACAAATACATGTTATTTACTAATTATTTTAAATATTCTTTATATTGTGCTGTCAGCTCTTTTGATGAAGATCTTGAACGATCTGTGCATGCTGCTGGTCTGTGAGTTTATAAAGAAAACCGATAATGATCATTGCTAATGCCAAAGCAATGGCCGGATACAGAAGCAGAAGCGCTTTGATGCCGATCAGTGCCTGTGCTGTCTGAACTGCATTCGGAACATAACCGATAAGCCCTAAACCGATGCCCGAGAGAAAACCGGACAAGGACTGAGCAAGCTTTCTGGAGAAATTAAAAAGTGAATATGTCGTTGCTTCTTTCCGTTCACCAGATTTCCATTCACCATAGTCAATAATATCGGAGACAAGCGCCCACGTAATGCCATTCGGGATACTGATTCCGATAAAGGCGATGCTGGCCAAAATCGTAAACACATAGACGTTTGACGGAAGCATAAAGTTGACCAGATCCGCAGCCACACTGATGCCGAAGCCAATCATTGCCGTTCGTTTTTTTCCAAACATCTTGACGAGCTTTGGAAGGAATATGACGCCCAAAAAGGAAGAACCGATAATAATAAAGTTCATATAAGCCATCAGTTCAACATTGCCGAGATTATATTGTGCGAAATAGACGAGCATAGCGGATTTGATGTTGTATGCGGAAATTGAAAAAATCGTCATTAAGACAAGGGTCAGCAGCGGTTTATTCGCAATAAATGTTTTGACGACAGATGAGAGTGTTAATTTTTCTTTTGGCGCTTCCGATATCACAATGCGCTCTTTGCAGTTGCGGTAGCAAATATAAAACCATAGCACACCGAGTGCGGCGAACAAGCCCATGACCACCGGGTAGCCGACCTTCGGATTATCAAATTTGACGAGCAGCGGCATCACGGCCACACTTGTGATAAACAAGGCTCCAAGTGATCCGATCTGGCGAAAAGTCGAAATGGAGGTGCGATCCTCAGAATTTTGAGTCATCGCAGCCCCTAATGAGCCGTACGGAATATTCACAAACGAATAACCGATGCCCCAAATCATGTAGGATGCATATGCATAAATCAGTTTTCCGGTCGTTGATACATTAGGAGACAGAAAAATAAGTACAGTAAGCACCGCAAGCACGATGCTGCCGATTAATAGATAAGGCCTGAATTTCCCCCGCTTGCCGATGTTTTTGCGATAATCGATTGATGAGCCGACAATTGGATCTGTGATCGCTGCAAACAGCTTGCTGACTAAAAAAATGCCTCCGGCCATCGCAGCCGGGATTCCCGCTACATCAGTAAAATACTTCAATAAATAAATCTGGCCGAGATCAAACATAAAACCGTTGCCAAAATCACCAAAACCATAGGAAATCTTCTCTTTCAATGAAAGCCTTTTCTCTGTTTCGATCGACACAACCTTATTTGCCAGTTCAGTTCGCATCTTCCACCTCTGTGTCTTAGAAATTTTCGGGCAGTGATCCGCTCAGTGATGCTGAGCGGACACTTTGTTACACGTTTGCTTTCTCTTCTTGAAATTGAAAATAGTGTTTCGCATTGTCATAGCAAATTCCTTGCACAATGCTTCCTAAAAGCTCCATATCACGCGGCACTTCGCCGTTTTCCACCCATTCCCCGATCAAATTGCAGACGATCCGCCTGAAATATTCGTGGCGCGTATAAGAAAGAAAGCTTCTGGAATCGGTGAGCATGCCGATAAAGCGGCTGAAAAGGCCGACATTTGACAACGCTTTCATTTGATCAAGCATCCCGTCTTTTGTATCATTAAACCACCAGGCCGTGCCGAATTGGATTTTTCCCGGGGTGACACCGTCCTGAAAACTGTTGATCATGCTGGCGATGACATAGTTATCGTTTGGATTCAGTGAATATAAAATTGTCTTCGGCAGCTGGTTCTTCATCTCAACTGAGTTCAGCAGTTTATATAAAGGCTTGGCTATTTCTTCATCATTCATAGAATCATAGCCTGTGTCAGGTCCGAGCCTCTTCATCATCTTTGTATTCGTATTTCTTAAGGCGTTGATATGAAACTGCATCGCCCAATCGAGTTCCGCATACAAACCGCAAAGAAACTGAAGCGTATACGTCTTAAATTTCTTCTCATCTTCATCAGCAACCTCTGTTCCTCGCAATCTGTCAGAAAAAATGCGGCCCGCTTCCTCTTTTGTCGTTTCGGCAAATACCATTGAATCGATCGCGTGATCAGACACTCTGCCGCCGGCTGAATGGAAGAACCGCACTCGTTTTTCCAGCGCCCTTAGAAACTCATCGTATGTTGAAATCGATATGGCTGCAGCGTTTTCAAGTGCCCGCACCCAATCAGGAAAGCCTTCACGATTAATCTCAAGCCCTTTATCCGGCCGAAATCCTGGCAGCACGCTGACAGGAAAATCTTTGTCTTCTTTTAATAATAGGTGGTATTCAAGAGAGTCGACAGGGTCATCCGTTGTGCAAACGACCTTTACATTTGATTTCACAATCAAATCTCTTGCCCCGAAGCCTTCTCCTTTGAGCAGTTCATTCGTCTGTTTCCATATAGCCGGCGCGGTTTGCTCATTTAAAACATCATAAATACCAAAAAAACGCTGCAGTTCTAAGTGGGTCCAATTGTAGAGGGGATTGCCGATCGCCATAGGCACGGTTTTCGCCCAAGCCATAAATTTCTCTTCATCAGTCGCATCGCCTGTAATGTATGTCTCTTCAATCCCATTGGCTCTCATAATGCGCCATTTGTAATGGTCTCCATACAGCCAGGCTTCCGTGATGTTTTGAAATGTCTTATTTTCATAGATTTCTTTCGGGCTTAAGTGGCAGTGGTAATCAATAATCGGCATGTCTTTCGCGTAATGGTGATAGAGGTTGACAGCGGTTTCATTTTTCAACAAAAAATTTTCGCCCATAAAGGGTTCCATGTCCTCACCGTCTTTCATTCTATTTCAAAATGTTAACGTTAACATTTTGATTTAGTCTTATTTTACCTTTATATTCCTCTAGGATCAATGTCTTTTTTTGAAACAAAAAAAGACATTGCCGGAAAGCATCCCCGAAGGAACGCTTTTGGCAATGTCTGATCCACAAGAAAGGATTAGTAAGCCAGGCTGAATAGTCCTTTAATGTGTGTTAAGTAGCGTACGTTACTTGCTTCTTTCATCAAGGAAGCAGGAAGACCTTTAAGCGGTGTAGAATTAGCACCAATGATGGCAACCGCGTCTTTGCGTCCAAGGCTTGCAAGTGTACCAGAGTTTACTGGCTTGAATGTTTCAAGCGTTTTGCCTTCTAAGTAAGCGAATAGGTTGTAACCAATCAGCTCACCCATTTGCCATGCGATTTGTGCAGTTGGCGGGTATGGACGGCCATCTGGAGCAAAGTAAACAGCGCTGTCTCCGGCAACGAATACATCTTCGTGAGATGTAGATTGCAGGAAGTCATTTACTGTCGCACGTCCGCGGTTCACTTCAAGGCCTGATTCACCGACTAATGGGTTACCTTGTACGCCGCCAGTCCAAACAAATGTGTTGGCAACAACTTTTGATCCGTCTTTCAGATCAATCACGTTGCCTTCTACATTTGTAACAGGAAGACCTGTTAAGAACTCAACGCCGCGTTTTTCAAGACTTGTCGTCGCACGTTCGATAAGATCATCCGGAAGAACAGGAAGGATTTTCGGACCTGCTTCAACCAGTTTCAGTTTGATTTCTTTATGGTCTACGCCGTATTTTTTCGCAAGGTTTGGCATGATGTCAGCAAGCTCACCGACAAGCTCAACGCCTGTTAAGCCGCCTCCGCCGATAAGGATTGTTGCATCTGCTTCGTTTTTCGTTTTAGAGTACTCACGCACACGATCTTCAACATGTTTGAAGACTTTGTTCGCATCAGCAGCAGATTTCAATACCATGCTGTTTTCTTCAAGACCTGGGATGCCGAAGTAAGCTGTGACAGAACCAAGTCCTACAACAAGCGCATCATAAGTTAATGTAGAACCGTCAGCAAGCGCAACTTCTTTTTTATCTACTGAGAAAGAGCTTACTTCCGCAATTTTAAGATCAATGTCTTTGCCTTTGAAAAGTTTTTCTAATGGCATTGCAACCGCTTTTTCAGACACGTTGCCTGCTGCAAGGCGGTGTAATTCCGTAATGATTTGGTGAGTTGGGTATTTGTTTACCACTGTCACGCGTGCTTGTTCTTTTGTGTAATGTTTGCGAACTGTTAGAGCAGAAAGAACTCCGCCATAACCAGCGCCTAGAATGACAATATGTTTTGACATCGTATATCCTCCGTCCTTTATATCAATTTGTATCTGAGATTATTTTTGGTTTTCGCGTTCGTTCATCACTTCAAGGTAGCTGTTAGCAAAACGGAACAGCTTTTGAGCTTGAGGATCCTTCAGCATGCGCAGCAGGCCGAACAGTCCAATCGTTTCGTTGCTTGCTTCTGCACGGTCTTTTGCTTCGATTGCAGTCGCAGCTACTTCTTTCGCCGTTTCTTTTACAGGCTCAAGAATTTCAGTGATCGCACCGACTGTGTCGCTTTTTAGCACTTCGTCAGTTGCTACAGACTGAGCGAAATCATAAGACTTCGTTAAAATATTCACTAACTCAGTCAGCTTCGGAAGCTGGTCAACTAAAACAGTCAGTGATTCTTGAACTTCTGGCTTTAATAGCTGATCAATAAGATCTTGCTGGCTTTGGCTGACAGACGCATTTGTTTGATCGATTGTTTCTGGCATATCCAATTCTCCTTTACTATAAGCAGTTTGCTGATTTTTTTTGGAAAGGGTAGTGCCTCTCCCTGATCTCACGCTTGAAGGCATAAGAATAAGGATTGTGAATTCATGCACAATCATTTACAAAAATAAATGTTTACTACCCAGTTTTTCATCTTGCCATATTCAGTATTATTTTTATCTCAAAAATAAACAATTGAATAAGTCAAAATCCTTTACTCTCTCTGAAAATAGCAAACACAAAAAACTCCAATTCGATTACCTTCTATATGATAACACTTTTTGAACAAAATTTGAACGTGAATTGCTTCGATTATGAAATTAATTTATTTGGAGCTCGTGTCATATCGTTTCTCCGGCACTAGTTATTGACAATCCAGCAATTTCTCCCCTTCACTTTACCCATATTTCCAAAAGAGGAGCCCTTTTTCCTGTGATCGGGTCTTTCGCCGGCAGCGGCACCTGCTTGATCTGTTTCATCGCTTCCTTCCGTTCATCTGGCTCTCCCGTCTTCATATCATACTGAATGCCCCCCGGATATGCGCCGATGACGGTAAAATCTGAGCTAGCACTTAGCTTTTTATGGCCGACTCCGGCTGGAATCACGACAGCGTCACCGGATGAGAAAGGAATGACGGCCCCTTTCTCTCCCCCAAATTGAATCACAGCCTCTCCGCGGACAGCAATCAGCACTTCATGTGTATTGCTGTGATAATGATGGTATGGAAAAACACTGCCTGACCAGCTGTTTGACCAGCCATGCCAGTTGACGGTCCGCTCTGCCTCACTCGTATCCCTGAACGCGTTTTGATACCGAACGAGCGGAAAATTTGGGTGATTCGGAATCCTGCCGTCATCCTGAAAGAAGTACGTCTATGTCTTTGTTCCCATCAATATCACCTCCTATTTTTTGTCTTCCACACCTAGCGGCTCGCAAAACCTGATGTTTTTCTCACGATTCCATTGAACTGAATAATACCGAATAGTATAGTATAAAAAATAATGCCAAAATGAGGGATATCATGAAAGCAATCATTATCGGAATATTAGCTTCACTCTTTTTCGCCGTTACCTTTATTTTAAACAGGGCGATGGAGTTATCCGGAGGCAGCTGGCTTTGGAGCTCTTCGCTGCGCTTTATTTTTATGGTGCCTTTTTTATGTTTGATAGTCATCATGAGAGGGACATTCGCTCCTCTTTTACAAGAGATGAGGAAAAAGCCGTTCTTTTGGATCAAGTGGAGTTTTGTCGGTTTTGTGCTTTTTTACGCGCCGATTACCTTTGCGGCTGCTTACGGTCCCGGATGGCTTGTAGCCGGAACTTGGCAAATCACCATTGTAGCCGGTGTGCTCTTATCTCCTTTTTTCTATGTCAAAAAAGACATGCCGGGTGGTCCGCAACTCGTTCGGCAAAAGATTCCCCTAGTATCACTTGGCACTTCCGTGATCATCCTGATCGGAGCGGCGCTGATTCAGCTTCAGCATGCAGAATCGCTTTCAGGGAAGATGCTGCTTTTCAGTGTGCTGCCGGTTGTTATTGCGGCTTTTGCCTATCCGTTAGGAAACCGGAGAATGCTGGAAGAATACGGAGGCCGGCTTGATACATTTCAGCGCGTGCTGGGAATGACATTGGCAAGCCTTCCGTTCTGGCTTATACTGGCGGCTTACGGCTGGTGGTCAGACGGCCTTCCATCAGCAGGGCAAACCGTTCAATCCTTTATCGTTGCCGTCAGCTCAGGCATCATTGCGACGGTTTTATTTTTCTGGGCCACTGATATGGTAAGAGACAACCCGCAGAAACTCGCGGCCGTTGAAGCCACTCAGTCCGGTGAAGTGATTTTCGCGCTGTTTGGTGAAATTGTTCTGCTGTCAGGCGTTTTTCCGTCCCTGTTATCATTTGCCGGTTTATTCATTATTATTGCGGGGATGGTATTACATACCTTTGCTTCACAGCCGAGAAAACCGAAAAAGAAAACACAGCCAAACCTGACCGCATAGTTTGAGCAGGAGAATAGGTGAAAGCCTGTTCTCCTTTATTTTTTCTACCAAAAGGCATCGGTTTCACGTTATATTTAAATATAGGTTCAGCCTACTTATACTGAAAGGTGATTATTGTAATGGAAGCAAATGATCAAACACAAAACATACCAGCCATTTCCTTTAGATCAGTCAGAAAAAGCTATGAACAAGATGGACAAGCCTATGATGTATTGCAGGATGTCACCGGAGACATTCAACAGGGCGCAATCGTAGCTGTTTTAGGCCCTTCCGGTTCAGGCAAAAGCACCCTTCTGTCCATGTGCAATTTAATGAGAACGCCGGATCACGGCGAAGTGAACATATACGGAAAGGAAATCAGGGATTGGAATGTCAATGAGCTGAGGCGAACGGCAGCTCTCGCGTTTCAATCGGCTCCCGTCCTCGACGGAACAGTGCGTGACAATCTTAGTCTCGTGCAAAGGCTGCATCAATCCCAGCTATACTCCCCCGAAGAGCTCGCTTCTCTTATAGGGCTGCCGCCAGAGCTGTTAGACAGAAGCGCCAAGGACTTATCGGGCGGACAGCGGCAAAGGCTGTCACTGGCCAGAACACTCGCGAATCCTTCCTCTATTTTATTGCTTGACGAAATCACGTCGGCCTTGGACCCGGTTTCTGTTCTTGAGATTGAAGAGCTGATTAAACGTCAGCATCAAGAGAAAAAATGGACAGTCATGTGGGTGACCCATAACATGGAGCAGGCAAAACGAGTAGCCGATACCATTTGGTTTATGGCGGATGGACGGCTGCTGGAAATTGCAGAAACTGAAACATTTTTCTCTAATCCGCTGCATGAAGCAGCCAAGGAATTTTTGAAGGGAGGAACCCGGTAATGGATTACCTTTCCCTCTCTTTAACGATGATCTTTGTTTTGATCGCCTTGTTTTTATCAAAATCCTTTAAAGCCGGCGTAGAAAAAGACATGATCATTGCCACCATCCGGGCCGCGGTACAGCTGCTTATCATCGGTTATGTACTGTCGCTGATTTTTCGCGGAGACCATCCTGTTTTTATCGTGCTGATGGTGCTGTTAATGCTGGCAGTGGCAGCGCAAAATGTGATCAAACGAAAGAAAAATACAATCGGTTCGTTTTGGAGGGTGTTCGCCGCGTTAGCGATTGTAGAAATTGTGACGCAGGGAATTCTGCTGTCTCTTCATATCATCCCGCTTACGGCCCGATATGTCATCCCAATCAGCGGGATGGTCATCGGAAATTCGATGGTGCTCGCAAGTTTGTTTTTAAACCGGCTCAACTCTGAAGTCGGCGTGCGTAAAGAAGAAATTCAGTTAATATTGTCTCTTGGAGGCACACCGAAGCAATCTATACAGCGCATTCTTACTTCTGCGATGAAAATGAGCATGATTCCGACGCTGGAAAGCCAGAAAACGCTCGGACTTGTTCAGCTCCCCGGCATGATGACAGGCCAGATTTTAGCTGGTGCGGATCCTATTCAAGCGGTACGTTTTCAGCTGTTAATCGTCTTTACAACAATGGCGTCAGCCGCGCTGACATGTGTGATCTTAAGCGTACTGACATACCCTTCATTATTTACAGTGCATCAGCAATTGAAGGAAAATGGATGACACAGAAAGATGAGCCCTTCCTTTTCGGGAAGGGCTCATCTTTATTTCACACCTAAAAAAGCAGTTGGATTCAAATAACAAATTTCATCAGCGCTTTTTTTATTAAAATCAAATCCGTTTGCTTCAGCAGCTTTTTTTACTTCTGTCAAATATTCCGTATATGCTTCAGTCACTGTGCCATTTTTTAACTGCCCGAAATCCGTCGATACGCAAATACGATCCGTTCCCCATGTTTTCAACACTTCTACTAAATCCTCGTGCCGGTCATAACCAATTTTGCTCATTAAAACAGCAAATTCAACATAGACGTTGTTTGAAGAAGAAAGCATGTCGATGATCTCAGCTATAGTAAAATTCGTACATTGGTAAAACGGATGAGTGATCATCAGCTTACAATTTTGTTTTTCTGTTTCTTCAATCAGCATATACACTTCTTCTTTTGAAGAGTGACCTGTTGCTAATGGAATGTTAAACGCCGATGCTAATTGAATGACTTCCCTTGTTTCCTGCCGAAGTTTTCCGTTTTCGCTGACTCTTTCATATTTCACTGCATTTTCAGCTAAAACAGGGTGAGATGTTGTTTGTTTTGTTTTTGGTTTGTTTGACGGTATGGTCAAAGTGGGAAACCAAATTATCATTGAAGAATCATCTGGACCGTTTGCAGCAATCGCTGCTTCAACCACCGATCGGTTGATACCGCCGTTATACTGGTTTAATGTAATAGAGCCAAAGAGCGGCAGCCCCATCTCCCGGGCCATATGGGCAAGCGGTGTTGTGGCCATCAAATGGCTTTTCATAACGGCTGCTCCATTGTTCGCTTTTAGTTCTTCACCCAAATTAAAAATCGTATATCTTCTATTATACGTATCAGGCCATGCGTGTACATGAAGATCTAAAAATCGGTCAAGCTTCATTTGGCTACCACTTCATTCTCCCAAGGACGATGATATTTATACGTTTCACGTGCTTCTTTTAAATGGATGCCTCGAGAAACGGCTTCTTTAATTTTCTCTTCCGTTTCTTCAATTGCTTTACAGCGCTTGATAACTTCTTCGGCAACGTGTTGGGGAATGACGATCACTCCATTTTGGTCCGCGCGAACAAAATCGTTTGGCTGAATGATCGTGCCGCTGATCGTGACAGGCACCTGATGGGCTCTTTTTTTCGTACGGCCTTTTCCCGTTTTCATATAGACTGATTTACTGAACATTGCGTACTCAGTTTCCCGAATAAAGTCAATATCACGGCAAGCGCCATCTATTACAGTGCCCGCGATTTTCTTTTGTATAGCGATTTGGGTTAAAATGTTGCCCCATACGGTGCAATCCGCACGGCCGTTGTTAGCCAGAATGATGACTGAATTCTCGTCCGCTGCATCAATGAAATCGGCTGCTTTAGCAACTTGCTGTTCCTCTTCGTTCGGTTCTCTGTATTCAACCGTAAAAGCTGTTCCGCAAATATTTGCAGACTTGTTTCTCGGTATGATACCGCATAATCCGCCGTTTATATTTAAACTATCCAATGCGTCAGAAATCGTCGGCGTATCAAACGATTTCAGTTCTTTTATAATTTGTTGGTTGTCCACTTATTCAGTCCTCCTAGCAGTTTTGAATGATAGCATTTGCCGTTTCTTTTGTGCTTGCGATACCGCCTAAATCGTACGTTAACGTTTTTCCATCTTTTAATACCTTATTGACAGCGTTTTTGATCCGAATGCTTTCTTCCATAAATCCGCAATGCTCAAGCAAAAGAGAAATGGTTAAAAATTGCGCCATCGGATTCACTTTCATTTTACCGGCATGTTTTGGCGCTGAGCCGTGTACCGGTTCAAAATAAGCATTCTCGTAACCGAAGTTTGAACTCGGTGCAAGACCTAAGCCGCCCATGATTCCTGCTCCGAGATCGGAGAGAATGTCGCCGAATTGATTTTCACTGACAATGACGCCGAAATGTCCCGGATCTTTTACCATCCACATTGCTGTCGCATCAACGTTTTGGACCTCCCAGTCCACTTCCGGGTAATCCTTCGCCACTTCTTCCAAAATGGTTAACGCAAACTGACCGGACTGCCTCATCACATTGGGCTTATCTGACCAAGTCACTCGTTGATAGTTGTATTTTTTCGCCCATTCAAAGGCAAACTTCAACAATCGCCTTAAACCATTTTTCGTAATCAAACGAATCGCGGCACCTGCAGCATCTTCTCCGTCAAGCTGCCAATGATGTAGTCCGTTCTTGTTTGCCTGAATAAAATCATATAAACCTTTGGGTATCGGTGAAAAGTCAAGTCCTGCATAAAGTCCCTCTGTGTTTTCTCGAATGACGGTCATTCTAAACTTTTTTGATTGCTGATGCTCTAAACTGTAAGCAGGACGCACATTTGCGAACAAATTTAATTTTTGTCTCAGTTGGATGACAGGTGAGACATACTTCAAGTTTTTATCTTGTAATGACGGATCTAATTCTTTTAGACCCTGAGCGTGAGGTTTACTGGTGATCGCGCCTAATAATGTCACATCACATTTTTCAATTAAATCCCACGTTCTTTGCGGAACTGGATCACCTTCTTTTTTCCAAAACTCCCATCCGATATCACCAAACTTTAAATCAATATCGACACCTAATCGATCAAATACAGGTAGACTGCATTCTATAACTTCAGGACCGATTCCATCTCCTGGTAAAACCGCTGCTGTTATTTTCGACATTTGTTTTTACACCTCTGCTCCGAAATGTGAATCAATAAATTTCTCGATCACTTGTTTGACTTCCTCTGGTTTTTCACCGAACATGCGCATACCGCTGTTTTGTATAAAATAAATGTTCGCCTGCGGAACATATTTTTCAAAATATTCCGACTCTTCTTCCCCTAATAAAATCGATTCTTCTCCGAAAATGATTTGAATCGGTGACTTCATCTGATCGTGATATGCTTTTCCGTTATGGCTTATTATAGCTTGCACGCCGGCTTTCATTTTGGCCACGGCAATCGCCTCATCTTCTATGTCTGTCGTCTCCAACCGCATTAAAGGAAGCTCGCTTTCTTTGACGACCCACGGCACTAATCCCGCTTGAAGCCCTTTTACGCCAAATTTATCGCAAAGCATATACCATGTGGAAAAAACAGCCTTTAATTTTTTATTTGGATATAACATGGTAGACACCAATAAAACGGGAGTGTCTTCATATGCAGTGAACGTACTTAAATACTGAGCCATCATCCCACCGAGAGAAAAGCCCCAAATCATATAAGGTTTGATGTTATTCTTTTCGACATAATCATGTGCCCACTGTGCCAGTTCAGGGACGGTAAATGAATCTTTTTCCTGATTCTCTTGGATCAGTTTTTCCGGGACATCTAAAATGATAAATGTATAGTTGCTGATGTACGGTGCAAGTGACACCATCCATTCTTCTCGGCTTAATGCATCTGCGTCCATTCTCGGCAAAACCAAAATTACTCTGTCCCCGGTTCCTAACTCCAGTTTCCAACTGCGTTTTTCGTTCGGTTTGTTCATGACCTTCCTCACCCTACTTGACTCAGTTCGGTGCTTCTCAGCGCAAATTCCGCACGATGAATCAACGTCTGCTTTTCTAATATCACTAATAAATCCAATAACTTGAGACCGCTTGATTGCGCCATTCTGTCAAGCTTGTCTAATACATCTAAATTCAAATTATGCAGACCGGACAAAATCCCTTCCTCTTTGTCAAAGAAGGTATTCTCTGACGCATCATTGATGAATAAGGAATAGGCTTGTCTTGATAACTGGATTAATTCACAAATATCATATTTTTTGCTAAGGTCTAAGCGATTGAGTATCGCTGCAAATGTCTCGATGCACAGATTCCCCGGTCCTTTACCAAAACCGTATAAACTTCCGTCAATTAACTGTACACCGCACTGAATCGCATCAATGGCATTTGCCGAGGCAAGGCCTAAATTGTCATGAGGATGAAAACCGAGTTCTACAGATGAATGTTCTTTCAGCTTGGTAAATAAAGATGAAACAGCTGGCGGCATCATAGCTCCGTTAGAATCAGCCAGGTAGATATAATCCGCTCCCGCTTCTATGACTTTTTCCGTAAATACGATAATGTCTTGGATATTAGCATGACTTGCCCTAATTAAGTTTGCACTGACATTGATTCCGTGTGCTTTCAATTCTTTGATGACCGGCAGGCTAGCATCCGTTTTCGCAAGAGGAATGCATAAACGGACCATACCAACGGAAGGATGCTTCATACGATCTAGAAATTCTTCTATATATTGAGCCGGATGCAGCATGAGCACTAATTGTGAGCTTGACTCCGCATCTATCACGGAAGCCATTTCTTCTATGTATTCAATCGGACAGTAGTTTTGTAGATTAAGCCCTTCGTTCGAAGACACATAGCCGATTTCGATAAAATCAACATTCGCTTTTGAAAGTCCGCTGACAACTTGGCGGGCAGCATCTAAATTGATCTTCGCCCCATCAACATGAACAGATTCTCTTAACGTGACATCCATTAATTTTATACTCATCTTAAAACCCCTTTTTTATTGGATTTGATGTTATACCGCTTCTTTTTTGCTTGTCTTAACCGCAGGCGCGACAGAACGCCGTCTCTGGTAAATATTATTTAACACAATTGCACCGATCGTTAAGAAAGCTCCTCCTGCTTCAACAGGTGACATTTTATAGCCTGTGATAATAGAAATCATAAACGAAACAATCGGAACCAAGTTCATAAACAGAGAACCGTTGATCGGTGTCAGTATTTTATTGCCGATATTCCATGCAAACACACCGATAACACCTGCAAAAATACTCATATAAATCATTTCCCATTTGATGTCCGCGACTTGATTAATAGAAGGCACTTCTATTTTTCCTAATATTACAAATATTGAAATAACAGCTATAGATGTGATGTTTCCGAAAATACAGCTCAACGCTGTGTAACGCAAGGATGACCATTCCGGAAAGCTGCTGCCTCCAATCGTATAAAGAACCCAAGCTAACACACTGATTGACATTAAAATAATAGGAACGGCCTGATTATTGCTATCTGCAAAAAAAGCAACATCCCCCTTTGTCACAACAAGCAATACGCCGATGAAGGACACCGCAACCAAAAGCAGTGTAACATTCTCAGGTCTGTTCTTTTTATACACCCATAAAACAAGCAGTGACACCATTGGGATCAAGGCCATTAAAATAGAGCCTAAAATAGCGCCGTTATCGCCCGCCATCTTTTGACCTAAAAATACGAGAAAATTATAAGCGCAGAATGCCATACTCCCATAAAACCAAATCGGAATCAGTTTCCCTTCCGTCTTAAAACTTTTGGATCCCTCTGTAAAAAACAGAATAATAGATAGCACGACTGCCACAATCAGATAACGTATCAGTGTAAAAAAGAATGGATCAATATGTTTCAGAGCTCTTCCAGCTACAGGCCATTGCGCTCCAAAACAAATACCTGCAATCAGGCAAAAAAGCACACCTTTTTTAAAATGAGATGTAGTCATGTTCTTGCTCGCTCCTTTTGTAGTGAAATACTCCCAGTTTTCTCCTTTCAGTAAGATATTCCCTAATATACACAGGAGGGGAATATTTGTAAATAACTATTTTCTAAAAATTTATATTTTTATTGATTTTTAATTAAAGACTTTCGCCTTACGAAAAAACACCCTAAAAACCTTATAAAATAAGGGTTTTGCCCCCTTTGGAAACGTTTTCCTATTTAACATAAATTATTTTATAAAAAAATTAATTCTTTTTTGGTTATTTCATACAAAAAACAAAGAAAATATTGCAAGCCTCATGTAACCCATATAGAATGTTGAAGTGGAGTAAGGAATTAGAAAATTTCGAAAGGTCGTTACATCAAATGCAGAAATTATATTTTTCCAGCTATATCAGTGCACAAAAACCTGAAACCATTGTCAACAAGCAAAACGCCTGTCCTTTTTGTGACCGTGATAACCTCACCGGCATTTTAGAAACAGACGGGGAAATGATTTGGCTCGAAAACAAATATCCCACTATCCAAGATACGTATCAGACACTGATTGTGGAGACAGGCCAGTGCGATGAAGATATCACGACTTACAGCAATGAAAAAATGAGAAAGCTGATACGGTTTAGCTTAGAAAAACTGATACATATGGAACAGGATCCTCAATACAACAGCGTCATATTGTATAAAAACCACGGCCCGCTTTCAGGCGGCAGTATAAAACACGCCCATATGCAGATTGTCGGATTAAAATATGTGGATTATATGGAATCGCTCTCATATGAGAACTTTCTAGGGATTAAGGTTGCAGAGCATCCAAATAAAGCCGAATTCAACCTGTCGAGCGATCCGATTATGGGTTTCACGGAAATGAATATCATCATAAGTGACTCGCTGAAACATACAGACCTTATGGCTGATTACATTCAAACAGCTGTTACATATTTGACCCAAGATTTCAGCTATAAATGCACAAGCTATAATTTATTTTTCTATCATGCAAATCATCATATCATCTGCAAAATCGTACCAAGATTCGTTGTTTCCCCTTTCTTCGTTGGCTATAAAATCCCCCAGGTCTCGGTTGATGAGCGTTTACACGAAATAAAAGAAGAATTGCAGAAAAAACTTCATTTGCTATAGAAAGACTAGTGCTTTAATAATCAGTAAAATAGTTTGACAGTATTAAATGGAACTGAGAGGCTTAAATAGCAATAGACTAGCAGGAACTTCAAGATTAAACAAAAGTGCAATGATACAAAGCATGGTTTGACGGAAATTAACGATTCTCAAAACAGCGAGACAGAAAACCAGCATACAGCCAATCGGCTTTTCCGGCATACAAAAGCCGCTTTCCCTTGGAAAGCGGCTTTTTGTACTCGTTATTCCTTTTCTTCATAATACTTGGACAGCTCAATAATCATCGCGCCCATCCGCTCAATCTCCGGCGCAAGCAATCTCGTGATGCCTTCTTCCCGCAGTGCTTCAGCAGTCACTTTTCCGACAGCCGCAGCGATGACCCGCTCTTCGAATACAGCCTTCACTTCATCGATATAGCCGCGCTCCTTGGCAAAATCAAACAGGGAACGAACCTGAATGGCCGTTGTAAAACAAACGGCATCAACCTTACTATTTATCAGCTCTCGGCATAACTGTTCCACCGTTTCCTCCTCCGGCGGGATGTGCTGATAAGGCAGAATCGGCAGGACAGACGCGCCTTTTTCTTCAAGAAATGCCATGAGGGCCGGCGCTTTTTCGCCATGAAGCTGCACCATGACTGTTTTTCCTTTAAAGTCGTAAGGCTCCAGGGAACGGATTAAGCCTCTTGTTGTCCCGTCTTCATCCGAAGCTTCCGGTGTGATCCCAAGCTTTTTCAGCGCAGACAGCGTTTTGTATCCCCGGCACGCCGCTTTCGCTTGGCGAATGGCCTGCAGAAACTCATCTTTCAGTCCAATTTTCTCTGCCATATCGACAAGAGTCTCCAACCCGATGCCTGTCGTGAAAATGATCCAGTCAGCTTTTTCTTCCGCAAATGTTCTCAAATCCGGCTCCACCTGCTTCTCTGCCAAGTAAACCGTTCCTTGGAGAGGACGGATGACAGGAGTTCCGCCCTGTTTTTCAATGATCGTGCTGATTTCTTCGGTTTTTCGGGAGCCCCCGATCGCCACGCGCTTTCCATGTAATCCTTTTCCCATACCCGTTTCCTCTCCTTCTTGCACATTCTTTTATGTATACAAACGTAATAAAGCTATTGTGGCGCAAACCAAAGGAGAAATCAAGATAAACCAAAGCCTCTAAAATCCATTGAATACGCCGGAAGCTTGCTGTAAGATATACAGCAGACACGTTTACGAACGGAGGATCGATCATGGAAACAAAAAAAGAAGAATATGAAACAAAAGGCTACGATACATCGATCATTTACGAGTTTAATGAATATCCGGACGTCCACAGCGGACGCTGCGACAATTGTGATTACACCCTGTTCAAAAGCTCTGTAAAAGGGGGGAAATTTCTCAGAGAATGCCGGAGGTGCGGGATGAAAAAGAACATTTAAATAAAAAACCGAAATCAATGTGATTTCGGTTCTTATGTTTACTGCGGTACAGCGGATTTTTTCATAAACGCTTCAATCTCAGCTGCCGCACGCTCAGCTCCGCCTGCTTCTTTTACATCCTTTTGCATATTCTTGACGCGGCTGAGCACCTCTTGATCACCTGCTACCGCCTGCACCGCTTCCTGCAGTCTGGAAACCGTCACTTCCTCTTTCGGCAAATAAACGCCAAGGCCTAATTCATCGACACGCTTGGCAGTGAGCTCCTGCTCATACATTTGCGGAATGACGACGAGCGGCACACCGGCATTCATCGCTTCCATCGTACTGTTCATCCCGCCATGAGAAATAAACAAATCGGCTTTTGCCAACACCTCAAGCTGAGGCACACTTTGACGAACGGTAAAGTTAGCAGGGATCTCATCCAGGCTTTCAGGATCAATCGTTTTCCCGACGGACATAATCACTTGCCATGAAGAATTCTGAAATGCCTCAATGCACATCTTATAAAACTCCGGCCATGCGTTAAACGCCGTTCCCAATGAAATCAGCATAACTGGGCGATCATCCTTTTCGATCAACAGGCTTTCCTGTTCCGTGCGTTTTCCAAGGGATGGGCCGACAAAACAGAAACGGTCATCGAACGTCTCATGCTGAATCTGAAAAGACTTCGGCATAAAGACAATATTTAATGCTTCCGGCACAGCTAACTGTTCAAATGAAACAGCCGGCAATTGCTCTTGCTCCAAGTAGGCTCTAAATTCAGCCTCTGCTTCTTTCATTTTTAACAGCATGTCTTCATTTCCTAGCTGAAAGGATTCATTTTGGGCATATGAGGAACAGAGCTTGATGACCGGTACATGAAGCTTGTCAGCAAACAATTTTCCCGCTAGCGCAATAAAATCATAGACAATCAGATCAGGATGATCATTCTGATATAACGCCTCAAGCTGCGGCAGAATGCTTAGTGATTCTTTTAATAGACTGATTGGTGTTTCATTTTTTTCCATCAGCTCCCTGATTTGCTTAGGATCAATATTCAGGGATGTATGATAGATCAATGCTTCTGCACCGGCTTGCTGAACAGCAGATGCGAACTCCTCAGTCGTCGCATACGTGACGCGATGCCCTTTCTCACAAAGCTTCTCTACTAAAGCGAGCGTAGGATTGACATGTCCGTACGCCGGGATATTAATCATCGAAATATGGTATTTTTTCATAAATCTCCAGTCTCCTTATCTATTACATTTTCACACGGAAGCTCTTTAATCCGTATATCACGCTGTTTTCAATCGGAGTGATACTGACAAACTCCATATGCGGAAAAGCAGTAATCAAAGACGTTAAAGCGATCGTTGCTTCAAGACGGGCAAGCGGTGCCCCAAGACAAAAATGAATGCCATGGCCAAACGCAATATGCGGATTGGGGTGGCGGCGGATATCAAACGTGTGCGCCCTGTCAAACTTCGATTCATCACGATTTGCTGATGCCACAAAGGCCAGAACCATATCACCTTCTTTAATCAGATGCCCTCCGATCTCCGTATCCCGCTTGGCAATGCGCCTCAAAACCGGTGCCGGCGCCCTGAAACGCAGGGTTTCTTCCACTGCCTGAGGCACCAGTTCAGGATGGCTGCGCAGTTCATCGTAGATATCCGGCGTTTCCAATATGCTGTACATCGCATTTGAAATCAGGTTTGTTGTGGTTTCATTCCCGGCCACCAGCAGCAGTGTACAAAACGGAATCAGCTCTTCACCTGACAGCTTCTCGCCTGTTTCTTCCGCTTTCACCAAAATTGAAATGATGTCCTGTGCCGGTTTGTTTCGCTTTTCTTCTATGATGCCGGCAAAAAACGCCGCCAGTTCTTCCTCACACTTGTTTCGTTCTTCCAAAAAGGCTTTTTCAGCTTCTTCACTCAGATCCTTCGGTGTGCTGACCAGAAGATCAGACCATGCTTTGAACTGATCCATATGCTCTGAAGGCACTCCCAGCAGCTCAGATATCACGATAACCGGAAGCGGGTATGAAAAATCATGAACAAGGTCAAACTCGCTTCGCCCCTGCCATTTTTGAATCAGTTCATCTGTGATTTCCTGAATTCTCGGTTCCCATTGCTTCATCACACGCGGTGTGAACGCTTTATTCACAACAGAACGGATTTGCGTATGCCTTGGCGGGTCCATATTTATGATGGAATTCCCAATAACGCTTGACTGCTGCGGCATATAACTGGAAAACACCTCTTTATCCCCAATAACTTTTTTGACATCATCATAAAGAAAAACGCTCCACACTTGATTTTCTTCATCATAGGAAACAGGCGCTTCCTTTCTCATCGATTCGTACCATGGAAACGGATGATATGCATCCTGTTTGTTTTTTCCATTAAGCAGCGCTCGCTGCAAGGCTTGCCGTCGGTTTAACACATTCATGTATTGTCACTCCCTTGAAAGAATTCAGCAATTGACGTCTTTCTTCACCTCCCGCTTTCGAAAAAGAGAGGGACAATCAAATATAGACAGATCAATAACAGCAGGCAGGCGATCATGATGTCCGATGCAGGCATCATATATTCCCCCTCGAATTTCGTTCATCTTACCATAATCTTTCAATTTTTTTCTATTCTGCACTGCTGTTTTGGCTCACAACGTGACCTTAGGCATAAGCACACAAATCCAATATGCATTCAATTACACCGCTCCGCTCAAAAAATATCCCTGTTTTCAACCAAATGCACTAACTCCAAAAATGACTTTCCCATTATGTAAAATAAGCTGGATCTATGATTAAATAGAAGGTAAAAGGTGAAGGAGAGAACAACATGGCAGCACAGACCAATTTCAAAAAACAAGTTGTCGGCATCCTACTTTCACTTGCATTTGTATTATTTGTGTTCTCTTTTTCTGAGAGACACGGAAAACCGCTTGTTGAGGGAAAAAAGCAGGAAAACTGGCATACTGTCGTCGACAAGGCTTCTGTCGAGATTTATGGCAGCCGATTAGTTGAAGAAAACAAATTAAAGCAAAAACTCGGCCATAAACAAGCCGATTCTATTTTGACCCTTCTGAAACTTGGCAACGAAAAACATATTGCGCTATAAAAAAAGAGCCTTTAGGGCTCTTTTTTTGCTTAGTCAAATATCGCTTTTTTGTCCGGATGGCGCAAAAAGTCAAACAGCATGCAGAGCTGTGAGGGTGTGTTTCGTTTTGGAGAAAGCGGCGGGAGCCTGTCTTCTGGAAAAAAAGCGGCATGGTTCGTCTCAAATCCTGTTTCCCCCTGCCCGCCCGTCATCCTGCATTCAATGAAGATTTTATAATAATGATAAGGCTGAGGCGGATGAGGGTGTTTTTGGCTGTCCAGTACGGCCAGCAATCGAGACGGTTCTGTATCGTACCCCGACTCTTCTTTGATTTCCTTGACTACGTTTTCAGCTGGTGATAAACCAATCTCGCAAAATCCGCCCGGCAGCGACCACAGCTCATCATGTATCTCCCGGACAAGCAAAATCTGATTCTCTCGGAATACAGCGGCACGAACATCCGCTTTTGGTGTCGGATAGCCTTTCTCGCCTTTCCATAAATCAGTGACCACTTCAATGTCCGTCTTTGAGTAATCCGCCATCATTTCTGCGCTGATCCTCATCAGCTCTTCGTACCTTTCTCTGTCATACACATCCTTGGAAAAAGCGAGCCCCGCCTGTGCGATCGCCCGAATCCGCTGCGCCCGTTCCAGCCATTTGACTTGCACTTTTATCACTCATCCTTTCAAGTCAAGTTTCGCTATAAAAAATGCACGTTTTCCACAGATGAAAACGTGCAACTGTAAATTAGCTTCTAATCTAACTTCACCAAGTAATCAATATCGTCCTTTACTCTCTCTTCTGCATTACTGCTATTTGTATCAGCTAAAAACGGATTATATACCAGTGTGTAATGTTTCTGTTCTCCTTTAGGGATGACATAACTGAGTACACCTGTAACCTTTTTCCCCGATACTAGTGTTCCTCCCATAAGGATTCTGCCCTTCTCTTCTATAGAAAAAACAGGCCGCACTGATTGATCATTCTTATCTCTTAAATCAAACCCGATAAAATTGTAGCTTATTGAACCTTTCCCTATATTTTCCATCGTAACTTCTATAATAAGCCGTTCCTCATCATCTTTTATTGTTTTTGTCTCCTCATTTACAGCTCCGCCAACATTCATATATTCACCTTTTTGCACTCTATCAACTTTATTCACTGTAAAATTCGTATGTCCTGCTTTAAATGTTTCTCCTATTTTATGTATTTGATCATCTTTTTTGGTCTTCGGCTCACCGCCTTCTTTCAATTCCTTATCAAGTTCCTTTTCAAGCTCTTCTTGTGATTTTTTTTCTTTCGGTTTTTCCTTCTCTGACGCATCGCTCGATTGGCTGCACGCAGAAAGCGCTAACCCGATCGTCAAGACAAACAGTAGTAATAAGACTTTTTTCATGACTGTTCCCCCATCTAAAGTAATCGATTTCTATTATAATCAGATTTTTCCTTTTCTTAACAGGTAAGAAAGTAACGATTATTTTTATCTCATTCATCACAAACTTACTAATTTCTAGTATTTGAACATTTTCGACTAGTCCATTAGGCCTTTTCATCAAAAAACCCGAGCTGGCTGAAGCCGGCTCGGGCGGGTGGTCAATCTCGCTTATTCATCCCCCTTTTTGCGCGGGGTTCCTGATGATGTTTTTGGTGTTCTGGAGGCTGCGTCGTGCGTTCCAGCTCCTTTGTATCTTGTCCCATTCCTTTTAAAAAGGAAAAGAGCAGTGTAATTGATTTGTTGATTTCCGGGTCTTTGAGCGAACGGATGATATCAAAATACCCTGTCTTTTCTTCCCTGTCCTTCTGCTCCACCGCGTTTGCCACTCCCGCATTCACTTTCAAAATGAGAGGCTCCAGCTGTTTCACGTCCAGCATGCCGAGGGTTCCAAACAGAAGCAATAGATTTTTCAATGTGTTGGCCGTTTCCTCTGTATCAGCCTTTTTCACTAAGATGTCAAGAACTTTATCTCCTTGGCCAAAAAGGCCGCGCAGCAATGGCAGCACGCCGCGCTCGTTCATATGGCCGAGCATATGCAAGGTTTCGAGAATCGCTTCTTTATGGTCAACTAGAGCATCTTCAATTTCCCTCAAATCACGCTTTCGCTGATCCTCTTCGGTTACCTCGATTTTTTGAATTCGTTTAATCGCTTTAGCCATGGTGCCCAATCCCCCTTTTCACGGCGTCACCAGGGAAAATATAATCCTTCCTCGCCCATTTCTTTTGTACCTGCACACCGATTTGCGGCTGCGGATTGCCATTGCGGTGATTGATCTTAGGCAGTGGATTGTTCCCGTCGCGCTTCAAAATTTCCATTTTGGCTGATGTTTCTTTGTAAGCAGGCGTATCAGTATCCTTATCGGCATGGCTGCCTGTTAACAGGTTGATCGCCGCTTCCCCTGAATCATTCATGGGCAGGTATACTTCCTTCCCTTTGACACGATCAGTGATCAAGCACTTCACTTTGACATTTCCAAAAGGCGATGTGAGTCTGACAAGGGTTCCGTCCTGAATCCCTCTTTCTGCCGCAAGCTCAGGAGAAATTTCTAGGAACACTTCCGGTGTTTTCTCGGAAATCCCTTTTGATTTGTAGGTCAGGTTCCCCTCGTGGAAGTGCTCCAAGAGCCGCCCATTGTTGACATGGATATCATATTCCTCGCCGAACTCTTCAGGCTCCGTCCACTGAACAGGATAAAGAATGGCTTTTCCGTCCGGGAAAGGAAAGCGCTCGGTAAAGAGCAAAGGCGAATCCTTTCCATCAGCGCTTACAGGCCATTGCAGGGAATTGTAGCCTTCAAGCCGTTCATAGGTGACGCCGGCATAAATCGGAGACAGCTTGGCTGCTTCCTCCATAATGTCAGCAGGGTGCTCATAGTGCCAGCCAGCGCCAAGCTTATTGGCAACCTCCATAATAATCTGCCAGTCAGGCTTTGATTGGCCCAGCGGTTCAAACACCTGATACAGACGCTGAATCCGGCGTTCTGTGTTTGTAAAGGTTCCCTCTTTTTCAAGGCTCGGGCTCGCTGGAAGAACCACATCAGCAAACTCGGCTGTACGTGAAAGGAAAATGTCCTGCACCACAAAGAAATCAAGCTTTTCAAAGGCGGAATGTACATGATTAATATTGGAATCGACCAGTCCCATTTCTTCACCTTTTACATACATTGCTTTCAACTGGCCGGAATGGATTTTTTCAATCATCTCGTGATTGGTCATGCCCGGCTCCTTCGGCAGCGGCACACCCCACGCCTGCTCGTATTTTTGGCGGACTTGTTCGTCCGTCACTTTTTCATAGCCCGGCAGTCTGTCAGGCATGCTTCCGAAGTCACTCGCTCCCTGTACGTTGTTATGGCCGCGCAATGGGTATGAGCCCGCTCCCGGTTTTCCGTAGTTTCCTGTCACAAGCAGCAGATTAGAGATTGCCGTGCTCGTGTCGCTTCCGCCAATATGCTGTGTCACGCCCATCGCCCACAATGCGCACACACTGTCAGCTTGGCCAATCATCTCCGCCATTTGGATAAGGGTTTCTTGATCGATTCCGGTTTTCTCCTCGGCATATTCAAGTGTGTACGGCGCCAGGCTTTTTACATATTCATCCCGGCCATTCACTCTTTCCTGCAAAAAGCGTTCATCGGCCTTGCCGTTTTCAATTAAATATTTGGCGATCGCATTCAGCCAGACGATATCTGATCCGGCACGCGGCTGGACAAATAAATCAGAGCGCTCTGCCATTTCGTGTTTTCTGATATCGGCGACAATCACTTTCTGCCCTCTCAGCTTATGAGCCCGTTTAATCCGAGTGGACAAGACCGGATGCGACTCAGATGTGTTCGAACCGATAATCAAAACCAGATCCGCTTGCGCGATATCTGTAATTGATCCTGAATCACCGCCATAGCCCACTGTCCGGAACAGGCCGGCAGTCGCAGGAGATTGGCAATAGCGCGAGCAGTTGTCCACATTATTTGTGCCGATGATCCCTCTGGCCAGCTTTTGCATGAGATAGGATTCCTCGTTTGTACATTTAGACGATGTAATAAAAGCAAGTGAATCCGGACCAAAGGTATCTTTTAATTCGGTGAACTTGCTGGCGATCAGCGATAACGCCTCCTCCCACTCTGCTTCACGGAAATGATCGCCTTCCCGGATCAGCGGCTTTGTCAGGCGTTCCTCACTGTTGACGAAATCCCAGCCGAACTTCCCTTTTACACAGGTAGAAATACCGTTGGCTGGCGCCTCCTCCTGCGGCTCTACTTTCAGAATGTCTCTTCCCTTTGTCCAGACATCAAAGCTGCAGCCGACGCCGCAATACGTGCAGACGGTTTTCGTTTTTTTGATTCGTTCATCACGCATGGCCGATTCCATATCAGAAATGGCAAGAATCGAGCCGTAACCTGTCTCTACGCCTTTTGTGATCTCGATCATCGGACGCAGGGTTTCATTATTGATGCCTGTTAAATATCCGGCTTCCCCTTCCATTCCTTTTTCCATCATCGCGTTGCATGGACAGACGGTTGAACAGTGGCCGCATGACACACATGACGACTCGTTGATCGGCACATCGTTATCCCAAATGACGCGCGGGCGTTTCCGCTCCCAGTCAATGGTCAGTGTTTCAGTTACCTGAACATCCTGGCACGCTTCGACACAGCGGCCGCACAAAATACATTGGTCCGGATCGTAGCGGTAAAACGGATGGGATTCATCCTTATGGTAGGGCTTGTGATCAAACGGGATGCTTTGGTGATTGATTTTCATTTCCTTCACCGTATTATGTATTTCGCATCCCCCGTTGTTGTAATCGCAAACTGTACAATACAGCTCATGATTATATAAAATCTTGTCCATCCCGATGACCTGCGCTTTCTTTACATCAGGCGAAAGCGTGTCAATGACATCCCCATCCTTTAACTCAGCGGAGCACGATCTTTTCAGCTCGCCATTGATGCTGACAATGCACGTATCGCATGTTTCAATCGGCCCTAAGCTTGGATGATAGCAAACTTGCGGCACTTCAATTGAACTGTTATTTAAAAGCTGCAGCACCGTCTGTTCTTCGGATGCTTCCATTTCAACGCCGTTTATAGTGATTTTTTTCTTGTCAGCCATCTCCATTCCCCTTTCTTGCTCTATATACCGAATTACCTAATTCTGTTCCCTTGCGCGTGATCAATAAAACATACAAAGCGCACTCTCATGTTTTATTGCATAAACACCGGGAAACGAGATGAAAAAGGAGGGATTAACATGAAAAAAACAATGTCTATTCTAACCGCGGCAGCTGCACTGACAGGCACTCTTTCCGGCTTTGGAGCGGCGTCCTTCTCAACTCCCGCAAAAGCAGCAACGCAAACAAGCACGATCTCCGAAGATACGAATCACTCAGCCGCCGAGCTTGTCAAAAATCTCTACAACACCGCCTACACAGGAGAAATGCCTCAGCAGGTGCAGGGTCTGACCATTAACAAAAGCACAAAAGGCGATGTTCATGCAGCATTAGGGGAACCGGAAAGACCAGTGGGGGGAGACAATCGATTTGATTTATATCACTGGAATATGGGGCAGCCGGGCTACGGATTTTCCTATCATAAGGACATGACGATTTCAGAAATCCGCTACTTTGGAACCGGCGTGGAGCGGCAGCTTAATTTAGGCGGGGTGACACCGGAAGTGCTGCGAAATGAATTAGGTCCCGCGAATCGAGTGTTAACTGTTCCGTTTACCGATGAAATCGATTATGTATATGATACAGGCCAATATGAACTCCATTTTGTAATAGGCACGGACCAGACCGCCGACCATGTAAACCTAAAAGCAAAATAAACCCTTTCGCGGCTGTTCAGCCGCTTTTTTATTGGACAAATAAAAGATATATTCCTTACAATACATGGGAGATCAACCGAGACGGGGTATCAATTGTTAATGAATCGAAATCGATGGATATATGCAGCTTTCACCATACTGGTCATCGGGCTGGGGCTGGGATCTAGAGCGTTCTCCAACATTCTTCCAGCTACCGTCAACATGTATTTGGGAGACTCGCTGTGGGCCGCCATGATCTTTACGGGATGCGGGTTTCTATTTCGGAAACTGAAGACAATGACATCGGGGATGATCAGTCTTTCTTTCTGTTTTGTCATTGAATGCAGCCAGCTGTATCACGCTGAATGGATTGATCGGATCAGAGACACTTTTCTTGGCGGACTTGTACTGGGGTACGGTTTTTTATGGAGCGATATCGAAGCATATACAATCGGAATAGCCGCCTGTGCCGCCATAGAACTGCTGTTTTGGGAAGAAAAAAGCGCCGCTAGATGACGCTTTTTTCATTTGGAAAACAGCCCGCACTGAGATAGAATAGTCTCCGCATCTAAGCGTGTGGCCTCGTTTATCGTGACTTGCTGTTGCTCCATAAATGACTGAACGGCATGATAGCCAACCGCAACTCGCAAATGCCGATAATCCTGCAGGCTCAAAGCCCTGCTCTTTAGCAATTGGATCACCAAACATATAACGGCTGACTTCCGAAAAGCCTTTCACATCCAGCACCTCATTGATCACATCAATGGAATATTGCAAATCCTCATGATCGAAACGCGTTACCCAAGGACCCAATTGTTCCTCGCCAAACAGCTCTCTGGCAAATGACTCAGCCAACCCTTCAATCACAAGATAATCCCCGACACTCACAGAGCCGTGATGAAAATCAATATACGAAAACCGTAAATTATGATGAAACTCATGCGCAATAATTGAAGGAATCCTTTTCAGGTTATAGCTGTTCGGGTCAATCCATACATGAATAAAGCCCGGTATCCCGCCAAACCCGCAGTAGCCTTTTTGCAGCTGTAGCTTATTTGGATCAGCGATATAAAGTCCGAATTTGATCTCGCCGGCATTCAACCCTAGTTGCTTCCGCTCAGCAAAACGCATACATTGCCGAAGCGCAGTTTCAGCTGTCTCTGCAGCATGTGATTCCTTCAATATTTTTAGAGCTTTCTGCCCGGTTTCAGCGTCACGGACATCCAAATAACCAAGCATTTTCACAGCCATCATCACATCATAGCCGTTTGGCTCCTTTGCTTTCAGCGGACTCGGATGGCGCTCCACATCTTTTCAAACGGCCTCATCATCGTATACCGAAATTCATCCTCTCTTTTCTGTTCTTCCATTGAAAACAGCTTTTCGTATTGCTCAAAGGTCTTTTCCATGACAAGATTCATCCTGATCCCTTCCTGTCAAAAACATATGATATGCCGCAGCGTAAGGGTCAACAGGGAAAAGTAATCCTTTTTCCACTGTAAAATCATACAAAGACGCCGATAGGTAAGGCATAGGAGGTGGAACGATGGATATTCCTGCTTTATCAGTTGCGATGCATCAAGCATCGCTTGCCCAAAATGTTAATATCGCACTTACGAAAAAAATGTTGGACACCGCCCAGCAAAATGCAGATCAAACCTTAAAGATGATTCAGCATCCAACGCTTGGACAAACCATTGATGTAAAAGCTTAACCTCACACAATAGGCGGCCAAGAATTCCATCCTCCCGGCCGCCTTTATTGTTCACAAAAAAGCATGCATGTTTTGATTGTTCCTCCGTATGATTTATTGTTTGCCATATTAAGGAGGACAAAGGACATGAAAAGATTGTTTACGAAGGCTTCATTGGTGTTATTCGCAGCAGTATTTGTTTTTGCCGTCAAAGGAGCACCCGCCAATGCGGAAACTCATGCCTACGATGGAAAAAGCCCTTATTACAATGACTGTGCGTCCAGCGGCTCCACAAAAAAATCTTCAAACTTAGTCAATGCCAATAATCAAGTCATCGGAGTGGTCGAGCTCAAATTCAGCAGTACATGTAAAACGGCTTGGGCAAAAATCACGATGAATAACACTTTGACGACGGGCTTTGAGGCTAATGCGGAGATTACCCGGAACACGGATGGAAAGAGATATAACTGTGATTCTGCAGGCGGCAACGGAAAAGCGGTCGCCGGCCAAAAGTCCTGTTATACACCGATGGTATATGATTTAGATCCAAGGACTTCTTACGCTTTCGGCAAGTATTCAGGACCGAATCTGAATGTTTGGGCCACCACAGGCTCTTATTAAATAGAAAAAAGGCTGTCCAGACGGACAATATCCGCGGCAGCCTTTTCGTATTAATTCGCTTCTCTTTGTTTTTTCACCTCTTCAAGCTGAGAGACCGTCACCAATTGATAGCCCTGATCGGTGAGCTTTTTTATAATTTCATCGGCCGCATCAGCAGAGGTTTGGTAAATGTCGTGAATCAAAATGGTTCTTCCATCTCCCGCCTGGCTCATGACACGGTCAACGATTGTTTTTTTGTTACGGTCTTTCCAATCTTCCGGATCAATATCCCATAACGCGACATCCATTTTCAATTGACTCCGCAGTTCATCATTAATGCCGCCGTATGGAGGTCTTACAAGCGTCGGGCGGTATCCGCTTATTTTTTCAATGATGTCTTGCGTATCATTGATCTGTTTTAACGCTCCTTTCACTGAAAGCCTTGTGAGAAGCGGATGGCTCCATGAATGGTTCCCCACCTCATTTCCTTCTTTCAGCATTCTTTTTAGTGTTTCCGGATAATATTGAACCCTGCTCCCCAAAACAAAAAATGTGGCATTGCCCTTATATTTCTTTAAGGAATCCAAAATCTGATTTGTTGTCGCAGGATTCGGGCCGTCATCGAAAGTAAGCGCAATGACTTTTTGATTTGGATCAACTGATTCCTCCTTGGGCAAGGAAATCACTTCATGCTTTGGCTTTTGTTCTTTGATTTTATTTTTGTTTTTTGCTTTATCCATATATTGTTCTTTTACGATGTCTTTCAAAAGGCTTTTCTTAATCGCAATCGATTGCTCTCCAAGATGGCCTGCTGCGACCTGATATGTATCAAAATAAAATTCGATATAATCTTCCTTAATGGCAAAGCGGCTAAAATTTTCTTTTTTCGGTGCCGTTCCTTCTTTTAACAGCGCATCATCTGCAGCAATGTCCTTATCTTTTTTCAGCTCATGATAGGCAATTAACGAAAGCTTATGTAAATAGTCAGCATTCTCATTGAAAATATCATCAATTGATAGAAAAGCTTGCTTACTAAAATCATAGTTAAACGTTTTTTTCACGGTTTGTCCGTTTGCACCGCCGATATATTTATATTCAGTAAATACAATCGCTACTGTCTGCTTGGCATAATGGACAATTTGATAATCAACATTTAATTCGTTGCGTTTTGTCGTATGCTCCTGATTCACGTCTTTTGTTTCCTTCTGAAATTGGCGAACCTCTTTCTCTGCAAAACTCTTTAATACTGCATCCATTTTTTTATTTTTGAAAACTGGATAGTTGACCGCGTAATTGAAAGTTTTCCCGTCATTCACAAGCGTTGCGATCTCTACATTCCCATACTGAGAATCCGTTTTCACTTTATTCATAACCGTTTCTTTTTGTAATGAATTATGGAAAAAGCCGATAAGGCCCGCCACACATACAACTGCTAATAATACATGAAACCATTTGATTCTTTTTGCCAACAACACAAATTCCTTCTTTCATAACCGTTTCGATTTATCCTGCATCAATGTTAGAATCATAACTTTTTAGAAATATTTTTGTAACATTAAAGTAACATTTATTTCACATTTGTAATACTATGAGATTTAGAAGTTCTTGTCAATCCTTTTTCAAGGATTACACCATAAAAAAAATTGAATTCACAAATGTACATACACCCAACTTTCACATCAAGAATATGGTAAATAGAATAAAAAAGTTAGGGAGGTTTTCCTCTTGGATTATCCTTTAAACGAACAGTCATTTGATCAAATTACACCTTATGATGAAAGACAGCCTTATTATTATCCGCGCCCGAGACCGCCATTTTATCCGCCTTATTATTATCCAAGACCGTTTTATCCGTTCTTCCCGTTTTATCCGCGTCCGCCTTACTACCCGTGGTACGGTTACGGCGGAGGATATGGCGGAGGATACTAGTCTTTGTTTACCGAAATGGGGGCAGTCCAGCTCCCCATTTTTTTGTTTTAAAAATGACAATATTATGACATATATAGGAAATAATTGCGTTTTCACAGCCCTCTTGTTACGATAACAAAAGCATGCAGTTTTTGGGGGAGGCGTCTATTTTTGGAGAATACAAGGGATTCTGCGGCTATATCTGAAACGTCATACATAAAACCTGCGAACCGGGTAACAGTTTACGATTTTATCAAACTTGCAAAACCCGGCATTATCATATCAAACTCAATAGCTGCCTTCGGCGGATTTTGGATCGCATTTGCCAGGGCAGAAACACCATTAACAGGAATCGCTTTTTTGATGACAATGGTGACGGCAATGCTCGGAACCGCGTTTGTTATGGCTTCCGGCACTGTCTATAATAATTATTTTGACCGCCATATAGATGCAAAAATGACACGCACCCGCAGCAGGGCCTCAGTCACAGGGAAAATGCCGCCAGCTATGATCTTAACGTATGGCTCCATTTTAGGAATCGCTGGCCTTGCGATGCTCTATTCCCTCAATCCATTAACAGCTTTTCTCGGACTGGCCGCCTTTACTTTTTATGCAATCATCTATACGGTATGGGTAAAACGAACCTCTGTGTGGAGCACCTTTATTGGGAGCTTTCCGGGAGCAGCGCCGCCATTGATGGGGTATTGTGCCGTAACTGGAGACATCAGCATGACGGCAGTGCTGTTGTACGCGATTATGTTTCTATGGCAGCCCCCGCATTTTTGGGCGATTGGAATCAGGCGCAAAGAGGAATATCGGGCGGCGGGCGTTCCGCTCTTGCCTGTTGTAAAAGGAAATCATGTAACGAAAATAAAAATGATTCAATATATTGCAGTCCTTGTCCCGGTGACGCTGTTATTTCCTTTTTCTCTCGGAACCGATCGGATAAGCCCTTTTTATTTCTTAGCTGCCTTGGTTCTCGGGGGCATATGGATCAAAAAAAGCATCAAAGGCTTCAAAACAGGCGATGACGTGAAGTGGGCAAAGGATATGTTTATCTACTCGCTTATTTATTTTTGCCTGTTGTTTTTGATCATAATGATTGATTCATTTGTGATGTTATTGATGAGATGATGTTAAGCAAAAAGAGCCACACATTAGTGTGACTCTTTTTTGTTTGGAAAAACAGCATCTAATAGAAATGTCATGATCAAAAACACAGCCGTGCAAATTAAAAATCGTACGATTTCACTCAAAATCCAGCTATGGGCAATACGCATATGATCGGTTTCCTGAAGGGTTGCACATATTGAGAAAATCGTGAGTATATATTTTAGGGTTTCTTTGTTCATGAATATCATCGCTTTCTCGAACGATTACTTAAAGACAACATAAATGATGAAATAAAGTCCAGCCGGATACAAACCATGTCCGCATTTCATGTTTTAATTGATAGAGAATAAAGTACGTCCCTCAGCTTACTCTCGGGCGCTCGCCAAAGTTAAAAGCAAAATGGCAATAACATATATGCGGTTCTCTAATCGATAAACTTGAACTCTTTTTCCACTATCAGGTATTATAAGCCAAAAGCAAACAAAAAAACAGACATTTTCCTTTATAAAATCATCCATATTACTGTTATATTGTTTAGTTTTTCTAGATTCATAGATTTGGGGGTTATTAAAATGAAAATGACATTTTTAGTCATACAGCTTGGATTTTCTTTTATGGTTTTTCTTTTTTTAGCTGCTGTCAATTGGTATCAAGGAAGTGAACTTATTTCAGATCGGTTTGATTGGAACTATACTGCTAAAATGTCAAAACTCCTAAATGGAATTGACACCATTACTAGCCCCAAGCAAATTTCACAGCTTGATTTTTTTATCTACTCTGCGAAACATTATCCAGTCATGAGTATGTTGATGATCCTTTCATTTCTATTTGTTCTGGCAACTCTTTTTTTGCTCATTTGCTCAGTCAAGTTCAAAAAGCAAAGGATTCATGAAGTGAATTAGATTTTTATTATGATTGAAAAAGAATAATGGCAGATGAAGAAGAACAAGAAATAAGCTTAGTCTAGGCGACTAAGCTTTTTCGTTTATAATTCATTGCGTGCGGATCTATACAATTTCTGCAAATGCTGCATCGCATGCTTTCGCTAAATCTTGTGGCGCTACCTTTAGCTGCATGCCGATTTTTCCGGCACTGACAATGATATAATCAAGAGTTTCAGCTGCTGCATCAATATAGGTCGGGAAGAGTTTTTTCATGCCAATTGGTGAGCAGCCGCCGCGAATATAGCCAGTTACCCCTAACAGTTCCTTCATTGCAATCATTTCAATTTTCTTTTCCCCCGCTACTTTTGCTGCCTTTTTTAGATCTAATTCCTCAGCAACGGGTATCACAAAGACGTAATAATGATTTGCTCCTGCTGTTGTCACCAATGTTTTATATACATGCTCCATAGGATAACCAATTTTTTCTGAAACAGAGATGCCATCTGCCGGCTGGCCGCCTTCTGTTTTGTAACGTAATAACTCATAGGAGATGTTCTGCTGTTCTATCAAACGAACCGCATTTGTTTTTGCCATTTTTTTCGCCATACTCTTTTCCCCCACTATCAAAAAACCTGCATTTGTGTATGTCTTCTTATAGCAATCAACATATAAATTCTATCATCAGAGACAGCCAGATTCTACTGACCTGCATAGTCAAGGCACTGCCCTTTAGCAAATAAAACGGGTATAAAACCATGAAGTTAAGCATCACACCCCTTCAGTTCCAGTCTTAGTCAACTTACAACAAAATAGGAATGAACCAAATACACCCACATACAATTTGTATGAATGTAAAAATAAGGAGTGGTTGCTTTGTATCATTATTTTTATGGTCCTGCGTTAATTCCTTCCTATACACATCCTTATACCCCTCAAAGACATCAAGACTTTTCAGAAAGGCAGAGAAGAAGAGAAATCACACTGACTGTAGACGGCTTTATCCCTCCATCTTCTTCCGAGGATCTCGGAGATGGTTTTTATTCCTTCGCATGGACTGGCCAACAGGTAATTGATCCTGGTGAATACCTTGTTTGTCATCTTGAGGGTCGTGATATCAAAGTCATTAACGGCGGGTTTGTTACACGGGATACTGCTCCATTGTATGCAATCGCAAGCTTTCCAAGGAGAAGAAACCAATGGGTGATTATCATCCATAATCCTGTTCAAACCCAAAGAGCCATATCGCTTTATCTGATTGCGAAAAGGTAAGATAATATGTTTAAAAACGGGTAGGAGCGTTTCATGAACCACGTTTTCCTGCCCGTTTTATAGCTGGCATTATCTCACTTTGTCAATTGCCATACAGTTTCAATAAAGCGATTCATTTCAAATAAACCGTATGTCCTTGGAGCTTTTAGTCAAATCAAGGTTGTAGTATGCTACGATTACTACCAGAAAAAGAAAAGAGGATTACGTATGGTTCTTCTTGAAACGAATCGGTTACGAATAAAAACGATTGATGCTCCCCTTCTAGACGCTGCATCTAGACGAGATCATCAAGCCATTAAAGACCTGGGCTATGAAACAAATGGTGAATGGCCAAATTCTGATTTTTTTGAAGCCATCCCTTATTTCCGTGAGAAATTAGTTGAACAATGGAACAAAAGGATTTGATTCATGGATTATTTTAAAGAAGGACAATAATGAAATTATTGGCGGAACCGGGTTTTTAGGCAACCCGGACACAAATGGCGTGATCGAAATCGGTTTTGCAACAAATAAAAGCCATCGCCGCAAAGGATATTGTGTTGAAGCTGCCCAAAAAATCATAAACTGGGCATTAAGCCAAGATACCGTGAACCACATCACAGCAAGATGTGAACATAATCATTTTGGTTCACAAAATATTTTAAAGAAGTTAGGTTTTGAATTGGAGCATAAATCAGTAGACTTTATGCATTGGAGATACGTTACAATTTAAAAAGCAGGCTCTATGCCTGCTTTTAACTTATTTACCCCTATGCTTCTTTTTCGCTTTTTGCTTTTTGAGAAGTTCCTTTTTTTCTTTTAAGTTTTCCCTCTGTTCTTTTGTTAATTGTTTTTTCTTTTGTTTTCTTGCTTCAAACTCTAGTTTCATTGCTTCTTGAGCTTTAGAAGTCACTCCGGCAATCTTCAATTCTTTTGAAACCTGCCGTTGCAATCTTTTGGGATTTACCTTCTTTTGGTGTCGGCCTTTTAAACGAATCCCTTCCTGCTCAGTTTTGGACATGATAGTCAAGAGTTGGTCATGAACAAAATCTAATACTTCAGAGTCCTTTGGCTCTTTTCCAAATAAGTGACGAAAGGCTCTCAGCTTTCCATTATTAATTTCTTCAATAACGCCTACCCAAAACTGACCATCATAGTAAATCGTTAATTTCATAACGATTCCCTCCTCAACAAAATACTAAAGAATGATGGACATCCCGAGGAGGGGAAGGTTACTGACATGATCATTCATGCATCCGGACTACCAACCGAATCGTGTTTTTTCATTCTCTGACATAAGTTTATCATATATAGAAAAGGATTTAACATTTATTTTCCAGCTCCTTCAGCAGATTTCCCAAAAATTTAAGATTTTTTATCTGTTGAATGAAGCCACCGAACATCTTTTGAAGCTGGGGATTGAACTAAAGCATTAAAAAACTGAATAGCACTGATTTTCATAAATGAGAGACAATACACTCTGCCTGCCCCTCCAGTTTATATTCCCCAAAACCGTAAGGCAGCAACATATGGTCTCCTTTTTTGAATGTATTGACATGCTCACCGGAGAATATTCGGCCTTCCCCTTCGATAACACTGACAAGAAGGAATGGCTTTTGCTGCTGTAAGCTTGCTGATCCTGATAAATTCCACTTTTCCACCGAAAAGTAAGCGCATTCAATCAATGTGGCTATAAGCAAACCATCTATTTGAGCGTATTGAACAGTTTGCTGATCTGGAATAAATGGAACTTCTATCACTTCTGTGCTCTTTTCCAAATGAAGCTCACGCATTTTGCCTTCTGCATCTTTTCGCTCATAATCATATAATCTATAGGTTGTATCTGAATTCTGCTGCGTTTCTAAAACGAGAATGCCTTTCCCAATTGCATGAACAGTACCGCTTGGCACATAGAAAAAATCCCCCGGCTTTACCTTTATGCGGCATAAGAGCTCATCCCAATCTCCACGCTCTATCATCGAGATCAGTTCTTCCTTTGTTTTTGCGTTGTGGCCGTAAATGATCTCTGCATCTTGTTCGCAATCAATAATGTACCAGCATTCGGTTTTTCCGAGCTCTCCGTTTTCATGTGTTTTGGCAAACTCATCGTTCGGATGCACCTGTACCGATAAGTCCTGGTCTGCATCTAACAGTTTTGTTAGAAGAGGGAACCGGTCCCCTTCAAGATGTCCGAATAAATGTCTGTGCTGTTCCCATAATTCGCTTAGCTTGTATCCTTTATACATGCCGTTTTGAACAACGCTTTGCCCATTTTTATGAGCGGCAAAAGCCCAGCACTCCCCGGTTTGTTCTGATGGGATATTATAGCCGAAAGCAGCTAAAGCAGTGCCGCCCCAAATTCGCTCTTTGAAAACAGGCTTGAAAAATAACGGTTCAGTCGTCATGAAAATCCCCCCGCATTATACGATTTCATCCAGCAGCTTGTATGCTTCTTCTGTTGTTTGCACGGAGAGCAGCCGCTTCCTGTAGCTGTCATCCATTAGTTTTCGAGATAACATCTGCAATATTTTCAGATGCTGGTTCCCCTCGCTCTCTTTCGGTACAGCAATCATAAAGATTAATTTTGCATCTGATCCGTCAAGGCTGTTCCAGTCAACACCTGATCGTTTAATCCCAAAGGCAACACTCGGCTCCCTGACCGCCTCAGACTTCCCGTGCGGAATCGCGATATTCATGCCAATCGCCGTTGTTCCCTGCTGCTCACGATTCAAAATGGCTTGTTTAAATCCGCTTTCTGAAAGCAGCAAACCTCCGCGGGACAATTTTTGGATCATTTCATCAATAATGTCATCCCTGGTTTCTCCGGATAAATGTGGTTCAATCAGCTCTGGACTGATGATGTCCGTCAGTTTTTTGATGTCGGTTATCTCAGCTTTCTGGCTTTCAGCTTGAGTTGGCTGCGGTATTTCTTTTGCCGCAGCAGCTTCACTTGCCGGTGCAGCTTCGCTGGGCACAGGGGACGCCGCCGTAATATCCTTTTTCAGTACATTGACGAATAGAGCAGTGACAAGGGATCCTGCAATCACAGCAATAAAAAACATCAAGACATGGTCAACCGCACCAAGCACAGCAACGATAGGCCCGCCGTGCGCCACTCTGTCGCCCACATTGCCAATCATCGCTATCACAGAACCTGTCATAGAACCTGCCATAATACTAGGAATAACCCGAAGAGGATCCTGTGCCGCAAATGGAATGGCTCCTTCAGTGATGCCGAAGAGTCCCATCGTAAATGCCGCTTTCCCCATTTCTCTTTGAGATGCCTCGAATTTTCTTTTTCCTAAGAACGTCGCAATCCCAAGACCAATCGGCGGGATACAAATGGCGACGGCAATTGGCCCCATAATTTCGTAATTTCCTTCTCCAATCATTGCCGACCCAAACAGAAATGCCACTTTGTTTACAGGACCGCCCATATCAAAGGAGATCATCGCGCCTAAAATCAATGCCAGAAGGATCGAGCTCGATCCTTTCATCCCCGCCAGCCAAACCGTTAAAGTTGCGAAAATTTGAGCTACAGGTGCGCCGATCAAAAACACAAACGCTAAACCTACAATCAGCGATGCAAACACCGGAATAATAATAATTGGCATAATCGGCTGGATTGCTTTTGGAACTTTTGCTTTTTTTATCCCAAGCGCAGCATAGCCAGCCAAAAATCCGGCAATGATTCCGCCAAGGAAACCGGCACCGCTTGCGCTGTCATAAAAACTTCCAGTCGCTGCAATATATCCCCCGATCATCCCAGGCACAAGTCCCGGCTTATCAGCGATGCTATAGGCGATATAGCCTGCTAAAATCGGGATCATAAATGAAAATGAAGCACTGCCGATCTGTTCAATCGTTTTCCAGAAAGAATCATCCGGAATGACTAAGCCTTTAAGTGTTTTTTCGCCTCCAAGCGTTAATGCAACCGCTATCAATAATCCGCCGACGACAATGAAAGGAACCATAAATGAAACGCCGTTCATTAAATGACGGTAAATCGGATTTTGTTTCTTCTCCTGTTGATTGTTAGGTTTCGATGTTGAAGCAGAATGATGGACCGGTATATGACCGCTAAGTGCTTTTTGAATCAATTCTTCCGGTTTGCGGATGCCGTCCTGAACCCCGACAGACAGCAGTTTCTTTCCTATAAACCGGTCTTTGTTTACTGAGCGGTCTGCTGCAATAATGATCGCATCAGCTTCCTGAATCTCCTCTGCGGTTAGCTCATTTTCTACCCCGATTCCGCCCTGGGTCTCAACTTTGATGCTAACGCCCAATCTGTCAGCAGCTTTTTGCAGATTTTCCGCTGCCATATACGTATGGGCGATTCCGTTCGGACAAGATGTAATCGCTAACAGTTTCATATGAAGCCTCCTTAAATGTGAGAATAATAAGGTCTTGTCTCAACTGTATACCGAAATCATGCCGTTAAAATCGCGTTTTTTACCATAAGTTCCGTAAATCACGGCATTTTTCCCTATAAACACAAAAAAAGCAAGGAAGGAATCCCTGCTTTTAATAATCCAAATAAGATAAAAATGTCATGACATTTGTTTCTTTCGTCAGCTTCTGGACGAAGGCTGGCTGCTCACTCAGGTATGAAAGCTCACTAAACAGCTGCTTTGTCATGGTTTGATCCTCATGTTTGACCGCCAGCATAAAAACGAGCGATACTTTTTCACTTCCCCAATCAAGAGGCTCTTTTAAAGTGGCAATTGCGATTGCTGATTGTTTAATATACTTAGCGTTTGCATGGGGGATGGCTATGCCTGCTCCAATATTCGTCGCCGCCATTTTTTCCCTCATAACCGCATGAACCGCATATTCTTTTTCAACATAGCCTTTCTCAAACAAAGCTGTGGCCAGCTGTTCAATTAACTTATAGCGATGCTCTGCCTCTTGCTGCAAAAAAACCAAAAATGGAGTCGTATTGTTCAGCATCTGAAAGTTTTTTTGTTTTTGGCTATGCGATTCGTCAAGCTGTCGCATAAATGCACTTAATTTCTTCTCATCACCAGGCTCCAAAAGCGGTGATACAACAATATGGGGAATCGTCATATTCTCCAGCTCAATGGTGGAAATAACGAGATCGATATCCTCATGCTTTTTTGTGTAGTCCTTTAGATCGGCTTTAGCGATACAGGCCGCTACAGCAATTTGATGACATTTCCGTTCAATTTTTGTTCGCAGCAATTGTGACATTCCAATGCCCATGTGACAAACGATAATTGCCTTTTTATGTGTCTCACTGCTCTGATGCAGCCGTTCGATCGCCGCCTGAAAATGCAGTGTCAAATATGCTGCCTCTTCCTCAGGGATATAAAGATCAAACGTTTGATTGATGTCTTCCAGAACGTCAATGATCAGATGAAACAAATAAGGGTACATCTTTTTGATGTCATGAAGCATCGGATTGGATACAGAAAGATCGTAGCTCAACCGCTGTAACACTGTATTGAGATGAATGTTCAAGCCGTTGATCAAATCCTGGTCTTTATGAAAATCCAGCATTTTCAGCTCTGAAACACGATTGATTAAGTGCCTTACAACCTTGGGAAGCACAGCATTTTCATGGTCATTTGTCTGTTTATGCTGCAAGGGATAACGAACTTTCCCGCCCAATATATGTAATGTTAAATACACGGCTTCTACTTCAGGGAAGCGAAGGGCAAACACCGGCTCAAGCCGTTGCAAACAAGCAGAAGTCCATTGATATTCTTTTTTCTTTTTTACTGCCTCCAGTTCTCTTGGGGAGACCGAGACCGGCTGCTTCATTTTGATTCGGCGAATCATTAACAATGTATGCAGCAGTAAACTCTCAAACGTCTCATCTGTGAAATAGAGAGAATGCTTTTTTTGTAATGATTTGATTTCTTTCGTTACGAAATCAACTTCATAACTTAAAAACTTACTTTTAATAAATTGGCTTGTACTCTCCGTATTGTCAATCAAATCAGCTAGTCTTGCCAATGCTTTTCTTTTATTTTTTTCGTTCCCTTCAACCTTTAAACCAAGCCGCTGCTTCGAAACCAGTGTGAGGTCAAATCGCTTCAGCCACACTTCTACCGCACATAAATCCTTTTTAATGGAAGATCGATTGACAAAATGCTGAGCGGCCATTTCTTTTGCAGAAACAGGCTTTAGATTCATTAATAAGTCATAAGCAATATGCAGCATTCTTTCTTCATCAGTCCGCTGCCTTGAATGAAAATGTTCAGTATGTAATTGTTGGCTTAGCCAGGCCCTTTCCTGATCTTCTATATGTAAATAAACGCCTAATCCCGGTTTCCGAATGAGCTGAGCTTGAGAATATTCATTAAGATAATCCTCGATCGCTTTCAAATCATTCCTGATCGTTTTTTCAGAACACTGTACCCTGTCTGCGAAATCTTGTACAACTAAATAGTCATCAGGTTCAGATAACAACAGATACAAAATCTCTTTTTGTCTTGTATTCATGTACTTCATCTGTTTTTCTATCCTTCCTGTCAGTATCCACTTGAACAATTAGATAGTATAAGTATACTACATAAGAAACCGTTTTCATTATAAAGTAGAATCCTAGAGCCAAAAGTTTCGTTTTTTACCGAAGCTTCCGGAAAAAAGCGATTTTTATATTCTTAGAGTTTGCTATATGATCGTATTTTTTTATAGCGGTCCAGCAGAAATTCAAAAGAATACTCCAATTCTTGATCTATGGTATGAGTGCGAAAATAAGAACAAGATGAAGAAAAGTTATTTGATAGCTTCGGGGATAAAGTGCAGGTTACCAAATTCCCACATGCTCAACTTCAAAGATGGCCAAACTCTCTCAAGCATGTTCAACACAAACTCTGTGTTGGGTAGCTTCAGCTCATGAAATACACTCTACACCTGCTGAAGTAAAGAACATTTCTATTTCACCTTCACATGTTATCAAGATTCAGGACTATAATTTGCCTCTGAAAGTTGGAGAAACCTGTTCTGTTAAAAATAATTCAGCTCATTATAACATTTTCTTGAAAAATGTAGATGTCATTTATAAATCATTAAACGACATCGATAGCCTTTTAAACCAACTTTCTATAAATTCTTAAGCAAGCTAAAGGGTCATATCAGACCATATGGTCCTTATTTATGTTTATTCTGACCTTTATCAGTCTAAATAGAGAGACTTTTCAAAAAAATGATTCTATTAGAGGGTGTCCTTGGTGGTATAATATTAAATATATGTAAATAAAAGGAGGTATTTGATTGTCTGTTTCGGATTTAATTCCATATCATTATGTAACCACAGACATTAATCATTGGTATGTTGTCATAAAGCAGGGTCGAGTTGAGAAAGCCAAAGAAATGAAAAGAAAAGTTGAAAAAGAATTCGATATGATGGAGAAAAATGAAAAAGTAGCAGTCTATCTTCAGCTATTAAAGCTGCGGCATGAAATAATGCTGTCGTATCTTGAACCTGACTCTGTTAAAAATATAGATGGTGTTTATTCTGATCTTAAAAAGACAAGGGAGAATATGGCCCCTGAATCCCTTACGAATACAATAGAGTTCTATTATCATTTTTTTACCGGTATGTATCACTTCAGAACAAGAGATTTAGTTATTGCCCTAACATATTACCGTGAAGCTGAAAAATATCTTGATTTATTAGATGAAAATGCAAATACAGATAAGGCCGAGTTCTATTTTAAAGTATCAGAGGTCTATTACTATATGAAAGAGACTCATTTCTCCATGAATTATGCTCAGCGAGCATACTCTATATTTAAAGAGCAAAAAGATGCTCAGGGTAATCTTACATATGGCAAAGAAATGGTCCAGTGTCAGTTTGTTATCTTCGGGAACTGGCTAGATAAAATGTGTTATGAGGATGCCTTAGAAACAGCTGAAAAAGCTTTAAAAGATGCCCTAGAAATAGGGGAGCAACATTTAATTGGTTCAGCTCATTTTAACGTGGGATTATGTTATAATAACCTTGAAGAACTTGACAATGCTGAGAAACATTTTCAAATCGCCTATGAAATTCATAAGGATCGAAAACACATTTATGAGTCCAAAGCGATTTTTAATCTGGCATATGTCAAAGCAAAGAAGAATGATTTAAAGGCTGCATTAGAATTATACCAGGAAGGTCAGAAGGTTGCTGCCCGACACAACAACCAGGAAGTAACCGAGAAATTAAAACTGGTTAAAGGCCTTTATTTATCATTCGACTTACAAACACTTAGAGAAGTGTTCAAGTTCTTCGAAGAGAAAAACCTTTACGGTGATATGGAAGAATACGCTGTTGCTGTTGCTGATTTTTTGACCAACAAAGAAGACAGACATGATGCGGTCGATTTTTATCAAATGGCAATTGAAGCACGCAAACAAATTCAAAGGGGGAAACATTTAAATGAAAAAATGTAAAATTGCAATTTGTTTAGCGCTCTTGCTTGGTGTTGTTGGAGTATCTAGCGCTTCATACGCTCTTTCTGAGCAGTCCACTTATAAGGTCGCAGATAGAGCAGCAACTTAATATGATATCAAGAAATAACCCCATTTTGAACTTTAAAAATGGGGTTTTTATTTTATCTTCCTCAATTCAATTTTTATTCTTGGGTTTTCATTTAAATCATATACTGCATTAATAAAACCGAAAATCCCTATAAAAAGAAAAAACCCTTGCTGCGCAAGGGTTTAAGCTATGATTCCGACTGGGCTCGAACCAGCGACCTCTACCCTGTCAAGGTAGCGATTATCTTCTGAGCTGTTATTTTTATTCCTGGCAAATACTTATTCATCAAGGGATTTCGAAATAGATGTATGATCCCTTCTGAATAAAAATATTAATTGTTGGCAGATTTGGGCAACAACTCGCCAACAATATCCCATTTAAAACCAATGAGTGAATTCACAGGCTTACCAATATTTTCTCCATTGATAAAAGAACATTTGTTCGCATATAATTTATTCAAGGAGATGATCGGAATGAGTCAAGGAATTTACGATAAGAGATGGGAACAAAAATTCATTTTACCTGAGCAAAGGGCTGCCCTTTTAAACAGGAAGAGAGAAGTTCAGAAGATCGAAAAACCCATTCTTGATGAATACCAGTTAGAAGAGATGGCACACACTATTTGCGAAGCCATAGAATTTAACTCCGCTCTGGTCATCAGAGTATACAGAGACGGCTTTATTGAGGAAGTAACAGGGCATGTGCATTACATAAACGAAGTGAAACAGAAGCTACACGTGAAGGATTTAAAAGGAGATACATGGTTTATTGCATTTGAGGCTCTTTTGGCCGTTGGAGTATATGAAGAGTGAATTGATGTGGGATAGACATATAAAGGGTGGAGTTTTATAGAAATAAAAAAACTCCCAAACGGGAGAAGTTTCTAATCATACTCTCAGCTCAAAGGAGAACCCGCTATTTTACTAATTAGGTAAGCTTGAATACTGCTTGCGAAAACTGTTAGAATACTTAGATTGTTCATATCTATCGCCCCCTGTGTAATACTCAAATTGAAAATCCCTAACAACATAATGACTGTCCAGATAATCAACCTATTAGTAAACCCAAGAGTTGAACTCGGCTCCTTATCTACGCTCAGGGGTAACGCTGAGCTCAAAGTACGATCTAGAAAGAAAAGCCCCATCTCACCTACGTCAGTAGCTCACGTAGGAACGCAAGCCTTCGGATTGACAGGGGGATTGACAGGGCTAATACACAATATTTGTAATTTGTAACCCAATTATACAAAAATTAGACTAAAATTGCAAGGTTTTTTTCACAACTTGTGAAGGAGTGAATTTCCAGAGTATGAATAATTCCATTTATTCATTATATTACCATCATTACTTGTACTTACGCCTACATTAAAATTCGGTCTGATTTCACATATACGTTTATGAATATGTTTATAAAGCTTTTCTTTAGCAATTGTCCTTTTCCCTCGTCTACCCGTTTCTTCATTTTTTTCTAAATGAAGTTTATTTAATCTGAAGAACATTGCCCCTGTTACAATATCAGCACATTGCAATATAACATGATCGTGTGAAGAAACTTCAACAATGTCGTCAAACCGTATAGAGAGATTTGCATTTATAAAATCTTCAGATAATCTTAAGTCATATATAAAATTTTTGAATTTATCAACTTTTGATTTTTTATCTGGGAATTGATCGAAATATAAACGTAAATTGATTTTTTCATTAGTTAAATTAGAGTACTTTAAACCAAAAGCATGTTTTATAAATTGATAATAAAGCTTGAAATAAGATTCTTCATGTTCTTCTTTAGTAAAGTGTCTTATTATATCGTCACTAACTAAATTCTGTTGAAACATAACTCTCATTTTCAACTTATCCTCTTGTAATAAATCAAAAAAAACATCCATCAAACCAATGTATTTTTCTAAATATGGAGCAGTAACCTTGGTCCATTTTACTTCGCCAGTTATATTCGCTTCACTTTTATATCTATTCAATCTATTAACAACATCTTCAGAGTGTATTGATTTAACTAAAGCCCCGCCGTAAAAATTACTGCAAAGCTTTCCTCTTTTTGTAGACTCGTCACAGTAAATAAGGTATTCCAAAATTCCCCCCTCCTAAAATAAGTATACCTTATTTACTGAAACTTAGAAATATTTGTTTTCTTAACCACCATACGGTCTATATTTCTTCCGGTCGGCTTCTAATTCTTTTTTAAGAGCTTGTACATGTCCAAACAAAAACAATCCAACTGTCCCGACCTTTTTAAACTTTCCGGATGTCACAAGGGTGCTTAAGCGCTGCCGCATGATTCCAGGCAGCTACCTGCCTATCCTTTTAACCTCTCTTCTCAATTGCTTAACAACACACGAATAGGAATAAAGACTTAGACCTAATTAATCATTTTCCTCTTTCGAAATACTTATTTGTCTTTTTCTTCTTTCTTCCATGGTAATATCTTGGTTAGGAATTCCAATGAAAGGATATGAACATGAAAGTACTTGAAGCAAAGACGTTGCTTGCCGAAGCAGATAAACGCGCAAAAGAATACAAGGAATTAAGAAGCCAGATGGTCAATCTAAAAAAGGCCTTTAAAGCCGTAGCTGATTTAGATGACAGTGAGTTTTCCGGAAAAGGCGCTGACAACATCAAAGCATTTTATCAAGACCACGCAGGTGTAGCTGACAATTGGATTGACTTACTTGATATGAAAATTGCTTTCTTGACGAGCATTTCAGGCACTTTAGAGGACGCCAGCTTATCTGATGCATATATAGAAGAATCCTTCTTAGAACACGAGCTGGTTAACACCTACACAAAATCAAAATCCATCATGTCTGAACAAAAGAAAGCGATGAAAGATATCTTACATGATATCGACGATATTCTTCCTCTTGATTTGTTCTCGACAGAAACCTTTAAAGACGAACTCGCCGATGCGGAGAATAAACGCAAAAAAACAGTCGATAAATTAGACAGCGTGGACGAAGCACTTGTTTCTGAATATGCCCAGTCAGAGCCAAATGAGCAATTCATCGAGAAGGACTTCCAAAAGCTTGAGGAATCCACAGGCAAAGGCAAAAATGCTACGCCCATTCATTACAACGCCAAGGCATACCGTGAAAGTGATATACATAAGAAAAAAGGCGATATCGAGAAACAGACTGAAGCCTATTTGAAGATCAAGAAAGATGAAGCGAAAGAACGAGAAATCAAAGATTTAAAGAAGAAGCTAGCTGACGGAGTGACGGATCCGGATGAATACTTAAAAATTGCCAAGAAGGTCGGCTATGAGAATCTTACCCCTGAACAGCAAAAATTTGTTTCATTTCTTGAACAGCGTAAAGCTTTCATGGATAACGGAAAAGAAGTGTTGCGAATCATAGGTGATGGCGCTAAAGGTGCAATTGTTGGTGTATACGATCTTGCCAAGGACACCGGTGAAGGAGCCATTCAATTCGGGTGGAATATCGGTTGGACAATTGACAACTTAAACAAGGATCCTCAAAAAGTGCTGGATACAGTTCTGGAATACGACTATCAAGCTGCCTTTCAAAGTATGGTTGACACATTGAAGGATAATTGGGATACAAAAATGATTCACGGGGATGCATACACACGGCTGCACTATGTTACTTATTTGGGCGGAAGTCTTCTGTTGTTGAAAGGTGGAAAGTCCTCTGTCTCAACAGGCTCGAAAGATCTTGCTAAAGTTGGGAAAGCAACTAGTGAAAAGATTAAGAATGGCAATCCATCTGTCAAACCTTATGTTAATCGATATACTCCTGCATTAGAAGGGATTCTACAAGACGCCGGGAATACTATTAACGTTAAAAATACTCCATTATTAAAAAGTATTGCGGAAAATGAAAAAAGCAGTGTCCTCTTCAAGTCAGAAAAAACAAACGGTGGGAATCATAGAGATACTGGCAGCCTTAAGGTTAATATTCCTGATAGTAGCATTAAGCACTCAGACATAGGTGATTTTACTAAAAACCCAAAAACAGGTGATATTTCAAAAATGAAAGGTGGAGGACATGGACAAAGTAACATTGAATTTCTTGAAAAAAATAATATAGACTATAACATAAATAAAGTATATGAAAATGGTGTTAGAGTAGGTAATGTTCCTGGACACAAGGTGAAAGCAAAAAGATCAGGCTCCAATCAATCTTGGTTTCCCGAAAGTTGGACAGAGTCTGATATTGCAGCTGCTGGTGCAAAGATTGCTGAATTACCCGAATTCGCTAATGCAGAAAATGGTGTGACTATATTCGGAGAGTATAAAGGTGTTAGGGTTGGAGTTATTAAAACAAATGGAGAAATAGGAACCATTTTCCCCGACGCCACTAATCAACCATAGACAAAGTATGGAGGATCAATATGAACTTAGAGAAAAAAATGGAAGCTATATTAATTAAAAGAAAAAGACTTAATCTTAATGATGACTATGGAATTCAAAAAAGTTGGGATGAAATAATCGAAGTACTCTCAGAAAATGAGGAAAACACAATTAACTATCTAGAAAATTGTAAAAAAGAAGATTTATATTGGATCAGTGAAGTATTTGAAGATTTAGCTGAAAATTTACAAAGTAAAGAACTTATTAATTGTTTAAGAAAATTAGATGAAAAATACCCTGACTTAGAAATGACAAATGATATTGATATAGCAGAAAGTTATATAGAATAAGATACGTCCATCTCTTAGATTTGAAGTTAATGATTCTTGGTGGTGATAAGTAATGATTAAAATCGAAGTTTCCGATCCTGTATTTAGATTCCTTAGTGGATTTTTCCATAAAGATATCTATTCTCCAGAATCATCACTTGATGAATACTTAATAGAGATACCAAAAGAAAAGCAAGAAAATGATGTAGTAGCACTTAAAGAATTTATAAAAAGCGATTATTCGGATGAAGAAAAGAATGATTTTATCGATGAAACTGCTTACGGAGTGGACATTCTTAGTTACGGCGTAACTCCAATCATATGGCTCGAACAAGTTATTCAAAAAATCGAAAAGAATATTGAAACCTTATAATCCACTAAACCTAACATAGAAACAGGGCTGATTTTGAATCAGCCCCCAAAAATTTTTCTTCCTCAATTCGTCCCCATGTAGATAAAAGATAACAAATATAACTAAATATAAAAGTAAAAAACCCTTGCTGCGCAAGGGTTTAAGCTATGATTCCGACTGGGCTCGAACCAGCGACCTCTACCCTGTCAAGGTAGCGCTCTCCCAGCTGAGCTACGGAATCATGATATGTATGTGTTGCTGGGTATGTTGTTGTCTTTCTGACAAGTTCTATTATATAACCTCCTCCTCTATTCGTCAACTGCTTTTTCAGAAAAACTTTTTTTCGGACTTGCTGTTCTGTTCATCGGCTATTATAATATGTCTTAATTTTCTAACAATAGGGGTGATGGGGTTTTGCATTCTTTGATTTCTTCTGATGATGTATGGGTATTATGGGGGTTTATTGCGGTGTGGGCGGCAGTGAGCATCGGGCTGGAGCAGCGCTTTAAGTGGGCATCCGCTGTGTCTGGGGCTATTATTGCGCTGGCAGGTGCTATGGTGTTTACAAATGTAGGAGTGCTTCCTGTTGAGTCCCCTGTGTATGACACTGTGTGGTCTTATGTGGTACCACTGGCGATACCACTTTTATTGTTTCAGATCAATGTGCGGCAGATTTTTAAGGAAAGCAGGCGTTTGCTCTTTATTTTTCTGATAAGCTCCGTTGGAACAGTGCTTGGCAGCATCCTCGCTTTTTTTCTACTCAAACAGCATATTCCTTATTTAGATAAAATCGGCGGGATGATCAGCGCTTCTTATATTGGCGGCGGGATCAACTTTGCGGCGATGGCGGCAAAATTTGAGACACCTGGCGAATATGTGTCAGCTACCGTTGTGGCGGATAATTTTATGATGGCGCTTTTGTTTTTTATCTTAATCAGCATTCCTGCACTCAAATGGTTTCAGCGCCATTATGCCATGCCTTTTGAGGAGAAAGTGAAAGCTGATGAAAACAGCAAAAACAGTGCTGAAAGCTATTGGAAACGGAAGGAAATTTCCTTAAAGGATATTGCTTATAATGCCGGTACTGCTTTTGCGCTTGTTGCGGTCAGTGTGAAGGTTTCCGGCTATTTTAAAAGCATGTTTTCTCATCCCCTTTTGACCGGAACGCTGGGCGATCAATATTTGATGCTTACATCCCTGACTGTTCTTATCATTTTTCTTTTTCCGCGTTTTTTTGAAAAGCTCAATGGTTCTCAGGAGCTTGGAACCTTTTTGATTTATTTATTTTTTGTGGTGATCGGCATTCCTGCAGATCTGCGCTTAATCGTCTCCAATGCCCCTCTTATTCTTTTATTTGTGTTTATCATTGCGATCAGCAATTTAGCGGTTTCCTTAGCTATCGGTAAATTGTTCCGCGTGCGGCTAGAAGAAATTCTGCTAGCCGTCAACGCTACTGTCGGAGGGCCAACGACTGCGGCTGCGATGGCAATTGCCAAGGGATGGCGGGAGCTTGTCGCCCCGATCATGCTTGTCGGTACGCTCGGGTACTTAATCGGAAACTATGTCGGCACCTTTATGGGAAATTGGTTTTCTTCCTTTTTATAAAAGGTTTTTTACACTTTCCTTAGAATAATGTAAGAATGCTGGCATGAGAATGGAGAGATCGCTGTATGTTAAAAGAAAATACCATTTATCTAAGGCCTTTAGAAGTAAAGGATGCCGAACAAAATCTGCGGCTGCAAAGCGAAAATCGGGACTTTTTTGAACAGTTCTCCATGATACGCGCAGACGATTATTATACGATTGAGGGTCAGAGAAAACGAATAAGGGGGTATCAGCAAAGACTGGAGAAGGATGAAGAATATCATTTTGGCATTTTTACAGCATCAGATGATACATTAATCGGGACGGTTTCCCTCTTCCAAGTCATCCGCGGTGCGCTGCAAACTGCGTTCATCGGATATTTTTTAGACAAAGCCTATAATGGAAAGGCACTCATGACAGAAGCGGTCAGATTGGTTGTTGATTATGCGTTCCACGAATTGAAACTGCATCGCATTGAAGCCGGTGTGATGCCCCGCAACCTCGGGTCCATGCGTGTATTGGAAAAAGCCGGATTTCATAAAGAGGGCATTGCCCGCAAAAATGTAAAAATCAATGGCGTTTGGGAGGATCATCAAGTCCTCGCGATTCTGAATCGTGATGATGAATAATAAAAGAAGCCGGGCTATCGCCGGCTTCTTTTTCTAACGAACCGCCACTGGCGCAATTTCTTTCAGCGCTTGTTCGAAATCACGTACTAAATCGTCTGCATGTTCGACTCCCACACTAAGACGGAGCAGGCCGTCTGTGATGCCGCGTTTTTCACGCTCTTGCTTAGGCATTGCCGCGTGAGACATTGTTGCCGGATAGGACAAAATCGATTCCACGGCGCCGAGGCTTACAGCAAAGACCGGAAGTGATACATTCTCTACTAATTTCTTAACGGCCTCTTTGCTTTCAAGCTCAAAAGATAGCACAGCGCCCGCTCCCGTTGACTGGCCTTTATGGGTTTCGGCCCCCGGATGATCAGACAGCCCCGGATAATATACGCGTTTCACCGCCGGATGCTTCTGGAAAAATTCAGCAAGCCGCTGCGCTGTTTGGCTCGCTTTCTCTAAACGGACCTGTAATGTTTTTAATCCGCGCAGCACGAGCCAGCAATCTTGCACCCCTAGGACCGCGCCAAACGCGTTTTGCAGCTTATATAACTGCTTCCCAAGCTCATCATCCTTGACAGCAGCCAGGCCTGAGAGCACATCACTGTGTCCGCTCAAGAACTTTGTTGCACTGTGAAGCACAATATCCACGCCGAGATCAAGCGGCCGCTGCAGTGCAGGTGTCATGAATGTATTGTCCAAAAAGGTCAAACAGCCGTTTTCTTTTGCAAGCTGAACTACCGCTTTAATATCAGTGATCCCAAGTGTCGGATTTGACGGTGTCTCCATATAAATGACCTTTGTGTTCGGCTTGATATTCCGCGCTACTTCGTTACTATCCGTCATGTCGACAAATGTATGGTCAATGCCGAACCGGGTAAGCACCTCTGTCACCATGCGGAAGGTTCCGCCGTATACATCTTCTGTCACAAGAACGTGATCGCCCTGTGACAGAAGTAAAAATGCTGTTGAGATGGCAGCCATTCCTGAGCTGAAAGCAAATCCTCTCGTCCCGCCTTCCAATGCGGCAATTGTATCTTCGAGCGCTGTTCTTGTCGGTGTCCCTGAGCGGCTGTAATCATATGCGCCAAACTCTTCAAATGAAGATTGGTGAAAGGTTGATGCATGCTGAATCGGTACACTGACCGCCCCTGTTGCGCCGTCTGTTTTAAATGGATTGTGAACGAGCTGGGTTTCCAGCGTCCAATTGTGATTACTCAAATGAAACAGCTCCCTCTTTGACCTGACATAATGCCTGTTTTAGGTCCGCTTTTAAATCTTCCGCATGTTCAATTCCGACCGAAAAACGCAGCAAACGATTGCAGACCCCATTTGCGATGCGGATCTCTTCAGGAATATCCATGTGCGTCTGTGTGGCGGGGTATGTAATAAAGCTCTCCACCCCGCCAAGGCTTTCTGCGAAACAAATGGTCTTCAGCGCTTTTAAAAACGGGTTAACCCACTCTTCTTTTTGAAGACGGAAGGACAGCATGCCGCCTTTTCCGGGATACAGTACATCCGCAATTTCCTCCTGCTCTTCTAAAAACGCCGCAAGCCCCTGCGCGTTTGCCTGATGCTGGCGCATTCTGAGGCTCAGCGTTTTCATTCCTCTCATCAGAAGCCACGAATCAAACGGAGGCAGGACGGCACCGATCGCATTTTGATGCTGAAACATTTCCTCTCCAAGCTGCTCATCCTTGACAACGACAAGCCCTGCAAGCAGATCGTTATGCCCGCCTAAATACTTGGTTGCGCTGTGAATGACAATGTCAGCTCCCAGTTCAAGCGGACGCTGTAAAACCGGTGTATAAAATGTATTATCTACAATCAGCAGAAGGCCGTGCTCTTTAGCAATCCGGGCGATCTTTTCAATGTCCGCCTCCTGCATGAGGGGGTTTGTCGGTGTTTCCACAAACACCGCTTTTGTATTCAGCGTAATCTTAGAGCATAAACAGTCCTCATCGCTGAAATCATCATAATGAAAGGTCAATCCATATTTTTTCCATTCATTTTCAAACAGACGGTACGTGCCGCCATATAGGTCCGATGAAACGATCAGTTCATCTCCGCTTTTAAACAGCGCCATAATCGTTTGGATGGCAGCCATTCCCGAGCTGAAGGCAAGCCCTCTCGCGCCGTTTTCTAAGCTGGCGATCGCATCCTCAACAAGCTGGCGTGTCGGATTTTTTGTGCGGACATAATCAAATCCGGTAGATTCTCCGATCCCTCTGTGGCGGTATGCTGTTGATAAATAAATAGGAGGACTCACTGTTCCGGTGACTTCGTCGCTTCGGTTCCCGATTTGGGCTAATTTCGTTTCAACGTGCTGTGACATATAGCTGACACCTTCCCTTTTCATAATAAAAACCCCTTCTTTATAAGAAGAAGGGGTTTAGCTTCTTCTTATCTTCCAAGCATAAAAAACGCTTGCTGGATTTAGCACCTTGGCGTTTTGCACATATACAAAACAAGCCGGTTGCTGAGGTTTCTAAGGGCCAGTCCCTCCACCTCTCACGATAAGAAATATCGATTTCAATTTTCTGATTGTTTTATATTAGCGCAATTTGCAGTTAATTTCAACACTTTTTTCTTCGAGTTCCGAACGGTTTAAAGAGAGAAATTTCTAATAATTCATGGTACAATAATGGAAAACAGCAAGAAAGTCTAGTGATGTCCTGGAGGAATGTATTATGGCACCGAAAAACGGCACAGTGCAAGAAAAGAAATTCTATTCGAAAGAGCTTAACGAGGAAATGACCTTGCTTGTTTATCTGCCGTCCAACTACTCCCCTCTTTATAAATACCATGTCATTATTGCGCAGGACGGCCACGATTATTTCAGGCTGGGGAGAATCGGCAGGCAGGTCGAGGAATTGCTTTCCAAACGGGAAATTGACCGGAGCATTATTATCGGTGTTCCTTATAAGGATGTAAAAGAGCGCAGACAAACGTATCATCCGGAAGGCTCAAAATTTTCGGCGTATAAACGGTTCATCGCCCATGAGCTCGTTCCGTTTGTAGATGATGAGTATCCAACCTATCAGGTCGGATACGGACGAACGCTGATCGGAGATTCACTCGGGGCTACCATATCTCTAATGACAGCGCTCGATTACCCGAATATGTTCGGCAACATCATCATGCAGTCTCCTTATGTTGACAAACATGTATTGGAAGCTGTGAAACAGTCAGACGATGTCAAACACCTGTCTATTTACCACCAAATCGGCACAAAAGAAACTGACGTCCACACGACAGACGGAAACATTCTGGACTTTACAGAACCGAATCAGGAGCTGAAACAGCTGCTGGAGAAGAAGCTTTCCGATTATTATTTTGAGCCATTTGACGGAGATCACAAATGGACATACTGGCAGCCGCTCATCACGCCGGCGCTGAAAAAAATGCTTTGATACTCTATCATACTTTATTTCCAGGAGGGACATAATATGAAATACGGAATCGTTTTATTTCCATCAAAAAAACTCCAAGACCTTGCGAACTCTTACAGAAAGCGCTATGACCCGAGCTATTCCCTGATCCCGCCCCATTTGACACTGAGAGCATCGTTTGAATGTGCGGAGGAGAAAGCGGATCAGCTTGTATCACATCTGAGAAACATCGCGAAGGAGTCCCATCCGATCGTTCTCAAAATGACAAAATACAGCTCATTCGCGCCTGTTAATAATGTCATTTACATCAAAGCAGAGCCGACGGAAGAATTAAAAACACTCAATGAAAAGTTATACACCGGTGTGTTGGCTGGTGAACAGGAATACAATTTCGTTCCGCATGTGACGGTCGGGCAAAATCTTTCCGACGACGAGCATTCGGATGTGCTGGGACAATTAAAAATGCAGGAAGTGTCACATGAAGAAATCGTTGACCGCTTCCACTTGCTTTATCAGCTGGAAAACGGATCATGGACAGTGTATGAAACCTTCTTGCTAGGCGGAGGAGAATAATCGACTTGAAAGCAGTTATTGCAAAAAATGAAGAACAAATGAAAGATGCATTTTATGTAAGAGAAGAAGTCTTTGTCAAAGAACAAAACGTGCCTGCTGAAGAAGAAATTGACGAACTTGAAAATGAGTCAGAGCATATCGTCGTGTATGACGGCGACAAGCCTGTCGGCGCCGGAAGATGGCGTATGAAGGACGGCTACGGCAAGTTAGAGCGGATTTGTGTATTAAAAAGCCACCGCTCAGCCGGTGTCGGCGGAATCATTATGAAAGCGCTCGAAAAAGCGGCTGCAGACGGCGGCGCTTCCGGTTTCATTTTAAACGCACAAACACAGGCTGTGCCGTTTTACAAGAAACACGGGTATCGTGTGCTTTCTGAAAAAGAATTCCTTGATGCCGGCATTCCCCACTTACAAATGATTAAGGACTAAACAGCATCCGGGTCTATTGAGATCCGGATTTTTCCGCATATAAAAAACCGTTCCCTGGATGTGAACGGTTTTTTATACATATCGGTTAATGTACGTGCCCATTCCTTTTTCTCGCAATCTCTTATAAAGAGAGCGCTTACGTTTTGTCTCGTTTACCTTTCTTTCAGCAGCCGTTTGATTCTCCTGCTGCTTTTCCAGCTCCTTGTATACCCGCTGAAACGGGACATAGCTGATTTTTTCTGTTCCGGCATAATCCTGCTTATGCCCAATCGTTCTATTAGCATATTGAGCGTATTGCTGGTTCTGAATTTGACCTGCATATATCATGCGATACCCACTCCTCTGCCGTCTCTTTTCCCTTAAACTTACTTTTTGAAACACATTTCTTTTGATATGATAGTCATTGTCTGTAATGAACACCTTTTGATTGGGAGGACCCCTTTTTGAAATGCGCCCGACTGAATGATCGAACCATACATTTACATACATATTCGAGAGAACATTATCAATTCCTCTTTGAAGAGGGAATAAAAGGACATTTATTTTGTCCTCATTGCGGAAAGCCCGTTTTGTTACGGCTTAACATCTCCGATCCGCCAGAGTTTATCCATCGCCAGCCAGGAGATTTTCCTGCATGTGAGGCGGCGTGCGAACCGAAGCCCGCTAAAGAGGAGAAAAAAGAAGATGATCAGGAATTTGGTGTCATTCGTTTGCCCAAGGGGAAAACGATCGCTGCTGATTCGTCTCCAGCTGTCACGGAATGGCAGCGTCCGAGAAGCATTAAACCGGGAACACCATTTGTTCAAAAAACGATAGAACCTGATACAAGCCTTTTTCCGTCTGTCGGCTTGAACACGGATCAGCTGAAAGCTGTCACGGAAACGGAAGGCCCGCTGCTTGTGCTTGCAGGTGCAGGGAGCGGAAAAACACGTGTGCTGACTGCGCGCGCCGCTCACATGATCGAACACTTAGGCATACCGCCGGAACACATGCTGCTTGTTACCTTTACGACAAAAGCCGTAGCCGAAATGAAAGAACGCATGGCAAAGCAGTACGGATTACAGCCTGCAAAAGTGAGACGGCTTGTCACCGGAACATTCCACAGCTTGTTTTATAAAATCTTGTATCACTATGATTCTGCTAAATGGAACGGCGAGCATCTGCTGAAAATGGAGTGGCAGCGGGAACAATATATAAAAAAAGCACTCTATGAAGAAGGCATAGATGAGAAAGAGTTCCCCGTTGATCAGGCCCTGCAGCAGATTGGTTTCTGGAAAAACACTTATGTGCCGAATGAACGCATTCCTTTGCAGGATGAGTGGGAAAAACAAGTCTATCGTTTATATGAACATTATGAGCGCCAGAAAAAAGAACACAATCAATTTGATTTTGATGATATGGCATCCGCCTGCTATGAATTGTTTATCGATCGGCCGGACCTTCTGGAACAATATCAATCTCGATTTACGTATATCTTAATTGATGAGTTTCAGGACATTAACCCAGTTCAATATAAAATCATGCAAATGCTGGCAAGCCCGGAGCAAAATCTGTGCTGTGTCGGGGACGATGACCAGTCTATCTACGCGTTCCGGGGAAGCAATCCGTCTTTTATTCTTGATTTTCAAAAGGATTATCCCGGAGCGAAGACAATCTATTTAACGGCGAACTACAGGTCTACGCACCCCATCGTCTCAAGTGCTGATATCGTCGTGAAAAAGAACAAAAACAGGTATGCCAAAATGCTTGAAGCGGCCCGTGATGACGTCCAGGCCCCTGTGCTGTTTTATCCTTATGACGAAGAGGAAGAAGCCACAATGGTCGTTTCCGATATCAAGGAAAAAATTCAAAACGGGGCAAACCCTAAAGACTTTGCGGTTCTCTACCGCACAAACAGCGGAGGCCGCGCCATTTATGAAAGGCTTCATCATTCGTCAATTCCATATACAGCTGACCGCGGCGTCCAATCGTTTTACAGCAGACGGATCGTCCGCCAGATTCTCGCCTACTTGTACGCCAGCCAAAATGAGGATGACACTGAGGCGATTAAACACTTGCTTCCCGCCTTGTTCTTAAAACAGTCCGCTTTGAACACGCTGAAGGCGCTCTCGATTACGGAGGACTGCTCGATGATCAAAGCGCTGGCCAAACTGCCTGATCTAAAGCCTTTCCAGCTGGACAAAATCAAGAAGATCGTGCCGTTTTTCGCAAGCCTCCGCACGATGAAACCCGTGGAAGCGATCACCTTTGCAGAAGGAAAAATGGGCTTCTCCGAGTATTTAAAAAAACGGGGCAATGAGGGCAACAAACTGGAAAAAGGCTCCGATGACCTGCGCGACATTAAAGTCGTCGCTAAGAAGTTTAAAACAATTCCTGACTTTCTCGCCCACGTAGACCATATGAGAGCCGCTGAGAAAAACAGAACAGATGAAAATGGCGTACAGCTGATGACCATTCACAGGTCAAAAGGTCTTGAGTTTAAAACCGTCTACGTGTTAGGCACGGTAGACGGCTCGATCCCGCACGATTTCTCATTAGAAACAGCGAGAAAAGGAGATGAGGCTCCTTTGGAGGAAGAAAGACGCCTGTTATATGTAGCGATGACACGGGCCAAACAGCATTTATATTTGTCTTGTCCCGCAAACAGGCGCGGCAAAACGGCCCACCGTTCAAGATTTTTGTATCCCCTTTTGAAACAAGCAAAACAGCCCTTGCATAACTAACAGCCCGGCAGTGATCTGCCGGGTTTTTTCTTTTAAAAAAGGCCTGCTGCAATGAGTCAGCCAGGCCCTCTTTTTATTTATTATCCATCATTTTAGAAATCGTACTAAAATCAAGCTTTTCTTTTCCGCTTGTAATGGAATGTACAATTTTATCTTCTAATTCTTTCGGCACGCGTCTGTTTGCCAGCTGTGCTACACGTTTAATGACACTGCGCACTGTGTTTTCGTCTTTAAAATTGGCGTTTTGAAGGGAGCCGGCAAGATTCATGACATCCTGCATGTTGACACCTGTTTTCTTTTCGATGTTCTTAAAAAATTGATTATCCATAATACGCCTCCTTTTGGCGGAGTGATACGGTATTGTATGAACACCCATTGTTCAATGTGCTTTTTCCAAAAATAAAAAATAAACACAAGGCAAGGAAGTACAGGATATTACCTGTACTCCCCTTAATAAACCTTAGAAGTTATAAAAAGATGCACCCACGATGATAAGGAGAATGAACAATACGACTAAAAGAACAAATGTTGAACCATAGCCGCCGCCGTAACCGCCAGCATAACCGCCACCGCAGCCGCCGTAGCCGCCTCCGAATCCGTATCCAAAGCCCATAGATAAGCACCTCCTTTACTCTCTATACACTATGTGAGCCGCTTTATTCGGCTTGGATAAACGCATAGGGCGATTGCGGATTTATGATGGTTCGTGCTGTGCCTGGTGTTTTTTGAGTAAGGCTTCGGTTTTTTCAGCCAGCTCTTCCATCTCCTCTTCAAATGCCAGACCGGCTTCATCAAATGCATCCAAGTCTTTTCTTATGCTGCCCATGATGTCATCATGCTCTTTTTGCTTTTGTTCATGAGGTTTATATCTTCCTTCTATCCATTTTTCAAACTCATTCACTTGCATCCCCCCACTCATGATATATGCTGAGCGAGGCCGCCCTGTTAAACAAACAAAAAACCGGAGGTCTCCGGTTTCTTTGCCAGGCTATTGAGGCTTTTTCTTTTTCTTTCCGCACCCGCAGCCTTTCTTTTTGATCTTTTTTGATTGATACGATGAATCTGTATATGGAGTCTTTTGGGAAGGTTTATTGAATTGATTCACTTTGATCCCTTCCTTTCCTTATGTCATATATGCTACTTTATGCGGATGTTAGTAAAAAGTTGCTGGTGGGAACGCCTCATTCTTGCAGCCATTTTGATACGAGCGTTTCAATAATGCCGGCAAGGCCGGCGATCGCCAGCAGCAAAATCAGCCACTGCGCTGCTTGCGGGATCAATGCCTGGCATAAAATCAAAAAGCCGGCGCACCACACGCCTGTACACCAATAACAGCTCAGTAATTCACCAATAAACGCCCTGACACCTGTTCCCTTAATCACAATATACGTTTCACTATTACCATCCGCATCCGTTTCTTCCTTCTCTTCGTGAAACAGGCTGCGAAGCGGCGCCATAATTGTGTCAAACACCAACAGGCGGGCAAGCCGAAAGACCGCAAGCGAAAGAAGAGCAATTGTCAGCCCATTAATAACCACTTGTTCACTCCTTTGCCAATCTTGATCCCTTCACATATATGCCAAAACCCTATTCTTCATGAATTGTATCTTGTCCGGCGCAAAATTGGTTATTTTTATTATTCCGCTCTGCACCCCATTTGCATTATATAGAGTATGGATAAGAAAGGAGTGAAGGTTATGTCATTTGAAGAAGAAATTGAATCCCTGCACCCTGCAATATTTGAACAATTATCAAGCGAATTCGAACAGCAGATCGAAGTCATTGATTGCGAAAATATCACAATAGATACATCTCATATAACATCTGCCCTTTCTATACAAGCCTTGGTCACAACGCTTATTATCTTGGTGACACAGCTTGTTATTACCGACGAGGACTTGGCTGACGAAGTGGCAAGCGACATACTCATTCTCGATAACTCCCAAATCAAAAAAAGAACCATTATTAAAATTATTAACAGCCGTAACATCAAGATTACTTTGTCTGCCGACGAAATAATAACCTTTATACAAATTTTGATTCAGGTGCTAAACAGCATTCTCCTCGAACTTGACATCCTTTAACCCTTTCTTTTTCACAAACTTTAAAGCAGAGGTGAAAACAAATGTCAGATAACGATAAATTCAAAGAAGAGCTTGCAAAACTTCCGGAAGTTGATCCTATGTCGAAAATGCTTGTTCAAAATATCTTTCTTAAACACGGCGTCACAAAAGACAAAATGAAAAAACTTTCAGATGAAGAAAAGGAAATGCTTTTGAATATGGTAAAAGACTTGCAAGCGAAATCAGCGGAAATAGTTGAAAAACAAAAGAAGAAAAAAGAAGAAGCCACCGCTCAAGAGCAAAAAAACGAAAAACCGCTAAGTCGGAGAGAACAACTAATTGAACAGCTCAGACAAAGACGGCAAAACAATAACAATTGAGACCAATCATAAAAAATAGGGTTCTTCATCAGGATATATGCCTCAGTCAAAATTAGAGGCTCGCTCATCTAATAACAGTAAAAGAAAAGGAGGAATTAATATGGAAAGCAGACCATATTCTTGGGTTGCACTTGATCCTGACTGTAACCATCCGTTAGACGAAGAAAAAGATAAAAAAGAAGAAAGAAAATGCCATTGCGATGTGTGCTGTAATGGGAATGGTTTTGGCAACGACAATGCCTTCGTTGACCAAAATCTCGCACAGGGAAATCTCAACAAACAAGTTTCCGATGAAACAATTATTATTAGAGACTCTTGTGACATCAACATTTCATCTACAGACGTTCAAGCCGTAACATCAGTTGTAACAGCGCTTAATGCAGCTGTCCTAACAGTAGCTCTCACATCCATTGCAGACGGCGTAATTGCCGAATTAGTTGCACAAGATTTATTGCAGCTTACAGCTAACAAACAAGTAAACCGCCAAAAACTTCTCATCGAATGCTCCCGCGGCGTAAATGTCACAACAGTAGATGCTGATGTAGCAACATTAATCTCGACAGCTACTAACACACTTGTTGCAGCCTTAGTCATCATACTCATCCTGTAACTCTAAAAGCAGAGCCAAAACGCTCTGCTTTTTCTTATTTTCCAAGCATATGATGAATATATAGACGTTCACCCACACCAAGTGGGGCACGGGTACATATGTTGTTAAGGACTAAAGTCAAATACCCTATAAAGAAGGAGCTGAAATCAATGAGCTGCGGAAAAACCCATGGCCGGCATGAGAACTGTGTATGCGATGCAGTGGAAAAGATTTTAGCAGAGCAGGAGGCAGTTGAAGAACAGTGTCCGACTGGCTGCTATACCAACCTTTTAAACCCTACGATTGCTGGAAAAGACACAATTCCGTTTCTCGTTTTTGATAAAAAAGGCGGGTTGTTCTCCACATTCGGAAACGTGGGGGGATTTGTGGATGATATGCAATGCTTTGAATCCATTTTCTTCCGCGTCGAAAAATTATGCGATTGCTGTGCAACACTTTCTATTTTACGCCCGGTCGATGTTAAAGGCGATACTTTAAGTGTCTGCCACCCTTGCGACCCGGATTTCTTCGGGCTAGAAAAGACGGATTTCTGCATAGAAGTGGATCTCGGATGCTTCTGTGCAATTCAATGCCTGTCACCAGAGTTAGTTGACAGAACATCCCCTAACAGAGATAAAAAGCATCATCACAATGGATAAACACTTGTAAAGAGGAATCCCCTTCCAAACTCTATTACAGGTGCAAATTATTCAGCTGCTTCCAGAGGGAGGCAGCTGACTCTCCATCATTTCGCCAGTCTCAAATTTATAAGGCAGGAGGGATAATATGAGCCAGAAAACATCAAGCTGCGTGCGTGAAGCTGTAGAAAATATTGAAGAACTGCAACACGCTGTTGAAGAGGACTGTCCGACAAGCTGCCATTCAAAGCTTTTGTCGCCAACTCATTCGCTAGGCGATACAGTGCCTTTTGCAATATTTACATCAAAATCAAAGCCCTTAGTAGCCTTCGGTAATGTCGGCGAACTCGATAACGGCCCTTGCTTTAATACAGTATTTTTCAGAGTGGAAAAAGTTCATGACAGCTGCGCAACACTATCATTATTAATCGCATTTGACGAACACAAACACATTTTGGACTTTACCGATTCAGATACGGTTTGTGAAGTGTTCCGACTGGAAAAAACGAACTACTGCATTGAAGTGGACTTAGACTGCTTTTGCGCAATTAACTGCTTAAATCCACGATTAATCAATCGCACGCACCATCATCATTAATCATAAGCTTGAAAAGCTTGCAGGCCTGCAGGCTTTTCTCTATGTAAAAA
>NZ_JALAMO010000006.1:0-31274 GCF_026790065.1 Bacillus sp. N13C7 | reverse complement strand
TAAAAACCGAGCGGATGCAAAGAGGTGATATCATCAATTGCCAGCTCAGTCGGGGCTCCGTTGCCGGTTGTTCGAAGCAGGACGGAATCATTTCTTCTTCCGACAATCACACCCCTATACGTTCTTCCATTGGCTTCAATCAGACAGAGCGCTCTTGGCATGTTATGGGGAAGCTTTGTTAAAAAATCAATTTTTTCATGGATCGTCATCTTGCTCATCGGTTTTTTCACTTTTCTTGCCGGCGGTGCTTTTTCCTCCGCTTTGGCAGCATTATGGACAGCTTCCGGTTCTTTTTCTGGCTTTCGTTCCTCAAGTGCAGGCTCTTCCTTTTTTTCTGCTTTCGGCGGCTCGTGTTCGACGGTTTCTTCAACAGTCTGCGGCTCTGCTTTCTTCTCCTGCTGGTTCTTTGTGATCTTTGTGTTCTCTGGTTCTCTCACCTCTTGTGTTTGCTGACTCACTGGCTCAGCTGCAGGCTTTTGTTCTGCTTGCTGGACATCCTTTGCCACAGCTTCCTCCTGCTGTTTCTCATGGTAAGCCGGCTTTTCCTCTGCTTTTGGCGGAGCGGGTTTGTTGACCTTTCTTTTGATGACAATCTCCTGCATGGATGACCTTGTGGTTTCTGCATAATCCGGCTGAACAATATACATGAGCGGTTTTTTGTCCGCGTTTCTTTTCTTATTAGACATCTTCATCCCTCCGATTGTGTCATATTCTATCTATATGACAGAAAGCTGAAAATCAGAAGAAATAAAAAAGCAATCCCTGTTCGGGATTGCTTGGCAAAGATCCTGCTTAGCGGGCAGTAATATGGAAACCTGAATCAACGTGAAGATTTTCACCTGTAATGCCGCGGGACATGTCGCTGAATAAGAACGCAGCTGTATCGCCCACTTCTTCAGGTGTTGTCGTGCGGCGAAGCGGCGCACGCTCTTCAATGTCTTTTAAGATTGAGTTGAAATCGCTGATGCCTTTAGCAGATAATGTTCTGATCGGGCCGGCAGAAATGCTGTTGACGCGGATATTTTCTTTTCCTAAGTCAGCAGCCAGGTATTTCACACTTGCATCAAGAGAAGCTTTCGCTACACCCATAACGTTGTAGTTTGGCATAACAAGCTCTCCGCCAAGGTAAGTCAAAGTAACAATGCTTCCGCCTTCAGTCATCATCGGACGTGCCGCTTTCACAACAGCTGTCAGAGAGTATGAGCTGATGTTATGAGCCAAAAGGAAACCGTCACGATTTGTGTTTAAGTATTCGCCGACAAGCTCTTCTTTGTTGGCAAACGCGATGCAATGCGCGATACCGTGGATCACACCAACCTGTTCCTTAATGCTTGCGAAGCAAGTTTCGATTTCCGCATCGTTTGTTACGTCGCAAGGAAGGATGATGGAATCATTGCGCTCTAACGTACCGGCAAGCTCGTGTACAGATTTCTCCAGACGTTCGCCTGCGTATGTGAAAATCAAACGTGCTCCGGCTTCATGTAAAGAGCGCGCAATCCCCCATGCGATACTGCGTTTGTTTGCTACCCCCATCACAACAATGTTGCGGCCTTCAAGTGAAAAATTCATATGTATAAAGCCTCCTATATTTAATAAAGACATAGTATTAGTACCTGATCTTAATTCTTATCATATCATAACCTTGTCCAGATGAAAAGCGCTACCATAGACAAACGTGAAAGAGACCACCATCAACTGGTGATCTCATCGGCTTGTGTTTAAGCTGTTTCTTTTAAAGGCGAAATGGTTTGTCGGCCCGTGCCCTGATCCGATGCCGAGTGTATTTTCCACCGCTTCGCGGACAAAGTTTGCCGCTACCTCGAATGCCTGATGGATGCTGTCTCCTTTAGCCGTTTGAGCTGTTAAAGCGGCAGCAAAGGTGCAGCCTGTGCCATGCGTATGCTTCGTATCGATATAGGGGTGGCTGATTTGCATAAACATGTTTCCATCAAAAAGAAGATCAGTGATGTGATTGTCCTCAGGCTGGTGCCCTCCTTTGATAATCACATGCTTGGCCCCCATCTTGACGAGCTTCTCCGCTGCCTTTTTCCGGTCATCCAGCGATTGGATTGCCATTCCTGTCAGCGTTTCTGCTTCCGGAACATTCGGCGTAATCGCGTAGCTTCTTGGAATGAGGAGCTCTTTTAAGGTGGCAACTGATTCATCGTGCAGCAAGGATGCACCGCCCTTTGCGATCATAACTGGATCAACAATCACTCGGTTAAACTCATACTCGTCAATTTTTCTTGCCACTTCTTCAATCATTTCGGCATTCCAGAGCATTCCCGTTTTTACGGCGTCAGGTCTCAAATCCTCGGCAACAGCATCAATTTGCTGTCTCAGCGCCTCTACAGTCAGCGGATACACCCCATGCACACCAAGCGTATTTTGAGCGGTTACCGCCGTAATCGCAGACATACCGAAAACATCAAGTTCCTGAAAGGTTTTAATATCTGCCTGTATCCCTGCGCCGCCGCCTGAATCAGAGCCGGCGATTGTCAATGCTTTATATATACTCATTACACTACACTCCTTTTATTACCCGATCCATTTATGATAAATGGATTTTGCCCGGGCAATATCATTCGTTCCATGGATCAGCGCTCTGCCGTCCCGGAACAGCACCATTTTCATATCATCCGAGCGGCAGGAAATTAAATACGGATTCGCAGCTACTTCAAACCCGGCCTGTCTCAGCTGACCGGCAAGCCCTTCAAGATCAGCTTCTTTTGTAAAGGATGATCTGATTTGCACCGTGTTCCTGCCGCACAATACAGCCGCTTTTGTTTGGTTTTCATATGACAAAAACGGAAAATCTTTTGTGCCGCAGCTTGGGCATGTGTCATGTTTGAGACCCGCTGCTCTCACCTCTGACCGCTCATTTTTCCACAAGTCAAAAGAGCGCAGCACCGGCTCGCATTCTTCACCCGTCAGCAGCTTCAGCGCGTCTGTCACCTGAAAGACTGCTACCTGCAAAACAGCCGGACTGATGATGCCGGCTGTGTCACATGTCGCGCCGCCAATCGGAAGTGTATCGAGCAAGCAATGAAGGCAGGGGGTCGATCCCGGCACTACGGTAAAGGTCAGACCGTAGCTTCCTACACAGGCACCGTAAAGAAAAGGAATCCCTTCTTTTACAGCAGCATCATTTACGATCAGGCGGGTTTCAAAATTATCGGCCGCATCCACAATGATCGAAGCGCCCTTAATCAGCTCGAAGATATTTTCAGCTGTCACATCCATGACAAGGCCCGTCACATCAACATCGCTGTTAATCGAACGGAGACGCTGCTCAGCAGCGGCCGCTTTCGGCATTTCTTTTTTGACATCATCTTCTGTATACAGCTGCTGGCGCTGCAGGTTGCTCCATTCAACGTAATCTCTGTCGGCAATCTTCACAGAACCGACTCCCGCTCTGACCAGCATTTCTGCACTGGCTGTTCCAAGCGCGCCGGCGCCGATAATTACGGCGCGCGCTTCTTTCAGTTTCTTCTGGCCGGCTGGGCCGATCGGAGCAAACAGCTCCTGCCTGGAGTACCTGTCCGTCATACAGGAAGACCTTCTCCCGGACTGCTTGCCGTTCCGTATTGCTTCAACGGAATTCGGCCCGCCTCATAAGAAAGGCGTCCTGCTTCCACCGCGAGCTTCATGGCACGAGCCATTTTCACAGGATCATTCGCGCCTGATACAGCCGTATTAAGGAGTACGCCGTCCGCACCAAGCTCCATTGCGTATGCCGCATCTTTCGGCGATCCGATTCCGGCATCCACGATGACCGGCACTTTGGCCTGTTCAATAATAAATGACAGATTCAAAGGATTTAAGATTCCTTGGCCCGATCCGATCGGAGATGCACCCGGCATGATAGCATGAACACCAAGCTCTTCGAGTTTTCTTGCCAGCACAACATCATCTGACGTGTACGGGAGCACAATAAAGCCTTCTTCTAGAAGCTGTTCGGACGCTTTTAATGTCTCAACAGGATCAGGCAGCAAAGAACGGCTGCATCCGATGACTTCGACTTTAATCATGTCACAAAGTCCTGACGCTTTCGCCAGTCTTGCAATCCGGACCGCTTCTTCAGCGGTGCTGGCGCCCGCTGTATTCGGCAGAAGCGTATATTTGGATAAATCAAGCTGTTCCAGAAAATTAGGCTGAGACGCTTCAAAGATGTTCATTCTCCGCACAGCAAATGTTAAAATATCAGACTCAGAAACGGCCACCGCTTCCTTTTGAATTTCAAACGATGGGTATTTCCCCGTGCCCAGCAGCAATCTTGATTGAAATGATTTCCCGCCAATTGTTAACATGCTCATCCGCCTCCTACAAAATGGACAATTTCAATAACATCGCGATCACAAAGTTCAACCTCGTGATAATGTTCTTTACCGATAATTTCTTTATTTCTTTCAACAATAACAATTTTATTTTCAAGCTGATAAGACGCCAGCAGGTCTTGAATAGTGCCTGTGTCTTTTTCCCACTTCACGTCTCTGCCGTTCAGCTGTAGCATCATATCTGAACCGCCTCCTTGCGATCAATTCGAAATGCGTGCAGCCAGTCTTGATTGACTTCTTTATTCATCATGAGATCACCGATCAAAGCGCCCGTTGCGGGAGCAAGCAGGATCCCGTTTCTGAAATGGCCCGCTGCAAATAAAATACGGCTGTCCTCAGGGTGTCTGCCGATGTACGGTTTTCCATCCTTTGTCCCCGGACGCAATCCTGCCCAAAAACGATCCACCTTCATATTCTGAATGGCAGGCAGCATCGTTTTTGCTTTTTTCATAACCGATTCCAGTCCGCCAAAATCCGGTGTTTCACTCCAGTCACCCGGCTTCATTGTCGCGCCGACAACCAGTCTTCCGCATTTTCTCGGTACGATATAGCAATGGTCATGGTAAAGTGTTTTTGTCAGCGGGATATCATCATTCCAAACAGACAGGCACTCCCCTTTTACAGGAAAAAAGGCATGATTCAAGCCGAGCTGTTTAAAAAACATTCCGCTCCACACCCCGCTGGCAACCGCAACATGATCCGCCCATACGCCACCACTCGGCGTCTTGATCAACAGAGCTTCACCGTCACGTTCGACATGAAGGGCAGGAGTATGCTCAAAAATCTCCGCCCCAAGCGCTTTCGCTGCTTTCGCATATGCTTTGCAAACGAAATAAGGCTCAACATGCACATCATCCTGAATAAAGGATGCCCCTAGAATGGCATCAGACGTATAGGGCTCTTTTTCTAACACTTCTTCTTTTGCATGCCAGCTGACTGAATCCAAGTCATCCATTTTCCTCAGCCGCCGCACATCTTCTTCAGAAAACGCAAGCTTAAACATACCGCCGTTATGCTGCCGGATATCAATGCCGGATAACGTATAAAGCTCCTCACCAAGGCCTTTATACAGACGCTGGCTGTGCATGGCGAAGTCAAAAAACGCGTCACGTTCCTCGCACTCGGCATGGGCACCCAGCATTCCGGCAGCAGCACTTGTGGTTTTGCCGCCGATTGTTCCGCTTTCAAACAATGCGGTGCTCATATTTTCCTTTGCCAAATGATAGGCAATCGCGGAACCAATAATTCCGCCTCCAATGACAACTGCATCAAAATGCCTTTTCATAGCGCATCTCCTTTAGCTTGCGGGAATATCGTCTGGCAGCTTCCAAAGGGTCAGCCGAAGAAAAAATTCCCGACATGACAGCGATACCGTCTGCCCCTGCTTGTTTTACGCCTCTTAATTTGTCCGGCGCCATCCCGCCGATGGCAATAACCGGGATAGAAATCCGTTTTTTGATATCTGACAGCAAAGACAAACCTCTGCCTTCAAGACCCTTTTTGCAATCTGTATCAAACACATGACCGAACAACACGTAGTCGGCGTCTTCCTTTTCAGCTTGAACCGCTTCCTCCAGTGAATGCACCGACCGCCCGATATGAAGGTGAGGAAATCTGGCTCTGACCTGCTTCGGCGAAAAGCTGCTGCTCGGCAGCTGCACGCGATGAATCGTAGAAAAAAGCGCAATATCCACCCGCCCGTTCATGACCAATTTTCGTTTATCCACACCGCCTTCGGACGTAAGCTCAAGCAGTTTCAAAATATCTGCCGCCGATTTTGACCGTTCCCGGATGTGTATAAAATCAACTTCATTCTGAATAGCTATGATTGTTCTCGCTAACTCTTCAACCGGTTTGCAGTCATCCGTTATGGCGTGAAGCTCCAAGTTCCTCCACCTCTTTTATGCCGCTGTCGGACCAGCCTTCTTTCTGATAGGCCATTCCCCAAAATTGATATTCATAGTAGCTGGAGATGACAAAATTCTCTTTCATCTTGGCGCGCACTTCCTCCGTGCTGTTTTCCGCCAGCTCATCAAACCGGTTGACTTGCTCTTCGACCTGCTGTTTGAACCAGTCACCTCCGTATGTGCCGATCCACTTCTGATAAATCGGATGCCCCGGATCACAATGCAGCAATTTCTCGCCAACCTCGTAATAAAGCCAATAGCACGGTAGAAGGGCCGCTAAAATCTCAGCAAAATTCCCGCTCAAAACCGATCGGTACATATGGGATGTATATGAGTACGCCGTAGGAGACGGCTTAAACGCCTTACGCTCCTCTTCACTGATTTCCAACAGTTCGGCAAACTCGAGATGAAGCGACATTTCCGCCTCATATGTACCTTGGGCGTGGCTTGCCATCCGTCCCGTCGTATAAAGGTCCTTCGCATAAGCGGCGCCGAACGATTGCACCTTCGCAAAATGCGTTAAATAATAAGAATCTTGAAGCACGTAGTATTTAAAACGGTCAATCGGAAGCGTTCCGTCACCGATTCCCTGAACAAACGGATGGACAAAACTCCCCTCCCACCATTCTGCGGCTGCACTGCGGCATTCTTCTGAAAACTTCACACATCATTCCCCCTGTCTGATAAATAAAAAAACCACTTTCCCGCAAGGAAAAGTGGTTTGGAATTGGCATAGTAAAATACACAAATACCGCTCCACTTCCCTACGCAGGTCTGAACCTGTTCAAGTTATGAGGGTCTAAAAGTCACACTTTTATCTCAGCCCTTATGAAGGACACCCCTAGTGGTTATACGAATACATATTGAATTGTTCTGCACCTCTATATTAACACGAATCCCTAATTGGTCAAGATTTAACCTTCCAATGTTTTCTTAAGCTCCGTTACGTACTCGCGAGATCCGGTGACAATTAAGCGGTCTCCAAGTTTCAGCCTTGTGTCTCCATGAGGAACGATGCTGTCCACACCTCTGAAAATCCTGACAAAAATGACGTCGCCTGTTAGAGGGAATTCCCGCAAAATGACACCGTCGTATTTGCTGTTTTCCATATTAATTTGATACAGCGAAGATTCTTGGTTCGTGAGCAGCTTCATGACGCCTGGGGCTTCTATCAGCGCGCGAAGCAATGTTTTTGTCGACAGCAGAATAGAAAAGATGCTAATCCCCTGCTCCTTCAGAGCTGCTTCATTCTCAGGTGATCCGACGCTGGCAATGACTCTTTCTGTGCCTTTTTCTTTTGCAAGTAGTGCAATCTCGGCATTCATGTCTTCATTCCCTGTCGCCACAACGAGGATATCCGTATCAAAAATATCGAGTGAATCTAGGGTTTCAGGCTCATAATCAGCAATCGTCTCAACCGTAAACACTGATTCTGACAGCTTTTCCTCCGCATTCTCTTGATAAACGTGCACAACCCGCACGTCATACTCGTTCTCCGGCAGCTCAAGTGTAACAGGCAAAGTCATTTGATTGGCGCCGATGAACGTAATCGTCTTTTTCTCCTCAGGCTGCTCTTCCCGTTTGTACAATTTTTTAAAACAGATCGGCGTAAAAATACTCGCAATGACGGCTACTAAAATTAGCGCTCCTGACATATTTGCGCTGATCACGTGAAGCTGCTGGCCGATCGTCGCAGCGGCAATCACGAGCGAAAGCGTTGATGTCAGCAGGAAACCAGACGCGAAAACGGTTCGGTTATCATACCACTTCTTTAGGTACATAACAGGAATGATTTTGCTGACTAACAGCGCCAGAAGCAGAAGCGGAATCATAATTAAAATGGTTTTATCCTGGAAAAGAGTCCAAATATCCAGCTTCACACCGACCATCACAAAGAAAATCGGTATTAAGAACCCGTAGCCAAATGAATCCAGCTGCTGAACAAGTTCTTTGTTTGGCGAAAGAAGGGAAACAAGAACCCCCGCTAAGAAAGCGCCGAGAATATTTTCTGCCCCAAGTGATTCAGACAAGGCAACAAGGACAATAATTAACGTAAAAATGGCACGTGTCCCGATCTGGATCGTCCCTTTTGACATGGACTGAACAAAAGAGCGATGTTTAAAGACCCGGCCGAAAAAGTAAAGCACCACTCCGGCCGCAAACAGGATCATCAAGAGCCACATGTTTCCGCTGTCCTCTCCGTATAAAGAAGAAAAAACAGCTAGAAGAATCATCGTGGCCAAATCAGCGATAACAGCAACGAGCAAAATAATCTGCCCGATATTTGAATTCATGATCCGTTCTTCTTTTAACGTTGGAACGACAACACCTAATGAAATCGTTGAAATAATAAGTGTCATTAAAAAAGCATTTTGGATAAACCCTGCCAAGACGAACCCATAGGACAGCAGCAATGATAAAATAAAAATACCGGCAAAAATAATAGATGCCGCAGCAAACGTATTAGGCGCTTCCTTGCCGTTCGGCAGAAGCTGCTTTTTCTTTCCTTTCTCAAATGATGAAAAATCAATTTCAAGCCCGCTTAAAAACATTAAAAAGATAAATCCGAGCATAGAGAGTGTCTGAAGCCATGTATCACCCTCCACAACCAAATCAAGGCCGCTTTTACCAATAATCAGCCCCATAATGATTTCAGCAACAACAACCGGGATGCTGAGTTTAAACCGATGCAAAAGGATGGGTGTTAAAAATGCAACGATTAGTACAACAACTAAAGATGCGACAGATGTATGCGCCATAATCAGAACCTCCTTTTAAGATCAGGGTTATGTCAGTTCTCAATTAACAAACAGAACCTCATGTTTCAAAAACATAACGCGATTTTAACAAGGGTTAAGACGAAAAATAAAGTAATAAGCCCTTAATCCTATTTAGAAAATGATTCTTCTATAATTTGCACATAAAAGCTTGTGATGACTCACAGAACTTTGCTTCATAATAAATAAAACAATCGGCAAGGAGGATACCGCATGGCTTACGATATCATCAGCGATATTCATGGCTGCTATGACGAAATGACTGCATTAATCCAAAAGCTTGGCTATACAATCAAAAATGGAGTGCCTGTCCACGAGGAAGACAGGGTGCTTGTTTTTGCCGGAGATTTAACTGATAGAGGGCCCAAATCAATAGAGGTCATCCGCTTTGTAGCCAGTGCCTACGAAAAAGGCGCTGTACGTTATGTCCCGGGAAATCATTGCAATAAGCTGTACCGCTACTTAAAAGGAAATCCCGTAAAAGTCATGCATGGCCTCGAAACAACAGCGGCAGAGCTTGATGAACTTTCTAGAGAAGAAAGAAAAGCGGTCAGTGAACAGTTTATGAAACTGTACGAAACGGCGCCGCTTTACGACATCTTACATAACGGAGAATTAGTTGTCGCACACGCTGGCATAAAAGCTGACGATATCGGAAAATATACCCGCAGAGTGAAGGACTTTGTGCTTTACGGAGATGTGACGGGTGAAACATATCCGGACGGCAGACCCGTCAGACGCGATTGGGCGTCAGCCTATAACGGAAAGGCTTGGGTAGTATACGGCCATACACCTGTGAAAGAGCCTCGAAAGGTCAATCGCACCATCAACATTGATACAGGCTGTGTGTTCGGAAATCAACTGACAGGCTTTCGTTTTCCAGAAATAGAAACCGTATCTGTTCCAAGTTATCTGCCATACGACGAATCAAGATTTCGCCCCATATAAAAAAGGAGAGAATCACTGATTCTCTCCTTTTAACAGTTTTTGCATATCCAGAGGCAGTGAGGCATGAAACGTCATTTTTTCCTGCGTCAGCGGATGGATAAACGAAAGGTGCTCACTGTGCAGCGCCTGCCGGCCAATTTCCTGTCTTGTACCGCCATACAGTGTATCGCCGCACAGCGGGTGCCCGAGGTAGCTCATATGAACACGAATTTGGTGTGTCCGTCCAGTCTCGAGCTGCAATGTCACCGAGGTGATATCGTCAGTTGCACGTGTAACGTAAAAATGAGTAACAGCCTTCTGGCCGTCCGGTGTCACCATCCTCTCAATAATACTGTCAGGATGTCTGCCAATCGGAGCATCGACTGTTCCCTTCGCTTGTGTCATCCGTCCGTGGACCACTGCCGCATACCTGCGTTTCACAAGCCCGTTTTTTTGAGCCGATGATAAAATGGAGTGGGCAAAACGATGCTTGGCAACGAGCATGACACCAGATGTATCCCGATCTAGCCGGGTGACAAGATGTACTGTCGCCTGCACTCCGTTTTTTTGATAATGATGGATAATTCCATTCGCCATGCTTCCGGAAGGGTGCTCTCTCGAAGGGATTGATGATACGTATGGCTGCTTGTTTATCACAAGCACGTGTTCATCCTCATACAGGATATCGAGCGGAACAGGCTCTGCCAACAGCGTCTCGCTCACCTGTTCCTCAGGAAACTTCACGGCAAAAAGATCTCCTGCTCTCAAAACGTATTTAACCGTTACATGCTCGCCGTTGATCAGCAGGTCTCCCCCGCCAAACTTGATATCAGTGAGCAAACGTTTCGAAATTCCCAGTTTACCGGCATATTCTTTTACAGTCATCCCGTCCTCAGCGGAAGTGATGTTCTTTTTGATAAAAAAATGCTCCACGATACGTCCTCTTTCTATTCACCTTTTCCGATAAACGAATCCTGGACTCTTTTCCAAAAAGGAAACGGACGGAATCTCGCAAACCTGACATTTTCAGATGCAACCTGGCAGCGGATCGACTTTACATCCTTATGGAGAAGGGTTAAATGGTCAATCGTCACTTGAAAGTCAACTTCGTTTCTCGGCTTGATCATGCAATCATGATGGGAAGGGAGAAGCAGCGGCGATCCGACCGTCCGGAAAACCCGGTTATTAATAGAAGCCATTTCTGCGAGCTGGATCGCCCTGATAGACGGATGGATAATCGCTCCGCCCAGCGCCTTATTGTAAGCTGTACTGCCAGAAGGCGTTGACAGGCAGAGGCCGTCGCCCCGGAAGGTTTCAAAAAGCTGTCCCTTGATTTCCACATCAGCCACAAGGCTTCCTTCTATGCTTTTAATCGTACACTCATTCAAGGCTAGATATCTTTCCTCCCGCTCGTTTTCGTGATAGGTTACAATCACTTCAAGAAGCGGATATTCAACTGTATGATACGGCGTTTTCGCGATCGCGAGAACAAGTTTTTCAATTTCATGAGGAACCCAGTCGGCATAAAACCCCAGATGACCCGTGTGAACGCCGACAAATGCAGTTTTGTCCAAGCGGTCGCTGTATCTGTGAAAAGCGTACAATAGCGTTCCGTCGCCTCCGACTGAAATGACGATTTCCGGTTCATTTTCATCCAGTTCCATATCAAAATCCAATAAATACGCCTGTATTTTGCTTTTCAGCGTATCAGAAACTTGATCTCCTTTTGATGATACGGCAAATTTCATGCTTTTCTTCCCCTTTACCTATTGTTGCTCGCTTCCTTTTTTCTTTCTTGAAAAGGCAGCTTGAGCTTCCTGTACTTCACCCCTGATCTCCGACATCTCTTCATCAAGCCGGGAAGCCGCTTCAGAAGCACGCTGAAGCCTTAGTTTTACTTTTTCAGGAATGTTTCCGCTGTATTTATAATTCAATGAATGCTCAATGGTCGCCCAAAAATTCATCGCCAGCGTACGGATCTGTATTTCCACGAGAACATGCTTTTCTCCGGACACCGTCTGTAAAGGATACAGCACGACAAGATGATATGACCGGTACCCGCTCTCTTTATGTTCCGCAATATAATCCCTCTGATCCACAACGGTGAAATCTTTTCTGGCAAAAAGCATCTCTTTCACGATTTGGATGTCATCAACAAATTGGCACATGATTCTAAGGCCTGCGATATCCTGCATGGTCTCAATTTCATGCAGCGGTATGCTTTTCCGTCTCGCTTTTTCAAGTATGCTCGCCACAGGCTTGACGCGTCCGGTCACAAATTCGATCGGCGAATGGTCATCCTCGTATTCGTATAGCGTGCGGATCCCTTTGAGCTTCACTTTCAACTCTTCGACAGCCTGGCGGTACGGCACTAAAAAACGCTCCCATTGTTTGTCATCCATCATACATCCCCCAATTCCGAGCCAGTTTCTATAAAAACACGCGCTTCACTTTTTCTTCCATTTCTTCTCCGTAGTTCGCATTATCTTTAATATTTTCTAAAAGATACTCCAGTTCCTCATGCAGGCCTGCAAGTTCAATCGTTTCGTCTCCTGCCTCTAAAACAACCGGAATTCTTTGTGCATGGGCCTGCTTCAGTTCCGGCCATACATGTTCCTTTATAATGACATATTCAAAAGAATCAGCTAATTCAAGTATGTATACAAAAGCAAAGTGGTCAGAATCAACAAGCATTTGACCTGACGGCTTGCGTTCTGCTTCGTTTCCTTCCGTCTCACAGGCAAGGCGAAGCTGATCATCCGATAATGTGGCGTTCAAGATTTCGATTCTGTTTTGCATAATGCTCTCCTTTTTAAACAAAGTACAGATTCATTTTATCATATCAAGCTCGATATTGATAAACCTAACATCTCAAGAGATAATAGTAAAAATAAGATTTACAGGGCGGAAAGGAAGAACAACATGAGCCAAGAAATTGAAATAGAATTTAAAAACATGCTGACCAAACTTGAATTTGAAAAGATAACAGCAGCACTTCAGCTGACAGAAAAAGATTTTATAGATCAAAAGAATCACTATTTTGACACAGACGGCTTCTCGCTGAAACAAAAACACGCTGCGCTTCGAATCCGCAGAAAAAAAGGTGAGTATGTCCTGACGTTAAAAGAACCGGCAGATGTAGGGCTTCTGGAAACGCACCAGCCGCTTTCAGAGGTATCAGACCTTGCCGGCTTTACAGTTCCCGAAGGCCCTGTGAAGGACCAGCTTCACAAGCTTCAGATCGATACAGACGCCATTCAATATTTTGGATCTTTAGCGACAAACCGCGCTGAAAAAGTAACAGAAAAAGGCTTAATAGTTTTAGACCACAGCCGATATTTAAATCAAGAGGACTATGAAATCGAATTTGAGGCGGCAGACTGGCATGAGGGCAAACAAGCCTTTGAGGAGCTGCTTCAGCAATTCAGCATTCCTCGGCGCGAAACCAAAAATAAAATTCTTCGTTTTTATGAAGAAAAACGAAAGTCTATATAAGGTGGAATGACATCGTGAATGTAACGAATTGGGCAGCTTTACTTCAGCTTCAGGCATTACAGTCCATATCTAATGCAAGCAGCACGGGAACTCAGAATGCGGAAAGCCCGCTCACCAGCTTCAGCTCTCTGCTCAGCCAATATACAAACGGCCTGACATCTCAGCAGCAGCCAACTGCATCTTCTGCATCTTCTGCATCGTCAAGCCCGCTCAGCATGCTGAACAGCGCTTCTTCAACAGCGCCGTCACTGCTTTCAGCATATGGGCTTAACCCATCTACAAACAGCAATTCAGGTTATATCACAAAGGCGGCAGAAAGCACCGAAACAGCTGCTGCAGATTCTTCTTCAACCAAACAAGAAGCAAAACAGATCAGTTCGGGAGACTTCTCCATTGACAGCGCGATCAAAAAAGCCGCTGATAAGTACGGCGTTGACGAAAAACTGATCCGTGCCGTTATCAAGCAGGAATCAGGCTTTAATGCAAAAGCGGTAAGCGGAGCAGGTGCGATGGGCTTAATGCAGCTGATGCCGTCAACGGCAAGCTCACTTGGCGTTTCCAATCCGTTGGATCCGCAGCAAAATGTGGAGGGCGGAACGAAATATTTAAAACAATTGCTGGATAAATACGACGGCAATGTGTCTATGGCATTAGCGGCTTACAACGCCGGACCGGGAAATGTCGACCGATATGGGGGCATTCCTCCTTTCCAGGAAACGCAAAACTATGTAAAAAAAATAACTTCAGCATATTACGCGTAACCAGAGCGGCTCTTGCCCTCTGGTTTTTTTGCGAAGTGAAATCTTACGCATTCCTGATTTTTATGTGATATGATATGAAATACAAACCCCGGCTGTCGCCGAAACTTATCATCAAACGCAGTAAAGGCAGTTTGTTTGTAGAAATGATGCCTTGTTGCTAAAATAAATCATAGATGAAATGATGAAATACAGAAAATTACTTTTTGCAATAGGATTTATGATTCCTATTAGCCATATTTAAAGGAGTAGTCAACATGGGACAATCGTTTAACGCACCTTATGAAGCGATTGGAGAGGAACTTCTATCGCAACTTGTTGATACTTTTTATGAGCGTGTCGCGTCTCATCCTTTGCTGAAGCCGATTTTTCCGAGCGATTTAACGGAAACCGCCAGAAAACAGAAACAATTTCTGACTCAGTATTTAGGCGGGCCTCCGCTTTATACGGAGGAACACGGCCACCCCATGCTCAGAGCAAGGCATCTCCCCTTTCCAATTACTAACGAGAGAGCTGATGCGTGGCTCAGCTGTATGGACGAGGCAATGGACCATGTAGGGCTGGAGGGCGATATTCGCGAGTTTTTGTTTGGCCGGCTGGAATTGACAGCAAGGCATATGGTGAATCAAACGGAAGCGGAGGATCGATCATCTTGACAAATTATCAGCATGAGCAATACTTCGCCCATTGCCACGGTCATCCAAAAAAACCGCTTGAAATTTACATGTTTGTAGATCCTTTATGCCCTGAATGCTGGTCCTTAGAGCCCGTGATCAAAAAGCTGAAAATCAGATACGGACGCTTTTTCACCTTACGCATTATCGCTTCGGCAAGCCTTACCGCTTTAAATAAGAAACGGAAAAAGCATCTTCTCGCAGAGGCATGGGAAAAGATCGCAAGCCGCTCCGGCATGTCGTGTGACGGCAATGTCTGGCTCGAGCAAGATCAGCCGCTTTCCTCGCCTTACATGGCTGCACTCGCTTTTAAAGCAGCCGAACTGCAGGGAAGAAAAGCCGGCATGCAATTTCTCAGAAATATGCAGGAGAGTCTGTTTGTTTCAAAGAAAAACATTACCGATGAAAATGTGCTTTTGGACATTGCGGAAAAAACGAATCTCGATCTCGAGGAGTTCAAAAACGATCTGCATTCTCAAAGCGCGGTCAAGGCGCTTCAATGTGACATGAAAATTGCTGCTGAGATGGACGTTTCTATTAATCCGACGCTGACATTTTTCAATACACAGCATGAGGACGAAGGACTAAAAGTACCCGGCAGCTATTCATATGATGTATATGAAGAAATTTTATTCGAGATGCTTGGCGACGAGCCGAAGCCGTCGGAAACACCGCCTCTGGAATGTTTTATTGAATATTTCCGCTTCGTTGCCTCGAAGGAAATTGCTCTCGTATATGACCTTAGCCTTGAAGAGGTAGAAAAAGAAATGAAAAAATTGGCGTTTGCTAAAAAGGTTGCCAAAGTGGAAGCCAAACACGGAATGTTTTGGAAATCCCTCAGCACTTATTCTGATGAATATCAATCATGTGAAAAATAGCCGCAGGCGTATATATGCTTGAGGCTGTTTTTTTTGCTCCGTAACCAAACATACGTTCTGTTAAAAGCATGAAAGAAACCGCGCCGGGATAAGCGCGGTTTCATATGTCTTAACGACAACAAAGGGGATGGGAGAAATTTTTCACGGTCAAACAAAGGGGTAATGTTTGTTTGTGATCAATTTCACATCCTTATGATAACAAATGATGTCGACTTTTGACAACCTCTATGCTTAATGTTCATATTTTTGTCACAAAACATAACGAAGTACATTCACTCATATCCTAATAAGGAACAAGGACGAGGAGGACCGCTATGATGTATACTGTGATCTCAATTGTGTGCATAGCCGTTTTTTTCTGTTTGAATTTATTAGGCATGATGCATATGCTGCCGCTTTATATTACCTCTCCCCTGCTGTTTCTGTCTATTTTGTTTACCCTCTACCGCCTGAACCACCGGAAAACCTTTAAAGGGTTTTAAAAAAGCCTGTGCATCATTTCGCACAGGCTTTCTTTTTTTAGGACTGCTTGACTTTCATCAGCAATTCTTCCATTTCATCAAGTTTTTCTTCAAACATTTTGCACGCAGCTTCGATCGGCTCTGGAGACGTCATATCAACGCCTGCTTTTTTCAGCACATCAATCGGGTATTGCGAGCTTCCCGCTTTCAGGAAGTCAATATAACGGTCAACCGCCGGCTTTCCTTCTTTCAAAATCTGGCTGCTTAACGCTTGGGCAGCGCTGTAGCCTGTCGCATACTGGTACACATAGTAATTGTAATAGAAATGCGGAATTCGCGACCATTCAAGGCCGATTTCCTTATCAATCACCATGCCGTCTCCGAAATACTTTTTATTCAGATCGTAATAGACATTCGTCAGAAGCTCAGGTGTAAGCGGCTCCCCTTCTTGCGCCTTTGTATGGATCAGGTGTTCAAATTCAGCAAACATCGTTTGTCTGAAGACCGTTCCTCTGAACCCTTCAAGCATATGGTTGAGAATATATAACCGCTGTTTTTCATCCTCTAAATTGTTCAGCAGGTATTCGCCAAGGAGCGCTTCGTTTGTCGTTGACGCAACTTCCGCGACAAAGATGCTGTAATTGCCGTATGGATATGGCTGGTGCTTTCTCGTATAGTAGCTGTGTACGGAATGGCCAAACTCGTGCACGAGCGTAAAGAGATTATTGACGTTATCATGCCAGTTCATCAAAATATACGGATTCGTGCCATAGGCTCCTGATGAATAAGCTCCATTGCGTTTGCCTTTATTTTCGTAAACGTCGACCCAGCGGTTTTCCAGCCCTTCTTTCAGGATGGAGGCGTATTCCTCTCCTAAAGGTGCAAGGCCTTTCAGCATGTAATCTTTGGCTTCCTCGTACGTGACCTTCATCCCCGCATCCTTCACAAGCGGTGTATACAGATCATAGATATGCACCTCATCAAGCTCAAGCACTTTCTTTCTGAGCGCGATATAACGGTGCAGCAGCGGCAAATGCTTATTAATCGTTTTGACGAGATTGTCGTATACTTCCTCAGGAATACTGTTGTTAGAAAGCGCAGCTTCACGCGCTGACTTGTACTTTTTCACTCTCGCGTAGAAGTTGTCCTTTTTCACAGTGCCGCTTAAAGTCGTGGCCATTGTGTTTTTATATTGTCCGTATGTTTTATACACTGCGTCAAAAGCATTTTTGCGGACTTCACGGTTTTCACTTTCTAAGAAATTAATAAAGTTGCCGTGAGTGATCTGTTTTTCATTCCCATCTTCATCTTTAATGGACGGGAATGTAATATCGGCATTATTTAACACGCTGAACGTATTGGAGGATGAACCCAGTACCTCAGAAGCTTCGGCAAGAAGAGCCTCTTCCTTCTCGCTCAGCACGTGCGGGCGTTCTTTTGTTATTTCCTCAATCGCATGGGAATACAGTTTCAGTTCTTCTTTTTCAAGAATAAACTGCTGCAGTTTGTCTTCTTCTATGGATAAAATTTCCGGAACCAAATAAGCTGTCGCGCTTGCGGCCTGTGTATACAGGTTGCCCGCCTTGTCATTCAGCCCCTGGTAAAAGGAGTTCCCGGTATCCTGGTCAGAGCGCATATGCGCATATGTGTACAGCCTTCCCAGCCGTTCCATCACTTTATCTTGATACGTAAGAGCCTCGTATAAATGATCAGCTGAATCTGCCAGCTTTCCTTTATACTTAGATAGATTCGGAATTAATTCTTTTACAGCTTGAAATTCTTTATTCCAGGCCTCATCACTAGGAAAAATATCCTCAAGTCTCCATGTGTCTTCTGCCTTTACCTCACTTCTGTCAGGCAGTTGGTTTGCTTTTTTTTCCTCAGCCATGGTGATCCCCCTCGTCTTCTTTGATTCAAGCCAATTGAAAAAACAGCTGTTTCTCAATAAACTTGTGTTGTGAATATCTTCCGGTTTTTCACTGCCTTTTGTCAAATCATATGCAGTAATGAAGAGAACGAATGCCAAAAAAGCAGTAAAAACACGAAAAATCCTTCCTTTTGTGCCTTTCACAGCCAGCCCACCACCTTTGTCTTAGGGTGAGCCAAATGAGACAAACTCATTCTATAAAACAGCTGCGGTCTCTTTCTATGAGATCCTGCATTGAGCGTATGCCCTCTGCAGGCTGATTCAGCACATATACTTCTTTCTGAGTCTCCCTTAAAAATCCCTTCTTGCACAAAAAATCAATGTACTGTCTAACAGCTTCAGAAAGACAATCTTCTCTGCATTTGGACCTGACCGCAATGTTCTTTTTGCGAATATGCAGTTTGCACTGCTGCAGGATGGCTGAGAAGCGGATTGGCACACGTTTATAACCTAGATCTGTAATAAACAGATAAAGAAACCCCTGCCACACAAAAACCGGACTCTTAAAAACAGCCCCTTTGATAACAGGAACAAACACTTCGGTCGGAAGAAAAGAAAGGGACGTCTGCCGCTTTTCATAAAATAGCTGCCTGAGGCGGTTTGTTTCCTTTGAGATGAAGCGATGAGGTTTATGCCGAAAACGGTGAATCGCTTTCGTCCAGCTGGAATATTCAAATGAAGGCGTAGGATCAGTGAAAAATAAATCATTCGCATCTGCCCGATGGATAGGAATCGTTTGAACCGAGGAATAAGAATGGTTTGTGTAAAACGGAATGATGTGGCTGAGCCGGCGGAAGGAACGTGTTTCCGGGCAATAACATATCATTTCCTTGTTTGGGCTTGCATTGATAAACTGCCAATGAAAAGCAGACAGCTGATAAAAGGATGGAGCAGTTCGTTTTAAGCGGCTGTTTCCCACAATCCACTGCGGGAGGATTCCTTCTTGTTTAAAGCCCTCTGTACGCATTTCAAAGACATCTGGAGCAAGAGTGGCACATTGGTATTCAACAGCAAGCAAGCGTCCCTTGATCTTTGCCATGATATCGGGTCTTTGATTGATTTTCTTGATATATGGTTCTAATAGCGGAGAAGCCTGTTGCGTTTTCAGCCATACATACAGCTGTCTCTTTCCTTCTAAGTGGTAGGCGCTTTCCGGTTCTATGTCTATCGAGCAGGACTTGTTTTGTTTATGGGCAAAATGCGGCGCTTTTTGAGATCCGAGCTTCACATCAAGCTCTCCTCCGCACGCCGGGCAGAAGAATCGTCTCCGCTTTAATGTCCGGCTTCGCTGAGCCCCTAGAAGGTGAACCATTCGGCCGTCTTCAGTCACAGCACTAAACACTTTTCATCTCTCCTTTCCAGATGAGTATACTTTCTGGAAAAGATGGTCAACTCCTGTTCTCTGTATGGTCAGCCCGTATGTATGTTTTTGATTTCTTGTTTCAAAAATGGCTTTTTAGTGCATAAAAAAACCGATTTCCGGAAAGAAATCGGTTTGCTATGATGCAAAGTGTTTTTTTATTGTTTCTAGAGCATGCTCTGAAATAATCAGCTTGCCGTACTCTTCAAGACGGTGTATGCTGATTGAGGATTCATTTGCGTACTCCAACAGGATGCTTAGCTGATTTTCAACCTCTTCATCAGTCATATTGCAAAAATCTACATATAAATAATATCGGTTCTCAAACGAATATAAAGTCGTTTTGCTTCCGTTAACGTTCAATTTAGATAGAGAAATAACATCCTCAAAATCGCCAAACCGCAAGACAAATTGAAGCTTTTGCTCCTTCTCTTCCTGATTGACGGCTTGCTCTTCCTTCTGGAAATCATCCAGCAGGGCGTCAAGATCCTCAGATGCGGGTTCTTGCTTTTTATCCTCAGGAATCGGCAGTTCGAGCTTTTGTCCGTCTTTGGAAAGCTGGGCTTTTGTGACGATGATTTCTAATCCTTTGTCCAGTGCCTGAACTTGAATCCAAAGAGGGCCTTCCACAGCGAATTCCTCTTCTTCATGAACTTCATCCATGACTTCCCAGAACAGTTCTTCACTGCGCTCACGGTTATACCAAATTTCTTCTCTGTCAAAACCGCGATCTTCAATATCTCCATAAGACATATAAAATTTTACTGTATGCTCGTTAATTCTTTCAATTTCCATTTGCCAACCTTCCCTTCTATATAAGATGTTGAAGGGACATCTAAGCTCCCGATTAATTGTACTTTACTACACTTTACCCATTCCGTCCACATCTTAACCTTGATGCAAGGCCAGTGTGAATTCCTTTGTATTTCTATTTTATGATAAAACAGTCACAAAAGAAATAAAAATGCACCTTTGACCAAAAAACGGCAGATCTCCGGCTGATATCATAAAATGCGGCCTGTCTCATATAGTAGTAGTACAAGCGATGGAACGAAAGCGAGGTGCCGATTCATGGAGCATGACTATCTGATTTCTCTGCTTGTCATCATTGGAATCGACCTGATCCTCGGCGGAGATAATGCGGTCGTCATTGCCATGGCCAGCAGAAATTTGCCGGACAAGCAAAGACAGCAGGCCATTATTCTTGGGACATTTATTGCCGTTGCTATGAGAATCGGATTAACGAGTGCAGCGGTATATCTTTTGCATATTCCTTTCTTGCAATGTGCCGGCGGAATTTTCCTGCTGTATTTGGGATATCAGCTGCTGATTGAAAAAAAAGACACGCAGCATGTCAAAAGCAGCACCTCCTTATGGAGAGCGATACGAACGATTGTGCTTGCAGATCTCTTTATGTCGCTGGACAATGTCATAGCAGTTGCGGGAGCATCTCACGGTGAGTTTTCACTTGTTATCATAGGTTTGTGTGTATCGGTGCCGGTTATTATTTGGGGCAGCAAACTCATCCACATTGCCCTTGAGAAAATACCGCTTCTGATTTACGCGGGAAGCGGGCTGCTTGCTTATACAGGCGGAGAAATGATTGTCAGAGACAAAAAACTGTCTTTTTTTATGGAGCAGCACGCCGCAGTCGAAACGCTCCTCCCCATTTTAACGGTCGCATTTGTCATCCTTGCCAGTATTTATTATCAGCAGGTTGAAAAATAAAAAGAAGGCTGATGACTCAGCCTTCTTTTATGATACGATCTATTAGTTTGCCAAACGCTGTGCTTCTCTTAATTGGAAAGAGCGGACTTTTCTTGGGAGGAAACGTCTGATTTCGTCTTCGTTGTATCCGACCTGTAAACGTTTTTCGTCGATGATGATCGGACGGCGAAGCAAACCTGGGTGTTCGTTGATCAAGCGGTACAAGTCTTGCAGCGGCATAGATTCAACGTTCACATTCAGTTTTTGGAATACTTTTGAACGGGTTGAAATGATTTCATCTGTTCCGTCCTCAGTCATTCGCAGAATTTGTTTTATTTCATCAATTGATAAAGGTTCAGAGAAAATGTTTCTTTCTTCAAATGGAATATCATGCTCCTCGAGCCACGCTCTCGCCTTTCTGCATGAAGTACAGCTTGGTGATGTGTATAGTGTAACCATTCATCTTCACTCCTCTAATTAGTAGGATGAACATCTATTTTATTCTTAAATTGAAATTACTCTAAAAAAGGAATCTTTACAGGTATTATACTATAAAAAAGTAAGTGTGAACAGTATCCTAAGAAAAAAATGTGTCAATCCAGCAAATTTTTATTTTTTATCATATGTTCTGATTCTCAATTAGCTTAACTGATCGAAAATGTTTTTTTGTTTTTCTTCATCAATGAGTTTCAGGACCTCATCTGTTTTTTCGTACGATTCCCCGTACCATTTCTCATCTTTATAAGTATGAATGTTTTCATATGTCTGTTTCATGGCTTCAAGAATTTCTTCTTCTGATTCTGTTTTCGGTGACCAGTACAGAATCTCCATCTTGTTTACTTCATTCGTAGCCAATGACCGGCGTCGGTACCCAATTGACTGAGCATGCTTGAAATGCTCTCTTTGATAAAACCTCAGGCGTTTTTCTGTATCTGTATCATCTTCATCCACAGGCTCCACCTCGAGCAAGATCGGCTTATTTTTCTTTTTCAGCTTTGCGATCAATTTGCCGCCAAGCCCCTGCCCTCTTGCATCCTTTGACACATACAGATAATCAACGAAGATAAAAGAATCGAATTCCGCAAACATTAAAATATGATGTTTGCCTTCATCTTTATGATAAATATCGCTTCGCTCTTTCAGAAGAGCTTCCATATGCGCTTTTGATTTCATTTCTTCAATTGGAAAGTACTCGCTAAGCTTTTCGTACCAGTTCATTGATTTGCTCCTTATGAGTTCATTGTCTTCATACTTTTAGATATACCCCATTTCTTCTTGTTTAAACAGCTTTACATCTATAAAGACGTACGAACTTCCGCCATGGTTTCATTTTTTTCTGCAAAATACGGAGCCAGCTGCTCCGTTCATTTTGACGTGCGCCTGTAATGAAGCAGCCGGGGCTGCGCCAGTGCAATAAGAAACGTCACTCCATATAATGCAGCAGACGTGATAAAAGCTGTTTTCGCACCAGCGGCGTCAGCCACGAACCCCATGATGGAGTAAGTGACGCCTGACCACGGAGTCAAAATCGCATTTTTGGCAGCCATGATCCCAATACGCTTCTGCTCGGGAATAGCCTCCTGCAGCACCGTTTCTTGGCAAATATCACGCACCTGATAAAAAGGCCCCATTGCAGCGCAAGCCAGAGCACATACAAACGGGAGTGGAGAAAGTGAAAACAAAAGGGTCAGCACAAACATCACAAGCGAGCAGTACATAATCGCATAGCCCATGTTTCGCTCAAAAAAAGCAGAAAAACGAATGGCGATCACACTGCCTGCAATTGCACCTATAAAATAAGAGGCGTTAAACATCCCCCACCATACCTCTGTTTCATGTAAAACAGCCGCTGTAAATGCGAGAAGAATGGCAGACGACCAAACAGAACCGGCCAAAGCTTCTATCATGTCCATTACCGTAATGTCTCTTACAACCGGGATGATCATTACATCCTTCCATATGCCTCCAGCAGATGCTGTTTCAGCAGTTCCATCATCAGTCCCTTTTTCAATTATATGAAGCAAACTGACAGAAGCACCCGAAAGAACAAACAGGCAAATGGCTGCACCGACAATGAATTCAAAAGGCACAGCATACGTCAGAAGGCCGCCAAGGCCCCAGCCTGCTGTTAAAAACAATTGATTCGTAAGCGAAATCACACCGTTCGCTTTCACATATTGCTCTTTTGGAACAATAATTGGCAGCAGCGCAAATCTTGCAGGCTGAAAAAAGGCGCCCGCAAAGGAAAAACAGAAGACAAACAACAGCGTTACCCAAAAGAAAACCTGTCCATGATGACTGACACTGTATGCCATCAGTATGGTAAAGACCGATCTCAGCAGATTGGCACCCGCAAGCACCTTTTTAAAACCAAGATTGCGAATCACTCGAGAGATGCAAAAGCTTGCCGCTATACTCGCAAACGACATGAATGATAAAACAAGACCCGCCAAAAAGACGGAGTCTGTCATTCTGTAGACCCGGACCATTAAAACGATTGTGACAAGGACTCCTGCTAAAGATTGAAGAGATTGAGACAGCAGCAGTGCAAAAACATTTTTGTTATGCAGAAATTGAATCTTATTTCACCTTCACTTTTTCCTCTAATTGTAAAGCTCTCATTCTCACTTTCTATGAGACGCAAAAAAAATCCTTCAAGATATTTCTCTTGAAGGATTGATGAATCATGAAAAAGCTTTAAATTCTGCTTCCGTGCACATCACAAAATGCCCCGGTTTAACTTCGCGGAATTCCATCGTTTCCCCATCCTTTAATTGATGGACAGACGGATCGTATTTCTGGCGGACGCGATTTCTCTCATAGTCCGGATCAGGAAGCGGAATGGCTGAAAGCAATGACTTTGTATATGGGTGAAGCGGATTTTCATAAAGCTCATCTGCCGGCGCAAGCTCAACCAGTTTTCCGAAATACATGACGCCGATGCGGTCGCTGATGTATTTGACCATCGATAAATCGTGGGCAATAAACAGGTATGTGAGCCCTTTTTCTTTTTGCAGTTCTTTCATTAAATTCACGACCTGTGCCTGAATGGATACATCTAAAGCAGAAATCGGCTCATCCGCGATAATGAATTCCGGATCAACGGCAAGCGCTCTGGCAATCCCGATTCTTTGACGCTGGCCACCGGAAAATTCATGCGGATAACGGTTGGCGTGTTCCTTGTTTAAACCGACTGTTTCCAAAAGTTCGTGAACCCGCTGCATCCGCTCTTTTTTCGTTTTCGCGAGTTTATGAATATCGAGGCCTTCAGCAATAATATCCGCAACTGTCATTCTCGGATTCAGGGATGCATATGGGTCTTGGAAAATCATCTGCATTTTCCGGTTGAATTCCAGCAGCTTTTTGCGCGATTTTTTCCCGTGCACATTTTCGCCATTGAACAGCACCTCGCCATCGGTTGCTTCGTACAGTCGAATAATGCTTCGGCCTGTTGTCGATTTACCGCAGCCTGATTCACCAACCAGCCCTAATGTTTCACCTTTGTAGATATCAAATGACAAATCGTCTACAGCCTTAACCGTTCCTCTCGGCGTGACGAAGTGCTGTTTTAAATGTTTGATTTCTAATAGTTTCTCAGTCAATTCATTCACCTTCTCTCACTAAGACAGGTTTTTCATACGTATTTGCCAGTTTGCGCATTTTTGCTTTTACCGCTTCGGGCGGCTCTACCTTTGGCGCGTCAGGATGAAGCAGCCACGATTTGACATAATGAGTATCGGACACCTTAAACATTGGCGGCTCCTGTTCAAAATCGATTTTCATCGCATAAGAGCTCCGCAGCGCAAAAGCATCTCCTTTTGGCGGATTCGTCAAATCAGGCGGCGTGCCCGGGATTGCAGTCAGCTGTTCCTCTCCTGAACTTTCCAGTGTCGGCATGGATGCAAGCAGCCCCCATGTATATGGATGTCTCGGATCGTAGAAAATCTCGTCTACCGTGCCGGTTTCTACAATCTGTCCCGCATACATGACAGCGACGCGGTCAGCAACGTTAGCCACAACACCAAGATCGTGTGTAATAAAGATGATGGAGGTGTCAATTTTCTTTTGCAAATCCTTCATCAATTCCAGAATTTGCGCTTGTATCGTTACATCAAGAGCAGTTGTCGGCTCATCGGCAATCAGAAGCTTCGGATTCGCCGCAAGAGCCATAGCAATGACTACCCGCTGTCTCATCCCGCCTGAAAATTCGTGCGGAAATTGGTTGACCCGCTTTTCCGGCATCGGAATGCCGACTAAATCCAGCAGCTCGACGGCGCGTTTTTTTGCTGCTTCCTTTGAAATTTTTTCGTGTTTAAAAAGAACTTCCGTAATTTGTTTGCCGACCTTCATCGTCGGATTTAAAGAGGTCATCGGGTCTTGGAATATCATCCCGATCTCTTTACCACGGACATTTTGCATCTCTTTTTCGGACAGCGGCACCAGGTCCTTGCCGTCAAACAAGATCTCACCGCGTTTAAAATAACCCGGAGGCATTGGAATCAGCTTCATGATCGCTTGAGAGGTCACACTTTTTCCAGAACCCGATTCCCCGACGATGGCCAGCGTTTCTCCTTTATCCAAATGGAAATTCACTCCGCGGATCGCCTGAACTTCTCCGCCATATGTTTTAAATGAAATCGCTAAATCTTTTACTTCCAATAGGCGTGTCACCCGTATCACTCCCTTATTTACGTAACTTAGGATCCAATGCGTCTCTTAATCCGTCGCCGACCACGTTAAAACCAAACATCGTAATGCAGATGAAACCGGCAGGGAAGAATAAACGCCACGGATAATAGGTCAATGCAGGCAATCCGTCAGAAGCCATCGTTCCCCAGCTTGCCAGCGGAGCCGGAACACCAAGCCCCAAATAGCTTAAAAAGGCTTCTGTAAAAATCGCAGTCGGAACTGTCAATGTCATCGTGACCAAAATGGAACCCATTGCGTTTGGCACGATATGTTTAAACAGGAGACGGGATGTTTTTGCACCAAGTGTCTGTGAAGCAAGCACATATTCCTGATTTTTCAGCTGCAGCACTTGTCCGCGTACGATTCTGGCCATATTAATCCAGCCCGTAATGGTCATGGCAATAATAATGGTTAATAGCCCTTTCGGCAGAACAACCATCAGTAAGATAACCATTAATAATGAAGGAACTGCCCAAAGGATATCGGCAATACGCATCATGATTTCATCGGTTCTGCCTCCGCGGAAGCCTGAAATACTCCCCCAAATGACGCCGATCAGCAAATCAAGAACAGCGGCAGCCACACCGATAAAGATGGAGATTCGCGCCCCTACCCATGTACGGACGAAAATGTCGCGTCCAAGGTCATCTGTTCCGAACCAATGATCTTTTGAAGGCGGCTTATCTGCATTTAAGAGATTAGTAGTTGAATAATCATACCTTGAGAACATCGGCGCAAAAATCGCCATAAGGATAATGAGCACAATAATGATAAGCCCGACCATTGCAAGCTTATTGCTGCGGAAGCGAAGCATCGCATCTTTCCAGAGGGAAAGGCTCTTTTTACTTATTTTTTCTGCATCGCCGGCATTCGCTGCGGCTGGTTCAAACATGTTTTTTGGAATGTTCTGCATGGCCTAGGCTCCTTTCTTTGCTTTGGAAAGCTTAATTCTAGGATCAATAATGCCGTATAGCACGTCTACGATTAATACACACAATAGAAGGATGACACTGAAGAACACGGTTACACCCATAATGACTGTATAATCACGGTTTGTAATACTGTTGACGAAGTGTGCACCAAGCCCCGGGATACCAAAAATGGTTTCAATAATGAAGCTTCCCGTTAAGACCTGTGCGGCCATCGGACCCATATATGTAATGACTGGCAAAAGCGCGTTTCGGATAGCGTGCCGCACTGTAACTGCCGGACGGGACAGCCCTTTTGCTTTCGCTGTGCGGATATAATCACTGTTTAACACTTCGATCATGCTTGAACGGGAAAGTCTGGCGATAAACGCCATCGGCATGGAAGCAAGTGCGATTGAAGGCAAAAAGGTGTATGCCCAGGACTCCCACCCTGCGACCGGAAACAGCTCAAGCTTCATGGAGAACACATATTGCAGAACAGCCGCCATGATAAAGCTCGGAACTGATATACCAAAGATTGTTAAAATTGCGACGGTATAATCCTGCCACTTATTATGGTAAAGGGCTGCAATGACCCCAAACAATACACCTAACGCTAAAGCGAGGAGAATAGCTTCTGCTCCAAGAGTGAATGAAACGGGGAAACCTGAACTGATCAGGTCGTTAACACTCTGACCTTTATATTTAAATGACGGTCCGAAATCCCACATTGCAACTGATTTCAAATAACTGACGTATTGTACAAACAGCGGCTTGTCCAAGCCATAATGCGCATTTAAGTTTGCTTCAATTTCAGGCGGAAGCTTTTTCTCGCCTGAAAATGGCCCGCCCGGTGCTGCCTGCATTAAGAAGAATGTCACAGTTACAATCACAAATAATGTGATAATCATATAGACTAAGCGTCTTCCGATATATTTTAGCAAGGGGGAACACCTCCATGGTTTTTACTTTTTTATACTCCATCAGCAAGAAAGGTATATGGGGCTTTTCTCCCCATATACCTTGAGGTCTTTTATTTTCAGACGAAGCCTTATTTAAAATATGCGTTTCTGAAATAAACCTCACCAGTACCTGGCATGATAACACCTGTTAGGTTTTCATCCTGTACCCAAGTATCAGTATAGAAATAGATTGGGGCAACCGGCATTTCATCAATGAAAATACCTTCTGCTTTTTTCAGCAGCTCTGCACGTTTTGTTTTATCTGTTTCAGTTTGCGACTGGTTCAAAAGTTTTTTGAATTCTGGGTTTTCCCAGCCCGTATCGTTATTTCCTCCGTCTTTGTCACGGAACAATTCAAGGAAGTTAATAGCATCATTGAAGTCGCCAAGCCAGCCCATACGGCCGATTTGATAGTCTTGGCTGTGGAGCTTATCGATATATACATTCCATTCTGAGTTATCAAGCTCAACATCTACGCCTAAATTTTTCTTCCACATTTCTTGTACGGCTTGAGCGATTTTCGCATGTGCTTCATCAGTGTTGTAAGACAATTTGATTTTCGGCAGGTCAGATGCCTTGCTTAAGCCCATTTCTTTCAGGCCCTTTTCAAGGTATTCTTTTGCCGTTTTGATATCGTTGTCTTTGAAGTAGCCTTCTTTGTTATCTTCAAATCCCTTCATTGTCGGCGGCACCGCAGCCATTGCCGGGATTTGCTCTCCCTGAGTAACGTTTTTGACAATCGATTGACGGTCAATCGAATATGTTAAAGCTTTACGGATATTTACGTTGTCTAACGGCTTAGCTTCAGTGTTGAATTTGTACCAATAGACACCTGCAATCGGCTCAACATGTAAAGAACCGTCTTTCTTCAAGGTAGGCAGAGATTCTGTCGGAAGCTGTCCGAGCGGCATACCGGCCCAATCAAGTTCGCCAGCTTGGAATTTTTTCAGTTCCGTATTGTTATTATTGATCATGACCATATTGATTTTCTTCAGTTTGACTTTGTCTTTATCCCAATACTGATCATTTTTTTCAAGCTTGATAGATCCGCTGTGCTTCCATGCCGTCATTTTGAACGGCCCGTTTGATACATAATCATCTCCGGCATTTGTGTTCCACTTTTTATTTTTCTCTGCAATTTTCTTGTTGATCGGCATATACGTATAGAACGCAGTTAATTCAGTGAAATATGGAGTCGGGTTATTTAATTCAACCTTTAGCGTTTTGTCATTTACAGCTTTTACTGCCACATCATCAAGACTGCCTTTGCCGGTATTCGCCGCTTCAGCACCTTTTATGTAGTAGAGCTGGTATGCATATTGTGATTCGTTATTAGGATCAAGCGCCCATTTCCAAGCATATTCAAAGTCTTGTGCTGTTACAGGGTCGCCGTTTGACCATTTTGCGCCATCACGAATTGTAAATGTATATGTCTTTCCATCTTTGCTCGTTTCAATTTTAGAAGCCACGCCTTCTTCAGGTTCACCATCTGCATTGATACGTGTCAATCCTTCAAAAGTCTGACGGATGACACCGCCTGATACTGAATCATTTGCCAAACCCGGGTGTAAGGAGAACGGCTCAGTTTTAATATTAATGTTGAGTGTCGTCTTTCCTTTGCTGTCTTTTTTCCCTTCACCGTTTGACCCGCTGCCGCCAAAGCCGCATGCGCTCAGCACGAGAGTGAAAATGAGCATCAACGTGACAATCGACCAACGTTTTTTCATATTCACAAACCCCCTAATAATAATTTTTTCAGCTCCTTACGGCTAAATCCTCAGAAATATCAGACAAATGAACCTAAGTTTCCATAACTTTTATTCTGTTCCGTCTTTTCTGATTATTTTTGTAAAAAAGCTGTAACAATAGAGTGAACAAGTTCATTATAATGAAACAAATAATTTATTGCAATATTATTTTATCAATTTAAAATATTTAAACTTCGTTAGTTTTTCTTCCACGAACATAATATCCTTCTACCATTTAAAGCATAAATTGATTAAAAACTATTTTACGAGTTTTCCGGCCATATTGCTTTTTACATATAATATCTTGCGGTTTCTACGCTGATAGCAGTTATCATTTAGGGTTTTACAGCGCCCGTGTTATTTATATTATTACAATATTACCGGGAAAAAGAATGTTTTTTCATGATGACAATTGGTTATAATTGATTTATAATGAAGCAATCAAAAGAAAAGCGTGCTATGAAAAAGAGTAGTACACATTTCACCCGTTTGAAGAGAGTCTGCGGTGCTGGGAGCAGATAACGGGCAATGTGGAATGGACTTTGGAGCAGCTGACCGAACCCGAAAAAGTAGGCTCAGCCGGAGCAGTCTCCGTTACAAACGTCAGAGTGATTCCATTTTAATGGAATAATCAGGGTGGTACCACGGTTCATTCGTCCCTTTTTTACAGGGGAAGAATGAGCCTTTTTTATTATGCTTTAAGAAATGAGGTTGATGTTTTCATGAAACAAACGATTTTTTCAGGTATTCAGCCAAGCGGCTCCGTTACGCTCGGCAACTATATCGGGGCAATGAAGCAGTTTGTCGAACTGCAGCATGATTATAACAGCTATTTTTGCATCGTGGATCAGCATGCGATAACCGTGCCTCAAGACCGGCTTCAGCTAAGAAAAAATATCCGAAGTCTTGCGGCGCTTTACTTAGCTGTCGGACTTGATCCAGAAAAAGCAACATTGTTTATTCAATCAGAGGTTCCCGCGCATGCACAGGCCGGATGGATGATGCAGTGTGTTGCGTATATCGGAGAACTTGAACGGATGACTCAATTTAAGGACAAATCCAAAGGCAATGAAGCTGTCGTCTCCGGCCTGTTAACGTACCCGCCGCTGATGGCCGCTGATATACTGCTGTATGGAACGGATCTTGTGCCTGTCGGCGAGGATCAAAAGCAGCACCTTGAGCTGACGCGGAATCTTGCAGAACGTTTCAACAAAAAATACAACGACATCTTTACGATTCCGGAAGTGAAAATTCCAAAAGTCGGGGCGCGTATCATGTCTCTGAATGATCCGCTGAAGAAAATGAGCAAATCTGATCCGAACCAGAAAGCTTATATTACATTGCTGGATGAGCCGAAGCAGCTTGAAAAGAAAATCAAAAGCGCTGTGACGGATTCTGAAGGCATTGTCAAATTCGATAAGGAAAACAAACCCGGCGTTTCAAACCTTCTTACGATTTATTCAATCCTCGGCAATACAACAATTGAAGAGCTTGAAGCAAAGTACGAAGGGAAAGGCTACGGCGAGTTTAAAGGTGATTTGGCAGAAGTCGTGGTTAACGCATTAAAGCCGATCCAGGATCGCTATTATGAACTGATTGAATCTGATGAATTAGACCGGATTCTTGATGAAGGCGCGGAACGGGCAAACCGGACAGCAAACAAAATGCTGAAAAAAATGGAGAACGCCATGGGACTTGGCCGAAAAAGACGCTGATCAAAAAAAAACCGCTCTTTGTAAGGGACTGACCCCCGTTTTTG